>NZ_JBQAFE010000005.1:0-364760 GCF_051915685.1 Bacillus cereus group sp. MYBK5-2
GGTCGGCTACGCATCGTTGCCTTGGTGAGCCGTTACCTCACCAACTAGCTAATGCGACGCGGGTCCATCCATAAGTGACAGCCGAAGCCGCCTTTCAATTTCGAACCATGCGGTTCAAAATGTTATCCGGTATTAGCCCCGGTTTCCCGGAGTTATCCCAGTCTTATGGGCAGGTTACCCACGTGTTACTCACCCGTCCGCCGCTAACTTCATAAGAGCAAGCTCTTAATCCATTCGCTCGACTTGCATGTATTAGGCACGCCGCCAGCGTTCATCCTGAGCCAGGATCAAACTCTCCAATAAAGTTAGTTTGTCTAGCATCTAAAATAAAAATTGACGTTTCACGTTGTTTGTTTCGTTTAGTTTTCAAAGTTCAATATCGCGTTTCAGCGACTTTTATAATATATCATACTATATTATTTTCGTCAACAAGTTTTTTCGATAAGTTGTATCTCTCATTTGCTGACTCTGCCTATTATATAGGCTTTCTCTTCCCTATGCAAGTATTATTATAAAAAAATAAAGAGAGGGAAAATCCCCTCTCTTATTCTTCTGAAGAAACCTCTTCACTCGTTTCTTCCTCTTCATCTTTTTGTGCTTTTGCTACCGTCGCTACCTCTTGGTCTTCCTCTAATCGAATTAGACGAACACCTTGTGTATTACGTCCCATTTGAGAGATTTGATCAACTGGCATACGAATAATAACACCTGCCGCTGTAATTAACATAATATCTTCTTCACCTGTAACAGACTTAACAGCTACTAATTTACCGTTCTTATCTGTAATGTTACAAGTTTTCAGACCTTTACCACCGCGACTTTGCAGACGGTATTCATCAATCGGTGTACGCTTTCCGTAACCATTTTTCGTTACAATTAGAACATTTACATCCTCTTCGACAATTTCCATACCTACAACTTGGTCTTCATCGCCCAACGTAATAGCTTTAACACCTGCAGCATTACGTCCCATAGAACGAACATCTTGTTCATTGAAACGAATTAGCATACCGTTACTTGTCCCGACAATAATATCCTTATCACCCGATGTTAAACGTACAGATATTACTTCATCCTCTTCACGAAGAGAAATTGCAATTAAACCATTTGTACGTATATTTGCAAATGATGAAAGTGGCGTTCTCTTAGAAACCCCTTGTTTTGTCGTAAAGAATAAGAACTGATCGTCACCAAATTCACGAATCGGAATAATAGCGTTAATCCACTCACCCTTATCTACCCCTAATAGGTTAATAATTGGTAGTCCTTTTGCAGTACGACTATACTCTGGAATTTCATATCCTTTCGTACGGTATACTTTACCCTTGTTTGTAAAGAATAAAATATGATCATGAGTAGACGTTGTTAATAAATGTTCAACAAAGTCATCATCATTCGTACCCATTCCTTGCACACCACGTCCCCCACGGTTCTGTGTTTTGTACGTAGAAGCTGGTAACCTCTTAATATAACCGTTATGAGTTAACGTAATCGCAATGTTTTGTTCAGGAATTAAATCTTCATCTTCAATAAATTCCATACCGCCAATTGTAATTTCTGTTCGTCTCTTATCATTGAAACGCTCTTTTACTTCTGTTAATTCTTCACGAATAATCTCAAGAACTTTTTCTTCATCTGCTAAAATCGCTTTTAATTCAGCAATTAACTTCATTAAGTCTTGATATTCTTGCTCAATTTTTTCACGTTCTAATCCAGTTAAGCGTTGCAGACGCATATCTAAAATCGCTTGCGCTTGTTTCTCACTTAAACCAAAACGTTCCATTAAGCCTTGCTTTGCAATATCTGCCGTTTTTGAACTACGAATTAACGTAATAACTTCATCAAGATGATCTAAAGCAATTCGTAATCCTTCTAAAATATGAGCACGTGCTTCTGCTTTTTCTAATTCATAAGCAGTACGTCTACGAATTACTACCTTCTGATGCTCTAAATAATGATATAGATTTTGTTTTAAATTTAGTACTTGTGGCTCCCCATTTACAAGAGACAACATATTAATACCGAAACTTGTTTGAAGCGCTGTATGTTTATATAGATTGTTTAATAGTACGTTTGCATTAGCATCACGACGTACTTCCATGACAATACGCATACCATTACGATCTGATTCATCACGTAAATCTGTAATACCTTCAATTTTCTTATCGCGAACTAATTCTGCGATTTTTTCAATTAATCGTGCCTTATTAACTTGATAAGGTAGTTCAGTTACGATAATAGATTGTTTACCGTTTGACTTCTCTTCAATTTCAACCTTAGCACGAAGCATAATGGAACCGCGACCTGTTTCATAAGCTCTTCGAATTCCACTTCTTCCTAAAATTAAACCTGCCGTCGGAAAGTCTGGACCTGGAATGTATTCCATTAATTCCGCGATAGTAATATCAGGATTATGACTTAATGCCAGCACACCATCAATTACTTCGCCAAGCTGATGCGGCGGTATATTTGTTGCCATACCAACAGCAATACCTGTTGTACCGTTTACTAATAAATTAGGGAAACGCGCTGGTAGTACTATCGGTTCTCTTTCGGAACCATCATAGTTATCTTGATAATCAATTGTATTTTTTGAAATATCACGTATTAATTCCATAGAAATCTTAGACATTCTTGCCTCTGTATAACGCATTGCAGCTGCTGAATCTCCATCTACAGAACCGAAGTTACCATGCCCATCTACAAGCATATAACGTTGACTAAAATCTTGCGCCATACGTACCATTGTTTCATAAACGGCTGAATCACCATGAGGGTGATACTTACCGATTACTTCACCGACAATACGTGCTGATTTCTTATACGCTTTATCAGCTGTAATTCCTAAATCATTCATCGCATATAAAACCCTACGATGCACAGGTTTTAATCCATCACGAACATCTGGTAATGCACGAGATACGATAACACTCATTGCGTAATCTAAAAATGAGGTACGCATTTCATGACTAATATTAATTTCTCGAATTCGTGCTTGTTGTTGATTGTCTGACATCAACGAGCACCTCCTCTTACATTTCCGTTACACATACATTGATTTATATGTAGAAGACAGGAATACTTAGATTCCTGTCATTACTCATTTAAATATCAAGGTTCTTCACGTATTTTGCATTCTCTTGGATAAAGTTACGACGTGGCTCTACTTTATCTCCCATTAAAATTTCAAATGTTTCGTCTGCTTCAATTGCATCTTGAAGGGAAACTTGAAGTAATGAACGTACTTCTGGATCCATTGTCGTCTCCCATAGCTGAGTTGGATTCATCTCCCCAAGACCTTTATAACGTTGAATTCCTGGTTTCGGCTGGGCTGGTAGCTCAGCTAAGATTTTTTCAAGTTCCTTATCGTTGTAAGCATATTGAATTTTTTTACCTTGTTGTATTTTAAACAATGGCGGCTGTGCAATATAGATATAACCACACTCAATTATTTGACGCATATAACGATAGAAGAACGTTAATAATAGGGTACGAATATGTGCACCATCAACATCGGCATCGGTCATAATAATAACTTTATGATAGCGTGCTTTTTCAATATCGAAGTCTCCACCAATATTTGTACCGATTGCCGTAATAATTGTACGAACTTCATCATTTGATAAAATCTTATCTAAGCGCGCCTTTTCCACATTAATAATTTTACCCTTCAGCGGTAAAATTGCTTGGAAATGACGATCGCGTCCTTGTTTTGCAGATCCACCCGCAGAGTCACCCTCTACGATGTAAATTTCACTAATTGCTGGATCTTTCGAAGAGCAATCAGCTAATTTACCAGGTAAACTTGAAACTTCTAACGCACTCTTTCGACGTGTCAATTCACGCGCTTTTTTCGCAGCTACACGTGCACGTGCAGCCATCGTACCTTTTTCTACAATTTTTCGCGCTACATTAGGATTTTCTAGTAAGAACTTTTCAAATGCCTCTGAGAATACAGACTCTGTAATTGTTCTCGCTTCACTATTCCCAAGTTTTGTCTTCGTTTGTCCTTCAAATTGTGGATTTGGATGCTTGATTGATACAATTGCTGTTAAACCTTCACGAACATCCTCACCAGTTAAATTACTGTCCGCATCTTTTAAAATGCTATTTTTACGACCATAGTCGTTGATTACACGAGTTAAAGCTGTTTTAAAACCTACCTCATGTGTACCACCTTCATACGTATGGATGTTATTCGTAAATGAGTAAATATTATTTGTGTATCCTTCGTTATATTGAAGAGAAACCTCAACCTGAATACCATCTTTTGAACCTTCTACGTACACAGGCTCTTCATGAATCGGTTGTTTTGAGCGATTTAAATGCTCAACGTATGATTTAATTCCACCTTCGTAATGGAATTCTTTCTTTTGCTTATGTTCACGTTTATCTTCAATTGTTAATTTAATATTACGATTTAAAAACGCTAATTCACGCATACGAGTTGCTAGCGTATCAAAATCGTATACTGTTGTTTCTTGGAAAATTTCCGGATCTGGTTTAAATCGAGTTATTGTTCCTGTTTGATCTGTGTCACCAATGACTTTTAAATCCGCAACCGGAATACCTCTTTCATATTTTTGGTAATGGATTTTACCTTCACGATGTACAAATACTTCTAATTCTGTTGATAGAGCATTTACAACCGATGCCCCAACACCATGTAAACCACCAGAAACTTTATAACCGCCACCGCCAAATTTACCACCGGCGTGGAGAACAGTCATAATAACTTCTACAGCTGGACGTCCCATTTTTTCTTGTATACCAACCGGAATACCACGCCCATTATCCGTTACACGAATACTATTATCTTCTTCGATACTAACATTAATTTCATCACAATAACCTGCAAGTGCTTCATCAATACTATTATCTACGATTTCCCAAACAAGATGGTGAAGCCCTTTTCCACTTGTAGATCCAATATACATACCAGGGCGTTTCCGAACTGCCTCTAGTCCTTCAAGCACCTGTATCTGACTTTCATCATATGCATTTTCTTGCATTTGCTTTTGTTCCATTGACACAAAGATCACCTACTTTTCCATTTAAACAGGGGTTATTCCCTATCTATTTCACAATCTACAGTGCCGTTCGTTACATGAATTGTTTTCGCTTCTTTTAATGTTTCGTGTTCAATTCCGTCGACACTCGTCGTTGTAACAAATGTTTGCACTTTTCCTTGAATTGTATTTAAAAGATGTGATTGACGATAATCATCTAATTCTGATAAAACATCATCCAACAAAAGGATTGGATATTCTTTAACCTCTGAATAAATCAATTCAATTTCAGCTAATTTTAGGGATAGTGCGGTCGTTCGTTGTTGTCCTTGCGAACCAAAGACTTGAACATTTTTACTATTAACGAAGAATTGTAAATCGTCACGATGAGGACCAATCAAAGTCGTACCACGGAAAATTTCACGTTGTTTCACAGATTGAAAACTTTCATAGTATACTTCTTTTATTTTCGACAAATCCATTGATTCTGATACATCTACACTTGGTTTATAGACAATTTCTAACTCTTCTAATCCACGGCTTATACCTCGATGAATTGGAGCTGCCCATTCCTGTAGCAAATGCAAAAATTCAAAACGTTTTTGCAGTATTTTCGCACCATGCTCAATTAGTTGAAGTGTAAATACATCCAACATCGTTTCCTCATTCTTACTATTCCCTTGCATTTTTTTCAACAAGTGATTTCGTTGCGTGAGCACCTTTTGATATTGACTTAATTCATACAAATATACAGGAGCTATTTGTCCTAATTCCATATCTAAAAAGCGTCTTCTTACTTGAGGGCTTCCTTTTACAAGATTTAAATCTTCTGGGGCAAACATGACAACGTTCATCACGCCAATATATTGACTTAACTTTTGTTGTTCAAGTTGATTTAATTTTGCCTTTTTACCTTTTTTCGAAATATTTAATTCCAAAGACAAAGAACTGTTTCTTTTTTGTAATTTCCCTTTTATTTGACCAAAATCTTCATCCCAGCGGATAAGTTCGCGATCATTAGAGGTTCTATGAGATTTCGCCATCGCTAAAACATAAATAGCTTCCATCAAATTTGTTTTCCCTTGCGCATTTTCGCCGATAATTACATTTACCTTATCTTCAAAGGAAAGCTCTAATTTTTCATAATTGCGATAGTTTTTTAATTGTATTTCTGAAATAAACAAAGGGCTCCCCCTTTATGCCTGAACTTGGAAAGTTCCGCTTCCTGGAATTTCAATAACATCATTCGCATATAGTTTGCGACCTCTTCTATTTTCAAGTTCGTTGTTCACGTACACTTCATATTCTTGTAAAAACCATTTTACAGCGCCACCTGTATCAATTACATCAGCTAACTTTAAAAATTGTCCTAGTGTAATATACTCTGTTGAAATTTTAATACGTTTCATAAAATCGCTCACTTTCTGAAAGTGTTCATTCTTTCATTGTACTAAATAAACTAGCATTAGGAAAGTAATACCCAAAAATCAAATAAGGGCCACTAGCATCTTTAAACTAGCAACCCTTATTCCTTACCTAGTAAGTACGAACCGGTAAAATTAATTGAATAATTGAATCATCATTTACTGTACGAATTAAGAACGGTCTCATCGCCCCAGTAAAGCTAACTTTAATCTCTGTACTATCCAAAGCTTTCAATGCATCCATCATATATTTTGCACTAAAAGATATTTTTAACTCTTCTCCATCTACTTTTTCGCATTGTACTTCTTCGACAACTTTTCCGATTTCTGGTGAATTCGAAGAAATCTCTAGCATTTCTTGCTCTAAAGTTGATAATTTAACAACGTTATTGCGGCCATCTCTTGCTAATAGTGAAGCGCGATCAATTGCTTGTAGGAATTCTTTTGTATTCACAAAAATATCCGTTTTACTCTCTGCCGGAATTAAACGTGTCGTATCAGGATAATTCCCTTCTAACAATCTTGAGAAGAATAATAAATGTTTTGTACGGAATAATACTTGATACTCCGTAATAACGATATCTACCATTTCTTCAGACTCATCTAAAATTTTACTTAATTCATTTAAGCTCTTACCTGGAATAACAACATTAGCTTGGAATTCATCTGCAATATTATGTCCTTCAATTTTTGCTTTTCGAAGTGCCAGCCTATGACTATCTGTTGCAATACAAGTTAACTCGCTGTTATATACCTTCCAGTTTACACCTGTCAAGATTGGTCTTGTTTCAGAAGTAGAAACTGCAAATACAGTTTGTCTGATCATATGTTTAAGTAAATCTGTTGGTATCTTAAATACATGATGTTCTTCAATCTGTGGCAATAACGGATATTCTGCAGAATCTAAACCATTTAAGTTAAACTCTGATTTTCCAGATTTTATTTTTGTCATAAAATGATTTTCTACAGAAATTTCGACAGTGTCTTTAGGTAGTTTTTTTACAATCTCACTAAAATATTTTGCCTGTAAAACAATGCTTCCTGATTGAGCTATTTCTACAATTTCTTTTCCATCTTCTTCGACTGGAATAAACGATTCAATAGAAATATCAGCATCGCTTCCTGTTAATGTAACTCCTTCTTCAGTCGCTACAACTTTAATTCCCGTAAGAATTGGGATTGTTGTACGAGAAGAAACTGCCTTCATTACATCTTGTACACCTCTTACAAGATAGTCTTTTTGTATTGTAAAACGCATAAAGAAAAACCTCCGGTAAGTATAAGATTTTATTTAATTAATAAAGATAAAAAGTAGTAGTAATAGTAATAGGTCTTGTGGATATGTGGATAACTCCGCTAAAGGATGTAAAAACAGTCTATCTACATGTGGATAGACTGTGCGTAAAACAAGGTAAGTTATTCACACTATTCAGCTACTACTTTAAAATACCATTAATTTCTTCAACTTGCTTTTGTAATTGCGTATCGGTTTTTAGTAGTTTAGAGATTTTTTCATGGGCATGGATAACTGTTGTATGATCACGTCCACCAAATTCTTCACCTATTTTTGGTAAAGAGGAATCTGTAAGCTCGCGCGATAAATACATTGCAATTTGGCGAGGAAACGCAACTGATTTTGTACGTTTTTTCGCTTTAAAATCTTCTAATTTCACTTGATAAACGTCCCCGACAGCTTTTTGAATATCATAAATAGAGATAATTTTCGGCTTAGAATTTGGAATAATATCTTTAAGTGCTTCAGCTGCTAAATCAGCATTAATATCTTTATTAATTAAAGATGAATAAGCTACAACTCGGATAAGTGCACCTTCTAATTCACGAATATTTGAATCAATTTGATTTGCGATATAAAGCATAACTTCATTTGGTATATCAAGCCCTTCAGCTTTTGCTTTTTTGCGTAAAATCGCAATTCGTGTCTCTAAATCTGGCGGCGTAATGTCTGTAATAAGTCCCCATTCAAAGCGGGAACGAAGACGATCTTCTAAAGTTGGAATTTCTTTTGGTGGTCGGTCACTAGAAATTACAATTTGTTTACTTTCTTCGTGTAATGCATTAAATGTATGGAAAAACTCTTCTTGAGTCTGTTCTTTTCCAGCAAGAAATTGAATATCATCTATCAATAAAACATCTACGTTGCGATATTTATTACGAAAATCAACAGCTTTATTATCACGAATAGAGTTAATAAATTCATTTGTAAATTTTTCTGATGATAAATATACAACTTTTGCATTTGGATTATGTTCAATTACATAATGACCAATTGCGTGCATTAAATGTGTCTTTCCAAGTCCAACTCCTCCGTAAATAAAGAGTGGATTATACGCTTTAGCTGGCGCCTCAGCTACAGCTAATGAAGCTGCATGGGCAAAACGGTTACCAGAGCCAATAACAAATGTATCGAATGTATATTTTGGATTTAACATGCTCTGTGGTAAATGAGCTGAATCATCTTGTGCTGGATTCGGCTTAACTGGAGGCAGATCAATGTCCTCTTCAGCTTGACTTTGGGGAATAATAAAGCGAATTGCTAATTTTGCCCCTGTTAAATCGTATAGTGTTTCTGAAATTAGTTCGGAGTAATGAGATTCTAGCCAGTCACGAGCAAATTCATTCGGAGCTGTAATCGTTAATACGTCTTTCTTCAAGTTATGAGCCGTTGTGGATTTTAACCATGTCTCATAACTAGGCTTGCTTACCTTTTTTTCTAATTCTTTTAAGGCACTATTCCATAAATCAGAGATATTTTCCAAAGGTGTCCCTCCTTTACTAAGTTGGTAAAAGAATAAGGTTGCGCAACAAATGTACAACCTAATAAATATAAAATGTATATTTATACGAAACGTATTTTAAAACCTAAAAACGTCGTTTGTATATGAGATAGGGTTTTCGACAAAAAAAGCAAATGTGGACAACTATTTACCCACATGTGATTAAAACTGTCCACATGTTATACACAAATTGTGGATAAGATAAAGATGTGGAAAACTTATTCAAAGTGAAAACACAACTATAATATCAAAAAAAAGTGGCTATAGCAATGAATTTAAGAAAGTTATCCACAAAATCAATACCTTGTGGAATAAACTTGTCCACAACACGATATACTGTGTAAAAGTGTGAAAAAAGTTTGTGGATATAAAAAACGCGAAAAAATATTTATCCACAAGGAAATATAGGTGCTGTGAAAAAGTATGTGAATAGGTTCAAAATGAATATTTGATGAAAATTTCTAGAACCATTGACATTTTCCTAGTTAATTAACTATAATTTATAGGACTGTCTTTAACAGATATTCCTCAGGGAGGTGTCATATAATGAAAAGAACTTACCAACCAAATAAACGTAAGCGCAGCAAAGTACATGGTTTCCGCAGCCGTATGAGCACAGCGAACGGACGTAAAGTGCTAGCAGCTCGTCGTCGTAAAGGAAGAAAAGTATTATCTGCGTAGACCACTGATCGTTCAGTGGTCTTTTTTTCTAATAATAGTGAATTTCCGCTGATGAAATACAGGAGTGTCAATTGATATGAAGAAAAAACATCGTATAAAGAAGAATGATGAATTCCAGGCGGTTTTTCAAAAAGGAAAATCAAATGCAAATCGTCAGTTTGTTGTATACCAATTAGATAAAGAAGAACAGCCAAACTTTCGCATCGGCCTTTCTGTTAGCAAGAAAATAGGAAATGCAGTAGTTCGTAATCGAATTAAGCGCATGGTCCGTCAGGCTATTACAGAGTTAAAAGATGAGATAGATTCTGGAAAAGATTTTGTTATAATAGCAAGGAAGCCTTGTGCAGAGATGACATATGAAGAAGTAAAGAAAAGCTTAATTCATGTCTTTAAACGCTCTGGTATGAAAAGAATAAAAAAGTAGCGTAAGGAAATGAATTACACTATATACATACCGATACAAGGAGGAGTAGGCTTTGAAAAAGAAATTAGGTTTACTAGCCATGGTCGTTGCATTAATGGCGATTGCCACCGGTTGTAGTGAAACGGGTCAGCCGATTACATCGAAAAGTACTGGGATTTGGAATGAATATTTCGTATATCCGCTTTCTCAGTTAATCACGTATTTTGCCGACTTATTTAACAGTAATTACGGTTTAGCAATTGTTATTACAACTCTTATCATTCGTTTTGCATTATTACCATTAATGATTAAACAAACAAAGAGTACAAAGGCAATGCAAGCGTTACAACCAGAAATGGTGAAGTTAAAAGAGAAATATAGTTCTAAAGATCAAGCAACACAGCAAAAACTACAACAAGAAATGATGCAGTTATATCAAAAGAATGGTGTAAATCCATTGGCAGGATGTTTACCGATATTTGTTCAGATGCCTATTTTATTCGCGTTTTATCATGCGATTATGAGAACAGCTGAAATTAAACAACATAGTTTCTTATGGTTCGATTTAGGACATGCAGACCCGTTCTATATCTTACCAGTCGTTGCAGCAATTACGACATTTATTCAGCAAAAGCTTGCAATGGCAGGAACAGCTGGTCAAAATCCACAAATGGCAATGATGCTTTGGCTTATGCCGATTATGATTTTAATCTTTGCAATTAACTTCCCAGCTGCATTATCACTTTACTGGGTTGTTGGTAATATCTTTGGTATTGCTCAAATGTACTTTATTAAAGGGCCAGAGATTAAGGCTAGTAAGGCTGGTAAAGCTGGAGGCTCAAGCAAGTGAGTGTAATTACTGCTAAAGGACAAACAGTCGAGCTGGCAGTAGAGGATGCTTTAAGGCAATTAAATACATCAAAAGATCGAGTAGATATAAATATTGTCGATGAGGGTAAAAGGGGATTCTTAGGTTTATTTGGGAATCGCCCTGCAGTAGTAGAAGTTGTATTGAAGAAAGATCCAATTCAAGAATGTGAAGAATATTTAAGAAATGTTATTCACGATATGGGTGTGGAAGTCGAGATTAGTAAAATTGTAAAAGGACGCGAAATCGAATTCACAATTTCTGGTGATAATGTAGGTGTTTTAATTGGGAAAAGAGGTAATACATTGAACTCTTTACAGTATTTAACAAAACTTGTTGCGAATCGTAACACGAAGCAGTATATCGGTATTACACTAGATGCTGAAAATTATCGTAGTAAAAGAAAAAGTACGTTAGAATCACTTTCTTATCGATTAGCGAAACAAGTATTTAATACGAAAAAAAGAGTTATTTTAGAACCGATGCCATCTTTTGAACGAAAAATTATTCATCAGGCATTATCAAATCATCAAGGTATCAATACAACTTCTGAAGGAAATGAACCACATCGGCATGTTGTAATATCTCCTAAATGACCGGTTGCTCAAATGAGTGCCGGTTTTTTTGAGCGGAAAATAGATGTGGATAACTAAAAAACACTAAACTTATCCACTGTGAATAAGTTTAGTGTTTTTTACATGGGGATATAATAAAATGAGTTATTCTTCTTTTGTAGATAGGTTCGTTATGGTATCCTAATAATTTAGTGAAAGAAATAATCATGTTGAAATAGAGATAAATAAGCAAGTGAGGTGAAAGGACATGGAATTTGATACAATTGCTGCGATTTCCACAGCGCTTGGAGAGGGTGCAATTGCCATTGTTCGAGTAAGTGGGGATGATGCGGTTGAGAAAGTTGATCGTATTTTTAAGGGGAAGGATTTAACAGAGGTTCCTTCTCACACTATTCATTATGGTCATATTGTTGATTTAGATACAAATCAAGTTATTGAAGAAGTTATGGTGTCTATTATGCGCGCACCAAGGACTTTTACACGTGAAAATATAGTGGAAATTAACTGTCACGGTGGACTTGTTTCAGTAAATAAAGTATTGCAACTTATTCTAGCACAAGGAGTACGATTGGCAGAACCGGGCGAATTTACAAAACGTGCTTTTTTAAATGGACGTATCGACTTATCACAAGCAGAAGCTGTTATGGATTTGATTCGAGCAAAAACAGATCGTGCGATGAATGTAGCAATTAATCAAATGGAAGGGCGATTATCTAAATTAATTGGTCTTTTGCGTCAAGAAATATTAGAAACATTAGCTCATGTTGAGGTAAATATAGATTATCCAGAATACGATGATGTAGAAGAGATGACACATAATATTTTAATTGAGAAAGCGACGCATGTTCGTTCGGAAATCGAAAAAATATTAGAAACATCAAAACAAGGGAAAATTTTACGTGAAGGTATTGCTACAGCAATTATCGGTAGACCTAACGTTGGGAAATCATCGTTATTAAATAGTCTTGTTCAGGAGAAAAAGGCAATTGTAACTGATATTGCAGGAACAACTCGTGATGTTATTGAAGAGTACGTTAACGTGCGTGGTGTACCTCTTAAACTTATAGATACAGCCGGTATTCGGGAGACAGAAGATGTTGTTGAACGAATTGGTGTGGAACGTTCAAAAGAAATGATGAGCCAAGCGGATTTAGTATTAGTTGTTGTCAACTATAGCGAGGCTTTAACAAATGAGGATGAAGATCTATTCCGTGCGGTACAAGGAAAAGACTTTATTGTTATTGTGAATAAGACTGATTTACCGCAAGCGATTGATATGGAACGTGTTACAGAGTTAGCCGCGGGAAATCGTGTTATTACAACATCCTTAATTGAGGAACAAGGAATAGATGAACTCGAAAAGGCAATAGCTGATTTATTCTTTGAAGGAACAATCGATTCTGCAGATATGACATATGTTTCTAATGCGAGACATATTGGATTATTAACACAAGCAGGAAAAACAATCGGTGATGCAGTTGAGGCGATTGAAAATGGTGTACCAATTGATATGGTACAAATTGATTTAACAAGAACGTGGGAAATACTTGGTGAAATTACTGGGGACACAGTGCATGAAAGCTTAATTGACCAGTTGTTCTCTCAATTTTGTTTAGGAAAATAATATAGTGAAGTTGTAGAAAGATAGAGATTATTAGGAGGAATAAACAATGGGATACAATGCCGGTTCATACGATGTCATAGTAATCGGTGCAGGTCATGCAGGATGTGAAGCTGGTCTTGCGGCAGCACGAATGGGCTCAAAAACATTAATGTTAACAATTAATTTGGATATGGTAGCATTCATGCCATGTAACCCTTCTGTTGGTGGACCAGCAAAAGGGATTGTTGTTCGTGAAATTGATGCATTAGGCGGAGAAATGGGACGTAATATTGATAAAACTCATATTCAAATGCGTATGCTAAATACAGGTAAGGGACCAGCCGTACGTGCACTTCGAGCACAAGCTGATAAATTCGCTTACCAACATGAATTAAAGAAAACAATTGAAGAAACACCAAACTTAACGTTGTTCCAAGGAATGGTAGAGCGTTTAATCGTTGAAGAAGGTGTATGTAAAGGGGTAGTTACACAAGCTGGTGCAGAATATACAGCAAAAACCGTTGTAATTACAACTGGAACATTTTTACGCGGCGAGATTATCATGGGCGACTTAAAATATTCAAGCGGTCCAAATAATCAGCAACCGTCTATTACATTATCTGAGCATTTAGAAGAACTTGGATTTGATCTTGTTAGATTTAAAACAGGGACACCTCCGCGTGTAAACAGTAATACAATTGACTACAGTAAAACAGAAATTCAACCAGGTGATGATAAGCCACGTGCGTTCTCTTTTGAAACAACGAAATTTATTATGGATCAAATTCCATGTTGGTTGACATATACAAGTACAGAAACACACCGTTTAATAGATGAAAATTTACATCGTTCAGCTATGTATTCTGGTATGATTAAAGGAACAGGCCCTAGATACTGTCCTTCTATTGAAGACAAAGTAGTAAGATTTAATGATAAACCACGTCATCAAATTTTCTTAGAGCCAGAAGGGCGTAATACACAAGAAGTATATGTACAAGGTTTATCCACAAGCTTACCAGAAGATGTACAACGTGACATGCTTAGAACAATTCCAGGCCTAGAAAATGTTGAAATGATGCGTACAGGTTATGCAATTGAATATGATGCAATTGTGCCAACACAACTATGGCCAACACTTGAAACGAAAAAGATTAAAAATTTATATACAGCAGGACAAATTAATGGAACTTCTGGTTACGAAGAGGCGGCCGGACAAGGGCTTATGGCTGGAATTAATGCAGCATGCCGTTCTTTAGGTAAAAAAGAAGTTGTTTTAGGTCGCGAGGATGCTTATATTGGCGTCTTAATTGATGATCTTGTAACGAAAGGTACAAATGAACCATATCGTTTATTAACGTCTCGTGCAGAATACCGTCTATTATTACGCCACGATAATGCTGATCTTCGTTTAACTGAAGTTGGTCGTGAAATTGGACTAATTAAAGAAGAACGCTATGAGCGATTTACAAATAAAAAATTACAAATTGAACAGGAAAAGGAACGTTTAAGCAGCATTATTATTAAACCACGTCCTGAAGTTCAAGAATTAATTCGCAATATTGGCGGAAGTGAATTGAAAGATGGAATACGTGCAAGTGACTTATTACGTCGTCCAGAGATGACATATGAGCATATTCATCTTTTAGTACCAAGTGAAGTAGAATTAAGTGATGAAGTTAAAGAACAAGTTGAAATTCAGATTAAGTATGAAGGGTATATTGAAAAATCTTTACAGCAAGTAGAGCGTATGAAGAAAATGGAGAGTAAAAAAATCCCTGTAGATATTGATTATGATGCGATTTCTAGCCTTGCTTCAGAAGCTAGACAGAAATTGAAAGATGTTCGTCCACTTTCAATGGGGCAGGCTTCACGTATTTCTGGCGTAAATCCAGCGGATATTTCCATTTTACTTGTGTATATAGAACAAGGAAAAATTGCACGCGTATCGAACCAATAAATAGTAAGGAGATATTGCTAGATGAACATAGAACAATTTCAATCTATGCTAGAAGAGAAGGGAATCACCCTCTCTTCTAGACAGTTAGAGCAGTTCAAAATCTACTTTGAAACATTAGTAGAGTGGAATGAAAAAATGAACTTAACGGCTATTACAGAAAAAGAAGAAGTATATTTAAAACACTTTTTTGATTCCATTACAGCTGCTTTTTATTATGATTTTTCAAAACCATTCTCAATTTGTGATGTTGGTGCAGGGGCTGGATTCCCAAGTATTCCTTTAAAAATTTGTTTCCCGCACTTAAAAGTAACAATTGTAGATTCATTGCAAAAACGTATTAATTTCTTAAATCACTTAGCCCAAAAGTTAGAATTAAGTGATGTTGCATTTTGTCACGATCGTGCTGAAACATTTGGGAAAAAAGAAGGTGTACGTGAATCATACGATATTGTAATGGCACGTGCAGTTGCGCGTCTTTCTGTATTAAGTGAGCTATGTTTACCACTTGTAAAAGTTGGAGGAACATTCATTGCAATGAAAGGTGCAGCAGCAAACGAAGAAATTGAAAATGGCAAGTATGCTTTAGAGGTGCTAGGCGGAGAGTTGAAAGAGATGTCTACTTTCCAATTACCATTTGAAGAGAGTGAACGTAATATTTTATTAATCGAGAAAAAGCGCAAGACACCAAAGAAATATCCACGCAAACCGGGAACACCCAATAAATTACCTATTGAAAAATAAATCTTATTAGACGTAAGATTAAATTATATAAATGAAAACGTAAATGTTTCATAGGAAACATTTTATGGAGAATAGTCAATAGGCCTAAAAGGTGGTGGAATATGTATGAAAAATACGTTTTCTCGTTTATTTGGCTTTGGAGATAAAGAGAGCGAATTCGAATTACAAGACGAAAGCCATGAAGAGATAGATAAAAAGGTATATGAAGAAATACAAGAAATTCCGATAGTAAATATTACCCCTAACCGTTATCAACCAAGAACAGTTTTTGATGATGCGCGTATTGATGAGTTAGCATTAACAATTCGTACACATGGACTTATTCAACCGATTGTTGTAAGGCAATATGAGGATGATAAGTACGAGATTATTGCTGGAGAAAGACGTTTTCGCGCGGCAACAAAGTTAGGTTGGGAAAAGGTTCCTGCAATTATAAAGAATTTAAATGATACAGAGACAGCTTCTGTAGCTTTAATTGAAAACTTGCAACGTGAGGAACTAACGGCAATCGAGGAAGCTGTGGCATATCAAAAGCTGATTGAGTTACATAATTTAACACAAGAAGCATTGGCACAACGACTTGGAAAAGGACAATCTACAATCGCGAATAAGTTGCGCTTGTTAAAGTTGCCTGAAGAAATAAAAAGTGCATTATTAGAAAAAAGCATTACAGAACGGCATGCCCGCGCTCTCATTCCTTTAAAAAATGAGGAATTACAACTGAAGGTTTTACAGGAAATTGTGGAGAAACAACTAAATGTAAAGCAAACAGAAGAACGAATTGCGAAGTTACTAGAGGAAGCGAAACCGAAGCGTAAGGCAAAGCAAAAAGCAGTAAGTCGAGATACAAGGATTGCTATGAATACAATTAGACAATCTTTACAAATGGTTACTGAAAGTGGTTTGAATGTTAATTCTGAGGAAGAAGAATTTGATGAGTACTATCAAATTACAATTAAAATTCCAAAGAAAAAATAATAATGACGTGCTAGAGACCTTATCCTATTGGAGAGGTCTCTTTTACTATATTTTCTTGTTAAATGAAGAAGGAGTTTAGAAATAAATTTTGAAGTTTAATAAAGGACGTAAAAGAAAAAGTTTTATTTCATGTTACAATAAACGTAATTGTTACTAGAATAAGATAGAAAGGTTGAAAGTAGGTGACATCATGGGAAAAATCATTGCTATTGCTAATCAAAAAGGCGGTGTTGGAAAAACAACAACATCTGTTAATTTAGGGGCTGGATTGGCGCAAGTAGGTAAAAAAGTCCTTCTTGTAGATATTGATGCTCAAGGAAATGCAACGACTGGTGTGGGAATTGAAAAATCTGAATTAGATCAATGTATTTACAACGTTCTTGTGGAAGATGCAGATGTTCAAGGGGTTATACAGAAAACCGCAACTGAAAACTTAGATGTTCTACCCGCTACAATTCAATTGGCTGGTGCTGAAATTGAATTGGTACCGACTATTTCCCGGGAAGTACGTTTGCAAAGAGCATTACAGCCAGTTCGTGATGAATATGACTATATTATTATCGACTGTCCCCCATCTTTAGGGTTATTAACGATTAATGCATTAACAGCAGCAGATTCTGTTATTATTCCTGTACAGTGTGAATATTACGCACTAGAAGGGTTAAGTCAGCTATTAAATACAGTTCGACTTGTACAAAAACATTTAAATAAAAATTTAGCAATTCAAGGTGTATTGTTAACAATGTTGGATGCCCGTACAAATTTAGGGATTCAAGTTATAGATGAAGTGAAAAAGTATTTTAGGGATAAAGTATATCGCTCGATTATTCCGCGTAATGTACGCTTGAGCGAGGCTCCAAGTCATGGGAAACCTATTATGCAGTATGACGCTAAATCAAGAGGAGCAGAAGTGTATATAGATTTAGCAGAGGAAGTGATTGCAGGTGGCTAAAGGATTAGGAAGAGGAATTAATGTGTTTTTTCCTGATTTAGATGTGAAAGAAGAGGAAACAATTCAGGAGATTCTTGTAACTGAATTAAGGCCGAATCCATATCAACCGCGTAAACACTTTAATAAAGAGGCGATTCAGGAATTAGCAATTTCGATTAAGGAACACGGTATTCTACAACCATTAATTGCTAGGAAGAGTATTAAAGGATATGAAATTGTTGCAGGTGAAAGACGATTTCGTGCTGCAAAAGAGGCTGGTTTAGAAAAAGTACCTGCGGTTGTAAGACAATTAACTGAACAGCAAATGATGGAATTTGCTTTGTTAGAAAACTTACAACGAGAAGATTTAAATCCTATGGAAGAGGCAATGGCATACCAGATGTTAATGAATGAGCTAAATGTAACGCAAGAACAATTAGCGAAACGTCTTGGTAAAAGCAGACCTTACATTGCAAATTATACTCGGTTATTAAGCCTACCTTCTTTCGTACAAGATATGATTGCAAATGGTCAACTTTCAATGGCTCATGGGAGAACTTTACTTACGATAAAAGATGAAGAACAATTGAAGTCCTTATTGAAACGCATTGAAAAAGAAGGATTAAATGTTCGTCAATTAGAGAAAATCGTCCAAGAGATTAATCAACACGTTTCACGTGAAACAAAAAAAGTGAAAAAAGAGCGAAATATATTTTTCGTAGAACGTGAAACGTTCTTAAGAGAAAAGTTTGGCACAGATGTGAAAATTAAAGAGACGAAAAAAGAAAAAGGTAAAATCGAAATTGAATTTTTTAATAAAGAAGATTTAAATCGTATTTTAGAACTATTAGCACAGAAAAATTAAAAAGCAAACCATCTTATTATTTATAGATGGTTTGCTTTTTTTAATGCGGATAATTTTTGATCCGTCTCTTTTATACTTTTTGCGATTACATCAGCCATTTTCATGACTAAACTTAATCTTGTATTTTGAAGAACGAAAAACTCCATAAACCCATTTAGATTGACGATACCGTGTATGTGCAAATCACCAACTGCAGGTAATTTCTTATTCATAGCAGCTCCAGGTTTACTAGGTCCCTTTCCAGTAGTGATTGATCCGATATTTTGGGACTTTCCTAAACATGCATCAACAGCAATTATAAATGCAGCAGGATATTCTTTCTGTATATTCTGAATTTTCTCTTCTAAATTTAGCGCATGTACTGGCTCATCTAGTGTACCGAATACTTGGAGGTTTTGGATGTCTATTTGTTCAAGTTTTGTACCAACTAATGGGCCGAGTGCGTCACCTGTAGAGCGATCTGTGCCGATACAAACGAGAATGAGTGGTATATTAGTTTTAATAGGAATATGGGTAAGTAAGAAATTACTGATTATCTCAGAGGCTTCTAGATCTTGGTGCATAACGTTTTGAGTTTCTTTCTCAAAAAATGGTAAGCGAAAACTTCCAATATTCATGAAGCACCCATCCTTTTAATAAATTTTCAATATATGTTATATGGTGAGGAAAATGGAAAGTTATAAGTGCGTAATTTTTGCAAAATGTGAATGAAAACGGAAATAATAGTACTAGTATATATATATTCGTTCCATTTTATACCTGGATGTCGGGGATAAAATAGGATTAAAATCATAAAATTTTTTCAGCAATTAGGGGACTTCTGATACAATAATAAGGGTAACTAAAAAGAAATTTTAGCTAGAGAGGTAGAGGTACATGGATTTATTAGCGAAGTGGTTTAATTCTATGAAACAGTATTTATTAGATGCTGATCGTTGGGCTCATATTGGAGTTGCGACATTAAAAATATGTATTATTTTAACAATTGGTGCAGTTGTTGTGCGAATTGCAAGGGCGGTTGTACGAAATGCGTTCCGTATGGGGAGTCGTTCTCCAATTCAAATTTCAGAACGTCGTACAGTTACAGTAGCGAAATTACTTGAAAATATTGTAGCGTACGTTGTTATGTTCATTATGCTAATTGCGATTTTAGGTGTGTTTGATATTAATGCATCAGGTTTATTAGCGGGTGCTGGGGTAATTGGTTTAGCAGTCGGATTTGGTGCTCAAAGTTTAGTGAAAGACGTTATTACAGGTTTATTTATTTTGTTAGAAGATCAGTTTTCAGTTGGCGATTATGTTAAAATCGGTCAATTTGAAGGAGTCGTTTTAGAAATTGGACTTCGTACAACGAAAGTAAAGAGTTGGACAGGTGAAATTCATACTTTACCAAATGGAAGTATTATTCAAGTTACTAACTACTCAGTTAGTAATAGTGTAGCGTTTGTTGATGTATCTATTTCATATGAGGCTGATATTGCGAAAGCAGAGCAAGTTATTGAAGATTTATTAGTAGAATTACCTTCAAAGTACGAAAAAATGGTAACAACGCCTCAATTATTAGGTGTGCAAACATTAGCAGCATCAGAAGTTATATTACGTGTTATTGCTGAAGTAGAACCGATGCAACATGCAGTTATTGCAAGGGCACTTCGTAAAGAGATTAAAAATCGTCTTGATTTACATGGAATTGAAATTCCATATCCACGTATGGTTTTATATAATCGTGAAGAATTAGTTAGTGGAAAAGCAATTTAGTATGGAGAGGAGTTTGGAGAATGGAGCAAAAGGAATATAACTTGTATGATGTTGTGGAAATGAAGAAAGCCCATCCATGTGGCGAGAATCGTTGGAAAATTATTCGTATGGGAATGGATATCCGCATTAAGTGCGAGGGGTGTGACCATTCAGTAATGATTCCTCGAAGAGAGTTTGATCGTAAGGTGAAAAAAATACTTGTGAAGCACGAAGAATAGAGGGAGAGTAACAGTTACAGTAGGTAACTGTTACTTTTTTTCGTTTGGCGGAAACTTGTCATTTTTTTCGTTACTATCTATAATGATGAAAGATTGAGACATAGGAGTGAAAAATATGGGATTAACGGCTGGGATTGTTGGATTACCTAACGTAGGGAAGTCCACTTTATTTAATGCAATTACACAAGCAGGAGCAGAATCTGCGAACTATCCATTCTGTACAATTGATCCAAACGTAGGGATTGTAGAAGTACCAGATGAGCGTTTAAATAAATTAACGGAATTAGTAGAACCGAAAAAGACTGTTCCGACTGTATTCGAGTTTACTGATATTGCAGGTATCGTAAAAGGTGCTAGTAAAGGTGAAGGTTTAGGAAATAAATTCTTATCTCACATTCGTCAAGTAGATGCAATTTGCCAAGTTGTTCGTTGTTTTGAAGACGAAAATATTACGCACGTTTCAGGGAAAGTAGATCCAATTGATGATATTGAAACAATCAATTTAGAGCTAATTTTAGCGGACTTAGAGTCTGTTGATAAGCGTATCGAGCGTGTTGCGAAATTAGCAAGACAAAAAGATAAAGAAGCGGTATATGAGCATGAAATTTTAGTTCGTTTAAAAGAAGCTTTTGAAGAGGGAAAACCAGCTCGTACTGTTGAATTTACAGAAGAGCAGATGAAGATTGTTAAAGGCCTTCATTTACTTACAACAAAAGAAATGTTATACGTAGCGAATGTAAGTGAAGACGATATTATCGATCCTTCGGAAAATAAATACGTACAAATGGTAAAAGAATTTGCAGCAAATGAAAATTCTCAAGTAATCGTTGTATGTGCAAAAATCGAATCAGAAATCGCTGAATTAGACGAAGAAGAGAAAAAAGTATTCCTTGAAGAATTAGGAATTGAAGAGTCTGGTTTAGATCAATTAATTCGTGCAGCATATGACCTATTAGGACTTGCTACTTACTTTACAGCTGGCGTTCAAGAAGTACGTGCTTGGACATTTAAACAAGGAATGAAGGCACCACAATGTGCTGGTGTTATTCATACAGACTTTGAGCGTGGATTTATTCGTGCAGAAACAGTTTCTTACGATGACTTAATGACAAACGGTTCTATGACAGCTGCAAAAGAAGCTGGAAAAGTACGTTTAGAAGGAAAAGAATATATCGTAAAAGACGGAGATGTTATGCACTTCCGTTTTAACGTTTAATTTAATATTTCCTAGGAAAAATAAAGATATGAGCTTGGCAAATATATTATATGTTTGCCAAGTTTTTTATGTATTGGTGAGTTGATTCATATAACTTACTATGATATAATCTAAACTCGTGAGTAATTACTATAAATTAATTGCTCCTTGCCCATTACGGGCCGTTTAGACCAAAAGGAGGTGAAAGTGTAATGAGAAAGTACGAAATTATGTACATCATTCGTCCTGGCGTTGAAGAAGAAGCTCAAAAAGCTTTAGTTGAACGTTTTGCAGGTGTTTTAACAAACAATGGTGCAGAAATCATTAACACGAAAGAGTGGGGTAAGCGTCGTTTAGCTTACGAAATCAACGACTTACGTGAAGGTTTCTACATGATCTTAAACGTGAAATCTAACGCAGAAGCGATTAACGAATTCGACCGTTTAGCTAAGATCAACGAAGACATCCTTCGTCATATCGTTGTTAAAGAAGAAGAAAAATAATTGATATATAAGGGAGAGTGGTTCGATTGATGAATCGTGTTATCCTCGTTGGTCGTTTAACTAAGGACCCTGACTTACGTTACACGCCCAATGGTGTTGCAGTAGCTACTTTTACGTTAGCTGTGAATCGCGCATTTGCCAATCAACAAGGTGAGCGTGAAGCTGACTTTATTAATTGTGTAATATGGCGTAAACAAGCAGAAAACGTAGCAAATTATTTGAAAAAAGGTAGCTTAGCAGGCGTAGATGGACGTCTTCAAACTCGTAATTACGAGGGACAAGATGGTAAACGTGTATACGTAACAGAAGTTCTTGCGGAAAGCGTGCAATTTTTAGAGCCGCGTAATGGCGGTGGGGAGCAACGTGGTTCATTTAATCAGCAACCATCAGGAGCTGGTTTCGGTAACCAAGGCTCTAACCCATTTGGTCAATCTAGTAATTCAGGTAACCAAGGTAACTCTGGATTTACGAAGAATGACGATCCATTTTCAAATGTAGGTCAACCGATCGACATTTCCGACGACGATTTACCGTTCTAATACAGTAAATTTGTTAGTTTTAACAAAGAATGGAGGGAAATAGACATGGCAGGACGCAAAGGTGGACGTGCGAAACGTCGTAAGGTGTGTTTCTTCACAGCTAACGGCATCACTCGCATTGACTATAAAGATGTTGATTTATTAAAACGTTTCGTTTCTGAGCGTGGTAAAATTTTACCTCGTCGTGTAACAGGAACAAGCGCAAAATACCAACGCAAACTTACAGTTGCAATTAAACGTGCTCGTCAAATGGCACTTTTACCATATGTTGGTGAATAATAGCGTATGAAATGCACAGTAGAGTGGGACTCTACTGTGCATTTTGCTATGCTTTTCTTTTTGAAAGAGAGGTTAAAATGTGAAACAAACAAAGTTTATTACAGAAGGTGCAGCATTATTAGCTATATATGCAATTTTATTGCTTATATCTATGTATGTTCCGATTTTGGGTACAGTTGTAACTTTTGCGTTGCCGTTACCATTTATACTATTAATGATAAGACATAAACTATCTAATGTGCTCGTGGTTTTTGTAGCAGCACTTTTTGTTACTATTATTGTGAGTCAACCGCTGAATTTAGTGAAGACAATTATGTTTGGATTGATAGGGATTGTTTTAGGATATATGTATAAAACAAGAAAAAAGCCAGTGGAAATCTTAATAGCGGGGACGCTTGCATACTTAATTGGTTTTGTAATTATTTATGTTGCGAGTATAAAGTTTTTCAACATAGATATAATGAAGCAAATGCAAAGTATGTTTAGTGAAAGTATGGCGAAAAGCGAAAAGATAGTAAGTGCTACTGGCATGCCGATTAGTAAGGAACAAAAAGAGTTACTTGCACAAATGAATGATATATTACAATCGTTACTTCCAAGTATACTTGTGCTAGTTTCAGTATGTTTTTCTTGGATTACAGTGATAATATCAGGTAGTGTTTTGAAAAAGTTAAAACATGAAGTTATATCTTGGCCTAAATTTAAAGATATACAATTACCAAAGAGTATCATTTGGTATTACGTTATATTTATTTTGTTAGCAACTTTTATAAAAGTAGAACCAACATCATATTTACATATGGTATTTTCTAACCTAAATGTCATATTTGCACTATTGCTTGTACTGCAAGGTCTGACATTTATCGCCTTTTTAGCGTATAGAAAAGGTTTTACTAAAGGGGTTCCTATTATTAGTTTTATTGCATGCATGTTTATTCCGATGCTGTTTCCTCTTGTGACAATCTTAGGTATAATTGACTTAGGGATTTCATTGCGTTCTAAAATAGGGGGATAAAATAATATTCCTTATACTATTTTAATCTGTTTAACTAACTGGAAGGTAAGTTAGTTTTACTTTATAGGAGTTGTATACATGCCTGAATTTGATAAGAAACAGTGGTTTTTATATCCTGTTTATGTATTGGCATTTTTTGTGTTTGTGCTCATTTCAATTCTCTGTTATTTTCATTTAATTATGGGGATAGCTGCTTTTGTCATTTTTTGTATCGTATTCTTTATCGTTATACGATTTGAACTTAATTTTCAAAGGAATTTCGAAAAGCATACGACAGATATGATTACAAGAGTAAAGAAAGTAAGTAATGAAGCATTTAACCAAATGCCGATTGGTATTTTGTTATACAATAAGGATTATGGGATTGATTGGGCAAATCCTTATTTATCTTCATGTCTGGGACAGCATGCATTAGCTGGATGGCACCTTTACGATGTATCAGAAACATTACTTCTTTTCATTAAAGGAGAAACTTCTGATGATATAGTCTCTTTAAATAATCGAAAGTTTCGCGTTTTTGTAAGGAAAGAAGAAAAGTTAATTTATTTCTTTGATGTAACGGAACAAACAGAAATCGAAAAGATGTACGAGGATCAAAGGACTGTTTTAGCTGTCATCTATTTGGATAATTATGATGAAGTTACACAAGGATTAGATGATCAATTACGTACGAATATAACAAGTCTTGTGACATCGCGACTAAATGAATGGGCACTTAAGTATGGTGCGTATTTAAAACGTGCATCTTCAGAAAGATTCTTCGTTGTGCTAAATGAAAGTATTTTGACGCAGATGGAGAAAGGGAAATTTAGCATTTTAGATCAGGTGCGTGAAGAAACATCTAAAAGGAATATACCACTTACATTAAGTGTGGGTGTCGGATCAGGTGATTTACCTTTATCAGAGCTTGGAGCAATGGCTCAATCTGGTTTAGATCTTGCGCTTGGGCGCGGGGGAGACCAAGTAGCTATTAAACAAGCGACAGGTAAAGTTAAGTTCTATGGAGGTAAGACAAATCCGGTTGAAAAACGTACCCGTGTACGTGCCAGGGTCATTTCGCATGCGTTAAAGGATTTAGTATTAGAAAGTAGTAATGTCATTATTATGGGGCATAGGGCTCCCGATATGGACGCAATTGGTGCTGCGATTGGTATTTTAAAAGTGGCTCAATTAAATGAGCGTAAAGGATATATTGTGTTAGATGAAAATGATTCCGATAAAGGAATTAAGCGTTTGATGGACAAAGTGAAACAAAATGAGGAGTTATGGTCTCATTTTATTACTCCAGAGCAAGCGATGGAATTTGCAAATGATGAGTCGTTACTTGTTGTTGTCGATACGCATAAACCTTCTATGGTGATGGAGCAAAAACTGTTACATAAAATTGAAAATGTGGTAGTTATTGATCATCATCGCCGTGGAGAAGATTTTATTGAAGACCCATTGCTAGTTTATATGGAACCATATGCTTCTTCAACGGCAGAATTGGTTACAGAATTACTTGAGTATCAACCTAAAAATTTAAAGATGACAATGTTAGAAGCGACGGCATTGTTAGCGGGTATTATTGTCGACACGAAAAGTTTCACATTCCGGACAGGGGCTCGTACATTTGATGCTGCTTCTTATTTACGCTCACATGGTGCAGATACTGTACTTGTACAAGAACTTTTAAAGGAAGATATGGATCAGTATTTACGGGTTGCAAAAGCTATAAAAAATGCGTACATTTATAAAAATGGAATTGCGATTGCTAAAGTTGATAGTGATGATTACTACGATCAAGTGCTTATTGCGCAATCGGCAGACACGTTATTAACGATGACAGGGATTATTGCATCATTTGTTGTTGCGAAACGTGGCGAGAATCTCATTGGAATTAGCAGCAGGTCTTTAGGTGAAGTGAATGTGCAGCTAATTATGGAAAACTTAGGCGGTGGCGGGCATTTGACGAATGCAGCCACACAGATGAAAAATGTTACAGTAGATGAAGCTGAGGAGAAGCTTCGATTTGTTATTGATGACTATTTACAGGGAGGCACACAATCATGAAAGTAATTTTTCTAAAAGACGTAAAAGGTAAAGGTAAAAAAGGAGAAGTAAAAAACGTACCAGATGGCTATGCAAATAACTTCTTACTAAAACAAGGATTAGCTGCTGAAGCAACAAATAGCAGTATGAAAACTTTAGAAGCTCAAAAGCGTAAAGAAGAAAAAGATGCAGCAGCAGAGCTTGAAAATGCAAAAGAGTTAAAAGAGACTTTAGAGAAATTAACTGTAGAATTAAAGGCGAAATCTGGAGAAGGTGGCCGTTTATTTGGTTCTATTACAAGCAAACAAATCGTAGATGCAATGCAAAAATCACACAAGATTAAACTTGATAAACGTAAATTTGAAATGGACGATGCAATCCGCGCGTTAGGTTATACAAACGTTACTGTGAAATTGCATCCACAAGTAACAGCTACAGTAAAAGTTCATGTTAGTGAACAATAAAAATAAATTAAGCAAGGAGGATTGCGTATGAGTGATGTACTTGCTGATCGTACCCCTCCGCATAATATAGAGGCTGAGCAGGCGGTTTTAGGGGCCATATTGATTGATCAAGATGCGTTAACTTCAGCATCAGAGTTATTGGTACCTGATTCGTTCTATCGAACGAAACATCAAAAGATTTTTGAAGTCATGCTTGGGCTATCTGATAAGGGAGAGCCGATTGACTTAGTAATGATGACATCAGCAATGGCTGATCAAGGATTACTAGAAGAGGTTGGTGGGGTTTCTTACTTAGCAGAGTTAGCAGAAGTTGTGCCAACTGCAGCTAACGTAGAATATTACGCACGCATCATCGCTGAAAAGGCGCTTTTACGTCGTTTAATTCGCACGGCGACTCATATTGTATCGGATGGATACGAGAGAGAAGATGATGTGGATGGTCTTTTAAACGAGGCTGAGAAAAAAATATTAGAAGTATCCCATCAAACGAATGCAAAAGCATTCCAAAACATTAAAGATGTTCTTGTAGATGCTTATGACAAAATTGAACTTTTGCATAATCAAAAGGGTGAAGTTACTGGGATACCAACTGGGTTTACTGAATTAGATAAGATGACAGCAGGTTTCCAACGAAATGATTTAATTATCGTGGCAGCACGTCCATCAGTAGGGAAAACGGCATTTTCATTAAATATTGCACAAAACGTAGCGACGAAAACGGATGAAAATGTAGCGATTTTTAGTTTGGAGATGGGTGCTGATCAGCTTGTTATGCGTATGCTTTGTGCAGAAGGGAATATTGATGCACAAAGACTTCGTACTGGTTCATTAACTTCCGATGATTGGGCAAAATTAACAATGGCAATGGGGAGTCTCTCAAATGCTGGTATATATATTGATGATACGCCAGGTATTAAAGTAAATGAGATTCGAGCAAAATGTCGTAGATTAAAGCAAGAACAAGGTCTTGGTATGATTTTGATTGACTATTTGCAGCTTATTCAAGGAAGTGGGAAATCAGGAGAAAACCGTCAGCAGGAAGTATCTGAGATTTCTCGTACCTTAAAAGGGATTGCGCGTGAATTGCAAGTGCCTGTTATTGCTTTATCACAGTTATCTCGTGGTGTAGAATCTCGTCAAGATAAACGCCCGATGATGTCTGATATTCGTGAATCTGGAAGTATTGAGCAGGATGCTGATATTGTAGCTTTCCTATATCGTGAAGACTACTATGATCGAGAAACGGAAAACAAAAATACAATTGAAATTATTATTGCAAAACAACGTAACGGTCCAGTAGGTTCAGTGGAACTTGCATTCGTCAAAGAGTTCAATAAGTTCGTTAACTTAGAACGTCGTTTTGAGGATGGACATGCTCCACCGGCATAAAGGCAGTATAAAAAAGAAACACATTTCTTATAATAAGATGTGTTTCTTTTTTTTTATAAGAAAGATAAGGCTTTCATAAGTTAAATATATAATTCTTACGAACGAAAATGTTTTTTTGTGAAAAAATGTTCGCTTTTCGGTTGACTTCTCTTTCGGTTTTGGTACAATTATATTGTTTGAATAGATCGTTTGAAAATTGCGGAGGTGCTTTAATAATGTCTTCAGTAGTAGTTGTAGGAACACAATGGGGCGACGAAGGAAAAGGTAAAATTACTGATTTTCTTTCTGAGCATGCGGAAGTAGTTGCAAGATATCAAGGTGGAAATAACGCGGGACATACAATTGTTTTCGGCGGAGTTAAATATAAATTACACTTAATTCCATCTGGTATTTTCTATAAAGAGAAAATTTGTGTAATCGGAAACGGATTAGTAGTAGATCCAAAAGCATTACTTGAAGAGTTAAAATACTTACACGATCGTGGTGTAAGTACTGATAATTTACGTGTAAGTAACCGTGCACATGTTATTTTACCTTACCACTTAAAACAAGATGAGTTAGAAGAAGCAAGTAAAGGTGATAACAAAATCGGTACAACGAAAAAAGGTATCGGTCCTGCATATATGGATAAAGCTGCTCGTATTGGTATTCGTATGGCTGATCTTTTAGACCGTGAAGCATTTAAAGAGAAGCTTGAGCGCAATTTAGTAGAAAAAAATCGTTTATTTGAAAAAATGTACGATACAGAAGGTTTCACTGTAGAAGAAATTTTCGAAGAGTACTTCGAGTACGGGCAACAAATCGCGCAATATGTATGTGATACGTCTGTTGTATTAAATGATGCATTAGATAATAATCACCGTGTATTATTTGAAGGTGCGCAAGGTGTTATGCTTGATATTGACCACGGTACGTACCCGTTCGTTACATCTTCTAACCCAATTGCTGGTGGTGTAACAGTTGGAACTGGAGTTGGTCCTGCGAAAGTTACTCGCGTTGTAGGTGTATGTAAAGCATATACAAGCCGCGTTGGTGATGGTCCATTCCCTACTGAGCTTCATGATGAAATTGGTCATCAAATTCGTGAAGTTGGTCGCGAGTATGGAACGACAACTGGTCGTCCACGCCGCGTAGGTTGGTTCGATAGCGTTGTTGTAAGACATGCACGTCGTGTTAGTGGTTTAACGGATCTATCATTAAATTCTATCGACGTTTTAACAGGTATTCCAACTCTTAAAATTTGTGTAGCTTACAAATACAATGGCGAAGTTATTGATGAAGTTCCAGCTAACTTAAACATTTTAGCGAAATGTGAGCCTGTATATGAAGAGCTTCCAGGTTGGGAAGAAGATATTACTGGTGTAAAATCATTAGATGAACTTCCTGAAAATGCACGAAAATACGTAGAACGTGTTTCTGAGTTAACAGGAATTCAAATATCTATGTTCTCAGTTGGACCAGATCGTAACCAAACAAATATTGTTCGTAACGTATACGAAGCTTAATTAACATTTTTTAGAAAAAACTCATGTCTGCATGAGTTTTTTCTTATTCTTTTATAAAAAAACAAAAAAAGTATTGCAATAAATACAGAATACATGTTATGATACATCTTGTCGTCACGAAAATATGACGTTGGTGAGTATGAGCCATTAGCTCAGTTGGTAGAGCATCTGACTTTTAATCAGAGGGTCGAAGGTTCGAGTCCTTCATGGCTCACCATTTTATTTTTCGTGGCCCGTTGGTCAAGTGGTTAAGACACCGCCCTTTCACGGCGGTAACACGGGTTCGAATCCCGTACGGGTCATGTTTTTTTTTGCTTATTTTTGGTCCCGTGGTGTAGTGGTTAACATGCCTGCCTGTCACGCAGGAGATCGCCGGTTCGACCCCGGTCGGGACCGCCACTTTTGTTTATACCACCATTAGTGGTTTTATATATAGTTTTGGCTCGGTAGCTCAGTCGGTAGAGCAGAGGACTGAAAATCCTCGTGTCGGCGGTTCGATTCCGTCCCGAGCCACTCTCAGGATATTAGGTGGGCCCACTTAATATCCTTTTTATTTATGTAATTTTACAAAACTGAGTAGTTATTTTAAAATAGAACGAGGAGCCTCTAGCAGTTGAAGCTAGAGGTTTTTCTATAGATCGTATAGGATGCCGTGTAAAAGTGGATCATACATGAGTCTATGAGAATAGAGGAGAAAATACTTAAACAAAGGATGCGGTCATATAGGACATACTATGTAAACATCAATATGTTTAGGGATTATTGACCATATTTTTATAAGGAGGAAATAGACGATGATGGGAAAGAAAATTTTAGTAGTTGATGATGAAAAGCCGATTGCAGATATTTTGAAGTTTAACCTAGAAAAAGAAGGTTTTGAAATAGTAATGGCGCATGATGGTGATGAAGCAATTGAAAAGGCTAATGAAGAGCAACCAGATATGGTTTTATTAGATATTATGCTACCAGGTAAAGATGGCTTAGAGGTTTGCCGTGAAATACGTAAAAGCTCAGAAATGCCGATTATTATGCTTACAGCAAAGGACTCTGAGATTGATAAAGTATTAGGGCTTGAGCTTGGGGCAGATGATTATGTAACGAAGCCATTTAGTACGAGGGAATTACTTGCTCGTGTGAAGGCGAATTTACGCCGCCATCAACAAGGTGGTGCTGCGGAAAAAGAAGAAAATACAGAAATGGTTATTGGACCAATTGTGATTAATCCAAATGCATATAGTGTAACGAAGCGTGAGGAAAATATCGAGCTTACACATCGTGAATTTGAGTTGCTACATTATTTAGCGAAACATTTAGGACAAGTTATGACACGCGAACATTTATTACAAACAGTTTGGGGTTATGACTATTTTGGAGATGTGCGCACAGTAGACGTTACAGTACGTCGTTTGCGTGAAAAAATTGAAGATAATCCAAGCCATCCTACTTTAATTGTAACTAGACGTGGAGTAGGGTATTACTTGCGTGACCCAGAGCAGGAATAGTATATGAAGAAAGTTGGTTTTTTTCAATCTATTCATTTAAAATTTGTGCTTATATATATGCTATTAATATTAATAGCGATGCAAGTTATTGGAGTATATTTCGTAAGGGAATTAGAGAAGAGCTTAGTACAAGGTTTTAGGGATTCTTTAACGCAGCAAACAAACTTATTATCATATAATTTGAAGCAAGAGTTTAAAAAAAGTTATACAAAAGCAGAAACAGAGTCAACAGATGAAACGATTAAAACTTCAATTCGAAAATTTGCCTCTGATCAGAAGAAAGTTATACAAGAGGTAAGTGTATTTGATTCGCACAGAAAGTTACTGGCTATTTCAGATGAATCAAAGCAGAATAAGGTGAATCGAACATCAACTGATATAGCTGTTCAGCGAGTGTTAGTACAAAAAAAGCCGGAAGTGAAAATTGAGAAGGATGGTAGTACAGGTCATCGTGTTCAAGTTATGCTTACTCCGATTCTAGATGATAACGGTAAGGATGCGCTTGGTGTTATTTACATTGTGGCATCTATGGAAGATGTATATAAACAAATGAAGGATATAAATCAAATTTTTGCTACGGGAACAGTAATTGCTTTATTAGTAACAGCCGTACTTGGAATTTTATTGGCTCAAACAATTACAAGACCAATTTCAGATATGCGGAGACAAGCAATCGAAATGGCAAAAGGAAATTATTCGAGAAAAGTAAAAGTGCATAGCCATGATGAAATTGGACAACTGGCATTATCCTTCAATAATTTATCAAAAAAATTACAACAAGCTCGTTCTTCTACAGAAAGTGAAAGGCGTAAATTATCATCTGTTTTATCACATATGACAGATGGAGTAATTGCTACTGACCGAAAAGGGGATATTATTTTACTAAATGATCCTGCGGAAAAGATGTTAAATGTTTCTCGTGAAACAGCGCTCGATCAATCTGTTTTAGAGGTATTAGGAATACAGGAAGAATTTACGCTCGATCATTTATATGAAGAGCCAGATTCTGTTTTATTAGATTTTAGTACGAGAAACGAACCATATATTTTACGTGCTAGTTTCTCTGTTATTCAAAAAGAAACAGGGAAGGCAAATGGCTTAATTGCTGTACTATATGATGTAACAGAGCAGGAGCGTATAGAAAGGGAACGCCGTGAGTTTGTGGCGAATGTCTCTCATGAATTAAGGACGCCATTAACGACGATGCGCAGTTATTTAGAGGCACTTACAGATGGAGCATGGCAGGATCCAAATATTGCACCACAATTTTTAACGGTTACACAAGAAGAAACAGAAAGAATGATTAGACTTGTAAATGCGTTGTTACAGCTATCTAAACTTGATAGTACAGAGCATCGTTTAATGAAAGAATGGGTCGACTTTACTGATTTCTTTAATAATATTATTGATCGCTTTGAAATGTCTAAAGAGCAAAATGTAAGTTTCAAACGATCTTTCTCTAAGAAATCTAGATTTATTGATATGGATACTGACAAAATTACTCAAGTGCTGTATAACATTATTTCTAACGCATTAAAGTATTCACCAGAAGGTGGAACAGTAACATATCGTTTACGTGATCGCGGTGATTTATTAGAAATTAGTGTAAGTGACCAAGGAATGGGGATTCCAAAAGAAAACGTTGATAAAATCTTTGAACGTTTTTATCGCGTAGATAAAGCTCGTTCAAGACAAATGGGTGGTACTGGGCTTGGATTAGCAATTGCAAAAGAAATGATTGAGGCACATGGTGGCTCTATTTGGGCGAAGAGTGAAGAAGGAAAAGGGACAACTATTTATTTCACGTTACCAATGGCAGCAGATGAAGAGGACGATTGGGAATGAGTATGGAAAACTTTAAAACAATAGTTTTAATTAACCTAGTTGTAATTAGCCTATTTCTTACTTTTAACCTATGGACGTATGTGCCAGATTCTACATCCATGCAAAACGCGAAATTTGTGCAGGGAAATGAAGGAATGAACCAAACTAAAATTTCCGATGTTGTCCGTCCTACTTCTATCATCGTGCATAAAGATAAAAATCATTATGGGAGCAGAAGAGAGGCAGATATAGAATCAATCTATAAGCCTCTGGAAGTAGGGGAACTACATGATTTTAAAGAGATATCAATCACTAAGGGTGATTTCCTTTCATATGTGCATGGTGAAGGGAAAGTTGAACTTGTTTTCCCTACCGATATCCCATTTGATGCAGTAAAATCCATGTTTAACATGAAAGAGAAGAGTACAGATAAGCCTAAACATTTTAATCGTATTCTCCTCGATCCTTCTCGAAGTAAGGATCAAGAAATTAAAATTAACTTTGTTTCTGATGGTGATAACTTTAAAATATACGAGGCAAAATTAAGTGGCGTGTATTTAAAAGATATTGTAAATGCCCAAAATCAATTTATAGTATCAGCAAAGCCTTATTTTGATTATCAACTTAATGATATGAAAAAGTTATTTTTACCAGATGGAACGACAGAGTTAAACAATATAACATATATTTCATCTAATTTAGCAGTTGATACGTTTAAGAATGCTCTGTTTAGTGATCCTCGTTATTTAAGTCCGATTACCGAGATGTCGAAAGAAACATTTACAGATGGTATTAGATCCATGGAAATTGAAAACGATCGTCACATGCTAAAGTATAAAAACTCTTCTGTCTTAACTGAGAAAACGATAGATAATTTAATGCTTTTACAAAAAAGCTTTGAATTCGTAAGTGGTCACAGTGGAAGTTTGGATTCATATCGTTTGGACTATATGAATAAAGGAGAGACAGTATTTCGTTTAAATGAAGATGGATATTCAGTATTCAATGAAGATGGATTAGCTGAATTGAGACAAATATGGGGATCAGAAGAAGTAATGGAATATGAAAGACCGTTGCTGTCTTTAAATACTAAAGGTATAGAACAGAAGGTTACTCTTCCGTCAGGGCATGTTGTAATAGCATCTCTAGAAAATAATCCAGAGATAAAGAAACAAGTAATTAAGGATATTGGTATTGGATACAAGTTATCACTAGATGGACAAGTAGTTCGATTACAACCAATTTGGTATGTAAAGCTTGTTGAAGATGAAACAGGTAAACAGAAAATCTATGAGTGGAGTGAGGGAGGACTAAATGGATTGGGATCGGATTAAAACCATATTTATTGTGACCTTTTTTGTTTTGGACCTCTTTCTCATTTTCCAATTCATTCAAAAGCAAGATAGTAATCAATTGGAGCTTATTGCAGAAACAAAGATAGATCAAGAATTAAAAGCAAACAAAATTACGATGGGAAATATCCCTAAAGAACCGAAAAAAGAGTCATTTATTAGAGCGGAAAATAAAGCTTTTAAAGAAGAAGATATACAGTCTTTGAAAAATCAAACAGTGCATATACAAAATATGTACAAGATAGAAAGTAAGCTAAAAGAGCCTTTTTTAAATACGAAATCATTATCAAAAGATAAGTATAATGAATTTTTGAAGAACTATGTATTGGATGGACAAAAGTATGAATTTGGAGCGGTGAAAGACTCTAAAATTTATTTCTTCCAAAAATATAAAGATAAGCCTATTTTCTATAATAATCAGGCGATGATTGTTGTGGAATTAAATGAAAAAAATGAACTTGTTTCATATACGCAGACAATGCTAACTGATTTAAAAGAAATGGGCGAAGGTGAAAAAACGAAAGAGCAAGAAATTATTACGGCTCAAACAGCCTTAGAAAATTTGTATTTAAAAAATAAAATTCATGGAAATACGCATGTTAAAGAAGCGCAAATTGGTTATGCCACTCTTACCGCATCTACTTCTAATAACCAAGTACTGGCTCCAACGTGGAATTTGAAAACGGAGCAGAAGCAGGACTTCTTTGTGAATGCAATTGAAGGACAAGTTATGGAATTAGGAGAAAAGGAAAATCAAGTGGTTGATGAACATACTGGAGTGAGAAAGAATGGGGTTGCATTTTAGCGTACTTGCAAGTGGAAGTACAGGAAATATGCTATACGTAGGAACCGATGAAAAAAAATTACTAGTCGACGCAGGTTTAAGTGGTAAAGCAACAGAGGCTTTATTTAAACAAGCAGAACTGAATATAAATGATGTATCAGGTATTCTTGTAACGCATGAGCATAGTGATCATATTAAAGGTTTAGGTGTACTGGCACGTAAATATGATTTACCTGTTTATGCGAATGAGAAAACATGGAATGCAATGGAACATTTAATAGGAAATATCCCAACTGAACAAAAGTTTATTTTCTCAGTTGGTGATGTGAAAACCTTTGGTGATATTGAAGTCGAGTCATTTGGAGTTTCTCATGATGCGGCAGAACCGATGTTTTATGCTTTCCATAACAATAATAGGAAGTTAGCGCTTATTACAGATACGGGATACGTAAGTGACCGTATGAAAGGCGTTATTAAGGGAGCTAATGCTTTCGTATTTGAAAGTAATCATGATGTAGAAATGCTTCGTATGGGACGTTATCCATGGAGCATTAAACGACGTATTTTAAGTGACGTTGGGCATGTTTGTAATGAGGATGCTGCATTAGCGATGGCAGATGTAATTACAGATGAGACAAAGCATATTTATTTAGCCCATTTAAGCTTAGATAATAACATGAAAGAACTAGCGCGTATGTCAGTATCACAAGTACTAGAGGAAAAAGGATTTGGAGTGGGTGAATCCTTTGAAATTCACGATACAGATCCAAAAATGCCTACAAAAATTCAATACGTATAATTCTTCATTTTAGTAAACAATAAAGGTGAATATAGTTGTTTTCAGGAAGATAGGTGAACAAATATGTCCTTTATTGATGAAGAAAATTATCGTATGAAACGTGCAGGAAAAAAGAAGCACAAAGGTATAGTTCTTTCTAGTATAGCGGGAACAATTGTAGGAGCTTCTTTATTCGCGTTTGGAGCGCCTTTATTTTCAAATTCTGCTGATACGCTTCCGCAAGCTGAAGCAAGCGGAAGTAATATGGCCGAAGCTCAAGGGATTAAACAGATTAGCTTTGTAGATGCTGTTGATCGTGCATCTGAAGCTGTTGTGGGTGTTATTAACATTCAACGAGATAACTTTTCAGAGGCAGATTCAGAGGCCGGTACAGGATCAGGAGTAATTTATAAAAAGACAGATGGTCAAGCTTATATTGTAACGAATAATCATGTTGTAGCTGGAGCGAATCGTATTGAAGTAAGTCTAAGTGACGGTAAGAAGGTTCCTGGAAAAGTATTAGGAACCGATGTAGTCACAGACTTAGCTGTATTAGAAATAGATGCAAAGCATGTGAAAAAAATAATTGAAATTGGCGATTCTAATACTGTTCGCAGAGGAGAGCCAGTTATTGCGATTGGAAACCCACTTGGACTGCAATTTTCTGGAACAGTTACACAAGGTATTATTTCAGCTAATGAACGTATTGTCCCTGTAGATTTAGATCAAGATGGACATTATGATTGGCAAGTAGAAGTGTTACAAACAGATGCAGCGATTAATCCGGGGAATAGTGGCGGTGCGCTTGTAAATGCAGTAGGACAATTAATTGGTATTAATTCAATGAAAATTGCTGCAAAAGAAGTAGAAGGAATCGGCCTTGCTATTCCGGTGACTAGAGCTGTTCCGATTATGAATGAACTTGAGAAGTATGGAAAAGTAAGAAGACCATATGTTGGGATTGAACTTAGGTCATTAAATGAAATTCCAAACTATTATTGGTCAAAAACATTACATTTACCAGGTACTGTAACAGAGGGAGTTTGTATTTTGGATGTGAAAAGTCCTTCGCCAGGTGCGGATGCTGGTTTAAGAGAACATGATGTTATTGTGGCGATAGATGGAAAACCGATTCGCGATATTATTGGATTCCGTACGGCCTTATATGATAAGGAAATTAATGATAAAATGACTCTTACGTTTTATCGTGGCACAAAAAGAGTAACAACAACGGTGAAATTAGGCATTCAAAAGTATTAAAAACAGGAGGGCCTACCTCCTGTTTTCTATTGTAGAAAAGTGAGGTGAAGAAAATGAATTTACCTTGTTGTTTAGAGCATGTTGAATTAGCGTTAGATATTATTGTGGATGAGTGTGAAGTTGCGCCAGTTATCAACAATGTGGATAACTTGGAAAAAGAGAAAAAAACATGTGAATTTTGTCAAAATGAGGCGACATATGTTGTATCGAACACAGATTCTCACACAACATGTGGGTAGTATTTGTGGATATGTGGATAAGTTTTGTGGATAACATGTTTGTAAGGTGGAGGATACGTGTGAATATCTCGATTATTTCAATTGGGAAATTAAAAGAAAAATATTTGAAACAAGGTATAGCAGAATACTTAAAACGATTATCTGCATACGCAAAAGTAGAAGTAATTGAATTGCCTGATGAAAAGGCGCCAGAAAATTTAAGTGAAGCAGAAATGTTAATTGTAAAGGAAAAAGAAGGTATACGTATACTGGATAAAATTTCCGATGACACGCATGTGATTGCATTAGCTATAGAAGGAAAGCAAAAGTCATCAGAAGAATTTGCGGTAAGCCTAGATCGCCTTGCTACATACGGAAAGAGTAAAGTCGCATTTGTAATTGGTGGATCACTCGGACTAAGTTCAGAAGTGATGAAGCGTTCAAACGAATCACTTTCTTTTTCAAAGATGACGTTACCACACCAATTAATGCGATTAGTGTTGCTTGAGCAAGTGTATAGAGCGTTTCGGATTAATCGTGGGGAACCGTATCATAAGTAATGTATTCTATATAAAACACTGATATTATCATATTTATTTTATTATGCCTATAACTGGAGGCTATGTGAATGGTAAGTGATCAGACGAGATATTCTAGGCTCGCGAATATAACAAAAATAATAAATACGAAATTAGAACTACGTGACGTATTGCAGCGTGTGACAATGGCGATATCAGAGGAGATTGTTAGGTGCGACGCTGTTGGAATTTATTTACCCCAGGAAGATGGAACATTTAGAGGGTTTGCAGGAAAACCAGAGACTATAAATGGTGTAACACTCGATACTCAAGTAATTGATCCTGAAATAGACTTACTGGCAAAAGAAGTTATTGAAACGAAAAGAACCATCTATATTCCTGATACCTCAAAGGATCATCGACCAGATCCGAGACCGGTTAATGCATTCAAAATTAAGTCCTTATTAGCTCTGCCTATCTCATTTGGGCAAGAGTTATTTGGTCTGGTTTTTTTATTTGATTATGGAATTCCGATGAACTTAACAGATTCAGAAATTCAAAGTGTTGAAGCTTATGTAAATATGGCTGCGGTTGCAATTCAAAACGCAAATAATTTAAAACAAAAGGAAAACCTTATTGCTGAGAAACAACTGTTACTAAATGTTACACGTGATTTATCGATGTGTTCCTCGATACAGGAGAGTTTTGATAAATGTTTTTTTTACCTAGAACAGATTTTAGAGAGTAAAAATATGACTGCTCATCTTCTAGATCCGCTAGACAAAACAACAATTAAAACAACGAAATTAAGTAAGGACTGTCATTGGACAGAAGCGGATTGGACAGAGAAAAGCTATGAAGCCAAGATCCAAGAGGTTATTCAAACAAAAAATATAGATAGTAAGGGTCTATTGATGATTCCATTGGTTTCAATGGGAGAAGTATTAGGGGTAATCGTCGTTGGCAAAGAAGGAAAAGCTCACAATTATGATGATTCACAACTTCAACTAGCAAAATCTATCGTTGATGCCACAGCCCCTACGTTTTCGAATTTGTTGTATATGGATCAACTAGAGAGCATAGTGGAAGAGCGAACGAGAGAGCTAGCTGCTGCTAATGAAAAAGTTACAAGTGTGATTGAATGTATTACGGATGGATTTTTTATTTTAAATAATAAATGGGAATTTACGTACGTAAATAAGCACCAATATTTTCCGCAAAGAAAAACAGCAAAAGATGTATTAGGAAAGAATATATGGAATGTTTTCCCGAGTGAAATTGACACAGTTATGTATAAGGAATTTCATCGTGCGATGTCAGAGCGAACTACAGTTCATTTCGAATTTCTTTCTACTGCAGATGAATATTGGCACGAAGTTATTGCATACCCATATGATGATGGTATTTGTTGTATTTTTAAAAACATAACGGAAAAAAAGAAATATGAACAGGAATTGAAAAGATTATCCAATATAGATTTAATAGGGCAAATGGCAGCAGGTATCAGCCATGAAATTAGAAATCCAATGACAACAGTACTGGGATTTTTACAGTTATTAAAAGAAGAGAATACCTATGAGAAACATAATAAGTACTTTCATTTAATGATTGAAGAACTTAACCGTGCCAATTCTATTATTACTGAATTTCTCTCAATGGGTAATACAAGGAAATTGGATTTGCAGATGTTAGATTTAAATTCAATTATCCGCGATATTATTCCTTTAATAAAGATTGATACGTACAATCAAAATAAATATATTCAAGTCGATACAAATGACATTCCAGAATTACTTTTAAATCGTAATGAGATACGGCAATTATTAATGAATCTATATCGTAATGGCTTAGAAGCGATGAATACAGGGAAAGTTCTAACCATTAGCACTTACAAGGAAGGTCAAAATTGTGTGGTGCTTGCAGTGCGGGATCAAGGAAAAGGTATCAGGCCTGAAGTATTAGAGAAACTGGGTACGCCGTTTTACACGACCAAAGATAATGGAACTGGATTGGGGTTAGGTGTATGTTATGCCATTGCTGCCCGCCATAATGCAAAAATAGAAATTCAAACAGGATCGGAAGGCACTACCTTTTTTGTTAAATTTAATTATGAAAATAATAAAAAATAACCTTATTTAGAATAGTTACGATGAACCGTATCATAAATAAATTTATTCTTTGTATATAAAAGGATAAAAAGACCATTGGACAAAAATTACCGATGGTCTTTTAAATATTATTAGATGGTATGTAGATTTCCTAAAATAAGTATGTTTCTATTTCCATAAAAATATGCTGTAATATGAAGAGGAAAAAGTATAAGTAGTTAGAGAAGTGAGGAATTAAAGGTGAAGAAGTTTAAGAAGTTTTACTTGGAGATTACGAGTGTATGTAATCTTGCGTGTAGCTTTTGTCCGCCGACGGAAAGGCAGAAGCAATTCATTTCTGTGGAGGATTTTGCTAAAAGATTAGACCAAATTAAACCTCACACAGACTACATTTATTTGCACGTGAAGGGTGAGCCGTTGCTCCACCCGAAAATAGATCAACTATTAGACTTAAGTCATGAAAAAGGGTTTAAAGTTAATATTACAACGAACGGAACGTTAATTAATAAGAGAAGACATAGGCTGTTAAATAAGCCTGCGTTAAGACAAATGAATTTTTCACTGCATAGTTTTGATGGACATCCAGGTTCGCAAGATAAAGAGGGCTATGTAAGGAGTATACTTTCCTTCATTAGGGAAGCGACAAGTCAATCAGATTTAATTGTATCGTTAAGGTTATGGAATTTAACTCAGGATAATAAAACGAATGCTGAAATCCAGAAAAATAGAGAGTTATTATCTATAATTGAAAATGAATTTGATCTATCTTATCAAATTGAAGAGAAGCTTACACCAGGAAAAGGTATAAAAATTGCAGAACGTGTCTTTATTAATCAAGACTATGAATTCCAGTGGCCAGCATTACATGAAGAAGAGGATGATGGGAAAGGATTCTGTCATGGACTTCGTAATCAAGCGGGTATTTTAGCGAATGGAACAGTTATTCCTTGTTGTTTAGACGGTGAAGGGATTATTAACCTTGGGAATATTAATAATGATTCATTTTCTAACATTATCGAAGGTGAAAGAGCAACAAACATTGTCGATGGATTTTCGAAAAGAGTTGCGGTTGAAGAACTTTGCAGGAAATGTGGATATCGCAAACGGTTTGGGAAGTAAATATGAAATAAGCCCTCATAAAGCGAGGGCTTATTTTTTATACTTGATAAGAATGCTCTAATTTATCAATTAATGAACCAACGTAAGAAACAGCTTTACGGATTGCATCTGGTTTTGACATATCTACTCCGGCATGTTTCATTGTACCACCAGCGATCAATAGCAGGTTGTACTTCCTCTTTAATCATTTGAGCTACTGCAGTGGATGCAGTGTGTGCTGCCTTTTTTGTAGTATTTCTAGTAACGATTTACGGAAAGGTTCAAGTTTTGTTTCTTCAGTTAAATATTTTTCAATTGTTCCTTCGCCGAATATGAGGATTTCATTATGAATAAAGGATAGTGCATTATGTACTTTCGTCCATAAAGCAGAAATTTTGGAAGAGTTCGCTTGAATACTTGGATTTGTACGATCAGTAGATTCTTTTAAACTTGCATATGAGTACAGTTTTGTTAACGTCATTAAAAGTTCTTCTTCTAAAAGTAGGCAATTTAATAAAGTGTGGGAGCTAGTATGTAAATGTCCTTTAAATGAATCAAGTTTCTTTATATCATTTTCCAATGCATTTAATGCAGTATGCTATTCGGCATCAGAATTATACAAATCGGATAAATCCCATGTTAGTTCAGCAGGTACCTCTGCGCAATTAAGACGATTTTCTATTACATTTTTCAAGTCGTATATCCTCCTTCTTAAGACTATCTAAAAATATAACGATAGAAAATTCTGTTAAATTAAAATGTTTTTCATTTTTATATACAAAAAAGAAGGACAAGCATGAAAATGCTTGTCCTTCAAGTTAATTTAAGAATTAATATACTTTGTCACCATTGAAAATCGAGTTTTTCACGACAACATAATCTACAGTACGAATAGCATCTAATTTTGTTCCACCAGCGTAAGAGATAGAAGATTGAAGATCTTGTTCCATTTCGATTAACGTATCTTCTAAAGAACCTTTATGCTCAACGAACATTTTCTTACCTTCAACGTTTTTCTTCTCACCCTTTTGGAATTCAGAAGCAGAACCGAAGTATTCTTTATAAAGTTTGCCATCTCTTTCAATTGTTTCCCCTGGAGACTCTTCGTGACCAGCGAATAGAGAACCGATCATGACCATAGTTGCCCCAAATCGAATAGATTTAGCTACGTCGCCGTGTGTACGAATACCACCATCAGCGATAATTGGCTTGCTTGCAGCTTTTGCACACCAGCGAAGTGCAGCTAGCTGCCAACCACCAGTTCCGAAGCCTGTTTTAATTTTAGTAATACAAACTTTACCAGGTCCAATACCAACTTTTGTTGCATCGGCACCAGCATTTTCTAATTCTCTTACCGCTTCTGGAGTTCCAACGTTTCCAGCGATAACGAAGCTCTCTGGTAAATGTTTTTTAATATGTTGAATCATGTTGATCACAGCATTAGAATGACCGTGTGCGATATCAATCGTGATATATTCAGGTGTCAGTTGCTCAGCAGCTAATTGTTGTACGAATTCATATTCGTCCTCTTTTACACCAACGCTGATAGAAGCGATTAATCCACGTGATTGCATATCTCTAATGAATGAGATTCGTTTCTCTGGTTGGAAACGATGCATGATATAAAAGTAGTTGTTCTCAGCTAAATAAGTTGCAATTCTTTCATCAATAATCGTTTGCATATTTGCAGGTACGACAGGTAATTTAAATTTATGTTTTCCTAAAGTGACAGTTGTATCACATTCAGAGCGGCTATTTACAATACATTTTGCAGGAATTAATTGAATATCTTCATAGTCGAATACGTTTTCCATCATTTACACCCCTAAAATACGAATATTTTATTTTTATTAATTAAAAATGTTCGTCCATAGGATAATTTACATTATTTTTATTAAGAAGTCAAAGGTTTAATTATTAATTTGGAATTTAAATTTTATTTAATGTTTTTTGTATTTAAATGTCTATAATGTATTTTAATGTTTATTGGTTTACTGTAGAATTATATTTGGAAAATAGTAGATAGATATATTAATTATGGGAGAGGTTTTATGGGACGTTTAGTTTATATGGATTGGCTACGCGTATTAGCAACAATTGCGGTCGTTACAATTCACGTTTCTGCTGGTTATGTTTCTATGTTAGATGCAAGTAACGTATCGCGTTGGATGGCTGGTAATTTTTATGATTCATTTTCACGTGCTAGTGTTCCGATATTTGTAATGATTAGCGGAGCTTTATTGTTAAGGGGAGCAAAAGATAGTTCTATTGGGGAATTTTTAAAGAAACGTGCAAGTAAAGTAATCATACCTTTTATAGGTTGGAGTGCTATATTTTACATCTATGGAGCTTGCGTAGGATATTTTCCGGCTTCTTTAAAACAGGGGGTAAAGTATTTTTTAACAAATAGTATTGGTTTACATCTATGGTTCTTATACATGATTGTAGGAATATACCTAATCGCCCCTTTACTGAAAGTATTCGTGAAAAATGCTAAAAAGAGAGAGATAGAATATTTTTTAATTTTATGGTTATATGCATCTGTTATAGTCAAACTAGTAAATTATTATTATCCTATCAACTTTAATATCGAACTATTTTATGTGACAAACTATGTAGGATATTTTCTACTAGGTTATTACTTATCTAATTATGATATTGCAAAAAAATGGAGAAACCTATCTTATATTGGGGGAATTTTAGGGTTTATTGGTACGTTCTTTATTACATACTATTATACAGTCAAAGCTAATGGGCAATTGGACCAATATTGGTATGAATATTTTGCGCCAGGTGTTGTACTTATGGCAATTGGATTATTTGTCTTTTTTAAATACACTTTCCAAAATTCGGAAAGACAATTACCATTTTTATTACGTGGTATAAACCAAGCAAGTCTTGGAATTTATATTCTTCACTTTTTCTTATTAAATAACTATCTATACATAGTTATTCCAAAGGTAGATGCCCATGTACATGCAATACTGGCAATACCTATAAATGTAATGATTACACTTTTTCTGAGTATGATAATAACTTTAGTATTGCAACGAATACCATTTGTAAAAAGGTTAGTTCCGTAAATATATTTTATCTAAAAAAATATATTTTTCATTATGTAGGTAGGCAGGCTTATTATTAAGACTGCCCTTTTCTATGTTGTTTTAAAAAATAATATAAAAAGAGTTATACTTAGGTTAAGATGATATTTCAACGAATTGCAAATATTAGTTTGATATATCATCTTAGTATAATTAAGTGTAGGAGAATAAAAAATATAATTATTAAATAAAGAATAAAATGAGGTTAGTACATGAGTAAAAGAAGCTTTGCTGAGTATACATTAAGTAAAGAAATTATAAGAGCACTTAATGGTTTAGGTTATAATCATCCAACAGAAGTACAAGGTGAGGTTATTCCAGTCGCATTACAAAAGAAGGATCTTGTTGTGAAGTCCCAGACTGGAAGTGGAAAAACAGCTTCATTTGGTATTCCACTTTGTGAAATGGTGGAGTGGGAAGAGAATAAACCACAAGCATTAGTTTTAACACCAACGAGAGAGCTTGCGGTACAGGTAAAAGAAGATATTACAAATATAGGTCGATTCAAAAGGATTAAGGCTGCGGCAGTTTATGGGAAATCTCCATTTGCACGTCAAAAATTAGAATTAAAGCAAAAGACACATATTGTAGTTGGGACTCCTGGTCGTGTGTTGGATCATATTGAGAAGGGTACCCTTTCTTTAGAGTGTTTGAAGTATTTAGTTATTGATGAAGCAGATGAGATGCTAAATATGGGCTTTATCGATCAAGTAGAGGCAATTATTGATGAATTACCTACAAAAAGAATGACGATGTTATTTTCAGCAACACTTCCAGAAGATGTTGAGAAATTGTCTCGTACATATATGAATTCACCAATTCATATTGAAATTAAAGCAGCTGGGATTACGACGGATAAAATTGAACATACTCTTTTTGAGGTGATAGAAGACGAGAAGCTTTCACTACTTAAAGATGTAACAACGATTGAGAATCCTGATAGCTGTATTATTTTCTGCCGTACACAAGAAAATGTAGATCATGTATATAGACAATTAAAACGAGCTAACTATCCTTGTGACAAAATACATGGTGGTATGGTACAAGAAGATCGTTTTGAAGTCATGGATGATTTTAGAAAAGGAAAATTCCGTTATTTAGTAGCAACAGATGTAGCTGCGAGAGGAATTGATATTGATAATATTACACATGTTATTAATTATGATATTCCACTTGAAAAAGAAAGCTACGTACATCGTACTGGAAGAACGGGACGAGCTGGAAATAGTGGAAAAGCTATTACATTTATAACACCATATGAAAATAGATTTTTAGAAGAGATTGAGGAGTATATTGGATTTGAAATTCCAAAGGCAATTGGACCTTCAAAAGAAGAAGTTATGAAAGAGAAAGCTGCATTTGAAGAAAAGATACATGCTAAACCAATTATAAAGAAAGATAAAAATGCAGATATCAACAAAGGCATTATGAAGCTGTACTTTAATGGCGGGAAGAAGAAGAAAATTAGGGCGGTAGATTTCGTCGGTACAATTGCTAAAATTAAAGGTGTTACAGCAGAAGATATAGGTATTATTACGATACAAGATAATGTTTCTTACGTTGAAATATTAAATGGAAAAGGACCACTTGTCTTGAAAGTCATGAAGACTACAACGATTAAAGGGAAACAACTAAAAGTTCATGAAGCAATTAAGTAAATAAAAAACTATCCACTTTAATAGGTGGATAGTTTTTTATTTATGATTCTTTTAAATCATCCACTAGTTGCTCCGCTAAACGTCTATACATATTACTCATAGTCACGAAGGATGTTAGTAGTAGAAATTTTTCTAGCTTTGTATCTTCTAAGGAAGAAATCTCATTTACTTCTGTAACACGGTTATTTACGTCTTGTTTAAAGCTTTCGACATTGCTTTCAGTAAGAGCAAGATAATTTTTGTATAACGTATTTAATTCGAATGAATCATCATTTAATAAGGAGTCATTTATAGTTTCTAATGAACTTTTTATGTCGTTAATGGAGAGAGCTCCCTTTAATTGATAAATTAGGCTAATTAAAATCATATGCTCTTTTGAATACTTTTTATTTTTGATAGGGATGAATAGTTTCCCTTTTGCGTAATTATTAATCATCGTTTTTGTTAATACTTTTTCATCATCAGTTCTCGTTGTATCTGCATAAGTATTCTCAAATAGTTGGACAACTTGGTCTACATATAAGTCAACATTTGGAATATCCTCAAGTTTAATGTTTTTTTCTAAATGTAATGTCTTAAGTAATTCATTTATATTTTCCACGTAGAATCCCTCACTTTTATAACTTAGTGGAACTTAATGTTTAATATATCTTTAAATATGGTATTACGAAACAAATGAATTGTAAATGTTGACCTTAAAAAGAAATGTGTATATAATTACATGTAGTTATTAAAACTACATGTAATTATATGAGGGGTGTTATTATGAATGCTTATGTAAGGGAACCAGTTAATGCATTTACTCACTTAGGTGGAGCGATATTATCATTTATTGCGTTATTAGCTATGCTTGTGAAAGTTTCTATCAAGATGCCATCATTTGCTGCAATTACAGCTGTTATTTTGTTTGGTATTGGAATGATGGTCCTTTATACGGCGTCAGCTGTATATCATAGTGTTGTGGCCAATGAACGTGTTATATACTTCTTTAGGAAGCTAGATCATTCTATGATTTTTATATTAATTGCAGGTACATATGCACCCTTTTGCTTAATTACATTAAATTCAGCAAGTGGTTTGCTATTATTTTGTTTAGTCTATGCAACTGCGATTTGTGGCATTGTATTTAAAATGTTTTGGTTTAATTGTCCAAGGTGGTTATCGACAGCAATTTATATTACGATGGGTTGGTTAATTGTTTTATTCTTTGCGCCGTTAGCTGAGAATTTAAGTACAGGAGGCATTATTTTCTTAGTACTTGGTGGCATTTTTTATACAATTGGTGGATTTATTTATGGAACAAAGCCAAAATGGTTAGAGTTTAAATATATGGGGCATCATGAAATTTTTCATGTTTTTGTATTATTAGGTAGTCTTGCGCATTTTCTAAGTGTATATTGTTACGTAATTTAATAAAAAAATGCCACATAATAAAAATTATGTGGCATTTTTTTATTACCTGATTAGAATCGTATATGTTATAAAATTATTATGGGATAAAATGTAAGTTTCTGTGTTCGCATGTTAAACATAGGATAAGAAATATGTGATATACTTTGAGAAGTTTATAATGAATGAAATATGGAGGACTATAATTATGGCAATACTTGTAACAGGTGGAGCAGGATATATTGGTAGTCATACATGTGTAGAATTACTAAATAGCGGTTACGAAGTTATAGTAGTGGATAATCTTTCGAATAGCTCGGTAGAATCTATAAATCGAGTAAAAGAAATAACAGGAAAACAATTTAAGTTTTATAAAGAAGATGTTTTAAATCGCGAAGCGCTTGACGCAATTTTTGAAGAAAATTCAATTGAAGCAGTTATTCACTTTGCAGGATTTAAAGCTGTAGGGGAGTCAGTAGCGATTCCATTAACATATTATCATAACAACATTACAAGCACGTTAGTGCTATGTGAAGTAATGCAGAAACATAATGTAAAGAAGATAATCTTTAGTTCATCTGCAACTGTATATGGTATCCCGGAAACGTCACCGATTACCGAGGAGTTTCCATTAAGTGCAACAAATCCATATGGTCAAACGAAATTAATGATTGAGCAAATTATGCGTGATGTAGCATTTGCAGATGCAGAATGGAGTATCGCATTACTTCGCTATTTCAATCCATTTGGTGCACACGAAAGTGGGCGTATCGGAGAAGATCCAAATGGAATCCCAAATAACTTAATGCCATATGTAACGCAAGTAGCGGTAGGTAAGTTAAAAGAATTAAGCGTATTCGGAAATGACTATCCAACGAAAGATGGAACAGGAGTCCGTGATTACATCCATGTTGTGGACTTAGCAAATGGTCACGTAAAGGCGCTTGAGAAAGTACTGAGTACAACAGGAGTAGATGCTTATAACCTGGGCACAGGCATGGGCTATAGTGTACTAGAGATGGTTGAAGCATTTGAAAAAGTTTCGGGCAAGAAAGTTCCTTATAAAATTACAGAGCGTCGCCCAGGTGATGTGGCAGTATGTTTTGCTGATGCATCGAAAGCAAAGCGTGAATTAGGCTGGGAGGCAACACGCGGATTAGAAGAAATGTGTGCTGACTCTTGGAAATGGCAATCAAATAATAAAAATGGCTATTTAGAAGTTTAATGATGAATATAAAAAATGACCTTTGCATAAAAGCAAGAGGTCATTTTTTATATTCATTTTCTACTAAGTTTATTAGCGAACCTAGAAAAGAACGTTCGCTGTTTTAAATGATATGATTTTACAATATCTTATGCTAGAAGGTAGTAGAATGAGATAGAGTAATGTATTATTTTATTAATTTTTTATGGGAATTGAAAGCGTATTATTGAAATGTATTCCAACACTTGTATCATTGCTAGAGTCCGTTTATAATCAAGGAATCCTAGTTCATGTTTTGATAGGATTATTTATTATTGAAAGCGTTTTAAGTTCACTCCTTTTTTGAGGTAGGAGGTCTGACTTATTTGGATGAAAAATTATGTATGTAGTTTTAAATGGGAAGAAAAATAATATAAGTATCACTTTATAGTGTGGGGAGGTTAAAAGTGTGAAAGGTAAAGATTTTCACACGAATATATATGGGTTATGTAGGATTATTACTTTCAGGGGCAGCTTTATTTTTAAATAGTCTTGTTATATTAGGGAAAGCAGAGATGAAAAGTGCGGGTGTTTTTAATTTGTTTGTGGGTGCACTACAAATTATTATTCCGTTTTATTTGATCATGATTTCTGACCAAAGCAATTGGACAGTGTATTCATATGCGGCTACTTTCTTATTTGGATTAACTTATTTATATGTAGGTGTTACTTTTATAAAAGGAATGGATAGTAGTGGTCTAGGATGGTTTTGTATTTGGGTAGCAATTATAGCCTTATTCTATATGGTTGTTTCATTTGTTCAATTCCATGATGTTGTTAATGCGTTAACGTGGTTTATGTGGGCATTACTTTGGTATTTATTCTTTGTATTAAATACACAAAAGAAGAACATTAATCAATATCTTGGAAGGATTGCCTTCGTACAATCATGGGTAACATTGACTTTACCTTCACTCTTTTATTTTATGGGAGTGTGGGGAGAGGGATTTGTATATGAACTATGGGTTTATGTATCAGTAATTTCTATTTTGTACTTCTGTTATTGTATTTATAAATATCGAGTACGTTAATATATTTTCTGTAGAAAAGCATGGAATCGTTAAACGAATTCCATGCTTTTTATATGTTGGCACTTATAATAGAGAGGTAGTATTTTACAATTTGCTAAAATGGGGATGATGAAGTTGAAAAAAGTATTGGTGCTAGGGGGAACAAGATTTTTTGGTAAACATTTAGTAGAAGCACTTTTGCAAGAGGGGCACGATGTAACGATTGCGACGAGGGGAGTTACTGAAGATTCTTTTGGTAGCGCAGTAAAAAGAATAATTATTGATAGAGAAGATGGAAAGCTACTAGAAAAGCGTCTAGAAGGAAAAAGTTATGATATTGTATACGATAATTTATGCTATAGCTCGAATGCAGCGAAGATAATATGTGAAGTGTTACGAGGGAAAACGAAGAAATATGTTATGACATCTTCAATGGCCGTCTATGAACCTGCCCTAAGCTTATCAGAAGAAGACTTTAATCCGCACGATTATGCAATCGCGTATGGAGATAGGAATGACTTCAATTATGGTGAAGGAAAGAGATTAGCTGAAGCCGTTGTATTTCAACAAGCAACATTCCCAGTTGTTGCAGTTCGTTTTCCAGTTGTTATTGGAGAAAACGATTATACGAAAAGGTTACAATTTTACGTTGAATGTATTGTGAACCAAAAACCTATCGTTGTGGATCATGTAGATGGAACTTTGTCATTTATACATGAAAAAGAGGCAGGAGAGTTTCTAGCTTGGTGCGGAATGGAAAATGTGAAAGGGCCAATTAACGCCTGTAGTAACGGGGTAGTTTCTACGGAAGAAATTATTCATTTCATAGAAGAGAAGACAGGAATAAAAGCACTCATTCAGAAAGCTGGGGAAAATATAGCTCCTTATAATGAGGTAACTAACTGTACATTACATAATGGAAAGGCTCGTGAATTCGGATTTTTGTTCCGAGAGCTGAAACTAGAAATGAAAAATGTTTTAAAACATTATATAAATACAATGAAGTAATCATAAATCCCCCGGTGGCAATCCGGGGGATTCTGGAGGATTTCGACAATACTGATTTTACATTACCAAATTTACCTTATACGTACGACTAATGTTTTTGTGATTGAATTGCTTGTAAATACTTCTCGTTTACTTGGTCCCAGTTTACTGTATGCCACCAGTTGGTAACAAACTCTGGGCGCCTATTTTGATACTTTAAATAATAAGCATGTTCCCATACATCAATTACGAGTAAGGGGATTTTCCCTTCTTGCAAAGGCGTATCTTGATTTGGTGTACTCATAACAGAGAGTTCCTCACCGTCAAGAACAAGCCATCCATAGCCACTTCCAAAACGACTAATAGCTGCTTTGGAAAGTTGATCTTTTAAGTTGTCAAAGGTATTGAAATAATAATCAATTACTTTTGCAACGTCTCCATTAGGCTCACCGCCACCTCGTGGGCTCATCACTTCCCAAAAAAGACTATGACAATAGTGACCACCACCGTTATTTCGTACAGCTGTAACAATTTCCTTCGGTAAAGCATCTAAATTACATAGCAATTCTTCTAAAGATTTATTATGTAATTCAGTATAATTTTCTAAAGTAGCATTTAAATTGTTTACGTATGTCGCATGGTGCTTTCCATGATGAATGGAAAGTGTATTGCTATCAATATGTGGCTCTAGTTCATCATAGTCATATGAAAGCTTTGGCAATTGAAATGAAGACATAACATTACCTCCTTTCTATCTAAAAAGTTGGTCTAGGTAAAAACACTTTACCTGAGTCAAAAATACACCCATTTTCCATATAAGTCAATAGTAAGTCCATTAATTTTCTGAAAAATATTACAATAAAAGTAACACTCTCACTTTCATTTGTGACTCCTATCCTTTTTGCTTATACTGTAAAGTAGCAGGGTTTTGTTGAAATAGAAGGAGATTGTTTATGAGTAAAACGAAACAATTAATAGAGGAAGCAAGTAATTTTATTACGATTTGTTATAAGGAGCTTCATAAAGAACAATTGATAGAAGAACGTATAAAAGAAATTCAAATTGAGATAGAAAAGACAGGGACATATGAGCATACATTTGAAGAACTTGTTCATGGTTCACGAATGGCATGGCGTAACAGTAATAGATGTATTGGAAGACTATTTTGGAGTAAGATGCACATATTAGATGCGCGCGAAGTAAATGATGAAGAGGGTGTATATAATGCATTAATTCATCATATTAAATATGCAACGAACGACGGGAAAGTTAAACCAACCATTACGATTTTTAAGCAATATCAAGGTGAAGAAAATAATATAAGAATTTATAATCACCAATTGATTCGATATGCAGGATATAAAACAGAAACGGGAGTGATTGGTGATTCTCATTCCGCTACATTTACGGACTTTTGTCAGGGGCTTGGTTGGCAAGGAGAAGGTACGAATTTCGATGTATTGCCACTTGTGTTCTCTATAAACGGGAAGGCGCCTACATATAAAGAAATTCCGAGAGAAGAAGTAAAAGAAGTGCCAATTGAACACCCAGAATACCCTATTTCATCACTTGGAGTAAAATGGTATGGTGTTCCAATGATTTCAGATATGCGTTTAGAAATTGGCGGTATTTCTTATACAGCCGCTCCGTTCAATGGATGGTATATGGGAACAGAAATTGGGGCGCGCAACTTAGCAGATCATGATCGTTATAATTTACTTCCGGCTGTTGCGGAGATGATGGATTTAGATACATCGAGAAACGGTACCTTATGGAAAGATAAGGCGCTAATTGAGTTGAATATTGCCGTACTACACTCCTTTAAAAAACAAGGAGTTAGTATTGTTGATCACCATACTGCTGCACAACAATTTCAGCAATTTGAGAAGCAAGAAGCTGCTTGTGGTCGTGTTGTAACAGGTAATTGGGTATGGCTTATTCCGCCATTATCTCCAGCTACCACTCACATTTATCATAAACCGTATCCGAATGAAATTTTGAAGCCAAATTTCTTTCATAAATAATATTTAGTGTAGGTTTTTTCTGTGAAATATAATTTTTTTTAATTACTGTTATGTAGCAAATGGAAGCCTTTACTCTCGGTTATTTTTGGAAGAGGCTTTTTGAACCAAGGAGTACCTTATGTTATAATCAAATTTCTGTTTCGAAGACCTTATAGAAATATAAGGTCTTTTGTTTTGCTTTTTTATGTAAGAGGAAGAGGATTTTTCTTTTTAATAAGGGATTTGGCATATTTTTAGGGACAACATAAGTATGTGGGAAGTCGATAAAATGTTATGCATATATAATTATTATGTTTTTAGGTTTAAACAATAAAACATAATAAAGTTGTTTTTTTAGATTGCTGAGGAAGGAGGAAGTATAAATGAGGATGAAGAGTCGAAAAATTGATTGGCCTGTATTTATTATTAGTGGTGGTTCACTTTTATTATTTGTAATTGCAGTTTTTTTGAACAAGGATTATGTAGAGAGTGCGATTAATAAAAGTTTCGCTTTTTCAATTAAATATTTCGGTGCCTTCTGGCAAGTTTTATTATTAGGTACATTTATTGTTGCGATGTGTATGGCTTTCTCCAAATATGGGAGAGTTAAGCTTGGGGGATTAGAAAAACCTGAGATTAGTACGGCAAAATGGCTTGCTATTATTATGTCTACATTACTTGCTGGAGGTGGCGTTTTTTGGGCAGCAGCAGAGCCAATGTATCATTTGATGACGGTGCCACCAATACATGATGGTATATCTGCTGGAACGAAAGAAGCAGTCATGCCTGCTTTAGCACAAAGTTATATGCATTGGGGATTTTTAGCATGGACGATTTTAGGTACAATTAGTGCGGTAGTTATGATGTATGGACATTATCATAAAGATATGCCGCTAAAACCTCGAACACTTTTATATCCTATTTTTGGGGAAAAATTAAGAAAGAGCCTGCTTGGAACGATAATTGATGCAGCTGCAATTATTGCAGTAGCTGCAGGTACAATTGGCCCAATTGGATTTTTAGGTTTACAAGCAAGTTATGGATTACAAGAATTATTTGGAATTTCTGATGTGTTTACTACTCAATTAGCAATTATTGTTTGTGTGGTGGCCGTGTCTACCATATCGGCAGTAACAGGTATTGATAAAGGGATTCAAATTATAAGTAATTTAAATGTTAGATTAGCAATTGTATTAATGGCATTCATATTACTATTTGGGCCAGGTGGATTTATTATTGATTCGTTTGTTTCTTCGTTTGGATTTTATGTAAATGAGTTTATACCGATGAGCACATACCGTGGTGATACAAGTTGGTTAGGATCTTGGACAATCTTTTTCTGGGGATGGTTTATTGGATACGGACCAATGATGGCAATTTTAGTGAGTCGAATTTCAAGAGGGAGAACGATTCGAGAAATCATCGTTGCAATTGGAATTATCGCACCTATTATTACAACGTTTTGGTTTACTATATTAGGTGGATCAGGCGTGTTTTATGAGTTGATGAATCCTGGGTCTATCTCGGACGCATTAAGTGAATCTGGTATGCCGGCAGCTATGATTGCAATTACAGAGCAATTGCCACTTTCTAATATTATTGGACCAGCATTTCTTTTATTAACAATTTTATTTGTAGTGACAACAGGAGATTCAATGGCGTATTCCATTTCCATGGCAGTGACTGGAGACGGAGATCCTAGAATTAGTTTGCGAATTTTTTGGTCGCTTATTATGGGCGCAGTTGCAGCAATTCTTTTATATATGGGTGAAGGAAGTATTAATGCGCTACAATCGTTTATCGTGGTGACGGCAGTTCCGGTATCAATTTTGTTATTCCCAATGCTATGGTTAGCACCTAAAGTTGCGGGAGAATTAGCATTAAAACAAGGTATTGTAAAAGAAGAAGATAAAACTGCATTCTTATTTCAGAAGGCTAGTAAATCAAAATAAATAAAAACGTAAAAGAGGAAGCATCTTAAATGAGATGCCTCCTCTTTTACGTTTAATCTAATACTTTTCCCTTTGTTTCTGGTACACATAGTAGCATTGTAATTAACCCGATTGGGTAGATGATAAAAATCAAGGACAATGCTCCAAGTAGGTTGCCACCTGTAGCGAGTAAGCCAATAATAACAGGCCCAAATCCAGCTAACCCACGTCCTGTACCGAAAATAAAGTTTTCAGCGGTAGAGCGAGCTTCAGCAGGATAGTTTTCAGCTAAAATTGCTCCAAATCCTCCCATCATTCCATTTGCAAAGAATCCAAGCAATGCACTTCCCCATAATAATAATGTTGAATCTGTGAATAAGAAGAAGTAAATGAGACAGTATACTGTACCGCCAATATAATAGATTGCAAAGGTTTTACGTCGACCAATTTTATCAGCCAGAATACCAAAGATTGCAATTCCAATTAGCATACCGATGGTAGAAATGAACATCCAGCCACTTGCTTTCGCTAATGTATAGTTATATTTATTTGCTAAAATAGTGGGCATCCATGTGAAGATTCCGTAATATCCGAAGTTTTGGATGAACGACATAATAATAAGACCAATTGTTGTAATTGTTACTTTTTTATTGGCAAATAACTTTCGAAGTGGAAATTTTTTTATATGTTTTAGTTGTTCTGCTTCAGTAGTTGTTAATTTACCTGCAGCTTCTTTTTGCAATAGTTCCTTTTTGTAGCGTTGTTTTTGCTCCCATATTTTCGGTTCACTTAAACTTTTACGGACATAGACAGCTAGTAAAGCTGGAATTAATCCAAATAAGAAAACGGCTCTCCATCCAAAGTGTGGGACAATAAATGCTGGAAGGAGTGAAGCAATCAGTACACCAAATTGCCATCCAAGTGCAACAACAGATGTCGCTTTAGCGCGCATTTCTTTAGACCATGTTTCTGTTACGATGGCCATTCCGATTCCGAATTCACCACCAACTCCCATTCCAACTAAAAAGCGCAGAATTAATAATTGCCAGTAGTCTGTTGCGAAATAAATGAGTGCGGTTGCTAGTGAAAACAGTAAGATTGTGAAGGCCATTGTACGAATACGGCCAAATAAATCAGCAATAAATCCAAATAAATAAGAACCAATTAACATCCCTATTGTGGTAGCTAATGTTAAGTTTCCACCTTCAACAGGACTTAAGTGAAACTCTTTTAAAATATAGACAAGTACGAAAGATAATAGCAACATATCTAAACCTTCTGCTGCATATCCTAGCGCAGAACCAAATAATGTTTTATATCTTTTCGCTTTCGTCTCCTCTGTTATTTGTTGTACATCAGTAGTGACGTTCATTATTACTCCTCCTTATTTTCTACAGTCGCTATGGAAGAATAACAAAAGGCCTTCTCACCTGATATGATGAGAAGGTCAAAAAAGCATACGTATCCCCCAAAAAGAACATACGTATATTATATTCCGACTTCCTTCTCAACCTCACGGGGTTGGGTTAAAGGACTGTATTATATTACTTTATTTTTAGCACTCTTCTATTGTATTGTCAAATAAAGAGGAAGTTATTATGTGTAAAATATTTCAAAAAATATTTCGTTCTTCTTGACGCCGACTTCATTATTTTCCCATAATAAAACTAACTAAATAAAAAGGAATGAATCAAAGATGCTAAATTTAGTACTCATGATGATTGAACGAGTCGGACTTATAGTTATTTTAGGATTTTTACTCTCTCATATTAAAACTTTCAGACGCCTCCTTCATAAACAGGATGGCTATGTAGATAAGCTGAAGCTTATTTGTATTTTTTCGGTATTTACAATTGTAAGCAATTACACTGGGATTGAAATAGCAGGAAATACGATTATGAATGAAAACTGGTTACAAGGTGTTTCTTCGTCAAGTACAATTGCGAATACGCGTATTATGGGTGTCGGTATTAGCGGCTTACTTGGTGGCCCTATCGTAGGGGTTGGAGTAGGATTTATTGCTGGTATTCATCGTTATATGCTTGGTGGTACGACAGCGCTAAGCTGCGCAATCTCTTCTATTTTAGCTGGGATTATAACTGGTTATATCGGATATATTTTCAAAAAATATAATCGTACAATTACTCCTAAATTTTCAGCAGTTTTAAGTGTTTTTATCGTATCTTTAGAAATGCTTATGATTTTATTAATTATAGAGGATGGAATTAGCGTTGTGAAAACAATAGCGATACCAATGATTCTTGTAAATAGTTTTGGAAGTTTTATTTTACTTTCTATGATACAAGCTATTTTGCGTCAGGAGGAGAATGCAAAGGCACTGCAGACTCATAAAGTATTACGTATTGCAGATAAAACGTTACCGTATTTCCGCCAAGGCTTAACAGAAGAATCATGTAAGCATGTGGCACAAATTATTCACCGTTTTACAGGAACAGATGCGGTATCCTTAACAGATACAGAGAAAATATTAGCTCATGTTGGATTAGCATCAGATCACCATATTCCTTCACATAGTTTAATAACCGGTTTGTCGAAAGAAGTGTTAAACACAGGGAAAATAATGAAAGCGAAATCACGTGAGGTTATTAATTGTCAACATGAAGGCTGCCCTTTGCAAGCGGCGATTGTAATTCCACTAACTTCGCATGGAAATACGATAGGGACATTAAAACTCTATTTCAAAAATCCTAACCAGTTAAGTCGTGTGGAAGAGGAATTAGCAGAAGGGTTAGCAAAAATATTCTCCACGCAGTTAGAGTTAGGAGAAGCTGAGTTGCAAAGTAAATTACTTCAAGATGCGGAGATAAAAGCATTACAAGCGCAAATTAACCCGCACTTTTTATTTAATGCGATTAATACAGTATCAGCTTTATGCCGAACAGATGTAGAAAAAGCAAGGAAGTTATTATTACAGCTTAGCGTATATTTCCGTTGTAATTTGCAAGGGGCACGTCAGTTATTGATTCCACTAGAACAAGAATTAAACCATGTACAGGCATACTTATCCCTAGAACAAGCAAGGTTCCCAAATAAGTATGAGGTAAAGATGTATATTGAAGATGAGCTAAAGACAACTTTAGTACCACCATTTGTTCTTCAACTATTGGTTGAAAATGCATTGCGACATGCTTTTCCGAAGAAGCAACCAGTATGCGAAGTGGAAGTGCATGTTTTTGAAAAAGAGGGTATGGTTCACTTTGAAGTAAAAGATAATGGACAGGGAATTGAGGAAGAACGTTTAGAACAATTAGGAAAGATGGTAGTTTCGTCAAAGAAAGGGACTGGAACAGCTTTATATAATATTAATGAACGTCTTATTGGATTATTTGGAAAAGAAACGATGCTTCATATCGAAAGTGAATTAAATGAGGGGACAGAGATTACTTTTGTTATTCCAAAAAAAGTAGGGGAGGAAGAGCAGATTGTTAAAAGTACTAGTAGTTGACGATGAAATGTTAGCACGTGATGAACTAAAGTATTTATTAGAGAGAACGAAAGAAGTTGAGATAATTGGTGAGGCTGATTGTGTGGAAGACGCATTAGAAGAACTAATGCAAAGTAGACCAGATATTGTGTTTTTAGATATTCAATTATCCGATGATAACGGATTTGAAATCGCGAATATATTAAAGAAGATGAAAAATCCACCTGCAATTGTATTTGCTACTGCCTATGATCAATATGCGCTGCAAGCATTTGAAGTAGATGCGTTAGACTACATTTTAAAACCATTTGATGAAGAGCGTATTGTGCAGACATTAAAGAAGTATAAAAAACAAAAACAAGCGCAAATAGAAACGAAGCACGAAATAAAGGGGACAGATGTAACAGCAGAGATGCATAAATTAGCATTACCAATTGAAGAATCAATCGTACTTGTGAATATTGAAGATATTATATATGTAGGGCTTGTAGATGGGAAAGTAACAGTAAAAACAATGAGGGAAACGTATGTAACACATGATACACTTGTAATTTTAGAGAGGAAGTTACCACAAGCAAGCTTCATGCGCGTACACCGTAGCTTTATTGCGAATATTAATCATATTACTGAAATTCAGCCATGGTTTAATTCTACTTATAATTTAATCATGAAAGAAGGATCGAAAGTACCTGTTAGCCGTACATATGCAAAAGAACTCAAGAAGCTGCTTCGTATTTAAGAAGCAGCTTTTGTATTTCATCCTTTTATATTTGTAACTGATTCTGTATATTTGACGTTCTGTTATGTAAACGCTTACTTATACGTTTTTATCCTATACAATAAAGGTACCAAATCGAAAGAGGTGGCCAAAATGAGTACGAAAAAAGTATATAGTTTCTTATCACAAGCATTCATATTCTCAGCTATTATGTTAATTTCTAATATTATTGCAACATATTTACCAATTCCAATGCCTTCATCGGTAATCGGGTTAGTTATTTTATTTAGTCTATTATGTTTAAAAGTTATTAAATTGGAGCAAGTTGAATCACTCGGAACAGCTTTAACAGGTATTATTGGATTCTTATTCGTCCCATCAGGTATTTCAGTTATTAATTCTCTTGGTGTAATGGGGCAATACTTTGTACAAATTTTAACTGTAATTGTTGTAGCAACAGTTATTTTACTCGCTGTAACAGGGTTATTTGCACAATTTATTTTAGGAAAAGATGAAAAAGAAACAGAAGATACAAAAGAATTGAAAGTAGTAAATAAAGGACGCAAGCACGGAAAGGTTGCGTAACCATTGCATTTATATATTGTTAGGAGGTAATGAACATGGCAAGCACAATGACTCCATATTTCGGAATCGTCGTTTCATTAATCGCATACGGAATCGGAACATTATTATTCAAGCATTCAAAAGGGTTCTTCCTATTTACGCCATTATTCGTAGCGATGGTATTAGGGATTGTCGTTCTAAAGGTAGGTAACTTTACTTTTGAAGAATATAATACTGGCGGAAAAATGATTAGTTTCTTCTTAGAGCCAGCAACCATTGCATTTGCTATCCCACTCTATAAACAAGTTGATAAGTTGAAAAAATATTGGTGGCAAATTTTATCAGCTATCGTGGTTGGATCTATTTGCTCAGTAATTGTCGTGTTCATTGTTGCAAAAGCAATCGGTTTAGATACAGCAGTAATGAATTCAATGCTACCACAAGCAGCAACAACAGCAATTGCGTTACCAATTTCAGAAAGTATTGGTGGTATTCCAGCAATTACATCGTTTGCAGTTATTTTCAACGCAGTTATCGTATACGCATTAGGAGCATTATTCTTAAAAACATTTAGAGTGAAACATCCGATTGCAAAAGGTTTAGCACTTGGAACAGCGGGTCATGCATTAGGAGTTGCGGTAGGAATTGAAATGGGTGAGGTAGAGGCAGCAATGGCAAGTATTGCTGTAACGGTAGTTGGGGTTGTAACAGTAGTTGTCATCCCAATGTTCATACCATTCATTGGATAGTAAAACTTACTTAAAAAACAAGAAAAGCAAGCTATTTGTAGGACAGATTTCTACTGATAGCTTGCTTTTTATGTTACAGTAGTGGTAAGACCTATTTAAAAAAATGTAAGTTTCCTTAAATCTTCATTAATACTATGTAGAATACGTTTTGAATTAGGTCATTGTATTGTAAAATAAGAAGTAAGCTACTGTATACCTGTTAAGGTAGGCATATAATGAGTTTATAAAAATCTTAATATGAATGAATAATTAAAAGTAGAAAAGAGAGAGAAATCTACTTAGTAACGTTTTAGTTTATAGGACAGGAGAGAGTATTCGTCGATTATGCAAATAAAAAACCTGTTTCAAAGTAAAGGATTTCAGAGGTTACTCGTATTAGTAATACTTGCTCTCGTGTTATACGGGCTGCAAAGTATGTTGAATTTAATATTAATTACGTTTATTCTCACGTATTTAATGGATCGATTCCAAAAGTTTATTTCCCGCAAATTAGATCATTTCATGCCTATTAATCGAAAAATTATTATAGCATTTCTATATGTAATGTTAATTGGTGGAATTGCTATTACGCTATTTAAATATTTACCAGTATTGACGATACAAATTTCACAACTGATTTACCAATTCAATGTATTTTTAAGAAACCCACCAGATAGTGAACTAATTAAGTATGCAGTTAATGCTGTCAATCATATGGAGCTTTCTAAATATGTAGGACAAGGCGTAGACATTTTGTATAAATCGATTACGAATGTTGGTAAATTTGGCCTTCAGGTTTTACTTTCTTTAATTTTGAGTTTGTTTTTCTTATTAGAAAAATCTCGTATTGTCGGTTTTACTGCAAAGTTTAAAGAAAGCAGGCTTGCAATTTTCTATACTGAAATTGAGTACTTCGGAAAGAAATTTGCACGTTCATTTGGAAAGGTAATCGAAGCACAATTTTTAATTGCTGTTGTTAACTGTGTTCTTTCAGTTATCGCATTATGGATATTAGGATTCCCGCAATTATTAGGTTTAGCATTAATGATTTTCTTGCTTGGATTAATTCCAGTAGCGGGGGTTATCATTTCGTTATTCCCACTTTGTATGATTGCTTACAATATTGGCAGTATTATGTACGTTGTTTATATTTTAGTTATCGTAACAGTGATTCATGCGCTTGAAAGTTACGTATTAAATCCGAAGTTTATGTCGCAAAAAACAAATTTACCGATTTTCTATACTTTTATGGTATTAATTTTCTCAGAGCACTTCTTAGGTGTATGGGGACTGATTATCGGTATTCCAATCTTCATTTTCTTACTAGATGTTTTAGACGTGACAAGTGATGAAATGGAGAAGGATGTTGGAAAAAATAAAGTGAAGTAAGAAAAAGCATCGATGTTCGATGCTTTTTCTTTTATAACATGATGTTCCTTATGCCATACTGTAAGAAGAACATAGAATAGGGGTGAAAGAATGGCTGTAAATGAAAAGGTAGAGTTAGCTACATTTGCTGGAGGGTGTTTCTGGTGTATGGTTTCTCCATTTGAAGAGATGGAGGGCATTATACAGGTTATTTCAGGTTATACAGGCGGTCATAAAGAGGACCCAACGTATAAAGAAGTGTGCTCAGAAACAACAGGACATTATGAAGCGGTACAAATTACATTTGATGCAAATAAAATGTCGTATGAGGAATTGTTAAATATATATTGGAGACAAATTGATCCGACCGATATTGGAGGACAATTCCACGACCGCGGACAGTCTTATGAAACAGTGATTTTTTATCATAATGAAGAACAACATAAAAAAGCAGAAGCCTCAAAAGAAGAACTTGAGCAGAGTGGGCGCTTTTCAAAACCAATTGCGACAAAAATACTACCAGCAGCTACATTTTATCCAGCTGAAGAATATCACCAAGGATATCATAAGAAAAACACATTCCGCTATGAGTTATATCGTAAAGGCTCAGGACGAGATGCTTTTATTAAGCAACATTGGCCAAAGGATAATGCTCATTTAAAAGAAAAACTCAATGAGATGCAGTTTTATGTAACGCAGGAAAATGGTACAGAACCACCATTTCGAAATGAGTATTGGAACCATAAAGAGGAAGGTCTTTATGTAGACATCGTTTCAGGTGAGCCGCTATTTACTTCTCTAGACAAATTTGATAGTGGATGTGGATGGCCTAGTTTTACAAAACCAGTTATGTCAGCAAGTGTGAAAGAAAAGATGGATGTGAGTCATAATATGACACGTACAGAAGTGAGAAGTAAAGAAGGAGACTCACATCTTGGGCACGTATTTCCAGACGGTCCAGGACCAAATGGCCTTCGTTACTGTATTAATTCCGCAGCTCTTCGATTTATTCCAAAAGAGGAATTAGAGAAAGAAGGCTATGGTGATTTCCTAATCTTGTTTGGAAATAAAAAATAACCTCGCAGTTAGCGAGGTTATTTTTTGTTATTTTGTTTTTTTCTTTTTAAATTTGCTTAATACTTCATAAACGATTGGAACAATAAGAAGTGTTAATAACGTTGAACTTGTTAATCCACCAATTACCGTTACACCAAGTCCTTTAGAAATTAAGCCACTACCTTCAAATCCTAGTGCAAGCGGGATAAGAGCACCGATTGTTGCAATTGCAGTCATTAAAATTGGACGAAGGCGTGTTGCACCAGCTTCTAATAAAGCTTCACGTGTTGATAGTCCTTCATTTTCTTTATGAATAACGCGGTCGATAAGCACGATTGCGTTTGTTACAACGATACCGATTAACATAAGCGCACCAATCATTGCAGACACACTTAATGTTTCACCGGAGATTAATAAGGCAACAAGAGCTCCGATAATTGTAAATGGTAGCGAGAATAAAATTGCGAATGGTGCAAGGGCACCACCAAATGTAACGACAAGAACGAAGTATACAATGGCAATCGCAGCTAACATCGCTAAGCCAAGTTGCTTAAATGATTCTTCAATATCTTTTGTAACGCCGCCCATAGAAACATCTACGCCAGAAGGAAGATCCATTTTATCTACTTCTTTTTGAACAGCGGCAGATGCTTTTGAAACGTCATCAGATGTTAGTTTTGCACTTACTTCTGCATAAACACGGCCATCGCGGTGTTTCACTGTATTCGAAGTTTCACCTTCTTTTACAGTCATAACATCTTTCACAGCCACTTCATTACCAAGTGGCGTTGTAATTTTACGATTTGTTAAGTCATCGATTGTTTCATAATTTTGTTTTTCAGCTTCTACATATACATTGATATCTTTACCGTCTTTTTTAATTGTTGTCAGAACAGGGCGATCATGTTGATTAGAAAGTCCCATTCCAATTTGAGCAGCCGTTAAGCCCATTTTACTCAGCTTTTCTTGATCTGCGACTAAAGTGTACTCTGCATACGTTTTTGCAATACTAGAATCTATATCTTTTAAGTCTTTATTTTTCTTCATGATATTTTGAATATCTTTTACAACAGGCTTAATGTCTTCTGAGCTATCTCCGTAAACGTATAGTTTAATTTCGTTACTACCGCCACTTGCTCCGAAGTCTTGGTTTTTCCATTCGCCTTTGCCAGACATCTTCTGTAAATCTTTAACGACTTGTTCTTTCTCTTTTTCAAAGTTTTTCGTGTCGTTATCATATTGCACGAAGAACATTGCTTGGTTTGATTGACCAGGACTCATTGGGTTTTCGCCACCTAATGAGAATTGAATTGTTTTGACGTCTTTATTATTTTGGAAGTGCTTCTCAGCTTTTGTTGCAATTTTTTCAACGTCTTCTAACGTTTGACCTGGTTCAGGGTTGTATGTTGCGATAATCATTTTTTCTTCTTCAGAAGGTAAGAAACTTACACCGATAACTGGTACAAGTGCAAGACTACCAACTAATAGAAGGACAGCGATACTTGATGTAATAATTTTGTGATTTAAAGCCCATGCAAGTATGCGTTTATACCCATTTGCTAATTTACTTGGTTTTTCTTCATGATGTACTTCTTTTTCCCTCATGCTCTCTTTCTTAAATAAGGAATGAGCTAGCATCGGTACGATTGTAACTGCTACTAGTAATGATGCTAATAAAGCGAAGACGATAGTTAAGGCAAATGGTAAGAACATTTCACCAATCATACCTTTTACTAGTCCAAGTGGTAAAAATACAGCAATTGTTACGATGGTAGAAGACATAATTGGGATAAACATTTCTTTCGTAGCTTCACGAATTAAATCTTTTCCGCGCAATTTCTCTTCTGATAACGACATACGTCGGTAAATATTTTCAATAACAACAATTGAGTCATCGACAACGCGGCCTATAGCAACGGTCATTGCTCCAAGTGTCATAATGTTAAGCGTAATATCCATTTGCTTTATGACTAAAACAGCAATTAATAAAGAAAGTGGTATTGAAACGACAGAGATTAACGTTGTTCGAATATTTCGTAGGAACAGCATGATAATAACGATCGCAAAGATAGCACCGAAAATTGCTTTGCTTAGCATTGTTTCAACTGATTTTTCAATAGGTGCACCTTGGTCGAATGTTGAAATGATCTCTAAATCTTTATATTTTTTCTCAAGATCTTTTACTTTATCTTTTACTGCATTTACAACATCAACTGTATTTGCATCAGAGGCCTTCACAATTTGAATTCCAATTGCTTCTTTTCCATTTGTTCGAGAAATAGATTCTGCTTTCCCAACTTCTTTAATGTCAGCAATTTCTTCTAATGTAACTGTTGGAATCCCGTTCATAGCAGCTGGATTCATTTGCGGCGTTTGTGCACCAGCGCCAGCATTTTGACTACCTTGACCGTTAGGTGAGGAAGGTATAGCTGGGATTTTAAGTTCTTTTAATGCTTTAATCGTTGTAATATTGCCATCTACAACAACTGATTTTTCCGTGTCTTTAAATGTGTATAAGCCAAGTGGTAAAGATACATCCGATCCCTTAATAACATTTTTTACAGTATCTTCACTTAGTCCTAGTTCTTTCATTTTATCTTTCTTGAAGACAAGCTGTACTTCATCTACTTGTTGGCCAGCAATTTGGACAGATGCAACACCATCAAGTCCTTTTAATCCTGGTACAACATTCTTTTCTACATTTTCAGTTAAGGTAGCTAAAGATTCATTCTTGCTTGCTACGCTTAACGAAATAACAGGAAAGGCATTGAAGTTTACTCGTGAAACTTTAGGATCTTTAACACCTTCTGGGAGCTTTACATTTGTGAGAGCTTCTTTAATTTCTGTTTCTGCTTTTTCCATATTTTTATCAAAATCGTATTCTACTTGAATAGAAGATGCGTTTTGAAAAGATGATGAGCTCACAACGTTAACACCACTTAAATTTTGTAGTTGTTCTTCCATCGGCTTTGAAACTTTATCAGCTACTTCTTCTGGTGTAGCACCAGGATAGACCGTAGTTACTGTCACAATCGGTGTTGTAATATCAGGAATTGTTTCCAGCTTCATATTGAGTCCAGAGTAGATCCCGGCAATAGTAACAATAATGGTTAGTAGCCAAACTGCGAACTTATTTTTTAACGAGAAATTGATGATTTTGTTCATGTTTGCGCTCCCTTTTTATTATATTGACCAACTGGTCAGTCTAATACATAATATAACTGACCGTTCGGTCAATCGTCAATAAAAAGAGATGGTATAATACATTTATAATAAGATGCGAGATTAAATTTAGGAGAGAAGATATGAAAGAAAAAGAGCGTTTGATTATAGAATCGGCTATGAAGTTATTTGCTACTAAGGGTGTAAATGCGACATCAGTGCAGGAAATTGTGACAGCTAGTGGTATATCTAAGGGAGCTTTTTACTTATATTTTAAATCGAAAGATGAGCTTTTATTAGCGACACTTCGATATTATTATGACAAAATCCAAAAGAAAATGCTGGATATTGAACAAGAGTCTTTATTACCACGTGAAAAATTTGCAAAACAATTACATTGTCAGTTTAATGATATACAAAAGCATAAAGAATTTATTATTATGCATGCGAGAGAAAATGCAATTCCGTTTAATAAAGAAGTAGAAGAATTTATGATGCGGATGAAGTTAGAGTCTCATGCATTTTATCGGAATAGTTTATTGTCCATTTATGGTGAAAAGGTTATGCCATATTTATTGGATTTAGTAATTATAGTAGAAGGCATATGCCGTGGTTATTTAGAATTAATTATTTTACAAGCACCAGAAATTGATTTATCGTATGTCGCTGCTTTTATTTTAAAAAGAGTAGATCATTTAGTAGATGGTTTGGTAGAATCTTCGGAAGAACCTATTTTACATGAAGAAAAGCTTGGAGAATTCCTTTGTAAATCAGAGCTTATTAAGGAACAAGTTAAAGAGCATTTTTTAAAAGAAATTATTGTATTTAAGCGTAGTTTAGCTGATCAATTAGAGGATGATGAGTTGTTAGTAACGTTAGATGTTTTAGAGGCGGAAATACGATTGCTTAATCCAAGAATTCCAGTAATTAGAGGTATGTTAGCAAATTTAGAGGCGTATCCGGAATTAAAAGAATTTCGATTACGACTTATAGGATACTACAATATAAAAAATTCTTAATAAAAATAAGTAAAAAACTCCTTGTCTACACAAGGAGTTTTTTCTTAAAGACTATTTACTATTTTGAGACCATTCTTCAACATCCCAAACTTTTGTAATCCAATCTTCATAGAAGTCCGGTTCGTGACATACAAGGAGGATTGTTCCTTTATATGCTTTCATAGCCTTCTTAAGTTCCGCTTTTGCTGTAACATCAAGATGGTTTGTCGGCTCATCAAATAGTAGCCAGTTACTTTCCTCACCCATTAGCTTACATAAACGAACTTTTGCTTGTTCTCCACCACTTAATTGACTTAATGGGCGAGAAATATGTTCATTTTTTAATCCGCATTTTGCTAACATCGCACGAATTTGATGCTGGTCTAAACCAGGGAATGTATTCCATACATCATCAATTGGTGTTATATTGTCAGCTTTAACTTCTTGCTCAAAGTATGCAGGCTCTAAGAAGTCACCAAGGCTTGTTTTACCGCTTAAAGGCTTAATTTTACCTAAGATTGTTTTTAGTAACGTTGATTTACCAACACCGTTACATCCAACAATAGCAATTTTTTCACCACGTTCGATCGTCATTGATAGCTTTGGTAGTAGCGGATGTGTATATCCGATTTCTACATTTTCACCTTCAAAGACGAAGCGACTACTTGCGCGACTTTCTTTAAATGAGAATTCAGGTTTAATTGCTGTTTCTGGGCGATCAATAAGTTCCATGCGATCAAGTTGCTTTTGACGACTCTTTGCACGACCTGTCGTTGAATAACGAGCCTTGTTTTTTGCAATGAAGTCTTCTTGCTTTTTGATAAACTCGCGCTGCTTTTCATAAGCGTTTATATGTTGATTTTTATTGATTTCTGCTAGTTCTAGGAATTTTTCATATGTCGCTGTATAGCGTGTCATTTTTGTGAATTCTAGATGGAAAATAACATCAACACATTTGTTCATAAATTCTGTATCATGAGAAATTAATAAGAATGCATGTGGGTATTCTTTCAAATAATTTGTTAACCAATGAATATGTTCAACGTCTAAATAGTTAGTAGGTTCATCAAGCAATAACACTTCTGGCTGTTCAAGTAATAGCTTTGCAAGCAATACCTTTGTACGTTGTCCACCACTTAGTGCTGAAACATCACGATCTAAACCAATAGCATCAATTCCAAGACCACGTGCAGCCTCTTCAATTTTCATATCTAGTAAATAGAAACCACCTGCTTCAAGTGCATCTTGTATTTCTGCCATTTGTTCAAGAAGTTCTTCTAGTTCTTCTGGTGTAGCAGTTCCCATTTTTTCTGTAACTTCATTTAAAGCTTTTTCCTTTTCGAATAACGGTAAAAATGCATCCGCTAGTACGTCACGGATTGTACGTCCAGGCGTTAAAACAGTATGCTGATCTAAGTAGCCGTAATATGTGCCCGGTGTCCATTCTACACGACCTTGGTCATGAATAAGCTGACCAGTAATGATATTCATGAATGTTGATTTACCAACACCGTTTGCACCAACTAATCCAACGTGCTCACCTGCTAATAATCGCATAGATACATCTTTAAATAATGTACGATCACCAAATGTATGTCCTAATTTTTCAACTGTTAATAAGCTCATAGTATCCTCCGTCCAACTTGAAATAGTACCTTGAATCATGATACTAAATTCTTTCATATAATGCCATCATTTCAAAATGTATATATTTTCAAAACAAGCTAATGTACAAATGTTTATTGCTCATTTCCCAGACTTTTATGGTCCAAATGCAAAAAGCACACTTGTCCATCATACATTAAAGGCAATACTTACAAATAAAATGTCTAGCTTTGTTGGAGATAAAAAGATTGCCCGTGAATATATTTTCACACCAGATGGTGCAAAAGCAATGGTTAAATTAGCTTCACATGATGAGGCTTATGGACAAAATTGGAACATAACAGATTATGTTGTCATTACAGGTGAGGAAATGATTCAACACATACGGGAATTAGCGGGATATACCAAACGAATAATAACTGTAAAAAGAGGAATGATCCAGTTCATTGGTCTGTTTGATAAGCAGATGAAAGAATTTGTGGAAATGCTATATTTGACGGAAAAACCAGTTGTATTAAGTGGAGAGAAATACGAGAAATGTATTGGAGAGTTACCAAAAACTTCTTATTATGATGGGTTAAAAGAAGCAATTATGTATATGAAAAACAGATGTAAATAAAGAAGTTAAGTTCCTTTTCATGATTTTGAAAAGGAACTTAACTTTATACTACCTTTTCACCTGATTTTTGTTTTATAAACCCTAAAACGAATCCACGTATTTGAGGATCAATTACAATTCCGATTATACCGTATAGTATACCAGTAAGAGTTAAAGCAATTAGTGGTGGTAAGTTAATTAATGCAATTCGGTATAAACCGTAACTAATAATAAAGGCTAAGGAATTAAATATAATTCCTTTAACTAATAATTGCATGCCTTTACGAATAAAGAGGGTAAATCCGATTAATAGTGTAATTTCGGTAAGGATAGCTGCGACAGCTGCCCCCATCATTCCATATTTACTACCTAATACAATATAACCTATGATGGCAACAACTAATCCAATAGTCATTGTTGTTGCACGTTTCCATTGCTGGCCAATCGTTGTTAAATTATCGGCTAGTGGATAGTTAATTGATTGTAAAATAACCATAAACGCTAGAATAGCAAGAGCGTCACCGGCGGGAGCGTATTCTTCTCCTAATAAACTAACAATCCAGAAATTTGGATCAGCAATAAAGGGGATAGAAATTCCCATTCCTAAAAAAGACATAAGTTTTAATTCAAAACTTGATAATTTTCTATGTTCTTCAATATTTTTCTCATTACCAAAAGCAAACAGCCTTGGATAAAAGGCAGCTGCAATTACCCCAGGTATTTGATATAGTACAGCAGGTATTTTAGATGCAGCACCAAAGAATCCAACTTGATTATACGTTGAAACCTTTTCTAATATAATAGGGCCCAATTGTGGTAAGAGCATAATGATGATTCCATTGATTGTGAAAATAAGTAGTTGATCTAAAATGCCTTTATCCCAACCCTTATGGACTTTCGTGTAACGTATTGTCATTATAAAGGCGATAACACCTGTTACAAGACTAGATACCCCATACATGGCAGCAACCATCATAAGTGACCATTGGAAAGACATCCCTAGTAATAGGGCAGCAGCAGCTGTTACACCTTGTAGTACAGAAATAATAGCTGTAAATTGCATGCGTTCTGTTACTTGGAAGTAAGCCATTCCAACACCTTGTAAAGTTGCTCCAAACATTGTTGGCAGAACAACCCAATATACCATCGCACGTAAGTAAGCATCGGGATAGAAGAACTGGGCACAAATAGCGAAAAGTACAGAAATTACGATAGCTAATATTAAACGAATACGTAAATAACTACTTATTAGCACGCTAATATTAGCATCGCTTCTCGTTCCTTCACGCATAAACGTATGTGTCAAACCTGCATCTGTAAAGTAACAAATAACAGCTGAAACTGCTAACGCAGTTGTAAACATACCGTAATCACTTGGAGAAACATATCTTGCAAAGAAAATTGTTGCAATAGCCAGTACAAAACGGACAGTAATGTTTCCTACAAAGAGGTAGGATGCGTTTTTTAGAATTTTATTTGTTTTCATGGGAAAAGACCTTTCTATTCTTTAGGACCCGGTTAGCTTGTCCTATTTGTAAATTTGATTTGTTCACAGAAAGAGAGAGTATCGTTATATTTTCAGTTTAAGAAAACAGAAATTTAATTCGTACAAACCAAAGCATTGCATATAGTTTTTTACTACGTTTTCCATTCTTTGAATAGATTTTACGGCAATATTTCTTTATATCTTTTTTGATTAATTGAACTTGTGATTTATCTAATTGAGAGTTTCCCTTAATATATATACAAGCGTTATTGATGACTGTATAAGGGAATAAATAAGTCTCAAGAATCTCAATAAGTGACTGAGGGTCTTTTGTAATGAAATCTTGAGATTTATTATGTACCCAATCTTTCATACGATTGAATACTTCCAACTCTTTTGTCGTTTTTAATTCATAATCTTTATACTTAGAAGAAAGATTCCCTTCTGATAAGATTCTATAGTAAGTTAAGTATTCATCGACATAACATACATTTGTCACACTCATAAGTTTAAATAAAAACTCCAAATCCTCTCCCCAACTACATCCTGGTGTAAAACGAATGTTATGATTCATTACGATGGATCGTTTGAAAATCCAAGTACTTGTTTGAGCAACAACTTGATGTGTTAGGAATGCTTTTGCCATATCACCTTTAATAAAGTTTGTTGTATGTTCAACCTTTTCGCCTGTTTCTTCGTAGAAATTCATATAACCACAATAGCACGCATCCATGTTGTTTTTATGTATACTGTCGACTTGCTTCTCAATTTTAGTTGGATGCCATAAGTCATCACTATCAAGGAAAGCAATATATTCTCCACTAGCGTTTTCAATTCCTGTATTACGAGCTACCGAAACGCCTTGGTTTTTTTGATGAACGTATTTTACTTGCCCTGGGTATTTTTCAGCAAGATTTTTTACGATAGAAGGTGACCGATCTTTACTTCCATCATCTACAATTACAATTTCGATATTTTTATATGTTTGATCCAGTATTGACTGCATTGTCTCTTCAATATATTTCTCTGCATTGTATAGAGGAATAACAACTGAGACAAGCTGGTTTTGTTCCATCATAGAATTTTAACTCCTCAAATTTTTATGTTTTTAAATTAACTCCTTTTATAAGGAATAAAATGAAAAGAATATCTGTATAAGTTTACCGCATATAAACTTTGTAAATCAACTTAATGTATATAATAATTATTATTAAAGGTATAGAAGTTAGATATGAAAGATGGTTATAATAGAAAAATGTATTGTAATAAAAGGGAGGAAACTTTAGAATGTTACAAAAGTATATGCGAAGACCTGAATTAATAATATTAGGTATCATTCTAGTTATTGGCCTAATCTTTCGGTTAATGACTTTAAAAACATATGGTAGTGATTTGACGCTTGGTAGCGATGACTTAATGTATCAAAAAAATGCTGTCAATTTTTTAGAAACAGGTATGTTGACTTATCATGATCCGACAAAACCAACTATTCATATTATGCCTGGACAAGTATTTTTATTAGCAGGCATATTCGCCATATTTGGGCATGGAAGCCTTGGTGTTTTATGTGCAAAATTAGTTATGATAACTTTTGGTGTCTTAAGTATTTATATGACTTATAAGATTGGTACATATATCTTAAATCCAGCAGTAGGATTAATTGCCGCATTGTTATTAGCATTATACCCTCCTGAAGTAGTAGTAGAGAACTTGACGTTGACAGAAAGTCCGTATCTATTTCTATCATTAGGGCTATTATATTGGAGCTTGAAATTAGCAGATACGCATTCAATGAAAGATTTTTATATTATTTTATTATTCTACTTTGTAGCACTATATTTTAGGGTACAAATCGCTTTATATCCAATTTTATTATTTATATATCTTGTATTAAAACGTTATCCAGTACGTCTAATGGTAAAGCAAGCCCTTATTAGTGTATTGGTATTATTTGTTGTGCTTGGTCCTTGGTGGGCACGTAATTACGTTCAATTTCACAAGTTTATCCCGCTTACAGCAGGTTCAGGTAATCCGTTATTACTGGGCACATATCAGGGTGAAGGTTATCCCCCTGGAAAAAGTGTGGAAGAAATTGATGCGGAACTTCTTGCGAAATATCCGGGTATAGAAGCGCATGAATTAATGGCGAAGCAACAAGAAATAGCGATGGACCGTATTAAGGAATGGTGGCATACAGATAAAAAATCAATGTTGAAAAGTTATTTAATTTTAAAACCACAAATTTTCTGGGAAAAAGCATATTATTATCCAGGCACTCCAATTAGTATTTTTGATATATCTGGGGAAGATATGAAGAAAATTTATGATCCAATTAAAACAGGTTTCATAATTTGCTCGATCCTAGCATTTGTATTCTGTTGGAGAAGGTGGAGAGAGTATTCATTTTTATGGATAAACATTTTATTCCAAACCTTTTTCAATAGTTTATACCTTGCGTATGATCGCTATGCGCTCCCATTGATGCCAATGCTTTTTATAATGATAGGTGTAGGTATTGTCGCAACTGTTATGAGGGTTAGCAGACCATTTTTAAAATAGGTAAATGATTTCATTAAGCCTATCAAAAAAATTACATTTAAATGGTATATAAAAATGACCTACTTTCTAAAATAGAAAGTAGGTCATTTTTAATTATGCATCGTGTAAAGAATCATTTTGCTCTTTATTATTTAATTTTTGTTTTAGCAACGCATAATCTTGTGTCAATGTTACAAGTTGGTGATGCTGTTTAGAAACCTTACGAGTTAAATCAAAAATTAAAATAAAACAGAATAAAAGTCCGAACAGGAATAAAACAGATGGTGGGTATTCTACGTGTAATAGCTTCCCAATCCAATTTATAATCTTATCTGTAGAGCTTAAAATCGCCATTGCGATACAAACAAAAATCCAAAGAATGGAATATTTTGTTTCCAAAGCTCCTTTACGTATCGAGTTAATAATCAGGAAAAATAATAATAGAATAAAGATAAATGAAAAGGTAATTATAGGCATGGATTATCAACCTTTCACAATTTTTTGCATTAATATAGCTAAACTTACTTTAATCATGTAATATGCAGATTTCAATGGTGTAATAGAAGATTGTCCACCTTGTCTTTCTTGCATATTAACTGATATTTCATTAATGCGAAGATTTTTCTTTTTTAAGTGAATAAGTACTTCTGGTTCTGGATAATCTTTTGGATAATTGTGTGCGAAAATCTGAATTACTTCGCGATTAATAGCACGGTATCCAGATGTTGGATCCATAAATGTTTGTTTCGTTAGTAACTTTAATAAGGCAGTGAAGTAAAATATTCCAATTCGCCTTGAAAGACTTCCCTTATATGCAGTTTTTTCCGTAAATCGAGACCCTAGCACCATATCGCATTGATTTTCAGCAATAGGTTGGATGATTTTATATAAATCCTCTGGGTTATGTTGTCCATCGGCATCAAATTGAATAGCGATATCATAGTCATTCTCATAAGCATACTTATATCCAGTTTGTACAGCTGACCCAATTCCTAAATTATAAGGTAGATTTACAAGATGGACTGGGAATGTTGTAACAATCTCAGGTGTTTTATCCATTGAACCATCGTTAATTACACAAATATCTAATCCTACAAAATGTTCTTTTAGTTCTAAAAGTCTTGTTAATGTATCTGCAATCGCTTCTTCTTCGTTGTAAGCAGGAATAATAATCAAAGTTTTAGGTATTACAATTGGTACCTCAACAGACATATTGCACCATCCTTCATATAATCGGCATCATTACTTTTATTAAACATCATATACTATACCATTAATAGTATAACAAAATAAAGGACAAGTTAGTGGGCTGTTTTGTAAACTAGGAAGCATATTTAGGTAGTGATAGGTGTTTATAATTAAAATTGAAATAAAAAAGCAAGTAAACATAAAGGAATGTTTACCTGTGTTACATAGTGTTATATGCTCCATGGCTTACTTAAGGTTAATACTTCAGCCATTTCCTTACTTTTCAAACGCCCTTTTTTTCGGTTTTCTGCGCGTTCTGATCCAGTTTGGTGTAGCCAGTGCTCTTCTTCTGTTTCAGGTAGTACTTGTGGTACGGACGAAGGTTTTCCATCTTTTATAGCCACAAATGTAATGAAGCAAGTAGCAGCAATTCTACGCTCGCCTGCTAATAAATTTTCTGCGATTACTTTTACGAAAACTTCCATTGAAGATTTCCCTGTATAACATACAAATGCTTCATAACAAACAGAATCAGCTTGGTGAATTGGAGTTAAAAAATCAACTGAATCAATAGATGCTGTTACGCAATGTTTACGACTATGTCTTGCAGCCGCAATCGAAGCAATACTATCAATTTCTGCTAATAATTTCCCTCCAAAAAGTGTTTGGTGATTATTTAAATCGTTAGGAAAGACACGTGTTGTCTTAATTGCTTTAGATTCTCGCATGAATTTCTTTTCCATATATTCAGCCCCTATAGTCTGTTTTCAATCAGAATAATATGTGTAAGCGGATTACTCATATTAGATATTTAATGAAGTAAAGTGTATTCCAAAAGAGGATTATTTAAATTTCTGTATTTGTATTCATGTAACTGAAAGAAAATTTATTTTATCTAAAATGTAGTGTAAAAGAGGATTCGCTTACATTGCAAGTAAAAAGTAATGACTATGTATTTGTCATAGAAATTCTCTATCAGCCGTGTACCCATTCATGATAGAATCGTTTTGTTATGAATGGAAATAGAGGTGCAATGGACATATGAATCATATACAAACAAATTTTTCATCTTTCTTCAATAAAATTATGATCGGTGCGATGCTCGCATTTTTTGTTTATAGTTGTTGGGCAGCATTTGAGACAAGTAAGCAATTCTTTGGAGGAAGTACAACAAGTGTAACAATCATATTGGCAATTTTCGTCATACTCATTTTGTTAGTGGCATCAATTCTACAATATCGTTTTACAGATAAACAATTTCTTATTTTTCTTATAAGTATATCTATAGTTGTGAGGCTTAGTATGCTGTTATTTGTAGACGCTCCAATAATAGGTGATATGAAAGTGATGTATGAGTCTGCAAAGCAGATTGCAATTGGTAATAATATAGGGACTGTAACTCATTTGCCTTTTATTATATATGAGTCAGTAATTATTCGTATATTTGGTGATACATTATTCGCTTTACAACTATTTAATGTGTTATTTTGCGCAGGAACCACATTTTTTATTTATCGTATTACGGTAATGGTTTTTGGAGAAGAATGCGGTCGTATTGCTTCTATATTTTATGCTCTGTATATTCCAAACATATTCATGAGTTCCGTATTAACTCCTGAGTCACTTGCAATATTTTTATTTTATTTTGCTTGTTACATACTTTTATATAAAGGATTAGATCATCTTTATATGTGGGTGTTTTCAGCGATTTTATTTGCATTTAGTAATATGATTTTCCCAATGGGACTATTTCTTCCTATTTTTATCACGGTATATGTATTATTAATTGAAGTATTTCAATCAGCAACGAAACAGAAAGTGTTACTAAAGATGATAGGGATACTTATTCTGTTTTATAGTGCTCATTTTGGTGTGAATTATGGAATTAAGACAATGGGATTATCACAATATACGATTGCGAATGAGACATATGTTCAATCTGTCTTAATTGGAAAAACGAAACATGGGGAAAAAATATCGAAAAATCAAAGTGTAACAGAGCATATTGATCAAAAGTTAAAAGAGATTGAGGGAGAAAGATTTAAACTTTTAGAACCGATGATAAATCAGTTTTCAGATGAGGGGATAAATTCTATTCTTTTCAAATGTGAAAAACTGATATATATAGCCGTAACATTGTTTATGACTATAGCTCTATTACACTTCCTTATTAAGAAACAACAAAATGAGGGATATATGTTGTTCTTATTTTTAATTAGTGGCTACGTATTGCTAAGGCTCTTCCAAGTAGATATGGTATATTACAATGTAATTATGCCGGCATTGTTTATTTTGCAGAGCTTTGGTGTTTATATGAGTTATGTGTATTGTCAAAAAATATTTTTCAGAAAATAAAAAGAATCCATTCTGGATTCTTTTTTTGATGGAAGATGAAATTTAATAGTCAGTGCAGATGAAAAGTATGCCTGACCTGAATTTTATGCCGCTATTTTCCAGGAAGTAAGACCCCCATGTTAAAATTCAGCGAAAACAAAGAAATTAGGTGGGGCCCTGCTGCCCGTAAAAGCCTGATTAGTGAGGGCTAATAATCAGTGGGAAATGAACAACCCCCCACTGATTAAAGTTTTACTTTATCTTATCGATTTAGTTCTAGTTGCAAATTATCGGCTGTTAGAGCCATTTGTGAGGAATCATCTTGAATTCCTTTCATTACTTGTGAAATAGCTTGTAGTTCGTGTTCAATTTTCTTATTCTGTTCTTTTGAGTTAGACATATCTTTTACAATTTCTTGAAAGTATCGATCTGTTGCCGACATACTATCCGTTCCTTCCGATACGAGAGAGCTAATTTGTTTCACGGAAGACGAGACACGAGTAATTTGTTCATTTGTTTTTTCGACGAGCTTTGTAACGTTAAATATAGATTCTTTCGTTTGCTCTGATAATTTTCGAATTTCACCAGCAACAACAGAAAACCCCTTCCCAAATTCTCCAGCACGTGCAGACTCGATAGCAGCGTTTAGTGCGAGTAAATTTGTTTGCTCCGCAATCGATTTAACAATATCTATGATTTCATTAATTTTGTTAGAAATATTGAGAAGTTCATGAGTATCTGTAATAATCGTTTCCATATTCATTTGAATAGATCCCATTCGTTTATTCTGCTGGTTTAATTGTTCTTTCCCTTTATTTGCTTTTTCTTCAGATGTTGTAGCTAATGATGTACCTGTTTTAGCAATCTCTACAATAGTTTCAGATTTGGCGGTTAGTTTTTGAATAGAAGAGCTTGTTTTTTCAGATACAGCAGCTAGTTCTGTTGCGATATGCGTAATTGTCATAGCAGTTAATTCTTTTTCTTTCTCATGCTCTTTTTGCATTCTTTCATATTCAGATTCATAAGCTGCAAGAACAAGTTCTTGTTCAAGAGTGAATAATTTATTTATGACATTTATAGAATAGGAAAAATCATCGATTGTTGTTATTTTTGTTTGCAAAATCTTCATGATAGAGCGGAATAATTCTTGATAAGCAGCAGTATACCATCTTCGATGTAAACCAATTTGTACATGCCTTTTGGCAATCCTAACACGCTGTTCAATAAAATCTTCATGCATATTGCCGCTGAATAATTCTTTAATATGTGTTTTTAAAGTTTGTTTTAGTTTTGGAATAGAGCTGTAACGTTCAATAATAGTAATTAAATTAGGTTGTTTTGTAATGTTGGCATAGAATTTTTCAGTAATCCAATCAATTTCTGCATAAATAAAAGGCTGTAGTATTTTTACAACTTGTAAATCTTCTTTTGAAATATGTAGCATATCCATTTGAATTTTCAATTCAGAATTAGTAGGTACATTAAAAGTTATTTGTTGCTCTTTACTTAATTCGATTATACTGGCGTTTGTTTTATTAATATTTTTTTTGAAAACCCCAAGCATCATTCTTCCCCCTGTATATAAAACGTTTTCAATTTTAAAACTAATATAGAGTAATTATATATGCTTATATATAATTACTCTATATTAGTTTGTTGAATAGTACATAAATTAAGAGAATTCTATCTAGAATTCTCTTAATGGCCTTTATTAATTTTAGCATGTGTTTTAAAGAAAACAGGGAAATGCACATTATATATTACAGTGACGACACGAATAACGAATGTTACTAATAAACAAACATAGAAAGCTAATACGTGCGCCCCCATAGCGTGTGTGATTAGGAAGCTAATTGCTCCTAAGATAGAAGCGATTGCGTAAATTTCTTTTCGGAATACGTAAGGGATATCTTGAGCACAAATGTCACGCAAAATACCGCCTCCAATACCTGTAATGACTCCCATTGAAACAACTAGAAATGAGGCGTCAACATGATGTGACATTGCCGCATTTGCACCAATAGCTGTAAAAACGCCTAAGCCAACAGCATCAGAAAGCATAATAACGACTTGAAGTTTATTGATGCGTTCAAAAAACATACAAGTAAATAATGCTGATAATACACTTACGAAAAAGTAAATGGGTTTTACAAATGCGACAGGGGGCAGGTTACCGATCATAATATCACGAATAATACCGCCGCCGAGCGCAGTAGCTACAGCTAAACAAAGGACACCAAATAAATCTAAATCTTTTTTTAAACCAACTAATGTACCAGAAATGGCAGCGGCGATAATGCCAAGAAACGTAAATATATCGATTAATAACATGGCCTTAATCCCTTCCTCTTAAAGATGTTCCAGAGAAAAAATATACACTAAAGTATTGGAAATAACAATTACTTTTCGTTACATGTAGAAAAACGGATAAAATACATAAAGAAAGCGTTTGAAAATGTTTAGGGAAAAATGAAGCAAGGTTAACCTTTAGTTGTGGGATAGCTGAGTAGATGTCATTTTGTAATTATTAGATTATATATATTAATATAATAATTAATGAATGTTACTATAATGCTGATAATAAGTAGAAGAGTGTTAGATAGTTTTTATAGAGATAGGGAAGGATAGCTAAAGGATAATATTTTCTAGTACTACTTAAGGTAGAGTGGCTAGTTTCGGTATAAAAATAGTTCTCAATTTAAATATGAGTTATGTTATAATTGCTAGGTGTGTTTTAACGATAATAAATTATGATTAAAAGATAATGTTAAGATTTTGTATGGAGGTCTTGGAATGTTAGCAAATCAAGCTAGGGTTAGATTTGAGCGTTTTTTGCTCTTTTTTATTATTTTACAGCCTGTTTTAGATTTATTAACGTCTCTTAGCATCACTTTATTAAAGTCAAATGCTACCGTTGGAATTTTAGTAAGATTCCTTATTATGGCTGTTGGTGGCATTTACATTTTAATTCAGGCAAAAGAGAAGGAAAATAGAAAGTTTTTAATTTATCTTATATTATTAGCCGGAGTTTTAGGAATAGGATTTATTAATAACAAACTAGTTAAGGATCCTATTGTACTTAGTGAAGAAGTTAAATTCGTTGCGAAAGCATTATATATATATATCATGCTGGGATCATACATTTTAGCTTTAAAATCATTGAAAAAGACAGTTAATATTAGTGATAAGGTTCGAAATAGTATTGTATATTCTACATTAATCATTAACGCAATTATGGTTATTTCTATTTCAACATCTACTGACTTTGGTAGTTATGAATGGATGAAGGTTGGTTCTCGAGGTTGGTTCTATGCAGGGAATGAACTAGGTTCAATCTTAGCTATTATTTTCCCTATTGTGGTACTATATTCTATTCAAAAAACAAAGAGCTGGAAACACATTTTATATTGGATTCCATCACTTTTAATGATTTATTCGCTAATTCAAGTTGGTACAAAAGTAGGGATGGGCTCAATTGGTGCTACGTTAGCAGCAGCAATCGGAATCATTGTACTACAATTATTATTTGATAGAAAAAATCCGAACAAAAAATCCCTTGCGCTTAATGCAGTAATTGCTATTGTCCTATTAGCTGGTGTAGTTGGAACGTTTAAACAAACGCCATTAGCACAAAATATGGGTATTCACAATAATTATTTATCAGAGCAAAATGTGGCGCAGCAAGGTCAAAAAGAAAAAGAAATTAAAGAGAAGCTGAAAAAAGAGCAAGAACTTAAAGAAAAAGAAGAAAATCACCATAAAGTTGAAAAGCCAGAAGAAAAGGCGAAGATAGAAGAGGAAGTTAAGAAAGAGCTTGAGAAAGAGCAAAAGAAAGAAAATCAAGAAAATCTTATTTTCAGTGGACGTCAAGTATATGAAGAAAGACATAAGCAGTTCTTTAAAGAAGCGCCAATGTCACAAAAGTTATTAGGAATGGGTTATGCAGGTAACTTTAAATACAATGAACAAAAGCAGCCAGATCCAAAACTAATTGAAATGGACTTCCATGATTGGTTTTATGATTTCGGGATTATTGGCTTTGTATTACTAATGATTCCATTTATTTATTACGGGCTAAGAATTCTACTAGCATTTGCTACGAGATTTAAGGACATATTTAATATAAAATATGGAATGATTTCAGCAAGCTTATTGTTAGCGTTAGGTATTGCTTATATTGCAGGACATATTTTAACAGCACCAGGAGTTGGTATTTACTTTGTAGTGGTGTTAGCTTATCTAATAGTAGACCTAGAAATTGAATGATAAAAATAAAAGCTAACTTTTGTTAGCTTTTATTTTTTAGTACAGTAAAATAAAAATAGATGGAAACGTAGCGAGGATTTAAAGGAGGAAAAAATATGAGAATATTGCATATGAATGCAGGAGCAGAAGATGGGGGAGGGAAAACACATATTATTTCACTTCTCGATCAGTTTCCAGCTGGTGAAGTAGAATTAGCAGTATTTGAAGATGGAATTGTTGCGAAGGAAGCAAGGGAGTTAGGGATAAAAGTCCATGTGTTTTCACAAAAATCGCGCTATGATTTATCCATTTTAAAGAATATAAGTGAATTTATTAATAAAGAAAAATTTGATGTAGTTCATACACATGGCCCTAGGGCTAATTTCTATGTTTCTTTAATGAAAAAGAGAATAAAGGCAAAATGGGTAACGACTATTCATAGTGATCCATTTCAAGACTTTACTAAACAGGGCTTAAAAGGTTGGATTTTTACGAAATTAAATTTGAAAGCCTTAAAAAATATAGACTTATTTTTCGTTGTAACAAATAGATTGAAAAAAAGCCTGGCAGCATTAGGTATTTCAAATGAAAAGATGCATGTTATTTATAATGGAATTGAATATGATAAGGAAAAAGCAGAAGGCTATAATAAAAAAGAAATGTTCAATATTGATGAAGATGTATTTACGGCAATTCAAGTAGCGCGATTACATCCTGTCAAAGGACATGAAGTTTTATTCGATGCGTTACAACAAACAAAATTAGAGAAAATTAAAGTATTATTAGTTGGCGATGGCCCATTAGAAGAAAATCTAAAGTCATTAGCTACTGAAAAAGGGATTAACGATAAAGTAGAGTTTTTAGGACATCGTCAAGATGTAAAACAATTATTTGCGTCGTCACATGTAAATTTATTAACTTCCCATAGTGAAGGGTTCCCACTAGTTTTATTAGAAGCGGCAAATCAGCGCGTACCATCAATTGTGACTAGGGCTGGAGAAATTGAACCATTAATCGTAGATGAAACTTACGGATGGATTGTGCCGACAGGTGATGGAAAGGCATTAGCATTAGCTTTAGAAGAAGCGTATGATAAGTGGAAAACTGGAGAGTTAGCAGCAATGGGTAAACATATTTATGAGCATGCTACTATGAACTTCTCACTTCAAAAACTATATGAAGATACAAAGGAAACATATAAGCAATTAATAGCGAAAAACTTGTAATGATAGAGAGGATAGTTAACTATGGCAGTACAAACAGTTGATATTCTAGGCGTTCCTTTTTCTACAATGACAATGGATGAAACGGTCCAATATTTAAAAGAACAACTAGAAGCGGAGCGAACTCATACGTTTCAGGTAGTAACAGCAAACCCTGAAATTGTTATGTGCGCAAAAAAGGATGAAAAGTTCTATCAAACATTATTGAATACAGATTTAATTACACCTGATGGTATTGGGGTTGTAAAGGCAAGCGGGATGCTTGGTACACCTTTAAAAGAACGTGTAGCAGGTTTTGATTTAATGTGTAATTTACTTGCGAAATTATCAGAAGATAGTAAGCCGGTATCTGTTTTCTTATTAGGTGCAAAGCCGCATGTTGTACAAGCTGCAGCAGATCATTTAACAAAGACATATTCAGCTGTATCCATCGCTGGTATACAAGATGGTTATTTTAAACAAGAAGACGAAGAGAATATTATTTCTCGCATTCAAGAAGCAAAACCAGATTTATTACTTGTTGCACTTGGTTTCCCGAGACAAGAGAACTTTATCCAAAACAATAAGCATCGTTTAGAAACGAAAATGGCTGTTGGAGTGGGTGGAAGTTTAGACGTATGGGCTGGAGAGGTAAAACGCGCACCAAAATGGATTCAAGCGATTCATTTAGAGTGGTTTTATAGATTATGCAGTAATCCAACACGCTGGCGTCGTCAGTTAGTATTAGCGGAATTTTTAAAAGAAGTAATGCGTTCGAAAAAGTAGCGAAATATCGCTGCTTTTTTTATTTGTTCATTTTTAATAAATTGAAACTTTAATCAGTGAGGCATCCCCACTGATTATTAGCTCTCACCAATCGGGATAGACGTTTTACTTTTTGGGAATGATGAAGGAGAATTTTTTACACAAAAGTATTTTACTTATACAATTCACACATGTAAAATGATGTGTAAAGACACCTGTGTGAGGAGGACTTCTAGTGGGCAAGGTAAAAGAAATTTCGAAGCGCAAACTACTTGGTATAGCTGGGCTTGGATGGCTATTTGATGCAATGGATGTTGGAATGCTTTCATTTGTAATGGTAGCCTTGCAAAAGGATTGGGGATTAAGTACGCAAGAAATGGGCTGGATAGGCAGTATTAACTCAATCGGTATGGCAGTAGGAGCGCTTATTTTTGGGATACTATCAGATAAAATAGGGCGGAAATCAGTCTTTATTATTACATTATTGTTATTTTCTATCGGTAGTGGTTTAACTGCATTAACAACAACACTTGCAATGTTTCTCGTTTTACGCTTTTTAATTGGTATGGGGCTTGGCGGAGAGCTTCCAGTTGCCTCTACACTAGTATCAGAGAGTGTTGAAGCGCATGAGCGTGGGAAAATTGTTGTGTTATTAGAAAGTTTTTGGGCAGGTGGATGGCTAATTGCAGCTCTTATCTCGTATTTTGTTATTCCTAAATATGGTTGGGAAGTTGCGATGGTATTGAGTGCAATTCCAGCACTATATGCTTTATATTTAAGATGGAATTTACCGGATTCCCCAAGGTTCCAAAAAGTTGAAAAAAGGCCATCTGTTATTGAAAATATAAAATCAGTTTGGTCTGGGGAATATCGTAAAGCAACAATTATGCTATGGATTCTATGGTTTTGTGTTGTCTTTTCCTATTATGGAATGTTCCTTTGGTTACCGAGTGTAATGGTGCTAAAAGGATTTAGTTTAATAAAAAGTTTCCAATACGTACTTATTATGACGTTAGCTCAACTTCCAGGATATTTCACCGCTGCTTGGTTTATTGAACGTCTCGGTCGTAAATTTGTTTTGGTTACGTATTTAATTGGGACAGCTTGCAGTGCTTATTTGTTTGGGGTTGCGGATTCATTAACAGTATTAATTGTGGCAGGTATGCTACTATCCTTCTTTAACTTAGGTGCTTGGGGAGCATTATACGCCTATACACCTGAGCAGTATCCAACGGTTATTCGTGGTACAGGTGCAGGAATGGCAGCAGCATTTGGTCGTATTGGTGGTATTCTTGGGCCACTATTAGTGGGATATTTAGTTGCTTCAGAAGCTTCACTATCATTAATATTTACGATTTTCTGTGGATCAATTTTAATTGGTGTATTCGCTGTAATAATACTTGGACAGGAAACGAAGCAACGAGAATTAGTATAAAGTGAAAATTTAAACGTATCCCTGACCGTTTATTATCCTACACTACTCGGCTCTTTATAGGCAGTTAGTGCGGGATAAAAGGGGAGAGGAAACCGAAGTGGTTTCCTTTTTTCTGTTTTTTTAGATAAATAATGGTATAGTAAGAAAAAGGGATTGTTTCTTATAAAAGCGAATGTATACAACAGGACATATGGACAAAGAATTAGGTGGTTGAAGAAATGAAAATTTTACTGATCATGGAAGAGGCAGAAGAGAGAAGAGAGTTAGCTGAAAATTTCACTGAAAATATGAGAAATGTAGAATGTTTTGAAGCAAAGACAGGAACAGAATCTTTATTTATGATGAAAAAACATATACCAGACTTTGTTTTTTTAAGTTCCAAATTACTAGATGGTACTGGTTTTGAATATGCAAGTTTATTACGAGAAATAAATTGCTATACAAAATTTATTTTTGTAGGTGAAAACATAGAAGAATCTATTACAGCCTTTCGTTTCCAAGCATTTTATTATTTATTGCGACCATTTCGTGAAGAAGATTTACAATTTCTTTTATATAAAATAGGTAAAGAACAAGGTGAGAAAGCAAAGAGTTATTTGCGAAAACTACCGATAGAAAGTCAAGAGGGTATACGATATATTCTTCCAGAAGATATCGTATATGTAAGTAAAAATAAAGAAAATAAAACTGTTTCAATTTACACAACGAATAATCAGTATATTTCAACATATACACTTCAGGAATTAGAAAATAAGCTAAATGCATATGATTTTTTACGTGTACATAAAAGCTATTTAATTAATATGTCATATGTAAAAGAACTGAAACCTTATTATAATGGCACGTATAATTTGTATTTAGATAGGTATGATGAGCAACCGATTCCAGTCAGTCGTAATTATGTAAAACGCCTTCGAAATAACATTGAATTATAGTAGGTAATGAGAGTAATTTAACATGATAAACTGAAAATCCTTCATGATAGGGAGGATTCAAGTTAAATATTCAGAAAATTTAGTACAATCTCCACTAAGAAATAGTATTGGGGGAATTGTATGTGAAGACATTGAAATCGATCTTACTTTGGGGCGTTATTACAGCAGTAGGAGCAGGTGCTTTTGGGGTAATAGCTTTATCACAAGGTGAAACCATTAATGCTGTATGGCTCTTAGTAGCTGCCGTATGTGTATATGCAGTTGCTTACCGCTTTTATAGTAGATTTATAGCGAGAAAGGTTTTTAATTTAGATGATAATCGGCAAACACCAGCCCATACATTAAACGATGGGAAAGACTATGTTCCAACAAATAAGTGGGTATTGTTTGGACATCACTTTGCAGCGATTGCTGGGGCGGGACCTTTAGTAGGACCGATTTTAGCAGCACAAATGGGATATTTACCAGGAACCATTTGGATTATTGTTGGGGTAGTTGTTGCGGGGGCTGTCCAAGATTTTGTCATTTTATTTGCTTCGATGAGACGTAATGGTAAATCGTTAGGAGAAATGATTAAAGATGAGATTGGACCTGTTACAGGACTAATTGCAATGATAGGTATTTTAGGAATTATGATTATTTTATTAGCAGTATTAGCATTAGTCGTAGTAAAGGCACTAATCGGAAGTCCATGGGGAATGTTTACGATAGCAGCAACGATTCCTATCGCTATTTTAATGGGAGTTTATATGCGCTATATTAGGCCTGGTCGTGTTGGAGAAGGATCAGTAATTGGTATTATCCTACTTATTTTATCTCTTGTTGGAGGACAGTATGTAGCAGAAAATCCAACACTTGCAAGTATGTTCACATTTAGTGGTGAAACAATTGCTATTATGCTTATTGTATATGGATTTATCGCATCGGCATTACCAGTTTGGATGCTTTTAGCACCACGTGATTATTTAAGTACATTTTTAAAAGTCGGAACAATTGTAGGGTTAGCAATCGGTATCTTAATTGTAGCACCAGATTTACAAATGCCAGCAGTTTCGAAATTTATTGATGGAACTGGTCCTGTGTTTTCTGGAAACTTATTCCCGTTCTTATTTATTACTATTGCTTGTGGTGCAGTGTCTGGATTCCATGCTCTCGTTTCATCAGGTACGACGCCGAAGATGATCGAGCAAGAGGGACACGCACAGCCAATCGGTTATGGAGCAATGTTAATGGAGTCGTTTGTAGCAGCGATGGCGATGATTGCAGCTTGTGTATTAACACCGGGAACGTATTTTGCAATTAATAGCCCCGCAGCACTTATCGGTACAGATGTTTTGCAGGCAGCTCAAGTTATTTCCTCATGGGGATTTGCTATTACACCAAATGAACTAAAAGATCTCGCTGTAAATGTTGGAGAGCAAACAATTTTATCACGTACAGGTGGTGCGCCAACATTAGCGATAGGTATGGCATATATTTTCTCACAAGTAATAGGTGGAACGGCCATGATGGCATTTTGGTATCATTTTGCGATTCTCTTTGAAGCTCTATTCATTTTAACAACAATTGATGCCGGAACGCGTGTCGGCCGATTTATGATTCAAGATATTTTAGGGCATGTATATAAGCCATTTGGGAAAACGGATTCTACATTAGCGAATGTAATCGCTACAACATTATGTGTATTAGGGTGGGGATATTTCTTATACCAAGGGGTAATAGATCCGCTCGGTGGAATTAATACATTATGGCCACTTTTCGGTATTGCAAATCAAATGCTAGCAGGTATTGCATTATTACTTGGAACGACAATTTTGTTTAAAATGGGAAAAAAGGCGTACGTTTGGGTAACACTTATTCCAACTATCGGGTTGCTGATTGTAACGATGACGGCGGGATATCAAAAGCTATTTCATGAAAATCCTAAAATTGGATTTCTATCGCATGCAAAGGTATTTCAGGGAGCATTAGATGAGGGAAAAGTGTTAGCGCCAGCTAAAAATGTCGCTCAAATGAAGCAAATTATTTTCAATGATTATATTGATGCAGCGCTTTGCGGAATTTTTATGATAGTTGTAATCGCTGTGTTAATTTCAGCACTTCGAATTTGGATACAAGTATTAAGAAATAAGCCAATGCCGTTAAAGGAGGCACCATATATTCCGAGAGATGAAAGTGAGTCGAGGAACTATGCTTAAAAAGCTGTGGCAAGTATGGAGGGAAAGAAAACGCTTTATTAGTTTGCTCGTTGGGGTACCAAGTTATGAAGTATATGTGGAGCATATGAAAAAGCATCATCCTGAAGAAGAGGTTGTATGTCAAAAGCAATTTTTTGCTGAGGCACAAGAAGCAAGATTTAACGCAAAGGGTGGAAAAATATCACGCTGTTGTTAATGAAAAAGGGCGAGTTTTCGCCCTTTTTATTTTTTGCTGTTTCACGTGGAACAGCAAAAAATAAATAAAAACTTTGGGAATTATAGGGATTTCGTATACAATAAAGTAAGGAAAGGGATAGATAGAAAAGTAAGGAGATCATTTTATGTTAAAGGACTTATTTGTAAATACAACAATTATTCTTTCCTTTATTTTTGTTGGAGGTCAGCTTTTAAGAGATAAGCCGTTAAAAGAAGGATTCTCTTTTGGGCAGAAATGTGTAGTAGGCATTTTTACTGGGATACTAGGTATATTACTAATGTATTTCGGTGTTCGTGTTGGTACCATCCTATTGGATTTACGCTACTTAGCTGTTATTCTAGCTGTTATTATTGGAGGGCCGATAGCGAGTACCATAACAATTATTATGATTTTAGTAACTAGACTGTTGTTTATGGATTATTCATTAGCTTCTCAAGTGGCCTTTTATACAATCATTGCGATAGGAATAGGGAGTATCTTTATTTCGCGTATGAAGCTTTCTTTAGGGGAAAAGTGGGTATGGTTACACGCATATATTTTATCTATTCTAATCCCAGCGTTATATATATGGTTAATTAAAGAGATCCACATAGTGGGATTATATTTAATTTCTAGTATTATTACAGGTTACATAACATTCATAAGTGCAAATTATGTTTTACAATCCAATGAGCTATTTCAAACGATGAAGCAATACGCAACGATAGATGCATTGACAGGTCTAGGAAACGTAAGACAGTTTGATTTAGAGATGAATCGTCATATTAGTAATAAACACTTGAAAAACGATTCACTTTGTTTACTACTTATAGATATTGACCATTTTAAGCATGTAAATGATACGTATGGGCACCCAGCGGGAGACGAAGTGTTAAAACAAGTAGGGCATATTTTGCGAGAAATGTCAGCATTTCCGGATTTGGTTTTTCGAAAGGGTGGAGAGGAGTTTGCGCTTTTGATACCAAGGAAAGGAATAGCTTATGGAATTCATGTTGGGGAACAAACTCGTATAGCTGTTGAAAAACATTCATTTGAATTGTTAGATGGAACAAAAATAAAAATTACAGTTTCGGTAGGGGTTTCAGAGTATGAAGGGGCATCAGAGCAATTTATTCAAGCGGCGGATGATGCGTTATACTACTCGAAACGAAATGGTAGAAATAAGGTCAGCTCTGTATCTTAAAGATAAGATGACCAGAAGACATAAAGCTTATAAAAAACACTCACAGAGGCAATGTATGAACTTTGTGAGTGTTTTTTATTTATATATTAGACAAGCTCTTTTGATACAACAAATTTACGATATGCACCATGGTGAGTTGGACCTACGTATTCGTTAATTTTGAATGAGTAACGAATAGCAGCCGTGATGAATTCTTTAGCAGTTTTTACTGCTTCTTTCACAGGTTTTCCTTTTGCAAGTTCTGCTGTAATTGCAGCAGAATATGTGCAACCTGCGCCGTGTGTATTTGTCGTATCAATTTTTTCTGATTCTAGAAGGTCGAATGTTTCTCCATCATATAGGACGTCGATTGCAGTTTCCGTACCAAGTTTGCTACCGCCTTTAATTAGGACGTATTTCGCACCTAAAGCATGGATCTTTTTCGCTGCTTCTTTCATGTCTTCAAGAGAATTAATCTTTACGCCACTTAATTGGTAAGCTTCAAATAAGTTTGGTGTTACAACTAATGCCTTTGGCACAAGAACGTCACGTAAGCAGTCATTCGTTTCAGGATGTAATGCTTCATCAGCACCTTTACATACCATAACAGGGTCAACTACTACATTATTGAAATTGTGCTTTTCGATTGTTTCTGCAACCATTTCAATAATTTCTACTGATCCAAGCATACCTGTTTTTAAAGCGTCTACGCCAACACCTTCAATTGTTGTTTCTAATTGTGGTTTTAATGTAGAAGCTGGGATTGGAAATACGTTATGTGCCCAACCGTTATGTGGATCCATCGTTACGATTGTTGTAAGAGATGTCATTCCGTATACGCCCAGTTCTTGGAATGTTTTTAAATCTGCTTGTATACCAGCACCGCCACTTGTGTCAGAACCAGCGATAGTAAGTGCTTTATTTAATGTCATTATGAAAGCCCCCTCGAGTGATATAATGAAAACTATGTTCTCACCATTATATCAATGTTACGAATAAGTACAAAGTGAAAAGTAGATGATTTATTTTAAGAGCTATTTAAAATCTTGTATGCAGGAGACTGAGTATGTTTCGAGATAATCGTACAAATGAATTAGTTATATTAAAGGAAATTGCAGAAACATTAAATACATCAAATGATACATATCATGTATTGCAAGCTGTCCTAGAGAAATTACTAAGTGTAACAGGTTTAACGACAGGATGGATTTTTCTTGCGGATGAAAATGGGAAGTATACGAAGTTAATTGACTATCAATTACCAGAGGCACTGACATATGAAAATAAACGCCCGATGTGCGAAGGTGAATGTTGGTGTTTACGAGGTTTTGTAGATGGAAAATTAGAGAGAGCCGTTAATATTATTGAATGTAAAAGAATTAATAATGCAATTGAATATAATTGGGGAGATACGGAGGGCATTCTTCATCATGCTACGGTTCCTTTAAAAGCTGGGGGAGAAAAATTTGGGGTGTTAAATGTTGCAAGTCCGGGTAAAACACATTTTTCAGAAGAAGAATTAGTATTACTCCAATCGGTTGCTTTCCAAATTGGTACGGCTTTAAAGCGAACAAAATTATATGAAAATGAAAAGAGAAGAGCACATTATTATGTGAAATTAGAGCGTTTCATTCAAGATTTAAAAACGATTCATAAGTTTAATGTACTACCTGAAAAAGTGGTAAATCACGTAGGTGAAGTATTTCAATGGAATCAAGTAGCGCTTTTTATTAGGGAGGAAAAAGAATTATCTCTGCGAGCGTCTTACGTTCAGGAAGAGTTACAAGAGGATGTAAAAGAGGCGGCCAAGAGGGCGTTAGAACAAGATGAACCAGTTCTAATAAAACATCAAATAGGACATAATGTACATCTAAATCGAGCTGTTATTGCTACACCAATACATATTCAAAACCATATATTTGGTGTTTTATGTGTTAGCTTGAATAATGGAGAGTTTGATGCTAATACAATAGACGTAATTCAAGCATTATCGAACCATGTTTCGTTAATAATAGAGAATTTGAGGTTAAACGAGCAGCGCCGTGAACTTGTACGAATGGAAGAAAGAAATCGGTTAGCAAGAGATTTACATGATTCTGTTTCGCAAAAATTATTTTCATTAACCTTCATGACAAAAGGCGCCGAGGCAGTTTTAAAAGGTAAAAATGAAAAGGTAGATCAATCTTTGCATGAGATGCGTGAACTTGCGCAAGGAGCTTTGAAAGAAATGAGGACATTAATTTGGCAGCTTCGTCCGGCAGGATTAGAAAAAGGATTATTGCCAGCTCTAAAGCAGTACGGTGAAAATTTGGGACTGAAAATTAGGGAGCAAGTTACGGGTGTTCGTGATTTACCTCGTGTAGTAGAAGAAGCTTTGTGGCGCATAGGCCAAGAAGCACTGAACAATGTAAGTAAGCATGCAGGTGTAAAAGAAGCGACGATTTATTTTACAGTGAATGAGAAAAATGTATCATTAGAAATAGTTGATCAAGGAAAGGGCTTTGTGGAAAAGAATATAAAAGAAAAGAAATCACTAGGTATGACTACGATGCGTGAAAGAGTAGAATTAGTTGGTGGAACAATTAAAATTGTAAGTAGTAATAAACGAACGAGCGTAAAAGTAAATGTACCATTATGATGTGAAAATGAGGGAAGTTTGTGAAAATAAAAGTATTGTTAGTTGATGATCATACAGTCGTTTTAAAAGGATTAGCATTTTTCTTAAGTACACAGGAAGATTTAGAGTTAGTTGGAGAAGCGAATAATGGGAAAGAAGCGTTAGTGAAAGTAGGAGAAACAAATCCCGATGTTATATTAATGGATTTATATATGCCTGAAATGGATGGTGTTGAGGCGACGGCATATATAAAAAAAGAGTATCCAAATGTGAAAGTAATTGTATTAACTAGCTTTTCTGATCAGGCGCATGTGTTACCTGCATTAAGGGCTGGAGCAAGTGGGTATATTTTAAAAGATGTAGAACCAGATCAGCTTGTTGAGGCTATTCGAAGCGCATATAAAGGTAATATTCAATTACATCCGGATATAGCAAATGCTCTTCTCTCTCAAACATTACCTGTAGAAGAAAAGGAAGAAGAACCTTCTATTCAAGTGGATGTGCTAACAGCGAGAGAAAATGAAGTATTGCAGCTATTAGCGAAAGGGATGAGCAATAAGGAAATTGCATCTGTTTTAGTTATTACAGAAAAGACGGTTAAGGCGCATGTAAGTAGCATTTTGAGTAAGTTGAATTTATCTGATCGTACGCAAGCGGCATTATATGCAGTTAAAAATGGAATTGTATAAGACGAAAGTCGTAAGACCAAGTTCGCCTTTAGAAGGTGGACTTTTTTTATGGAAAAATACGTCTATGTGAGGACGAAATTGTCTTTATATAAAGATAAAATATGTTTGTAAGCAACAAAACAACAATTACAAGGGATACCTTTTTTGAAAGCATATAACAACATAAGAGTGAGTACTAGGAGGAATAAATAATGGCAACAGTTTTATTCGTTAAAGCAAATAACCGTCCAGCGGAACAAGCAGTTAGTGTAAAATTATATGAGGCATTTTTAGTGAACTATAAAGAAGCACACCCAAATGATACAGTAGTAGAACTTGATTTATATAAAGAAGAATTACCATACGTAGGCGTAGACATGGTCAATGGTACATTCAAGGTAGGTAAAGGATTTGATTTAACAGAAGAAGAAGCAAAAGCAGTAGCAGTTGCTGATAAGTATTTAAATCAATTCCTAGAAGCTGATAAAGTTATTTTCGGCTTCCCATTATGGAACTTAACGATTCCAGCAGTATTGCACACATATATTGATTATTTAAACCGTGCTGGTAAAACGTTTAAATATACGCCAGAGGGTCCAGTTGGCCTAATTGGAGATAAGAAGATTGCATTATTAAATGCAAGAGGCGGCGTATATTCAGAAGGTCCAGCAGCTGAGGTAGAAATGGCTGTTAAATATGTAGCAAGTATGATGGGCTTCTTCGGCGTAACAAACATGGAAACAGTAGTTATTGAAGGGCATAACCAATTCCCAGATAAAGCAGAAGAAATCATCGCTGCAGGTCTTGAAGAAGCAGCTAAAGTAGCAAGTAAATTTTAATTAAAATTATAATCGTCACTCGAAAAAAGCAGCATTAACATGTAAACGTTAATGCTGCTTTTTTATATTTTTAGTTCATCAGCAAGCTTTTCTAATGTATTTCGATCTTGTATATAATATGTTCGGCCTTCTTTTCTTAAATAATTTTGTTGGCAAAACTGATTTAATACATATAAAAGATGACGGTAGCTGACATTTAAATATTCCGAGGCCTCGGTATGCTTTTCTATATAACAATTATTTTGCTCTGTTAATAAAATAAAAGCAGCTAATCGATTTTCAAAAGGATAACTATAGTTTTTTGCGTAATTTTCAGTGCGAGTAATTGTCTTTTCTCCAATAAATTTACATAAGTGCTGTAAAAACGTTGCATCTTGTAATAAAAGTTGCTGACAATCTTTAAGAGGAAGTGCCAAACACACACAATCTTCTAGTACTTCAACGGACTTAGTAATATTTTCTACTCCTATTAATCCTAATTCTCCGATAAAAGATGGTGCTTGAATAAAATTAATTAATGAAACCTTCCCGTTTTTATGACTCATATATATTTTGGCTCTCCCAGAAATTAAGTAATAGAGATAAGGAAGAGCATTTCCTTCGCTACATATCATCTCTTTCGTTTGAAAAGAATGCAGCTCTACATATGGCAAGACATGAAATGAAAATAGGGTATGGAATTGATGGATTCGCATGTATTGATAAATTTCTTCCTCATTTTTGCTGATTTTCATATTTTCACCCCTATGTATAGTATGAGATATCTCCTATTATCTTTACAAGAAGGAATGATACGATTTATGTAAATTTGTTTTTGTAGAAAAGAGAGTGTGATGAATTTATGAAAAAATATAAAACATTGTTATTTGATGTAGATGATACATTACTAGACTTCCAAAAGGCTGAAAAAGTGGCTTTACGGGTACTTTTTGAAGAGAAGGGAATCCCTTTAACAGACGAGATAGAGACTCGTTATAAAAAAATAAATAAAGGTCTTTGGGATGCTTTTGAAAAAGGTGAACTATCACGCAATGAAGTTGTAAATACACGATTCTCTCTGTTGTTTAAAGAGTATGGAGAAGAAGTAAATGGAATATTATTCGAAAATAATTATCGTAACTACTTAGAAGAAGGAAATCAACTCATGCAAGGTGCGTTTGAATTTATAAATCAAATTCAAGGGGAGTATGAATTGTATATAGTGACAAATGGTGTTTCTAAGACGCAAGATAAACGTTTGCGTAATGCAGGGTTACATTCATTATTTAAAGATGTCTTTGTTTCGGAAGATACAGGTTTTCAAAAACCGATGAAAGAGTATTTTGATTATGTTTTTGAACGGATTCCTAACTTTGCACCTGAAGAAGGGCTGATTATTGGGGATTCATTAAGCGCTGATATTAAAGGTGGATATGTAGCGGGAATTGATACTTGTTGGTTTAATCCAGAAAGGAAATTAAATGATAGTGGGATTATACCGACATATGAAGTGCATAATTTTGAGGAGTTAGAAGCGTTATTAAAGCAGCATGTGTAATAAAAATAGGCAGTGGAGCTTTCGTCCCCACTGCCTATTTTTATTAATTTTTATTTTCGTTATGTTTTGGGAGTGGAAAGGCATTCCCGATAGCAGCTGCACCAAGCATGGGCAATAGTAAATTAAGCGGGAAAAACATAAGTAATAGTAATGTTATAGCTATTGGCTTTCGTAACGCATAGCTTGAAATTGCTGTCGTTACGATGGCAACAGATGCTACTGGATCTATAGGAAGAATAGATGCTACTGCGTATCCGATACTTGAACCAGAAAATATAATTGGGAAGATATGTCCACCTCGCCACCCTGTGTTCAAACAAACGGCAGTAATGCACAACTTTAAAATCCCTGAAAGAAGTAGTATCCAAAAAGATAAATGGCTCCATTCAACAACTAATTCTTTTAATTGATGTTCCCCTGAAAATAATGTGTACGGAAGAAAAGTTCCCCCAATTCCTAATAAAATACCACCGATAATTCCGAGTGTCAGCTTGTATTCTCTAAAAGGGTGAATTAACTTTTCTAATGTGAATTCTAACTTGAAATAAAAGAAACCAACTATAGCGCCGATACTAGCAAGTGGAAGAAATGCGATCCATTCATTGAAAGAAAGTGCACCTTCCCCGAAATCAACAATAAAGGATCCACGATTATCAAGTTTACTCAGTAGTAAATAAACAGAAAAACCTGCGAAAGTAGTAGCTAAGTATACAATCGCTTTTTTTCCTTTAGAAAAAGCAGCAATTTGTTCCCCCTCATTTTCATTTGGTGCTAAATAACCGAATAATGGTGCGTTAAAAATGATACTTAAAGTAGCGCCAATTCCGATCTCGGTTAGCTCATTCATACCCTTTAAGGCAAATTTAAAGCGATCCCCTACCCATGTGCACAGTCCGCCTATAATTCCAACTAGTGCGGCTTCTGGACCAAGACTAGCACCGAAAATTAAAACAATAATCGCTGTTAAAGTAGCCCGATGGACAAAGCGATATTCGATTCGACCAGTTTTTTTATATTCAGCCATCACTTCAGGCATAAGGCGTGGGTATGTACCGAAATGTTTTTGTGATAGACCAACAAGGACCCCGCCAATTATTGTTACGCAAAGGGTGTAATAAGAGGGAAAAGAGAGAACTTCAGGCAAGTATCCCCAAATAAAGTGGATTCCAATATTTATTGTGACTAAAAATAACCAGACTGTAGCTCCTACTATAGATCCTAGAAGAATGCCATATAGAGCAAGTATGTAATGCATATCTTTTTTATTTGTCATGTTATACCTCCGTTATGTAAATCTTAGTAGGGAAAAAAGTGAAATATACTAGTGAAAAATGGATTGAATATATATAGTATCTTTTTGAGAAGATGGCCTATTCAACATATAGGCTAACTTTTGGGGAATTTGAATTTATAGGTTAAATTACTTATTTAATTTTATAGACTGATTTGAGGTTTTTAAAGGTCTTTTTTGAAATAGACTAGAATATATTTCTTTTGTTGCTTTATATGAAACTGTTAACATTTATTTTAGAACATTCAGAAAAACTGTTTGACATTAGGAAATTATTGCTATAAAATCAACGGTAATTGCATAGTCTTATCAAGAAAAGGTGGAGGGACAGGCCCGATGAAACCTTGGCAACAGCCGTATAACGGAATTGTGCCAAATCCTGCAGGTAGTAATCCTGAGAGATAAGAAAGAGCCTTTAGAGCGTGTTTTCAAACTGCTCCTTTCTTGTTTTCAGGAAAGGGGCAGTTTTTTATTTTGTATAAAAGAAAGGAGAATGAGAGATGGGAGAATCATGGGGAAAAGGAACAATTTGTGTGCAAGGTGGCTATACACCAAAGAATGGTGAACCACGTGTTTTACCACTTTATCAAAGCACAACATATAAATACGATACTTCGGATGATTTAGCAGCTCTATTTAACTTAGAGGCAGAAGGATATATTTATACACGTATTGGAAACCCTACTCTAGCAGCATTTGAGCAGAAGTTATCAGATTTAGAAGGCGGTGTAGGAGCTGTTGCAACGGCTTCTGGGCAAGCAGCTATTATGCTCGCAGTTTTAAATATTTGTAGTAGTGGAGACCATTTACTTTGCTCTTCAACTGTTTACGGGGGAACGTTTAATTTATTTGGGGTGAGTTTACGTAAGCTTGGCATTGATGTTACGTTCTTTAATCCAAATTTAACGGCAGATGAAATCACGGCGCTTGCTAATGACAAGACGAAACTTATCTATGCAGAATCGTTAGGAAATCCAGCGATGAATGTTTTAAATTTTAAAGAATTTTCAGCTGCCGCTAAAGAATTAGAGGTACCTTTTATCGTTGATAATACATTAGCAACTCCTTATTTATGCCAGGCGTTTGAACATGGGGCAAATATTATTGTTCATTCTACGACGAAGTATATCGATGGGCATGCGAGCTCCTTAGGCGGTATTGTAATTGACGGTGGAAACTTTGATTGGACAAATGGAAAGTATCCTGAACTTGTTGAACCAGATCCAAGTTATCACGGTGTAAGTTACGTTCAAAACTTTGGTGCAGCAGCGTATATTGTGAAAGCACGTGTTCAGCTATTAAGAGATTATGGAAATTGTATGAGCCCATTCAATGCATATATTAGCAATATTGGCTTAGAAACATTGCATTTACGAATGGAACGTCATAGTGAAAATGCTCTTGCAGTTGCTAAGTGGCTTGCTAATCATGAACGTATTGAATGGGTGAATTATCCAGGCTTAGATAGTAATGAAAATTACTCATTAGCACAACAGTACTTGAAAAAAGGTGCTAGTGGTGTTTTAACTTTCGGTATTAAAGGCGGATTAGAAGCAGCAAAAGAATTTATCGCAAATGTAAAACTAGCAACTCTTGTAACGCACGTAGCTGATGCACGAACTTGCGTTATACATCCTGCTAGTACGACGCATAGACAATTAAATGCTGAAGATCAGCGTTTAGCGGGTGTTACATCTGATTTAATTCGTTTATCGGTTGGTATAGAAGATGTTTCTGATATTATTGCAGATTTGGAAGCAGCTCTAGTTGGAGGCAAAACACATGCCGATCATAATTGATAAAGATTTACCGGCTCGCAAAGTGTTGCAAAAAGAAAATATTTTTGTAATGACGAAGGAGCGGGCAGAAACACAAGATATACGTGCTTTAAAAATTGCTATATTAAATTTAATGCCAACGAAACAAGATACAGAGGCGCAATTACTTCGCTTAATTGGAAACACACCGTTACAATTAGATGTTCATTTGCTTCATATGGAATCACATCTATCGCGTAATGTAACGCAAGAACATTTAACAAGCTTTTATAAAACGTTTCGTGATATTGAAAATGAAAAGTTTGATGGGCTCATTATTACAGGAGCGCCAGTGGAGACCCTTGCTTTTGAAGAGGTAGATTATTGGGAAGAGCTTAAACATATTATGGAGTATTCAAAAACGAATGTAACATCTACGCTCCATATTTGCTGGGGGGCACAGGCTGGCTTGTACTATCATTATGGTGTTCCAAAGTATCCCCTTAAGGAAAAAGTGTTCGGTGTATTTGAACATGAAGTTTGCGAGCAACATGTGAAATTATTACAAGGATTTGATGAATTGTTTTTTGCTCCGCATTCTCGTCATACAGAAGTACGAGAGAATGATATTAGAGGAGTGAAAGAATTAACATTGTTAGCAAACTCTGAAGAAGCAGGTGTTCACCTTGTTATTGGGCCAGAAGGAAGGCAAGTGTTTGCCCTTGGACATAGCGAATATAGTTGTGAGACGTTAAAACAAGAATACGAACGAGATCGTGACAAGGGATTAAATATTGATGTGCCAAAAAACTATTTTAAACATAATAATCCAGATGAAAAGCCGCTTGTTAGGTGGAGGAGTCATGGTAATTTATTATTTTCTAATTGGTTGAATTATTACGTGTATCAAGAAACCCCTTATATATTGTAAAGAAAGATTGTGTAACACGTGGCAACGTTTTCCTTGTAAAGATTAACCTTTATTTTTCCGAATGTTCAAAATACATTGTTTTTCAGATTTTTTACTCATATAATTTCATCTAAACACAATTTTTGAGGGGTGGACAGTACTATGAAAGAAATTCAAGTTGGGTTATTAGGTCTTGGGACAGTTGGCAGTGGTGTGGTTCGTATTATTACGGATCATCAAGAACGACTCATACACCAAGTAGGTTGTCCAGTGAAGGTAACGAAAGTATTAGTGCAAAACATTGAGAAAGAGAGAGAGGTAGAGGTACCTTCTACTCTATTGACACAAGATGCAAATGAAATTTTAGATAATCCAAATATTGATGTTGTTATTGAAGTGATGGGTGGCATTGATGATGCAAAATCATATATTTTACAAGCTTTAAAAAGCGGAAAGCATGTTGTAACTGCAAATAAAGACTTAATGGCATTACATGGAGCTGAATTATTAGCGACAGCAAAAGATAATAAGGCTGATTTATTCTATGAGGCGAGTGTGGCAGGGGGAATTCCAATTTTACGCAGTATCGTAGAAGGACTTTCTTCAGATCTTATTACGAAAGTAATGGGAATTGTAAATGGAACAACAAATTTTATTTTGACGAAAATGTCAGACGAAGGGAGAGCATATAACGACGTGTTAAAAGAAGCCCAACAACTTGGATTTGCAGAAGCAGATCCAACATCAGATGTAGAAGGTTTAGATGCAGCAAGAAAAATGACGATTTTAGCTACCCTCGGTTTCTCTACAAATGTAGAGCTTGGAGATGTGAAAGTAAAAGGTATTACCTCTATTACAGAGGAAGATATTGAATACAGTAAGAGCTTAGGTTATACAATTAAATTAATCGGTCTTGCAAAACGAGATGGTGAAAAATTGGAGGTTACAGTTGAACCAACTTTACTTCCAAATACACATCCTCTTGCAGCAGTACAAAATGAATATAACGCTGTGTATGTGTACGGTGAAGCAGTTGGGGAAACGATGTTTTATGGACCAGGCGCAGGAAGTTTACCGACAGCTACAGCTGTTGTTTCGGATTTAGTTGCTGTAATGCAAAATATTAGATTAGGGGTAACAGGAAATAGTGCTGTAGTCCCACAATATCAAAAAGTATTAAAAGAGCCAGACGAAATTGTCGTGAAAAAGTTTTTAAGACTGCATGTAAAAGACGAAATTGGTGTATTTGCAAAAATTACTTCATTGTTCTCTGAGCGCGGAGTTAGCTTTGAGAAAATTATTCAAATGCCGCTTGAAGAGAAAGGAAAGGCTGAAATTGTAATTGTAACGCATCGTGCGTCTCTTGCTGATTATGATTATATTCTACATACGTTGCAAGGGTATGAAGAAATAGATTGTTTGAAAGCGAACTATCGAATTGAAGGGGATGCTAAGTAGTATCTCTTACCATAAAACAGAAAGAGCCTATTAAGCAGCTTGCTTAATAGGCTCTTTTCTATTTAAAATCTGCGTACCAACTTGAATAAATGCTTGGATAATCCAACCTGTTGTAAAGGATAAGATGATTGTTCCAAAATAGATAGGTCCATCTAATAAAAAGCTTAACGTTAAAAATAAAAAGGCTAATGAAATCTCTGTTCTTCTAAACGTCCATTTTTTCTTCTCGGCAACCGTTAAAACGAAAGCTTCTTGAGGCGCTGCACAAAGGTTTGTAGAGACGTAAAGACCAATTCCAGCTCCAACGAATAGATTTCCGCAAATAAGTGTTATATATTTTGGAAGAGAGCGGATAGCGTCCATAATAGTTGTAATGGAACCAATCCAATCAACAAAAAGAGAAATAAGAACCATCGTTATAATTGTACCGATTGTAATTTGTTTTTTATTCCAAAAGAGTACGATAAGTGTAAAGGCAAAGTTAATCATGAAAATCCAAAAACCAATACTTATCCCAAAATTTTGATATAGTGCAATAAAGAAGGAATCATAAGGGCTAAGTCCAAAGGAAGTAATTGTCGTCATCATATTAATACCGATGGCAAGAATGAGTAAACCGCCAATGAAAAATATATATTCTAATTTGAATCGAAGCATAGTTGTATATCCTTTCTAAATGTATTTGCTAGGAAAGGATATATTGTGGAAAGCTTACCAGGTCAAGGGAGAATTTTTGTGAAAAGGGGAAAATGAGATGACAAATATAAGAAAGATTGCTGAACTTGCTGGAGTATCTGTTTCAACTGTTTCACGTGTACTAAATAATCATCCGTACGTAAATGAACAGAAACGAAAAGAAATTTTAGCGATTATAGAAGAATTAAATTACACGCAAAACGTGAATGCAATTCATTTAGTGAAAGGAAAAACGAATGTAATTGGCGTTTTATTGCCACACGTAAATGATCAATATTATAGCGCTATTATCGAGGGGATATCAAAAGAGACAGCAAAGAATAATTATAATATGATGCTTTGCCAGACGAATTATAGTGAAGAAAGAGAACTAGAAATTTTGAATATGTTAAAAATGAAAAAGCTTGATGGGGTTATTATTTGTTCTCGGACAAATAGTAAGGAGAAGCTTGAAGAATATACGAAATTCGGCCCGATTGTTATGTGTGAAGAAATAGATTCAAAATGCATTTCAAGTGTACATATCGATTACTACAAAGTATTTTCACGTGGGATGAAAAGCTTAATAGATGCCGGTCATACACGTATTGGATATTGTATTGGAAGAAGTAATAGTGTTAATAGCCAAAGACGAAAGAAGGCGTATGAAGATTCGCTTCAACAGAGTATCGTAACACCGTTAGAGACCTGGAAATTTGAAGGTTGTTTTACAGTGGAAGATGGACGCAATGTAATTAGAGAATGGGCTCATATGTCAGTAAAACCGACAGCGTTCCTTGTATCTTGTAACCATATTGCAGCGGGGATGGTTACAGAAGCAAAAAAACAAGGAATTCGTATTCCAGAGGATATTACGATTATCGGGTGTGATGATCAAGAGGTGGCAGATATATTGGGTATAACGACGATTTCGCATTCTAGTAAAAACGTTGGAGTAAAAGCGTTTGAATTATTATATGAAAAGATTAATGAAGAGAAATTAGATGTGAAGCATATAGAGTTATTACCAGAGTTAATAGATAGAGAAACGACATAATTGAGAAGGTGTGAAAATCGCTTTTCAAAATTTCGTTTGGTATAATTATGGACAATCTATGAGGGCTAAAAGGGGTTTTGATATGAGATCAAAAGTAGTAAAAGTAATTCTACTCATTACAATTGCATCTTTCTGTTTATTTGCATATGGCTTTGTTTCAGGTGTAAATGATGTATTAAATCCGAAAGCTTCAAATTTAATTAAAAAGACCGATGTAGTGGCAAAAGAGAAAAAGAAAACGGGAACGTTACAAATCGTTAGTTTAGGTGATTCATTAACGCGTGGCGTTGGTGATAAAGAAGGAATTGGCTATGTTGGGCGAATGAAAGAGGATTTACAAAAAGATTATAAGCAAAAAATTGCATTAACAAATTTAGCAGTTAGTGGTGCAAAAATGCCCGATTTATTAAAACAAATTGAAAGTAATGGCGCTCAATATTCAATTAAGCAAGCAGATGTAATTGTGTTAACGATTGGTGGAAATGATTTGTTCCCAGGCTGGGAATCACTTGGGAAAATAGATTTAGAGACGTATCGTCCTGACACAGAGACGTTTCAAAATGAAGCAAAGAAAATTATAGAAGAAATTCGTAAATTAAATACAGATAGTCCGATTTTTTGGCTTGGTTTATACAATCCTTTTGAAGATGTAGAAGATTTAAAAGGGTCTTCAAACATTGTTGTGGACTGGAATGCATCTTTAGAGAAATTAGCGCTAAACGATAAAAATGTGTATATTACACCGACATTTGATTTATTCCAAAACCGCGGGAAAGATTTATTATACTCTGATCATTTTCATCCGAACGAAGTAGGTTATACGTATATGGCAGAACGTTTAGTTCAAAATGTTGTAAGTAAATTAAAACTAGAACAAGGAGGGGTAAAATGACGATGATACTTTCCGTACGAGACTTGAAGAAGGTAATTGGAAAGAAGACTCTTGTAGAGAATATTTCCTTTGATGTAAAGCAAGGAGAAGTGTTCGGGTTCTTAGGACCAAATGGTGCTGGAAAGACGACTACCATTCGAATGTTAGTCGGATTGATTAAGGCGACAGAAGGTACGATTTCTATCGGTGGTTATTCGATTAAGGAAAATTTCAGAGAAGCGATGCGTCAAATTGGGAGTATCGTTGAAAACCCAGAGTTGTATACATATTTAACGGGATGGGAAAATTTAAAGCAATTTGCTCGTATGTTAGGTGATATATCAGATGAACGTATTATTGAAATTGCTGAAATGGTTCATTTAGATGAAAGAATTCATGACAAGGTAAAAACGTACTCACTTGGTATGAAACAACGCCTTGGAATTGCGCAGGCGCTCCTTGGAAATCCGAAATTGCTCATATTAGATGAACCAACGAATGGTTTAGATCCAGCAGGGATTAGAGAACTTAGGGAATTTATACATAAGCTTGTAAAAGAAGAAAATATGAGCGTGTTTATTTCAAGCCACTTGCTAAGTGAAGTGCAAATGATATGCGATCGCGTTGCTATTATTCATAAAGGAAAGATGATAACAGTTGCCAAGGTTGAAGAATTAATTAAAACAGCAAGTGATCGTGTAGAATGGATTGTTACACCGATTTCTAAGGCGAAAGATATGCTAGAAGCGGCCGAAGAAGTAAGGGAAGTGAGTGTAGAAGGCGATCGATTACTATGCCGCATGGATATTGCATCTATAAGTAGTTGGAATAAACACTTTGTCGCAAATGAAATAGATGTACATAGCGTTAAGGAGCTTGTATTTACGCTAGAAGATTTATTTATTGAACTCACAAGGGGTGAGCAGCATGCGTGAATTTGCGAATCTAGTTTTAAATGAATCAGAAAAGATTTACCGCAAGAAACGTATTTTTGTTGTCATGCTTATTTTAGCAATCTTGATCCCGCTTTTTGTGTATGCGCAGTATCGTGAAATAGAAACGACACAAAAAAGACTCGGTACAACTGATTGGAAGGTTTCATTGCAACAGCAAATTGTTGATTCTCAGAACCGGTTGAACAATTCTAGGTTGCCAGAAGAATGGCGTGATTGGTTAAAGGTAAGAGTTGAGCAACAACAATATTATTTAGATCATGATATTAATCCGATGGCACCGGGTGCACCGACTTTTGTCAGAGCATTTATTGAACAAGGAATTACATTATTTATTCCGCTTCTCGTAATGATTGTCGCCATTGATATCGTTTCAGGAGAACGAAGTGATGGGACGATGAAGATGTTACTTACGCGGCCGATTCGGCGCTGGAAAATACTCCTTAGTAAATACGTGACGATGTTATTTTTCATTTCGCTCATACTGTTTCTTGTAGGTTTGTTTGCTTACATATTATCAGGGCTTGTATTTGGGTACTCGGGATGGAATTTACCTGTTTTAACAGGATTCGTCATTGATAAGGAAACGTTAAATACGAACTTTGTGCATCTTATTCCGCAGTGGCAATACATCTTAATGGCGTATGGACTAGCCTGGTTTGTTGCTATCGTTGTCGGAACTATATCATTTATGGTCTCTGTTTTAATTCGTAATACACCAGCTGGTATGGGCGTTATGCTAGCTGCATTAATTGCAGGCGGTATTTTAAGCTCGTTCGCAACATCTTGGGAAGGCGCCAAATATATTTTTAGTGTGAATTTATCATTAACGGATTATTTATCAGGAAAATTACCTGCATTACAAGGTTTATCGATGGGATTTTCTTTGATGAATTTAACTGTTTGGGCAGTTGTTTCTCTTGTTATTTCGTTCGTAGTATTTACAAGACAGGATATGGTGAATTAATTAGACAGGAAGTGACAGTATGGAAAATGTTTTAAAGAATGATTGGGAGCCACTATTGGCACCAGAATTCGAGAAAGAGTATTATCTTACTCTATCCAGTTTTTTGACAGAAGAATACAGCACGCATGTTGTTTATCCGAAGGTAGAAGATATTTTTAACGCTCTTCAGTATACAAGTTATGAAAATACAAAGGTTGTCATTTTAGGGCAAGATCCATATCATGGACCGAATCAAGCGCATGGTTTAAGCTTTTCTGTGCAACCTGGTGTTAAAACACCACCGTCATTGTTAAATATGTATAAAGAACTTCGAGATGAATATGGTTATGAAATCCCGAATAACGGTTATTTAGTAAAATGGGCGGAACAAGGAGTATTATTACTAAATACCGTATTAACAGTTCGTCAAGGCGAAGCAAATTCTCATAAGGGAAAAGGATGGGAGCACTTCACAGATCGTGTAATTGAACTGTTGAACGAACGTGAAAAGCCAGTTATTTTCATATTGTGGGGGCGCCATGCGCAGGCGAAGAAGAAATTAATTACGAATCCGAATCATCATATTATCGAATCTGTACATCCAAGCCCATTATCGGCAAGACGTGGTTTCTTTGGTAGTAAGCCATATTCTAAAATAAATACGATTTTAGCTAATATGGGCGAAAGAGAAATTGATTGGGAAATTCCAAATTTATAAATAGAAAAGGTAGTTAACAGTTGTTAACTACCTTTTTATTATCATTGTTGCTCGTTCTTTAATTTTGCATCTAGTACAAAAGTACCAAATGGGATAACTGATGAAACGAATGCTCCAAGTGCCCATAAAATTGATTTACGGTGTACGATTGTTACTTGAATTACTGCAAAGATGAATAGAATAAATAGAACACCATGAGCCATGCCTGTAATTTTAACAGCTGTTGCAAATCCTGCGAAATATTTCAATGGCATTGCTACAAATAATAGTAATAGGAAAGAAATACCCTCAACTAGTCCAATTGCTCTTAATCGTCCGATTGGTGTAGATAACATAAAGTAGCCTCCTTTAACGTATGCTTGTATATAGTAAATTTGTATTCTTTTTCAAAATAAAATAGTCTATTTTGTTTCATTATATACAAAAAGAAAGTTTACACTACGAGAATAGTGCAAAGTTCAAAATATAGTCACAAAAGCATGAGAATTTAAATAAAAACCTATTTGAAGTATTTGACTTCAAATAGGTTTTGTGAATGAAAATATTAAACAAGTACATCCGTTTTTAAAACGAATTTCTCTACAACTTTTGCAACACCATCGTTCATATTTGTATCTGTTACGTAGTTTGCAATTTCTTTAATATCCTCAGGTGCATTTCCCATTGCAACGCCAAGACCAGCAAATTCAATCATTGCTTGGTCGTTATAGCTATCGCCCATTGCGATAACTTCTTCACGCTTAATGCCAAGCTTTTGAATCAGTTTGTTTAAGCTCGTTCCTTTTGTAACACCGGCTTCTGTAAATTCTAAGAAGAATGGTTTCGAACGCATCACGCTTAATTGGCCTTCTAGTTGTTTTTGTAGTTTCTTTTCAACTTCAACAAGGCGTTCAGCCTCTTTATTCATTAATACTTTTACTACAGGCTCTTTAACTGCGGCTTTAAAGTCATCTACTACAACAATTGGCATACCGGTAATATCGCCCTCAATTTCAGTATAAGGATTATTTTCTTCCGTTACGATATCATCGCCCATATAAGTATGAATCCATACATCTTCAGTTTGACTAATTTCAAATAGGTTGTGAACGATTTCAGGAGATAGCGTACTACTAAAGATTTCTTCGTTTGTTTTACAGTTAATAATTTTTGCACCATTAAAAGATAGAATGAAACTGCCGTATTCTTCTAAACGAAGTTCTTTGGCTACATTGCGCATACCAAACGTTGGACGTCCAGAAGCAAGTACAACCTTTACACCTTGCTCTTGTGCAGTCATTAACGCTTCTTTCGTACGAGGTGAAATAGTATGGTCATCACGTAATAAAGTATCATCTAAATCTAAAACAATCATTTTATAAGTCATATAGAAAATTCCTTTCTTTAATTGAAATCAAAATACATGTTCATGAAGATGTTGAGGAATAATAGTAAGACATCAAACCTCTTTGAAAAGAAGTAGATAAATTATTATGAGTTGTTGCTCATAATATTGGTTAATAATCATTGGGGAAGAATAAAACCCCAATGATTAAAGTTTGATTTTATCGTAACAACTCTAAAGGTAGAGTGCAATAATGGAAGTTTTCCAATTTAAGATATTTGTTTTGCAGCGGAACGAGAAAATAGTATTTCTAGCAAGATTGCCATTACAGATCCAAGAACGAGACCATTACTTAAAAACGATGCTAGAAATGGTGGAAGTGTGGAATATGCTCCTGCTGGAACAAACATAACTCCGACTCCTGTAAAGATTGAAAGACCGGCTACTTTAAATAATCGTTCTTTATCCTGGACAGTTTCGTATTCTCGAAAGGCGAGACCAATCATGCTTGCGAATACAGGATAAATAGCGGCATAACCAACTGCAACAGGGATTGCTGCAAAGAATGAAGTAATCTTTGGAAATATACTAACGACAATAATAAAGCTTGACCCTAATATAAACGGGAGACGTTTATAAATATTAGTCGTTGCAATAAAACCTGCTGATCCAGAAATAGCGACAGGCCCAATAGCTGAAAATAGGCCGCCTAGCAATTGGTTGATTCCTGTTATAATGCCAGCTTGTTTAAAACGATCTGATGCAGCGTTTTCTTCATATTTAGAGACAACCTTTTGTACAACGCGAATGCTTGCTAACATATTTGTTAGAAGTAAGAGTGTAACGAAAATGACCGTAATTACCATGTTCCATTCAACACGAGGCATTCCGAAAACAAATAAGGATGGAAAACGGATTATGTCTGTCACTGGTGTTATTGGATTAGATAATCCGAAACATGCGAATAATATCCAGCCGCATACGATACTGAAAAGAACGGAATATTGTCCAATAATAGGTAGCTTCATGATGAAAAAGGATAGTAAAATAACAATGAGTGAAAGAATAAATACGTTAGGTTGTACTTCTGTATGTTTTCCATCAAGGCCAAACATTCCCTTTAAGAAGGAGCCACTAAGCTGCGCGACAAGAAGAAATAAATACGTTCCAATGACTGTCGGTGTAAAATAGCGAACAAGTTTATCAATAAGTCCAAAAATGCTAAGAATAATACAAATAATACCGCTTAATAAGAAAGCATATTGAAGAACTTTAAGTGTCTCATTGCTTGATCCAAATAGCACGACGCCTAAACTTGCGTAAAGGGAGAAAATTCCCCACCAAAGGCCAGCAGGACCTTCTTGAATAGGAAGTTTATGCCCAAATATAGCTTGCAAGAGACCAGCAAAACCTAGAACAAATAACGTTCTTTGTACGAATGCGATAGCTTCAGCACCATCAAGACCATAACTAGTTGCGACACTAATTGGTACAATAAGGCTTCCAGCTAAAATAAATAGTGCCCATTGTAAGGCGGAAAGAAATGTCTTCATTATATCAACCTCTTTCATAGATTCCGTATCTAGTATATACGTATTTTATTTCCACTGGCAAAGATTGTAGATAGAGAAAAGAGTTGAAACACGGTATGAATGCACGTAAGCAATTATGGATAGCAGTTATATGTATGACTTTTGTTGTAATTCTAGGAACGATAGGATTTATGACGATTGAAGAGATTAGTTTGTTTCAAGCATTTTGGATGACAATGATTACTGTATTGACTGTTGGATACGGAGATGCCGTTCCTGTAACGCAAGCGGGGAAAGTATTTGCGCTTCTTATTATTCCTGTTGGCGTAGGTATTGTTACGTATGCAATTGGGGTAGTGGCAGCTATGATTATTGAAGGGAATTTATTTCATGCAGTACGGAGGAAGAAGATGGATAAACAAATAGCGCAGTTGAAAAATCATATTATAGTATGTGGTTGCGGTAGAGTGGGGCTTCAAGTTGTACATGAATTGCAAGAAAAGAATATTCCATTTGTCGTTGTTGATAAAGATGAAAGTATATTGGAGCAGGAAAAGCTTTTATTTGTACATGGAGATGCAACGGAAGATCAAGTATTACATAATGCCGGAATTTTAAAAGCGGCTGGTTTAGTTGCTATTGTTGCAAATGATGCCGAAAATGTATTTATTACATTAACAGCAAGAGGATTAAACGATACGATTAAAATTGTTGCGAGATCTGAAAAGCCAGAAACTGAAGAGAAATTAAGGCGCGCCGGTGCAAATAAGGTTATTAATCCATCTAGTATGGCAGGTATTCATATCGCAAAAGGTATTGCAAATCCATTAACCGTTCATTATATTGATACAGTGTTGTATGGAGTAGAACAGTCATTTGTCATTGAAGAAATTCTAGTTGGAAAAGATTCAATATTAGTTGGTAAATCGTTACTAGAGAGTAATGTAAGGAATCAGTTTGATGTAACAATATTAGCGATTTCAAGAAATGGGAATATTATACATAATCCGACAGGGCAGGAAAAATTGAAAGAACGTGATATGATAATAGTATTTGGTTCAGTAGAGAAATTGGGACAATTCGAGAAAGAATTACAAAGTACGAGGTGATAAGGAATGCAAATATCTAGCGACAAGATTTTAAATAAAATGGCGAATGAAATTGCGAAGGCGAAAAGTAGTGAAGGACAAAAGTCAAAAGAACATTTATTAGTTGTGCGTGCTTTATGTGACTTATTATTAGATGAACAAGTTGAAACATCTACATATAGAGAACCGCAAATTCCATCGCAAGTAATTGGATCACAACCAGTAACAACTATGCAACCAATTGCACCTGTTTCTGGGGAGCCGGTATATATAAAAGAAAGTGATGCAAACGGTAATTCTTTATTTGATTTTTAGAAGATAAATCGTTTGGCTTATATGCAAAAATTGCTTATGATAAAGGTAAAAAAGGGGAATTAAGATGAAAATTTTCTTTTTACTAGGTTGTATTGCAGCGGGGCTATCTGTTGCATTAGGGGCCTTTGGAGCACACGGTTTAGAAAATAAAATTTCTGCAAAAATGTTAGAAGTGTGGAAAACAGGCGTTACATATCAAATGTTTCATGCAGGTGGACTATTCGTAGTTGCTTTATTGATGGATAAGGTTCAATCATCACTTTTAACTACTGCTGGTTGGCTAATGGTAGCTGGAATTATTATGTTCTCAGGTAGTTTGTATGCATTAAGTACGACAGGTATTAAGTTCTTTGGTCCAATTACACCTCTTGGTGGTGTAGCGTTTATTGTGGCGTGGATTCTAGTAGGGACTGCAGTTGTAAAAGGATTATAAAAAAACAAAAGCTGGCATTTGCCAGCTTTTTTTATGGTCTTGGAGTATAAGTTGCTTGTTGACTAGGTAAATACGTAATTTCTTCTGGAAATTCTACGTAATCTAAGTAGATCATTAGTAGTAAATAGCGTTTTCCTGATTGCGGTTCACTAATAACGATATGGTCACGGCCAGCTGCTTCAATAATACCTGTATAAGATTGTGTGCCAAGGGAACTGCCACGTTCATAGGTCATTACAACCGTAGCTTGCTTACCTTTGTTTAAACGAAGGATATTTTCAATATAGGATTGCTCTAGAGGTAACATGCCTTGAGAAATTGCATATTGAGCTTGCGCAGCTTGAGCTGTTTGTTGTTGCATCGCTTGCTGCTGTTGTTGAGTCATTTGTTGCGGTTGTACATAAGTTCCAGATGGTTGATAAAAACCTGTTCCATAGTACGGATTTTGTTGCTGTGCCATTCAAAAATCCCTCCTCATTTTTATTCCTTAATATACGCTAGGGCAGTCTCCAGCAGATGGCTGGAAGAAGCAGTGCTTTTTAAAGCGACCAGAGTTTTGTTGGTTATACCAAGTTGGTGGACATGCACCTTCAGGTCTAAAGAACCATAAGGCAAAGTTGGCAGGCCAAAAACGTTGCCCTTGAATGGTCCGTCTCGCTAGGGCAATATCTTGTTCGCGTGCCCGTTGATAAAAATATCCTTTTTGCGTTGCTTCAAAACCGCCGGGGTTTTGATAAACCATTTGACGTAAATTACGAATGCTTTTAAAGTCTAAACAATTTCCGCGGACACGATTTACCCCAACGTTTCCGACCATTAACATTCCTTGTTGCCCTTCTCCTTCGGCTTCAGCACGCATCAGTCTAGCCAACAACTTTACATCTTCTTCGTTATAAGCAATAACGCCCATTATGTGTCACCTCTCTTTTTGTAATACCTTTTGGAAAGAGGTTTATCCCGCATTAACGGGCAGTAAGACTCCTGCCCTAAAATTTGGTTGAAGTAAAGAAATTAGATGGGAGATCAAACTGCCCGTAAACGCCCGATTGGTTCAACTAATAATCAGCGGGGGATTCCCCCACTGATTAAAGTTTCACTTTATCTCTAGATGAAGTGTGTAACAATTACTAGTTCATACGTATGAGGAAAAGGACTCAGATATGACAACCAAACGAAGTTTTACATTGAGAGTGGAAAATAAAAAAAGCTAGCGTGAGCCAGCTTTTTTATTAAAAAACTTTAGACCATAAGTTTGAGAAGAAATCACCAATAGAGCGCATTGTTAACACAAACCAATTTGCTTTTTCAACTTCCTCTGTCGTTTTTGCAGTAACTTTCATACTTTTACTACCGTCTAAGAAACCATATTTATCAGTTGATTCTAAAGTAATTGAGCCTACTTTGGTGTCTTTCTTAATAGGAGCAACTAAATGTCCATCTTCAGAAAGAGATTTATCTAATTCAGTTCCAATTTTATAAGGCTCTTTGCTACCTTTTTTCGCAATTACTGTTATTTCTTTTTCGGGTGCAACAGTTACTTGGTCTTCTTTCCCTTTTACTACAGAGATTGTATTGTTTTTATTAACTTTTAGTTTTTGTTTTTCAAAGTTATTAAATCCATATTCGATTAATTCACGAGATTCCGTGAAACGTTCATCCATTGATTTTGTTTTAATAATAACCGAGATAAGACGTACATCACCACGTTTAGCAGTAATGGTAAATCCGTATCCAGCTGTATCAGAACTTCCGGTTTTTAAACCATCAGTACCTTCATAAGCGAAAGCAGCTCCTGGTAACATCCAATTCCAGTTTTCCATACGAATTGGTTTTGGGTGATTGTCTGGGAAGTTTCTAAATCTTTGTTTTGTATCCTCTAGCATTTCTGGATACTTTGTAATCATTGCTTTTGAAAGCATACCCATATCACGAGCTGACATAGAGTTTTCTGCATTTGGATCAGTACCCTCAGGATGTTTTCCTTTTAAGTCAGCGTTATTTAAGCCAGTAGCGTTTACAAATTTATATTTCTTTAATCCTAGCTTTTTAGCATGTTCATTTGCAAGATTTAAGAAGTTTTTCTCACTTCCTGCAAGAAGTTCTGCTAAAGCAATACTAGATCCATTTGCAGAGAATATAACAATAGAATGATATAATTCTTTTACAGTATATTGACGTCCTTTTTCGAACGGTACATTAGAGAATTCATTATTACGAGAGACTTCATAAGCGTAATCAGAAATATTTACTTTCGTATCCCATGTGATTTTTCCTTCTTTAATTGCTTCTAAAACAGCGTAAACAACAATTAATTTTGACATACTAGCAATAGCTAGCAATTCATCTGGATTTTGCTCGTGAAGTATTTTTCCTGTATCTGCATCAAATAAAAGTGCAGCAGCCGCCTCAATATGTATTTTTTCTTCCGCATGGGATGTTGTTACTCCTAAGGAAGAAATTGACAATACAAGCAATAGTAAAATAGACAAGATTTTTTTCATATAGATTATCACCTTCGCATCGTTATTTAGCATATAGCTCGTATCATTTTAGCATATCTTTACATATAAAAAGGTTACAATTTTACAAGAAATTTGAAAAAATGTTGGTTTTTCTTCAAAAGTGCAGAAAAAAGGAGATTTTTGAGGATAAATATAGAGAAGAATAAAAAAAGGAACGAATTTCGTTCCTTTTCACCATTTTATATGTGTAAAAATTTCTCTACTTTTTCGTCTGGTAAAATGTTTCCAACGAAGAATGTTCCAAATTCACCATAACGAGCACTTACTTCATCGAAGCGCATTTCGTATATAAGTTTCTTAAATTGAAGAACATCGTCAGCGAATAATGTTACGCCCCATTCGAAATCGTCGAATCCAACAGATCCTGAAATCACTTGGCGTACTTTACCTGCGTATTGACGACCAATTTTACTATGGCTGTACATCATTTTTTTACGTTCTTCCATAGGAAGCATGTACCAGTTGTCATCACCTTGGCGACGCTTATCCATTGGATAGAAGCAAATATGATTTGCTTTCGGTAATTCAGGATATAAACGAGCTAAAATTTGCGGGTTTTGGTATGGATCCTCATCAGCTGGAAGGTAGTTGCTTAATTCAACAACAGATACGTAAGAATATGCAGGAACCATATATTCAGCTAAAGTTGTTTTATTCAATTCTGTCTCAATTTCATTTAACTCTTCCATTGTTGGACGTAAAATCATAAGCATAATATCAGCTTTTTGGCCAACAACTGTATACATTGCGTGACTACCTTTTTTCGCAGTAGCTACTTCGTTCCATTTTTCAACGACATTTAAAAATTCAGACACTGCTTGTCCGCGTTCGTCGCTAGATAATGTTTTCCATGCAGCCCAATCAATAGAACGTAAATCATGTAAACAATACCAGCCATCTAACGTTGTTGTTGCTTCACTCATTCTATTCACCTCAGTTAATGATAGTTTTACACGTTAACTATAGCATATATAGTTTTAAAATCATCTATATAAAACCTTGGCGCATAAAATTGTCACATTTAAGTGTTTAAGCAAGGTGAATTTAACGGCTGAATTTTATGAAAATATAATCATTTTTATTTTATCTATTTTTTGGGAGCTATAAGTTTAAAATATAGAAGAAAAGCAGTATTCTTAAAGATAGAGTTTTTTTAACATATGTAGGAGGGTTTATTCGTGAGCAACTTATTTACAACAGTAAAAGAAAAAGTTCAAGGAAAAGGCATTTCTATCGTACTTCCTGAAGGAACTGATGAAAGAATTTTAGGCGCTGCAGAGCGTTTAGCAAAAGAAGAGTTAGTAAAACCAATCTTAGTTGGTAATAAGGAAGAAATTAGCGCAAAAGCTGCTAGCATGAATTTAACATTAGCAGGCGTTGATATTTACGACCCAGCTACATACGAAGAAATGGATGCAATGGTAGCATCTTTCGTTGAACGCCGTAAAGGTAAAGCAACTGAAGAAGACGCTCGCAAAATCCTTAAAGACGAAAACTACTTCGGTACAATGCTTGTATACATGGGCAAAGCACACGGTTTAGTAAGTGGTGCAGCTCACTCTACAGCTGATACAGTTCGTCCAGCACTTCAAATTATTAAAACAAAACCAGGCGTTACAAAAACTTCTGGCGTATTCATCATGGTACGTGAAGAAGAGAAATATGTATTCGCTGATTGCGCAATTAACATTGCACCAAACAGCCAAGATTTAGCTGAAATCGGTATCGAAAGTGCGAAAACTGCTGAGTTATTCGGCATTGATCCACGTGTTGCTATGTTAAGCTTCTCTACAAAAGGTTCTGCGAAATCTCCAGAAACAGAAAAAGTTGTAGAAGCAACTCGCATTGCAAAAGAAATGGCTCCTGAGTTAACTTTAGATGGAGAATTCCAATTCGATGCTGCATTCGTACCATCTGTAGCTGAGAAAAAAGCTCCAGGTTCTACAATTAAAGGTGATGCTAACGTATTCGTATTCCCAAGCTTAGAAGCTGGTAATATCGGCTACAAAATCGCTCAACGTTTAGGTAACTTCGAAGCAGTAGGACCAATCTTACAAGGCTTAAACATGCCTGTAAATGATCTGTCTCGTGGATGTAACGAAGAAGAAGTGTACAAGTTAGCTTTAATTACAGCAGCTCAAGCACTTTAATTCTATAATGAATTGAAATAAAGAACGTCGCTATTATAGCGACGTTCTTTATTTTTCTAAGCCAAGTGCTTTATTATTACGATCAATAATACGTTGTAAATTCGTCTCATATAAAGGAATCTCGTCTATTGTTAATTGAGATGTTGTTAACTTTGGAGCGAATTGCTGCAATGTTTTTAAAAGACGCATCATTAAATCTTGTACTGTAATGGTTTCGCCAAGTAATTCTGAGAGTGAGGCCATCGTACTTGGTACAATTTCAGGGTACGTAAAGCGTGTTTCTTCCCCTTGAATTGCTAGGTTGTAGAAATCACGAACGAGTGCGGCACGCTCAGAGCCACTTCCGGTAGCACAGAGGTAAATTTGGACAGCGATACCCCCGCGAATACGACGTTGTGAAATACCAGCGAATTTTTGATCGCGAATACTTAAGTCATAACTACCAGGACAGTAAGAGCCAACAATTTCTTTTGCCTCGATAGTAACGTCGTAATCCTTTAACATCTCCTTAATCAAATGCCACATTGTATCGTATCCAAGATCGATATCGATACCTTTTTCTGTTTCTTGAAATAAAAGTGATACATTTAAAACACCTTCATCAAGCACGACCGCAAGCCCGCCAGAATTACGAACAATGACATTGAAGTTGTTTTGTTTTAAAAAAGAAATACCTTCTTCTAAATGCGGAAGGCGTGAATCTTGAATGCCAAGGACAATTGTATTGTGATGAACCCAAGAACGCATTGTTGCGGCTGACTTGCCATTTCCAATGCTTGTGCATAATGTGTCATCCATTGCGAATGACTGAAGTGCATGGAATGTTGGTCCTAAACTAGATTGATCTACAATGCGCCACTCTGGCTGAGATAAAATGGAACGGGAATTGCTCATATAACTAACCCCTTATCTTTAAAATGACAATCTCTATTATAGCAAAAAATGAAGAATGGAGTTTTCTCACATATAAAGGGGGAGCTTAGAGGTGAAATAATAAAAAGGATGCATTACATGCATCCTTTTTATTCTGCAATTTTTTCTAAATTACCGTTTCGGTCCATTCGGAAAGATGTTTGAGAACGTTCTTCGTCATCCATGACTGCCAATTTACGAGCACGGTTCATAATGTTCATAAGTGTTTCGTAATCTTCTTGTACAGTATGAGATTGCTTTTCTAATTTTTCTAGTTTCTTTTCTAGTTCCTCATTCCGAAGGATTTGTGCTTTAATTTCTTGTTTCAATCTCGTATTCTCGTTTTCAAGAGCTGTCACTTTTATATTTGAAGATCCGACTGTTTGTAAAAAATAAATAACATCTTGCATTGTCATAGAGCTTCTTGCAGCAGGAGCAGTAGATTCTTGATATGGAATAGCTTCTTTATATTGTACGATTGATTCTTCTTGTACTAATTCTTCATAATCAGTTATCGAATCTGAAGCTGGTGGTGTATAAAGTAAACGTTTTTTCGCTTGTTCACCGCTTGCAGCACGCATTTTATCTTTACGATGTTTTTTTGCTAGTTGAAGAGCTTGTTCATAGCTATAGCGAACAACAGCATTCCAGCGGAAACCACAAGCAGCAGATGTACGATTTAACTGATCCCCTACTTCCTCAAATGCATTTAATTGCGTACTTCCTTCTCTAACATGACGAAGTACCGTTTCAGCAAGTAATAAATCATCCTCATCTGTCCAAGCATCTTGTCTTACTTTCATAGATTCAACTCCCTTTCTTTTTATGAACTTCCTATTTTTATAATGGGCAAAAAAATAAACTTTTATACAAAGCTTTTAAAAATATGGTAGATTTCGATGAAAGGTAAAAATTTTCCCATGAATGGTGAGCGCTTCTGTAGGAGAGCATATAAATATGTAGCAATATGTAGAGAATAGGCTTTGTAGGGAAACTTGCAACGAGCTTCAAAGAGCGGTAAAATACCATTTAGTGTTTATTTTTAAATGTACTTGAGAAAAGTTTAAAATAGAGGAAGTGTTATATAATGGGAAACGAGTTTCGCGTGTGCGATGACTGTCAGGCAACGAACGTTAAAACGTTAGTTCCGAAGCTAAAAAAAGTAGATTCATGTGCAACGATTGAAGTTGGATGTCAGTCTTACTGTGGTCCTGGTCGTAAAAAATCATTCGCATTTGTAAATAACCGTCCAGTTGCGGCTCCAACAGAAGATGAGTTAATCATGAAAATTGAAGCAAAGTTAAATAAGTAAGAAAAAGAAGAGTGAAAAGATTCCTCTTCTTTTTTTATGCCCATAAGAGGAATGGTTTATTCTGCGAAAGTAATCTTGTGTGGATGAACGTTTTCTAAAGGATGGACATAACTTTTGTATTAAAATTCCAATTTATATAAATTTATATTTCAAAATAATGGTTGACAGTCTTTTAAAGCGATAGGTAGAATAGAAGTGTCTGATTCTGAGAATCATTATCAGGGAAATAACAATTCACCTAATTTTTTTATTACTATTTGAGAATAAATTTCATTTCAATAAATATATGTTGTTGGTTAGGATGGTTGAGGGATGGAAGCGAGCGCAAGCAGTATAGAACAGCAAGAAGAGAATGTTAAAGAGATTAAGAGCAGACCGCTCATCGCTTCTATTATTTTAGTAGCGGGTACAATTTTGTTAGCTTTAAGCATGGCAGTTTCTATTTCTTTTGGGGCTGCAGATATTAGTTTAAAGACTGTATGGCAAGCTGTATTTCAGTTTGATGGATCTATTACACATCATAACGTAATTCAAGAACTTCGCATGCCTAGAGCAATAGGGGGCGTAGTTGCAGGTGCCTTTTTAGCGGTATCAGGAGCAATTATGCAAGGTATGACGCGAAATCCACTTGCTTCACCATCGTTAATGGGGATTACAGATGGAGCTGTATTTGGAATTGCAATTATGTATGCATTTTTCCCTAATTCACCTTATTTAATGTTTGTTATCGCATCTTTTATTGGAGCTGCGTTTGGTGCAAGCATTGTATATGGAATTGGATCTTCTTCACCAGGTGGATTAACACCTGTGAAATTAGCTTTAGCAGGTGCAGCTATTAGTGCTTTATTAGGGGCAATTTCATCTGGAATCGCATTGTATTTCAATCTTGCCCAAGAGGTGAGTATGTGGAATGCAGGCGGAGTCGCTGGAGTGAAATGGCAAAGTATTAATATGTTAGTGCCAATTGGCCTTGTTTGTCTTTTTATCGCAATTATGATGTCGAGATATATTACAATTTTGAGCTTCGGTGAAGAAATTGCAATTGGACTTGGTCAAAATACGACATTGATTAAATTTATCGGAACAGTACTTGTTCTTGTTTTAACGGGTTCCGCAGTTTCCATGGCAGGATCAGTTGGATTTGTTGGTCTTGTAATTCCGCATATGACTCGTTTCCTCGTAGGCTCGGACTATAGATGGGTTATTCCATGTTCTGCGGTCTTAGGTGGGCTGTTAATTGAATGTGCAGATATGTTATCTCGCGTTATTAACCCGCCATTTGAAACGCCAATTGGAGCAATTACAGCGCTAATTGGGGTTCCATTCTTCCTCTACTTAGCACGTAATGAAGGGAGAGGAAAGATGTGAGGACGAGTGTCTTAACAAAAAAGAACATTTCTATATTAACGATTTTAGTAGGACTAATCGTTTCTATATTTCTTATTAGTTTAAATACAGGAACTTTTAAAATCCCGCCAATGGACGTATTAAAGTCATTGGTTGGACTAGGGGCTGAAGATCAGTCTGTTATTTTATTTGAATTCCGTATGCCGCGTATGGTAATTGCTATACTAGTCGGATCTGCTTTAGCTATGTCAGGCGCGATTTTGCAAGGTTTATCACGAAATCCGCTTGCTGATCCAGGTATTATAGGTATTAATGCTGGAGCGGGATTAACAGTTGTTATATTCGTCTACTTCTTCTTCGGAAAAGTAGGGACTGGTACATTTTTATCTGTATTCATTCTTCCATTCTTTGCACTAGTTGGAGCGATATTAGCAGCGGTAATTATTTATTTACTAGCATGGAAAGACGGCGTTTCATCGACTCGATTAATACTAGTCGGTATTGCCGTTGCAGCTGGATTTGGAGCTGTTAGTTTAATTTTCTCTATGAAGATGACATCTAACGATTTTCGTTTTGCTACGATTTGGCTGGCGGGAAGTCTATGGGGGACAGATTGGAAATTCGTATTAAGTGTACTTCCATGGATGGTTATTTTCTTACCGCTTGCTATAAGTAAAGCACACATATTAAATGTAATGAACCTAGGCGATTCTACAGCAGTTGGCCTTGGTGTAAACGTAGAAAAAGAAAGACGTAAATTATTATTTATTGCAGTTTGTTTAGCAGGTGCATCTGTTGCTGTTGCCGGCGGAATTGGCTTTATCGGTTTAATGGCCCCGCATTTAGCAAGGCGCCTTGTTGGTGGTAAACATCAAATTATGTTGCCCACAGCTGCGCTAATAGGAACGTTTTTACTTTTATTCGCAGACGTAATTTCAAGAAGTGTACTAACAACTTCAGAAATACCAGTCGGTCTTGTTATTTCTGTAATTGGTGCACCGTATTTCATTTATTTACTTATGAGGACAAAATAAAGGGAGGCTTTTCGTATGGCAACTTTAGCGGTGGATGCGGTATCTGTTGGCTATAATGAAGGTTTAATTATTGATGGGTTAACAGTTGAAATTCCGGAAGGGAAAATTACAACAATTATTGGACCAAATGGTTGTGGGAAGTCCACATTATTAAAAACGGCGTCTCGTATTTTGAAGGCAAAGCAAGGTACTGTTTATCTTGACGGAAAAGCAATTGAGAAACAGCCAACGAAAGAAATTGCAAAGAAAATGGCGATTTTACCACAAACTGCAGAAGTGCCAACGGGTCTTACTGTATTTGAGCTTGTGTCATATGGAAGATTCCCTCATCAAAAAGGGTTTGGCACGTTGAAAGAAGAGGATTATCGCTACATTAACTGGGCACTTGAAGTGACAGGAATGAAAGAATTTGCGAATCGTCCAGCAGAAGCGTTATCAGGCGGTCAACGTCAACGTGTTTGGATTGCAATGGCTCTTGCACAAGGAACAGAATTACTTGTATTGGATGAACCAACGACGTACTTAGATATGGCTCATCAATTAGAAGTATTAAACTTATTGAAAAAGTTAAATGAAGAAGAAGGTAGAACGATTGTTATGGTTATCCATGACTTAAATCACGCTTCTCGTTTCTCAGATCATATGATTGCATTAAAAGCAGGTAAGTTAATGAAACAAGGAACGCCAGATGAAGTTATGACAAGTGAAACACTTCGTAACGTATTTGAGATTGAAGCTCAAATCGTTCCATGTCCAGTAAACTGTAAGCCAATTTGTTTAACATATGATTTAGCGATGATTAGTAATCAATTGCGTAAAAAAGCATAAGTAGAACCCCCTCGTGAAGAGGGGGACTTCTAATGGACGTTGAGCTTCTTATATAAGAATGGGAAGTTGAACGCCCGTTAGAATGGGTTATTAACAACAATTAATAAATATATATTGATTAATTGTTATCTTTGTTTCTTATAGTTCGTTGTAACTTATAAGATAAATACAGCTAGAAGGAGTGGGAACATGAAGAATTTTAAAATGGCACTATTAGCAATGGTACTAGTTGTGACTTCTGTACTATTTGCAGCTTGTTCTAACAAAGAAGAAGAAAAGAAAGCAGATGCAAAGACTGAAGAGCGCACTGTAAAACATGCAAAAGGGGAAATTAAAATTCCTGCAAACCCAAAGAAAATTGCTGACCTTAGTGGTTCAACAGAAGAATTATTAATTTTCGGTATGAAACCGGTTATTACTGCTAATACATCTCAAGAAAAAATTGATGCACATATTGAAAAGAAACTAAAAGACGTTAAACCAGTTGGTTCTGCTTGGGGCGATAAAATTAACATCGAAGCAGTAGCTGCTGCAAAACCAGATTTAATTCTTGTAAATAATCGTCAAGAAAAGATTTATGATCAATTATCTAAAATTGCACCAACAGTTATGTTAAACACTCCATTAGATCAATGGCGTCCAAAATTTGAAGAAGTAGGTCAAATTTTCGGTAAAGAAAAAGAAACAAAAGAATGGTTCAAAAAGTATGATGAAAAAGCAAGCAAATTACATGACAAAATCGTCGCTAAAACTGGTGAAGCAACATTTATGAAAATGGCTGCATATCCAAATGCTTTCCGCGTATACGGTGACTACGGTTACGGTAGCGTAATCTTTAATGATTTAAAACTACCAGCAGTTAAAGGTACACCAACTGATAAACCGTTAGTACAAGTACAAAAAGAAGCTTTAATCGATTACAACCCAGATTACTTATTCGTGTTTACAACTGGTGACGGTTCTCAGCGCTTGAAAGAATTCCAAGAAGAATCAATTTGGAAAAACATGAACGCTGTTAAAAACAACCACGTATTTACAATTAAAAATGAAGACTTAAACAAAGGTTACTTCCCACTTGGGAAAGATATGATCTTAGACGAAGTTGCTGAATTCGTTTTAGGTAAATAATGTATAAAGGAAATCACTTTTACTTCGGTAAAGGTGATTTTTTCTTTTTATAAAGGGAATTAATACAGTCTTTCATTTCTTTCTGTTTCTCATTTCGTTTATAATATAAAGTAAGAATGTAGTAAAGAAAGGGGGATGTCGGAAAGTGGTATATTTAAACGACAAACTCAGCGAAACAAAAGTGTTTAAAGACCCAGTACATAAATATGTGCACGTGCGTGATCGTGTTATTTGGGATTTAATCGGAACGAAAGAATTTCAACGCTTGCGCCGTATTAAGCAGCTTGGAACGACATTTTTTACATTTCACGGTGCAGAGCATAGTCGCTTTACTCATTCGTTAGGTGTATACGAAATTATTCGTCGTATGATTGATGATGTGTTTGATGGCAGACCAAATTGGAATGCTGAAGATAGATTGTTATGTTTATGTGCGGCATTACTTCATGATGTCGGCCACGGCCCATTTTCTCACTCGTTTGAAAAAGTATTTTCATTAGATCATGAGAAATTTACGCAAAAGATTATCGTTGGCGATACGGAGATTAATGATGTATTAAGTCGTGTTGATAAGGAGTTTCCACAAAAGGTAGCAGATGTAATTGCAAAAACGTCTACTAATAAATTAGCGATTAGTATGATTTCGAGTCAAATTGATGCGGATCGTATGGATTATTTATTAAGAGATGCTTATTTTACAGGCGTAAAGTACGGAAATTTCGATATGGAACGTATACTGCGTGTAATGCGTCCGTATGGGAATCAAGTAGTCATTAAAAATAGTGGTATGCATGCTGTTGAGCATTACATTATGAGTCGTTATCAAATGTATTGGCAAGTATATTTCCACCCGGTAACGCGAAGTGCAGAAGTTATTTTAACGAAGATTTTACACCGTGCGAAATCACTGCACGAGAAGTATTATACATTTAAAAATCATCCTGTTCATTTCTATTCTTTATTTGAAGAAGAAGTAACAGTAGAGGATTATTTAAAGTTAGACGAGAACGTTATGTATTACTACTTCCAAGTATGGCAGGAAGAAGAAGATCCAATTTTAAGCGATTTATGCCGCCGTTTTATGAATCGAAATCTATTTAAATATGTAGAGTTTACAGATAAACACGGTTTAGATAATTGGATGGAATTAAGTAGTTTATTTAAAAAGATTGGACTTGATCCGGAGTATTATTTAGTAGTTGATTCAACATCAGACTTACCGTATGACTTTTATCGTGCAGGAGAAGAAGAAGAGCGTCTACCAATCCTACTTCTTATGCCAAACGGAGAGCTTAGAGAGCTTTCACGTGAGTCGGATATTGTTGAGGCGATTACAGGTAAGAAAAGAACGGATCAAAAGCTATTCTATCCACATGATTTAATCTATGAAGATGGAAGAAAAGGAAAATATAAAGAGAGAATTATTGAGTTGTTAGAAGGAAAGAAATAAGAAGCAGCTAATGGCTGCTTCTTATGAAAAAACTTGAAATTATTTGTCGCTTAAGCGTTTTCCGCCAACTGCATAATGGTTTTTAGACATTTCTTCGATGAAAACAACGATGTTTTCTTCAGGAGCACCAGTTGTTTCGCTTACTGCTGCTGTTACTTTCTCAGCAAGAGCTTTCTTTTGTTCTTCTGTGCGTCCTTCTAGCATTTTCACTGTTACGTATGGCATGTACAATCGCTCCTTTTATGTAAGTTACACTCTTATTATAGCGGATTATGGGGAAGAACAATCGAAAAAACAAATAATTTCTTTTTTTGACATATGGAAGAGGAGATGAAGTATGGATCAGTTATTTAGATATCCATTGCACGAAATTCCGTTAGTAGCAATGGCAATTATTATTGCACTATCCGTTCATGAATTTGCACATGCATATGTTGCATATAAATTTGGGGACGATACAGCAAAGAGACAAGGGCGTTTAACGTTATCACCGATGGCCCATTTAGACCCTATCGGTTTGATTGCAGTATTAATTCTTGGATTCGGTTGGGCAAGACCAGTTCCTGTTAACCCATATAACTTTAAAAGACCGCGTCTGGCAGGTATATTAGTTTCAATTGCAGGGCCGATTAGTAACTTAATTTTAAGTGCAATTGGTTTAATTATTTGGTATAGCTTATTAAAATTTGGTGTATTATACTCAATTCCATCTGCAGTGGCAGATACGTTAGCTCAATTTTTCCAGATTTTTATTATGCTGAATATCGTTTTACTTGTATTTAACTTATTACCAATCCCGCCACTTGATGGATATCGAGTTGTGGAAGATTTAGCGCCAGCAAATATTCGCGCGAAAATGACACAGTATGAAAAATACGGGGCAATTGCGTTATTAATTCTCGTTATTACACCGCTTAGTAATTATACAATTCAACCTATTTTTCAGGTAGTTATTCCGCATGTATTTGTATTTTTAGATAGCATCATTGCGCCTATTTTTGGCCTTTTATAATTTTTAAGTGAGGAGGATTTTACATATGACAGAGAAAAAGAAAAAAATCGGTTTTAATATCGTGAAAAATGATTCAACAGATGGACATGGTGGATTTGGTGTTGGGGCATTAAGCTTAGAAAACATTTCACCTGTATTTGTTGATGTACTAGAGAAGACTGCATTCGTTGATATCGGTGCGATGCATGCACGTAGTACAGTAGAAAAAGGTATTAAGTTTTTAACAAATAAAGATGAAGTTCCAAATGGAAAACCATTTTGGCTTGTTTGGGTAACAATTGAAAGAACTGCGACAGGTGCGTATTACGCAGGTGTAACAGCTTGTGAAATGACAGTTGACCGTGAGATTCGCCGCGGATATAAATCACTTCCAGAACACGTAAATAAAATGGATAAATCATTGAAGCGTCACATTATGGTTGACCATATGGATGAATCATCTAAAAAGGTACTTGGTACGTTCTTGAAAGAACATAATGAAGCGATTTGGAACGAATCTAGTGAAGAATTGCGCCGTGCATTATTAAGTGAATAAAAAATAGCTGACGGGTGCCCGTCAGCTATTTTTTTACCAAGGAAGATATTTTTTCCACCAACTTGTTTTTTTCTTTTCTTCAGTCGTTTTTTCAAATTCTTCTTTATCATCGACGTGATCCATACAATATTCAGTCGGTTCGGTACCTTTAGCGAAATACATTTTCACAGAAATAGGACAATTTTTTGTAGCAATTTTACCGTTCTCTGGATTGATATTAACCGCTACGACGTCACTTGGTTGTTTAAATTCTTTTTTAGGCTGTCCATCTAAGCCTTTCTCCATCGTATCAGTCCATATTTTCTTCGCATATCCTTGTTCTGCTACGTTTGAAATAGATTTAGGTTGATCATATCCGACCCATACACCTGTTACGATTTGCGGAGTAAATCCGATCATCCAACTATCCGTTTCAGTAGAACCAGATTTGCCGGCATATGTTCTTGATAATTTTGATAACATCGATTGGCCAGTTACAGCAGCATAACTGCTTAGTTTCTTATTAAACATACCAGTCATCATTTCTTCCATTACAAACGCTTTGCTCTTGTCGAGAACTTGTTTACTCTCTAAATGAGCATCGTATAATATATTTCCTTCATGATCCATAATGCGGCGAATGAAAGTAGGTTTTACTTCTTTTCCACCGTTTGCGAACATGCTATAAGCGTTAACCATTTCAATTGGTTTTACTGGTGATGTACCGAGAGCTAGAGAAGGTACATCTTTTAATGCACTTGTAATTCCAAATTGTTTCGCTGTTTTTGCAAGCGCGTCATCTCCTAAAAACAAATTCGTTTTCACAGCATATATGTTATCAGAGACTGCGAGAGCTTGTGCCATCGTTACGAAATCATCGGCATAATAATCTTTATAGTTCTTCGGTTTATACTTTGAAACGCCGTCACCTAAGGTGAATACAGTATATTCGCTTTTTAAGCGCGTAGCAGGCGTGAATCCTCGTTCTAATGCCGCATAATATAGAAATGGCTTAAATGTAGAACCAGGCTGACGAATGGCCTGTGTAGCCCTGTTAAATTGACTCGTAGTATAATCGGTTCCGCCAACAAGAGCAGCCACTTCACCTGTCGTTGGATTCATAGAGACGAGAGCAGTTTGTATGTTTGTTGTGTCAGGTATATGATCCTTTACAGCTTGTTCTGCTACAGCTTGTAGTTTAGGGTCTAGCGTTGTATAAATTCGTAAGCCACCTCGTTGTAAAGCTTGTTCGTCTAATCCGACATCACGAAGAAGCGAAGCTTGTACAGCATCTTGGAAATATGGTGCGACCTCTGCTACTTTTTTCGTATCTAATGAGGCAAAAGTTAGTGTTTCTTTCTTCGCTAAGGCTGCTTGTTGCTTCGTAATATATCCTTGCTTTACCATTTCATCTAATATGAGAGCTTGTCGTCCTTTAGCACGATCCTCTTTCAAAAAGGGAGAATAGACACTTGGCCCTTTCGGGATACCTGCCAGCATACTAGCTTCTGCTAATGTTAACTCTTTTGCCGTTTTATCGAAATATAGACGGGACGCAGCTTCGATGCCATAAGCGCCATGTCCGTAATAAATTGTATTTAAATATCCTTCTAAAATATGATTTTTATTATAGTTTACTTCAAGGCGGATAGTGTACATTGCCTCTAACAATTTTCGTTTCCACGTTTTATCATGATCTAAATACAGGTTACGCGCGTATTGTTGTGTAATTGTACTAGCTCCTTGTACCTTTGCCATCGCTTTTAAATCAGCAACAATTGCACCTGCAATCCGTTTCAAATCGAAGCCGTGATGTTTATAAAATCTTTGATCTTCAATAGAAAGGGTCGCTTCTTTTACATAAGGTGAAATTTCATTAAGAGAGACATTGTAACGTTTTTGAATTTCGTTACTTTGTCCAATAACAGTATCATCGTTTGCGTAAAAGACGCTTGTTTGCGGGACCGCAACAGGAGGAGGTCCCATAATTTTTGCAACTATAATAATAACAAAAAAAGAAAAAACGAAGAAAAGGACGCACGAAAACATTGCGGTGAAGAAAAGACGTTTATATTTTTTAAGTTTTGGATTCATAGTTTGATCCATCTTTTTTCAGCCCCTCATTAATACAAGCGTTATTGTATTAGTATTGAGGGTTTTCGTTTATTTTAAACAATGAAATTTCGAAAATAAAAAAGCCCTTTCCATTAAGAAAGGAGCTCAAAGGCACGTGCTGGCCAATCGGTAATGATGACATCTACACCATAATCAATCATAGTTTGTAAATCTTTGTATTCATTAATTGTATATGGACGGAAAACATATCCTTGCTCTTGTGCTAACTGCACAAATTCTTTCGTTAATAACTGGAAGTTTGGATGTAATCCACTTGCTTCTCTATGTTTTGCTTCGGAAATTGGATCAGCAAGTGGTGTATCATATAAAATTGCTCTTGGGATTTCAGGAGCAATTTCTGCTAATAATGAAACAGAGTCATGGTTAAATGATGAAAATACAATTTGATTAGAAAGATGATATTCACGCACAAGTGCAACAGCTTTTTCCTCAATATTTGGGTAATGAATAACATCTGTCTTTAATTCAATATTTAGTTGTAAGTTCGTTGTGGAAAGCCAAATGAAAACCTCACGCAACGTTGGGATTTTTGCTTCATGGAAAGAAGGGTCTTTATAGCTACCAGCGTCCAATAATTGTAGTTCCTCTACCGTTTTTTCAGAAACAAGTCCAACGCCATTTGTTGTACGATCGACGGTTTCATCGTGAATTACGACAAGTTCACCATCTTTTGATAAGTGGACATCGAGTTCAATTCCGTGAGCACCAATGCGTTCTGCTTCTTGGAAGGCAATCATCGTATTTTCGGGATGTGTTCCTTTTACTCCGCGGTGAGCGAAAATAAGTGGTTTACTCATGTGAAATTCTCCTTATTATCTCTTTTCTTTTATTATGAAACTGCTTTAGTGAAAATACAATTGAATATGACAAACATTTACAAAAGTCTAACAGTTGCAGAAAAGTTAACGTTAACGTAAAATGTAATAATCAAGTGAAGGGAGGAATAAACATGTATAAAATTGATGAAGTAACAAAGCAAGTCGGTTTAACAAAACGTACACTTCGTTATTATGAGGAAATTGGTTTAATTCATCCCCCAGAACGTAGTGAGGGAAATATCCGTCTGTATACGGATGAGGATATTGCCAGAATTAAAAGAATTGTAGAAGCGAAAGAAGTGCTAGGAATCACACTTCAAGAAATGCAGCATTTCTTATCACTAAAAGAAAGAATGGAGCAAAGAAGAAATAGCGAAAACCCTCGTGATCGTGAAGTGATTCAAGAAATTAAAGATATGCTTGAAAAACAAGTGCAAACGTTAGACGAAAAAATGGAGCAAATGCAACGTGTAAAGGCAGAACTAGAAGATAGTTTACATCGTGCAGTAACATTTTTAGAGAGCACAAAAGGAGAGTAATCAAAATGGAGAGCAAACAAAAACTAGGGAGATTGATTACAGTGGTGGCTACCTTCCTTGCCTTTTCGGGTATAGGAGTAGTCGACCCAATTTTGCCGATTATTGCAGAGAAAATTGGTGCATCGCATTGGCAAGTTGAAATGTTATTTACCGCTTATATTTTAACGATGGCAATTATGATGTTACCAGCTGGTATATTTGCATCGAGATTTGGTGATAAACGGATGATGACAATCGGTCTTGCGATTGTGACTGTATTTGCGTTTATATGTGGTATGTCGCAAACGATTGCTCAATTATCTCTTTTCCGCGCTGGATGGGGATTAGGGAATGCGATGTTCTTCGCGACGGCGATGACTTTATTGATTGCATTAAGTAAAGAAGTTCATGAAGCAGTAGGATTATACGAAGCAGCTATCGGCTTAGGTATGGCTGGCGGACCGTTATTAGGCGGGATATTAGGTGGTCATTCTTGGCGTTATCCGTTTTTCGCGACGAGTATTTTAATTTTCTTAGCATTTATTTTAGTATTCTTTTTTGTAAAAGAACCAGAACGAAAAGTGAAGCGTAAGGCTGCTGGCGTAGGGGAATTACTTAACCTGGTGAAGTATAAACCATTTATGCAAGGTGCCATTTCAGGGATGCTATACTACTACGGATTTTTTGTCGTGTTAGCATATTCACCACTTATTATGCATTTATCAGCTATTCAATTAGGCTTTGTATTTTGCGGATGGGGACTCGCGTTAGCTTACGGTTCTGCAATTTTAGCACATAAGCTAGAAGGGAAATATGAACCAAAAACATTATTGAAGGGTAGTTTACTCGTATTTGCGATTTTCTTAATTGCACTATTCTTTGTGAAAATTATGTGGTTACAAATTACTCTTATCGTTTTATCAGGGTTGGCATCTGGCTTAAACAATGCATTATATACAAGTTATGTAATGGATATTTCACCTTATGAAAGATCTGTTACGTCAGGTGTTTATAACTTTGTTCGTTGGTTAGGTGGTGCGATTGCTCCGATTTTATCAGGAATTATCGGTCATACTGTTTCACCACAAAGTCCGTTTTTAGTAGGTGGAATTGTTGTGTTAGTTGGTTGTATTATGATCCTAATTCCAATTCGTAAACCATTAGAAATAGAGACAAAAACCCTTTCTTAAGAAAGGGTTTTCTTTCCTTTTACGGTGCAAACCCTTTCCACACATATGTTAGAACCCTCTGACTAAAATATATTTTCGGTATTTTTGTACTTTTAACTATACATTTTGGATGTTTTGTTTTATTTTTGTTAGGGGACATTAATGATGTCCCTATTATAAATTTGCATTGAAAGGCGTGATTGTACGATGGAACTATGGTTCACTGAGAAACAAACAAAACATTTTGGGATTACGGCGCGTATTAACCGCACATTACATACGGAGCAAACAGAATTCCAAAAACTTGATATGGTCGAAACGGAAGAGTTCGGAAACATGCTTATTTTAGATGGCATGGTTATGACAACAGAAAAAGATGAGTTCGTTTATCACGAAATGGTAGCACACGTACCTTTATTTACACATCCAAACCCTGAAAACGTATTAGTTGTTGGCGGCGGTGATGGTGGTGTTATTCGTGAAGTGTTAAAACACCCAAGTGTAAAGAAAGCAACTCTTGTTGAAATCGATGGAAAAGTAATTGAGTACTCTAAACAATACTTACCATCAATTGCAGGCGCATTAGATAATGAGCGTGTAGAAGTAAAAGTAGGAGACGGTTTCCTACATATCGCAGAAAGCGAAAATGAATACGATGTAATTATGGTAGATTCTACTGAGCCAGTAGGACCAGCGGTAAACCTATTTACAAAAGGCTTCTACGCTGGAATTTCAAAAGCGTTAAAAGAAGATGGTATTTTCGTTGCACAAACGGACAACCCTTGGTTTACACCAGAACTAATTACAACTGTGTTTAAAGACGTAAAAGAGATCTTCCCAATCACTCGTTTATACACAGCAAACATTCCAACTTACCCAAGTGGTCTTTGGACATTCACAATTGGATCTAAAAAACATGATCCATTAGAAGTAAGTGAAGAGCGTTTCCACGAAATCGAAACGAAATACTACACAAAAGAATTACACAATGCAGCATTCGCATTACCGAAATTTGTTGGCGATTTAATTAAGTAAGAGAATTGTATCAAACAAATAAAGTGTAAGTAGCTCATTTAAGGTGTTTGTCCAGAAGACTTGAACATGCTAGCTACTTACACTTCTGTAGAGAAAATCGTCTTCTTGTTGTTAAAAAGAAGACCCGGTAAATCGAGAAAGAGGAGCAATTCGCTCCAAATTTGAGAAATAGTGAAAGGTTGGGATACCTTAAGTTCCACATAAGGAGGAAAAGAATATGCGTTTTGATGAAGCTTATTCAGGTAAAGTATTTATTAAAAGTCATCCAAGTTTTGAAGAGTCAAAGGTAGTTATTTATGGGATGCCTATGGATTGGACAGTAAGTTACCGTCCGGGATCTCGTTTTGGCCCTGCACGTATTCGTGAAGTATCAATCGGTCTTGAAGAATATAGCCCGTATTTAGATCGTGAACTAGAAGAGGTAAAATATTTTGATGCGGGTGATATCCCATTACCATTCGGAAACGCACAACGCAGTTTAGACATGATTGAAGAGTATGTATCAAAACTTTTAGATGCCGATAAGTTTCCACTAGGTCTCGGCGGTGAGCACCTAGTGTCTTGGCCAATTTTTAAGGCAATGGCAAAAAAATATCCGGATTTAGCAATCATCCACATGGATGCTCATACTGATTTACGTGAATCGTATGAAGGGGAGCCTTTATCCCACTCTACACCAATTCGTAAAGTGTGTGATTTAATTGGTCCGGAAAACGTATATTCTTTCGGAATTCGTTCTGGAATGAAGGAAGAATTTGAATGGGCGAAAGAAGTAGGTATGAACTTATACAAATTTGACGTATTAGAACCGTTAAAAGAAGTATTACCGAAACTTGCTGGCCGCCCAGTCTATGTCACAATCGACATTGATGTATTAGACCCAGCTCACGCTCCAGGAACAGGAACGTTAGAAGCTGGTGGTATCACATCTAAAGAATTATTAGATTCCATCGTAGCAATTGCAAATTCAAATATAAATGTAGTTGGAGCAGACTTGGTAGAAGTAGCTCCAGTCTACGACCATAGTGATCAAACACCAGTCGCAGCAAGCAAATTCGTGCGGGAAATGCTGCTCGGTTGGGTGAAATAAAAGCGAAGCCACCGATTATTCTAGCCGCTGCAGCTAGATAAAGTAAGAGCCCTCTATATGATTAGAGGGCTCTTATTTTGTCGTTATGTGCCGGTAAGTCGATATATTAAAAAAATCGCTGATATAATTCGAGTTGCGCCGATATATTTAAAAAACCGCCGATATAATTTCATTTACCGTTACGCGATACAAAAAAGAGCTATTCCTAAACGATGGGAATAGCTCTTTTTCTTATGCAACCTTCTCTTCCGAAGTAACTCCGCGAATTTCATCAGCAGAGCGGATCGGATATTTACGGAACACAATAGATCCGATGTATCCGACAATAGTGGTAACGATTCCACATAATATAGCAGCAATTGTTACTTTTACAACGTCATTAAATCCGAATAAGACAAGAAGTCCTGGGATTGGTGATGCTGTTCCTGGTGCATTATTAACGAGTTGGAACAGAGAGGTAATAATACCAGCAAGTGCACCGCCAACGAAGTTTGTCGCATAAATTGGAATCGGATTTGCTGAAACAACATCGGCTTGTGTTAAAGGCTCGATTGCTACAGCAATTGTATCTTTCTTTGAACAAATTTTTAAGCGTTTAAAGAAAATAAAGTTCATTGGGGCTGAAGCTGCTACAGCCAGACTACCAATTGCCATTGGTAAACCTGTTAATCCAAGCATTGCAGTTAGTGCCATAGAACTCAGTGGAGAGGTAGAAATAACTGTTATTAATCCACCAAGCATAATACCCATAATGATAGGACTTTCTGTAGTTGCAACTGAAATCATAGAACCGATTTTACCAAGTGTGGCGTTAACGAGCGGATCCATAAGCATTGCCATTCCGCGTGAGATTGGTGCAGCGATAAATAGGATTGCTAAAAATTCCACACCAGCTGGTAATTTCTTTTCGAGAAATTTCACGACGAAGGCACAAACGTATCCAGCGAAAAATCCTGGTAAAATACCGAATCCACTAGTAGCGATACCAATTAAAACAGCATATACGGGGGAAACACCGATTGCTAATGCGACTAAAATCGCTGCTGCGACACCGCTCATACTACCGGAAGCTTCTCCTACTGATTGTAAAAAGTCATTATGAAACATTTCTCCACCTATATAACGGTGAAATGCTTCAATAAGAAAACTTGCAATTGCTGCATTAGCTAAAGCACCCATCGCCTTCATTCCGTAAGGCGCACGGTAACTGAAAAGTGTAAATAGACAAAGTACAACAAGTAATAGTGCTAAACCTTGCAAGATAGCCATTTGAAAACTGTCTCCTTTGATTTTTGTAATAAAAATTCGTATCATTCAATAATAATATAAAAGTGTATGAAACGGAAAAATTTTTTCTTGGGAACTGGCTGTAAGAAAAAATCCCTTACAATAATGTAAGGAAAGTGTAAGACTTTTAGATAGAGTATAGTATGCTCTTTTCCGTATAATACAAGTATAGATATAATACTAGCGAGAAAGAAGTGCAAACAGGAGGTTCATGTATGAAATTGGTAATTAAAGTTTTAGCTGTATTCGCCATTATTCTAGGTGGAACAGCGTATTATTTGAACACAAAAACAGAAGGTGTACATGCTTTTGTAGACAACTTCTTTTCAAATAAAGAAATACAAGATTATTATGCGGTTATAGATAAAGGTGAGAAAAAAGACGGAGAATACTTGTATACTTTTAAAGGGTATACAGAAGATGGAAAGTTACAGGTTATTAAAAGAATGATGAACCGTGAATTGCATACGGGGGCGTTTATAAAAATTTATGCAAAAGGTATGCAAGGAAAAGGATGGGCTGAAATCCCGAAAGAATCCATTCCGCAAAAAGCGTTGGAAAAAATAGAAAAACCATAAAAGGAGCGACTCATTCGCTCCTTTTTTAGTACGTTAAAATAGTGATAGATGTCTTCTCTTTGTGAGAAATAATTTTTGCACGTCCACCAATTGGAAAAGTGAAAATCGGGGTTGTATGCCCGAAACTTGCGTTTGCAATGATAGGGATATGTGCAAGTTCAGGTTTTGAAGCAATCATTTCTTGAATGTCTTCTATCGTACATTCTGCACCTTTTTGCATCTTTCCTATAACGATTCCCTTTATGTATTCAAAACCTTGCTGCTGCATAAGGGAATGTAAATAACGATCAAAAGTTTTAAGAGTAGATGTTCCAGTTAAACTATCTTCTTCAATAAATAAAATTTTCTCCTTTAAATTTGGCATATATGGTGTACCTTGCAGTAAGTTAAATGTGCTCATATTGCCACCGATAATATCTCCCGTAGCTTCTCCTTCTTGAATTGAAACATATCCTTCATTTTTAATAAATTCTCGATTTTCCTGATCTATATACCAAGAATCATCGCTCCATGTTTCAGATGGAAGGACTTCAATAGGCTCATTAGAAGTTAAGCACTTTAAAAAGTAATCGGTTGTATAACCGAGCCCTTTCTCCATTCCAAACGAAGAGAAATGGGGTCCTGAATATGTAACAAGCCCTGTTTTTGCGTAAATTGCATTATTTAAGGCAGTAATATCAGAATAACCACAGAAAAATTTCGGGTTTTCACGAATTAAATCATAATCGAGATGTTTCAATAAACCATTTGAGTTGTATCCGCCAAGTGTAGTCAAAATAGCTTTTACATTAGGGTCTCGAAATGCTTCATGGAGGTCTTGAATGCGGGAAGAAATAGAGGAGGAAGCAAATCGATCTATCTCATCAGCATATTTTGAGAATGTAACTTGAAAGCCCATGTCAGTTAATCTTTTTATAGCAAGTTTTCTATTTTCATTTGAAACAATACTTAAACTACACGATGGTGAAATCACTCGTATTTCAGCACCCTTTTTTAACTTTGTTGGTATCACTACATTCACCTCTTTAATTGAAAGAATATTTAGATTTAAAAAATATTTTATCATATGAAATAAAGTAGAAGTGAATTATTTTTTGAAATGGAGTTTTCCTGATTTTTCAGCAGACAGACAGAGTCTTTTTTTGATATGATAGGAAAAGTGATTTATTATAAGTAGTATTTAATATCTATAACATTTGAAAGGTGTGCAAGACGTGGAGAAACAACTTGCAGGCTTGCCGGTACACGTTCATTTCGTAACAGAAATCCGTGAAGGGGCGAGGAAGGAAACCGTTGCTTTTGAAGCAAATGGTCAATACTATGTAAAAGGTCAAGGTACATATGTAACATTCCAGGAGCCGAACGAACAAGGCGAAGTGAAAACAATTATTAAAATTCAAGATGAACAAGTTCTCATTATGCGTTCAGGTGCTGTTTCTATGCGTCAGACGCATGTGAAAGGTGAATGGACAACTGGTACGTATACGAGTGAACTTGGTACGTTTGCATTGCAAACAAAGACTGATAACGTTCTTTTTAAATGGTCGGATGAAAAGAAAAAAGGACAACTCTTCTTAACGTACGCATTGCTTCTAAGTGAACAAGAAGCTGGCAGATATACTATTACAATTAATTTGAAGGAGGCAAAATAATGAATTCCTTAGAACAGGTAAAAGGATTGATTAAAGAAGAAATTCAGGCTGCTGTATTAAAGGCAGAATTAGCGACAGAAGAACAAATTCCAAACGTTGTATTAGAATCTCCAAAAGATAAAACAAATGGTGACTTCTCTACAAATATGGCAATGCAACTTGCACGCGTTGCGAAAAAAGCACCTCGTATGATTGCAGAAGAACTAGTTGCAAACTTCGATAAAGCAAAAGCTTCTATTGAAAAAATCGAAATCGCTGGTCCTGGTTTTATTAACTTCTATATGGATAATAGCTACTTAACAGATTTAATTCCAACAATCGTAAACGCTGGTGAAGCTTACGGTGAAACGAATACTGGTAAAGGTGAAAAAGTACAAGTTGAGTTCGTATCTGCGAATCCAACAGGTGACCTTCACTTAGGACATGCACGCGGTGCGGCAGTAGGTGACACTTTATGTAACCTATTAGCAAAAGCAGGATACGATGTATCTCGTGAGTACTACATTAATGACGCTGGTAACCAAATTCATAACTTAGCTCTTTCTGTTGAAGCTCGTTACATGCAAGCTTTAGGCTTAGAAAAAGAAATGCCAGAAGACGGATACCATGGTGCGGATATCATTGGAATTGGTAAACGTTTAGCAGAAGAATTCGGTGATCGTTATGCGAAAGCTGATGAAAAAGAAAGCTATGAATTCTACCGTGAGTACGGTTTAAAATATGAATTAGCAAAACTTCAAAAAGACTTAGAAAGCTTCCGCGTTAAATTTGATGTATGGTTCTCAGAAACATCATTATACAAAAACGGGAAAATTGATCAAGCACTTGCTGTATTAAAAGAGCGCGATGAGATCTTTGAAGAAGACGGTGCAACTTGGTTCCGTTCAATGACTTACGGTGACGATAAAAACCGTGTATTAATTAAAAATGATGGTTCTTACACATACTTAACGCCAGATATCGCGTATCATCGTGATAAATTAGAGCGTGGTTTCGATAAGTTAATTAACATTTGGGGTGCTGACCATCACGGTTATATTCCACGTATGAAAGCTGCTATTCAAGCACTTGGTTACGATAAAGACACGCTTGAAGTAGAAATCATCCAAATGGTACAACTATACCAAAATGGTGAAAAAATGAAGATGAGTAAGCGTACGGGTAAAGCAGTTACACTTCGTGAGCTTATGGAAGAAGTAGGCGTGGACGCAATGCGTTACTTCTTCGCAATGCGTAGCGGTGACTCTCATTTAGACTTCGATATGGACTTAGCTGTATCAAAATCTAATGAAAACCCAGTATACTATGCACAATACGCTCACGCTCGCGTATGCAGCATCCTTCGCCAAGGTGAAGAATTAGGATTAGCTACAGGCGGAGATGTGAACTACAAACTTGTTACTTCTGAAAAAGAAGTAGAGTTACTGAAAAAACTTGGTGAATTCCCAGCGGTAGTTGCGGATGCAGCACAAAAACGTCTACCACACCGTATTACAAACTATGCATTTGAATTAGCAGCAACATTACACAGCTTCTACAATGCAGAAAAAGTATTAAACCAAGATAATTTAGAATTAAGTAAAGCTCGTTACGAGTTAATGAAAGCAGTACGCACTACACTTCAAAATGCATTAGCAATCGTAGGAGTATCTGCACCAGAAAAAATGTAATTAAGAAAAGCGGAAGCGGCTCGTTTAGAATAGGAGGGGGATGGAGCTCCTGAAAGAGAGGCGTACTTTGCCTCGGAGGAAGGCGCGAAGCCACCGAGTATTCTAGCCGCTGGAGCTGGACAATTAAGAAAAGCGGAAGCGGCTCGTTTAGAATAGGAGGGGGATGGAGCTCCTGAAAGAGAGGCGTACTTTGCCTCGGAGGAAGGCGCGAAGCCACCGAGTATTCTAGCTGCTGGAGCTAGACAATAAAGAAAAGCGGAGCCGACTGTTTAGTCCTGAAGGCTAAGGTTCTTTCCCACAGAAGATGCATTTTATCTTCTAGTGGGGAAGGTTCTTAGACAGAAGGGGCTAGGAGGTAGAGCTGGACATAAAGAAAAGCGGAAGCGGACTTTCGTTTTTAAATAAAAGGCAATCACACGATGTTGTGATTGCCTTTTTATGTGGAGATAATAAAAAAATAAAATTTTATCAAACAAAAAGGGAATTTGCGTCGTCTTATATAAATGACAGGAGGCTTATGATGGAAGAAAAGGTAGAAGAATTAATTGATATATATAAGAAGCAAATATATTCCTTATGCTATAAGTTAGCAAAGACGAAAGAAGACGCGGAAGATATTTTTCAAGAGACATGGATAAAAGTTTTTTCATCGCGGCACCAACTTTCTTACGTGGAGAATTATAAAAAATGGATTACTACAATTTGTGTTCATACGTTTTATGATTTTTATCGTAAGAAAAAAAGGTGGAAAGATCGAATATTGGATTTGTTTCATAAAGAGGATGGTGGAGAAATAGATTTCGCAGATGATGTGAATATATCAGAAGAATTTATTCAAAAAGTGGAAGCGGAAATGATACGGGAAGTTATACAGCTATTGAATGAAAAATATAAAACCGTGCTCGTACTCTACTATTATGAACAATACTCTTATAAAGAAATGAGCGAAATATTAAATATACCGATTGGTACGGTAAAGTATCGGCTTAATTATGGGAAAAAGAAAATGCGAGAACATTTGGAGGGGTTCGTTCATGAAGGAAGATAAATTTGAACAGAAAATAAAGAGCAGTTTAGCAGAAGAGATAGCTCCAAGCGAAGAGCTAATAAATAACACGAAGCAGGGCGTGCGAAAGGCTCAGAAGTTAGAGAGGAAATGGATGATTTGTATTCACACCATTTGGATTGTTTTGTTAACAATTGTTATAGAACAATTTGTCACTCATTTGGATTATAAAATTCCTATGTTAATAGCCATTGTGATTATGATGCATGTATACATTCCGATATATGTTGTAATACAGTCATTTTTAAAGAAGGAGTATAAATTACATGAAAGAGTTCGCTAATCCGTTTGTACTATTTGAAGTAGCTGGAGTGACGATGTTTTTAGCTTTTATAGCACTTTTAATATGTGTTGCATCATGGGTATATACAGATGCTAAAGCACATCAAATGAGCAAAGGGTGGAGTATTTTAGCAGTTATATTGCCATTCTTTATTGGGTTTTTATTATATATGGTAAGAAGAAGTAAAAAGAAAGTTGAAGGAGAATATAAGATGAACTTTGTTAAAAAACAGAAAGTAACATTAGTTGCGATATTGGCAAGTACAATGTTTGTATTACTTAGTGGTTTTGTTTTTGCACAAACGTTAGATGACGCGTGGAAAGCAGGAGATATATATTTAGAAAATGAGAAGCAAGGGGAGACAAGTTACGAGGCGAAATTCTCATCATGGGATATTGCCGGTAAAGATATTGAACTTCAGTATGAGAAGGACACAGAAGTGACATTTTCTTATGAGACAGATGCAAAACGAGGGAACTTATGCTTTAGCGTGTATGAAAGACGAGGAGAAGGTATAAAAGAGTTAAAGGAAATCTGTGAATCGAAAAAAGGTAGTTTTACAGTTACTTTAAAAGCAAATGAAGAGTATGTATTGAATATAAGCGGATTAAAAGTGAAAGATGGATTCGTAAAAGTGAATTGGCAAGAGAAATAAAAGGGGCCCTATAAAGGACCTCTTTTTTATTGAATAGTATAAGTAACAGAAAAACTAACAGGACTATAGTAAACGTAAGGTGCATGAAATTGAACATACATATTTCCATCTGTTTTTGCAGTGAAAATTCGGCCGTAACCATCAGAATAACGTCCAATTAGGTTATGATTTGAGTCATAAACACTGTAACTAGGAGTTTTGCTGTTAGGATGAATTGTTAGTTCTTGTCCTTTTTGAAGGAAAATAGGTTCTTGTTCAGAACTACCTCCAGTTTGCAAAGAATAAAATTTTGTAAAGCTTTGTTCTTGAGCGGCAGCAGCGACTTTTGTTTCAGGAATAAACGCAGTAGCTCCAGTAATTCCTGCTAAAGTTAATGCACCTGCTAAAATCATTTTTTTCATAATAGAAAAAGCCTCCTTATTAGTTGTAATCGGTGTTGTTACAGTTAATATTGTATACGATAATGGGTAGGATAAAATATGCTTTTATGCATATATATTTTTTCTCAATAAAAGACCACTGATAAAATCAGTGGTCTTTTAAATGATTAAGCAGCTTTCTGTTCAGTTTGAGGAACAGGTTTTTGAAGCGAGTTATAAACTCCTGTTCCGATAACGTCTAATGCCATTCTCATTCGTTCAGGTGAAATGTTTTCTAATACGTTATCTTGAGGTGTATGGTATACCTTCTCAATATGATAGATTAATGGATTCCAACTATCGACACCCATCCAAATGAATAGAGCAGCAGGAATACCAGCTTCAGCAAATGGAACATGATCGCTAGAACCGAATTTACCTTGTAGGACGAGGTCATTATTTAGTTGTTTACCTGCTTGCAAGGCAGCGTCTGTTACAAAGTTTGTAGAGCCATCAGGTGTCATAGCGTATAAATTCTTTGCTTTATCATAATTTGTTGCAACCATGTCGGCGTTAAAGACGCCTAAAATACGGTCGCGTTCTTTTTGGGATAGACTATTCACGTAATAATCCGAACCAAGTAATCCAGTTTCTTCAGAACCAAAGGTAATAAAGCGAATTTCTTTATCAGTTTCTACATTTTGAAAAGCACGAGCTAGTTCTAATACTAATCCAGTTCCAGAAGCATTATCATTTGCGCCAGGTGCTCCGACAACACTATCATAGTGCGAGCTTACAACGACTGCTTTCTCATTACCTGTACTCTTTTTTGGTTTCTTTTTGGCGATAACATTTAGAGATGTTAATTTAGATTCATGTCTCGCTTTTAGGGAAAGAATTGTTGTCCCTTTTTTAGCGATTTCTTCTTTAAATGCATTTCCTTGCGCATAAGCAAGACCAAAGACAGGGATAGATTGCTTTTTCGTTAGGCGGGGATTGAAGGTTTGTCCATAATTTCCGCGTCCGCCAATTAAACTGTATAAAAGAACACCTTTTGCACCTTTGCTAACAGCATTTTCAACTTGTTTATTATAGTCTGTAACTGTCGTTCCTCTTTCAAATAAAACAATTTTACCGTTTACTTCATTTGGAATATCTTCTAATTTTGTCCCACCTTGAACAAAGATAAGGGGAGCTGTAACAGCTTCTGTAGAAATGAGTGCATTAGGAGCAGCACCAGCTTGCCAATTACGTTTTGTTGATAGTGGTGATTCAATGAATCCAACGTATTGATCGGGCACCTGAAATGGTTGATATTCTACGTCATAGCCCATTGATTTAAGCTGCATACCAATGTAACGAGAAGCCCATTCTTCGGATTTTGTTCCACCGGGGCGAGGACCAATTGTTTCAGATAAGAAACGAACATGTTCAATCGCGCGGTTTGGATCAATCTGTTTTGTAATAGATGGAGTTTGTGTAACCTCTGACGTGGAATCCGCTTTTGCTTGCCCAATTGGAGCTAAGCTAACAGCGAGTGATACAGCAAGCAAAGAGCTTACTATTTTTTGTTTCAATGATTTTCTCATTTTTTCCTCTCCTATTCTTCTATTCTCTCTGACTGACAAAAGAAGACGGATAATGACTTTATTTTACCTTTGCACCTTTTATTTTTCAATATTCCGACATTGAGAAATAAAAACGATATATGCATATTTGCATATTTTTGAGGGAGATATGTATGCTATCATTTTAAACGAAGGTTCGCTTTCTACTCTGAAAGCTCCTACATTGCATGAATCTAGTGTACCCAAACTTTAGATTATGTAGAGGAATGGAATCACTGTAGGGTTTCATTTCTCATGTTTGAATCAGTTGATGGTAATTATGTTTCCGCATTTCATAATTATTATCAGTGATATATGTAAGGCATCCATATGAAAATAAGAGGCTGTTCAAAGGTTTTCCGTACTTTTGGGCAGCCTCACCCCGTTAAAAGGACGATACTTTATGTATCGTCCTTTTTGTATAAAAAAACATCCAATCAATTGAGAGATTGATTGGATGTGAAAAAATTATTAATAATTTTTTTTGCGTTTTGTAGCCAAAATACTTAATAATCCAGCTAGTAGAAGAAGGATACCTACTGTTTGTGTAGGGTCTTCTTTATGACCTGTATTTGGAAGGTGTTTATCCGTATTTCGATCATCTTGCTGTTTGTTATCTGTTTTATTCGATGTTTCTTCGGAAGTTCCGTTTTCGTGTTTCTCAGATATTTCATTGCCTTTGTTTTCTTCTTTATTTGGGGGAGTAACTGGCTTGTCATCTCCACCTGAAGAAGATTCAATTTTTTTATTTGAAACTGTAATTTGTAGTGGCGTAGCTTGGGCTTTATCAATTGTAAAGTTTATTGGTGATGCATCTAATTGATAGCCTTTAGGAGCCTTTGTTTCTACTAATTGATAAGTACCAGGTTTCAAATCATTTACGATTACTTTTCCGTGTTGATCTGTTTTTAAACCTTCTCGGATAACTTTTCCATCTTGGTCTAAAATATTGAAAATGGCACCTTCAAGTGTTCCATGGTGATCAATATCAACTTTAGTTAACTCAATTGAACCTGTTGTTAAACTATTTAAGGCTGTAACAGAGGTAACCTGAGATTGTCCTTTCGTAATTGTGAAAGGAATTGGTTTAACGTTTAAATCATAGCCAGTTGGAGCTTTCGTTTCAATGAATTGATAGTCACCTGGACGTAAATTAGAAACAGAAATCTTACCATCTTTATCAGTAGTTAAGTCGGTGCGAACGTCTTTGCCGTTCATATCCACAATTTTAAAGATAGCCCCTTTAAGAGTAGTGCCATCGATGTCATCAACTTTAATTAATTCAACTGCACCTTTCGTTAAGCTATTCGTAGCAGTAACAGAAGCTTTAGCAGTTTGACTCTTTTCAATAGTAAACTTGATAGGATTTTGATTTAAGTCATAATGCTTAGGAGCTTTCGTTTCAATGAACTGATAATCTCCCGGACGTAAATCAGAAACAGAAATCTTACCATCTTTATCAGTAGTTAGATCAGAACGAACATCCTTGCCGTCCATATCTACAATTTTAAAGATAGCCCCTTCAAGAGTAGTACCATCGATGTCATCAACTTTAGTTAATTCAACTGCGCCTTTAGTTAAGCTGTTAGTAGCAGTAACAGAGGCGATTTTTTCTTGGCCTTTTTTAACTGTGAACTTAATAGGTGTGTCGTTTAAGTCATAGTGTTCAGGAGCTTTTGTTTCAATAAACTCATAGTCTCCTGGTGGTAATTCATCCACAACTAAACGGCCGTTTTTATCAGTAGTTAAATCGGTACGAACATCGTGTCCATCCTTATTAACAATTTTAAATACTGCACCTTCAAGTGTTGTGTTTTGCTTGGCATCATCAACTTTAATTAACTCCACACTACCTTTCGTTAAGCTATTAATAGCTGTAACGAAGACATGCTTTGTTTGACTTCTTTCGATTGTGAACTTAATTGGTTCTTCATTTAAGTCGTAATGTTTAGGAGCTTTCGTTTCAATAAATTGATAGTCTCCTGGTTGTAGGTCTTTAGCGATGATTTTACCATCTTTATTTGTAACTAAATTCGTACGAATGTCGTTACCATTCATATCAGTAATTTTAAATACCGCACCTTCTAGCATTTCTTTTTTATCTACAGAGTCAATTTTCGTTAATTCCACGCCACCTTTTGTTAGGCCGTTCTTAGCAGTAACAGAAACGTGAGTTAGTTGACTTCTCTCGATAGTGAAATCGATAGGTGTTTTATTTAAATCGTAATCTTTCGGAGCTTTCGTTTCAATGAACTGATAATCTCCCGGACGTAAATCAGAAACAGAAATCTTTCCATCTTTATCAGTAGTTAAATCAGAACGAACAATTTTACCCTTCGCATCGACGATGTTAAACACTGCATCAGAAAGTTTTGTATCTGGATTTATATCATCTACTTTTATTAATTCTACAGAACCCTCAGTTAAGCTATTTGTAGCAGTAACTTGGAACTTTTCTTTTTGGCTTTTCTTAATTGTAAACTTAATAGGTGTACTATCTAATTTATAGTGTTCAGGAGCCTTCGTTTCAATAAACTGATAGTCCCCAGGACGTAAGTCAGAAACATAAATTTTTCCATGTACATTTGTTGTAAGCTCAGTGCGAATGTCGTTACCATTCATATCAGTAATTTTAAATATCGCATCTTTAAGAGCAGTACCATCTACATCATCTACTTTAGAAAGTTCCACAGCGCCTTTCGTTAAGCTATTTGTAGCTGTAACGGAGATAGGATCAGCTTGGCTCTTTGTGATTGTGAATGGAATTGGCTCTTTGTTTAAATCATAGTGTTTCGGAGCCGTTGTCTCGATGAATTGATAATCACCAGGACGTAGGTCAGAAACGCTAATTTTACCTTGTTGATTCGTAACAAGATCTTTGCAAATTACAGTGCCATTCATATCCACAATTTTAAATACTGCGCCTTCAAGAGTAGTGCCATCGACGTCATCCACTTTAGAAAGTTCCACGCCGCCTTTTGTTAAACTATTTTTCATAGTAACGGTAGCAATATCTTTTTGGCTTTTTTCAATTGTAAATATAATTGGTTTTTTGTCTAAATCATAGTGTTCAGGAGCCGTTATTTCAACGAATTGATACGTACCAGGACGTAAGTTTTCGATAACGATTTTACCTTCACTGTTTGTTTTTAAATCTGTTTTAAGTACTTTGCCATCTTGATCTAATAAATTAAATACCGCATCAGCAAGTTTTGTTTGAGTGTTTAAATCATCAACTTTAAGTAATTCGATACTACCTTGTTTTAAGCTATTTTTAGCAGTTAAAGAAATAGCTTTCTTCTGTCCTTTTTCAATAGTGAATTTGATTGGTGTTTCATCTAAAACGTAATGCTTAGGAGCTTTCGTTTCGATAAATTGGTAATCACCAGGACGTAGGTCGTTAATTTCGATTATTCCTTGTTCATTTGTAACAAGGTCTTTATGAACTACATCACCGTTCATATTAACAATTTTAAATACTGCATCTTTAAGAACAGTGCCATCAACATCGTCTACTTTAGAAAGTTTAACTGCACCCTTTGTTAAAGCATTTGTAGCAGTGATATGAAGAGTTTCAGTTTGGCTCTTTTTAATTGTAAATACGATAGGTTTTTTATCTAAATCGTAATGTTCAGGAGCAATTGTTTCAACGAATTGATACGTACCAGGACGTAGATTTTCAACAACAATTTTACCTTCATCATTTGTTTTTAAGCCTTCTTCAACTAGCTCCCCGTCTGCATCTAATAAATTAAATACGGCGTTAGCAAGTTTTGTATTTATATCAATATCGTCAATCTTTGTTAGTTCAACACTACCTTTTTTCAAAGCATTTTTGCCTGTAACATTGATCTCTTTCGTTTGACTTCTTTCAATTGTAAATGGAATCGTTGTTTCATCTAATACATAGTGCTCAGGAGCTTTTGTTTCAATGAACTGATAGTCTCCAGGGCGTAAATCAGAAACAGAAATTTTACCGTTTTTATCTGTAACAAGATTCGTATGAACTTCCTTACCATTCATATCAACAATCTTAAAGATTGCACCTTCGAGCATCGTACGATCGATGTCATCAATTTTTGTTAATGTTACTGCACCTTTCTTTAAACTGTTAGTAGCAGTAACAGTAATATTCTCTTTTTGACTTTTTTCGATAGTAAACGGAATAGAGTCTTTGCTTAAGCTATAGTCTTTTGGAGCTTTTACTTCAACAAATTGATAGTCTCCAGGACGTAAATCAGAAGCAGAAATTTTACCGTTTTTATCAGTCGTTAAACCTTTGCGAATTACCTTTTTAGTATCATGAGCGTCAACGATTATAAATTCTGCACCTTCAAGAATAGTGCCATCAACATCATCAACTTTTGTTAAAGTGACGCCACCTGTAAGTAAACTATTTTTTACAGTAACAGGGATAGGAAGATCTTCCTTACTACCTTTTTTAATTGTGAACTTAATAGGTGTTTTGTCTAATTTATAATGTTCAGGGGCTTTTGTTTCGATAAATTGATAATCCCCTGGTGCTAAATCAGGAATAACTAATACTCCGTAATCATCTGTTGTTAAATCTTTCATAATTTCTTTGCCAGTTGCATCTTGCAATGTGAATACAGCGCCGGCAAGAGCTTTACTACTTTCCACATCATCTTCTTTAATAAGTTTAACTTTTCCTTTCGTTAAACTATTTTTAAATGTAAGTGGAAGGAGTTTTTGTTGTCCTTTTTCGATTGTAAATTCAATTGGTTCTACATTTACATCGTAATAAGTTGGAGCCTTTGTTTCGATAAGCTTATAGTTACCAGGACGTAAGTCATCTACAACTAGCATTCCTTTACTATTCGTAACAAGGTCCGTACGAACATCTTCATTAGTATCTCTATTAACGATTTTAAATACTGCACCTTCAAGTGTTTCCTTTTCATCTGCAGCATTCACTTTTGTTAACTCAATACCGCCTTTTGTTAAGCTGTTTTTAGCGGTAACAGTAGCCTGAGTTGTTTGACTTTCTGTAATCGTAAATTTAATTGGTTTTGTATTTTTTTCGTAATACTTCGGTGCTGTTACTTCGATAAATTTATAATCGCCAGGGCGTAAGCCAGTAGCGATAGCTTTACCATCCGCACCAGTTTTTACATTTTCGCGAATAACTTTCTTTTCATCATTTGCATCAACAATTTTAAATACAGCACCTTCAAGAGCTGTACCATCGATATCATCAACTTTTGTTAATTCAACATCTCCTGGTTTTAAAGCATTTTCAGCTTTCACAAGTAGAGTTTCTTTCTGACTTCTATCGATTGTAAATTCAATAGGTTCTGCTCGTAAAACGTAATGTTCAGGAGCAGCTATTTCAATAAATTTATACGTACCAGGACGTAGGTTACTAACTTTAACTTTACCGTGTTTATCAGTAGTTAAGTTAGTGTGAGGGGAAACGTCATTATTATTTGTATCGACAAGTTTGAATACAGCACCTTCTAGTGGTTTTTTCTCACCAAACTCATCAACTTTTAATAATTCAACCTCGCCCGTTTTTAAGCTGTTATTTGCCGTAACAGTAGCAAGAGCTTGTTGGCTTTTATCAATTGTAAACTCGATAGGGTTTGTACTTAACGTATAATCCTTAGGAGCTTCTGTTTCGATAAATTTATAAACACCAGGCTCTAGATCTTTAACGGTAACTTTTCCATCTGAACCTGTTTTTATATTTTCACGAATTACTTGTTTCTCGTCATTCGCATCGACAATTTTAAATACAGCACCTTCAAGGGCAGTGCCATCGACATCATCGACTTTTGTTAAAGTGACACCACCTTTAATGAGGTGATTCGTCGCAGTAACAGTAACTGCTTTCTTTTGACTTTTTATAATTGTAAACTCAATTGGTTTTTTATCTATGTCGTAATCTTTAGGTGCTTTTTCTTCGACAAATTGATAGTCTCCAGGGCGTAAATCTTTTGCTTCGATTTGTCCTTGATCATTTGTCGTTAATTTTTCATATCCACGAATTACTTTGTTATATCGATCGCGTACACTGAACTCCGCACCTGCTAAAGTTTTTCCATCTTTATCGAATTTTGTTAAAATGGCCGATCCTGGAATCAAACTGTTTATTGCAGTTCGGTTTATTACTGTTGTTTGATCTTCTTTGATTGTGAATTGAATAGGTGTACTGTCTAATTTATAATGCTCAGGAGCAGTTGTTTCTTGTAAGTAGTAAGTTCCTGGTTTTAAATTATCTACAGTAATTTGTCCTTGATCATTTGTTGTTAATTTTTCGTGTTCTGAAATTATTTTTTTGTCTTTATCAAGTAGTGTGAAAACGGCACCTTGCAGTGTGACGTTTTTATTCAGGTCATCAGACTTTGTTAAAACTACTTTACCGACAAACTTCTTATTTGCAAGTTTATATGTTGTAGTCTCTTGTGTACCAAGTTCAACAATTTTCCCTTGTTTTAAATCCCAGCTAATTACATAGCCTTCAGGAGCCTTTGTTTCTTTTAATAAATATTTATCGCGTTTTAAATTATTAAATTTAGCGATACCGTCTTTGTCTGTTGTAATTTTACGGATAACAGTTTTACCTGTACGATCGTATAAAGTAAATTCTGCCCCAGCTAATAGTGCGTTCTTATTGTCGTTATCTACCTTTATAATTTCAAGGTTTCCACGGCCTTTAGTAGCAGATCCTCCGCCTGAACCAGAAGACATTCTCACTTCAATCGTTTCAGTAGTTTCTGTGTTTTTAACTGTCAACTTATTGCCTGTGATTTTCGCTTTATTACTTACTTTTTCTTTATCGTCTGCATTAATAAGTGAGCGATATTCTAAAATATAAGCTCGATCAATTTTTTTCAAGAAGGCAATTTCGAAATGTTGCTTTCCGGTATTATTGTCTGTTGTTATTTTGAGTTTATAGTCTGTTCCTTCTTTTAATTCGTTTACTGTATCTTTTGTTAAATTTCCATATGGATCAACAGTTGTAGGATATAAGTGGAATGAATCTTCCACAATTACCTGATTTTCGGTTGGGTCATCTGTTACAACGGCATCTGCAATGGTTGATTGGCTTTCGTTAATTGCGATACTCCAATTAATATAGTTGTCGTCTTGCACAGCTTTTTTAGTAACGAAGCTACCACCTTTATTTACTTGAGTGTCACCTGTAAGGGTGTTTACGATTTTAGAGCCATCTTTTAAATCTGCCTCGTTTTTGTAGGTGCCTTGGATAAGTTCACCATCAAGGCTTGTTTTAAAGATAATATAGTAAGGTGAATTAATTGATTGTTTGAAATGAACCTTTAGGGTGTTTTTATTTTTCTCTGTAGGTTCTTCAAGTTCATATTTCTCAGTTGGTACAGCATTACCAGGTTGTGCATTATCAGGATTTCCATTTAGAATCATATCGCGCACTTCAATGGATCCAGGCACTAATTTTTGTTTATCTTGTATTACGTCTATAACATAAGGATCTTTAATCTCAACATTATTATAGTTAAAGCCTATTATCCAAGTAATTTCCTTCGTTTGGGCGTTATAAGAACCGTATTTATAACCATTTGCCTTTGTGAAAGTATCAGGATCGAAATTAGCTTCAACTTTATTTGATTGTGGATTAGAATCCGTATCTATCCAAGAAAGGTTACCTGTATTTTTAAATGAAGTTTTACCACTTTCTAGCTTTGTATAATCAAAGTCTGTCGTATATTTTACGACTAATGTCTTTGTCATATTAGACTGATACGTACCTATAAGAGTAATTTTGAAGCCTTTATCTGTTACATCTAAAACATAGTCAGTCCCAGCTTGAAGGGTATAATTTCCGTCTTTAATTTCTAGTTTCTTATCTTTTAATTGTAATCCACCATGATCAAAGGTGTCCGTAATAATCGCGTTGCTTAATGGATAGTTGTTATTATTTACTATAATTGTCCAAGTTGTTGTTTTGTCTTTATAATTTGTTTCAGCTTTATTATTAGATTTAATAATATTTTGCTGCTTGAAGCTAGCTTCATTTTCTTTACTTGAATCATTATCAGCTGTAACTTTATTTTTTACTTTTCCATCTTCTATAACTTTATTAGTTGGCTTGGTTTTATAGGTAATCACATAAGCACTATTAATATCATCATTAAACTGTAAATCGAATCCATTCTTCTTGTTACTTACAGTGTAATTATTAACAGCGTCTCCTGTTACAAGCGTTCCTTTTTCATTATAAGAAGCGTTTTTTACAACAATAGAATTTGCATCTAGTTCGTGTGTATCGTCAAAAATATCTTTTAAAATCGCATCTGCTTTTTTGATCTCTCTTTGATCACCATTGTAAGTAATTGTCCACTCAATTGTTTGCGTCTTTGGATCATATTTACTTGTTTTATTTAAGTGTGTACCACGAGAAACCGTTACAGTAGAACTTGCGTTTTGTTGCTTTTGATTATCACTCGTTATCGTAACGTTATTTCGGAAACTTTTAATATTTTCATCAGTAATTTTTGTGGCATATTCGATTTGATATGCTTTATTGATAGAATCTTTGAAAGCAATCTCCAATTTTGAGCCATCTGATGAAATAATATTGTAATCTGTTGGCTCAGCTTCTGCACCACGCGTTACATTCCCATTAACATCAACTTCTAAATAATAAACTTTAATAGAATCTTTATTTAAGCTTGTACCCTGTGGAATGTTATCTTTAAAAACAGCGTTTTTAAGGGTGTCTTTCGTTTTGTTCATCTCTACTTTCCAATTAATTTCATTTGTATTAATTGGTCTATCAGGTAAACCCTTTTTATTCGTAGCTGTTTGTACATTAGGCTTAAAGTCAACTGTAATAGAAACATCCTTATCTTTAATCGGGAAAGGAATTTCTTGTGTTGTTGTACCTTTAATTTCAGCTTTATTAAATTCTGTCTTTAATTGTAGGTTACCAGCAACATCTGGATGCTCTTCAACATAATCGTTGAATGTCATCGTGACTTTTCCATCTTTTGTAACAGTAAAATTACCAATTTGATGGTTTTCACTATCATATAAAGGACTGTTAATTGTATTGTAAATCTTAAAATGTTTAGGAAGATCAAAAATATAGTAATCTCCATTTTTCACATTCATTGATTTTAAAAGTTCCCATGTAAACTCAATATTGGCAGGGGAATCTGTACTTGGACGGTTATCCTCTGTAAATGGTTTTCCGTCTTTATCCGTCAACTTTACACTGGTTAAAATGTTTGTTGTTATTTGCTTTGGACCTGAATTTGTATTCTCAGCAGGGTCGCTTGATAGCTTTTGTTCTGGATTGTCAGTAGCAATTTTAGCTGCTGGGTTTTGTTCCGGATTATCAGTGGCAGTTTTAGCTGCTGGGTTTTGTTCCGGATTATCGGTAACAGTTTTAGTTGCTGGGTTTTGTTCCGGATTATCAGTGGCAGTTTTAGCTGCTGGATTTTGTTCCGGATTATCAGTAACAGTTTTAGTTGCTGGATCTTGCTCCGGATTGTCAGTAACAGGTTTAGCTACTGGATCTTGCGCTTGTTTATTAGTATCCTGTTTGGTGCCATCTTCTTTAGAGTTTTCTACTTGAACAGGAACTGATATAGGCTGAACCATTGTTCCTAAAGGAAAAGCGATTTGAACTGATTTTTCCCCAGGTTTTAAAGTTGAGTTAAACACGGTATCAACTTTAATTTTTCCTTTAGCATCTTTCAAATTTTCTACTTGATTATTAAATATTAATTTTAATTTATTATCTTTAGCTGTTATAAAATATTGACCAATATTTTTTTGATCCGTTACTAAATCCCCTTGCAAATCTTTAGATACTTTTAATGCAAGTGGTATTTGAACTACTGCTGTATCATTTGCGTGTGCAACTTGTTGATCTTTTATTGACCAAGCGTATTCTACTTGAATGGTTGATCCTATCTTTATTAAATTGTTAGGATTTTTTGATTCGTCAATAATATGATTCGTTGCATCTTTCATTTCAACAGTGTCAAATAAGGAATCTCCTGTTAAGGTTTCCGCTCTTACTTGATTGTATGGAAAACTAGCAAGTTGCGAAAATAGTACGAATACAATTAAACATACATTAAAAAGTTTTTTCATTTTTCCTCCTCTGAACATTCATTTGTCCATTGGGGACTTATTCCACATGAACAAATGGAATATTAAAAGTATTTGTTATAAGCTATTTATTTTTGTTATCCCTCCGTTTCTATACGCGTTCTCAGACAAACAGAATTATGTTCAAAGCAATATTATTTAACGTAAAACAAAATGTATATTTACACAGTTCTATGGAAATATACACAATTCGACAAAAAATGTCGAAAAAAATACTGATATAAATAATGATATCAGACCTTTATATGTGAGATAGTTTTCATGTATATCTAGTAAAAAAGAATGGTTATAAAGGTAAGTTTTACGATACATACTAACCAAGGTAGTGTATCCCTTTGTGAAGGCTTATTTTTGCCTTAAAGTTATGTGGAAATAAAAATCTAGATAGGGTTGGTTTTGGTCAGAATGAAGACAATATGTACTTTGAAAATAGTCATTTATTTTGTCTAAAGAGAGTTGTGCGACTAGTGGACCGAAGTTGAAAGGTGATAGTTTCTTACATTGTTAGAGAAATATAAGGATTACAGAATATTCGACTAACACGTTACTACGGTCATTTTTGAGCCTGTTTAAACAATAAGAAAGAAGGTGTTTTACTCCTTAGTTACAATATCTTTTTAGTAAAGATAAGCTTAAGTAACCTCCGCTAAAGATTATATACTTAAATGATAAAGAGTTCAACAATGGTTCACATATTTTCCCAAAAATAAAAACGGCTGTTTTATGTGGAATAAATCTACAAAACAGCCGTTTTTGGTATTAGATTTCTGTTAAGATTATTGGCTCGCCGCGTGTTACGACAACAGTATGTTCACATTGTGCAACAAGACTTTTATCAGGTGTAACGAATGTCCAACCGTCGTCACCACGTTCAATAATATGATCAGCTTTCATAGAGATGAACGGTTCTACAGCGATAACAAGACCGTCTTTTAGAAGCGCATTATCCATTGGATCATAGTAACTTAAAATGTGATTTGGTGCTTCATGTAAGCTAAGACCAATGCCGTGACCAGTTAAGTTTTGAATAACATTGTATCCACTTTTATGTGCGAAGTTTGAAACAGCACGACCAATTTGATTTTGTTTTGAGCCAGCTCTAACCTTTTTCATTGCTGCCCAAAATGCATCAACTGCTGCTTGGCAAAGTTTTTCTTTTGCCTCGTCTTCTCCAAGAACAAATGAAATGCCTGTATCTGCATAATAGCCATCAAGTGCAGCAGATACATCGACGTTTACTAAGTCGCCTTCTTTTAATACACGATCTCCTGGAATACCATGAGCAACTTCCTCATTTACACTAATGCAAGTTACACCTGGGAAATCATATTCTTTTTCAGGTGCAGAAATAGCACCATGCTCATCTAATACTTTTTTACCGATCAAATCAAGCTCTTTCGTTGTCATACCTGGCTTCGCTTGTTTTTTCATTTCTTCACGTGCAAGCGCAACGATGCGGCCGATTTTTCGTAAGCCTTCTAAATCTTGTTCATTACGAATAATCATGAAAACCACTGTCCTTCCTCGAATATATATCTTATCCGATTGTATCATGTTTATTTTCGTCCTGCTACTCGCTTGCGGTATACGGGTTGATTCCTCTCATAAAGAATACATGACAATTGTCATATCGATGTCATGACGCATCATACTGTTTCCTAAGTTTTCCAAGTAATACAATGTAAATATAAGAAACAGCGGGGGTGGAGAGATGGAAAAGATTATTGAAGTAAATGGTGTTTCTAAAACATTTAAACATAAAAACGCAGTAAATAATGTTTCATTTCATGTAAATAAAGGGGAAATAGTAGCGTTACTTGGTCCGAATGGTGCGGGGAAAACAACGACGATGTCGATGATGCTTGGATTAAAGGACCCAACAGAAGGTAAGGTCTTTATATTTGGAAAGAGTCCAAAGCATAGAGATGTTCGTAATAGCCTCGGTGCGATGCTGCAAGAAGTAAGTGTCATTGATAGTATTACGGTGGAAGAGGCAATTGAGTTATTCCGTAGTTATTATACGAATCCTATAGCGAAAGAAACGTTACTGCAGTTATCAAATTTAGAATCAGAGCGAAAGCAAAGATGTGAGAAGTTATCAGGTGGGCAAAAAAGAAGGTTAAACTTTGCGCTTGCACTTGCGGGAAATCCAGATTTGTTATTTTTAGATGAGCCGACAGTCGGAATGGATATTACGTCTCGAAGAACGTTTTGGGAAACGATTCGAAAGTTAGCAAGTGAAGGGAAAACGATTATTTTAACGACGCATTATTTAGAAGAAGCAGATGCTTTAGCAAATCGTATCTTATTATTTGCGAACGGAAAGATTATCGCAGATGGTACACCAGACGAAATGAAAGCAACAATTTCGAGAAAAACAATCACATTTTACTCAAAGGAAAGCATTCCTACAAAATTACTAAAGGAATTACCAAATGTAACAGAAGTAAAGTCAAACGAAGGACGCTTCATTTTAACAACGGAGGATACGGATGCAACTTTAAAAGCCATTTATCAAAGGAGTTTACCTGTAACAGATGTTTCAGTTGAACGTGGAAGTCTTGATGAGGCATTTGAACAATTCGTTGCAAATCAGAAGGAGGAAATCGCATGAGAGCGTTATGGATGCAGTGCAAAATAGAAATTTTACGTACATTCCGCAATAAATTATTTATCTTTTTCTCATTATTAATGCCTGTTATGTTTTACTACATTTTCACAAATGTTGTTCAAGTACCACAAAACGGAGATGCGTGGAAAGCACATTATTTAATTTCGATGGCAACTTTCAGTATTGTAGGGACTGCACTCTTTAGTTTCGGTGTGAGACTTTCTCAGGAAAGAGGGCAAGGATGGACACATCTTCTAAAAATTACACCGCTTCCAGAGGGAGCATATTTAACAGCAAAAATTATCGCTCAAACAGTAGTAAATGCTTTTTCAATATTAGTTATCTTTATTGCAGGGATACTAATTAATCATGTTGAGTTAACGGTAGGGCAATGGATTGGTGCGGGGTTATGGTTATTGTTAGGGGTAACACCATTTTTAGCGTTAGGAACAGTAATAGGTTCCATTAAGAAGGCGGACGCAGCTGCTGGCTTAGCAAATATTTTAAATATGAGTTTAGCTATAGTTGGCGGGTTGTGGATGCCGATTGAAATATTCCCAAAAATATTAAGAACGATTGGTGAATGGACACCGACATACCATTTCGGAAGTGGTGCGTGGGATATTGTAGCTGGAAAATCAATTGGATGGGAAAATATCGCGGTATTAGGAGGTTATTTCCTTATATTTGTTGTAGTATCAATATATATAAGAAAAAGACAGGAAGCGGTATAAATGATAGAGAAGAAGAGGATTGAGATTTTTCCGAAACATATGGGATTTTTTCCGTACATGTGGCTTGTATATTTATTATTTCCAATTTATCATTTAGCACAAGCATCAGGATGGAAGCTTGTGCTAGGAAGCGGTATGTTGATACTTTTTATTATCACATACCGTCAGCTATATTTTGTTCAGAAGACGTTTATTTTATGGGCATGCATTCAAATGATACTCACCTTTTTATTTGCTTTATTTTATAATCCTTTTATGATATTTTTTGGCTTTTTCACAGCAAGTGCGATGGGATTTGCGCCAAATAAGAAAGTATTTCGAGTGCTGTTATGCTCGTTAGTTATAATGCTTGGAGCATTTTTATTTGTAAATATGAATCAACTAACAACTACAAGTTTAGTAAATATCGTTCCGATGTTTATTTTAATGCTTCTTACGCCATTTGGTATGCGTAATTTTAATCAGAAAAAGATGTTAAGAAATCAATTAGATGAGGCGAACGAGCAAATTAAAGATTTAGTAAAACGTGAAGAACGGCAGCGAATTGCAAGAGATCTTCATGACACATTAGGGCATACGTTATCTCTTATTACTTTAAAAAGCCAGCTCGTTGAGAAGTTAATTGTGAAAAATCCAGAGCGTGCAAGTGCGGAAGCGAAGGAAATTACACAAACTTCTCGTACCGCCTTAAAACAGCTTAGAGAATTAATTTCTGATATGCGTATGATTACGGTAGAAGAAGAGCTAGAGCAAATAAAAGCGATCTTACAAGCAGCTAATATTGAATTAGAAGTGAGGCAAGAAGCAAGATCGAGCTCGTTATCACCAATTGAACAAAATATTGTCGGGATGTGTTTACGTGAGGCCGTTACAAATGTTGTAAAACATAGTAAGGCAACGCGGTGCGCAGTTTCTGTATTAGAATCACAAGGTGAACTGATTTTGAAAGTAGAAGATAACGGAATCGGTTTAACAGATCAAAATCATGATGGAAATGGTATTCGCGGCATGAAAGAACGAATTGCTCTTATTGATGGATTTGTTGAACTAGGTACAATCAATCCAGGGACGTTATTAACGGTAAAAGTTCCAGTTGTTATTAGAACAGGAAAAGATGAGGTGAGGGCATGATTCGAATTATTATTGCAGAAGACCAGCGGATGCTTCGTGGTGCATTAGGGGCCCTGCTTGATCTAGAAGATGATATCGAAGTAATTGGGCAAGCTGCGAACGGAGAAGAGGCGTTAAAATTAATTGAATCGTTAAAGCCAGATGTAAGTATTATGGATATTGAAATGCCGATTCAAAGTGGATTGGATGTCGCTGAGACTTTAAAGAAAGAAAAATCATCATGCAAAGTAATGATTTTAACAACATTTGCACGGCCGGGATATTTTGAAAGAGCAATGAAAGCTGGTGTGCACGGCTATTTATTAAAGGATAGCCCAAGTGAAGATTTAGCGGCAGCAATTCGTAATGTAATGAAGGGGAAACGAGAGGTCTCCCAAGATTTAATGTTTGGCTTATGGCAGGAGCAAAATCCGTTGTCAGATCGCGAAAAGGAAGTACTGTTGCTTGCGAAAGAAGGAAAGACGGCAAACGAAATTGCGAAGGCACTTTATCTTTCGCCGGGTACAGTACGTAATTATATTTCTGAAGTATTAGCGAAGCTTGATGCGAAAAATAGAATTGAGGCAATTACAATTGCGGAAGAAAAGGGTTGGATATAAAAAGAAGGTTACCTATGAGAGGTAACCTTCTTTTTATAATTATTGTACTTCTATTACTTGATTTACTTTTTGTAACGGTTTGTAACCGTGTGCTTCAAATGCCTTTGCAAATTCATTTGATACGGCAGTGCCATATAAATCTTTTGCAGCTTGTACGATATGAGATTGAAGTGATTCAAAGTCTTCAGCGGAAGTTGCATAATTTTGCAATGCACGCATAACAACTTTACTTACTTTTTCATTTCCTTGTTTTTGAACAGCAATACCGTTATATGTTTTACCTTCAGCTAATTGATATAATACGTGACTGATAATACCAGAATTCACGTGTGATTCTTGATTATTACCATCGTTATAGAAATCTTGTAAATTTGTATATAGTTTATGACCGCCGTCACCAATTTCCCTTGGGATATCACGAATTGTTAGGCCACCTAATGTATCGCCCATAATCCAGTTTCCTTTATCTTTCTTTACGTAATATTCGATTTGTGTACCCCAGAAATCCGCTAATCCCTCGTTTAGTGCAGATGTTTCAGCGCTTGGATATCTCACGACTTTATTTTTCGTCGTGCCACTGAATACAGCATGTCCAAATTCATGAGCTGTTACATCAAGAGCGGATGTTAGTTTTCCGTCTAAACCATCACCAAATACCATTTGGTTCCAAGCGGGATGCCAAAATGCATTTACATAGTCTTCTTTTACACCATCACTAACTTCAGTAGAATCAAAACCGTGTACACTAGCAACAACTTTTGAATCTTTATTGTCGTAACTTTTTAGATTATGTTCTTTCTTAAAGTAATCGTAAATATCACTCATGTTCTTCATAGCGCCCGCGGCTTCTTTATCTGCAAAATTAGGAGTACTACTTGAAATTAGTGTCCCTGGATAACCAGCTTGACTATATCCTCCAAGGGAATCGGCGTAGTTTGCATTATAAATATAAATACCATTTCCGCGTGATAAATCCGCTAAATAAAATTTTCCATCAGTTCCTTTGGCAATATTGAAAGAGATGTTTTCTTGAAGTGCATTTTTCCCAGTTCCTTGCTCACTTGCAGGGGATAATCTAGGTGATGTTACTTGATTTATAGTCTTATTCTCTTTGTTTTTAATGAATTTTTCTTGAAAAAGTACTTCGCCAGTTTTTAAATCAACGATAGCATTGCCGTTTATAATTTGTTCATTGTTTTCATAAGTAAATGTAATAACAGTTGCGAATGTATAATAGCCATCTTTTTTCTTATAAACAACGGTTTCGCTAGAGAATTCAGTCTCAACTGCATCGCTTGGAATTTGAACTATATCGCGTAATTTAGATTTTACTTCATTTTTCGACAAAAAATTTGTTATAGTAAGATTAGGTTGTTGATTTAAATTTTGAACAACTTTACCACTAACAGTTGTGATCACTCCATTTTTATCTACTTTTACAATGAGATCTTGGCCATATACTTTATAGTTTTTATATGTTTGTGCAAGGCGAACTTCGGTTTGATTTTCTTTGGTTTCTTTATTGGTAGGTTGGAAATCTACATTTTTTTCAGTAGTGACTTGTTCTTGTTGAGCTTTCGCCCCATTTACCTCACCTTTTAAATACTTTTTAGCAATATTTTCTTTCGTATCATTTTGAGGTTGTGTTAATTTCCCGATTGTTAAACCAGGCTGAGCAATTTCAACTTTGACTGCACTTTTGTCTAATTCTTGAGAATGAATAGCTTCTGTTGATAAAGGGCAAAGAAGACCGAATGTAACGAAAGCACTAGCAAGTTTTCTATAATTCATCTATAACACTCCTAATCTATTATTGTATGTGAGATGAATTGTATGAAAAATTTGCCGAATTTTATATATATTATGCATTATTTCATATCAAAAATTGTCGAATTCACATTATTGTAGTGGTATGACAACTTAACAAATTAGATTGTTATAATGGGATGGTGAGTAAGTATGCACGCAGAGAAATTAGGAAGTGAAATTAAGAAAATTAGAGTGTTGAGAGGATTAACACAAAAACAGTTATCCGAGAACATATGTCATCAATCGGAAGTGAGCAGAATTGAATCGGGTGCGGTATACCCAAGTATGGATATATTGCAAGGTATTGCAGCAAAGTTACAAGTTCCCATTATTCATTTTTATGAGGTACTCATTTATTCCGATATTGAGAGGAAAAAGCAGTTAAAAGATCAAATCATTATGCTTTGTAAGCAAAAGAAATATAAAGAAATTTATAATAAAGTATGGAATGAGTTGAAAAAGGAAGAATATCATCCTGAGTTTCAGCAATTTCTTCAATGGCAATATCATGTAGCAGCGTATGTATTGAAGAAAAGTGATTATGAATATTGTATTTTAGAATTGAAAAAATTGTTAAATCAACAATTAACTGGGATTGATGTGTACCAAAATCTTTATATAGAGAATGCAATTGCAAATATTTATGCTGAAAATGGTTACTTTAAGAAGGGCATGGAGTTATTTGAAGGTATATTAAAGCAATTAGAGGCATTACCTGAAAATAAAGAGTTTGATGTGAAGGTAAGACATAATTATGCGAAAACATTATACTTAGATAATCAATATGAAGAGGCTCTTTATCAAATAAATAAAGCTATTGAAATATCGTGTCGAATTAATAGTATGGCATTGATTGGGCAGCTATACTATCAAAAAGGTGAATGTTTAGAAAAGCTAGGCTACGATGAGGTAGAGAGTGAAGAAGCTTATGAAAAAGCTTATTTCTTTTTTGATATACTAGAAATGCATACGTATAAAGAAAAGTTTATGAAAAAAATGACGAAATAAAATAACGTAAAAACTAAATATGCATAATTGCATAATGTATGGATAAATTTTCATGATATATTAAAAGAAAAAATGTGGGTGATGGAATATGAAGAAACTACTTATCGGTAGTCTATTAACGTTAGCAATGACATGGGGTATTTCATTAGCGGATACAGCTTTAGAGAAAAGCCAAGTAATTTCTCATGATGATCAAGAGGTACAATTAGCTTCAGATATGCCTTTTGAGTTTTAAAAAAAACAACCGTCTTACTTAGACGGTTGTTTTTTTATGGAGTAACATCCAAACGTCTTTACTAGAAACAGGTTTGCTAATAAAGAATCCTTGAATGTGATCACAATTTTGTTTATGTAAAAATTCCCATTCTTCTTCCGTTTCTACACCTTCTGCAATCACTTTTAAATTTAGTTGTTTTGATAGTGTAATAATGGAAGAGACAATTGCTTCTTCTAAAGGGCTAGTTGTAATTCCACAAATAAACTCTCGAGCGATTTTTAATGTGTTGATTGGATATTTTGTTAAATAAGCTAAAGAACTATAACCAGTTCCAAAGTCGTCGATTGAAATTTGAATACCGAGATTTTGAAGTTGTTCGAGTTTTGCAACTACAGATTGATTTTGATTAATTGCGATGCTTTCCGTAATTTCAATATCTAGTGCTTCTGGTTTCAGTTCTGTTTCTTCCAATACCTTTGAAATAGTTGGGATTAAATCTGCATGGTTAAATTGAACAACAGATAGATTTACACCAACTTTTAAGTGAGAGAAACCTTGATTATGCCATCTTTTTGCCTCTAAACAAGCAGTACGTAAAATCCAATTGCCAAGTTCAATAATAAAACCAGTTTCCTCTGCTAGAGGGATAAATTGGGCAGGAGATACGATACCGAGTTTTGGATGCTTCCAACGTATTAATGCTTCAAAACCGATAATTTGTTTTGTTTTTGTGCTTACTTGTGGCTGGTATTCAAGGAAAAATTCATTTTGTTGTAATGCTTTTGAAAGTTCACCTTCTAAGAATTGAATTTCATTTTGAGCGATACTCATTTCTTTTGAGAAGAAAACAAATCTGTTTTTTCCATTTGCTTTCGCACGATACATAGCCATATCAGCATTTTTCATTAACTCATTTACATCAGTTCCATAATCAGGGTACATCGCAATTCCGATACTTGGTGTAATAGAGAGTTCTTCGCCTTGAATGAAGAATGGTTTGTTTAAAATAGTTAAAATCTGTTCAGCTATAAAAATTGCACTTTTTTCTGAGTACATTTCTGGTAATAGAATTGTAAACTCATCTCCACCTTGGCGAGCGACGATATCTTTTGAACGCAAGCAACCGCGTAATCTTTTTGCTACTTCAATTAATAATAAATCTCCAACGTCATGGCCAAGTCTATCGTTAATTTTTTTAAATCGATCTAAATCAAGGAATATGACGGCGACATCATTTGCGTTAGTTTGGGCTGTATTTAAAATGGCTTTTAAATCTTTTTCGAACTTTCGACGATTTGGTAATCCAGTAAGTGCATCGTGAAAGGCTAAATGTTCTACTTGTTTTTGTTTTTCATATAAGGTGGTAATATCACGTGCTATCCCAAACATTCCGACCACTTCTTTGTTTATAAAAGTAGGGATAAGTGTAATATGGAGATAATAATAATAGCCTTCTTGTTCTTTTGTACGAACTTCTAACGTTTGTGGCCTACCTTCCTTTGTAATTTGTAAAGCCTTCTTTAGTAGTTCGTGGTCTTTTGAATCAATGAAGTGTACCAGAGAATAGCTTGCCACTTCGCAATAATAGGCAGTAAATAAGCTTTCGCACGCCTTATTAGATTGTTGAAAAATGCCATTCATATTTAAAGAGAAAACGGCATCGGGATGGTCCTCGAATAAAGATTTATAACGTTGTTCACTTTTTGATAATGCAAATGCACCTTCTTCAACTTCGCCCTCTAGTTGTGTAGTCAACTGTTCATATGTATGAATTAGTGCTTGATTATCTTTCCACATGTAAAGTTGCCGCAAGAATAACAAAATAAGTGATAATACGAGACCGATTAACATGAATTTATCATCCCAAGGTTGAATGATAATAAAAGAAAAAGTAATAATTATACTAAAATAAGGTAGTATAAAACGTACATAATCGAATCGATAATATTTTGTTTTCGTTTCATGCTGCATTGGTTTATCTAAAATATATAGTATGGAAGAAAGTCCAATTAATAAAATAGAAGCAGTGTGTATTAAATAATTAATTTCAGCAGAAGTTTTCATCCCAAAATTCAATTGAAACAGATGAATATAACCGTATACGAGTATAATAGTGAAACCGATAATTAATGCAATTCTACTAGAAGAATATTGTTCTCTTCTATATAGGCTAATAACGGCGTAAATTACTAATGATTGTGCAATGAAATACCCAATTAAAATCCAAGTATCCTTTGTTAACATGCGGAAGCTTGAAAGGTCTAAGATAAAAGTTAAGGTGAAATAAATGTTCATAATAATAATAAAGATGCTATCGAATGAAAATTGAGAAAGCCCCTTAATAGAATAATTTTTTATAAACTTTATAGCAAATCCAACAAAGAGCAAAATATATTGTATGATAAAAAAAGGTAATGCTTTATATGAAAATATAGATTGATCATGTATAGAAAGTGAACTAAGAAATAGGGTTATCTCCATAACTAATCCACATAGGCAAGTACATAGTAATAAAATCCAAAATAGTTTATCACTGCGTTTCATTCTCTTAATAGCTTTATATAAACAGTGACAAGAAAAAAGTGCAGCGAAACAGAATAAGAAAAGAATTCCAATCTCCTTTATATGCGACTCATTTGGAATAAAGAGTATCCAAAGAGCAAATATAGATATGTATATTATGACAAATTGTACATATTTTTTTTGATTAATCATATTATGACTCCGTTTCAATAAAGTTGAATCTCGAGGGAATGCTAATTTAAATAATAGCATATAAAATAGGATGTTTTTTACTATAAAAATTACTTTTTTGAAAAAATGGTGCAAAGTTACAATTTACCACTGTAACATTGCACCACTTATTCTTTTAATTCCTCTTATAGCAGAAAGTTCATCTATTAATTGGAATAATGCTAAGTCTTTTTGTTTACTTTCAATCATAATATCGAAATTATGATTGTGTTTTTTTGCAATGTGTAAGAAAGGCTTAATAAACTCTAAATCGATATATTCAGCATGAGCCCTAAATTCTTTTTCCGATCTCGGGGAGGAAATGTGAACTTTAGGAGAGATATTTGTATGTGACCAAGTTTCAAAAATTGCAGGAAGCAACTCTTCTAGTGGTTCCTCGCAAAGATTGGCCATATGATGATGATAATCAAATACAAATGGAATATTTTCTTTTTGGCAAATTGATAAAGTTTCAGCGGTTGTATAGGTTTTGTCATCATTTTCAAGAGTCATTTGTTTTTTTATATGTGTAGGAAGTTTTTTTATGTTTTCATGGAAGCGCTCAATTGCCTTTTCTTTATTTCCATAGGCTCCACCTACATGAATATTAATGTAAGAAGAATCTGCAATGCCTATAGCATCCAATATTTTATAATGATAAGTCATATCCGTAATAGCGTTAGTAGTAATATGTGGCTTGTCGCTTGTAAATAGCGTAAATTGATTTGGATGAAAACTTATTCGTAAATTGTGTTCTTTAATTAAAGCCCCTATTTTACACCAAAGTGGTGTGAATACCCCAATATAGTCAAACTCGACTTCGGGATGTGTTGCAAGTGGGACGATGGAAGACGATAGGCGATATAGTGGGATTTCATGCGCTATATTGTAATGAAGGATACGTATTGTGTGCTCTAAATTTTGCCTTATAACATGGTACAGTTTGTCTTCTCGCTCTTGCTTGCTGAGTTTCTTAAAGCTTGTAAACGTCATTGTTTTGGCAGGAGAACAGTCCCAGAGTGCCATTGCATGTGAGACATATCCAAACCGTATAAGCATATGAGATACACCTCTTTTATTCATTGTCTTTCCTATAAAAAGAAAGCAAACATTGTTCCAATCCATTCCTTTCCTCTATCGATAAGAGAAGGCGGGTTTACATCGCTATAGGAAAGTACAGATGCATTCTCTAGATCTTCATGGAATTTCTTTTTTACTGTTTGAATGAAATGTTTATTATATAACAGGCAGTTTATTTCATGGTTAATATATAAACTTCTCATATCAAAGTTTGCTGTTCCGATATCGCAAATATCATCGTCTACTATAATAATTTTGGCGTGAAAAAAACCTTGTTGAAATGCATAAATATTGCAACCAGCCTGTATTAATTTTCGGCAGTACGGAAATTTGGCTTCTCGAACAAGAGGGTGATCAGCTTTTTCTGGAACAAGAATTGTGATTTGAACCCCTCTTTCTCTTGCTTTTAATAAGGCATTCATAATTTTTTTTCCAGGAATGAAATATGGTGTACCGATACAGATTTCTTTTTTTGCCGCATTAATTAAATGTAAAAAAGTATGCTGTAAATAAGCCCCATCAGTCGGAATAAATTGATGCAGGATGGTACCTGGGTTTTGTTTTGGAAAATAAAGAGAAGCATCTAATAAATTTTGTTTCGTATCATCAAACCAGTCATGCAAAAATTGCTTTTGTAAATCTTGAACCCCTTCTCCTGTAAGACGTAAATGGTAGTCTCGCCATAATCCTAAATATTCATTATGCCCTAGATACTCTTCACCGATATTAAATCCCCCGATATAGCCGGTTTTCCCATCAATCACTGTAATTTTCCTATGATTTCGTTGATTGGCAGAAAAGAAAGGCAGAGGAAATTTTACCTTATGACAAAATGAAAAAGATACACCATGCTTTTGCAGGGAGCGAATAGCTTCGTTTGATAAAGAATGGCTGCCAAATCGATCAAGTAAAAGTCGTACTTCAATTCCTTCCTGAGCCTTATCAATCAGCAATTTTAAAAATTCACGACTGATTTTATCGTTTTTTACAATGAAGAATAAAATATGAATGTGATGCTGTGCTTGTTTTATATCAGTAAATAAAGCGTCATACAAATCTTTCCCGTATGTATAAAGGTGAAAATCACTTTGACGTAAAGGGAAAGTGCGAGAGCTTACTCGTTTTAAATGAAGAAGTCTCCCGTATGAAAGGTCAATTGTAATCCAAAGAGCAACGGATATTAACAAAAGAGATAAGTAGAGCATTAGTGAATTCCCTCCTTCGCATTCTTTTCACCTTCAGTGTGTTACAAATGATACGGGTAGCACGGCTGTTATTATAAATTTCTTTAGAGGATGGATCTTGTACTGGTTAAAGTGTCACTTTATCTCGCTTTAACGGGCAGTAAGCTTCCTATTTCAAAAATTGATGAATAAGCAGAAGCTAGTTTGGAAATCAACTGCCCGTAAAAGCCCGATTGGTTCAACTAATAATCAGCGGGGGATGAACTACCCCTGCTGATTAAAGTTTCACTTTATAGTTTCACCGAAATAAACAGCTTTATGAAAAAATGTGTTGTTCTATAACAAAAAACTGTTGACTGAATGCTCACTCATTATATAATGGGGATAGGGGATATAATTCAGAAAATTATATATTTTTGAAGATTCAAAAAAGAAAGAAGGCTTACAAAGAGAGGGGTAGCATAAAAATGAATAGCTTACTGATCATTAATTGGCTGGCTGCCATTGCTGTTATTGCTTATGCAGGATATTTGTTTGTATATCTTATACGGACGAGAATGGCCTACATACAATTAGGAAAAAAAATTGAATTTGACCGTCGTTTTAAAGAGCGTTGGGATCTCCTTAAGGTCAATGTTTTCGGTCAGAAAAAGCTGCTGAAAGATAAGAAAAGCGGCATCATTCACGTTATGTTCTTTTACGGATTTATTCTTGTCCAATTTGGAGCAATTGACTTCGTTTGGAAAGGACTCGCACCAGGATCACATCTTCCACTTGGACCACTATACCCTGCATTTACATTCTTCCAGGAAATTGTTACACTTGTTATTTTAATTGCAGTATTTTGGGCTTTTCATAGACGTTATGTAGAAAAGCTTGTTCGTTTAAAACGTAACTTCAAATCAGGTCTTGTTCTTATCTTTATCGGTGGCTTAATGATTTCTGTGCTACTTGGTAACGGTATGGGACTTATATGGCATGGCGAGGAGCTTTCATGGAGTGAACCAATTGCTTCTGCAATCGCTTACGTTTTTAGCGGGATAAATGAAACCGTAGCCATTTCAGTGTTCTATTTTTCTTGGTGGGTGCATTTACTAATTTTGTTAACGTTTTTAGTGTATGTTCCACAATCAAAACATGCGCATTTAATTGCAGGACCAGCTAATGTATTCTTCGGTCGTCTTTCAAACCCAGGGAAGCTTGAAAAGATTGATTTTGAAGATGAAACGCAAGAAACATTTGGTGTTGGTAAAATTGAAGACTTTAGACAAAATCAACTTATTGACTTATACGCTTGTGTAGAGTGTGGCCGTTGTACAAATATGTGTCCGGCAACAGGAACAGGAAAAATGTTATCGCCGATGGACTTAATTTTAAAACTTCGCGATCATTTAACTGATAAAGGAGCTGCGGTAACATCAAAAGCACCGTGGGTTCCAGTAGTTGCCTTCAATAATACACAAGGAAATCAGTTAGCGATGATGGCAGCTGGAAAAGGACAACAAGAATCAGCGTCTACAACGCTCGCTTACGATCCGAGTTTAATCGGAGATGTTATTACAGAAGAAGAGATTTGGGCATGTACAACGTGTCGTAACTGTGAAGATCAATGCCCAGTTATGAATGAGCATGTTGACAAAATTATTGATTTACGTCGATATCTCGTTTTGACTGAAGGGAAAATGGACGCGGAAGCACAACGCGCGATGACAAATATCGAGCGTCAAGGAAATCCGTGGGGGCTGAACCGTAAAGAGCGTGAAACATGGCGCCAAGGTGATGATGAAGTAACAGTTCCAACTGTAAAAGAAAAATCAAAAGCTGGGGAGGAATTCGAGTATTTATTCTGGGTTGGTTCAATGGGATCATACGACAATCGTAGTCAGAAGATTGCGATATCGTTTGCGAAGTTAATGAACGAAGCAGGCATTTCATTCGCAATTCTCGGTAATAAAGAAAAGAATTCTGGAGATACACCACGCCGCCTCGGAAATGAATTTGTATTCCAAGAGATGGCGACAAAGAATATCGAAGAATTTGAAAAGGCAGGAGTGAAGAAAATCGTTACGATTGATCCTCATGCTTATAACACATTTAAAAATGAGTATCCGGACTTTGGCTTGCAAGCAGAAGTCTATCATCATACAGAATTGTTAGCTCAGTGGGTGAAAGAAGGGCGCTTAAAGCCTGTTCATGCTATTGAAGAAACAGTTACGTACCATGATTCCTGTTATTTAGGAAGATACAACGAAGTGTACGAAGCGCCACGTGACATTTTGAAAGCGATTCCTGGAGTGAATCTTGTAGAAATGGCACGTAACCGTGAAACTGGAATGTGCTGTGGCGCAGGTGGTGGCTTAATGTGGATGGAAGAAACAACAGGTTCTCGTATTAACGTTGCTCGTACAGAACAAGCATTAGCTGTACAACCATCTATTATCGGTACAGGTTGTCCATATTGCTTAACGATGATCAGTGATGGAACGAAAGCAAAAGAGGTAGAAGAGAAAGTTCAAACTCTTGATGTGACAGAGATTTTAGAACGATCTGTTATCGGACAGAAAAAAGAAGCGATGTAGTTTGTAAGAATGTATACAACTTTAGAAAGAGGTGCAATGATTGCACCTCTTCTCAACGTAGGGATACCGAGCGAGCGCTCAGTGTTAAAAAATGAAATGGGGGAAAGAAAAATGAGTAAAACAGTTATTTTAAGTGCTGCAAGAACACCAGTTGGAAAATTTGGAGGATCTTTAAAGGATGTAAAAGCGACGGAACTTGGAGGAATTGCAATTAAAGCAGCGCTTGAAAGAGCAAATGTTGCGGCTAGTGATGTTGAAGAAGTTATATTTGGAACGGTTATTCAAGGTGGGCAGGGACAAATTCCATCGCGCCAAGCTGCGAGGGCTGCTGGAATCCCTTGGAAAGTGCAGACGGAAACAGTGAATAAAGTTTGTGCATCAGGGCTTCGTGCGGTTACGTTAGCGGATCAGATTATTCGTACTGGCGATCAATCACTGATTGTAGCTGGCGGTATGGAGTCGATGAGTAACAGTCCTTACATTTTACGTGGAGCAAGATGGGGATACAGAATGGGCAACAACGAAGTTATTGATTTAAACGTTGCTGACGGTTTAACATGCGCATTTTCAGGTACACACATGGGCGTTTATGGCGGAGAAGTTGCAAAGGAAGATGGAATTTCTCGCGAAGCGCAAGATGAATGGGCATATCGTAGCCATCAGCGTGCGGTTTCAGCGCATAAAGAAGGGCGTTTTGAAGAGGAAATCGTGCCAGTAACGATTCCGCAAAGAAAAGGCGATCCTATTGTCGTTGCAAAGGATGAGGCGCCACGTGAAGATACAACGATTGAAAAGTTAGCAAAGTTAAAACCTGTATTTGATAAGACAGCGACGGTGACAGCTGGTAATGCGCCAGGACTAAACGATGGTGGTGCCGCACTTGTATTAATGAGCGAAGACAGAGCGAAGCAAGAAGGAAGAAAGCCATTAGCGACAATTTTGGCGCATACAGCAATTGCAGTGGAATCTAAAGATTTCCCAAGAACTCCAGGTTATGCAATTAACGCATTGCTTGAAAAAACAGGAAAGACAATTGAAGACATTGATTTATTCGAGATTAATGAAGCCTTTGCAGCGGTAGCAATTGCAAGTACAGAAATCGCAGGAATTGATCCGGAAAAATTGAATGTAAATGGCGGCGCGGTAGCGATGGGACATCCAATTGGAGCAAGCGGAGCGCGCATTATCGTTACACTAATCCATGCACTTAAGCAGCGCGGCGGCGGAATTGGAATTGCTTCGATTTGTAGCGGTGGCGGTCAAGGGGATGCAGTGATGATTGAAGTTCACTAATTAAAGTTCGAGGGTATAAAATTTATTAACAATTAAGGGGGAAGAAAAAATGGGTGTACAAAACATTGTTGTAATTGGTGCAGGGCAAATGGGATCAGGAATTGCACAAGTATGTGCAATGGCAGGATATGACGTGAAGGTACAAGATTTAAAGCAAGAGCAATTAGATAGAGGATTGGCTATCATTACGAAAAACTTAGCACGCCAAGTAGAAAAAGAACGTATGAAGGAAGAAGAGAAGGAAGCCACATTGAATCGTCTTACAGTAACGCTTGATTTAGATTGTGTGAAAGAAGCGGATCTTATTATTGAAGCAGCTGTTGAGAAAATGGATATTAAAAAGAAAATCTTTGCGAATCTAGATGAAATTGCTCCAGAACACGCAATTTTAGCGACGAATACGTCATCTCTGCCAATTACAGAAATTGCAGCGGTAACGAAGCGTCCGGAAAAAGTAATCGGTATGCACTTTATGAATCCAGTTCCAGTTATGAAGCTTGTTGAAATTATTCGTGGTTTGGCTACCGATGATGCGGTATATGAAGCAATTGAAGATATTACGAAAAAAATTGGGAAAGTACCAGTTGAAGTGAATGATTTCCCAGGTTTTGTATCAAATCGCATTTTGCTACCGATGATTAACGAAGCAATTTATACGTTATATGAAGGTGTAGCGACGAAAGAAGCAATTGATGAAGTCATGAAGCTTGGTATGAACCATCCGATGGGGCCTTTGACACTCGCCGATTTTATCGGTTTAGATACGTGTTTATACATTATGGAAGTGTTGCATGAAGGATTAGGAGATAGTAAATATCGCCCATGTCCGTTATTACGTAAGTATGTGAATGCAGGATGGTTAGGGCGTAAAACAGGTCGTGGATTCTACGTTTACGAATAAATGCCCCCTTTGTTACAACATAGTGGTCTTACCAAATTATTTAAAGGATATATAGCAAATGGAGGCGGAATATATGAACTTTCGTTTTAATGAAGAGCAGCAAATGATGAGGAAAATGGTTCGGGATTTTGCACAGAAGGAAATAGCTCCCTTTGTTCCTAGTATGGAACAAGGGGTGTTCCCGAAAGAGATTTTGCAAAAGATGGGTGAGCTTGGATTAATGGGTATTCCAGCGCCTGCAAAATACGGTGGGGCAGAAATGGACTTTATATCTTACATTCTAGCAATTGAGGAAATCTCAAAGGTAAGTGCAACAGTTGGTGTAATTTTAGCTGTACATACGTCAGTTGGAATGAATCCGATTTTATATTTCGGAACAGAAGAACAGAAGAAAAAATATGTTTCTAAACTTGCAACCGGGGAATATTTAGGTGCATTTGCTTTAACAGAGCCAAATGCAGGATCAGATGCAGGGAGTTTGAAATCAAGAGCTGTGAAAAAAGGTGATCATTATATTATTAATGGATCGAAAGTGTTTATTACAAATGGTGGTGAAGCAAGTACATACATTGTATTCGCTTCTACAAATCCAGAGGCAGGAAAAAGTGGTATTTCTGCATTTATAGTAGAGAAAGATACACCTGGTTTAATCATCGGAAAAGATGAACATAAGATGGGACTTCTCGGTTCTCGTACAGTACAACTTACTTTTGAAGATATGAAAGTGCCAGCTGAGAATTTACTTGGGGAAGAAGGACAAGGATTTAAGGTGGCGATGGCGAATTTAGATGTTGGGCGAATTGGAATCGGTGCGCAGGCGTTAGGAATTGCTGAAGCGGCGCTTGGCTGTGCAATTGATTATGCAAAAGAAAGAGAGCAATTCGGGAAGCCAATTGCGGCGCAGCAAGGGATTGGCTTCAAGCTTGCAGATATGGCAACAAGTGTCGAAGCAGCAAGGTTACTCGTATATAGAGCGGCATCTCTTAGGGCACAGGGATTACCATGCGGTAAAGAAGCATCTATTGCGAAATTATTTGCTTCTAAGACAGCGGTTGAAGTCGCGATTGAGGCGGTGCAAGTGTTTGGTGGTTACGGTTATACGAAAGACTATCCAGTAGAACGATTTTTCCGTGATGCGAAAATCACGCAAATATATGAAGGAACAAGTGAAATACAGAAACTTGTTATTAGCCGTGCTTTATAAAAGGGCGAGGGGGAGACGGAGATGCATTTTAAACTATCAGAAGAACATGAAATGATAAGAAAAATGGTTCGAGATTTTGCTAAAAATGAAGTGGCACCAACAGCAGCTGAGCGTGATGAGGAAGAGCGATTTGATCGAGAATTATTTGATCAAATGGCAGAGCTTGGTTTAACCGGTATTCCGTGGCCTGAAGAGTACGGTGGAATTGGAAGCGATTACTTAGCGTACGTAATCGCTATTGAAGAATTATCCCGCGTTTGTGCTTCAACAGGCGTAACACTGTCCGCGCATACTTCACTTGCGGGATGGCCAATTTTTAAATTTGGGACGGAAGAGCAAAAGCAAAAGTTTTTACGACCGATGGCTGAAGGAAAGAAAATTGGTGCATACGGCTTAACTGAGCCAGGATCTGGATCGGATGCTGGTGGAATGAAGACAATCGCAAAGAGAGATGGAGACCATTATATTTTAAATGGATCAAAAATTTTCATTACAAATGGCGGTATTGCTGATATTTATGTTGTTTTTGCGCTAACTGATCCTGAATCAAAGCAGCGCGGTACGAGTGCATTTATTGTAGAAAGTGATACACCGGGATTTTCAGTTGGGAAGAAGGAGAGCAAGCTAGGGATTCGCTCTTCACCAACGACTGAAATTATGTTTGAAGATTGCCGTATTCCTGTAGAGAATCTACTTGGAGAAGAGGGGCAAGGGTTTAAAGTTGCGATGCAAACATTAGATGGAGGTCGTAACGGTATTGCGGCGCAAGCTGTTGGTATTGCACAAGGGGCTTTAGATGCTTCTGTAGAATATGCAAGGGAGCGCCATCAATTTGGAAAACCAATTGCGGCGCAGCAAGGGATTGGCTTTAAACTTGCGGATATGGCAACAGATGTAGAAGCGGCACGCCTTTTAACATATCAAGCGGCTTGGCTTGAATCAGAAGGGCTTCCGTATGGAAAAGAGTCAGCGATGTCAAAAGTATTTGCAGGAGATACAGCGATGAGGGTGACGACTGAAGCGGTGCAAGTATTTGGTGGTTACGGTTATACGAAAGATTATCCAGTAGAGCGTTATATGCGAGATGCAAAAATTACACAAATATATGAAGGAACACAAGAGATTCAGAGGCTTGTAATTTCTCGTATGTTAACGAAGTAGGAACGAAAGCGTAGGTATTTTCCTACGCTTTTTCCTTCCAAAAAATAATAGAGAGAGGTGAAGGGAATGGTTAAACATAATGTACATGCATCGGTGAAAGATGAAAAATTAGTTGCGTTAAGACGTGAGCAAATGATTAAAGGTGCGGTGCAACTGTTTAAACAAAAAGGATTTCCGCGTACAACAACGAGAGAAATTGCAAAAGCGGCTGGATTTAGTATAGGGACACTTTATGAGTACATTCGTACAAAAGATGATGTTTTGTATTTAGTTTGTGATAGTATTTATGAACATGTAAAAGAAAGATTAGAGGAAGTAGTTTGTATAGAAAAAGGGAGTGTAGAAAGTTTAAAGATAGCAATAACGAATTACTTTAAAGTGATGGACGAATTACAGGAAGAAGTATTGATAATGTATCAAGAGGTACGCTTTTTACCGAAAGAATCACTTCCGTATGTATTAGAAAAGGAGTTTCAAATGGTAGGAATGTTCGAGAATATTTTAGAACAGTGTACGGAAAATGGAACATTTACATTAAATAAAAAAGAAATACAGCTTCTTGCCCATAATATTTTTATACAAGGACAGATGTGGGGATTTAGACGCTGGGCGCTGCAAAAACTGTATACGCTCGAAGAATATACAGAAATGCAAATTAGGTATGTATTGCAAGGGGCCCATATGCTTCCGAAATAAGGAACAGACAAATTATAATTTTACTACCCTATAAAAGTTTCCCGTTTTTTTTGTAGCATATTTGTGCGACTTTTGTTTATAATGAATAGTATGGATTTTTTTAAGCAGGCCGTTATATATAAGGTTATATTTGATGAAAGGAAGTGCCGCATAAGTGGATTTTAAGCAATATTCACCAGAAGAGCTAAAAGAATGTTCAATGATTGAAGTTGTACATAGCGTTTTAGGGGATAAAAAACAAGCAACGACATTCAACGAGTTGGTTCAAGAAATCGCTCAAGTGCTGGGACTATCTCAAGAGCAAGTTAATGCGAAAATCGCACAATTTTATACAGACTTAAACATCGATGGACGTTTCATTAATTTAGGAGAAAATCGTTGGGGGCTACGCAGCTGGTACCCGTACGAGCAAATTGATGAAGAAATCTTGCCTCAACCAAAACCGAAGAAGAAACGTAAAGTTGAAGAAGACGGTTTTGACGACTACATTGAAGAAGATGAAGATGATTTCGACGATGCAGACGTAAATGAAGACGAAGATGATGATGTAGAAGATTTGGACAAGGTTCTTGAAGAAGAAGACGGAGATGACGACGATCTTGATGATTTAGACGAAGATGACGACGACTTCGCTGAAGAAGAACTTGAGTATGACGAAACTGAAGAAGAAGAAGAGGAAGAACTGTAGTTCTTGACTTTTCATTATCGTCCATGTAGAATCATTTTTGGGCTCTTTAAAAAAGGACGATAATACTTTTAAAGTGTAAATATAAAAGAAAATTGCTCCCTACTTATTACTTTTTGTGATGAGGGGAGCAATTTTCTTTTTTGTTTTTTGTTTAGAAAATAAAAAGAGTCTAACAATAAGATGGATACAGTGTTATCTACATACGTTGCGCTTTGCAACGGTGATTATATAACAGCAAAATAGAAGGGAGCTTTTTCATGACTAAGTATATTTTTGTAACAGGCGGTGTAGTATCGTCTTTAGGAAAAGGTATTACAGCAGCATCTCTTGGAAGACTTTTAAAAAATCGTGGTTTAAACGTAACGATTCAAAAGTTTGATCCATACATTAACGTAGACCCAGGGACTATGAGCCCATATCAACACGGTGAGGTATTCGTAACAGATGATGGCGCAGAAACTGACTTAGACCTTGGTCACTATGAGCGTTTTATCGACATTAACTTAAACAAATACAGCAACGTAACAACAGGTAAAATTTACTCTTCAGTTCTTCAAAAAGAGCGTCGCGGTGAATATTTAGGAGGAACAGTTCAAGTTATTCCTCACATTACTAACGAAATTAAAGAACGCGTATATCGTTCTGGTCGTGAAACAAATGCGGATGTTGTTATTACAGAAATCGGTGGAACTGTTGGTGACATCGAGTCTCTACCATTCTTAGAAGCAATCCGTCAAATTAAGAGCGACATCGGTCGTGACAATGTAATGTACATTCACTGTACGTTAATCCCGTACTTAAAAGCAGCGGGTGAAATGAAGACAAAACCAACACAACATAGTGTTAAAGAACTTCGTAGCTTAGGTATTCAACCAAACATTATCGTTGTTCGTACAGAAATGCCTGTTTCTCAAGATATGAAAGACAAGCTTGCATTATTCTGTGACATTGATACAAAAGCAGTTATCGAAGCTCGCGATGCAGATACTTTATATGCGGTTCCATTATCTCTTCAAGAACAAAACATGGACCAAATCGTTTGTGACCACTTAAAATTAGACAATCCAGCTGCAGATATGACAGAGTGGACTGCTCTAGTTAACAAAGTGCGTAATCTTTCTAAGAAAACAAAAATCGCTCTTGTTGGTAAATATGTAGAACTTCAAGATGCTTATATTTCTGTTGTAGAAGCACTTCGTCATGCTGGTTACTCATTCGACACAGATGTAGAAGTAAAATGGGTAAATGCTGAGCACGTAACAGCAGAAAACGTAAAAGAATTAGTTGGCGATACAGACGGTATTCTTGTACCAGGTGGCTTCGGCGATCGTGGTGTAGAAGGTAAAATCGTTGCGATTCAATATGCTCGTGAAAACAAAGTTCCATTCTTAGGAATTTGCTTAGGTATGCAACTTGCATCAATCGAATTCGCACGTAATGTATTAGGTTTAGAAGGTGCTAACTCTTCTGAAATCAACCCTGACACACCATATGCAATCATCGACTTATTACCAGAACAAAAAGATGTAGAGGACCTAGGTGGTACACTTCGTCTTGGTCTATACCCATGTAAGCTTGCTGAAGAAACAAATGCTTACAATGCTTATAATGAGCCGGTTGTATATGAGCGTCATCGTCATCGTTATGAGTTCAACAATCAGTTCCGTCCGGATATGGAAAAAGAAGGATTTGTATTCTCTGGTACAAGCCCAGACGGTCGTCTAGTTGAAATCATTGAAATAAAAGACCACCCTTGGTTCGTGGCAGCACAGTTCCACCCAGAACTTGTTTCTCGTCCAAACCGTCCACAACCATTGTTCCATGACTTCGTAAGAGCTTCTATTACGAATAAAGAGAGCAAGTAATAAAAAAAGCGCCTGAAATAAGGCGCTTTTTTTAATATTCATTTAACATTTCATCGATTGTAAATTTAATCCCGTGATAAGCAAATAAAGCTACTATTAAACTTGGGAATCCGTAGCGATTACCTTCATCGTCTGGAATAAGACCTTTTAACAGTTTTGTATCAATATGTACGTCTGTATATCGTTCCAGTGATTCTGTACCTTCTTGAAGAGCAGAAATGCCCACAATAGAGTGTCCCTCTTCTTGTAGTTTTTTTGCAATTTCTACAACCGCTTCATCTGTTGAAAAACGGCTAATAAGAAGTACACGATCCGCAGAGGTTACTTCTGCTTCTTTACCATTTTCAAATAAGCGTTTTACTTGCTTCATTGGTTCAGCACCGAATAGTGCCTCGGCAACAACGCCCTCCATTTCATTTGTACCATGTAAATAAATGAAACCATCGCCAACTAGTGCTTGAGCAAGTAAACGAGCGCTATCTTCTATATTCATTTCTTCTTTTTTAGAAACTCTGGAGAAATAACCACTTAATTGAGTTGAAAAAATTTTTAACATAATGTTACTCCCTTCGTACGTGTTTGCCGGCTTTCATTATAATTTATTTTTTTAGAAAGGTGAAATCGTAGGGTAGCATAACAAAATAGGAAACGGTAAAATAAGAAAGAATAGGAAGGAATTTGCCAAAGAATAGCGAAAATAAATCGTTAAGATATAAGAAGCTTTAAATCTTGTACTTACACAGAAAGGTTGGGAATTATGGAAGGTAAAATTTTAATCGTTGATGATCAATATGGGATTCGTGTGTTATTACATGAAGTGTTCCAAAAAGAAGGTTATCAGACATTCCAAGCAGCGAATGGATTTCAAGCTTTAGATATCGTGAAAAAAGATAATCCAGATTTAGTAGTGTTAGATATGAAAATTCCAGGCATGGATGGTATAGAGATTTTAAAGCATGTAAAAGAAATTGATGAGAGTATTAAAGTAATTTTAATGACTGCTTATGGAGAGCTTGATATGATCCAAGAAGCAAAAGATTTAGGAGCTTTAATGCATTTTGCTAAACCATTTGATATTGATGAAATTCGTCAAGCTGTGAGAAATGAGCTCGCTGTAGAGGCGTAAAAATGAATTTTTTATAAAAAATATGGAAAAAAGCGTTTACATGGACTATTGTGCAGGTGAATACGGTTGAGTTTTTGAGTACAAGTTGTTATCCTATTGAGTGTAGAAAAAAGTCCGGTATGTAGATATACATATTTTACCTTATTCTGGTCATACTACCAGCGATAAGAACTTATCGGATACAAAAAACGTTTTTTAGGAGGATTCACCATGCCTTTAGTTTCTATGAAAGAAATGCTAAACAAAGCACTAGAAGGAAAATACGCAGTTGGTCAATTCAACATGAACAACTTAGAGTGGACTCAAGCTATCTTAGCTGCTGCGGAAGAAGAAAAATCTCCTGTAATCCTAGGTGTATCTGAGGGTGCAGCTCGTCATATGACTGGTTTCAAAACAGTTGTAGCTATGGTTAAAGCTTTAATCGAAGAAATGAACATCACTGTTCCTGTAGCGATTCACCTTGACCATGGTTCAAGCTTCGAAAAATGTAAAGAAGCAATTGATGCAGGTTTCACATCTGTAATGATCGACGCTTCTCACCACCCATTCGAAGAAAACGTTGAAACTACTAAACAAGTAGTAGAATACGCACACGCTCGTAACGTATCTGTTGAAGCTGAGCTTGGAACAGTTGGCGGACAAGAAGACGACGTAATCGCTGAAGGCGTAATTTACGCTGACCCAGCAGAGTGTAAGCACCTTGTTGAAGCAACAGGTATCGATTGCCTAGCTCCAGCTTTAGGTTCTGTACACGGTCCTTACAAAGGTGAGCCTAACTTAGGATTCGCTGAAATGGAACAAGTTCGTGACTTCACTGGCGTACCTTTAGTATTACATGGTGGTACTGGTATCCCAACTGCTGATATCGAAAAAGCTATCTCTTTAGGTACTTCAAAAATCAACGTAAACACTGAGAACCAAATCGAGTTTACAAAAGCTGTTCGTGAAGTATTAAACAAAGACCAAGAAGTTTACGATCCTCGTAAATTTATCGGACCTGGCCGCGACGCTATCAAAGCAACTGTTATTGGTAAAATTCGCGAATTCGGTTCTAACGGTAAAGCGTAAGAATAAAATTCCGTTTTGGAAACCGTCTAGTCTTTTAGACGGTTTCCTTTCGTTGTATAATGAAAGCGTGAACAAGTCTAAAGATTTTATCATTTTTGGTTTTTAAATAGAAAATAATGTGCATAGTCCTATTAATAAATGTGATAACGTATCTAAATTGATAAAGTGAATTCGATGAATAGTTGATCTTTATCTATTCGTGCTACAGGAGAAATGAAGATAATGGTTTCCTATTTATTGAGTTTTGGGATGGAAAGAGTAATTGAGATTCTTAAGGGGAGCTTTCTATAAAAAGATAGAAAGTAAATACATTCACAAGAAGGGAGCTCAATATGGAAAAATTGCTAATTGAAGGCGGAAGAGCTTTAAATGGAACAATTCGAGTAAGTGGTGCAAAGAACAGTGCCGTTGCATTAATTCCAGCGACAATTTTAGCAGATACTCCAGTAACTATTGGTGGTGTCCCTAATATTTCGGACGTGAAAATGTTAGGAGACTTACTAGAGGAAATTGGAGGGAAAGTAACTTATGGACAGGAGGAAGAGATGGTAGTCGATCCTTCTAACATGGTTGCAATGCCTTTGCCAAATGGAAAAGTGAAAAAATTGCGCGCTTCTTATTATTTAATGGGTGCAATGCTTGGCCGTTTTAAAAAAGCTGTTATTGGGCTTCCGGGTGGATGTCATTTAGGACCGAGGCCGATTGATCAGCATATTAAAGGGTTTGAAGCGCTAGGTGCACATGTTACGAATGAACAAGGTGCCATCTATTTAAGAGCAGATGAGCTACGCGGGGCACGTATTTATTTAGATGTTGTTAGTGTAGGAGCTACGATTAATATTATGCTAGCAGCTGTACGAGCGAAAGGTAGAACTGTTATTGAAAATGCAGCGAAAGAGCCTGAGATCATTGATGTAGCTACATTGTTAACAAGCATGGGAGCACGTATTAAAGGTGCTGGTACTGATGTAATCCGAATAGATGGTGTTGACTCTTTACATGGTTGTCACCATACTATCATTCCAGATCGTATTGAAGCTGGTACGTATATGATTCTAGGAGCTGCATCAGGAGGAGAAGTAACGGTTGATAACGTTATTCCTCAGCATTTAGAATCAGTTACTGCAAAGCTAAGAGAAGCTGGTGTTCAAGTTGAAACGAACGATGATCAAATTACGGTGAACGGTAATAGAAAGTTAAAAGTAGTTGATATCAAAACGCTTGTATATCCAGGTTTTCCAACGGATTTACAACAGCCGTTTACGACGCTTTTAACAAAGGCACACGGGACGGGAGTTGTAACAGATACAATTTACGGTGCCCGTTTCAAACACATTGATGAATTACGTCGTATGAATGCTCAAATTAAAGTAGAGGGTCGTTCGGCAATTGTAACTGGTCCTGTGTTACTGCAAGGTGCAAAAGTGAAGGCGAGTGATTTACGAGCAGGAGCGGCACTTGTTATTGCAGGGTTAATGGCAGATGGAATTACAGAAGTAACAGGACTTGAGCATATTGATCGAGGTTATGAGAATATAGTGGACAAGCTTAAAGGGCTTGGTGCAAACATTTGGCGAGAACAAATGACAAAGCAAGAAATTGAAGAAATGAAGAACGCATAAGTGATACTTCCGCAAGGGGGAAGCGAAGCATCACTACTTGCGGAAGTACACTTTATAGAAAAACATGGTTCACAAAATACGGCAGAAATATAAAGGCTTAAAGGAGAGGGATTATCGTGGAAAGAAGTTTATCTATGGAGTTAGTACGTGTAACAGAGGCTGCAGCTTTATCATCAGCGCGTTGGATGGGGCGCGGGAAAAAGGATGAGGCAGACGGTGCAGCAACATCAGCTATGCGTGATGTATTTGATACAATTCCGATGAAAGGTACAGTTGTAATTGGTGAAGGTGAGATGGATGAAGCACCAATGCTATATATCGGAGAGAAATTAGGTACAGGATATGGACCACGTGTAGACGTTGCGGTTGATCCTTTAGAAGGGACAAACATCGTAGCAGCTGGTGGCTGGAATGCTCTTGCTGTCATTGCAATTGCAGACCACGGTAATTTGTTACATGCCCCTGACATGTACATGGATAAAATCGCGGTTGGCCCAGAAGCAGTTGGGGCGGTCGACATTGATGCGCCTATTATTGATAACTTACGTGCAGTTGCGAAAGCGAAAAATAAAGATATTGAAGATGTTGTAGCGACAGTTTTAAATCGTCCACGTCATCAAGAAATTATCGAAGAAATTCGTAAAGCTGGTGCGCGCATTAAATTGATTAATGATGGAGATGTAGCTGGAGCGATTAATACAGCGTTTGATCGTACAGGTGTAGATATTTTATTTGGATCTGGTGGAGCACCTGAAGGTGTATTAGCAGCAGTTGCTTTAAAATGTTTAGGTGGAGAAATTCACGGAAAACTATTGCCACAAAACGAAGCTGAATTAGCACGTTGTAAAAAAATGGGCATAGAAGACATTAATCGTATCCTTCGCATGGAGGACTTAGTAAAAGGTGACGATGCAATCTTTGCAGCAACAGGCGTAACAGATGGAGAACTATTACGCGGTGTTCAATTTAAAGGTAGCGTAGGAACAACGCAATCCCTTGTTATGCGCGCAAAATCAGGCACAGTTCGCTTCGTAGATGGTCGTCATAGCTTAAATAAAAAACCGAACTTGGTTATTAAGTAAAAAGCGTAAGCAGCTTGTTCAGAATGGGAGGGGGATGGAGCTTCTGACGTAGAGGCGCTTTTTGCCTCGCAGGAAGAAGTGAAGCCACCGACCATTCTAGCTGCTGAAGCTAGATTAAATAAAAAGCGTAAGCAGCTCCTTCAGAAAGGTTAAAATGGTCGATCTTTCTAACTATCGGAGCTGGAACTAAATTAAATAAGAAGCGAAGACAAATTTTCTTGTCTTCGCTTCTTGTATTTGTGTTCCAACGTATTGATTAAAACTAGATAAAAGGGTTACAATAGTGAATATTACCCTACTTGAACTTATTGCCTTTCATTATTAATTATTTGCCTTCCGTATTTTTTCCCTTTACCCATGAAAAAAGAGAATAACGTTAAAGTGTGGTGTCTGAATGAATTTGTCAATTGCAGCATTAGAAAACATGAAATTAAAAGAGTTATACGAGCTTGCGAAAGAATTTAAGATTTCGTATTATAGCAAGTTAACAAAAAAAGAGCTGATTTTTTCTATTTTGAAAGCTCGAGCAGAAAAAGAAGGTTTCTTTTTCATGGAAGGCGTATTAGAAATTATTCAATCAGAAGGATTTGGATTCCTACGTCCTATCAACTATTCTCCAAGCTCAGAAGATATTTATATCTCAGCTTCGCAAATTCGTCGTTTCGATTTACGTAATGGAGATAAGGTTTCTGGTAAAGTACGACCTCCGAAAGAAAATGAACGCTATTTTGGGTTATTACAAGTTGAAGCTGTAAACGGAGATGATCCAGATTCAGCAAAAGAGCGTGTGCATTTCCCTGCATTAACACCATTATACCCAGATCGCCAAATGAAATTGGAAACGGAACCGAAAAAGTTACCGACACGCATCATGGATTTAATCGCACCAGTTGGATTTGGACAACGTGGTTTAATTGTTGCGCCTCCAAAGGCTGGTAAAACAAGTCTATTAAAAGAAATCGCGCACAGTGTTACAACAAATCATCCGGAAGCAGAACTAATTGTACTTTTAATTGATGAGCGTCCAGAGGAAGTAACAGACATTGAACGTTCTGTTAAAGGAGATGTTGTAAGTTCTACTTTTGATGAAGTACCAGAAAATCATATTAAAGTAGCTGAGCTTGTGTTAGAACGTGCGATGCGTCTTGTAGAGCACAAGAAAGATGTTATCATTTTAATGGATAGTATTACCCGTTTAGCTCGAGCTTACAACCTCGTTATTCCACCAAGTGGTAGAACATTATCAGGTGGTATCGATCCAGCTGCCTTCCATAGACCGAAGCGTTTCTTTGGAGCCGCACGTAATATTGAAGAAGGCGGTAGCTTAACAATTTTAGCAACAGCCCTTGTTGATACAGGATCACGTATGGACGATGTTATTTACGAGGAATTTAAAGGAACTGGAAATATGGAACTTCACTTAGATCGTTCATTAGCTGAACGTCGTATCTTCCCAGCGATTGATATTCGTCGTTCTGGTACACGTAAAGAAGATCTATTAATTCCAAAAGAACATTTAGACAAGTTATGGGGCATTCGTAAGACAATGCGTGATACACCAGACTTTGTTGAAAGTTTCTTACGTAAGCTTCGTCAAACGAAGACAAATGAAGAGTTTTTACAAAACATTGTTGCAGACTCGAAAAGGTATGTAACAACTAAGTAAAGGGAAAAAAATCAGGACTCGCTTATTTTATAGTAAGCGAGTTTTTTATGCTGTTTAGGTGATATTAAAGAGAGATAAGTGAGAGAACCTTAGCCAGTCAGAGCTAAACGAGCCGCTTCTGCTTTTAAATGATATCCAGTTCCGGTGGCTAGCTCTTCGCAGCTAAGAACCTTCCGCCCGAAAGGTAAAAAGCACCTTTAGGGCGAAAGAACCTTAACTGGTCAGAGCTGAGCGTTTAAGATAATATCCAGCTCCAGCGGCTAGAATGGTCGGTGGCTTCGCGTCTTCCTACGAGGTAAAAAGCACCTCTACGTCAGAAGCTCCATCCCCCTCCCATTCTGAACGAGCCGCTTCTGCTTTTAAATTGTATCTAGTTCCGACGGCTAGCTCTTCGTGTCTAAGAACCTCCCGCACTAAAGGTAAAAAGCACCTTTTGTGCGAGAGAACCTTAGTCAGTCAGAGCTAAACGAGCCGTCTACACTTTTAATTTCAAAAGACAAAAACAGGTAGTTGCAAAATGAAGTTAGCCTTGTTATAATTTCATCATATGTGTTTCATCAATATAGTTGTGTATGCAGCTGAAGATGAAAAACTCTGTTTCGAAAATGATTCAGGGCGGAAGGAGATGAAAAGAATGAAAGCAGGAATTCACCCAGATTACAAGAAAGTTGTATTCATGGACACAAACACAGGCTTCAAATTCTTAAGCGGATCTACTAAAGGATCTAACGAAACTGTTGAGTGGGAAGATGGTAACACTTATCCATTACTAAAAGTTGAGATCAGTTCTGATTCTCACCCATTCTACACTGGACGTCAGAAGTTTGCTACTGCAGACGGACGCGTTGACCGCTTCAATAAGAAATACGGTCTTAAGTAATAAAAACATAAAACAGGCAAGTGTATGTATTCGCTTGTCTGTTTTTTTTGCGAAAATATTATACCTTTACCCTACTTTTAACTGAAAAGTAGATGAAAGGAGAGCTTCATGTACTTAATAAATCAAAATGGCTGGATTGAAGTGATTTGCGGTAGTATGTTTTCTGGCAAGTCAGAAGAGCTAATCCGCCGTGTGCGCCGTACGCAATTTGCAAAACAACATGCAATTGTATTTAAACCATGTATTGATAATCGATATAGTGAAGAAGATGTTGTATCACATAACGGATTAAAGGTAAAAGCAGTTCCTGTTTCAGCTTCAAAGGATATATTTGAACATATTACAGAAGAGCTGGATGTTATTGCAATCGATGAGGTGCAATTTTTTGATGGGGACATTGTGGAAGTGGTGCAAGTATTGGCAAATCGTGGCTATCGTGTCATTGTAGCTGGTTTAGACCAAGATTTCCGTGGTCTACCATTTGGACAAGTTCCTCAGCTGATGGCGATTGCTGAACATGTGACAAAACTACAAGCAGTATGTTCTGTATGTGGATCTCCAGCAAGTCGTACACAACGATTAATTGATGGAGAACCAGCGGCATTTGATGATCCAATTATTTTAGTTGGAGCTTCAGAATCGTATGAACCACGTTGTCGTCATTGTCATGCAGTACCTGCAAACAAAGATAAGTAAAACTCGCTGCGCAAGGCGGGTTTTTTTCAAAATAGAGAGAATGAGCGGTGTGAGCCGCTTGCGCTTTTAAATATAATTTGCGTTTTTTTGAGTAAGTACCATATACTATTTGTATTAGATACTAGGATGTAGAGGTGAATGATGTGTTAGATCGTTTGCAAGCTGTAGAAAATCGTTATGAGAAGTTAAATGAATTGTTAAGTGATCCAGCGATTATTAGTGATTCAAATAAGCTTCGTGAATATTCAAAGGAACAGTCTGATATACAGGAAACGGTAGAGGTGTATCGTGAGTATAAGGATGTTCGTGAGCAATTAAAAGATGCGAAAGCAATGTTAGAAGATAAGTTAGACGCAGAAATGCGTGAAATGGTAAAAGAAGAAGTTTCTGAGTTAGAATCACAAGATAAAACATTATCAGAGCGTCTGAAAATTTTACTTGTTCCAAAAGACCCTAATGATGATAAGAACGTTATCGTTGAGGTTCGTGGAGCTGCTGGTGGAGACGAGGCAGCTTTATTTGCTGGTGACTTATACCGTATGTATAGCCGTTACGCTGAGGTACAGGGCTGGAAAACGGAGATTATTGAGGCTAGCTATACAGAGTTAGGTGGATATAAAGAGATTATCTTTATGATTAATGGTAAAGGTGCTTTCGCGAAGCTGAAATTCGAGAATGGTGCTCACCGTGTACAACGTGTTCCTGAAACGGAATCTGGTGGACGTATTCATACATCTACAGCAACTGTAGCTGTATTACCAGAGGCAGAAGAAGTAGAAATTGATATTCATGAGAAAGATGTTCGTGTTGATACATTCGCTTCTAGTGGACCTGGTGGACAGAGCGTTAATACAACGATGTCAGCGGTGCGTTTAACGCATTTACCGACTGGTGTAGTTGTATCTTGTCAGGATGAGAAATCACAGATCAAGAATAAAGAAAAAGCGATGAAAGTATTACGCGCACGTGTTTATGATAAGTTTAGACAAGAAGCGCAAGCTGAGTATGATCAAAACCGTAAACAAGCTGTTGGTACGGGAGATCGTTCAGAGCGTATTCGTACGTATAACTTCCCGCAAAACCGTGTTACAGACCATCGAATCGGTTTAACGATTCAAAAGCTAGATCAAATCTTACAAGGTAAGTTAGATGATTTCATCAATGCCTTAGTGATGGAAGATCAGGCTCAAAAGATGGAGGCAGCTGAGTAATGCGTGTCTATGAAGCCCTGAAATGGGCTTCTTCTTTTTTACAGGAAAATGGACGAGATGAAAATGCGGGAGAAATTGTCCTTTGTCATGTATTAAAGGTGAACAGAACAGGATTACTTATGAATATGCGTGAAGAAATAACTGAGGAACAAGAGAAAAGCTTTACGGAGTTTATCCATAAGCATGTAGAAGGTATTCCTATTCAATATATGATTGGTTATGAAATGTTTTATGGACGGTCTTTCTTTGTGAATGAAGAAGTATTAATACCAAGGCCGGAAACAGAAGAGCTTATAGTGGGAGTATTAGAAAGAATCGAGCGCCATTTTGGTGATGAGAAACTACATGTAGCAGATATAGGTACAGGTAGTGGAGCGATTTCTATTACGCTGGCTTTAGAAAATAAAAATCTTCATGTGTATACAGTAGATATTGCACAAGAGTCGATTGAAGTTGCAAAAGAAAATGCAAAAGCTTTAGGTGCAGAAGTAACGTTCTATCACGGTGATTTATTGTCACCATTTCATAAAACGGGTCAAAAGTTAGATGTTGTTGTTTCAAATCCTCCATATATACCGGAAGAGGATTGGCGTGGTCTTTCTCCTGTTGTGAAAGAGCATGAGCCGAAGAGAGCACTTGTTGGTGGTGAAGACGGATTAGATTTCTATCGCCGTTTTATGGAAGAATTGCCGAATGTGTTGCAGAAGAAAGCGATTGTGGCGTTTGAAATTGGAGTAGGACAAGGTGAGGATGTAAAAAGATTGTTACAACAAGCTTTTCCACATGCTCATGTTGAGGTTGTTTTCGATATTAACGGAAAAGATCGTATGGTATTTGCAGAGATGGAGTAAGGTTCACACCTTACTCTGTTTTTTTGTGGAAAAATTCATATAGATTTTGAATTTAATAGTTTAGAAAGATGAAAGTCTGTCCACACTGTTTGTAGAAGGGACGGTGGAGGAAATGAAAAAACAAGTTATTGCTTATCTTCTTATACTATTAATTGGTGCACAGTTACTTGTGCAGTTTGGATATATGAAAGCTGATGCGAAAGGGCCTTCAGTTATTCCGAAAGAGGCCGTTCGATTACGAATTTTAGCAAATAGTGATTCAGATAAAGACCAGGCATTAAAGCGTAAAGTGCGTGATGAAGTAAAAGCACAAATTGATGGATGGGTAGCGGATTTAACTTCATTTGAAGAGGCGCGCAAAGTAATTCAAAGTCATATTCCAGAAATCGAGAAAACGGTGGAAAATACGTTAAAAAGAGAAGGAAGTAAAGAATCATTTCAAGTGAAATTTAGTAAGAATGTAAAGTTTCCTACAAAGGTATATGGGAATTTTATTTATCCAGCAGGAGAATATGAAGCGGTATTGATTACAATTGGAGAAGGTGAAGGGGCGAACTGGTGGTGTGTATTATTTCCACCAATGTGTTTCTTAGATTTTTCGAGTGGGACAGCTGTAAGAAAAGAAGAGCACGTTGTGAAGGCGGAATCTCCTGAAGAGGAGCAGGTGAAACAACTAGATGAGGAAGTAGTAAATACAGAAGAGAAGAAAGTGGATAAGGTAAAAGAAACGAAAGTTGTAAAACAGGAAGTAGTAAAAAAAGTAACATCTTCTGAAAAGAAAGTAGTAAAAAATGAAACAAAAGTCGAAGAGCAGCCTGTAAGTAAAGAAGAAACAAAAAATGTGGAAAAAGTGGAGAAACCTGTGGAGAAAAAACAAGAACAGCAAAATGAGTATGTAAAAGTAGAAGAGGAAGAAGAAAAGCCAGAAGTTAAATTGTTTATTGTAGAAGCTTTTACATCTTTATTCTCTAAATAGTACTATTAATAAATCCCTCCTCATATATAAAAATGAGGAGGGATTTATTATGAAGAAAGTGTATTTTGCTACGAAAGCAGATGTGGAAAGATTACATTCTTTTTTCGGACAAGCTAATAAAAAAGATGATAAAATAAATGAGTTGTACGCACAATTTATGATTTTGGAAGAGGCGGAAGAAATACGAGCTGTAATTGGTTATGAACAAAGTGGGGAAGATGTACTTATTCGTTCTTGTTTATTCACACCTCATGTGGATAAACAGACTTTCTTATATTTTTTTGAAATGTTTTTGCAGTATATAAAAGAAAAAAGTGTTCAACAATTGTACTTACTAACAAATCATCCACAATCTGTACCGATCTTTCAGTTCTTTGACTTTTTTACTATAGAAAAGGATGAGGTTCCAGAGGGAATTCAACAGCTAGAACATTTTTGTAAAAATATAAAAGAGCAGAATGCAATAATACTAAATTGTCAGCTATTCACAAAGTTATCCACGGATTAATTAGGTTTATCCACATTTTGTGGATAAACCTTGTTTGTCTTTTGGATAAATCTCATAGTAAACTAAAAATAGACAAGTATTTAAGGCTAGAAAAGGACGTGGAAAAAAATGCATACAAATATGTGGGTTGTGGATAATGTTGTGGAAAGAAAAAAATATTATCCACAGTTACAAGAAGCAGCAAAATTATTAAGAGAAAATGAGGCGGTTGCTTTCCCTACGGAAACAGTATATGGGTTAGGGGCAAACGCGATGGATGATGAAGCAATCGCGAAAATTTTCGAAGCGAAAGGAAGACCGAGTGATAATCCACTCATTGTCCACATAGGTACAAAATCTCAGTTAGATGGGATTGTGAAAGAAATTCCACCAGTTGCAGAGAAGTTAATGGCGCATTTTTGGCCAGGACCATTAACAATTATTTTGCCTAGAAAAGAAGGGATTTCAGAGAAGGTGACGGCAGGACTTAATACGGTTGGAGTAAGAATGCCTGATCATCCAATTGCACTTGCTCTTATTGAAGAGGCGAATGTACCTGTTGCAGCACCAAGTGCGAATCGTTCAGGGCGTCCAAGTCCAACATTAGCTTCTCACGTATATGAAGATTTGAATGGGAAGATTGCAGGTATTGTTGATGGTGGTGCAACTGGAGTAGGCGTTGAATCAACTGTAATTGATTGTACAAGCGCGGTTCCAACAATATTACGTCCAGGTGGGATTACGAAAGAACAATTAGAAGCGGTGATAGGTACTGTTTCTTTAGATCCAGCTTTAAAGGATGAGAAGGAAAAACCGAAATCGCCTGGAATGAAATACACACATTATGCGCCGAAAGCACCACTTAGTATTGTTGAGGGCTCACGTGAGTTTATTCAGCATCTTGTGGATGAGAAAAAGAAAGAAGGATTTAAAGTAGGCGTATTAACGACAGAAGAGTATCAGCATGTATATAGTGCAGATGTTATATTATCTTGTGGTGTTAGAAGTGACTTAGCTAGCGTTGCGACTAAATTATATGATGTACTTAGAACATTTGATGCAAGTAAAGTGGATGTTATTTTTAGTGAGTCATTCCTGAATGAAGGAATAGGGAATGCAATTATGAATCGTTTAACAAAAGCGGCAGGACATCATATTATTATTGAATGATAAGGTAAGATTAGCAAACAGAATATTTCTCCTTGGATAAGCATATTGTGAAGTAGCACGTCCAAGGAGGGGCATGAATGACGTTTGAACAGCTAATACCTTTAATAATTATGGCATTCGCCTTAGGGATGGATGCGTTCTCGGTGAGTCTTGGTATGGGGATGATGCCCCTAAAGTTAAGACAAATCCTGTATATTGGTATGACGATAGGGATATTTCATATTATTATGCCGTTTATAGGAATGGTACTAGGTCGTTTTTTATCAGAGAAATATGGAGATATCGCACATTTTGCGGGTGCTATTTTATTAATCGGACTAGGGTTTTATATCGTATATTCGACCATTTTACAAAATGAAGAGACTAGAACTGCCCCTATTGGAATTAGTTTATTCGTATTTGCATTTGGCGTCAGTATAGATAGTTTCTCAGTAGGGCTTAGTCTTGGTATTTATGGGGCACAGACAATTATTACGATTTTACTGTTTGGATTTGTTAGCATGTTATTAGCGTGGATTGGTTTATTAATTGGGAGACATGCGAAAGATATGCTCGGTACATACGGTGAGATAGTAGGTGGTATCATTTTGGTTGGGTTTGGATTATATATCCTTTTTCCTATATAATTTTATGTAGGAGGGAATTATGAACAAGCTATTGGAATGGTATGTTAAATTTTTAACCTTCTTTCCTCGATGGCTAAGAAGACTTATAATTTGGGGTATTATTTTGCAAATTTCGATGTTAGGTTGGATTAAGTTAATTCGTGAATGGTGAGATAGTTCCTTTCTGTGAATATTTTGTTTGTACTATATTTATTACGCTAAAAATTACAGATATAGAAAGGATGAGATGAATGACGAGATTGAAGCAAGTTTTTGGTATTATTATTAGTTTTTTTGTTTTTTGGTTTAGTATGCTTGGTGTACAAATGTTTGCTGAGTTTTTAGATATTGAGTCATTGAAATTTGTTGCGGGAAAGACTGAGGCGGCGCGTGCCTTTTACTCTCCGTACCCGTTTTTAATTGTTTTTCTTATTACATTGCTTTCCCTATACTTCTTCGTAATTAAGCTAGGGAAGCCGAAAAAAGAGAAAATGCCTACTTTAGAGGAAAAGAAGGAAGAATTACAATGATAAAATCTCCTGCTAAAAAGCAGGGGATTTTATATTTGAGTGATGGGAGGAATCTAGCCCCATTGCTTTTAAATATATCCAGTTCCAGCGGCTAGCTCTTCGCATGAAGCAAAAAGCGCTTCAAGGTCGAGAGCTTGAAGTGCCCTGCGATTCTGAGCGAGCCGCTTCCGCTTTTAGATATATCTAGCTCCAGCGGCTAGAATGGTCGGTGGCTTCGCGTCTTCCTGCGAGGCAAAAAGCGCCTCTACGTCAGAAGCTCCATCCCCCTCCCATTCTGAGCGAGCCGCTTTCGCTTTTAAACTGGCCTAACTAATTCAAATTGTTCTCCTAATTTTGCATAGTTGTGTCCTGCTAGGCGGCTTATTGGTTTGAGTCCTTCGGCGTGAATGCGCCCTTTTTCATATAGATGTTCGGCAACGTGGAAACGAACGACACGTCCAATTAGTAGATCACAAGCTGGTGAGTCTTCTGTTCCACCAAGTGGAATTGCACGTTCTAATACGCATTCCATTCGAATATTTGCTTCTTTTACACCTGGAACGGAGATGACTTCACTTTCAATTGGTGTTAGTTTTGCTAGTTCAATTTCACTTTCATTTGGCGGGAGATTAGCTGCTGTTTCATTAATTGCTGCTACATATGATTCGTCAGAAATATGTACGACAAATTCACCTTTTTCAATTGCGTTTCGGGAAGTGTCCTTTCTTTCTCCGGCTTTTCGTTGTACAGATACTGAGATAAGTGGTGGATTAGCAGCGACAATATTAAAATAACTATATGGTGCGCCGTTTAATACACCGTCTTTTGTTACAGAAGTAACGAATGCGACAGGGCGAGGGATGATACTTCCAGTAAGTAATTTGTAATTATCTTTTTCAGTTTGTTCATTTGGATTAATGGATAACATGCTTGTAATCCCCTTTCTAAATATGAATACTTATTGTTTGTTTACAAGATAACGATGAGAAAATCCTGCTGGAAATAATATTTTGTTTCATAAAAAGAACTTACTTCAATTGTAATGAAGTAAGTTCTTTTTCAAGAATCTCAAATTTGAGATAAAAATTAAAGTAAAACGTATGCGCCAGGTCCGATTAAAGCTACACCAACAGCAACAGCGATTAACATTAAGTTATATTCATATCCATTTTGTGTTACCCAGTAACCATTTTTTCCGTGAACAGTGAAGATAGCCATTAACATTGTTCCAACGATAAATAATGAACCAACTACAATGAAAATACCTGATGCGAATAAGAAACCACCTAGTAATTCAGTTGCGCCAGCCATAAATGCCATAAATACACCAGGACGTAAACCGATTGACTCCATCCAGCCACCTGTTCCTTTTAAACCGTAACCGCCAAACCAACCAAATAATTTTTGAGCGCCATGACCCATGAATGTAATTCCTATAATAAGACGAATAATAAGTAGACCGAAATCCATCATTTTTAAAAACCCCCTAAAAGTTATTAACTTATCTTACGTAAGTAATAATAAAATAGTTACTTACTTTAGTCAAGTTGATTTTGAAAAAATTTCGAATTAAATTTTACAAATTAACAACAAAAAATAAAATGTAGTAAAGACCTCTAGACAAGTTGGGCAAAAAAAGAGAAAATATAAATAGAAGTTAACTTCTAATTGTTATTCAGACAATCAGAATTGACTGGAATTTTGTGAAGCGCTACAATAAGAGTCTATTAGTAATGACGTAATTTATTTCGAAAGCGTTTTTACAGTATAATATTCGAAGTATGAAGTCTTACATGTATCCCGAGCTTTACTAGGGATTGCCCTATAAACTTTTAGGTAAATTATAAGGAGGACTATCCTATGTTTAAAAAATTATTCGGTCTTGGTTCAAAAACAAATGAAGAAACAATCGTAGCTCCATTAACTGGAGCAGTGAAAAATATTGAAGAAGTACCAGATCCAGTATTTGCTGGTCGTATGATGGGTGACGGTGTTGCAATTGATCCTACTGAAGGTGTAGTTGTATCTCCAGTTGATGGTGAAATCGTACAATTATTCCACACAAAACATGCTATCGGAATTAAAGCGAAAAACGGTACAGAAATTTTAATCCACGTTGGATTAGAAACTGTAAAAATGGAAGGTGAAGGTTTCGAAGCTCACGTTTCTGAAGGCCAAGCTGTAAAAGCTGGAGATAAATTAATCTCATTCGACTTAGAATTAATCCGTGAAAAAGCGAAAAGCACAATTACTCCAATTGTTATTACAAACACAGATGCAGCTGAGTCTATTAAGACAACTGTAGGCGTAGCAGCTACAAAAGGTTCAACAGAAGTAATGAAAGTTACAATGAAATAATTGCAATATAAGAGGAATCCGTTTCGTATGAAATGGATTCCTTATTTTTGTTGCGTGTTCAGTATGTATGTTAAAATACTCTAGGCACTTGGAAATAGGGTTTCACATATATGTGGATAAGGCGCATTTTTCTTAGAAAAAATATAAGAGAAATGCGCCTTTTGTATATTCACATTTCTTTTGTTCTATTCTAATGTAAGTTATGATGAATGATAAGAAATCGAATATAGGGGTGGGTTTGAATGAAACGAGTGTTATTTGTTTGTACTGGCAATACATGTCGTAGTCCAATGGCTGAGGCGTTGCTTCGTCATCACGGAGGAGATAAGTTTGAAGTGCAATCTGCTGGTGTTTTCGCCTATCCTGGGAGCGATGCATCGGTACATGCGAAGGAAGCTTTAGCTGAAAAAGGAATTTCAATTGATCATGCGGCGCAGCAAGTAAATGAAACTTTGCTTGATTGGGCTGATATTGTCGTAACGATGACAGAAAACCATAAGCAAATTGTACTTGGGCATTATCCGAGCGTTGAAAAGAAATTAAATACGTTATATGGATTAACTGAAGGTATAGGCAAGGACATTTCAGATCCATTTGGAGGCTCGCTTTCTATTTATAAAGAAACGTTAGATGAGATGGAAAAACTTGTACAAACTTTACTGAAAAAACATTCAGTAGGTTGATGTTTCGTGTATAATACGATATTGGAGATCACTTCTTCCTATATGAGGTAGCGAGTGTGAAATGAAGATAATTGATTGAAACTTTGGAGGGGTAAAAATGAAAGTAGTAATAGCATCTGATCACGGCGGTATGAATATCCGCAAAGAACTTGTAAGTTTATTAGAAGAGTTAAATATTGAATATATTGATTTAGGTTGTGAATGTGAAGCTGGTTCTGTTGATTACCCTGACTTTGCGTTTCCAGCAGCTGAAATGGTAGCGAATGGTGAAGTAGATCGTGGTATTTTAGTTTGTGGGACAGGCATTGGTATGTCAATCGCAGCAAACAAAGTAAATGGTATCCGTTGTGCGTTAGTTCATGATACTTTCAGCGCGAAAGCGACGAGAGAGCATAATGACACTAACATGCTAGCAATGGGAGAGCGTGTAATTGGTGCTGGTCTAGCGCGTGATATCGCGAAAATCTGGTTAACAACTGATTATGAAGGTGGTCGTCACGAAAACCGCGTAGGAAAAATTAAAACATACGAAACAAAGTAATAGATTCTAACTATCAGTAGTGTGAAATATAATTTGGTGAACCAACCTGTGAAAGGAAGAGGCGTAATGACAGAAATCGTAAAGGTAAGAGAACAGCTACAAATGTCGCTTTCTGATTTCCAAGAACAAGCTTCATTACAAAGCGGTCAAGTTTTTGTAGTGGGTTGTAGCACGAGCGAAGTGCTAGGCGAAAGAATTGGAACATCAGGAACGATGGAAGTAGCAGAGGCGATTTTCTCTGAGTTAAAACAATTTCAAGAGCAAACAGGTATTGAATTAGCGTTTCAATGTTGTGAGCATTTAAACCGTGCTTTAGTAGTTGAGAGAGAAGTAGCGATAAAATATCAATTTGAAATTGTAACAGTTACGCCTGTTAGATCAGCAGGTGGTGCATTGGGGACATACGCGTATCACAATTTGAAAGATCCGGTAGTAGTTGAGTTTATTAAAGCTGATGCAGGAATGGATATTGGTGATACATTTATCGGTATGCATTTAAAGCATGTAGCTGTTCCGGTTCGTACAAGTGTGAAGGAAATTGGAAGTGCGCATGTAACGATGGCCAAAACACGTGGAAAACTAATTGGTGGAGCACGTGCTGTCTATGCGGCAGTGGAAGAGACTACCACTTGCCGTTAAATATGAGAAATTAGGAAGTCATATAGTACCTGTTTATCATAAGGTAAAAGGTATGTTGTCTGACTTTATAATAGAAGAAAGAAAAGACCGATTTTCGGTCTTTTTTTTCTTTTATGATATAGAAAGTCATGTTAGAATGTAGTTGAAAACATGAAGGTTCGAAAGAATTACAACCTGAATTTTCGTTTTTTCTGAATAAATAAGAAAAAACTGTTGGGAATCGATGTAATTCGTTCAGAAAAGGGGGATTTTGGTGGATCATTTAAAACGTCAAGATGAAAAGGTATTTGCTGCAATTGAGGCAGAACTAGGAAGACAGCGTTCAAAGATTGAGTTAATTGCTTCGGAAAACTTCGTAAGTGAAGCAGTAATGGAGGCACAAGGTTCTGTTTTAACGAATAAGTATGCTGAAGGATATCCTGGAAAACGTTACTATGGTGGCTGTGAACACGTAGACGTAGTAGAAGATATCGCACGTGATCGCGTGAAAGAAATTTTCGGCGCAGAGCACGTAAATGTTCAACCACACTCTGGTGCACAAGCGAACATGGCAGTATACTTCACGATTTTAGAGCAAGGCGATACAGTACTTGGTATGAACTTATCTCATGGTGGTCACTTAACACACGGAAGCCCTGTTAACTTCAGTGGAGTACAATATAATTTCGTAGAATATGGCGTGGATGCTGACTCTCACCGTATTAATTACGATGATGTATTAGCAAAAGCGAAAGAACATAAACCAAAATTAATCGTTGCAGGTGCAAGTGCATACCCTCGTGTTATCGATTTCAAGCGATTCCGTGAGATTGCAGATGAAGTGGGCGCTTATTTAATGGTTGATATGGCACATATCGCAGGTTTAGTAGCTGCTGGTTTACATCCAAACCCAGTACCACATGCACATTTCGTTACAACGACAACACATAAAACGTTACGTGGTCCGCGTGGTGGTATGATTTTATGTGAAGAGCAATTTGCAAAACAAATTGATAAATCAATCTTCCCTGGTATTCAAGGTGGTCCACTTATGCACGTAATCGCTGCAAAAGCTGTTGCATTTGGTGAAGCACTTCAAGATGATTTCAAAACATATGCACAAAATATCATTAACAATGCGAACCGCTTAGCTGAAGGTCTTCAAAAAGAAGGACTTACACTTGTTTCTGGCGGAACAGACAATCACTTAATCTTGATTGATGTTCGTAACTTAGAAATCACAGGTAAAGTAGCAGAGCACGTATTAGATGAAGTTGGTATTACAGTGAACAAAAATACAATTCCATTTGAAACAGCAAGCCCATTTGTAACAAGTGGTGTACGTATCGGTACAGCAGCTGTAACATCTCGTGGTTTCGGTTTAGAAGAAATGGATGAAATTGCGTCACTTATTGCTTATACATTAAAAAATCATGAAAATGAAGCTGCGTTAGAAGAAGTACGTAAGCGTGTAGAAGCGTTAACTAGCAAATTCCCAATGTATCCAAATCTATAATAGATTGAAGAAGACTGCCGAGACTTAATTGTTTTGGCGGTCTTTTTTTTGGACATATATTATTTTTAAAGTATGTATACAAATGATGAATAAATTTTGGCGATATAATGAAGGATACAGCTCCCATAATTGGTAAAGATACTAGATAGATTCATTGTAAAATCATGATTTTGCCAAATTTGCCCTTGAATATTAGTAGCGTTTTCTTTACAATCGTAAATAGTGTAAAAAAGCGTGCAAACGCATGAATATCATCTAAAGGAGAGATTCACATGGGAAAACTGTATGTATTTGATCACCCGTTAATTCAACATAAGATTACATATATTCGCGATAAGAATACAGGTACGAAAGATTTTCGTGAATTAGTGGACGAAGTAGCAAGCTTAATGGCTTTCGAAATTACTCGCGACCTTCCACTTAAGGACATTGAAATTGAAACACCTGTAAGCAAAGCGACAACAAAAGTGATCGCTGGTAAAAAACTTGGTTTAATTCCGATTTTACGTGCAGGTTTAGGAATGGTTGATGGAATTCTGAAATTAATTCCAGCAGCAAAAGTAGGACACGTTGGTTTATACCGTGACCCTAAAACATTGCAACCGGTAGAATACTATGTGAAACTTCCAACGGATGTAGAAGAGCGTGACTTTATCGTACTAGATCCGATGCTAGCAACAGGTGGTTCTGCGGCTGAAGCAATTAACTCTCTGAAAAAGCGCGGTGCGAAACAAATTAAATTAATGTGTATCGTTGCAGCTCCAGAAGGGGTAAAAGTAGTACAAGAAGAACATCCTGATGTTGATATTTATGTAGCAGCATTAGATGAGAAATTAAATGACCACGGATATGTAGTACCAGGTCTTGGTGATGCTGGTGACCGTTTATTCGGAACGAAGTAAGACAACTGACGAGCAGGGGAGATTCCCCAGCTCGTCTTTTTTGCTGTAAGCAAGTAGGGGAGGGGGAGAGGATAAATATACATCGTATATACAACATAAGTTGCATACACCTCACATATAATATAGAAGTCTTACGTCTGAGGAACACTATATTATGGAAGGAAAGCGTTATATCTCGAAAATATAATAGTGACAAACTTGTGAACATTTCCTTCTATTATAAAGAGAAAACTGTTAGAAATTGCATATATGTAACCAGTATTTAGAAGGGGAACGTTTTCATTTTTGGGAGGAAATGCCTAATACTCAAATTTTTAGATTTTTTACGATTTCTCGTTGACACTGTTAATACCCTATTGTATGCTAACAACGGGGATAGATGGTAGGGCTTTCAGTGACAAAATTACATCTATTCCGTGACGAAAATGTAAACTTTTTGTTTTGTATAGGATTTATGCAAAAAAATGAGTTATTATTAACACATCGTGAATGAGGGTTACATATTGGAGGGATGAATCCTTGCAAAAAAACGATCGCAGCCATATAAAAGCTTATGCTTTAATGTCAGGTATTCTTGCTCAATTAGTCGGTTCTATTCTTGTTGGAATCTTTGGTGGGCAGTGGATTGATAATAAGGTTGGAACGTTTCCGTTGTTTCTTATTATAGGGTTATTACTCGGACTAGGAACAGGGGTATACGCAATGATTCGACTCATTCGACATTACTATTCGGGAGAGCAATGATGATAGACGTACATGGACTTGTCCAAAGACAAAAGAAATATATGTACTACTTGCTTGCGCTTCTAGTGCTAGGATGGGGATTTACCTCTTACAAGGATGTATTTCTTGGACTGATTATCGGGACGATTTTCAGTTTTCTTAGTTTGCGCATCATTGCACGTAGAACAGACAAGCTGCTAGATCGCGTAACAAATGGAGAAAACGTGAAGTTCAAGGCAACAGCGGTAAGTACATATTCAAGATTCGCCACGATTGGGTTATTAATTTTATTTGCAGCCAAATATCAAGAGTTAATCGCGATGTGGGGCCTAGGTGTAGGATTGCTGACAGGATACCTTGTCATGATCATAGATTTTCTTTATTTAGAGTATAAGAGCAGGGAAGAGAGGTGAATTACTAGTGGAACACGGTAAATTAGTTGAATTTCTAGGTTTAACGTTCGATTTGTCATCAGTTATGATGGTTACTGTAGCAGCAGTTATTGTTTTCTTAATCGCTGTTATCGGAACTCGCAGCTTAGCTCTTCGCCCAACCGGGATGCAAAACTTCATGGAATGGGTGTTTGACTTCGTGAAAGGGATTATCAATAGTACGATGGACTGGAAAACAGGTGGACGTTTCTTAACGCTTGGCGTTACGCTTATCATGTTTATCATCGTATCGAACTTCCTTGGTTTACCATTCATGTATTCAGCAACTGAAGCTGGCGAACATATTGCATGGTGGAGATCACCAACGTCTGATCCAGCAGTTACATTAACATTAGCCGTGATGGTAGTTACCCTCACCCATTATTATGGAATTAAGATGAAGGGTACGAAAGAGTACGTAAAAGGTTATTTCCAACCTATGAAATTCTTATTCCCATTAAAGGTTATTGAGGAGTTTGCTAACACATTAACGTTAGGTCTTCGTTTATTTGGTAACATTTATGCAGGTGAAATCTTATTAGGATTACTTGCTAAGTTGGGCGGAGCATCAGTCCTTGGGGCATTAGGTGCGCTTGTACCAATGTTAGCATGGATGGGATTCAGTGTATTCGTTGGATCAATCCAAGCATTTATTTTCGTTATGTTAACGATGGTTTATATGGCTCATAAAGTAAGCCATGACCATTAATATAATTTAAGTAAGAAAAAATTTATTTTTTTATAATACAAAGGAGGACAAATTAAATGAGTTTAGGTGTAATCGCAGCTGCAATTGCAATTGGTTTATCAGCATTAGGTGCAGGTATTGGTAACGGTCTTATCGTATCACGTACAATCGAAGGTGTTGCTCGTCAACCAGAATTAAAAGGCGCACTTCAAACAATTATGTTCATCGGGGTTGCTTTAGTTGAGGCACTTCCAATCATCGGTGTAGTTATTGCATTCATCGTAATGAACAAATAAGGGAGACTCCCCTTACATAGATGGCGAAGAGTGTTTTTCCGAACTTTCTTCGCCATTGCTTTATGAACGAAACGTATGTCTTTTTTTTTCATATGATCAATTTAGATATTTTGAAGGGAGTGAATCCTTGTGCCAACTTTATTATTAGGAGCTTCCATTCCATTTGGAACGATTGCTTATACATTGTTCATTTTCTTACTTCTATTAGTAATGCTACGCAAATTTGCGTGGGGTCCTTTAATGGGAATTATGAAAGAACGTGAAGAGCACGTTGCTAATGAAATCGACGCTGCAGAAAGAAATAATGCTGAAGCGAAGAAATTAGTAGAAGAACAACGTGAGATGTTAAAACAATCGCGTGTTGAAGCACAAGAGTTAATCGAAAGAGCGAAAAAGCAAGCTGTAGATCAAAAGGATGTTATTGTTGCTGCTGCGAAAGAAGAAGCAGAATCAATTAAAGCATCTGCTGTACAAGAAATTCAACGCGAAAAAGAGCAAGCAATTGCTGCTTTACAAGAACAAGTCGCTTCTTTATCTGTTCAAATTGCTTCTAAAGTAATTGAAAAAGAATTAAAAGAAGAAGATCAAGTGAAGTTAATTCGCGATTATATTAAAGAAGTAGGAGAAGCGCGATGAGCAATGGGATTGTAGCAAAACGTTATGCTGTCGCTCTTTTTAAAATTGCAAAAGAAAAACACGTATTAGAAATGTTTGAAGAGGAATTACGCCTTGTACAAAACGTTTATGTAAAGAACGGAGAACTACATAGCTTTTTAACGCAACCGAACATTTCAAAGGAACAAAAGAAAACGTTTCTTGCAAACGTATTCGGATCTGTTTCTGAATCTATTTTAAATACGTTATATATTTTAATTGATAACAAACGCATTGATATCCTACCTGAAATTGCAGATGAATATGTTGTTCTTGCTAATGAAGAACGTAACGTAGCGGATGCAACTGTATATTCTACTCGTCTTCTATCAGAAGAAGAGAAGCTTAACATTGCTGAAGCATTTGCAAAGAGAACGGGAAAAGATGCAATTCGCGTGAAAAATGTTGTAGATGAAGATTTACTAGGCGGAATTAAAGTACGTATTGGAAATCGCATTTATGACGGAAGTTTACAAGGAAAATTAGCACGTATTCAGCGTGAATTAATGAAGAATAGATAGGGGTGAAGCACATGAGCATCAGAGCTGAAGAAATTAGCGCACTGATAAAGCAACAAATCGAGAACTATCAGTCTGAAATCGAAGTTAGTGATGTTGGTACAGTTATCCAAGTTGGTGACGGTATCGCGCGTGCTCATGGTCTTGATAACGTTATGGCTGGTGAACTTGTAGAGTTCTCTAACGGCGTTATGGGACTAGCACAAAACTTAGAGGAAAACAACGTAGGTATTATCATTTTAGGACCTTACACAGAAATCCGTGAAGGTGACGAAGTTCGTCGTACTGGTCGCATCATGCAAGTACCAGTAGGAAAAGAACTAATTGGTCGTGTTGTAAACCCATTAGGTCAACCAGTTGATGGTTTAGGCCCAATCAATACAACAAACACTCGTCCAATCGAAAGTCCAGCACCAGGTGTAATGGATCGTAAATCTGTTCATGAGCCACTTCAAACAGGTATTAAAGCGATCGATGCTCTTGTACCAATTGGCCGTGGTCAACGTGAGTTAATCATTGGTGACCGTCAAACTGGTAAAACAGCAGTTGCACTTGATACAATCATTAACCAAAAAGATGAAGACATGATTTGTATCTACGTAGCAATTGGACAAAAAGAATCAACTGTACGTAACGTAGTAGAAACACTACGTAAGCACGGTGCATTAGAATACACAATCGTTGTAACTGCATCTGCTTCTCAACCAGCGCCATTATTATACCTAGCTCCTTACGCTGGTGTAACAATGGGTGAAGAGTTCATGTACAATGGTAAACACGTATTAGTAGTATATGATGACTTATCAAAACAAGCAGCGGCTTACCGTGAGCTGTCATTACTATTACGTCGTCCTCCAGGTCGTGAAGCTTACCCAGGGGATGTATTCTACTTACATTCTCGCTTATTAGAGCGTGCAGCAAAATTAAGTGATGCAAAAGGCGGCGGTTCTTTAACTGCACTACCTTTCATCGAAACACAAGCAGGGGACGTATCAGCATACATCCCAACAAACGTAATTTCTATTACGGATGGACAAATCTTCTTACAATCTGACCTATTCTTCTCTGGCGTACGTCCAGCGATCGATGCGGGTACTTCTGTATCTCGTGTAGGTGGATCTGCTCAGATTAAAGCAATGAGTAAAGTATCAGGTACACTTCGTCTTGACCTTGCATCTTACCGTGAGTTAGAAGCGTTCGCTCAGTTCGGTTCTGACCTTGATAAAGCAACTCAAGCGAAATTAAACCGTGGTGCTCGTACTGTTGAGGTATTAAAACAAGGATTACACAAACCGTTACGTGTAGAGAAACAAGTTATCATTCTTTACGCTTTAACACGTGGATTCCTAGATGATATCCCAGTAGTAGATATCACTCGTTTTGAAGAAGAATTCCATGCTTGGTTAGATTCTAATGCGACTGACTTATTAGAAGAAATCCGCACAACTAAGAAACTTGCGGATGACGACAAATTTGCAGCGGCAATCAATGGATTTAAAAAAGTATTCGTAGCTTCTGAATAATAATAAAAAGTGAAGCCGACTGTTCAGCCCCATCGGCTAAGAGGCGGAACTAGATTAATAAAAGCGGAAGCGGCTCGTTCTGAATGTGAGGGGGATGGAGCTTCTGACGAAGAGGCGGTGTTTGCCTCGTAGGAAGAAGTGAAGCCACCGAACATTCAAGCCGCTGGAGCTAGATAGTATATATAAAAGGCATCTCGGGCTCTGAGATTGCTAAAGGTCATGTAAAGGAAAAGAGTAGGTGCACCTATTCTTTTCCTTCAATCATGAGCAAGAATATCTTGCAACGTAGATTAGGAAGAGGATTCTTACTAATCGTGCCAACTTCCGGAAAAAAGGTGGTGAAAACCTGTGGCATCTTTACGCGATATAAAAGCGAAGATTAACTCGACAAAGAAAACGAGTCAAATTACGAAAGCGATGGAGATGGTATCTGCATCTAAGTTAAACCGTGCAGAGCAAAATGCTAAATCTTTCGTTCCGTATATGGAAAAGATTCAAGAAGTAGTAGCGAGCATTGCGCAAGGAAGCAAAGGAATTAATCATCCAATGCTAAATGCGCGTCCTGTAAAGCGTACAGGATACATCGTTATTACGTCTGATCGCGGACTAGCAGGTGGTTATAACAGTAACGTATTACGTACAGTAAGTAACGTAATTCGTGAACGTCATAATATGGATTCAAACCAATATTCTATTATTGTGCTTGGACGACTAGGACGTGATTATTTAAAACGTCGCGGCTTTAACATTATTGATGAAGTAGTTGGATTATCTGACCACCCATCATTTACTGATATTAAAGACCTTGCTTCTCGAGCAATTGCGATGTTCGCAGATGGTGCTTATGATGAGCTATACATTTACTACAACCATTACGTAAGTAAAATTTCACAAGAGGTAACGGAAAATAAAATTTTACCGCTTACTGATGTGGCGTCTGATAAACCGACGACAGCTTATGAATTCGAACCTTCTGAAGAAGAAATTTTAAAAGTACTATTGCCACAATACGCAGAAAGCTTAGTGTACGGTGCATTACTAGACGGTAAAGCAAGTGAGCACGCAGCGCGTATGACAGCAATGAAGAGTGCTACAGACAACGCAATGGAAGTTATCGATTCACTTACACTTTCATTCAACCGTGCGCGTCAGGCAGCGATTACGCAAGAAATTACGGAAATCGTTGGTGGAGCAGCAGCGTTAGAATAGTATTAAAAAGCGGAAGCGGTTCGTTCAGAATGAGAGGGGGATGGAGCTTTTGACGTAGAGGCGATTTGTGCCTCGTAGGAAAAAGCGAAGCCACCGAACATTCTAACCGCTGGAGATAGATTCAATAAAAAGCGGAAGCGGCTCTTTCAGGAGAGTCGCGTAAGCTAAACTAATAAAAAATTAAAAGCTAACTTCTCTGATAGAGGTAGCTAATTAAAAGAAAGCTAGGAGGGAACCCGATGAATAAAGGGCGCGTTACGCAAATCATGGGTCCGGTTGTAGACGTTAAGTTTGATGGCGGAAAGCTACCAGAAATCTACAATGCCCTTACGGTAAAACAAAGCAACGAAAACGGAAGCATGAACTTAACATTTGAAGTTGCACTTCATTTAGGTGATGATACAGTTCGTACAGTTGCGATGTCTTCCACAGATGGACTTGTTCGTGGCACAGAAGTAGAAGATACTGGTAAAGCAATCTCTGTACCAGTTGGTGATGCAACACTTGGACGTGTATTCAACGTATTAGGTGATGCAATTGACTTAGATGGTGAACTTCCTGCGGATGTACACCGTGATCCAATTCACCGTCAAGCACCTGCATTCGAAGAATTATCTACTAAAGTAGAAATTCTTGAAACTGGTATTAAAGTAGTAGACTTACTTGCTCCTTACATTAAGGGTGGTAAGATCGGCCTATTCGGTGGTGCCGGCGTAGGTAAAACAGTATTAATTCAGGAGTTAATCAATAACATCGCACAAGAGCACGGTGGTATCTCTGTATTCGCTGGTGTAGGTGAGCGTACTCGTGAGGGTAATGACTTATACCACGAAATGAGCGATTCTGGCGTAATCAAGAAAACTGCGATGGTATTCGGACAAATGAACGAGCCACCTGGAGCACGTCAACGTGTTGCATTAACAGGTTTAACAATGGCTGAGCATTTCCGTGATGAGCAAGGACAAGACGTACTTCTGTTCATCGATAACATCTTCCGTTTCACGCAAGCGGGTTCTGAAGTATCTGCCCTTCTTGGTCGTATGCCATCTGCGGTAGGTTACCAACCAACACTTGCAACAGAAATGGGTCAATTACAAGAGCGTATTACATCTACAAATAAAGGGTCTATCACGTCTATCCAAGCGGTATATGTACCAGCCGATGACTATACTGACCCAGCACCAGCTACAACGTTCGCTCACTTAGATGCAACAACAAACTTAGAGCGTCGTTTAACGCAAATGGGTATTTACCCAGCCGTAGATCCATTAGCATCTACATCTCGTGCACTTTCTCCAGAAATCGTAGGAGAAGAGCATTATGAAGTAGCTCGTCAAGTACAGCAAACTTTACAACGTTATAAAGAACTTCAAGATATCATCGCTATCTTAGGTATGGATGAGTTATCTGAAGAAGATAAGTTAGTTGTACATCGTGCTCGTCGTATTCAATTCTTCTTATCTCAAAACTTCCACGTAGCTGAGCAGTTCACAGGTCAAAAAGGTTCTTACGTACCTGTAAAAAATACAGTTAGTGGTTTCAAAGAAATTCTAGAAGGAAAATATGATGACCTTCCAGAAGATGCATTCCGCTTAGTAGGTGGCATTGAAGAAGTTATTGAAAACGCGAAGAAAATGATGGCGTAAGGCCTTAGGAGGGACGAAGTATGAAGACATTTCCAGTCAGTATTGTAACTCCTGATGGACCGGTTTACGAAAAAGAAGTAGAAATGGTAAGTGTAAAAGCAGAGAGTGGGGAAATGGGGATCTTACCAGGTCACATTCCAACTGTTGCACCATTAAAAATTAGTGCAGTTCGTCTGAAAAATGGTGGACACACTGATTATGTAGCAGTAAGCGGTGGCTTTATCGAAGTTCGTCCAGATAAAGTGACTGTATTATCATCATCTGCTGAAGAAGCAAACCATATCGATATCCATCGTGCAAATGAAGCGAAGCGTCGCGCTGAGCAACGTCTGCAAGATAAACAAGCACATGTTGACTTTAAACGTGCAGAAATGGCATTACAACGTGCTGTGAACCGTTTGAACGTTTCCGATATGAAGTAAAAAAATCCGTAAGGGCTTTGCCTTTACGGATTTTTTTTTGTGTATTTTATGGATAATTTTACAAAACTGGTATAATTATATTGATGCTTGTATAAGTAGAAGTGTACAACAATTTATATTTCATAAAGGGGATGGATCAATGATTGGTGAAATGAAGCGAGAAGCATTGTACTCTTTAAAGGGAAAATGGGGACTAGGTGTTGGATCAACAATTTTATATTTTATTTTAAGTTATGTTGTTTCGCTGGCTGCAATGCTTATACTATTAATTCCAGGAATTATTATATTTCTCTCAGTTGTAAGCTTAACTGGATCATTTGAAGAGGAAACGATGTCAATTGGAGCAGGTATTACCTTTGGAATTTTTTATTGCATTATGATAATTTTGAGTAACGCATCGTATGGGATTACGTCATATGGTTATACAAATGTATTTTTACAGATTAGTAAACGAGAAGATGCTAAAGTAGATTACTTATTCGAAGGATTTCGTGGCTTTAAAAGAATGATGAAAACAATGTGGGCAATGCTTGCGATTTTGTTATATACAGGTACATGGATTCCGATGCTGTTAATAGGCTTATTTGCATTGTTAGGTGAAGAAGGGAATACGTCATTTGCAATAGCTTTCTTCGTACTATTAGCAATTTCAATTGTTGGTATGATTGTGATGTATTTTTCTTATGCACTGACGTACTATGTGATGATTGAAAATCCAGAATATAGTGTTTCGCAGGCGATGAAGGAAAGTAAGAATCTTATGAAGGGTCATAAGTTAGATTTGTTTCTTTTATGGCTGAGCTTCATAGGATGGGCTATTTTAGCGCTGCTTACTTTTGGAATAGGATTTCTTTGGCTTAGTCCGTATATGAGTACGACGACAGCACACTTTTATCGCTACATTTCAAAAGGTGAATTTCAATAGGAACATGCTATACTAATAGAATTATTGTGTATAGGAGGCGAGGCTACGCATGATTAGTGATTTAAAAGGAGAAGCACTAGATTCATTAGAAGGGAAATGGGGATTAGCTGTTGGAGCTACACTACTCATTTCAATTCTTATCACGGCTTTTAGTTTTAGTGTTGATTGGGGATTTTCTTTAATTTTCGGTTGGCAAAAAACAAATGGTTCACTTTCAACGAATATTCTTTCATTTTTTGTTACTGGACCGTTAACTTTAGGTGGATATTACCTTGGTTTAAATATCCTTCGTGAAAAGCAAGCTAGTATTGGTAATGTATTCATTTGGTTTTCAGAGGGAAAGAGATTTCTAAAATCATTTTTATTATATTTATTAGTAAATCTTTATCTTTTCTTATGGACGTTATTGTTCATTATTCCAGGTATTATTAAATCATTTTCTTATGCGATGACGTATTTTATTATAAACGATCATCCTGAGTATTCACTGAACCAAGCTATTACAGAAAGTCGTCGTATGATGGATGGACATAAGATGGAGTATTTCATTTTATGTTTAAGTTTTATTGGCTGGTTTATATTAAGTTGTATTACGTTAGGGATTGGATTCTTATGGTTAATTCCATATTTCTATACGACATCTGCAGCTTTTTACGAAGAGATTGCAGAAGAATATTATGAGAAAAAAATTTAGCACTATAAAACCCCCGGTATGAATTATTTGTTCATACTGGGGGTTTTTTGTAGAAATTTTATAAATTGATTACTAGTAAGTGGTTTACTGAAATAGTAACCTTGCATATATTTACAGTTATGTTTTTGCAGAAACTTAAGTTGTTTTTCGGTTTCAATTCCTTCGGCAACGACTGAAAGATTTAAAGTATTCGCGAGGGAAAGAATTGTAGAAACGATGGCTCGTTCTTCAGGACGATGATCAGCTAATTGTGTAAATTCTCTCGGTACTTTTAATGTGTCGATTGGAAAAATTGATAAATAAGCAAGAGAAGAATACCCAGTACCGAAGTCATCAATGGAAGTTTGGATACCGTACTCTTTTAATTGCTTCAGTCTCAATAACGTTTCTTTCTCGTCAATCATTGCAATTCTTTCTGTTAACTCAAGTGTTACATATTTTGGATCGACTTGCACGTCGTTTAATATTTGTGAAATGTTTTCGATTAATTGATCTTGCCGGAATTCTTTTGCGGATAAATTAACACTTATTTTTAAATTTTGGTAGCCAAAGGTATGCCATATTTTTAATTGGAGACAAGCTTCTTGTAATACCCAATGTCCAAGTGGGACTACTTGTGGCGTCTCTTCTACAATTGGAATAAACTCACATGGTGAAATGTCACCTAATAGTGGGTGTTTCCAACGTATTAAAGCTTCAGCACCGATAATTTTATTTGTTGTCGTATCAATTTGTGGTTGATAAACGAGATAAAATTCTTTGTTTACTAAAGCGATTGGCAAATCTTTTTCAATTCGAGCTTTTCGTTCCATTTTTTTATATAGTTCTTTCGTGTAAAGAGAGCTACCGTTTTTTCCTTTATTCTTTGCTTCGTACATGGCCATATCAGCATGCTGCAAAATGGATAGCGCATCTTCACCTGCTTCAGGATATATTGCAATTCCGATGCTCGGTGAGATTTGTAAATGTTGATTTTCGATTTCAAATGGCTCATTCATGGCCGCTACAATCCTATCAGCTATTTTTTGGACATCTGGCTTTTTTTTGTAATTCTCGATAAGGATTGTGAACTCATCCCCAGCTAGCCGCGCGAGTTTCATATTTGATGTTGCTATTCTTTCGAGCCTTTTTGCTACTGCGATGAGCAATAGGTCTCCTACTCGATGACCGAGGGTATCATTAATAACTTTAAAACGGTCTAGGTCGAGAAACATAACAGCAAAAGGCTTTTTCGATATTTTTGCTCGCGCAATTGCCTGTTCTAAATGTTGATGAAATGCACGTCGATTTGCAAGCTCTGTTAAAGTATCATGGTATGCTAGGAAGTTGATTTGTTCTTGTTGTTGTTTGCTTTCCGTAATATCTTTAATCATTAAATAAACCCCAGAAATTTTCTCCTTTAAAAAGATCGGTACGGCGGTAACGTGCAAGTAGTAAATATCTCTGTTTTTATGGTAAGCCCGTATTTCTAAAGAAATAGAATACCCCTTTTTCACGCGATGAAAGGCGTTAATCATTTCTTCTAAATCTTCTTCGTATATGAGTGAATAGTAAGGCTGGTTTAATAATTCATTCGTTTGATAACCGAGTAAAGTAGTACCAGCGTTATTTACTTTGAGAAAATTACCGTACAAATCTAATGTGAAAATTGGATCTGGATGATGCTCGTATAAAGATTTAAACATTTGTTGATTATGATAGAGTTCATTTTTCTGTTCTACTAAATCTTCTGTACGTAGTTTAATTTGTTTCTCGAGTTCTGAGTTGAATTGCATTTGAGCGATCAATAATATTTTATTTTGTTTTCGAACTAAACTATGACGTATGAGAACGAAAGAAAAAGTTATTATAAGTCCGATTACTATAATAGGCGCAAAAACGTATTCAACTAATATAAAAACAATAAGCATTACTACCGAAATATACGGTAATGATAATCGGATTGATTCGCCAATTTTAGGTGTTAGTAGTACTTGTTCTTGTTTTTCAGGCTTTTTTGTATGGAGAATACAGGCGATTGCTACTAGTACTAAGGTTACTTGATAGAAAGGAGTAACTGTAAACATAGAATACTCTGGTATGAAGTATTTTATATAAGCATAAATCGCATCTGTAGTAGCATATAAAATTAAAGCACTGCCAAGAAGTGCACCGACCTTTTTAGGTAATAAGGATAGTGGTTTGAATAAAAGGTTGATTCCTATTAAGAGAAAGAGTAAATCAGCCATTGGATAGGTAAGTTGAACAAATATGTCGATATAGGATGTTGTAAAGATATGAATAGTTCGTTCAATAAGTAAGTAGTAACTTAAAGTAAATTGGGCTGTAACGATAATACAAATATCACATAGCATAAAAAGTTTTTCTAATAAATCTCGGTTATAAATGATTTCGTATAGAAAGGCAAACGTAAAGCTAACTAAAAAAAGTAAGTAAAAAAAGTCAGATGGATCAACGAACGTATAGAAGTCCTTTACAATTAAACGCTGATAGGCAACGACTATATCACCGATAAAATAAGAGAGAGCTCCAACAGATAATATGATCCAAAATAAACGAGATAGCCCTTCTTTCATGTTTGAAAAATAAAGTATATAACTACAAGCGATAATATCAATTAATAGGGTGCTCGTTCCAATTAATAGCTGAAAAGGAAATGAGTATTCATATACAAAAGGCATTGCTACATAGTGAAGCGTTATAGACAGCAATACAATGCTTATAAGAATACTTACATGTGTTTGTTTTTTCATTTATATCACCTACGGTTTCTTGAAAAGCATATATAAGTTTTATATTTATTTTGCACAATTATAGCAAGTTGTAAAGATAGATTTTAATAATTCTTGTTTCTGTCTTCCAACATATCGACATAGGAATTTGAAGTTTGCTATAATGATTAGAATAGTTGCATTATTTAGAAAAATTTAAAAATAATAATTACTGCAACTAGGACATATTGTTTACTATGTGAACTTGTTCTTAATTTAGGGGGGAGGGTTTCACAATGGCAAGTGTATATGAAAATAGTTATATGATCGTTTTGATTTTCTTGCTATTAGGTATATTGCTGCCGGTAGTGGCTCTTACATTAGGAAGGATGCTGCGCCCAAATAAACCAAGTGCAGCAAAGGCGACGACGTATGAGAGTGGAATTGAGCCTTTTCATGATGCAAATATTCGGTTTCATGCTCGTTATTATATTTTCGCTTTATTGTTTGTGATCTTTGATGTAGAAACTTTATTTTTATATCCTTGGGCTGTTGCGTATGACAAGCTAGGTTTATTTGCATTAATTGAAATGCTCATCTTTGTTGTAATGTTGCTAGTTGGATTAGCGTATGCTTGGAAAAAGAAGGTGTTACAATGGTTATAAATTTTGAGGAATTACATCCAAATGAGCGAGCAGAATTAGAACGAAATATCTTTTTTTCTACATTGGAACAGTTAAAAGGATGGGCGAGGAGCAACTCTTTATGGCCGATGACATTCGGACTGGCATGCTGTGCAATTGAAATGATGGGGGTAGGCTCATCACATTACGATTTAGATCGATTTGGGTCATTTTTTCGAACTTCACCAAGGCAATCGGACGTCATGATTGTATCGGGAACAGTAACGAAGAAGATGGCTCCTATTGTTCGGCGTTTATATGATCAAATGCCCGAACCGAAATGGGTTATTGCGATGGGATCTTGTGCGACAGCAGGTGGTCCGTATGTAAATTCATATGCTGTTGTGAAAGGTGTAGACCAAATCGTACCAGTTGATGTGTATATTCCTGGTTGTCCCCCAAATCCAGCTGCTTTAATCTATGGAATTAATAAATTAAAAGAGAAAATTCGTTACGAGGCAAAGACCGGAAAGCAGGTGACGAATAAATGAGTAATCCAAATAAAGATTTAGAGGATCTGAAAAAAGAAGCAGCTAGGCGTGCGAAAGAAGAAGCGAGAAAACGCCTTGTAGCGAAACACGAGGCGGAAATAAGTGAACTTGAGGAGGAAGATCGAGAAAAAGAGAAAGCGCTACCAAAAAATGATGATATTACTATAGAAGAAGCAAAACGACGTGCAGCAGCTGCAAAGGCAAAAGCGGCAGCGTTAGCGAAGCAGAAAAGAGAAGGGACAGAAGAAGTAACGGAAGAAGAAAAAGCGAAAGCCAAGGCGAAGGCAGCAGCATTAGCAAAGCAGAAAAGAGAAGAGACAGAAGAAGTAACGGAAGAAGAAAAAGCGAAAGCTAAGGCGAAGGCAGCAGCAGCCGCAAAAGCAAAAGCGGCGGCGTTAGCGAAACAGAAAAGAGAAGGGACAGAAGAAGTAACGGAAGAAGAAAAAGCGAAAGCCAAGGCGAAGGCAGCAGCAGCTGCAAAGGCAAAAGCGGCAGCGTTAGCGAAGCAGAAAAGAGAAGGAACCGAAGAAGTAACGGAAGAAGAAAAAGTGAAAGCCAAGGCGAAGGCAGCAGCAGCCGCAAAAGCAAAAGCGGCAGCATTAGCGAAGCAGAAAAGAGAAGGAACCGAAGAAGTAACGGAAGAAGAAAAAGCGAAAGCCAAGGCGAAGGCGGTGGCGGCCGCCAAGGCAAAAGCGGCAGCATTGGCGAAGCAGAAAGCCTCGCAAGGTGATGGGGATTCGGGAGATGAAAAGGCAAAGGCAATTGCAGCGGCAAAAGCGAAAGCAGCAGCGGCTGCAAGAGCGAAGACAAAGGGAGCTGAAGGTAAGAAAGAGGATGAGCCGAAGCAGGAAGAACCGTCCGTAAATCAGCCGTATTTAAATCAGTATGTTGAGGCTATTAGGGAGAAGTTAGGAGAGGGTGCATTAGTAGATTCCTACATTAATAAACTGTCAAAGGATGTGCCAACTCTTGTGGTGGATCCCGAAAAGTATTATGAAGTGATGGAGTCACTGCGATTCCATGAGGGACTTGCTTTTGATTATATGTCAGAGCTACATGCGACGGATTTTGTGACACATATGGAAGTGTATGTTCATTTGTTTTCATATGGCAAGAAACAATCGGTAGCGGTGAAGGTAAAGCTAGACCGGGAAGCGCCGCAAGTCGAATCTGTGACAGCGCTTTGGAAAGGAGCTGACTGGCCGGAGCGAGAAGCATACGATTTGCTCGGCATTGTATTTAAAGGGCATCCGAATTTAACGCGTATTTTAATGCCAGATGATTGGGTAGGATATCCGCTTAGAAAAGACTATGAACCGTATGATGTGGAGGTGTAGCTATGATCCGCACGGAAGAGATGCTTTTGAATGTAGGACCTCAGCATCCGAGTACACATGGTGTGTTCAGGCTCGTAATTAAGATTGACGGGGAAATTATTAAAGAAGCTACACCTGTTATTGGATATTTGCATCGCGGGACGGAAAAGATCGCTGAGAGCTTACAGTATACGCAAATTATCCCTTATACAGATCGAATGGACTATTTATCAGCCATGACGAATAATTACGTCATTTGCCATGCTGTAGAGACGATGATGGGGCTTGAAATTCCAGAGCGTGCCGAATACTTGCGAGTACTTGCGATGGAGCTAGGAAGAATTGCGAGCCATCTCGTTTGGTGGGGGACGAATCTTCTTGATATAGGAGCGGTCAGCCCGTTTTTGTACGCGTTTCGTGAACGAGAGATGATTATAAATTTATTAAATGAATTATGCGGGGCACGGCTTACTTTTAACTATATGAGAGTTGGCGGTGTGAAGTGGGATGCGCCAGATGGTTGGATTGAAAAGGTGGAAGAGTTTGTTCCGTATATGAGGGAGCAATTAGCAGGTTATCATGATCTTGTTAGCGGTAATGAGATTTTCTTAAATCGTGTGAAAGGCGTTGGTATATATAGCGCGGAAGAAGCGATCTCGTATTCTTTAAGCGGAGCAAATTTGCGGTGCACTGGAGTAAACTGGGATCTTCGCAAAGATGAGCCGTATTCGATTTATGATCGTTTTGATTTTGATATTCCTGTTGGAAGCGTGGGAGATGCTTGGGATCGCTACGTTTGCCGAATGCAAGAAATCGAGGAGTCTTTAAAGATTGTTGAGCAAGCGGTTCAGCAGTTCCCGAAAGATGGAGCTGTGCTGGCAAAAGTACCGAAAATTATTAAGGCACCTAAGGGAGAAGCATTTGTACGTATCGAATCGCCGCGCGGAGAGATTGGTTGTTATATCGCAAGTGACGGAAAGAAAGAGCCGTACCGTTTGAAGTTTCGTAGGCCATCTTTTTATAACTTGCAAATTTTACCGAAGTTATTGAAAGGTGAAAACATCGCTAATTTAATTACGATTTTAGGTGGAGTTGATATTGTACTTGGGGAGGTTGATGGCTAATGATTGAGACGCTTTTACAATCACCTTCAAGCTGGACGAATTTCTTCATTTTTTTCGGATTAGCGGTACTTCTACTATTTGCAGTCCTTGGCTTCGTTACATATGGAATTTTGGCAGAACGGAAAGTGATGGGATTTATGCAAGGGCGGATTGGACCAAACCAGGTTGGAGGCCGATTCGGTTTACTGCAAACGGTAGCTGATGTTTTAAAACTATTATTGAAAGAAGATAGTATTCCGAAAGCAGCAGATAAACCGCTGTTTATATTAGCGCCTGTCATTGCATTTGCACCAGCATTTATGGTGCTTGCGGTTATCCCGTTCACTGATAAATTTCAATTTGCAGATATTGGAGTCGGGCTACTTTATTATATTGCTGTTTCCGGTATTACGACGATAGGTGTTGTAACTGGGGGATGGGCATCGAATAATAAATATTCCCTTTTAGGAGGGATGCGTGCAGCGGCGCAAATGATTTCTTATGAGATTCCGCTCGTAATGAGTGTAATTGGTATCGTTTTGCTGGCTGGTAGTCTGAATTTAAATGAGATTGTAGCGGCGCAGGAGAAGGTCTGGTACATTTTCGTACAGCCAATTGGCTTCGTCGTTTTCTTAATCGCAGCAGTTGCAGAGTTAAATAGGACGCCATTCGATTTGCCGGAAGCGGAGTCAGAACTTGTTTCTGGATATCATACGGAATACTCAGGTTTTCGCTGGGCGTTTTTCATGCTTTCAGAGTACGTATATTTCTTCGGGATGGCATCGTTAATTACAGTGCTCTTTTTAGGCGGATGGAATCCAGTCATGTTTCTTGGATTTATCCCAGGTGCCGTATGGTTTGCTTTGAAATTTAGCAGTGTAGTCTTTCTATTAATTTGGTTCCGCGTTACGTTCCCGCGTATAAGAGGTGACCAGTTAATGGAGTTTGGATGGAAAGTATTATTGCCGATTGCACTTGCAAATATTTTCTTAACGGCATTGATTAAGGAGTTATTCTTCTAATCTATGAGGGGGGGTGCCAGTAAGAGATGAAAGGACTATTTAAAGGGTTAAAATATACATTAAGTAATTTGAGCAAGAAGAAGGTAACGTATGATTATCCAAATCAACCGTTGCCGTTGCCAGACCGTTTTCGGGGGATTCAAAAATTTTATCCGGAGAAATGTATTGTTTGTAATCAGTGCTCTAACATTTGTCCGACAGACTGTATTCAGTTAACAGGAAAGAAACATCCGGATCCTACGAAAAAAGGAAAAATTATCGACACGTATGATATTAATTTTGAAATTTGTATTCTTTGTGATTTATGTACAGAAGTTTGTCCGACAGAGGCAATTGTCATGACAAATAACTTTGAACTCGCGGAATATTCACGTGATGACTTATTTAAAAATTTGCAGTGGCTTGACGAAAACGACGAAAACGTCAGGAAGGAGAATAAGGCATGAATGGCGAGTTTGTAGCATTCTTTATACTATCCTTGTCTGCAATTATCGGCGGTGTTCTTATGTTGAACTTAACGAAAGTTATGCACATGATGCTAGCTCTCGTTCTGACATTTCTCAGCATTGCAGGTTTGTATTTTCTTTTGTCAGCCGAATTTATAGGCGTTGCACAAATTTTACTTTACTCTGGGGCAATCACAATTATTATGATTTTCGGCATTATGTTAACGAAACATAACGCGGAAAATGAATCGCGTCTTACTCTTCGAAAATGGATTATCTTCTTTGCAGTTGTAGCATTTGGAGCGGTTATGTATTTCGCTGTTAATAATGTTGATTTTGCAAATGAAAGCACACAAGGAAGTTTACCTCTCCATGAAAACAACACACTTCAAATCGGTACACTTCTCTATTCAAAATATATTATTCCATTTGAACTAACTTCAGTTATTTTACTTGTAGCACTCGTTGGCGCAATTATACTTGCGAAAAAGGACGAGAAAGAGGAGGATTCCAATGAGTAGCGTTCCAGCTTCTGCATATTTAACACTTGCGATTATTTTGTTTTGCATCGGTCTATTTGGAGCTTTAACAAAGCGGAATACAGTAATCGTATTAGTTTGTATCGAATTAATGCTGAATGCTGCCAATTTAAACTTAGTGGCGTTTAGTAAATTAGGCTTATTTCCGAATTTAACAGGTCAAATTTTCTCACTGTTTACGATGGCTGTAGCGGCAGCGGAAGCGGCGGTAGGACTCGCTATTTTAATTGCTTTATATCGTAATCGTACGACAGTTCAGGTGGATGAAATGGATACGCTCAAAGGATAGCATTGTGACCGAAAAAGGGGGAAGGAAACAATGATCGATTATGCATGGCTCATACCGCTTTTCCCACTCGTTTCGTTTTTGTTACTTATTATATTCGGGAAGAAAATTAGAGAAGGAAGCAGCGTACTTAGTATTTTTTTCGTCTTTCTCTCCTTTATACTTGCGGTACTTGTGTTAATAGAAAGGTTTTCAGAAGCAAGCGTGAAGCATAAGTGGGTGTGGCTTAGAGCTGGAGATGTGGATATATCATTCGGCTTTGAAGTGACTGCATTAGGAGCTTTAATGTTATTTATCGTGACGCTTGTGAGTCTACTTGTACATGTGTATTCGAAAGGTTATATGAAAGGTGATGAACGATTACCAACCTTTTACGCATATTTAGGACTCTTTACATTTGCGATGTTAGGGCTTGTTATATCAACGAATTTATTACAGCTTTATATATTTTGGGAATTAGTCGGCCTTGGCTCATTTTTACTTATCGGTTTTTATTTCTTTAAAGAAGAAGCGAAGGCTGCTGCAAAAAAGGCTTTTATTATGACCCGTATTGGGGATGTTGGTTTATTTATCGGGATGATTTTAATTTTTTGGTACGCAGGTAGTTTTGAATATGACGCAATATTTAGGGCGATTTATACAGGGGATCTACCTCCTTACATGATTACAATAACAGCGATATTAATTTTTATCGGGGCGATGGGGAAATCAGGGCAGTTCCCGCTTCATACGTGGTTGCCAGATGCAATGGAGGGGCCAACACCCGTTTCGGCACTTATTCACGCGGCGACGATGGTCGCAGCTGGCGTATATTTAGTAGCGACGATGTTCCCTCTATTTTCAGCAAGTACAGTGGCGATGCAGACAGTGGCAATCGTTGGAGCTTTCACTGCAATCTTTGCGGCCTCTATCGGTCTTGTGCAAACAGATATAAAGAGGGTGCTTGCTTATTCTACAGTTAGCCAGCTCGGGTATATGATGCTCGCGTTAGGTTCTGCCGGTTATGTAGCTGGTATATTCCATTTAACGACACATGCTTTTTTTAAAGCACTACTATTTTTGGCGGCAGGAAGTGTAATTCATGCTGTGCATACGCAAAACATTAATAAAATGGGCGGTTTACAGAAGAAGATGAAAGTAACTGGTACGCTATTTTTAATAGGTACCCTTGCCATTAGCGGTGTTCCGCTGCTTTCCGGTTTTTTCAGCAAAGATGAAATTTTAGCGGCGACGTGGATGAATGGCAATTACGTTTTATTTATTTTAGCGGTAATTGCGGCGTTTTTAACAGCGTTTTATATGTTCCGCCTTTACTTTCTTGTCTTTACTGGAGAAACGAAGACGAAGGAAGAAGTACATGAATCGCCTCGCGTTATGACGTATCCAATGATTGTTCTCGGCGTTCTCGCAGTAGTGGCAGGATATATAAATACACCATGGTTTGGGACGTTTCTCGGAGATTGGTTGACGAAAGATGTAGGGTTTAAGGTTGAAGAGACGCATGGACCAGTTTGGATTATGATTGTTGCGACACTCGTTTCATTTGCGGGAATCGCTCTTGCATATTTCATATATAGGAAGAAATCAATTTCTAGGAATTGGGCTGGGGGTACGGAAACATCGCTTTATAATCTTTTGAAAGAAAAATATTATGTGGATGAACTATACAACATGACGGTGATCCCTATTACGAAAGGAATCGCTCATGTGCTTCGCTTATTTGAATTGTATGTAGTCGAAGGAATTGCAGTTTTAATTGCAAGTGTAGTGAAAGGCACAAGTAACCTTGGATCGAAACTTCAAAACGGGAATGTACAAGTGTACGGTACTGTAACGGCGGTTTCGCTCGCTGTACTCGTCATTATTTTGCTCTATACGGGAGGGGATTTACGATGAATGATTTGTTGTTAACGTTCTTCATTTTTTCCCCGCTTTTAGGAATTTTATTGCTTGTATTAACACCGAAAAAGGAAGTGCGTACAGTGCGAGCGCTTGGCTTATTTGGGACGGCACTGCCATTTGGAATCGCTATCGTCCTCGCTTGTACATATGCTTCTGGAAAGAATTTGTCACTATTCGATGAAAAGATGAAATGGATTAAGTTCGGCGATTTTACAGCGGTAGATAAAAGGTGGTTTTCTATTTATTACGAGCTCGGTATTGATGGTTTGTCGCTTGTCATGATGGTACTGACGGCTCTTCTAGCAACGCTTGCAGCAATTGCAGCCTTTTCTATTAAAAGAAATTTAAAAGCATTTTATATGCTGTTACTCATGCTAGAAATAGGAATGCTCGGCGTCTTTGCTGCTCAAAACTTAATGTTGTTTTTTATCTTCTTTGAAATTACGTTGCCACCAATGTTCTTATTAATTGGAAAGTGGGGAAAATTGTCGAGTGAAAAGGCTGCGTATAGTTATTTAATATATAACGGTATTGGCTCAGCTATTTTGCTCATTGTTTTCTCAATTTTGTTCGCGAAAACAGGTACAACAAATATTGTGGAGCTGAAAGAGATATTAAGAAGCGTAAACGCAGAGGGAGCACTCGTCATCCCAAGTAGTTTGCAGCTTATTGTATTTATTGCCATAATGATTGCTTTTGCAATTAAACTACCTGTTTTTCCGTTGCACCGCTGGATGGTCAATGTACACATAGAAGCGCATCCAGCTGTAGTTATGCTTCATGCGGGTGTTTTGCTGAAGATTGGAGCGTACGGTATTATTCGCTTCGGGAAAGGGCTATTCCCGGAATATTTTCACGATGTTGCAACACTAATTGCGATATTAGGCGTAATTAATTTATTATACGGTGCCTTTTTAGCGCTCATCCAAACAGACTTTAGGAAAGTACTGGCTTACTCTAGTATTTCGCATATGGGAATTGTGTTAATGGGACTTGCGTCACTTAATGCACCTGGTACACAAGGAGCGTTATTCCAGGTTGTATCGCACGGTTTAATTGCAGCCTTGCTGTTTTTCTTACTCGGTGTTATAGAACAACGTTTCGGAACATCAGACATTACAGCGCTTGGTGGACTCGCAAAAAGTGTCCCAGTACTTAGCGGCTTCTTCTTAGCAGGAGGAATGGCATCGCTCGGATTACCAGGGATGTCTGGGTTTGTTAGTGAATTTCTTGCCTTTCTCGGTTTATTCCAAGGAGAGCCCGTCATTGCTGCAGTCGGTGTGATTGGTATTATTTTAACCGCTGTATATGTATTAAGGGCGACACTTCAAGTGACATTTGGAAAGAAAGAGTGGGAAGCAAAATCTGATATACACGGATGGGAGTATGTCCCTGTTTTACTACTTATCTTTTGTATTATTGCAATTGGAGTTATGCCAGAAATACTAGGGGATCCGCTTCAAAATACATTGAAAACATTGGGGGTGAAGTAGGATGGATATGAATACGTTACTTAGCTTATCGTGGCATCTAATGGTGCCAGAATTTATTATTCTCGGCGCCGCCATCCTCCTTTCCATATGTGATTTGTTTTTTAAGCTGAACCATAGATATGTAGCTCTTGGTGCGATTGCTGCCATCGTATTAGCAATCGTGTCATTAATTACTCTATATAGCGAACCAGCAGGAGATATTTTAAATGGATCGTTTGTGTTAGATGGATTTTCAAAAGGGTTTAAAACGTTGCTATTAGGTGCCTCAGCCCTCATTTTATGCACCGCAATGAGCGATGATAAGAAGAATCCAATCGAAGATAAAGGTGAATATTATTATTTATTTTTAATGGCACTTCTTGGTGCGATGTTCATGGCTTCTAGTGTTGATTTTATTACCCTTTTCGTTGGTTTGGAGTTACTTTCACTTTCTTCTTATATTTTAGTAGGAATACGAAAAAAGAGCTGTTCATCAAATGAAGCGGCAATGAAATACGTCATTAGCGGAGGAATTGGAACGGCGATTACGCTCTTCGGGATGAGTTATTTATATGGTATTACAGGTTCAACTAACATTGTAGATATGCAAAAGGTACTCACTGGGGAACTCGCTAGTGGTATTCAGTTATTGTTAGCTCTCGCATTTCTTTTATTGCTAGTTGGTCTCTCATTTAAAATTGCCACAGTGCCGTTTCATATGTGGGCACCTGATGTGTATGAAGGAGCGGCTACACCAGTTACTGCTTTTCTTGGAACGATTTCTAAAATTGCCGGGTTCCTACTCATTATTCGTTTGTTCCTTATGATCTTTGCAAGTGTATTAATACAAGGAGATATGCAATCTTTATATGGGCATATGAGTATATATATTGCGGTGCTAGCAAGTATTACGATGATTGTTGGGAATGTAGTCGCATTAAAACAATACAATATAAAGCGTTTATTTGCTTATTCGGGCATTGCTCATGCAGGATATTTACTCGTTCCACTTGTGGCATTATCACCATTTACGATGGATAGCATGTGGTTTTATATGCTGGCATACATGCTTATGAATATAGGGGCATTTGCTATCATCCACGGCTTAATCTTACAAAATAATGAGGAAAATATAACAATTTTCACAGGTTTATATAAAAGGTCGCCATTTACAGCGATAATGATGACAATTTTTATTTTATCGTTGGCTGGGATACCAGGAACGGCTGGCTTCATTGGAAAGATTAATATCTTTTTAGGCGCACTTCATGTAGAGCCAGCACATTACGTACTAGCTTCGATTATGATGGGTACGACAGTTGTTTCATTCGTATATTATTTCCGTATTTTACAACAAATGTTTTTCCGCACCGGAGAGACAGAAGAGAGAATACGGTTACCGTTAAATATAAAGGTTGTTATGAGTCTTTGTGCAATTTCGATTGTAATACTAGGGATTATGCCGATGATTGGGTACAATTTCTTTTATGAATATTTTCCATTAATGAAAGATTTCTTCTTCTTAGGGAACGTGGTACAATAGTGAAAATAAAAGGTGTGGAGTCAGTACTCTGCGCTTTTTATTTTGTGTTAACTTGTAATGTAGATATACGTTTTTGGAAAGAAAATCACGATGTAAAATGTAAGATGTCTATGTGCATTTGAAAAAGTGTAGCTCCTACTTATTATGGTATCGTTTTTATATTCTTTCATAAGTAGTAGCTGAGTAAAAAGGGGTCGATTTTTTGGCACAACTTTTAGGGCAACAAGCACTGATTGCCATTGTTTCGCATTTATTGTTTATTACCATTACGTGGTGGGCCTTACAAGGCATTCACATTGAGCGTTTAATGAAGTCCGGAAAAGTGCTGCAGACGCGAGTATTACTCATCTTAATTACAATTGCAATTGGGACATCTGTAAGTAACTTTTTCCTTGATTATTTAGGCTATTCGAAGAGTTTAACGTATTTAGTAAAGTAAGTGTATAGAACCTCAAATCTCCGTTAACAATGGGGATAGGAGGGGATGAAATTGAAGCTTAAAGCCATTCTTATTGTTGCACTTAGTGTTGTTTTATTTTTGGTTGGATATAGAGAGATGAAACCGATAAGCGATGAACAGAAAATGGAGAGCATGATCAAGGCTTTAGAGAAAAATGATGCTAAAGTAGAAAAATGGTCATGGTTAGCGAGAGAAACAAAAACAATTTCTAACATACATACGTTTCAAAAGTTGTTAAACGATGTGAAGGAAAAGGCAAATATTCAAAAGTGGGAAGTAGAGCAATCTCCAGATGGATATAAAGCTACATCCTATAAAAAGCTTTCTTCTTATGAAGAACGAGTAGTAGTAACTTGGAGTAAAGAAAATACTAAAGAAAACACTTTCATTATCTTTGAAGTAAGTGGGGCGAAATGGGACCCGAAGTATGTTCAAAACATGAATAAAATTTTTAGTGAAAAACCTATAATTTACACTTGTGTTCAAGGTGTACTGAATGATAAGATTGAAGGTGTTTTGCAAAATAAAACCAATCAGGTTTTGAAAGATCTTTCAGCAAGAGCGATCGAACAAGTAGAAGAAAGAGCATTTGTGTCAGTCTCCGCATACAATAAAAAGTGGGATGACGCTCTTTCAACAAATAGAGAGAAAATAAATGTGCAAATAGCAATACGTTCTACAGACAACAAAGATACAATTGTGGTTGGCACACCGATCATAACTTCTGAGTATTGAGTGAATAGATACTGAAAAAAGGACACGGAGGGGAATAATTTGGAAAAGATCATCGTCCGTGGCGGAAAGCGGTTAAACGGCACAGTGCGTGTTGAGGGCGCAAAAAATGCTGTATTACCTATAATCGCTGCAGCCCTATTAGCGAGTGATGGAAAGAATGTACTATCTGAAGTACCAGTTTTGTCTGATGTATACACAATTAATGAGGTATTACGTCATTTAAATGCTGAAGTCGTATTTGAAAATAATCAAGTAACAATCGATTCTTCTAAAGAACTAAACATTGAAGCACCATTTGAATATGTACGTAAAATGCGTGCATCTGTTCAAGTAATGGGACCATTATTAGCACGTAACGGTCGTGCTCGTATTGCACTTCCTGGTGGATGTGCAATTGGTTCACGTCCAATTGACCAACATTTAAAAGGCTTCGAAGCAATGGGAGCAAAAGTACAGGTTGGTAACGGTTTTGTTGAGGCATATGTTGAGGGAGAACTAAAAGGAGCTAAAATCTACTTAGACTTCCCAAGCGTAGGCGCGACAGAAAACATTATGTCTGCAGCTACATTAGCAAAAGGGACAACAATTCTTGAAAACGCAGCGAAAGAACCAGAAATCGTTGACTTAGCTAACTTCTTAAATGCGATGGGAGCGAAAGTACGCGGAGCTGGAACTGGAACGATTCGTATCGAAGGCGTTGATAAATTATATGGTGCAAACCACTCTATTATTCCTGACCGTATTGAAGCGGGAACATTCATGGTTGCAGCAGCAATTACTGGTGGAGACATCTTAATTGAAAATGCTGTACCTGAACATTTACGCTCAATTACAGCGAAAATGGAAGAAATGGGTGTTAAAATTATTGAGGAAAACGAAGGTGTACGTGTTATCGGCCCAGATAAGTTAAAAGCGGTTGATATTAAAACTATGCCTCACCCAGGTTTCCCAACAGACATGCAATCACAAATGATGGCATTATTACTACAAGCTGATGGAACAAGCATGATTACAGAAACGGTATTCGAAAACCGCTTTATGCACGTTGAAGAATTCCGTCGTATGAATGCTGATATTAAAATTGAAGGTCGTTCTGTTATTATGAACGGTCCAAACAGCTTACAAGGTGCTGAAGTAGCAGCAACTGACTTACGTGCTGCAGCTGCATTAATCTTAGCTGGTTTAGTATCAGAAGGTTATACTCGTGTAACTGAGTTAAAACATCTTGACCGTGGCTATGTAAACTTCCATAAGAAATTAGCTGCATTAGGTGCAACTATTGAACGTGTAAACGAAAAAGTAGAAGAAGTGAAAGAACAAGAAGTTTCTGATCTTCACGCTTAATTAAAATAGTCTCTATGTCTTTTGACATAGGGGCTATTTTTTTTGGTTATTACTGTTATAGTCAATAAATTCTATACTTATGCACGTACCAGTAAAAATATTTAGAAAATTTCTGTTTTATACTCTTCCCCTTAAGTATGTTCTAAAAGAAAGAGTTGTTCCATAAGAATGAATGGAGTAAAGCTTTTATATTGGAGGAAAATAGGATGAAATTTTCAAAGCCACTTTTTATTACAGTAGCGCTCTTAATAGCGCTCGTTATCATTGTACCTGCAGCCCTTGTTATTCCATTTGCGAAAGCAAAAGTAGGGGAAGAAACGGCCTCTAAAACTCCTCCAGCGATAGAAAGCATACCAGCTCCAGGAAAAGTAGATACAGCTGTTCAAGTTGCTGTATATCGCGAAAAACAGAAGAAGGTAGAAACATTACCAGTGGAGGAGTATGTGACAGGTGTAGTAGCTTCTGAGATGAATGCCAGTTTTGAAATAGAGGCACTAAAGGCGCAGGCATTAGCAGCGAGAACATTTGTAGTACAACGTATGCTAAGCGGAGGAAAGAAAAATAATGCGGACGTGACAGATACGGTGAAAGATCAAGTGTACAAAAGCAAAGATGAATTGAAGAAGCAATGGGGTAATAACTACGAAAATAATTTGAAGAAAATCGAAGAAGCCGTTTCGAAAACAGCCGGACAAGTTTTAACGTATGATGGAAAACCAATTTCAGCATCCTTCTTTTCAACGAGTAATGGCCGAACAGAAAATGCAGCTGACTATTGGGGAAATGATTATCCGTACTTGAAAAGTGTAGATAGTCCGTGGGATCAAGCCTCTCCAAAGTTTACGAGCGAGCAAACATTTACAGTAGCTGATTTTCAAAAACGTCTCGGTGTGAAAGTGCTAGCAGACGGGAAGGTTGGAAATATTAAAGACCTTACGGAAGGAAAGCGCGTAAAGGATGTAGCTTTTCAAGGAAAAACATTAACAGGAAAAGAAGTTCGTGAAAAGTTAGATTTACGTTCTTCTGATTTTACGTGGAAACAACAAGGAGATAAAATCATCGTTACGACGAAAGGCTTCGGTCACGGCGTTGGTATGAGTCAATATGGGGCGAACGGCATGGCAGCGGAAGGAAAGAAATATACAGATATCGTCGCTCATTACTATAAAGGCGTTGAAATAAAGACGATGAATGATTATGAAGGAAAATTGATGGTGAAGAAATAGGTGTCAGAACTCTGGCATCTATTTTTTCTGTTTAAAATATCATAATTTTCCATTAACTGTTTGATATAATAGGATAAAAAGGCATTTGGAGGAAATGAAATGGCGTTACTAGAGTTGAAACAATTAGGGAAGACGAACCAGTTACCGGCAATTGAGCTAAAGGTTGAGAAAGGACAATGTATTGTTTTGCAATGCAATAATCATACAGCTAAAGTGTTACACCGCATTATTATTGGTGAAGAAGAAGCTTCGACTGGCAATGTACTGTTTGAAGGAGAAGCAATTGGAAAGAAAAATTATTCCCGCATCGGCTTTTGTTTTTTGAAGGATGAGGCATATGATCGTTTGAAGGTGAAAGAATACTTTAAGTTTTTAATAGGGCTTTATGAATCAAAGATAAGTATAGAAGAAGTTGTGCAGTCTGTTGGTCTCCTAGATAAGCTAAACGTTAAAATAGAAAAACTATCATTTTCAGAGAAGCGTCGTCTTCATATTGGACGAATAATGATTCATAATCCGGATTTAATTATTTTGGAAGAACCGGAGCAAAATGTAGATATAGAGAGTACGGTTATTATTCGAAAAGCAATTATGAAAATGAAAGAGCAAGGAAAGGCAATCTTTATTACGTCATCATTTTTATCGGATGCCCTTTCGTTAACAGAGGATGTATACATATTAAACAATGATGGTGTGAAAAAGATAGAAATTGAGCAAGAGGAAGTGGAAGAAGTCGGTGAAGAAAAAGTCATTCAAATGATTCCGCAAATGAAGTTAGAAAGAATACCTGCGAAAGTGAACGATAAAATCATTTTACTTGATCCGATGGAAATCCATTTCATTGAAACGCAAAACGGAGTAACGCATATTCACGTTCGTGAAGGCGATTTCGTATGTGCATTAACATTAAGTGAACTAGAAGCGAGATTAACAGGTTTTGGTTTCTTTAGATGTCATCGCTCGTACCTTATAAATTTACAAAGAGTACGAGAAGTGATTACATGGACTCGTAACAGTTTCAGTTTAATTTTAGACGACGAAAGAAAAAGTTCAATTCCACTTTCAAAAGGACGCATGGATGAATTAAAAGGTGTGATTGGGCTATAAAAAGTGCTCCAATAAGCTCAACATGCGATTCATTCACCGGTAAAAATACTCCTTTTACCGGTATTTTACTGCGTAATCCCTTTGTTTTTCATATGATTGAGTCAAGAAAAGCGAAACAAACGAACGAAAAGCGCTAAAGCGACTTTCATCTATAAAGAAGAAAAACAAGGGGGATGAAGAAATGACATTGGCAATTGAAATGAAAGATGTAATGAAAAGTTTCAGTGGAAAAACGGCACTTCGAAATGTAAATATTGAGGTGAAGCAAGGAGAGATATTCGGATTCCTCGGACCGAGTGGATCTGGTAAGACGACAACAGTAAAAATTTTAACTTCTCAATTGCTTCATAGTGTTGGAACGGTAAGAGTATTAGGGAAAGATATTACAGGACCAAGTAGCATCGATTACAAACGAATTGGTATTTTAACAGATAACAGCGGCTTATATGAAAGACTTAGCATTTATGATAACTTACTATTATTTTGTGACTTATACGATTGCAAAAAAGAACGAATCGATGAAGTACTAACACAAGTAAATTTATTAGATGATAAAAAAACACCAGTAAAGAAATTATCAAAGGGAATGAAGCAACGCGTCACACTAGCGAGAGCAATCCTTCATAAACCAGATATCCTCTTCTTAGATGAACCAACATCTGCACTTGATCCAGTAAACGTACAAAACATTCATAAAATCTTAAAAGACTTAAATGAAGAAGGAACGACGATTTTCTTAACGACTCACAACATGGATGAAGCAGAAACGCTTTGTAACCGTATTGCCTTCCTTTGTGGCGGAGAAATTGTAGCAATCGATACGCCAGAGAACCTGCGCTTACAATACGCTAAGGATCAAATAGAGGTCGTATTAAAAGGTAAACGAAAAGAAGTAGTGCAAAAAGATGAATTAGGCGCAAATCGTATTTCAGAATGGATGAAAAAGGGCGAACTGTTATCTATTCATTCACACGAACCAACGCTAGGCGATATCTTTATTGAAGTTACTGGGAGGGGATTATAATGACATTTTCAATGAGACGTGTATCAGCTATTTTTAGAAAAGAAGTACAAGATTTTAAGACAAATTCACAAGTGTTGTTAATGGCATTTTTACCAATTATACTTTCATTTTTGTTTAGCAGATTTGGAGTGGGAAAGGAAATGTTAGGTATTACTACTATAACGGCCTTCCTATTTGTCGCAGGCTTTGTTCAATCTATGGTAATTGCAGAAGAAAAAGAAAAACATACATTGCGTGTATTAATGCTATCACCGGCATCTTCGGTTGAAGTTCTACTTGGAAAGAGTTTATTAACCTCGGGTCTGACAATGGTCATTTGTATTGCAAATTTATTCATTTTAGATCAGTTAAATATTAACCTTCCATTGGTAGGATTGATATTCTTATGCGGAACTATTTTGTTTATCGTACTTGGAACAATGATCGGATTACTTGCATCTTCTGTACCACAAACATCAATAATTGGAATGCCGATATTAATGACGATGTATTTGGCTGTACAGTTTGAGCCAATGGTTGAAAATAAAGTAATTAAGACGATGATTGGATATCTTCCAACATCTCATATTGTGAAAGCACTTAAAAGCTTAGTAGGTGGGGCGGGATTTAGTAGTATTAGTGGGCATGTATTAAATGTTGCAGTTTGGCTTATTATATCGCTCGTTGTATGTTTAATCGTATATAAAAAGAAACAATTAGACTAAAAACTGAGCTAAAAGTGCTCAGTTTTTTCTTTTTTCTATCATTTCCTCGGAAATTTTACAGCTCTTATACATATTTTTACAGATTTTGTCGAAAAGTAATTAGTTATACGTTGTATAGGATACGTGAATATTGTTCAAAATGATTGCTGAGGTGATGATGGAATGCGAGGAAGAAATAATAAAAAGTCGCAAAAGGTAGTACATTTATTTCAAAAAAGATGGGTGTTTCCGGCACTATACATTGCTTGTGCAGCGGTAATCTTAATGGTTGCGCTATGGTTCCAAGGAGCTAATCCGAAGAAGACTCCAAACCACGATCAAGCAACACCGTATACACAATCGGAAGATCCAGCAGTACCAGTAACGAAATCTTCAGAAGTAGTGAAAATGCCAGCTGCCGCGAATGCGGAAGTAGTCGTACAGAAGAAATTCTATGAAGATGCAGCAACTGAGGCGGAACAAGAAAAAGCACTTGTCTTTTATAACAACACATATTCCCCGAACAAAGGAATTGACATTGCTGCGAAGAATGGAAAAGAATTCAATGTTGCTGCTGCTTTAAGTGGTACAGTAACGAAAGCTGAAAAAGATTCACTTCTTGGTTATGTTGTAACAGTTGATAGTGGAAATGGTGTAGCGGTATCTTATCAAAGCTTAGGCAGTGTGAAAGTAGAAAAAGGTGCAAGAGTTGCACAAGGTGAAGTATTAGGAACATCCGGTCTAAGTGCAATGAATAAAGAGGCAGGCTCTCACGTTCACTTTGAAGTACGTAAAGACAATGTGGCTGTGAACCCTGAACGTTACTTAAATAAATCAGTAACAGAAATTAAAGCTGATGCAGGTGCTGCAAAGGCTACGAATGCTTCTGGTAAAAAAGCTGATGACAAATCTCAAAAAGAAGAGAAGTCAACGAGCACGAAACCTGAAAGTAAAACAGAAGACAAGTCTCAAAAAGAAGAGAAATCAACAAGCGGTTCAACTAGTGACAAAAAAGAAGAACCGAAGAAAGAAGAAAAATCAACAAATGGTTCTACAGAATCATCTAACGATTCTTCTTCACAAGAATAAGAAAGTGAAAAAATCAGTTCCCACTAGGGGAGCTGATTTTTTTATTTCTATATAAAAATACTCAATTTCGAGAAAAAAGTTGCAAAAACAAGGAAAAATGACGAGATTCTCGAATATATATTACAAAAGGGAGGGGATACTGTGTCATTTTTATTTGTTCTGTCGACTGCTATTATTTTATTGTTTGTTTTATTCACCTTATATTATTATATTGCCGGTAAGAAAGAGGTTCCCCACCATCAATTATTAGAAGAAGAGTTTGAAAGAGAAGAATGACGCCTTACATATAAGGTGTCATTTTTTTCGCCAAAATAGTCACTGTTAACGTATTTCTCACAAAAAAACGTAATTTTTCTTAACTTAGTCCGCAAAAATAGTGAACATGTAGCATATATCAGTAGTGCGGGCAATACAATGGTATAAATCAAAGCAAAGAGAGTGTTTGAGGTGAGAAATCGTGAATCATTTCATTATAAATCCAAGAATGTTTAACGCTTACAAACAGCACTCACACTTACTTCTTAGTCGTATGCAGCGAGGCTCATTTCACCCTTCTCACATCCAAATTAGGGAGGCGAGTGGTGTGCACGATTACATCAAAGAGAGAACTATCAAGATTGGTAAGTATATCGTGGAGACAAGAAAGACAGTGCGTGTCATTGCAAAGGAATTTGGGGTATCAAAGAGTACAGTCCATAAAGATTTAACAGAGCGTCTACCAGAAATTAATCCAGAGCTCGCAAATGAAGTGAAAGAAATTCTTGATTATCATAAGTCTATTCGTCATTTAAGAGGTGGAGAAGCAACAAAGCAAAAGTATAGAAAAGAAGATGTAGAGAAGCCTGTACGTCAATAATGTTACAGTAGCAAACATTCCGTTCACATTCGGTAATATTTTTCAGAAGAATTCTTTTTGCGAATATTACGTTTCTGTTAAATTTATGATAAAATCAGAAATTAGGTGAAAAGAATTCGGGTGTAACCTGATTTTGAATATCGAGGAGGAAAAAACGGGAATGTTTGCGCGAGATATCGGAATTGACCTAGGTACGGCTAACGTATTAATTCATGTTAAAGGTAAGGGTATTGTATTAAATGAGCCATCTGTTGTGGCAATCGATCGTAATAGTGGTAAAGTATTAGCAGTAGGTGAAGAAGCGAGAAGCATGGTGGGACGTACGCCTGGTAATATTGTAGCAATTCGTCCACTTAAAGATGGTGTAATCGCAGACTTCGAAATTACAGAAGCAATGTTAAAGTATTTCATTAACAAATTGGACGTAAAGAGCTTCTTTTCAAAACCTCGTATTTTAATTTGTTGTCCAACAAATATTACATCAGTAGAACAAAAAGCAATTCGTGAAGCTGCTGAACGTTCAGGTGGTAAAACAGTATTTTTAGAAGAAGAACCAAAAGTAGCTGCAGTTGGTGCTGGTATGGAAATCTTCCAACCAAGCGGTAACATGGTTGTTGATATTGGTGGAGGTACAACAGATATCGCTGTACTATCTATGGGTGATATTGTTACCTCTTCCTCTATCAAAATGGCTGGCGATAAGTTTGATATGGAGATCTTAAACTATATTAAACGTAAGTATAAGCTATTAATCGGAGAACGTACTTCAGAAGATATTAAAATTAAAGTTGGTACAGTATTCCCAGGTGCACGTAGCGAAGAACTTGAAATTCGCGGACGTGACATGGTAACAGGCTTACCACGTACAATTACAGTATGCTCTGAAGAAATTACAGAAGCATTAAAAGAAAATGCAGCTGTTATTGTACAAGCTGCAAAAGGCGTATTAGAGCGCACACCACCAGAATTATCTGCAGATATCATCGACCGCGGTGTTATTCTAACAGGCGGTGGAGCTTTACTACACGGTATCGACATGCTTCTAGCAGAAGAACTAAAAGTACCAGTATTAATTGCTGAAAACCCAATGCACTGCGTTGCGGTTGGTACAGGTATTATGTTAGAGAATATCGACAGATTACCAAAGCGTGCTTTGAGATGATTTGAAAGAACTAAGGCTAATGCCTTAGTTCTTTTTTCGTTTTTATATTTTTTTATTTTGTTTTTTTGCGAAAATGGAAGGAAAATAGAGAAATATGAAGGAAACAGGTAAAATATTCATATATATGGTTAAATTTAATATTTCCTTAATTGAAAACGTTTATAATATAATGAGTCGAATACGACATTAAGGCAAATAATGTTTCAATACATATTGCCTTTCCCTAATTTGGGCATACACTCTTTTCCACCTCCGTGTCAGTTGCAAAAATGTGCAACTATTTTAATGGAATAGAGTGTGTGCATTTTTTTTAGGAAGTTGTGCTAAATATAAAATGTTACTTTGTAATGACAAACAATAAACAAAATGGGATAATAGCAATATGTCCAAGTGGTAAGACCAATATTACAAAAGGGGCGATTGTTACATGCTAAATATAGAACAAATTAAAGAAATCATTCCTCACCGCTATCCATTTTTACTTGTTGATAAAATATTAGAAGTAGATGAAGGAAAAAGAGCGGTTGGGATTAAAAATGTATCCGCAAACGAAGAATTCTTTAACGGACACTTCCCTGACTATGCAGTTATGCCTGGTGTACTTATTGTAGAAGCATTAGCGCAAGTAGGAGCAGTTGCAGTATTAAAGAAAGAAGAAAACCGCGGGAGACTTGCTTTCTTTGCAGGTATCGACAATTGCCGTTTCAAAAAACAAGTACGCCCAGGTGATCAGCTTCGTCTAGAAGTAGAAATGACACGCGTACGCGGCCCAATTGGAAAAGGAAAAGCAATCGCAACAGTAGATGGTGAAGTTGCATGTGAGGCAGAAATTACATTTGCGATTGGTGATAAAAAAGAATAGAGAAAAATAAAAAAATCTCCTTGTGAAAAGACAAGGAGTTTTTTTATTTCTGCTATATAACGATGAAACAATAATATACAAACTAATCAGAAAATTACTTGTAAATAGATGGTAATTACCATATACTTACTTTATTGTTTATCTAGAAAACAGGATAAGTGATAAAGGTAATAAAGAAATAAGGGCATTGTCATATTGTTAAGGTACTTAAATAAGACAAAGTAGAATGTTATTGATTATGATGAAATGTGGGGAACTCAGCAAGAATATTAATTAGACGTATGAAATCGAGCATAAGAGAGAGAAAAGGGAAATGTCGCATTTCACAAAAGGAGATTATGAATATGTTCGGGAGAAAGAAAAGAAAACCATTACGACAATTAATTACACATAAAGAGCCTAAATCGCGTATTACAGAACAATACCGTAACATTCGTACAAACATTGAGTTTACATCTGTAGATAATTATGTTCGTTCTATTATTGTTACTTCAGCCGATCCAGGCGATGGGAAAACAACGACAATCTCAAACTTAGCAGTTGTTTTCGGACAACAAGGAAAGAAAGTTTTATTAATTGGAGCTGACTTGCGGAAGCCGACGATACAAAACTTATTTGCCATTCATAGTTCAAATGGATTAACAAACTTATTATCAGGACAAGCAAAACTTATGCAATGCATTCAAAAAACAGATATAGAGAACGTATACTTAATGGCAGCAGGTCCAATCCCGCCAAATCCAGCAGAACTATTAGGGAGCCGGGCGATGGACGAGGCGTTGCTAGAAGCATATAACATGTTTGATATTATATTAATTGACACACCACCTGTCCTTGCGGTTACAGATGCACAAATACTTGCAAATAAATGTGATGGAATCGTACTCGTTGTACGAAGTGAAAAGACGGAAAAAGATAAAATCGTAAAAGCGAAACAAATATTAGATAAAGCATCAGGCAAAATACTTGGAGTCGTTTTAAACGATAAAAGAGAAGAAAAAGAGCAGTATGGTTATTACTAAAATATAAAAAGCCAACAAAATTTTTGTTGGCTTTTTTGTTTTCTGAAAATTATTTATCAAGTTATACAGTGTAAAAAGCATGATATGATAAAATTTTTGGGAAATCATTGGAATGTGTTGTCATATTTAAGATAATTTTGTAAGATTAAACTTGTTTGTTGTGAACAAATATAAAACAGAATTATTAAAAATAAAAAATGTAAGATTTATATGTTATAATTTTTCCTATGTGTAAATTTTAGAAAGTTGGAGGAACCTATGGAAGAAACAATTAGTCTAAAAGAGTTATTTCATATCTTAAAAAAACGTTTAGCAATGATCCTCGTAATCGCATTTGGTGCAGCTATTGTAAGTGCTATCATTAGCTTTTTCTTCATGACACCAATCTATCAATCTTCGACGCAAATTCTTGTTAACCAGAAGAAACAAGAGGGTGCAATGTTCCAAGCTGGTGAAATTCAAACGAATATTCAATTAACGAATACATATAAGGTTATTATTAAAAGTCCAGTAATCTTAGAACAAGTGAATGAAAAATTAAATTTAAATATGACATCTCAAGCGCTAACAGGAAAGATTAATGTTGCGAATGAAAAGGATTCACAAGTAATCTCTGTAACAGCTGAGGATAAAGATCCAAAACTAGCTCGCGATATTGCGAATGCAACTGCAGATGTATTTAAAGGTGAAGTTGCAAAAATTATGAACGTTGATAACGTAACAGTATTATCTAAAGCAGAAGTTGCAGAAAATCAATCTCCAATTAAACCACGTCCAATGTTAAATGTGGCAATTGCTTTCGTTGTTGGTTTAATGGCTTCAGTTGGTCTTGCGTTCTTATTAGAATACTTAGATAACACAGTGAAAAAAGAAGAAGATGTAGAGAGCTTACTTGGATTACCAGTGTTAGGAATTGTAGCTCGTATGGATGAAGAAACAATGAACGTGAAATCACACGCTCCATCATCAAGAAAAGTGAGGGGACAAACAATTGGCTCTTAATTTATTTAAAAAGAAAAAAAATCATCGTCAACGCCGTCAATTAATTGCTCATCAACAACCGAAATCACCAATTTCAGAACAATATCGTAATATTCGAACGAATATTGAATTTGCAGCTATTGATACGAATTTACATTCATTAATGGTTACGTCTGCAAACCCAAGTGAAGGGAAAACGACAACGACAGCGAATATGGCAGTTGTGTTTGCTCAACAAGGAAAAAAAGTATTATTAATTGATGCAGATATGCGTAAACCAGCAATGCATCAAATGTTCCAAGTAGATAACATTTTTGGACTAACGAACGTATTAACAAATAGTGAACGTTTAGAGAAATGTGTGCAAACAACACTAGTTGATAATCTACACTTTTTAGCTTGTGGTCCAATCCCCCCAAACCCAGCTGAATTGTTAGGTTCAAAATCAATGAAAGAACTTCTTGGACAAGCATACAGCATGTACGATCTAGTTATTTTTGATATGCCACCAATTTTAGCTGTTACCGATGCGCAAATTATGGCAAATGTATGTGATGCTTCTATTCTTGTTGTTCGTAGTGAATCGACAGAGAAAGAAACAGCGGTAAAAGCAAAAGGATTGTTAGAATCGGCTAAAGGTAAATTGTTGGGCGTTGTTCTAAACGACCGTGAACGTGAACAAGGCCTATACTACTACTACGGTGCAAACTAATTTTAAAGTGAGATATGGTAAAAACATATCTCCTTTTTTCCCTTGAATATGAGCGATATCTCATATTCAAGGGAAAAAAGATCTTTATAGGAGAGAGGGAGGATGAAACAAATGATAGATTTACATTGTCACATTTTACCTGGTATCGATGACGGTGCACAGACAGTAACAGATAGTTTAGCAATGGCACAACAAGCCGTTTCAGAAGGAATACATACCATTGTCGCAACGCCGCACCATCAAAATGGAAAATATGTAAATGAACGTACCTCAATTATTCATCATGTAAAACAACTAAATGATGAACTACAACAACATAATATGCCACTTACCATTTTACCTGGGCAAGAGGTCAGATTATATGGCGATTTATTAGAAGACTATGAAGCTCGTAAAATCGTTACTTTAAATGAAACAAATAAATATATATTCATTGAATTCCCATCAAATCACGTACCTCGTTATGCAGAACAACTACTATATGAATTGCGCGTAAAAGGAATGATTCCAATTATCGTTCATCCGGAACGTAATGCCGAGTTAATCGAGCGGCCAGATAAGTTATATAATCTTGTAAATAAAGGTGCATTAACACAAGTGACAGCAGGTAGTTTACTTGGGAAATTTGGAAAAAAAATTAAAAAATTCTCACTACAGCTTGTAGAACATAATTTAACACATATGATCGCATCAGATGCACATAACACAACGTCAAGAGGATTTCATTTAGCGGGAAGCTATGAACTAATTGAGAAAGAATTTGGAATGAATGTTATGAGTGATTTGAAAGAAAATCCGTACTTATTAATTAGCGGGAAGGCAATTTACAAAGAAGATCCAGAACAAATTCGTCGTAAAAAATTGTTCGGTATTTTTTAAATAAAGAATTGGTGATGTCTCCTAACCGTTATCAATGGGGGCACTCGGTCGTGCTGTGGGTAGAAAATTTATTTTCGAACCTACCTTAGACGCTTGTCGTCGGGAGTATGACGTGAGGATGGGTTAGATGCCCATAATTTATTTTTAACAGAAACTCTACCTATGGAGTAATAACTATGACTTTATAGGTAGGGTTTTTGTTATTGTTACATATAGATATAATAATACACTTGGGGGTACTAGATTTGAAAAAAGTAAGAAAAGCAATTATTCCAGCTGCGGGACTGGGGACAAGGTTTTTACCAGCAACGAAAGCAATGCCGAAAGAAATGTTACCTATCGTTGATAAACCGACAATTCAATACATAGTAGAAGAAGCGATAGAATCAGGAATTGAAGATATTATTATTGTTACTGGAAAAGGAAAGCGTGCCATTGAGGACCACTTTGATCATTCTTTCGAGCTTGAACAAAGCCTTTTAGAAAAAGGAAAGTATGAAATGCTTGAAAAAGTACAAGCTTCCTCAAAAATTAACATTCATTACATAAGACAAAAAGAACCAAAAGGGCTGGGACACGCAGTATGGTGCGCCCGTAAATTTATTGGAAATGAGCCATTTGCGGTATTACTTGGTGATGATATTGTGCAGGCAGAAACACCATGTTTACGCCAATTAATGGATCAATATGAAGGAACGCAATCATCTGTAATAGGTGTACAAACAGTGCCTGAAAATGAAACACATCGTTACGGCATTATCGATCCAATTGAACAAAACGACCGTCGTTATCAAGTGCGTCAGTTTGTTGAAAAGCCAGCAGTAGGTACAGCACCATCAAATTTAGCAATTATGGGTCGTTACGTATTAACACCAGAAATCTTTATGTTCCTTGAAAGTCAACAAACAGGTGCTGGTGGGGAAATTCAATTAACAGATGCAATTCAACGATTAAATGAAATTCAACGTGTATTTGCATATGATTTTCAAGGTATACGTTATGATGTTGGGGAGAAATTTGGATTTATTAAGACGACGATTGAGATGGCGCTACAGCATGAAAATTTAAATGAAGAATTAATAAATTATATGAATGAAGTTATAAAAAGAGAAAAAATAACTGTATAAAGGAAGGGTGATAGATTTGGGCAGTCGTGAAATAGTAAGTGATTCATTAGAACACAGTACGTTGGAAATAAGAAAACCTAGTGGTATATATTTATGTTTAAAAAGGGTCATGGATCTAATTGGAGCAATAGTTGGATTAATAGTTTTTTCTCCAATTTTTCTTTTAATTTCAATTTTATATATGATAGGGAATAATAAGGGGCCTGTCTTTTTTAAACAGATCCGTATGGGGAAGAATGGAAAAGAATTTCATATTTATAAATTCAGATCAATGATTGTGAATGCGGAAGAGAAATTAAGAAGTAATGAAATATTATATAAAAAATATATAGATAATAATTATAAATTAGAGCCAAGCGAAGATCCACGTATAACAAAAGTAGGCCAATTTTTAAGAAAGACTAGCTTAGATGAACTTCCACAATTCTTAAATGTTTTAAAAGGTGATATGAGCCTTGTTGGTCCAAGACCAGTAGTACAAGAAGAGTTGGTAGAGTACGGAGAAAGAAAAGATGAATTTTTATCTGTAAAGCCAGGTCTTACAGGTTATTGGCAAGTAAGTGGAAGAAGTGATGTAGGATATCCAGAGAGGGTAGATTTAGAGCTATATTATGCTTATAATGCATCATTATGGTTTGATATTAAGATTTTGCTATTAACTGTTAAGAATGTTGTAGTCGGCAGAGGAGCATATTAAATTTTTTGAGTTGTTTAGAAAGTAGGAGAAATATATGGGAATAAATGTCGAATTACACACCCATACGTGCTATTCGCATGATAGCACTTTAGGCAAGTGGTTCTATTTACTCATGTTAAAATTAAGAAAAATAAATGTGGTAGCGATTACGGATCATGATGAAATTGAGGGTGCGTTAAAATTTAAACCTTTTCTTGAGAAACATTCAATTAGAGTAATTATTGGAGAGGAAATATTTTCTAGTAAGGGTGAAATAATAGGATTATTTATAAATAAAAAGATAAGCCCGGGAAAATCTCCAAGGGATACAATGTTAGAGATAAAAAAACAAGGAGGAATAGTATATATTCCTCATCCATATGATGAAAAAAGATATAAAACAGTTTTGGTGGAAGAAGAGATTCGAAAAAACCTAGATTTAATTGATATCATTGAAGTTCACAATGGTAGAAATATAAAGGGGTGTTTTTCAGAAATTCAATTAGAAATTGCGAACAGATATAATGCAACTAAGGCTATAGGTAGCGATGCACATACATTTATAGAATTAGGTAGAAACTACAATGTTATAGAAGAATTTAATGGTGATCCACAGACATTCAAAGAAAATTTAAAAAGGGCAAAATATGTTCAAAAGGAATGCCTACAGATAGCCCATCATATAACTAAGTTTGCTAGAGTTTTTAAATTAATAAAAAGAGGTAAATACAGTGAATTGTTTAGAATTATCAATAAGAAATTTGGAAATAGAAAGCAAAAAATTAGCAACTAAAATTGAAAAGGATTTTCAGCCAGATGTGGTTATATTTATAGCCAAAGGGTCATTTTTAATAGGACAAACAATAAGTGAATACTTAAGGGTGCCGTTATTAGAAATTCAAGCGGTACGTAAGGGGAATAAGTTAAAAGAATTTATAAAACCTGTAATAAAAATTATTCCTAAATCTCTTAAAGAATATTTAAGACGTAAAGAAATTCAATCTGGAGTTCATAATCAGAATATAGATAGAGAAATTTACTTTGATATGAATAAACATGAGATGAAGAATATAAATAAAATTTTGGTCGTAGATGATTCAGTAGACACGGGGCACACAGCTGGTCAAGTGGTAAAATATTTAGGGAATATGTATACTGAAACGGAAATTAAATTTGCAAGTTTAAATTATTTTAAAGATAGTGTCAATATTTTTAAGGTAGATTACTCTTTATATGAAAATCATATTTTAATGGGACCTTGGTCCAATGATTCCAAATATAATAAAGAATTTATTAAATTATATAATCAATGGAAGGAGGTAAACTATGGAGAAGCCTAAAATTAGTATAGTTGTAGCGGCGTATAATGTTGAGGGTTATATTGAAAAGTGTTTGGAAAGTCTTATTGCGCAGAGTATTAAGGAAATTGAAATATTAGTTATAAATGATGGTTCACGTGACAATACAGTAAATATCGCTAATGAGTTTACAAAGCGTGATAAACGTGTACGAGTAATTTCTCAAGAAAATGGTGGCTTAAGTGCTGCAAGAAATACGGGAATTAATCATGCTAGTGGGGAATTTATAGCATTTGTAGATGGTGATGACTATTTAGATAAATCTATGTATGAGAATTTATATAAAAAAATCATTCCGGGTAATATTGACCTGGTAGTTTGCGGATTTAAAAAGATCTGGTTAGATGAGGGTGCGAGTAAGCTACGGGAGAAAGAATATTATTTTAACAAAGATCTATTGAATGGTGATGTCCTAGAGAATTTTCTTTGTAAACATGATGAGCCTTTTGTTGTAGCTTGGAACAAGTTATATAGAACAGAAATAATTAAAGAAAATGAATTATATTTTGAAAATCGTGCTTTTTTTGAAGATGTAGGTTTTATGCCGAGATATTTATATTTTTGTAATAGTATAGAAGTAGTAAATGAAGCTTTGTATTATTATATCCAGAGGGAAGGATCAATAACTCGAAGTTATAATCCGATCATTGATGAATCTCTAGTAAATACAATGAATGTATTAAAAACATTTTTTAAAGAAAGTTCCTACGAGAAATTTTGTGGAGTGGTTGAAGCAAGGTTGTGGATATACTTAATAAACTACTCATTAGAAAATAAGAAACCTGTAAAAGAGAAAAAAAGACAACTGAATAGTCTTTCAGATTCTTACAACCTATTACCATTTAAGCATAGGGTAGGTGCTGTTTTATTAAAGATAGGTTTGTATGAAGTTTTATTTAAACGTTTAAGGAGTTCATAAAATGTTTGCATATATTTTTATGCTAATACTATCGTTATTAACCTTATTGAAGGGGAGATATGCTCAAGTATTCTATTGGCTGGCTAGTACGTACGTTCTTTTATTAGCCGGATTTAGATATGGAGTAGGGACAGATTATTATTCTTATGAAAGAATGTATACTGAGGGAAGAGTTTGGTTTTCAGAACCTGGGCTAGTATATATAATGGACTTCATGAAATTTTTAGGCATACCAGTCCAAATCTTTTTCTTAGTTATAGCATTTCTTATACAGTATTTAATTTATAAGGCAATAAAGCATTACAGCGACACAAGAGAAGTATATTACATGGCTGTATTCTTTTATATTAGTTTATATTATTTTAATACCTCTTTAAATACAATAAGGCAATTTATAGCAATGGGTCTGTTTTTAATTAATGTAAATAATATAATCAATAAAAAGTTCATCAAATATAATTTAATGTTTATTGTAACAATTATGTTTCATAAGAGTGCGATATTTTTCTATCCAATGTATTTTTTGCATAATTTAGTAACGAGATATATTAATACGAATACTAAAAGAGTTACCTTACTAGTTATTTCTTTTTCTTTGATGTTTGTTAGATTTGACGAATTAATTATTAAAATAATATCTAAAGTTTTTGGTAATCAATATTCCTATTATACAGAATGGGCTTCAAGTCAATATTTAGAATACTCATTATCATGGAAAATGGCAGTGCTATTAATTGTTAAATTGTTATTAAGCATATGGTTAGTAAGCAATAAAGAAAAATTTATTCATCTAAAGAAGCATGAAGTTATATTTGGTATATACTATATAAGCTTAATATTAACATTCCCTTTGTATCCAATGCTAATATTTAGACGTTTACTTTTCTATATTAGTATTACAGAAATTATTATTTTTGCGTTATTTATACAAAAAAATCCAAAAGCAAAGATTGTATTTATTCTTTTTGCACTAAGTTATTATTTTGCTAACCTATTATTGGGATATAGTACGCCGCTTCCCTATGAAATCAGGTTGTGGTAGTGTTTTTGTAAGTTAACATATTAAAAATAGACATAATGAATTTAGATTCATTATGTCTATTTTTAAATAAGAAAATAATTTATTAAATTATTTTATAGAATGGAGTATAGTGAAATGAATAAAATTCCTAAGGTAATTCATTATTGTTGGTTTGGAAAAAATAAGAAATCGGAATTTATAGAAAAATGCATAGAGTCGTGGAGAAAACATTTACCAGATTATGAATTTATAGAATGGAATGAGGAGAATTTTGATATTAATTGCAATCAATTTGTAAAAGAAGCTTATGAGGAGAAAAAATGGGCATTTGTTTCTGATTATGTACGGCTATGGGCACTTTATAATTATGGTGGTATTTATCTTGATACAGATGTGGAGGTTTTAAAGGGGTTTGATGCATTTTTAGAGCATGACAGCTTTAGTGGGTTTGAAGATGATATTACTATCCCAACAGGGATTATAGGAGCTATGAAAAATAGTCAGGCAATTAATATGTTTTTAAAATACTATGATAATAGAAGTTTTTATTTGGAAAACGGGGATCTTGATACAACTACGAATGTAGAAATTATCACTGAAATTTGCTCTGATCAAGGATTTGAGCCTAATGGAAATTATCAAGTATTAAATAATGGGATGCATATTTATCCTAAAGAGTACTTTTGTCCTAAAGAATATAAAACGGGGATTTTAAGAGTAACTAAAAATACTTATTGTATTCATCACTTTAATGGGTCTTGGATTACCAAGGATAAAAGATTTAAAAAGAACATCAGATTATTTATGTTTAGGGTTCTGGGAGAAAGAACGACTAATTTTCTTTTGAATATTGCGAAAAGATAACTAAGGAAGAAGTTTTTATTGTTGTTACATTGAAAAATAGTAATCTAGGAGAGGAAATATGAGGAATAGAATTACATTTTTAATCGCTAGAATTATTTTCTGTTTTTTAAGAATGAACCCCAAAAAATTAATTTTTATAGATTATGCACCAGGTTCAGGTTCCAATGTGAAAGTGCTATATGATTTTATGACTAAAGAATATAATGATCTAGATTTAATATATATAAATTTTCAAAAAATGCTGAAAAAACCGATAGAAAATGCTATGCATTTAGGGACGGGATCTATTGTTATCACATCGCATGGCCCTATAAAAAAAATGAAAAAGAAACAAAAATTCATTGAATTATGGCATGGAATACCCTTGAAAAAAATGGGGTTATTAGAAAATGAAACTACTATGAATAAAAAGAAAATCGATACATTAGATCGAGTAATTTCTAGTTCAGAAACGTACACTACGTTATTGAATGCCTGTATAGGAATAAATAATAAATATGTTATCACTGGATTCCCACGAAATGATCTTTTAAATTTGAGGGGAGGAGAAAAGAGAGACATCATATTGAAATACTTTTCAGTTAGTGAAAACAATAAATTAATGGTATTTATGCCGACATTCAGAAAAGGATATATCAGAGAAGAATCGGATTTAAACAGGGAATATAATATATTCGGTTTAGGTGATATGAATATCAATGAATTTAATGCTTATTTAGTAAAAAACAGAATTACAGTTATTGTGAAATTACACCCTAAAGAGGAAGAGTATTATAAAAAAACATTTGAGGGATTTTCTAATATCAAGTTATGTACTTCGGAATTTTTAGCAAAATATAATTTAGATATATACCAAATATTATCTGAAACGGATTTGTTAATAACCGATTATTCAAGTGTTTATTTTGATTATCTTTTATTAGATAAGCCGATATTATTTTTGAATACAGATTTAGATCAATATCGTAATAATAGGGGATTCCTATTAAATCCATTTGAATTTTGGACTCCTGGTCCAAAGGTGAACATATACAATCATTTTATCTGTGAATTAGAGAAGTTGCTTACTGATGAAAAATATTATAAAACTGAAAGGGAAAATATAAAAAAGATAGTTCATGAATATACTGATTTTAAGTATTCAGAAAGGGTAGCTAAATATATATATAGTAATTATTTAAATTAAAGTAATTATAAATAAATTAGCTAAAATTATAATATGAAAAAAGTATTACGTGACTTTTTATATAATGCTTTATATCAATTATTTATTATAATCACTCCAATTCTTACTATGCCATTTCTTTCTAGGGTCTTAGGAGTAAAGGCATTAGGAATAAACAGTTATACTTTTTCAGTTGTCCAAATTTTAGGTGTATTGGCCTTTTTAGGAATTGGTCAACTGGGTATTAGAAGTATAGCAAAAAATAGAGATTCTCAAAATAAAGTAAATGAAACATTTTGGGGACTATGGTTAATTCAATTTTTAGCAGGAATTGTAGTTATAGGGTTATATACATTCTATATTATAAATGTAAATAAAGAATATAGAATGTATTTTTTATTGCAACTGCCATTTCTTTTTGGGGTTATTTTTGATATTTCATGGTTTTATATTGGTATTGAAAGGATTAAACAAGTAGTTTTAAGAAATATGCTAATTAAATCTGTATCAATTATATTGATCTTTATTTTAATTCGTGATGAAAATGACTTGTGGAAGTATATGCTTATAATGTCCTTAGGAGCCTTGCTAGGAAATATAGTATTTTGGATGGGGTTATCTAAATATGTAACCAAATTCTCATTTAATAGACAGTACCTGAAGGATAGCTTTAGGGCTGCCTTACTACTACTAATTCCACAATTAGCTATTCAAGTATATATTACATTTGATAAAACAATCTTAGGAATGATAGCTGGGCCTGTCGAATTATCCTATTATGATCAATCGCAAAAAATATCTAGAATTATTTTGGCTGTCATTACTTCGCTAAGTATGGTGTTATTACCTAGACTCGCTAATATGGTTGTTAATAATCAAAATGAAGTTCTTCATAAATACTTGAAAAAGTCTTTAGATTATACGATAGTGCTAGCGCTATTATTCTGTAATATCGTAATGCTCAATTCTTATGAATTTGTTCCTTGGTTCTTTGGAGAAAGCTTTATTCCTATGTCACCTTTAATGTTCTGGGTAAGTTTCATTATTATTTTTATTCCAATAGGCGGTGTCTTTGCAAATCAATATGCACTTGCTTTTGAAAAGGATAAACAATACGTATTACCATTAGTACTAGGTGCAATAATTAGCCTGATACTTAATATAATATTTATACCGCGATATGGTGCAGTAGGTGCAACATTTGTTATAGTATTTGTTGAATTTATGGTTTGCTTTTTTAGGGTATATCTAATTCGAAAATATCTAGATTTAAAGTTTATGTTCCAAGGAGTATATACTTATTTTCTAGCCGCATTGATAACTTTTATTTTCGTATATTTCATCCCAAAAATGTTTGTAAATGATTTTATAAACATGACGATTAAATCATTAGTCATTGGCATGGTATATATAATAATTATTTTGGTTTTACCTAATATGATTTCTCGGGATTTAAAAAGGCTAATCTTAAAAAATAAATAAGTAGATTTTAGGAGTGTATTTTAAAATATGAAGCGAATTTTAACTTATGGAACATTTGATTTACTACATTATGGTCATATAAATTTAGTAAGGCGAGCAAAAGATCTAGGTGATTATTTAATAGTTGGAATATCAACAGATGAATTTAATGCATTAAAAGGAAAAGAATCATATTTTAAATTTGAAGAGAGAAAAATGCTACTGGAAAGCATTAGATATGTGGACTTAGTAATATCAGAAAATACTTGGGAACAAAAGGTTGAAGATATCATAAAGTATGAAATTGATGTATTTGTTATGGGTGATGACTGGAAAGGGAAGTTTGATTTTTTAAAAGAATATTGCGAAGTGGTTTATTTACCAAGAACTGAAGATATATCAACTACTCAAATAAAAAGTGAACTTTCATTACAATCATAAGAAATAAAAAAGCTTTTATTTATAAATGTATTTGTTGTAATATGTGAATAGCAAATAATGCGTAATTAGTTATAAATAAAAATTAAAGAAGGTATAAGTTATGAAAAAGAAAATTTTATTTTGGATTTTAGGTATAATAGGTTTTCTAGTTGTTGCAGGAGGAGCATGTGCATACTATGTCTATTCTAACGTATCAAATACATTAGATGCAGTGCATAAACCATTGGATCGTGATAAGTCTGAAAAACGTGATAAGAAAGTAGATGTTGCAGACAATAAGCCAATATCTATTTTGTTAATGGGTGTGGATCAAAGAGCGGATGAGACAGGGCGTTCAGATTCGATGATGTTATTTACATTAAACCCACAAAAAAAATCTATGAAAATTACTAGTATTCCACGTGATTCTTATACAGAAATTGTAGGTAAAGGTAAAAAGGATAAGATTAATCATGCATATGCATTTGGTGGAATCGATATGGCTGTAAAAACGGTGGAAAACTTCCTTGATGTACCAGTTGATCATTATATTGAGGTAAATATGGCTGGCTTTAAAGATGTTGTAGATGCAGTTGGTGGGGTAGATGTTAACAATGATTTAGAATTTAAATATGAAGGATCACAATTTGCTAAAGGGAATATACATCTTAATGGTACAGAAGCATTAAGATATTCTCGTATGCGTTACGAAGACCCACGTGGTGACTTTGGCCGTCAAATGCGTCAACGCCAAGTTATTCAAGCTGTAATCAAAAAAGGTGCTAGCGTATCTTCTCTGGCAAGTTACGGTGACGTGTTAAAAGCAATTGAGAAAAATGTTAAAACAAGTTTAACGCAAGACCAAATGTTTGATATTCAAAAGAACTACAAAGATTGCATGCAGAATAGTGAAGAAATCCAAATCCCAGGTGACGGTCACAAAGCCGCTGATGGTATTTGGTACTACTACGTTCCAGATGCAGCGAAACAAGATTTAACGAATAAATTAAGATCGCATCTTGAAGTGACTAAGTAATATGTAATAACCCAACTCCTTTGGAAGGAGTTGGGTTTATTTTTGCATGGATTTATATTAGTATTATATATTGTGAGATTAATAGATGAGGTGAATCGATGAATAAGAAAGCGGTACTTGTCCTTATTATTTTTGTATTGTTTGTTGCTTCGATTGTGAGCGGTAAATTGTACTGGAATAAGAAGATTGCGAATGCAACAGGACAAACGAGTGAAGTAACGAAAACAAAGACTGAAGTAAAAGATAGCGGAGCAAAGAAAGAAGAGAAAAAGGAAGAGAAGAAACAAGATACGAAGTTATCTTTTAATGAAACATATGCGAAGAATTTGCCAGATGCAGTGAAAGAGAAGTTAAAGAAATCTGCTGAGGATAAAAAGCCAGTAAACCTTGTTATTGTTGGTGATGAAGGTTCTTCATCTGCAAAAGATGCTTGGGCAGCTAAGTTAACAACTAATTTAGAAACAGCTTACGGTAAAGGTTTATGGAATGTGACTGTAAAGGAATATAAGGGTGAAAGCACAGAAGAGTTAATTGCGAATAAGCGTGATAAAGAGATTGCGAAAGAGAATCCAGATGTAATTTTATTTGAGCCACCATTTATTACTGATAACGGTAAAACTGGTAATGGGAACTCTGTCGCAAATACACAGAAGTTCGTTCAAGCACTTTCTACTAGTGCAAAAGGCGCTACGATTATGATTCAACCATCAAATCCAGTGTATGGTGCGAAAAATTATCCGAAATCAATTGAAGCATTAAAACAATTTGCAAAGCAAAATAATTATACATATATTGATCATTGGGGAGCATGGCCGGATGCTTCAACGAAAGCAATTTTACCATACCTACAAGAAGAATTTGGTTTCCCAAGTGCAAAAGGACATGATGTTTGGGCGAAACATGTAACTGATTATTTTGTAGCTAAGTAATGAAGGAGAGATAAAAGGTGTACGAGTTCCCGTATACCTTTTCCTTTTATAATTAAGATATCTGAAAATAGTAGGAGGAAAACAATGAATTCAATCTTAATCTGTGGCGGAGCTGGCTACATCGGTTCTCACGCTGTGAAAAAATTAGTAGACGAAGGTTTATCTGTAGTAGTAGTAGATAACTTACAAACTGGTCATGAAGATGCAATTATGGAAGGCGCGAAGTTTTATAATGGCGACCTTCGTGATAAATCCTTTTTAAGGGATGTTTTTAAACAAGAAAATATTGAGGCGGTTATGCACTTTGCAGCTGATTCTTTAGTTGGAGTTAGTATGGAGAAGCCCCTTCAATATTATAATAATAATGTGTATGGTGCCCTTTGCTTGTTAGAAGTGATGGATGAGTTTAAGGTAGATAAGTTTATTTTCTCTTCTACTGCAGCAACGTATGGTGAGGTAGATGTGGATCTTATTACTGAGGAAACGATGACAAATCCAACGAATACGTATGGAGAGACGAAGTTAGCAATCGAGAAGATGCTTCATTGGTATAGCCAAGCTTCTAATTTACGTTATAAGATTTTCAGATACTTTAACGTGGCTGGTGCAACTCCAAGTGGTATTATTGGAGAAGATCATCGCCCAGAGACACATTTAATTCCTCTTGTGTTGCAAGTGGCTTTAGGTCAACGTGAGAAGATTATGATGTTTGGTGATGATTATAATACACCAGACGGTACTTGTATCCGTGATTATATTCATGTTGAAGATTTAGTAGCGGCTCATTTCTTAGGGCTTAAGGACTTGCAGAACGGCGGAGAGAGTGATTTCTATAACTTAGGAAATGGTAATGGTTTCAGTGTAAAAGAAATCGTTGATGCAGTTCGCGAAGTTACAAATCATGAAATTCCTGCTGAGGTAGCACCGCGCCGTGCGGGCGATCCAGCACGTTTAGTTGCTTCTTCTAAGAAAGCGAAAGAGAAGCTAGGATGGGATCCTAAGTATGTAAATGTTAAGACAATCATTGAACATGCTTGGAATTGGCATCAAAAGCAACCGAATGGATATGCTAAATAAATATAATAAGTGAAAGAGAGGGTATCGTCGACAAAATATGTTCGACAATACCCTCTCTTTTTTTATAGGATTTTTGCTATACTAAACTGTACTATAATACGTGGTGGAAGGAGGAGAATGATGAAAATACTTGTGGTTGATGATGAATCGAGTATTCGTAATTTGATTCGGATGCAGTTGGAGATGGAAGGTTATGAAGTATTAGCAGCGGCTGATGGGAGAGAAGCTTTGGAGCGATGGAATGAAGGGCCAGATGTATTGATTTTGGATGTTATGCTTCCGGATACGGATGGGTATGAGTTGCTTCGTTTGTTCCGTGAGAGGGATAGGGATATTCCGGTGCTTATGTTAACGGCAAAGAGTCAGATGAATGATAAGTTGCTTGGCTTGCAGCTTGGTGCTGATGATTATGTGACGAAGCCATTTAATTATGCGGAGCTTATTCTTCGGGTTAAGAATATGGCGCGGCGTGTAAAGAAGACGGAGGCGGCTGTAAGTCATGAAGTAATTGAGGCTGGAGAGATAGTGATTTGTCCTAAGGAAAGAAAGGTACATGTGAGTGGACAAGAGATTCAGTTAACGTACCGAGAGTTTAATTTATGTCAGTTATTTGTTTCAAATCCACAGCGTGTGTTTATGAGGGATGAGTTACTTGAGAAAGTATGGGGATTTGAGTATATCGGAAATACGAGAGCAGTTGATATTATGGTGCAGAGACTTCGAAAGAAGCTTGGGACGAGCGGAGAATATATTAAGACAATTTATGGCGTGGGCTATAAACTGGATTGTTAAGTGGTGATGGTATGTCTTTAAAGCGAAATATGGTGTTTGGAATAGTTGGGCTGTTAATTCCGATTTTTGTTCTTTTATATGCAGTTGTTTATATTACGTTAGAAAAGAATATGTATCATAACGCAGCAGATTCTTTAGAAAAGTTAAGTGTAGAAGCACAAATTTATACGATGAATTATTTAGAGAAGGAAGCAGAAGTGGATACGCTTGGTCCGAATTCACTTTTAATTGCGTCGTATTTAGCGAAGCGGATGGATGTCCGTGTGCAGATGATCGGGAAGAATGGCGATGTTGTTGCAGATACACAAAAAGGAGCATTGCTTCACCGTAACATCGACATTGAGAGTTCCTTGAAGGGAAAGAAGTCTTATGTTTTTGAGGAGGCGGATCCCGCTCCCATTCTTTTGTTTTCAAGCCCGGTGTATTATGGAAACGATGTCATTGGAAGTATTCGTTTTATAAATGAGTTAACGGGTGAGAAGGAAGTTTTAACAAATGTGAGCTGGACGTTCTTAATGACGTCCCTTTGTTTAGTAGCTACCGGTATTTTCTTTGCGATTCGTTTGGCGAAGTCTCTTCATAAACCAATTGATCAGTTGAGACAAATGGCACAGAGGCTCGCGAATGGTGATTATAAGAGTAAGATTGAGTTAAATGAGTACGTGGAAATCGCTCAGCTTTCAGCATCTTTTAACGCGATGGCCGATGGAATTGAGCTGCATATTAAGCAATTGCAGGAGGAGAAAGAGAAGCAGAAAGATTTCCTAGACCGTATTACGCATGAGCTAAAAACACCGCTAACGGCAATTATCGGTTATGTTGATTTAATTCCGAAGTTACAATCGAAAGAAGATGTACAGGAAAGTCTCCGTTATGTGGCTGTGGAAAGTGAGCGTTTATTATCACTTGTAGAGGAGCTGCTTAAGTCCTCGAAATATGGAACGAGTACGTTTGAAGTGTCTCCTACAGTTGTGAACATAAAGGAATTGGCAGAGGAAGCAGTTTCAATTGTGAAGCCTCGTCTAAATCAGTTTGAAATTGAAGTGATAAATGAGTTAACAGATGTACATGTTGTTGCGGATTTTGATAAGACGAAGCAAATTTTCTTAAATGTGCTTGATAATGCAATTAAGTATAGTGATGCTTCGCACATTCGTATGAATGTAATTGTAAATGAGCATGAGGCGAAGGTTTTTGTTCATGATGATGGGATCGGTATAGATGAAATGGTGCTTGCAGAGTGGAATGAGTCTCCGAAAGGAAAGGCACTTCCTTCTAGTTATGGGAATGGTTATGGTTTGTATATTTGTCAGGAGATTATGAATAAGCAGGGCGGAAGCATGCGGATTGAGAGTAGTGAAGAAGTAGGTACTACAATATTCATTACATTTTTGCTTCCGAGAAGGATGGAAGACATAAAAAACTTGAAAGCGGTTAAATGATACATTTATGAAACAATTATGCGGTATTTTCGAAACAACGTTTTTTTATCTTGGAGGTAGGCAGAAATGAAAAGGCTATCATTTCAAATTCTTATGTTTGTCATTTGTATAATTGTTTCTCTTGTTTTGTTTTATGTTATGGAGAAGCAAATCTATAATCGAATCAACATTGTAAATGATAAACAAGCCGTTTTACAAAGGGTGAATGAATCTCTTCCAATTGAAGTGAAAGTAAGACATGAAAAGTGGGGAGAAATTGTTGTAACGGATGAAGTTCGTTTGCATACGATTGTTTCATTCTTTGACCGAATTCGAATAGAGCCTGAGGGCGTTAAGAGCCAAGAACAAGTATTTACTGGAGAAGTAACGTACTTGAATGGACATAAGCGTACTTTTGCAGTAGGTGACTTGTTCCAGTATGGGGAAAATGTATACGGAAAGAATGGCATGGATCCGATGATTTCAGCACTTCAAACGTATTTATTAAGCCTGTATTACACGCCAGAGCGTATTAGTGATTTCTTTGCTTCAGCAAAGGATGTCGTAGTACGTCAAGGCGATGTGGTACGTACTATCAATCTTACGCACATACTTGATTCTATTCGATACGCAAAGCAAATTACAGATTACGGAGAAATTCAGAAGTTATTACAATCGCAGAATGAACCGATTGCTTATATTACAGCTTATAAAACAGGTAAGCGTGTAAAGAATGGTCGTGAAGATATTCTTACGATTTCTGTGTATCCATCGTACTTTGTTGTGCAATATCTCGGTGATAATAACGGAAATGTCATGTATATGAAAAGCTCTCTAGCAGAGTTATTCGTAAAGGAGAATGCGTCATGAGAAAGATAGCCTTTTTCTTCTTTTTGCTAGTAATTGGAGGAGCGATGTCTAGTTGCTCTCGAGATACAACCTCTATTAAATATAGTAAAAATGGTCTCCCTATTTTGGATGATCGTCATATTGTTGCGTATGTAGCGGCTCGTGAGGAAGTTGGTGAAGCGTTACTTTCATCATTTTGTAAGCCGCGCGGATGTACGTATGAATTTATTCGTCTTTCAACAGAAGAACTTCTTCGTAGAGTGGAAGAAGAAGCCGGAAATCCGAAGGCGGATATTATTATTGGCGGTACAGTAGATGCGCATCAAATGATGAAGCAAAAAAATCTTTCTATTCCTGTGATAAGCCAACATGCAAATCGTATTTCAAAAACTGTTAAAGATAAAGATGGTTATTGGTACGGTTATGAAGTGGAGAAGCTGGCAATTGCGATTAATAAAGAGCGGTGGAACGAGGAAATAGCGCCGCTCGGTCTCTCGTATCCGTTAAGATGGAAAGATTTATTGAATCCAGTATATAAAGGAAAGATTGTCATGCCCGATCCAAATGTTTCAGGTACAGCATATACGTTTTTTCAATCACTTATTGATATGTTAGGTGAAGAGGAAGCGAAGGAATATGTGAAGAGTCTGGCAGAACAAGTTGGAGAAGTAACAGTGAATGGTTACATCCCAGCAGAACTTGTTGCGAGCGGTGAATATATGATAGGCATCAACTTTATGGGAGATCAGAGAATGCTTCAAAAACAAGGCTTTCCGATTTTAAGTAACGAACCTGAGCAAACAGGGTTATCTGTTAATGCGATTTCGAAACTAAAACGTGCACCGAGTGGTATTATTGCGGATTTATTTATTGATTATTGTTTATCAGAAGAAGCGGGGCATATTTTAGAAAAGGTGTCGTTTGGCGTGCCAACGATGTTTGCGAAGAATGAGAAGGAAATAGAAGGACAGCCGGTTAGAAGAACAAACCAAAATATATCAAATAGCGGAATAATCGAGATATGGAATAGACAGCGTCTCTCTCTGAAGTGAGAAAAGGAGACGAAAATATATGTTTAAATGGCTCAAGCCAGCACCTGCAATTGAAAGATTGCCAGCGGATATGATTGATCGTGTATATCGATTACTACGTATTCGTGTGTTAATCGGGATTTCAGTTGGATATGCTGCTTATTATTTAGTTCGTAGTAACTTTACGTTATCAAGTACGTATTTAGTACAAGAGTATGGTTTTAGCACAGCTGAAATTGGTCTACTAGGTTCAGTAATGGCAATTGTTTATGGATTTAGTAAGTTCTTTATGGGGAATTTATCAGATAAAGCTTTCGCCCAGCGCTTTATCGCAGTCGGTTTATTCTTATCAGGGCTTGTAAATATTTGTTTCGGCTTTGCATCATCATTTGGGATGATTGTTACATTACTTGTTGTTAACGGTATTGTACAAGGTATGGGAGCACCACCTTGTAGTATTGTTATGACGAAATGGTTCTCGAAGAAAGAACGTGGTACGAAAACAGGTCTTTGGAATATTTCACATAACGTTGGTGGAATGCTTGTGCCACCACTTGTCGGAATTGGTGTAGGTATTTTCGGTGAAAATCATTGGCAAGGCGGCGTGTTTATTTTCCCTGCGATTATCGCAATGGTAATTGCAGTTCTTGTTTGGATCAATGCGAAGGATACACCAGAATCTGAAGGTCTTCCGCCAATTGATGAGTATCGTAATGACTATGAAAATCTTGAAAAAGCAGATAATGCTAACAAGATGTCACCAAAAGAAATTTTAATGAAGTATGTAGTGAAAAATAAATTTGTATGGTTCTTATGTATTGCGAATGCTTTTGTTTATTTAATTCGTTTCGGTGTTATTAACTGGGTTCCACTTTATTTAACGACAGTTAAAGGATTTTCAAAAGCAGAAGCGCATGCGGCATATGCAATCTTTGAAGGTATGGCAATTCCAAGTTCATTAATCGTTGGTTTTTTAAGTGATAAATTATTTAAAGGAAAACGTATGCCATTATGTATTATTAGTATGGTTGGAGTTGTTATTGGTACGTTTATATATTGGCAAGCAACTAGCGTACTTGTTGTAAGTATTGCAGTTTCTATTATCGGTTGTTTAATTTATGTACCACAGTTCTTAATCGGTTTAAGTGCGATGGAATTAGTACCGAAATTTGCAGTAGGTACGACAGTTGGTATGTGTGGTCTATTCGGTTATGTAGGCGGAAGTCTTGTAGCTAACGCAGCAATTGGTGTTATTGTTGATAGTTCTGGCTGGGATGGTTGTTTCATCTTACTATTAACAGGAGCGGTTTTATCAACAATCTTCTTATTTATTGTTCAACGTGGACATGAGAGAAAAGATCCTAAAGTAGCATAATATTTTATTTGAAAAAGCTATCCAATTATCATTTTGGATGGCTTTTTCTATATAATATAATCTTTTCTTAAATCTATCTTAAAAGATATAATGTCATATTTCTAATCATTGGAATTTTTGTTACAATATAATTGGATGTGTAAAACTTTGTAAAAATAATGTAATAATATGTAATATATTTTCAGAAAGTTTTATACAATTTTTATATTAAACTATTAAGTTGTAAAAAGGAGAGAGAATATGTTACCAAATACGGTTCGTACTCCAAACAAGAAGAAGAAATGGATTATTATTGGGGTTATTGCACTAATTGTTATTGTAGCGGCAATTAATATTTTTGTTATGCAAGGTAAGAAGAAGGGTGCATCAACAAATGCTGATGCTGTAAGTTTTGAGAAAGTGACAGAGCGTAAGCTGAATAATACGAAGTTAATTTCTGGTCAGGTAAAGCCTGGTAATATTGAAAGTTTTTATGCAGATCCGGCCAAAGGAAAAGTGAAAGATATTGAGGTAAAAGAAGGGCAAGAGGTAGAAAGAGGTACGAAGTTATTCTCTTATGACAATGAAGAGATTAATCTTCAAATGAAGCAAGCTGAGCTTGATCAGAAGATGGCGGATATGCGTTATGATCAAGGAAAAAAGAAGATTGATTCGTTAAAGAAAGAAATTAAGAAGGCGAAAGATAGCGGAGCTGGGAAAGAAGTAACAGATCCGATGGAAGAGCAAGTAAACGAGTTAGAGATAGGACAAAAAACAATTGACCTTGAGAAAGAAAAAGGAAAGTTGCAGAAAGAAGAGTTAAGTAAGAAGCAGAAAGAACTTACGATTTATAGCAATTTTGCTGGTGTTGTTCAAAAGTTAGATAAAGATGCGGCACAAAGTTCATCTCAAGCGTTAGGTGGTCAAGGAAAAGCGTTTTTACAAGTAGCTTCTAAAGATCCATTCCAAGTTCAAGGTACGTTAACTGAGCTTCAAAAGTCACAAATCCAAAAAGATCAAACATTCACTGTAACTGCAAAAGCAAATAATAAGAAGAAGTGGACAGGTAAGATTACAGAGGTAAGTGAGTTCCCAACAAGTGCAGAGATGGCGCAAGCTGGCGGCATGGGTGAAGCAACTCAAAATATGTCTCAGTATACATATAAAGCAAGTCTTGATAGTCAAGATGGTTTATCTCCAGGTTATCATGTTTCATTGCAAGTAAACTTAGAGAATAAGAAGATGATTGCTGTCCCAAGTAAGAGCATTGTAGCAAAAGGCGATGATGCATTTGTTTATGTTGAGGATAAAGGGAAGCTTCGTAAACAAAATGTGAAAAAAGGTTCTACTGATGGAGATTGGACAGAGGTTGTAGAAGGCGTAACAGTGGGGCAAAAGGTGGTTAAAAATCCTTCCGACGATGTGTATGACGGAATGGAAGTGAAAGAGAAATGATTACGTTAAATCATATTGCTAAAACGTATTATCAAGGAAAATTGGCAGTGCCGATTTTACACGGTATTAGTTTAACGATTCAGAGCGGTGAGTTCGTTTCGATTATGGGACCTTCTGGTTCTGGTAAGTCGACGCTTATGAATATTATCGGTTGTTTAGATCGTCCAACAGAAGGTGAATATATGCTGAATGACGTGAATATCTTAACAGCAGACGAGTCAAAGCTTGCTTTAATTCGTAATGAATATATCGGTTTTGTGTTTCAGCATTTTAATTTGCTGCCGCGTCTTTCCGCAGTGGAAAATGTTGAGCTTCCGCTCGTATATGGTGGCGTGAAGAAAGCGGAGCGTCGCAAGCGGGCTTTGGAGGCGTTAGGTAAAGTTGGATTGGCAGATCGCGTGCATCATTTACCAAATGAGTTATCAGGTGGACAGAAGCAGCGTGTAGCAATTGCAAGAGCGATTGCAAATAATCCAACGTTCATTATGGCCGATGAACCGACTGGTGCACTTGATACGAAGTCTGGTGAGCAAGTTATGGATATTTTCACGAAGCTTAATGCAGAAGGTACGACGATTGTTATGGTTACGCATGAAGAGGAAGTAGCAGCGTATTCTTCCCGCCGCATTGTACTGCGAGACGGGAAAGTTACAGAAGATAGAAGGTGTGCGGTATGAGTTTACTAGATAGTATAAAAATTGCCTTATCTTCTATTTTAGCTCATAAACTACGTTCTGCTCTTACGATGCTCGGTATTATTATCGGGGTAGGTTCGATTATTACTGTCGTTGCAATTGGGCAAGGCGGGGAAGCGATGTTGAAGTCGAAATTCGCAGGTTCTGGTGGTAATAACCTTATGCCAATTCAATTTAAAACAGATATTAATGATGAATTTGCTATAGGTGGATTTGAAATACCGAAGTTAACGGAAGAGGATATTTTGGAAGTAAAACAAGTGAAAGATGTTTCACACGTTATTACAACAAATTCGACGACAGAGACACTTGATGTAAATGATAAAAAAGCAAGGCTGAATGTTATTGGACTTGATAATGAATATTTTGCGGTTAATAAAGTAAAGGTTGTAAAGGGCCGCTCCTTAAATGAATCAGATATTTCTCACGCGAATAACGTTGTGATGATTAGCACAAAAACAGAGGAGACGTTATTTAAGGACGTAAACCCAGTTGGACAAATTATTGAGATGAAGGGACAGCCAATGCAAATTATTGGTGTGTATACATCTGATAATGAGTTTATGGGATTTGAAATGGAAGAAGCGTTAATCCCTCTTACATTATGGCCTGTTTTATACGGAACTGATGATATTCAAAATATCGCCATTCAAGCTAAAAATGTAGACAATTTAGAAGCAGCAGGGAAACGAGCTGTTGATGTATTAAATAGTCGTAAGCCAAGTGAAATCCCAGGTAAATATGAACTGGTGAATTTAAAAGAACTCCAAGAAAATGTTTCTAAAGTAACTAGCATCATGACGATGATTATCGGTGGTATCGCTGGTATTTCATTAGTCGTTGGTGGTATTGGTGTTATGAATATCATGCTTGTATCTGTAACGGAGCGTACGCGCGAAATTGGGATACGTAAAGCGCTTGGAGCAACGCGTAGTAAAATTTTATTACAGTTTTTAATTGAAGCAGTTATGTTGACGCTTCTAGGTGGTTTAATCGGAATTGGCCTTGGGTATGGCGGAGCATATATCGTTTCTACATTCGCAAAATGGCCACCACTCGTTTCATGGGAAGTTGTCGTTGGAGGCGTACTGTTCTCGATGACACTTGGTATTATTTTCGGATTAATTCCAGCAAATAAAGCTGCGAAATTAGATCCAATTGAAGCATTGCGTTATGAGTAATTAATAGTGTAGTAGAACTACACATTACCGTTCTAGTGGGCGGTTCGTAGCCTCTTGCGTGAGGAAGTGAACCGCCCGTTAGAACGGGTTATATAAATAGAAGGAGGCGTTATAATGGAAGCTAATATTAATACGCAAGATGTAGGTGCGAAGAAGCCATCATTATTAGGAATGATTACTTCTCCAAGTGAGCAGTTTGAGAGAATGAAGACGAAAAGTCCAGTATGGGGGGCATTTTTCCTTTTCATTATATTAACAGCTGTAATTGCAGGGATTAGCATGTATCAAGTAATGAATCATCCTGATGTAATGAGTGAGGTGCCTGATGCTGAAACGGCTAAAGTTGTTGGTTACTTCGGAATAGGAGCAGGTATTGTTGGAGGGCTATTTGGTACTGCGATTTGGTTCTTCATTGCGGCAGCTATTTATAAAGTGATTATGATGTTTATGAGTAATGATACTTCATACATGAAATTATTATCTATTTATGTCTACACATATACGATTTCAATTTTAGGTGCAATTGTGAACTTTATTATTAGAATGATTCTTGGTGGAGATATTGAAACTTCTTATACAAGTTTAGCAACTTTATTTGAGCCAGGTACAGTTGCTCATGGTGCTGCTTCATCATTCGAAGTTTTCAATATTTGGACATTAGTTGTAATGGGATTAGGATTACATATTACGGCTGGATTAAGTAAAAAACAAGCAACGATTTTAATTGTTATTTTCTTTATTCTTTCAGTTGGATTTACTAGTTTAAGTGGTCTAGCTCCAAAATTTGGTGCATAATTTATTCTTTTAGAAAAAGGTGGCTCTTCCAAGAGTCACCTTTTTTATTTTTACCCCTATATCAAATACCACCAACAAAATTTCAAATACTAGCTGGTGTAATTTCAAATTCCGTCGGTAGTATTTGAAATGACTCACGGTGAAATCTTTTCTTTATTTTTATATTGTGAAGGTACCGCGGAATACTAGAAAGGTATACCTTTTAGAAACGGGTACTGTGTGAAGCCAGCGACTTTTAAAGAAGCAGTTGTTTTGTACGAAGGGATGATTGTAAATCAGATAAAGAAATTAGGTATTCGTAAAGATTATGAAGAGTATTATCAATGTGGTTTAATCGGTCTTTGGCATGCGTATGAAAGGTTTGATGCAAAGAAGGGGTATTTCCCTGCATATGCAGTTGTAACGGTGCGAGGTTATATATTAGAGAGATTGAAGAAAGAGTTCGCAGTGCAGGAGAAGTGTGTATGTGTAGGAGAGTATGAGGATATCTTTCATTTTGAGGATGTTGAAATAAGAGTAAAGGATTTTATGAGCGTGTTAGATGAGAAGGAGAAGTATATTATTTTTGAACGTTTTTTTGTAGGGAAGACGATGGGAGAAATCGCTTTAGAGACGGAAATGACATATTATCAAGTAAGATGGATGTATCGGCAAGCAATCGAGAAAATGCGGGATAGTGTAAAAGGATAAAAATAGGAAATAGAATGGAAGGTGAGGAAATACTACCTTCCATTCTATTTGTTATTAAGGTGATGAATCTTGCATGTTCATTTGGGATAATACATATCCAGCTTTCCATAATTGCTGACTTAGCTTATGGGAACTAATTTGTATCGTTACGGTAGCTCCGTTTGAAAAATGAATTTTAGCTCGTTTAGCTTTTTTGAAAAACTCTATTGTATGAACATGTTTGAAGAAAAGCCAAATACAATTTGGAGAAGCAGGAGATTCTGTTGGGAAAGCACAAATATATTCTCTATGATTGATCGGAATTGGAACGTTTTGTTTAAATTTAAATTTTGTTTTTACAGCATTACGTCTCCCTTGATAAGTAGAATGAATATTTGTTAGACAAGATTTCTGTATAAGTTGGAGAGCAGTTTGACAGGAGTAAAGATGGTTCCCGCTACTGTCGATAATTTTTGTGCGGTAATAAGGGTGTTTACATGGTTCAAGCATCATTGTAGAACTAGAAATAAAAATGTTGTTTTCATTATCCATAATTCTATATCCTCCCTTATAATTTTCATTCCGAATATAATTATATATAAATTAAGTAAATTTACTGTTAATATTCTATTTCATATTGTAAATTTTGGCTATTCGTTTACAATCAATAGGTGATAGTCTTTCTAATTTGCATCGCTTGTACATATATATGAAAATAGAAAAGAGTAGGCGGTGATATAGTATGAAGAAAAAGTATATTATTATGGCTTTAGTTGTCGTTCTCCTAGTATATTTAGCAAACAGTAATCCGAGTAAGGGAGAATATACAGAATGGGCAGCGAAGCAGTTTATGAAGCGTAATGATGTGAGTAAGAAGCTAGATGAAGTTCAAAAAGAGAATGAAGAGGGTCTTCTTGGCGACTTGGCATCGGCCGGTAAAAAGTTAGCGAAAAAGTATGTTGAGCCACAAGTTGGGTTATTAATCGATCATTATACGAAGCGAAATGATTATATATTCTTCTCAACATATACGACTGAGTTTGATATAGGGGAAGAACATTATAAGTATGTATGCGTCGGTTTTTCAAAGATTTTTATCCCGATTGAAATGCCGAAGAAAAAAGACGAATCTGCAAAATGATGCAGATTCGTCTTTTTCATTTTATAGAGTAATTGGAACTTCAGATACATTTTTTTCTACAAGGCGAGCTCCCTTTTTTCGTGTATTTTCATCAATGGATGAAAATACAGATGAGGCGAGGATTGTATCCATTACTTGATTTACGACTTGTGCATCGATTGGTGTGATGGGCGTATCGATAGAAAAAACGACTGTTTTTCCATCTTCTTTTGCGAAAATCAACTCTAGTACTTGCATGTGTTATTCCCTCCTTTGTATTTATCAAGCTATTTATGGGATTCGGGTCTGCCGGTTAAATTGCGGTCTAATAATCAGCGGGGATGAATAAAATCCCCACTGATCCGAGTTTTACTTTATAGTTTAGAAAGATCTGATGTGCTTACAAGTTGTACAGCGTGAAGTGGTGATGCTTGTAAGGAAGCTAGAGCATGAGGTACATTGTGTACTTGATCTAAGCTCGCATTTGTTTTAACACGTTTAAATTGTTTGCTCTTGAAAACTGTTTTGCCGTTCTTATCTAATCCGTTGTTTAAGACAAGACGTAAAGTTAAATCCATTACGATTGTTTCAATTGCCATGTGTATCACCTCCTTTCACTTTATAAATAGGGTACAAATGTCATGTTTTGGCGTGAAATTTTTTCTTTTTTTTGGTACCCTTAAAAGATTAAGAGAGGAGAATTCTGGATAATGAATCGTAAATGGTTATTTTGGATTCCTGTATTACTATGGATGGGGCTGATTTTCTATTCTTCGGCACAACCATATAAAAAGCAGGATATGCGTTCAGATATTGAACAATATGTAAATGTTGAATTTGTGAAAGAGCATTTTTCATGGGTATCTATTGATTATGGTGGAGGAACCCCTGTTAGTATTGCGAATAAAGGTGTAGGCGGATTTATTGAGTTTTTCCTTCGTAAAGGTGCTCATTTTATGGTGTTCTTTATGCTAGGTTCATTGATTTATTACGCTTTTCATCGATCAGGTCATTCGAGGAAAAGATGTTTTATATATGCCCTTCTTTTCGTTGCGGGTTATGCAACATTTGATGAAATTCACCAATGGTATACGGGAGACCGTACACCAATGTGGCAAGATTCATTGCTTGATACGTGCGGCGGATTAACGGGGATTATAATAAGTAATTGGTTTTGGAATAGAAAAAAGCGCTAATCTCAAATAAGATTAGCGCTTTTTTTGCGGGGAGTAAAACCCCCACTGATTAAAGTTTCACTTTATCCCGCGTTAACGGGCAGTAAGACCCCCACCTCAAAATTCAGCGAAAGCAAAGGAGTTAGGGAGGTGATCAACTGCCCGTAAAAGCCCGATTGGTTCAACTAATAATCAGTGGGGATGAACAAAACCCCCACTGATTAAAGTTTCACTTTATACACCGAGTAATTCTTTTAGTTCGTCTGTTGATAGTTCAGTCATCCAGCTATCGCTTGTGATGACCGCATTGTTTAGAGATTGTTTTCTTTCTAGCATTTCATCAATTTTTTCTTCTAATGTTCCTGTTGTAATGAGTTTGTGAACATGAACAAATCGTTTTTGACCAATGCGATATGCGCGGTCTGTTGCTTGATTTTCCACAGCTGGGTTCCACCAACGATCGTAGTGAATGACATGGTTGGCAGCGGTTAAGTTTAATCCTGTTCCGCCAGCTTTTAAGGATAAGATGAAAATGTCATACGTTCCGTTTTGGAACTCCTCAATCATCTTGTCGCGATCTTTTTTCGGCACACTACCGTTTAAGAAGAGGACACGCTGGCCGAATTTTTCTTCTAGCACACGTTTTAGCATGTTCCCCATGCCGATATATTGAGTGAAGATGAGGCAACTTTCATTTTGATCTTTTATATTTTCGATGAGCTCCATTAACGTTTTTGTTTTCATAGAGCGTTCAACGACATTTTGTGGCTCTTCTTCTTTTAAATAAAGAGCTGGATGATTACAAATTTGTTTTAGCTTGTTCAGCATAAGTAATATAAAGCCGCGTCTTTCAATTCCACTTAATCCTTCGACATTTTGCAGTGTATCTTGAACAAGTTGTTCATATAAGGAAGCTTGTTCACCAGTAAGAGGACAGTAAGCTTTTTGTTCTTGTTTATCTGGTAAATTTAATGCGACTGTTTGATCTTTCTTCGTTCGGCGCAGTAAAAATGGTGAGATAAACCGTTGAACTTGCTGGATTTTTCCTTCATCACGATCTTTTTCAATCGGTGTGACGAAGCGACGTTGGAATTGCCCTAAGCTTCCGAGATATCCATGATTAATAAAGTCGAAAATGGACCAAAGTTCAGCGAGGCGATTTTCCATCGGCGTACCAGTTAAAGCGATTTTGTGATTTGCTTGTAAGTTTCGTACTGCTTTCGACTGTTTCGTATGTGGGTTCTTAATATTTTGTGCTTCATCCAAAATAACAGCATCCCAGCATAATGAAGTTAGTTCTTCCTCATCGAGCTGAGCCAATGCATAAGATGTTAATACAACATCTGCCGATTGAAGGAAATCTTCAAATGAATTGCCTTTATCCCTATTACTTCCGTAATGTAATTGAACACGTAAATTCGGTGCGAAACGCTCAAATTCTTTTTGCCAATTTCCAAGAACAGATGTCGGCGCAACGATTAATGCAGGGCCTGTTTTGAGATTGTTTTCTTTTATATATAGTAAGTAAGAGATTGTTTGAATACTTTTCCCGAGTCCCATATCGTCAGCTAGCAATGCTCCAAATCCAAGCTTTCGTAAATATAATAGCCATTCAATGCCGTGTTGTTGATACGGACGAAGTGTTGCGTTTAGTGAAGTAGGGACATCTACTTTTGGAATATCTCCAATATGAAGTAGCTTTTGGAATAGTTCCTCATAATATCCATCTAGTTCGATTTCAATATCAGTAAACGGACTATCATCTTCTACAATTTCTGTTTCAGCCGTATTTGATAAATGTTGTTGCAAAACATCTTTCATCTCTAGTCCGTATTTATCGGCACGGTTCATGAGTTTCCTTACTTCTTCGATAAAGGCTGGATCTAGTCGCATCCATTGACCGTTTATATTAAATAGACGTTTGTTTTGTTCAACGAGTTCAAAAAACTCGCTTTCTGATAAATCAATGCCGTTCGTCGAAATTCGCCAGTCAAAATTAACGAGCGTATTCATACCGAAGAACGATTGTGTTTGTACTGTATTTTGCTTCAGCTGGACACGTAATTTCGGTTTTGTTGCTTTTAAATTTTGCCACCATGATGGTAGTAAAATTGTAATGCCGGCTGCAAGTAATTCATTGCTTGCTTCTGTTAAGAAGTTCCACGCTTCTGTTTCAAAGAGCTCATTTCGGAACGTATCTCCTTCTTTTAACCACGGTATGAGCTTACTAAAACCTTCTTGTGTTTCTGTAATACGTTCTTCGTAATCGTGCCATCTTTTCGGTAAGGAATCGATGTTTTCGTATACATATATGCGATGCGCCCCGCGCTTTGGTGTCACGATTGTTTCAAGCTTCCACATTTCAAATTCTTCTTGTGGTTCTTGCAGTCTTAGTCCGATTGTAAACGGAAGATCATCTTCAATATAACCAATTTTTCGAAGCCAATCTTCTTCATGTAGTGCTGTTTCCAATTGTCTTTTCGTAAAGTCGTAATGTTCATATAGTCTTTTAGCATCTTCCCAGCCGTCATTTGAGCGATTATCTTGTAATATGCTTTCATTAACTGCTGCTGAGAAAAGAGATGCTAATGTGTCATCTTCAATTGGCGTATTTTGAACTTTCCAAGATGGTTGCTTGGGCCAGTGCTCCATATCTGGTACGAAGCTACCACTCGTAAAGGCATCCCATAATTCATTTGCATCTTTTGTAAGTGCTGTAATAGGGCCGTTCAGTTGAATATGTGCAAAGGAATTCATCGGTTTGTTTGCAATGTATTCAAAGGCTTGTGCATTTGTTAGTAGTACACCTTGTTTTCCTTCGAAGGTTGCTTCTTTTAGAAACGTACCGTAGAAAGAAGTGGAGTGCCATGTGAATGCATTTCGTTTCCAACTTGTTACGGATAATGGAGTACCGCTGTCATCTTCTCCCCAAAGGAACCAACCTTGACTAACATGCTGGAGCCTAATTGTTACTTCAGTTTGATTGATCATCGATTAATTTTCCTTTCCGTAGTTCCTCTTGTAGTGCACGCAGACGTGAATGGAGATTGGCGATGTGAATAATGAAAGCATCCCATTCATCGGTGCGTTTTAATCGTTTATATAATGTACGTAATTTCTTTAAGTAACGAACTGCGCGTCTATATGATTTACGATTTCGTTCTTCAATTGCCTCTACAGCAGCAAGATGATAAAGAGGAAGTGCTGCTTCTGGTGCTTCTTTCTCAATATCTTTCAGTGGTTCTTTTAACAGTTCAATTGCTTCAAACCCATATAAGAGATGAAGCTCTGCCCATGTGTGATACTGTTTTTTCGCGAGTACGTACTGTTCATAGTTTGTGAAACTATACGGTAATAGTTCTTGTAAAATCATTTCAAAACCAGCTTGTTCATTTGTATGTGTTGCGTATGTTTCATACATGATTACAAATAGCCGAACGATATCTTTTATAAAAATCGTATTTTCGTGATCTTGGAGCGTTTTCTTTACTTGTTTATACGTAAAGGAAAGCCAGTTTTTTGCACGATCCCACTGCATGGCACTTAATAGTTCTTCTAACCAATAGAAGTATAGACTCACAACAGAAGCAGGCTGTTTTTTTAGTAAGTCCATCGCTAGTAGATCTTCTTCATTTAAAAAGAGAAGGTGAGAAGACGCTAATGCTTTAGATAGTGGATTGATTTTCGTATCGATTCGTTTTTCTTCCTCTTGTATTTTCTCTTTATTGTTTAAAAGTTCACTCCATATGTGGCGATAAATGAAAAATCGCTCTTGTGTATAAGCGTCGGTAGAGAAGAATACTTCATGAACAAGACGAGCTGTTTCTTGCAAAATTATTTCAGACTCTGAAGGAATCGCTTCTGATTGTAAGTCCCGAACGATGGATTCCACTTTGTCTACAAATAGGCGAACGACATTAACAGGTTGGTGATAAGAATACGTTTTGTTTGCTTCGAATGCCTGGATTTCTTCTAATAATTTTTGAAAGCAGTAAAGTGCTGCATGTAACCTGAATAATTCATGTATGGCGATGACGCGCGGAGCTTTCCGCTCAAGCTTCGTATAGAAATCTGTAAAGATACTCATAAGAAAATACATTTGTTTATAAGTAAGGCGAGCTTGTTCTTTTTTAAATGATTCATATTCTTTTTCAAAATATGATTCCCAACTTTTATAATCCGTTTCTTCAAAAGCTGATGATTGCAATACTTGTCTTGCAGTTCGAATAGGAGGAAGGGAAGGTTTCGTATTATTTTTAAATAAAGTTAATACATCTCCTACTTGCCCGAAACTAGACGCTGCAGATAGTAATACAGCGAGCATATGCTCACATTGTGTTGGTGCGAAGCAATCACAATAACTTTCAGCGACATTACGAATCGGAATATGAACGCTATATACGTTGCCTTCCGCATCTACAGTTCCTGATAGTGTATAACCATCAAAGTCAACGTTGTAGACAACACCACTACGATATAGGTGCCGAGCTGTAGCGACATGTTCCTGATCAGCTGTTTGCTGTGGATCTAGTCCTTGAACGAACTCATTCGCAATCATCATAATTTCATCTTTCGTAATTGAGTGTTGCAGCATAATATTCCTCCGTACACATATTTCTTTCCTTTACCATTATAAACAAAAAATGCTCAAAACAGAAAAAATGAAATTTGGATTACATAACTTGAAAATCATGGTAATATATAAAATGTTAATTTCATATATGAATATATATGTATAGGAGGAGAAACGATTTGTCAGATTTACAGACGAAGTTAGGTAGTGGAATGAATAAGTTACAAGAAGGAATAGAACAAGGGAAAATGAAGTTGCAAGTTGCACAAGAAATTGCTCAATTGAAAAAGGGAATGCAAGTGCAAATGCAGAAAAAAGCAGAGGTTCTATTAGAGGTTGGACAGCAAGTGTATGTTCAATTAAGAGGAAGTGGAGTAAATGAAGCGAGCTTAAAAGAAATGATTGCTCCAGTTCAAGAATTTGATGTAGCTATTTATCAAGCAAGAAAGCGCATTGTTGAATTGCAAAAACAACAAGGTGAAAAAGCTACATGTGAATGTGGTGGACCTTTATCAATAAATGATAAGTTTTGTGGTTCGTGTGGAAAGCCTAACCCGATGTTAGCAGTAGAAAATGAAGGTGAAACGGTAAATTGTATTTCATGTAATGAGCATATCGATAAAAACTCTACTTACTGTCCAGTTTGTGGAATTAAGCAAAGTGGGGAGTGAATTAAATGTATTGTCGCACATGTGGAAAACAACATGGTGAAGAAGTAAATTATTGCCCAAATGAAGGTAGTATGGAGATTGCAGGAGCTATAGATGCAGTAACATTAGAAAAAGATACTGCAAAATACTGCAGAGGTTGTGGCAGTGAAAATGCTCAAAAAAATTTATATTGTCAAAAGTGTGGGTATTCTTTATCTGTTGTGACGAAAAAAGAACAAACTGTAAAATTGCCTACAATGGATGGTGCTCCTAAAGTTGAATTTAAAGCAGATAAAGCCGTTTTACAAAAAGGTTTTATTGGTGGGGCTGTTGCAAGTATTCTCATGTTAATTGCTGGTTGGATTGGTAGTTTATTATTTGCCTCTATGTTAAGTGAGATGTTTAGCAAATTTGCGAAAGAATTAGAAATGTTGCCAAGTTTTTATTCGAGTGCAACTTCTACGATGTTAAGTTACCATTTACTTGGTTTTACAGCTAACGATGATAGTGGATTGATATTTTCTTTATCTTGGCATACTCCATTTACATTATTATTAATCATTCCATTTATTATTTTCGCTGGTACAGGAATTTGGTTAGGGAAACAGCATGTTGCGAAAACGATTAAAGATCAAATCTTTATGGCAGCAACAGTTGGTATTATTTATGGAGTCTTTTTATTCATTATAAGTTTTATAGCATCACAATCTTTTGCAATCCCATTCTCAGAAGCAGGTAAGATTACGGTTGGCTATTCAGCGATGAAGAGTTTATTGAGTGGTTTTGTATGTGGGACATTATTTACCTTATTAGGATTTATTGCTCATACAAGCAAAAACAATATGGCAGCAGCATTTCAAGAGTTAATGCCATATGGAGCGTCTGTTTATTACGGTGTTTCGGCTATGATAAAAGGACTTTTAGTAACAGCAGTAGCGGTTTGTATTATGGCGTTAGTAAGTAAGGAAGACGGTATTGAACCATTAAAAGAAATAACAACTTTAAAATCTGAAAGTACATTATTAGCATTAGAGTTAACACCTCAATTATGGAGTATGGCTCATTTTGCGCCGTTAGAAGTATCAAGTCCAGCACTTAGTAAGGAATTTACTAGAATTGGTAAGAAATCAAATGCATATGAGAGCACACTATCGTTTTCATTTATATCAGGCGTCTCTGTAAATGGCGTAGAGCTTAGAGAGATATTGATTTCAAAAGGAGCAAATGAGGGAAGCCTTGCAGAATTTGATAAAGTGAATAACGTATTCCATTACGGTTTATTACTGCTTATTATTCCATTGTTCTTTATGTTTAGAGCGGGAAGAAAGTTAGCTAAATTACCGACTGCCAATATATATATTACATTAGCGGTATGCAGTGGTTCTTACACAATTATGATGATTGTAATGAATATGATTTCTAAGTTCCAAATTAATGTTTCAGGAACTGTAACAAGTTTATTTGGAACAAGCGGAACAGTACTATCTATGCAAAATTCATTTACATATTTAATTTTGTTTAGTTTTATTGTGACATATGTAGCGGCATTTGCTGGAATGAAATTAGCTAAAAAATAGGAGGAGAGCACGTTGAAGTTTTGTGGAACATGTAAAAAGAATGTTGCAGACCATTTGAACTTTTGTCCTGAGTGTGGGAGTAAAGTAGAAGTAATCGTTGATAACACTGCTGCTTCATATACAGAATTACAAAGCGAGACAAAACCAGTGAAAAGTAAGAAAAATTTATTTTTAATCATTGGTTTTGCCATTATTGCTGCATTATTATTTGGGGCATATAAATTTGGAGCATATAAGTTTTCAAAAGAAAAGCAAGTAAATGTAATGATTGAAGCATTCCAAAAGAAAGATATTAATGCAATTGATGAGTTTGTAAAAGCAAATGATTCAAGCTTAAAGATTAAGACAGAGGATCTTAAAGCGTACATGCGTTATTTAAAAGAGAATCCTTCTTACAACAAACAATTACTGTCTTATTTACAGAAAGAGACAGTAGATCAAAAGTTAACAAAAGATAAATCTTCATTTAAGGACGGGGAAATAGTAGAAGAGGGAAAAGAGTGGTTCTTATATCCAAAGTATAAGTTCAGCATGAAATCTTATTATATGAGCGTTAGTATAACTGCAAAAAATGCAGAAATATATGTGAATGACAAAAAAGAAGCAGAGCTTTCTAGTGATAAAACTTCGAAAGAGTTGGGGCCATACTTCCCAGGTACATATGTTGTAAAGGCAACGGCGAAGACAGAACTTACTGAATTAGAAACAGAGAAAGAAGTAGATTTAGCGGATGAACAGAGCGAGAAGGTGAAAGTGGATTTATCGCTTGAAGGCAAGTATGTAAGCATTTCTTCTGATGAAAGTGATGCAACTGTATTTGTGAATGGGAAAAAACGTGGAAAATTAAATTATGGAAGTTATAAACTTGGTCCTGTACCAACAGATGAAACAGTAGAAGTACATTTAGAGAAAACTACTGATCTTGGTGTGATGAAATCTGAAAGTGTTAAAATTGGAGGCCAAAGCACATATTACTTAAAATTCCCGAAAGAAACATCAAGTTCAGCAGTGGGCGAATTTGTAAGAAATCATATTTATGATAACGTACGTGCAATTTCATTAAATGATTTTAGTTTAATTGAAAATAATTATGATAAGAGCGGAAAATCGTATAAGGAAGACCGTGATTATATACAGTATTTACACAAAAAAGGAATTACAGAAGACTTATTAACAATGGAAGTTCGTAATGTAGAGCGTCAAAGTGCTACGAAATATAAAGTAACGACATATGAAGAGTACCATATTCGTTACGGTGATGGATCTGTGAAGTTCAAAAGTTTTAATAACGAACATATTGTAACTGTGAATGGAAATGGAAAGATGTTGTATCATTCTCTTGGTGCAAATAATACGTTGAAATCAGAAGATGTATCTGGTCCAACTCGTTAATATGTGAGAAGCTGTTCAATATTTGAACAGCTTCTTTTTTGTAGCTAAATCGATATTTCGTGTCGAACCGTTGATATATCGTAAGTTATGATAGATATAATCGAAAAATCGTTGATATATTGCGATTTATGATAGATATAATTGAAAAATCGTTGATATATTTTTTTACAATTATGAGTGTGTTTCCTTTAGTATCGCTTGTACATATGGATCATGTAATATTTGCTCTATAATGGGTAACATGTTTTGTTCAAATGGAATGTCGATAGGAAATGGCTTTTGAGAGCCTGGTTTTATTCCATATTGCACAATTTTGTAATGTGTATTGTTTTCAGACTTGAGCACAATTAACTTATAGCGGTTATCATCGCCAGCGAGTGAAAAATCAATAGAAGTAGCGTTATATGTCACTTCATCTTTATATATGTACGGTTTTGGCGTACCAATCCAGTCTACTTTTGCTTGTACATTCATGGGCGTAGCCTCCTTATATGTATTATAAATAAATAAAAGCCAGCTCTCAATAAAGAGAACTGGCTTGTAATTTAGCAGTCATTGGTTATTTTAAAATTTTCACTTTAACAGTTTTGCGTCCCCATTTTTGAGCAGCGCTATCTGATCCAAGTAAGATATCAATACGGTTACCTTTAATCGCACCACCAGTATCTCCAGCGATAGCTTCTCCGTAACCTTCTACCCATACTTTAGATCCTAATGGGATTACTTTCGGGTCAACAGCGATCATTTTCATGTTTGGATTCGCAGTTAAATCATGACCCATTGCAGTTAATACACGGCCGCCATATGTGCCACCGTTTTCGCTCGGGTGAGCTGTATATGCTGTAGCTACAACTGTTAACTCACGACCACCAGATGGTGTGCTAGTTTCAGCAGCTTTCACAGCAGGCTTAGCAGCTGGTTTTGCTTGTGCTGCAGGTGCTTGAGCCTTAGCTGGTGCTTCAGCTTTAGCAGGAGCTGTTGTTTCTTGTTTCTCAATTACAGGTGCTGTACCTGTTAAGAAAGGAACATGAACATAAGCTGTTTTCCCGTTATATTCAAATTGTAACCACTCATTTTGTACTTGGTTCGTTGTTTCGATTACATCGTCTTTCTTCAACTTTCCAAGAACCTCTGAGTTTGTGTTCGCTTCAGCACGTACGTTTAATACGTTAGCTGTTACGTAGTAGATGCTTTTTGTGAACTCTGCACTTACGAATGCGTCTTTACCGTCTAAAGTAACTTTTGACCATCCGTTCTCTGTATTTTGTACATCTATTTTATTACCGTTTAGTAATTTACCGACAACTTTTGATTCCGTAGTAGGGTTTTCGCGTACGTTTAGTACATCTGTTGTTACAACAGTTTCTGCATTAGCAGATGATGTGAAAATCCCAAGACCAAAAACTGCTGCTGTTGCTATACCAATTAATTTTTTCATGATAGCCTCCATTGCGTTTGTTTTCGTGTCCTCATTATAGCAACAGATTTTTTCGGATTTGGGGAAAACACACAATTACAAACCATTCGTAATAAGTCGTTAACATCCTGTAATATAACAAAAAATATAGGAAAGCGTTTTTCATTCTATATGACTCATAGGTTTCTAGTTATATTCAAAATATTTAATACAACATGTTTTTTTCGACGTAAATAAAAATATTACAGGAATGTTACATGATGTTTACTAAACGATTACATTCCTTGAGTATTTTACCGTTTTATGGGTAATATAGTTATATAAACATAAACATTTTGTTTGTGAAGCTATAAACACGTGCTATATACTAGCAAAAAAACCGCATAATTGTTACAAAACGAAAGGGTTGCAAGGAAGAACTTTGCCCTTTTTTACATATGTAACACATCCTTTTTTAGGAAAATACATTCCTATCCGCGTTTTTCTCACACAATTTGACAGCAGTATTTCTAACTTGTAGCTCTTGCAGAGTGAAAAGGTTATACGAAAGGTAAGGCTGTCCATAAGAATTCGAATTGGTGAAGGTGAAAGTAAGAAAATCACCGCAAAATTATAGTTTTCTATCCGATTTTACATATCGGAATTTATGTTATTTACAAAAGCGAAACCTACGAAGGGGGATTTGATGAGGAAACTGACAAAAACATTCATCGTTTCATTAACATTATGTATTGCATTTACAATTTGGGGGATTATTCCCGAATCTATTATTGGAAAAGGTAGCTTAGGAAATGTAACAACCGCAATTCAAACTGCATTAGTTAGTAAGTTCGGGTGGTTTTATATTATTTCCGTGTCTATTATTTTAGGTGTGTCTATCTTTTTAATTGTTTCGAAATACGGTTCTATTCGTTTAGGTAAAGATGATGATGAACCTGATTATAGTTATATGACATGGTTTGCTATGTTATTTAGTGCTGGTATGGGTATTGGCTTAGTTTTCTGGGGCGTTGCCGAACCATTAAACCATTTATACGCACCTCCGTTTGGAGATAGTGCAACTGAGGAAAGTGCGCGCCTTGCACTGCGTTTTTCGTTTTTCCATTGGGGATTACATCCTTGGGGACTATATGCGTTTGTAGCGTTATGTATTGCTTACTTTACTTTTAGAAAAGGAAAAGCAAGTACGATTAGTGCGACAGTAGGTCCGTTATTTAAGGGCGGGGAACACGGGCGTATTGCTCATTCATTTGATGTGTTAGCTGTTTTCGCAACTGTATTTGGTGTTGCAACGTCATTAGGTCTTGGTGCGAAACAAATTGCAGGTGGTGTTAGTTATTTAACATCTATCCCGAACTCATTAACGACTCAGTTAGTTATTATTGCAATCGTAACAGTATTATTTATGTTATCTGCGCAAACAGGTCTTGATAAAGGAATTAAATATTTAAGTAATACGAATATTATTTTTGCATTTGCACTTATGATCATTGTATTATTTGCAGGTCCAACAAACTTTATTATGAATTACTTCACTTCAACAATCGGTTCTTATATTCAGGAATTGCCAAGTATGAGTTTCCGTTTAAGTCCATTAGACGAAGGTGGGAATCAATGGATTCAGTCATGGACAATTTTCTATTGGGCATGGTGGATTGCGTGGTCACCGTTCGTAGGTACGTTTATTGCTCGTGTTTCACGAGGTCGTACAATTCGTGAGTTTGTTATCGGTGTGTTACTTGTGCCGACCGTAATTGGTGCACTTTGGTTCTCTGTGTTCGGCGGTACTGGTATTCATATGGAGCTGTTTGGTGATGCACATATCTTCGACAAAGTGAAAGAAATGGGAACAGAAGTAGGATTATTCGCTATGTTCGATCAGATGGGCAGCTTTGGATCAGCTTTATCAGTTTTAGGTATTTTACTTATTGCAACATTTTTTATTACATCTGCAGACTCTGCAACATTCGTTTTAGGGATGTTAACGACACATGGTAGTTTAAACCCACCAAATCGTATTAAAATGATTTGGGGTATCGTTCTAGCCGCGATAGCTTCTACGCTATTATATATTGGCGGATTAGAAGCCTTACAAACGGCAGCTATCATTGCAGCATTCCCGTTCGTCTTTGTTATTTTCTTTATGATGGCAGCATTATTTAAAGAGTTACAAAAAGAAGGACGTATGAAGCGTCATTAATAATAGAAGGAAAAGAGCTGATTTCATATCAGCTCTTTTTTATTTCTCTATTTGCCTGTAAAAGTACGATTGGTGATGGCTAATGAAAGTTTCACTTTATATAGAAGGAATTTGAAATGCGGGTAGGGGAAATAAAATACTTTACCATATAAGTAGTATGCCTTTTATACGAAGAAAAAACGATAGGTTTCGACAATATTCGATACCTTACGAATTCTATTCGTATTTTTGTCAAAAATATGTCGGAAATGTGTTGTCACGTTTATATATATGTGCTATATTATTTCCTGTAAGCGATTTCAAATAGTTTTAAAGCGCATTCAAGGGGGACATCTAGAATAATGAAACGTTACGAAAGAAAGTGGAAGCATATTTGTTTGAAACGTGTGGCACATCGTAGTGTCCAAGAAAGCACGGAACCTAAGACTGAAACGCGCAAAGAACAGCAAGAGAAGCAATTGGTTCTACAAAAATAGCAATCACTTTTTCGTATATAAATGAAGGTCGATCGTTCGTTGGGGGATGGACGTGAAATTACTTTCAGCTAAGGGGTATTGTCTGATATATAATTTATACGGCAATAAATAAGCACAGAGCATACGGCGCTCTGTGCTTATTGTTATTATTTATCTTTTTTGAATCGAACTGTCTTATCCCAGCCAATGACTTGTTTCTTGCTCTTTGCACGTAAGTATAAGATTAAGCTACGAATAAATAAGTACGTAAAGAGCTGTGCGTACGTAAAGTACATAATAACGCTAATGAAAATATTAGTCGGTGTAAAGGTTCGTTCAACACTCTGGGCACTAAATAATTGAGAAACATATGTAATATATGCGACATACCACATAAATAGTAGCGGAATGCTATATTGAATTTGGAATATCCCGAGTAGCCCAATTACAAACCAAACGTTTGAAATGATTAGGAATAGCCAAAATACAACATACACTAGAACTTGTTGTAAGGAATGAACAAGCAGCTTTCCTTTAAAGAAACTTAATGACGAGAACATTTTTTCTAAAATGTATAAATTCCCTTGGAGCCAACGTGTACGTTGTTTAATAAGAATTTTTAAATGCTCTGGTTCTTGTTCCCAAGTAACTGATTCTGGGACGATTGGTAAGAGATAACCTTTTTGTGTAATTCTTAATGTTAATTCAGCATCTTCTGCAATTGCATAAGGGTCATAGCCACCAAGCTCTTCTAGTGCGGAGCGACGAAGAAGCATATTTGTTCCTGTCAGTGAGCCTGTTTGGAATAGTAACCAGCGTCCAGATTGCATAAGGAGCTGGAAGATTTGAAATTCCAGTGAAATCATTCGCGTCAGCCAGTTTCGCTTTTCGTTTACTGTACGAACATGTCCAACAGCTCCAACAGCATCTTCAGTTGTTTCAGCGTGCTCTACAAGCATTCGCAGTGCGTGTGGTTCAGGTTGGTTATCTGCATCGTACACACAGAAGTATTCACCATCTGAAATACTAAGCCCATAGTTTAGTACACGTGATTTACCCTTCGGTTCACCGGGGGAAACACGAATATGGCGAATATGAGCATAAGCTTTGTCGAAATCATCGCCGATTTCAGGTGTTTCATCTTGAGAGTTATCATTTAATAAATAAATAGTTAGCTTTCCAGGATATTCAATCTTCGCCATCGCCTCTAAAGTATCTTTAATAACGACGCCTTCATTATGGGCAGGTATGAAAATATCGACGCTCGGATAATGTTCTAGCGTACGATCTTTTCGTTTGCTATTTCGATGAATTAAGCCCGCAATTGTTAAGAAAGAGTAGTAAACGAGTAAGCCAGAGAATAGAAAGGCCGTAAAAATCAGTACATATTTAATTGAAAATGTGATACTAATCCAAAAAACGAGTACGCAAAACAGAAGGAATAAAAGAAGTATAACGAGAGTCATCATAACAGTGTCTGTCCTTTGTTTCCAATGTGCTCGCGTGAAATTTTTATATCTCGGATTGCTTCAGCAGCAAGCCATTGCTCCATTTTTGGCTTTAGGCGGTTCATTACAATATCAGCACCAGCTTCATTTGTGTTTTGTAATAAAATAACTAGCGTATTATTATCATATTCAGCAGCAAGGTCAAAATCATTCCTTACCGTTTCAACTAATAAGGAAGCTACACGGTCCATAACACTTTCCTTCGTATATTTACTAAAGGAAGTGAAATCAAAGTAAACAATAATGCCTGTTTCATTACGACGATTCATTGCAGTCGTTAATAAAGCTTGGCGTCTCTCGAATTCTTGTCTTGTTAGTAATTTTGATTCTCCAATATATTGTTCCAACGTTCTCACACGCTCAGTCAAAGTTTTATTTTCATGAATAACTTTTTTCAATAGGTGAGTTGTTATGTATACAATGAAGAAGTTAGCTGCCATCAGGAAATGGGTAATCATATATTGCCATTGATCTGATGTACTCCATAAATGAAGCCATGCTTCATAAAACAAATAAAATACGGAAATAATGGTTCCTAGTATGAAGAAAATAAATGCTGTTTTGTCAGCTAAAAATAAGAATAGTACATTTACGATTACGTATATTATTGTAAAAATGAGCGCATGCTCATAATTCGTCACATGTACAGTAGTAAAATAAAATACAATTTGTAGAATCCACATAGAGAGGATTTTATAGAACTTATCTTTCACAAAACTTTCCTCCTTAAAGCTATTTCATCAATAGATACTTGTAGTATGCACAATTATTAAGAAATTGACCATGTCGTTACATTCTTTTGAAGGGCAACGATAAGTAGTATCGCTATTTTCATTAGAAAAATAAAAAGACTTAAACATTATTGTATCATAATGTTCTTATATTTGGCATAAGGTGATTAATAGATGCATAAAAGACGCTTGGATTGCATGAAAAAAGTCTCCTCTTGTAGAAAGAGAAGACTCTATATAAGTTTATAGGAACATCATACCTGCAACTGCTGCATTTAAGAAGTTCGCTAATGTACCAGCGATAACTGCTTTAATCCCTAATTGTGCAATTTGTTTACGGCGAGTAGGAGCTAACGTTCCTGTTACACCTAATTGAATTGCGATAGAAGAGAAGTTTGCGAATCCACAGATTGCAAATGTTAAAATTAGATTTGTTTTGTCAGAGAACTCTGCCATGTGTGGTCCTAAGTTTGCGTATGCAACGAATTCGTTGATTGCAAGTTTTTGACCGATAAAGCTTGCTGCTTGTACAGCTTCACCAGGAGAAACCCCGATTAAGATTGCAAATGGTGATAATAAGTAACCGAAGATTAAATCAAGGCTAAGTTTAATATCGAACAGAGAACCAACCCATCCTAATAATCCATTTAATAAAGCGATTAATGCGATGAAAGCCATTAACATTGCTGCTACGTTAATAACAAGTTGCATACCTTCAGATGCACCGCGTGCAGCTGCATCGATAACGTTTGCGTCTTCACGTTCTGTAGAAAGTTCAACGTTATTATCTACTTTTTCTGTCTCTGGCATAATGAGTTTCGCAATTAATAAGCTTGATGGAGCTGCCATTATTGCAGCTGCTAATAAGTGCTCTAACGGAATACCCATTGCTGCATAGCCGACAAGAACAGATCCAGCAACAGCTGTCATACCGCTTACCATAATAGTGAAGAATTCACTATTTGTTAAGCGTGCTAAGTAAGGTTTAATTAAGATTGGAGCTTCAGTTTGTCCTAAAAATACAGTCGTTACTGAGTTTAAGCTTTCTGCTTTAGAAGTTCCAAGAAGTTTACTTAATGCACCACCAACGACGCTAACAAATTTCTGCATAATACCAAAATGATATAAGATTGCTACTAATGAACTAATAAATACGATTGGAAGTAGTGCTTGAATAAAGAATACAAATCCCCAAGGTCCTTTTGCGTTGACTAAATCCCCAGCAACGAACTTAATTCCCTCGTAAGAAAAATTAATTAATCCTTGAACACCGTCAGCAGCGTGTTTTAAACCTGCTTTACCAGCATCCCATCGTAATACGATAAATGAAAATGACATTTGTAATGCTAGCGCGATTAAAATTGTGCGCCAATTAATAGCTTTGCGGTTGGAAGATAGTAAGAATGCAATTGCTAATACTCCAATCACGCCGCCAATTCCCCATAAAAGATTCATGCAGTGTATGCTCCTTCCTCATAGTAAAAACAGTGTATAAACCAGTTGTCTATACGTTTACGAATATAACATCTTAAGTAACTTATCATAATGGACATCGGAGGTCAAACGTCTAATGAAAAGTTTAAATAAAAAGAAAATTCTTCAAAAAAACACATATGAAATAAATAGACATGAAATAGGTTATGTTTTTTATGGGAATATATACATTATGATAACGTTATGCATTGTTTTTGCAGAATAAAGTGTATGAAATGGAAGAATGGATACATTATTTTTGTAGAGAGAAGGTAGGAGAAAGGGAGTAATATGTTGAACTCATAGCAAAAAAGCCTTCTAGTAAACTAGAAGGCTTTGAAACTATTAATTAAGGTGCTTTCGTGTATCCTAAGAAGTGGCTCTTCCAATAAGAGTTACTTAATGAAGCGATTGCTACACCTTTATCTCCAGCTTGGATAAATGATCCGCCCCCAAGGTAGATACCCATGTGAGAAGGACCAGATTTATAAGTGTTTTGGAAATAAATTAAGTCACCAGGTTGTGGACTTGAAGTTTTTGGTAGGCTACTCCAATATCCTGCAACACTTTGGCGGCTAATGTTATGACCAAATTTCTTAAATACGTGGTAGATGTAACCACTGCAGTCAACACCGTTAGCAGAAGTTCCGCCCCAAACGTATGGTACACCTTGCATTGATTTTGCATATGCAAGTACGGAAGAACTGTCGCCGCTATTATTGCCCGTATTATTATTGTTATTGTTTTGATTGTTATTTTGGTTATTGTTAGGCTTATTATCTACTGCGCCTCCAACTGGTGTTTTAGATAGGTAACGTGTTCCGATATAACCAGTTTGACCGTTGTAGTTAATTTTGCTCCATCCAGAGTTTTCAGAGATTACTTGAACCTTCTGACCTTGTGGAAGTGCGCCTATGATTCTATAATTTGTACCTTCGCCGCTACGTACATTTAGTGCAGAAGCATTAATGTAATAGTCGCCAATTGCACCTTGGTTAGGTTTTTCAGGTTGTTTTGGTTGCTCAGGAGTAGTAGTGCCACCTTTAACGAATTTTACAAATTCGCTACTAACAAAGCCTGTTTTTCCTTGGTAATTTACCTTAAACCAACCGTTTTCAGATCCAACTACGTTTAATGTTGTACCGTTTAAAACGCCACCAATTACACTATGGTAAGCGGCAGGGCCTGTACGAACACGTAAAGATGTAGCGTTAACTACATAAGAACCGCCAGTTTGAATAGTTCCATTATTGTTTTGCTCTTGTTTGTTGCCTTCTGTAACGTTTTCGTTAGAACCGCCTTTTGTTACGTAGTCTTTGCTTATATAAGCAGTTTGTCCTGCGTAATTGATTTTGAACCAATCTTGAACTTCGCCAACAACTTGTACTACTTGCCCTTTTGTAACAGAACCTACAGTTGTGTGAGAAGTGCTAGGACCTGTACGAACACGAAGGGAAGATACATTTACTGTATAGTTTCCGCTTGCTGGTTTTACTTCTTGGTTGTTATTATTCGTATTGTTGTTTGAAGAACCCCCAGTAGAAGAAACGCCAGATACGAATTCGCCACTTACATAACCTACTTGTCCATTATGGTTAATTTTCACCCAACCATTTTCTTGTCCAATTACGTTTAATGTTTGTCCTGCATATACACGTCCAGAAACAGAACTAGAAGTGTTAGGAGCTGTACGTACACGTAATACATCAGCGGTAACTTTATTGTTTCCACCTGTGCTTACATTGTTGTTTGCTGCTCCACTTTTTGATACAAATTCGCCACTAACAAAGCCTGTTTTTCCGTTAATGTTAATTTTGAACCAACCATTTTCTTCGCCAATCACGTTTAGTGATTGACCGTTATAAACGCGTGAGATGATGTCGTGAGAAGTGCTTGATCCCGCACGAACATGTAAGACGCTCGCGTTTACCGTATAAGATGAGTTGTTTGACGCAGAAGCTTGGACAGTTGTAGCAGCTTTTTGTGTATTTTGTTCAGGTGCAGCTTGAACACTATCAAGTGTAGGTGCTGCTCCTCCTGCTACAGACACTGCCGCAAGACCGGCAAGATACTTTTTCATAATTTGTCGATTCCTTTCTGTCTGTAATGTAGTGAAGAAATATTTACCAACTGTTAAAAATTCTAAAGAGCATGTCGATTACTGTCAAGGCTTATGTGGGAATCTGAATATGACAAAAAGATTACAAGAAAAAATCAAGGCATAAATTTACACCTTGATTTCCATTTAAATGCATATATTGAATGTGAAAGGACAGAAATTATTCGGGTTTAAGAAGATGCCATATTGGATTGTAACAAGATTTGATTAAATGATTTTTGCAGTTTTTTGGTGATAGGCCCAACTTGCCCATCTTGAATCGCGGTTCCATCAAGGTGGGTCATTGGTAAAATTTCAATCGTTGTGCCTGTAAAAAAGCATTCATCTGCTTGATAAACGTCACGAACGCTGAAAAGTTCTTCCTGTACAGGTATGTGAAGAGTATTCGCTAAAGAAAGGACATATTGACGAATAATGCCATTTAAAATAAGGTGATTGGCTGGATGTGTGTAAAGAGTTCCGTTTTTAATTAAAAAGAAGTTGGAATGGCTTCCTTCCGTTACAATACCATTCCTTACGAGAAGTGCCTCTTTACAGCCTTTTCGTTCAGCTTTCGTAGCAGCTAGTACGTTTGGTAATAAATTTAATGATTTAATGTCACAGCGTAGCCATCGAGTATCGGGTTCTGATATAGCGCGTATACCATATTCAATCCATAAGGCTGGTCTTTCTTTTTTTGTAATATAGGCATAAATTGTCGGAGGGGTGTCATATGAAAATACATGTGTGCGAGCTTGTACACCACGAGATACTTGCAAATAAATTGTGCCATCTTCATGGAAATGATTTCGTTCAATTAATTTGTAAAGTAAAGTGATGAGCTCAGCTTTTGAGAAAGGGAGCGATAATTCTACTTCTTCCATGGATCGATATAATCTCGTTATGTGCGGATCTAATAAGTGAAAGTTCCCTTTATATAGGCGAATAACCTCGTAGACACCATCTCCGAACTGCGAACCTCTCTCTTCAAGTTCTATGTACGTTTGTTGTTTTGTTGTATCAATAACTTCATCATTCCAAAGTACAAATTTTTCGTATGCCAATTTCCGTCCCATCCTTTCGTAAGTACGTAAGTAACGTGAAACTTTCATTCATGCGAGATAAAAATCACTATAGTAATTTTTATGTAAGCAATTCTCTACATATGACCGTATATGTATTTGTAAATCATAGAGAAGTAAGGATGGTTTACCCCGTATTAACGGGCAGTAAAACTCCTACTTAAAAATTCGGGTGGAGCAAAGAAGTGAATTGGGCGAATAACTGCCCGTAGCTGCCCGATTGGTGAGGGCTGATTAAAGTTTCACTTTACAGCATTTTGTATATACAAATTCGAAAATAAGAATGAGAATCCTGCTTTTAAATAAAAAAAAGCAACATTCTTATGGAATGCTGCACAAGGAGGGTAGCTATCTTTCATAGGGACATTGTCTCGTTGAATGTTTTGTGTATGGAAACAAAACATGTTGAAAGACAATTATAAGAAAGTAGAAACAAAAGATTTACACACTTCTTTAAGGGATCTTACGAAAGATGAGAGATAAGAAATATGTAGAACCTCGTTTACATATTTTATTATAGAGATTCTTCATTAACACTATGTGAATATTTGGTAAAGGTTATGTAATTTTAAAGTTAATGAATATAAGTAGTTGTATGGAAGAAAATAAAAAAAGAGGCTGAGATTACTCAGCGCTCTTCTTTTCTTCTTTAATAACTGTTTTTACTTCACCAGTTTTGATCTTATTACTTTCAGAGAAGCGAAGTAAGTCACCTTCAATGATTTTATCAGACATGTTCAATTCATTTTGGGCGCGATCAATTAGTGGTTGGGATTCTTCTTTCGGTAATTGTACAACTTCGCCAGTAGCACGGTCATAGAATGTACTGTTTGTGTACATGTATTTATCTGTAACGAAGCTACCGTCACGAAGAACAACGAATCCTTTATTATCAGGTGAGAATACATCATGACCGAATCGAACGTCATTTGTAGAATCTACACCAAGTAAGTTTAGAATAGTTGGTTTAATGTCAATTTCACCAGTTGGTTTCGAAATTGTTTTACCTTCTTTTTGACCTGGAACGTGAATAAACATCGGTGTTTTTTGTAAGTTCATATGGTCAAATGCAGTGATTTCTTCTTTTCCTAAGAACTGTGCCATTGCACGGTTATGGTTTTCAGAAATACCGTAGTGGTCACCGTAGAATACGATTACTGAGTTGTCGTAAATACCTTCTGCTTTTAGACGCTCAATAAAGTGTTTCATTGCTTCGTCTAAGTAACGAGCAGTTACCATGTAACGGTCAAATACTCCATCACCAGAATTGTATTCATCGATTAATTTTGTACTGTCATCGTAAGTGAATGGGTAATGATTCGTTAAAGTAAGGAAGCGAGTATAGAATGGTTGCTTCACTTGTTTTAACATATCAATAGATTGATCGAAGTATTCGATATCTTTTAATCCCCAATTTAATTTTGTTTCTGGCGTAATCTTGTAATCAAGCTCGTTGTAGTAACGATCATAACCAAGTGCTGGATACATAATGTTACGGTTCCAGAATGTTGCGTTGTTTGCGTGGAATACCGACGTGTGATACCCTTGCTGACGTAAAATTTCTGGAGTTGCTGTATATTCATTGTTACCGTGTGTGAAGAATACAGCACCACGGTCTAGTGGATATAACGAAGTATCTACTAGGAATTCAGCATCAGATGTTTTACCTTGACCTGTTTGATGGAAGAAGTTATCAAAGTAATAACTTTCTTTCGTAAATTGGTTTAAGAATGGTGTAACTTCTTGTCCGTTAACTGTTGCACCAATTAAGAATGTTTGTAATGACTCAAGAGAGACAACAATTACGTTTTTCCCTTTTGCAGTACCGAACATATTTGGATCTGGTTTACTTTGTGTTGTTTTTACGTAGTTCTCTGTTTCTTGTAATTTACTACCGTCAGCGAATGCTTTTTGTGAACTTGATTTTGCTTGTAAGCCAAGATCGTATACTTGGTGTACATATAATCCTAAGTTTTTAACAAGCATAACGCGGTCGAATGAACGTGTTAATAGTTCTGGGCGTTCAGCTTCTGCAAGTCCTAAGTTTGCGAAGAAAATAGCAACTGTTGATACGAAGTATAGAGAACGCATCGGGCGTGCTACACGCTCTGTAGGTGCAAAGTTCTTCATTTTCTTCAATAGAACGAAGAATATGATAATGTCTGCAAATGCAAGGATAATTTTGTAGTTAAATAATTCTTTCACACTAGAACCTAAACTTCCGAAGTTAGATGTTTGTCCTAGCACCGGTAATGTAACGAAGTCATTGTAGAATCCGTAGAACATTACGTTACCAACAAGAACGATTGTTAAGACAAAATTAATTCCAAGTGCTATATAGTTACGTTTTTTCCCTTTTGCAAATAATGCAAGACCAACAAGCAGTAATGATGCTGCTAATGGGCTAAGGAATAAAATGAATTCTTGCATGAAAGATTCAAGTTTTAAGTCAAAGCTTGTGCGTGTAATAAGGTAAGTTTTCAGCCATAAGGCTAAAGCTACGAATACAGTGAAACGCACATTTTGAAATTGTGATTTCAAGGTTTCTTTCATTCATTTCCACCCTTTCTCTATCAGGCTTGGTCGATTTTGGAGCGAAAAATGCTAAAATAAAAAATACATAGTTTTCTTGGCCATAATTAAAGGTTCTATATTCACCCATATACGACTATAACTATGCATACCCTTTTGGTTTCTTTTGTTGCTCATAAGCATAACGTCATTTCTGTATTATACAACAAAATTCATTTCTGAGAAACACTATAACATTTTACATTTTTTGTATAAGATTTGTCACTACCAGAGAAAACTTTAACATTCGTTTATATGTCCGTCAACTAGAAAATATAACAAAGGTAGAGCAGAATGTTAAGTGGAAGTGAAAATTTTCTTTGTTGAGAAATAAGAAACGAAGATGGGTAAGGGTTATCTAGAAATCTATTATATGAAGGAAATTGTGTGAAAATTAACGAACACTTGTTCTTTTTTAGTTTGTTTGTTACAATGGAAGTTCATTGATAGGTTTTGTGTAATTTCCATGAACTTTTACTGATAACATATTGTAGCTTATTTCTTTTTAAAAATAGGGAGGCTTTTTACATGAAACAAAAATTTTCAGTTGAAGCGTTTTGGAAGAAAGTAAAACATGTTGCAAAGCAAGCAGGGCAGTCGGTCATTTATGCAAGTTTATTACTGTTTTACGTTTTGCAAAGACCCGATGTTCCAAAACGAGTGAAAATTATTGTAATTGGAGCACTTGCTTATTTTATTGCACCGATTGATGCGATTCCAGATTTCATTGCTGGAATTGGCTATACGGATGATTTAGGGGCGTTAACGGCCGCACTAATACAGGTGTCGTTATACGTCAATGAAGATGTGAAAGATAAGGCACGAGTGAAGTTGGCAGAATGGTTTGGTTCGGATATAGACACAACATTTATCGATCAGAAATTAGGTCAATAGGTGAAATCTGTCATGAGGTGACAGGACGAACGTAAGCGAGGAAGTGCATTATGCCATCAGGAAGAACGCATACGAAAATAAACTTAATATCCCTTCCGGTTGTTTTGTTTTTGCTCTTTTCGTATGGATTAACAAATTTTGATTTTTTATTAACTTTTGCAATTGGTTTTTTAGTAGGTACTTCATTTTTAACACCAGATTTAGATACGTACAGTAATGCTTATAACAAATGGGGTTTCTTACGTATATTTTGGTATCCTTATAAGAAAGTAATGCCACATCGATCTTTCTTTACGCATACGATTATACTTGGTGATGTGATTCGTATTGCGTACATGTTAATTGTCTTTTCTCCATTTTTATTACTATTAAATGTAATCGCATTGGATGGTAATTTAATAGAAATTGCGCAGAAACATGAGGTTGAAATTGTAACATTCTTAATGGGAATTGTTGTGGCAAGTACGCTCCACATTATAGCGGATAAAGTGAATACACGCCGAAAGAAAATGATGAGAAAAAAGAAGAAACGCAGAAGATAAAGTGAACGAATTAGGAAAAGGGCCCCTTGCAATTTGCAAGGGGCCCTTTTTAAACAAACATTTGTTTAAAATTAAGCTTTCAGCACTTTAATTCCTTTTACAATGTTCCAGATGAAGTAGTATAAGCTGATGATTCCGCAAATAGCTAAGACAATCATTGATCCAATTCCAAGTGTTACATCTGGTTGATCAGATCCAAGACCCATAATTCCTAAAATAGTTACGCCAATGAATGTAGCGATACTTGGAATGATGTGTGTCCATAGAGCACGTTTTGCATGTGGTTTTGTTTCAGCGTCTCCTACAATCCAAACGATAATAGGGAATAAGATAGGGGCAAATAGTACACTAAAGTATGATAACGCAGCTAATATTTTATTTCCGTTCATATATATCACCTCATAAATAATTTCTGTTGTTATACTATTATTATGCAATGATTTTGGCAAACTTCCTATCGATGAACATTACAAGAACGTGACGATTTTGTAAGATTTTCTATTAAATAATAAAATTTTCAAAAAAATCTTTTTTAATAGAAATTGTTATGGTACAGTATAAATGAAAGTTGTTGAAAGCGTTTTCTTAAACGTTTTTTTATTTTAGACTTAAAGGTATGATGACCTGATAGTCTATTGATGAGGTTATTCTATTTAAAAGGGGATTCTTTAGGGGGAGAGAACAATGAACACATGGACACAAGTTTATGATCCATTCGGAAACATTTGGATTTCGGCAGCGGTAGCACTTATTCCGATTATCTTTTTTTTCTTAGCTTTAGCAGTTTTCCGCATGAAAGGGTATGTGGCAGGATTTATTACAGTTGTACTTACAGTTTTAGTAGCGTTATTCGCTTATAAAATGCCGTTCACGATGGCAATGGCAGCGACCGGATATGGTTTCTTATACGGATTATGGCCAATTGCTTGGATTATCATTATGTCGGTATTTTTATATAAAATTTCTGTGAAAACAGGTCAATTCGATGTGATTCGTGCATCGGTATTATCGATTACGAACGATCATCGTCTACTCGTTATTTTAATTGGATTTTCATTTGGAGCATTTTTAGAAGGAGCGGCAGGATTTGGGGCACCAGTAGCGATTACAGCAGCACTTCTTGCGGGGCTTGGGTTAAATCCTTTATACGCAGCAGGTCTTTGTTTGATTGCAAATACTGCACCAGTGGCGTTCGGAGCGATGGGAATTCCGATTACAGTTGCTGGACAAGTAACAGGTATTGATCCACATAAAATTGGACAAATGGCTGGGCATCAATTACCGTTCCTATCATTATTTGTGCCATTCTTTATCGTATTTTTAATGGATGGATTTAAGGGGATACGACAAACGTGGCCTGCGTTACTTGTAGCGGGTAGTTCATTTGCAATTACGCAGTTCATTACAGCGACATTTTTAGGACCAGAACTTCCGGATATTACATCGGCACTTGTAAGTTTAATTAGTTTAGCGCTGTTCTTAAAAGTTTGGCAGCCGAAAGAAATTTATCAATCTGGGCAAGCAAATAGTGAAGTAGCAGCAACAACGACAGCGGCATCGATGCCGAAATTAACGTTTGGAAAAGTAGTGAAGGCATGGTCCCCATTTATCGTATTAACGGTTATGGTAGTCATTTGGAGCCAAAGTTTCTTTAAGGCATTATTCACTCCAGGAGGGGCTTTAGAAAGTCTTGTATTTAAGTTTGAAATTCCAGGTCTGCATAATCTAGTAATGAAAGCAGAGCCAATTGTAAATAAACCAACGCCTTACGAGGCAATTTTGAAGTTTGATGTATTATCGGCAACCGGAACAGCGATTTTAATTGCGTGTATCATTTCCATGTTTATTTTGAAAATGAATGTAAAAGATGCAGTAGTGACATTTAAAGAAACGTTAAGCGAATTAAAAATGCCAATTCTATCTATCGGATTCGTACTAGGGTTTGCATTTATCGCAAACTATTCTGGTCTATCTTCCACGTTAGCGTTAGCATTAGCCGGAACTGGCGGCCTATTCCCGTTCTTCTCACCATTCTTAGGCTGGATTGGCGTATTCCTAACAGGGTCTGATACGTCTGCGAATGCACTGTTCTCAAATTTACAAGCCATTACAGCGCAGCAAGTCGGCGTATCTGAAGTGCTTCTCGTTGCAGCAAATACAACAGGCGGTGTAACAGGTAAAATGATTTCCCCACAGTCGATTGCGATCGCTTGTGCAGCGGTTGGTCTTGCTGGAAAAGAATCGGATTTGTTCCGTTTTACAGTGAAGCATAGCTTATTCTTCGTAATTATTGTTGGTATTATGACGTATGTGCAGGCGTATTATTTAACGTGGATGATTCCGTAAAGAGCAAAAGAAATAAGCTTTGAATTTTTCAGATTATGGTGTATGATGGGAAAGTATTGAAAATTAAATCAGTGATAAACTAGGGGTGCCTAACGTATGCGTAGGCTGAGAGAGAAGCGCGTGAACTTCTTAACCCTTTGGACCTGATCTGGCTCGTACCAGCGTAGGGAAGTTAACGGCTTTACATAATGATGTCTTTTATGAGCCAGGTCCTTATTTTTTTATGGACCTGGCTCTTTTTATTTTGGCATACGCTGGCCATATCTCGTCCTTGTCACGTACAGGGGGGCAAAAAAAATTATGAAACAATCTGTTTCAGCTGAGCAAATTGAATTGAAATCGAGTTTACCAGGGAGTAAGAAAGTATATGTGGATGGGCCACGAGAAGGCATGAAAGTACCGATGCGTGAGATTGAACAAAGCAAAACGAATGGCGTTCCAAATCCGCCAATTCGTGTGTATGATACGAGCGGCCCTTATACGGATCCTGAGTATAAAGTGGAGTTAGAAAAGGGGATTCCAACGCCGCGCCACTCTTGGATTATGGGGCGTGGTGATGTAGAAGCATACGAAGGGCGTGAAGTGAAACCAGAGGATGACGGTGTGAAAGTGGCTTCGAAACATACACCTGTTTTCCCGCAAATGGATCGCCAGCCACTTAGAGCAAAGCAAGGTGCAAACGTTACGCAAATGCACTATGCACGTAATGGCATTATTACTTCTGAGATGGAATATGTTGCGATTCGTGAAGGGGTAGAGCCGGAGTTTGTTCGTAAGGAAATCGCAGAAGGCCGCGCTATTTTACCAGCGAATATCAATCATCCAGAAGCTGAACCGATGATCATCGGTCGTAACTTCCATGTGAAGGTAAACGCGAATATCGGAAACTCAGCTGTATCTTCTTCGATTGCAGAAGAAGTAGAGAAGATGACGTGGGCTACTCGCTGGGGTGCAGATACGATTATGGATTTATCTACAGGTAAAAATATTCATACGACGCGTGAGTGGATTATTCGTAACGCGCCTGTACCAGTTGGAACTGTACCGATCTATCAAGCGCTGGAAAAAGTAAACGGAATTGCAGAAGATTTAACGTGGGAAGTATATCGTGATACGTTAATTGAGCAGGCGGAGCAAGGCGTTGATTACTTTACAATTCACGCTGGTGTATTGCTTCGTTACATTCCAATCACGGCAAAGCGTACGACAGGTATCGTTTCGCGCGGTGGTTCGATTATGGCGCAGTGGTGTCTATTCCATCATAAAGAAAACTTCCTATATACTCACTTTGAAGAGATTTGTGAAATTATGAAGCAGTACGATGTTTCGTTCTCTCTTGGAGATGGATTACGTCCAGGGTCTATTGCAGATGCAAATGACGAAGCACAGTTTTCTGAGCTTGAAACACTTGGCGAATTAACGAAGATTGCTTGGAAACATGATGTGCAAGTTATGATTGAAGGACCTGGACACGTACCGATGCACTTAATTAAAGAGAATATGGAGAAAGAGCTTGATATTTGTCAGGGCGCGCCGTTTTACACACTTGGGCCGCTAACGACAGATATTGCACCAGGTTATGACCATATTACATCTGCAATTGGAGCTGCTATGATTGGCTGGTTTGGAACAGCGATGCTTTGTTATGTAACGCCGAAAGAACATTTAGGTTTGCCAAACAAAGATGATGTACGCACGGGTGTTATTACGTATAAAATTGCAGCGCATGCGGCTGATCTTGCGAAAGGACATAAAACGGCTCATCAGCGTGATGATGCACTTTCAAAAGCACGCTTCGAATTCCGTTGGCGCGATCAATTTAATTTATCTTTAGATCCTGAACGTGCAATGGAATATCATGATGAAACGTTGCCTGCAGAAGGGGCAAAGACAGCTCACTTCTGTTCAATGTGTGGGCCGAAGTTTTGTAGTATGAGAATTTCGCATGATATTCGTGAGTATGCAAAAGAAAATGATTTAGAAACGACAGAAGCAATTGAAAAAGGAATGAAAGAGAAAGCAGAAGAATTTAAAGAAGCTGGTAGTCATTTATATCAATAACATGTTACACCTCTTTACTTGATTGATCACACTGTAGTACCTAACTTTATTATAGAAGAAGCCCCATTTGCTAAGACGGTAGCAAATGGGGCTTCTGTTGTTTATAAGGCAAAGAAGAGATGTACCCAGTAGAATAAGAGGAATAGTGTGACGACTGTTGTGAGCGGGATAACGATAAGGGATACACTTAAATAGTCTTTCCATTTTACTTTAATTTTGTTTTGTTTCAGAATATACATCCAAATGAGTGAAGCTAGTGTACCAATTGGTAGTAATAGTGAACCGATGTCACTACCAATGATGTTTGCAAGATAGATTGTTTTTAATGTGACTGGATCTAGTCCCATTTCTGTTAATGTGATTGTACCAATCATAAGGGCAGGATGGTTATTGAAGACGTTAGAGAGGATGGATACAAGTCCGCCCATTGCAAAGCTAGCATAGAGTAGATGCTGATTCACAATTGGCTCGAGCCATTGTACAAGTGCAGCTGTTAATCCTGCGTTGTGGAGTCCGTAAATAATGACGTACATAGAGAAGGCGAAAATTAAAATGTGCCACGGTGTCTTTTTCAAAATGTCGACAGGGTTTGTTCGTAAGTAGTACCATCTCCAAATGAGAAGAACGAGTGAACCAAGTACTGCAACGATTTCAATTGGGATGGATAAGAAGGATGCAACGAATAGAAGACAGCGCATCAGGAAGACGAAACCTAATACTTTTAACATGAATCTTGTCCGTTTTTGTTTCGTATCAACAGAATTATTTCCTTTTAGTGGATGGAAGTTTTTCGTGAAGAAAATTTCTTCAATATCATATGAAGAAACAGGTAATTTTTTCGGAAGTTTTTTCTTCAAAACTGTATACATGAGCCATGACATAAATAATAAGCCTAATGTTGCAGGTACAAACATCATAGCAGTATGCATATAAAGAGTCATATTAACGATATTTAATGCAATTAAGTTTACGATATTACTTACACCAATTGGTGCACTAGATGCAGTAGCGATTAAAGCGCCACTTAATAAATAAGGAATTTGTTGATGTGGTTTTAATTGAAGGTTTTTTAGAAGAAGAATTAAAATGGGAGTTGTAATTAGAATACTACCGTCGTTATTAAATAAAAGAGTCATAAGAAAACATAATAATTGAATATACCAGTATAGACGGCGTCCAGAACCCTTTGCTAGATTTGCTAGTTTCGCTGCGGACCAATGGAAGAAGCCGAAGCTTTCTAATATAACTGCCATGACGATGGTCGCTAATATTGTTATGGAAGCACCGCCAATTTTACTTATAATATCCATGACGTCTGGTTTTGATACAAGTCCAGTAATTATGATGATACCAGCTCCGATTGCTGCTGGCCACGCCTCATTCAAACCTCGAGGCCGCCAAAAGATAACGATCATCGTTAAGAAGAATACAATAATAGTAATCCATATTTCAATGCTCATATTTTGCCTACCTTTCTATTTTCCCTTGAACAGATGTAGCTTGTCTCAAGTTTATATTGGTAGTATATTCAGCAAAAAATAAGAAGAACTAGACGTATAACGAGATGAAGCGAATATGTGTTTTTCAAGCTAAAGGACAAGTGTCACGAATAGTGAAATAACTATTATGAGAGGAGTCTATAAATTATTGGGGCAGTAAAATAGTAAATGAAATTTATATGGGCGATTATGGAGATATATTGGCGCAACTTAAAATATATCAGCGATTATTGAAATATATCGGCGCAACTTAAAATATATCAGCGATTATTGAAATATATCGGCGCAACTTAAAATATATCAGCGATTATGGAGATATATCGGCGCAACTCAAAATATATCAGCGATTTTTAAAATATATCGACTTATCGACAAAACATGACAAAAGGAGTCTATTCCAAAATGCCTTTTGGGACAGACTCCAAGACTATATTATTTTTCCTTCAAAAAAGTACGATCCTTCAAGAATAAATTCCAGAAGAAAATAAATCCTGGTAATAAAATTGCAATCCCAATTGCGTATAGAATGAGCAGTGCATAGAACGTTTCTGTCGTTGTGAAGCTTGTAAATACAGTTACGTCAGGATAAATAATATACGGTAAATGCGCGACGCCGTAAGCGTAGCTTGCAAATGCATATTGAGCGACGACAGCTAAAACGGCAATGCGAGGGTATCCTAGTGTATTGTATTTTTTGTTTGTCCACCAAAGGGACGAGTATCCGATAACGAATAAAACAATAGAAACTGTAAACCACGGGAATTGCTTTATTAATCCTTGCATAAGCCAATGTGTTTCTGGGTCCATTACAACGAGGGCGATGATTGCTGTAACGAGCGTTGCAGGACCAAGAATGATAGCATTTCTTCTATAAATTCTATACGTATCTTCTGAACTTTGTTCTCTCGCAAAATCAGCAAGAAAGAGAGAGGAGAGAAATAGTTCAGACGTTAGTCCGAAAAGCATATAACAGTAGATAACCGGGCTAGAAAGAAGTTTTCCATACAGGAGTACTTCTTTTCCTTCAGACATTGTAATATAGGCTCCCTCTGTAACGGGTAAAACGGTAATTAATAGTGCTGGAATTAAGAGACCAGTAATACCTGAAATAACCCGAAGAAGGTATTGATATTTTGGCAAGGAGTAAGCAAATACCATAAACGTACTACGTACTGCAACGAGCACTAAAATTAACATAACTGGTACGAACATTACTGTCGCAAGAGTAAAGGCCGCTTTCGGAAAGAAGCCGAGAAATGCGACAACGACGAAGACGAGAAACGTATTTGTTACCTCCCAAGTTGGTGATAAGTACCGATTCGCAAGTTTAGCAGCGAGCGTCGGATGTTTTGCGTATACCATGCCCCAAAAACCAGCTCCAAAATCAATGGACCCTAGTATACTGTATACGAAAATAAGGGCCCATAAGATGATGATTGCAATACTTTCCTCATGCATGAGAATCGCCTCCTTGATGTTGTAAATCATTCTTTAATGGATGTCTTCTAAAGAATGTCCGTAGAACAATGACTGTTAAAATAGCGAGTCCAATATATAAAATGATGAACAAAACAAATAAAGGACCGACGAAATCGGCGCGTGTAGATGCATCGACGGTACGTTGCATACCATAAATTGTCCATGGTTGACGACCGCTACAACTGAAAATCCATCCGAATTCAATACCGAGCATCATAATTGGTCCGCATGCGGCAGCCCCCCAAAGTAGCCACTTTGGCAGTTCTGTTCCCTTTTTTCGGTAAACGAAGTACCAATATAAGAGCGCAATTGCTGCAACTGCAAAGGTAAACGCAGCGGTGCCGACCATTAAGTTGAATAGTGTATGTGTATAAAATGGTGGCCATGTTTCTTGGGGAAATTCCTTTAGACCTTTTACGACAGTGCTAGGGTCTAGTCCCACTAATAAGCTAAGCATGTTGGGAATTTCAAGTGCATAGTTTAGTTCAAGTGTATTGGGATCCACAACTCCGCCAATGGATAGCGGTGCGTGTGATGTCGTTTCAAATAAAGCTTCAGCAGATGCAAGTTTTTCAGGTGAGTGTTTATGTAAGGCGATCGCTGATTCATGTCCTGAAAGCCACATCGTAGCGCCTGTAATAAATGTAACGACAAGCCCTAATAGCAGCCCTTTTTTATGATAAGCAATTTCACGTGTACTTAAATTTTTCTTCAATAATTTAAATCCAGCGATAGAAGCAATGACAGCCGCACCAGTTGCATAAGCCGTAATAACGACATGGAATGCACTTGTACCAAAACTCGGATTAAAGAAAGCTTTCCAAGGATCAACGTTAAAAACAGATCCATCTGGATTCATTGAAAAGCCTGCTGGTGTATTCATCCATGTATTTGCTGATGTAATAAGCACGGCGGATGCCGTGGCACCAAGCATGACGAAAAATAGCGATATTAATCTCATAAATGGAGGAAGTTTATCGGCTGCATATACGTAAATCGACATGAATAAAGCCTCCAAAAAGAAGGCGAAAATCTCAATTTGGAAGGGAACAGAAATAACTTGCCCAACAATTTTGGCGAAACCAGGCCAAAGAAGTGAGATTTGCACACCAACGATTGTTCCAGTTGGAATTGCTACACCGAGAAGAATAGCAAACGCCTTTGTCCATCTTTTCGCCATAATGGCATAGTCGGAGTCTTTCTTCCAGTGATAGAGTATTTCGCTTATAAAAATCATCAATGAAAGTCCGACCCCAAGTGTTGCAAAGATAATGTGGAATGCTAATGAAGAACCGAAAAATGCTCTTGCTAATGTTACCGTATCCATATGTAAACTCCTCTTCTTTTTTGCCATTATTTTCTGATTGAATTGGAAGATTTATTCAAAAAAACTACCAAAAATATATATGTATTTAAAAAGTGAATATGATAATATAATGTTGTAATATTTTGAATAGAAAGAAATAAATAGTTGGTCATGTTTTGTTTGTTTTTTGCTCAGGAATCTTTTATAATCTTTTATGCGAACATAAGTTCTGTTTTTAGAATGAAGAAGTTTATGTGAAATGGAGAGGGTGTTTTATGTATCCTGAAGTCATTAAAAAGATGGCATTTTCAAAAGAGCATAGAGATTTATTATTGAAGCTATATAATAAAGAAATTACACGTCGTGAATATGATCGACTTGTACAATCGCTATATAAACCTTCTAAAGAGGTTTGCGAGGGATAGAAATGGGGGGAGACAATCTAATAGATTGTCTTTTTTAAATTTATGTATGTTCTGATAAAATTAAGGTTAGCCTTACTAGGGAGGTGAAAAGATTGCGGAAACGTTTATATATAGGGATTGGAGTTATCTTCTTAATCGCTTTAGGTGGAATTGTATTTTGGTCAGCTTTACAAGGAAACCGTACAGAAAATTTTATTTTAAGACATATGGTGAATGACAATGGAACACTTGCCACGTATCGTTTAGTAGATACTAAGGCAGGTACGGGTGAAGCTAAGGGACGTGAAGCTTTATCAGAATCGGCGGGATTATGGTTACAGTATACACTTGATAAAGATGATCAGGCGTTATTTGATGAGCAAGTACAGGTTATTCAAGATAATTTCATATATAAGAATCATATCGTTTTATGGAAACTCTCTGAAAAGGGAGAGAGACAGTCAGCTACAAATGCACTTATAGATGATCTTCGTATTATAGAACAATTATATCGTGCTTATGAAATGTATAAGGAAGAGCGTTATAAAAACCTTGCCGATCAATTAAGTGATGCTGTACTTCGTTATAATAAAAAAGATAATTATTATGTTGATTATTATGATGCAGATACAGGGAAACAAAATAATTTTGTAACAACATCATACATAAATCCGCGTGCATTCTCCTATATGAAGAAGTACGGCAAAGTTTCTGCTCAGCAATATCAGGAAGTCGTTCAATTTTTAGCAGATTATCCAAGGCATGGCTGGGCATTCCCAAAAGAGTATAAAGAAGATGGTACATTTACGTACGATAAAGAAGTGAATCTTATTGACCAATCATACGTTGCATATCATCGAAGTTTAGGTGGTCTTTCATCAGCTGCTTATTTGGAATTTATAAAAAAGAAGTTCCAGGAGGATGGAAAGCTATACGGTCGTTACAATTTAGAAACGGGAAAACAAACTGTGAATTATGAATCGCCGGCCGCGTATGGACTAACGATTTTGTACGTACTACAAACAGGTGATACAAAGTTTGCGAAGGAATTGTATGATCATATGGCCACATTCCGAAATGACAACGTATTTAGTAGATATTACGGTGGATATGTAACAGGTGAAAATAATAATACGCATATTTTTGATAACGTACTACCACTTTTAGCTGAAATGGAATTAAAAAAGAGTGAACAATAAAAGGTGCCACCATATGAGGGTGGCACCTTTTATTTGTTCATATAATTTTACGTCCTAATATTAGAGAAGTAGTCAATCACGAATTCACGGAATTGCTGAGCTGTTTTTGATAAGTAGCGTTTTTTTGACCAACTTAATCCGATGGTTCGCTGACAAGTGGGTTCAATAATACGCAACTTGCTCGATGCTAAAGTAGAGTTTTTTAATAAAGTTAAACTTGGAACAAAAGCGATGCCGAGACCTTGCTTAATGAGGTCGCTAATCACGGTCGGTTCATCGACTTCAAAAGCAATATGTGGAGTGAAACCAGCTTCTTTACAAAATTCATCCGTTAAGTGCCGAAATCCATAGCCAGTGTTCATACTAATAAACGGTTCGTCCTTTACTTCATGCAGGTGGATATTTTCTCGGCCTGATAAACGATGGCCTGAAGGGACGACTAAGAAAATTTCTTCTGTAATAAGTGGTTCCCAAACAATTTCTTCCCCTTCAATTGGCACAGAGGAGATACAAAAGTCAATTTCTATATTATCTAGTTGTCGTTTCATAGAAGGAGTGGATGCAAGAAATTGTTGGAACCGAACGTTAGGATGTTCTAGTAAAAAAGAGCCAAGTAGTTCTGGTAATATTCTCGGAATAGAAACGGCTAGTGTAATAGAGCTTTGTTGTAATTCGGCTAAATCTTTAATTTCTCGTTCCCCTTCGCTTAATTCATGAAAAATACGTTCTACTCGTTTTAAAAATACTTTTCCGAAAGAATTTAAAGTAATCTGTCGGCCTTGGCGATCAAATAAAGGGACGCCTAAATCCTTTTCGAGTCTAGCTATTGTTTTGCTGAGTGAAGGTTGTGCGATATGCAATTCTTCAGCTGCCTTTGTCATATGTTCTAGTCGTGCCACTGTCTGAAAGTATTTTAACTGGAGCAGTTCCATTTCGAGTCTCCTTTCTATAGACCAAAAGGAATGAATTAATAATTAAAGATGTATTATACAGTATGGAAAGTGACGTGTATAGTAAATCTGTTAAACCATTCTAATGGTGTTAAATTCGGAGAAGGAGTATGTTTCATGAAGGGAATTCAACTTGTATTTAAAGATTGGAAAGCGATGTGGCACCATAAACATGGACGTATCGCTTTAATTTTTTTATTAATCGTTCCGTTAATTTATTCAGGATTCTTTTTAGCTGGATATTGGGATCCGTACGGAAAATTAGATAAATTACCTGTTGCGGTTGTGAATTTAGATAAAGGTGCTGCGATGGATGAGAAAATAATTCATGCAGGAGACGATTTTGTAAAAAATTTAAAGGAGAATAAAGAACTGGCTTTTCATTTTGTATCAGAAAAAAATGCTGATGAAGGGCTAAAAGAAGATAAGTACTATATGGTTGTTACGATTCCAGAAAATTTCTCTAAAAAGGTAAGTACACTTATGGATGAGAAACCAGAACCAGCACAATTGCAGTACAAAGTAAATCCGGGTAAAAACTTTGTAGCAGCGCAAATTGGAACGACAGCTGTTGAAAATATGAAAACAAAAATCTCAAACAGTATTACGAAATCTTATACAGAAGGTGTCTTTTCAAAGTTTCAAGATTTGGCACAAGGATTGAGTGATGCAAGTAATGGTGCTGAGAAGTTACATGAAGGAACGACCGATGCAAAAAATGGAGCGAATCAGCTTGCGAATGGTATTGATCGTTTAAGTGATGGGACATCGAAATTGAAAGAAGGAAGTGAAAAGCTTGCATCCAGTCAATCTGCTTTAACCGGGGGAGCAAATGAGCTGAGTCAAGGAGCGACATCACTTCATAGTGGTATGGAATTACTAGCACAAGGTGAAAAAACGTTACAATCAGGAATTAGTGAATTAAGTGCTGGTACAAATGAATGGGTGAATGGAAATGAAAAACTTGCTGAAGGGCAAGCGAAAGCGGACAATGCGGCAAATAGTGTAAAACAACAATTAGAAGAGTACGTGAAAAATCATCCAGAAGTGCAGCAAGATCCCGCTTTTCAAAAAATTGTTGCTACGTCTAATGGACTAGCTAAAGCAACAAGTATTTTAAATAATAGCCAACAACAATTAACACAAGGTGCGCAGAAGCTTGCAAATGGTCAGCATAAGGTTGAAGAAGGTATGAATACATTCGGAGTTAAGTTAAATGAAGCTACTGCTGGAACGAAAAAAATAGCAGATGGTGCTACAAATTTAGCTAGTGGATTTACGAAATGGGGAGCTGGATTTACATCATTACAAGAAGGTGTAAATCAACTTGCGAGTGGCGGAACAGAGCTGAATCATGGTGCTGATCAGTTAACGAACGGACTTGTTAAACTTGATGATGGTGCGAAAGAACTTTCTAGGAAATTAGGAGAGGGCGCAGAGAAGATAGCGGATATTCGTAATGATGATGCACGCAATACGATGTTCTCAGAGCCAGTTCAGTTAGTGAAGTCAACAGTTTCTGACGTTCCTAACTACGGTTCAGGCATTGCGCCATATTTCTTATCGCTTGCATTTTATGTTGGCGGAATTATGGCATCGAATATTTTACCGCTTGGCCGCAGACAAAATATGAAAGTAAGCGGAACGGTACATTTTATTAATAAACTAGGATTGGTATATTTAATTGGACTTATTCAAGCGCTACTCGTAGATGTAGTTGTGCTAGGTGTTATGAAATTAGAAGTCGCAAGTGTGCCACTCTTTGTTTTATCAAGTATTGTTATTTCCTTTACGTTCATGACATTTATTCTTATGCTAGTAACAGTATTTGGTCTGGTTGGAAAGTTCTTAGCGGTAACCCTTCTTGTCCTGCAATTAGCGACGAGCGGAGGTACTTTCCCAGGAGAATTAAATATAGCTGTTCTTAGTAAAATTGGACAATTTCTCCCAATGTCTCATTCTCTTAGAGGATTACAAGATGTTATCTCTTTAGGAGATTGGTCACAATTACAAATGCAAATTTTAATATTGTTATGTTACCTCGTTGTTGCCGGTGGAATTGCTTGGATCACGAGTCATATACAGCATAGAGAAACGAATGCAGAACAAGTTTCTTAAAATGAAATAAGCTATCCGATTTTTTCGGATAGCTTATTTTTTATTTACGTTCCATTACTGCAAAGTAATTATTTTCATTATCAGCAAAGTTGAATGCTCTACCAGTAGGTAAATCTACAACCTGTCCAACTGTGACATTTTTCTCAGAAAGATCTTTATATAGACGGTCTAAGTCATTTGAGAAGAACATAAGTGAAGGTGTATTTAGGTTTAGTTCAGGTTGCATCTTCGCGATTAACGCTTTATCGTGAAGGACGATGCTTGTTCCTGCTTCTTTCGCCGGTGCAATTTCAATCCAGCGGAAGCCATTTCCGTTATTTTCTTCCGCAATGATTTGGAACCCTACTTTTTCTGTCCAAAATTGTACTGTTTCGTCTTGGTTATTTACATATAGCATAATTTGTCCAACTTGATTAATCATAGGTGTCTCTCGCTTTCTTTTTATATGCGTATTATTATATCAAATATATGGCTTGAATAGTTTTTTATGATTTTTTCGGAATACAACCTTCGTCCATTTCATCTTTGTTGTAGGAGAAGGTCCTGTAATCCAAGTATGAAATGGTATTGTGCTACAAATGACCATTGTTGAAATAGAGATAATGGCCGTTAACACAAATAGTAATAGGGTATATAATATAGTATTTTCTTGCAGCGTGAATAAGGAAAGAAGTTTTGTGCATAGTTGCAAGAAGAATAAATGAGCTAAATAAGCACCATACGTGTAATTTCCAATGAAACGTAACGTTTTATATAAGAAACCACGACGCTGTACTATCATAATAGATAACACATACAGTATGATAATTTCGCATACTATATATAAAAACATAGATGGTTTTAAATAGGTAGAAACAGTTAAATGGATAGAGTTTGCTCCGTAAAAACTAAACAACTCATAATTGATGAATAAAAATAAGATGAAAAATAATATTGTTATAAGCGGGATATGTTTCATGACGAATAGCCGCCAAGTTTTTAGTGCTACAGCGGCAATGCCGCCCATAACGAAATAGAATGAGTAGAATAGAAATGATCGATCTGTATAATGTAAAATTGTTGAACTTGTTAATTTTTCTCCATTAAAAATATAGTGAGAAGAGAACCACATTAATAGAAAATATAGGCAAGCGAAAAAGGTCATATATTTATATATGTCTTTTTTATTTTCTGTTCGTTTTTGAAACCAATAAAAAAGTGTGCATAGTAAAGGGAACAATAAGTGAATTTGGAACATCATAATAACGTACCAAAGATGGGGCGCGGCTGTTCCGAGTAATAAACTTTTTATTCCACTTTGTAACGTAATAAGATCGTTTGTTGTTAATAAGTAAAGAATAGACCAAAAGAAATAAGGAATGAGTAAGTGTGTCGCTTTTTCAGAAATATATTCTTTATATACTAATTGCTTCGTATAGTGACGAATTAAGTGAAATCCAACGATAAATATGAATGCTGGTGCTGAGAATTTTGCAAGATTAAATAGCATGCCCATAATGAGGGATTGCTCAAGTAAGACATTTCCTTGATTCATCGTATATAATAAGGAACTTTGCAAAACGACAGCGAGAAATGCAATGCTTTGCAAAACTTTAAATTCAGGTGCGCTTTGTGTCATCGTGTTCATCTCCTTTTCCATACATGATTATAGTACGGAGAATGGATAATGGATGTGGAATATTTGTGAAGATTGTAACAAATTTGTGGCGAGAGGAGCTATCAACTTATTAACAAATAACGAAAGAAAGAGGATGCTCTAAACGAGCATCCTCTTTCTATTAAGCAAATTTGTTTTTGATCCAATTCTTACCTTCTACAAGGCGAGCTGTCATTACCGCACAAGCGTTATCTGCTGTTACGTTTAACATCGTTGCAGGTGGATCAATGATTGTACTAATTGCTGCGATAATTGGCAGTGCTTCTGGCGGGAAACCGTATAGAGATACAATTAACATTTCACCGATCATACCGCCGCCGGGAATAGCACCCATTACTGTTCCTACTAATAGAGAAACAACAAGTGCGATTGCTAATGTTTTCGGTCCTTCGAATTCCATGTTGAAAATACCGAATAAGAAAGCAATTTTTAATACGCCACCTAAAACAGAGCCGTCTTTATGAAGTGTAGAACCAAGAAGGACAACTGTTTCGCGAACGTCTGAAGAAATACCCATTTTCTTCGTTGCTTCTAAGTTCGCTGGAATACTTGCGGCACTACTACAAGTTGCAAGTGATGTAACTGTAGGAGAGACCATGTTCTTCCAAAATACTTGTACACCTTGTTTGCGACCTGCAAGGTATGCATAGAATGTGAAGAATACAAAGAAATAAATTAGAGAAGCAGGATAGTATACCATTGCTGCTCGGAAGTAAGTTCCAAGAAGTTGTGGTCCGAATTCGCCAACTAATGCTGCAAAGTAAGCAGCAAGTCCGATTGGGGCGTAGTACATAATGAAAGATACAACCTTCATTGAAATCTCTGCACCAGCCTGTAGGAATGTAGCGAATGGCTTTCCTTCTTCGCCAACTGCTGAAGTTGCAATCCCCATTAAGATAGAGAAGAAAATAAGAGCTAACATATTTTCACGAGATAGTAACTTCGAGAAGTCAGATACTGTTAAAATACCGACGATTTGATCTGCAACACTAACAGCTTTGCCGGCTTTGTCAGGTTGTGTTAGTTCTAGTACAACACCTTGTGCTGGCGGGAATATTTTCACAACAATAATCATAAAAATAGCAGCTAAAATACTTGTAAATAAGAAAGTCCCAGCCATACTAGACATAATTTTACCGAAACGTTTTAATCCATCCATATTAGCAATAGACGATGCGATGCTAAAGAACACTAGAGGTACAACAATCGTAAACATTAAGTTTAAGAAAATGTCACCAAGCGGCTTTAAAGCAACTGCATCGGCACCCATGAAATAACCAATGAAACCACCAATTAGGATAGAAGATAATAAAATAAGTGGAAAGCGATATGCCTTCATAAATATATCCTCCTATCAATTAAAAAAAGTCATACTGAATCATTATAGCGAGTTAGAGTTCTCTTTACTAGGAGAATACGGATAAATGGAATAGCGCGAAAACCAAGAAATTTTTGTTTTTAAGCTCGGCATACAGCAGGAAATCTAGACATATATATTTGTAACCTAGTGGTGGCAAGGAGTGCACCATAATTTAGGTAGAGAAAAAAGGGGAGGGAAGCGGGATGAATATTTTACTTTGCTGTGCAGCGGGAATGTCTTCCAGTTTGATTGTTACAAAGATGGAGAAAGCAGCAGAGACAAGAGGGATAGAAGTAACAATCTGGGCAGTATCAGGTTCTGAAGTGAATAGTCATATTGATAAAGCTGATGTCCTTTTACTTGGACCGCAAGTACGTTATTTATTACCGAAAATGAAAGAATTATGTAAGGATAAAGGGATACCTGTTGATGTCATTCAATCTGTTCATTACGGACTTTGTAATGGAGAAGCTATCTTGCAAGCAGCTTTGTCAATGAAACCATGAGGAGAGTGGGATAGATGATACGGTTTTTAGAGAAGTATGTGATGCCGGTAGCAGGGAAGGTTGCAGAGCAGAGGCATTTACAAGCAATTCGAGATGGAATTATTTTAACGATGCCTTTCTTAATTATTGGATCGTTTTTCCTCATTATTAGTGCACTGCCGATACCCGGATATAACGAGTTTATGGCAGGTTTGTTTGGTGAGAATTGGCAGAGAGCTTTAGGGTATCCAGTTAGTGCAACTTTTAATATAATGGCTTTAATAGCTGTTTTTGGAATCGCTTACAGGCTTGGAGAGTATTATAAAGTGGATGCTTTAGCATCCGGGGCATTGTCGCTTGTGACGTTTTTACTTGCGACGCCATTTCAAGTTGCATATATTATACCAAGTACAAAAGAAAGTGTACTTGTAGAAGGCGCTATCCCAGCTGCATTAATGGGAAGCCAAGGGTTATTTGTAGCAATGATTATTGCACTTATATCTACTGAACTGTATCGATTTATTGTACAAAAAAAGATAATTATAAAGATGCCAGAGACAGTTCCACCAGCTGTCACGCGTTCATTTGCGGCACTTGTTCCAGGATTTATTGTTGTAACAGTTATTTGGATTTTACGCTTAATTATAGAAAATACTTCTTTTGGCAGTATCCATAATATTGTAGGACAAATTTTACAGGAACCACTTAGTGTACTTGGTGCTAGTCTTTGGGGCGCAATAATAGCAGTTATTCTCGTTCATGTTCTTTGGTCGTGTGGAATTCATGGTGCTACTATTGTTGGTGGTGTAATGAGCCCTGTTTGGTTGTCGTTAATGGATCAAAACCGAGTTGCTTTTCAAGCTGGGCAAGATGTACCAAATACGATTACGGCACAGTTTTTTGACTTATGGATTTATATGGGCGGTTCTGGTGCAACGCTTGCTCTAGTTGTTGGAATGTTACTATTTGCACGAAGTCAACAATTAAAAAGTTTAGGGAGATTGTCAATTGCACCTGGTATATTTAATATTAATGAGATGGTAACTTTTGGTATGCCGATTGTGATGAACCCACTTTTACTAATTCCATTTATATTAGTTCCAGTTGTGTTAACAATTGTTTCGTACTTTGCAATGGAATGGGGATGGGTGGCACGTCCGAGTGGGGCCGCTGTACCTTGGACGACACCTATTCTTTTTAGTGGATATTTAGGATCGGGCGGGAAAATTTCAGGTGTTATTTTACAACTTGTTAACTTTGCGCTAGCATTCTTCATTTATTTACCGTTCTTAAAAATATGGGATAAACAAAAACTGGCGGAAGAAAAGGGGGAGTAAAGAACTACAATGGATACGATAGAGACGAAAGCTTTTCATTTAATCTTGCATGGGGGAAACGCGAGAAGTTGTTCAATGGAAGCAATTGATTGTGCGAAGCGTGGGGAGTTTACAGAAGCTGAAGCTAAATTACAAGAAGCACTAGAGGAATTAAAAGAGGCGCACCGTGTACAAACGGAGCTTATCCAGAAAGAAGCTGGTGGTGAAAAGACCGAAGTTACTCTTTTAATGGTACACGCACAAGACCATTTAATGAATGCAATTACGGTGAAAGAATTAGCGAGTGAGTTTGTAGAGTTATATAGGAAGATGTCGGTGGATGAATGAACCTTGCTTATGCAAGGTTTTTTTATCTCGAATTAACGGGCAGTAAAACTCCCACTAATTAAAATTTCATTTTATGTATGTGCCTGTACCATCAGTGGAATGTTCATCCCACTGATGGTATTTTACAATCCTCCTTTTTTCGGATGAGTAAGAGTTATAATTAATCGGCAGTAACAATTTCTCCTATACCACGGATTAATCTTTTTATATGCATCCGTTCCGGTTTTAATATATTTACGATATAATCAATCGATATTTGTGGTTCAACGGTTGTACCGCAAGTATAACAGTCAATAGCTGCAAAATTTTGTTCCGGGTAAGTGTGAATGGAAAGATGGCTTTCTGATAATAACACTAATACAGTAACACCATATGGCTGGAACTCTTTTTTACTTACGTTTAAAACATGGGCACCAGAGTAATCTGCAGCTGTAACTAGATGATATTCTAAAAATTGCATATCATCTAATAGGGAAAAGTCCACTCCCCACAAATCTACTATTATATGCTTGCCAAAAGTAGAATATTCCATAGGGTAGCACTCCTTACTATAATATTGTCAAAACTTCATTTCCTGTTTGTAGCATTGATGTAAGATAAGATTTGATTCTGAATTTAAAAGAGCGAGGTTACGTTGTTCTAGATGTTCTTCTTTAAATTGAAATAAAGGAAAAAGAAGAGCAGGCAATGTTCGAGGAGTTGGTACTACATATAATTGTTCAATTTGATCGAGTACATGTGCAGAATTAGCAGCGATATGAAATCCCCAATCAGTTCCGAAAGAAGGGACTATTGTATGATAGCTTTTTACAGTTAATCCAGCGTGTTCAATTGTATTACCGATACTCCAATATACTAGAGGTGCATCAGCAGGTGAATTAGATTGACAGACAAAAGCACCATCTTTTGTTAAGAATGTAGCTATACGAGCAAATAGTTCGCTTGTATATAAAGTACTTAACAACTCTGTCGCTGGATCTGGAAAATCAATAATGATTACATCGTATAAAGATGAAGGTGAATTTAGAAATTCTTTTGCATCGCATACGTGTGTATTTACACGATTATCAAAAAATGCACTTTTGTTTAAAGAAACTAATTCTGGAACATTACGAGCCATATCAATCATCAATCCATCTAAGTCAACAAGGTCTACATGTAGTACAGTTTCATATTTTAAAACTTCTCGCAGGGCAAGACCATCGCCACCGCCTAATATGAGAACACGTTTTGGATCAATTACTTTTGACATAATTGGATGTACAAGTGCTTCATGATAAATTTGCTCATCGACGGAGCTGAATTGTAGTTGCTTGTCCAAGTATAAGCGAACATCGTTTACTTGGACTAAATTAATATTTTGGTAATTACTCTTTTCTTTAAATAAATTTGTATGTTCACCAGCTTGTATTTCTTTTAAAGAAATTTCATCCCATACATCTAAGTTGTGTGAATCTGTAGGTACTATAGTTACATTTTCCGATTGTACTTGCTTATCTTGCTTATTCTGCTCATCCTGTTTGTCCTGTTTGTCCTGTTTGTCTTGTATATCATGCTTGTCCTGCTGTTCTAGTTCAAATTTGTCAGAGTCTAATTCAGAACGCTTGTCTTTTTTATAGCTTGTTATTCTATAAATCTTTATTTTGCTTTGTTTTCTATGTTTTGGCATAGGAATCCCCTTTCGAATTGTGTTATTTTATTCTATTTTATTTTATGTAATCTAGTAGAGTATGCTTGGACAATAGAATAGATAGAAGACTGAGCTCAAGAAAATGTTGTTTTTTACTAGATTTCTACGATGAAAAATTTTTTTAGTGTTTTTTCATATTAAACATAACTAGACAACTAAACACTAATCTATTTTCATACAGTTATGTGTTAAAAGCGTGTTGTTTTATAACACACTGTGTGTTTTTTAGACGACACACTAATTGAAAGCGTTAACACACAAAGAAAATGCTCGAAAAAGCACTGATTTTAGTGGTTTTAAAAAGTTGGCACGCTAATTGCATTAATAAATAGCGTAAAGAAAAATAAATAAAACATAAATTTTTTATACTACACAAGGGGGATTTTCAAATGAATATTTTATTATGTTGCTCAGCAGGGATGTCTACAAGTTTACTAGTTACAAAAATGGAAGCGGCTGCAAAAGCTCGCGGTTTAGAAGGAAAGATTTGGGCTGTATCTGGGGATGCAGTAAAAACGAATATCGATCAAGCAGATGTATTATTACTAGGACCACAAGTTCGTTACATGCTTTCTTCAATGAAAACGCTTGCTGATGAGAGAAACGTTGGAATCGACGTTATCAATCCAATGCACTACGGCATGATGAATGGAGAAGCAGTTTTAGATCACGCATTAACACTTAAAAAATAATTAGGGGGGAAGCGAAATGCAAAAGTTTATTGCATTCATGGAGAAATATTTAGTTCCAGTCGCAGGAAGAATCGGATCGCAGCGTCACTTAGTTGCGATCCGTGATGGATTTATCGCAGTTATGCCTCTTATCTTAGTTGGATCATTTGCAGTACTTATAAATAATCTACCAGTTGATGCATTCCAAAAACTTATGAAGGGTGCATTTGGGGATGTTTGGAAAGATATTGGCGGTGGTATGTGGACAGGGTCCTTTGCAATATTAGCCCTCATAGCCGCAGTTGGGATAAGTTATAATTTAGCGAAATCTTACGGTGTAGACGCGTTGTCAGCAGCAATTATTACATTCGGTGCATTAATTATTATATCTCCGACAACGCCAAAAGAAGGCGGTATTGATTTAGCTTGGACAGGATCACAAGGTTTATTCGTTTCTATCATTGTAGCTCTTCTTGTAACCGAGGTATTCAGGTTCTTTGTTCAAAGAGATATTACAATTAAGATGCCAGATGGTGTTCCACCAGCAGTAATGAAATCATTCGCAGCATTAGTTCCAGCATTCGTTATTTTAATCGTAACAGCAAGTATTCAGTTAGCTGTGAAATTAGCGGGAACAAGTATTCATAAAATCGTATTTGAAACAATTCAATTACCATTACAAGGTTTAGCAGGTACGTTACCAAGTGCAATTATTATCGCATTACTTATTCACGTATTATGGTTCTTCGGATTACATGGTCCTAATATTATCGGTGGTATTATCGACCCAATTTATTTACCAGCACTAGAAAAGAACATTAAATTATTTAACGATGGTATGTCTGCATATGATGTACCGCACATTTTCACAAAGCCATTCTTTGATGTATACGTATACATCGGCGGATCAGGTGCAACATTAGCATTCTTAGTAGCGGTAATGCTTGTTGCAAAAAGTGCGCAACTTCGTGGTGTAGGTCGCGTATCTATCGGTCCTGGTTTCTTCAATATTAACGAACCAGTTATTTTCGGTACACCAATCGTATTAAATCCAGCGTTAATCATTCCATTCGTACTTACACCGGTTGTATTAGTTATTACTTCTTATACAGCGATTTCTTTAGGGTGGGTACCAAAAACAGTTGCTTTAGTTCCTTGGACAATGCCACCAATCTTTAGTGGTTATCTTGTAGCGGGCGGAAGCATCGCTGGTGCAGCACTACAAGTGGTAAACTTTGCAATCGCGGTAGTAATTTACTATCCATTCGTATTAATGTGTGACCGTACTTATGTACAGGCTGCAAAAGCTGAAACAAAAGGAAGCGACAATTCAGTATCACTTTAAAAAATATTATTCTGGCGAGTTCTTATAGCTCGTCAGAATAATTACCTTTATATCATGTTCAAAAAGATGAAAAACATCTATATGAACACTAAACTATCATTAATAAATTCATACTTTAATAGACATGTTCAAACTGAAGGGGTATTTAAATCGGTTGAACCTTATAGAGAGGGCGGTAATTATGATGACTACAGCAGAACAAATTCCATTCCAATTGATTTTAAATAGTGGTAACGCACGAAGCTTTGCGATGGAGGCACTTCAATTTGCCAAACAGGGGAAAATGGCAGAAGCAGATGAAGCGATGGTAAAGGCAAAAGAAGCGATTAATGAAGCGCATCATTTCCAAACAGAGCTCATACAATCAGAAGCAAGAGGAGAAAAAACAGAGGTTAGTGTTCTTTTAATTCACGCACAAGATCATTTAATGAATGCGATTACAGTGAAAGAATTAGCAGCAGAGTTTATCGATCTTTATAAAAAGCTTGAAGCGAAAGGGGAATAAAGCATGACTGGAATTAAAATTGCTACAATCGGCGGTGGATCTAGTTATACACCAGAGTTAATTGAAGGATTTATTAAGCGTTATGATGAGCTTCCTGTTCGTGAAATTTGGTTAGTAGATATTGAGGCAGGAAAAGAAAAGTTAGAAATCGTTGGTAACTTAGCGAAACGTATGGTGAAAAAATCAGGCTTACCAATCGAGGTACATTTAACACTTGATCGCCGTGAAGCATTAAAAGATGCTGACTTTGTAACAACACAACTTCGCGTTGGTTTATTAGAAGCACGTGCAAAAGATGAAGCAATTCCGTTAAAGTATGATGTAATCGGTCAGGAAACGAATGGTCCTGGTGGTTTATTCAAAGCATTGAGAACGATTCCTGTTATTTTAGATATTTGTAAGGATATGGAGGAGCTCTGTCCAAATGCATGGTTAATTAACTTTGCAAATCCAGCTGGTATGGTAACAGAGGCTGTCCTTCGTTATACAAATATTCAAAGAGTAGTTGGTCTATGTAACGTTCCAATCGGAATTCGTATGGGTCTTGCAAGATTACTTGAAGTAGATGCGAGTCGTGTTCACGTTGATTTCGCAGGTTTAAATCATATGGTATACGGACTAGATGTATACTTAGATGGCGTAAGTGTAATGGACCGTGTGTTAGAGCTTGTGACAGATCCAGAAAAACAAATTACGATGGAAAATATCGCAGCGCTTAACTGGGAGCCAGACTTTATTCGAGGACTTCGTGCGATTCCATGTCCATACCATCGTTATTACTACAAAACACGTGAAATGTTAGAAGAAGAGAAAGAAGCTTCTGTTGAAAAAGGTACACGTGCAGAAGTAGTAAAACAATTAGAAAATGATTTATTTGAGTTATATAAAGACCCGAACTTAGATATTAAACCACCACAATTAGAAAAACGTGGCGGAGCTTATTATAGTGATGCAGCATGTAGCTTAATTACGTCTATTTACAATAATAAAGGTGATATCCAGCCTGTTAACACACGAAACAACGGAACAATTGCAAGCTTACCACATGATTCAGCTGTTGAAGTGAACTGTATTATTACGAAAGAAGGCCCAAAACCAATTGCAGTTGGAGACCTTCCAGTACCAGTTCGCGGTTTAGTACAACAAATTAAATCATTCGAGCGCACAACAATTGAAGCTGCTGTTACAGGGGATTATCATAAGGCGCTGCTTGCTATGACAATCAATCCACTTGTACCATCAGATAAAGTTGCAAAACAAATTTTAGATGAAATGTTGGAAGCACATAAAGAGTATCTTCCACAGTTCTTTAAAAAGGTAGAGAAGTAAAAGCGGCGCTATTTAGCCCGCTTTTTTTATTCTATTAGGAGGTATTATGATGATTAAGTTAATTGTAAATGCAGATGATTTCGGTCTTACAGAAGGTACAAATTACGGCATTATTGATGGGCATATAAATGGACTTGTCAATTCAACGACGATGATGATGAATATGCCAGGAACAGAGCATGCGGTACGCTTAGCGAAAGAGTACAACCTACTCGGAGTAGGCGTACATCTCGTATTAACGGCAGGAGAACCACTGTTAAAGGATGTACCGTCACTCGTAGGGGAAAACGGATCGTTTCATAAACAAAGTGTTGTAAGGGAAGGGAATATAAATCCAGAAGAAGTTGAGAGAGAATGGACTGCTCAAATTGAGAAGTTTTTATCTTACGGATTAACACCAACTCATTTAGATAGTCATCATCATGTGCATGGTTTACCGATTTTACATGATGTTCTTGAGAGATTAGCGGCTAAATATAATGTTCCGATTCGTCGTTGTGAGGAAGATAGAGCGGTGCATCCATTTTCTGATGTGTTTTACAGTGACTTTTATGCGGATGGTGTGACGGAAGATTACTTTGTGAAGTTAAAAGAAAGAGTACAAGGTGAACAAACGGTAGAAATTATGGTTCATCCAGCTTATATTGATCCAGAGCTTGTGAAGCGTTCTTCTTACGTAATGGATCGTGTGAAGGAATTGCGTATTTTAACAGAGAGTGAGTTGCCAGAAGGCATAGAGCTTGTGAAGTTTTAATAGAAAAAACGACGGCTACATCATGCCGTCGTTTTTTCTATTTATAAAATGGACAGAATATATCCGCCAAAGGCTCCCAGTATAACGATAACCCAAGGTGGTGTTTTCCAAAAAGCTAGTAAGCAAAAAAGAAGCGAAGCGAAAACGAAATCTGAAGCATTTATAACTGTACTCGTCCAAATAGGATCGTAAAAAGCGGCAATTAAAATACCAACAACTGCGGCGTTAACACCAAGTAGTGCGCCTTGTATGAATGATATTTTTCTCACACTGTTCCAAAATGGTAAAACACCAATAACGAGTAAGAAAGCAGGGAGGAAAATCGCAATTGTTGCGAGTGTTGCCCCAAGCGTCCCGTTTAATACTGCTCCTATATAAGAGGCGAATGTAAATAGTGGTCCTGGTACTGCTTGTGTTAATCCGTATCCAGCTAGGAACTGTTCTTTCGTCATCATTCCGTTTTGTACGAACTCACCTTCAAGAAGGGGCAGCACGACGTGTCCTCCTCCAAATACAAGTGCGCCAGAGCGATAGAAACTATCAAATAAAGCGATGTAATAAGAAAACGGTCTTAATATCGGTAGCAGTAGTAATAGTCCAAAGAATAAGACGAGACAAGAAACTGCTATCTTTTTTGAAATAGGTACTTTTATATTTTGAGATTGGCTAATTGGTTGGTTGCGATATAAAAACCAACCGATAAAGCCACATATTATAATAAGGATGACTTGTGTCCAACTACTTGGCCATAATAAGGCAATTGCGGCAGTTACAATCGCAATCGTCGCACGGTTGCGATCTGGAGTTAACTTTCGCGCCATTCCCCATATGGCATGAGCGACAATAGCTACTGCTACAAGTTTTAGTCCATGAATCCAGCCAGCACTTCCAAGATCGAACTGATTAAGGAATGAGGCGAAGAAAACCAAAACAAGTACAGACGGTAAAGTGAATCCAATCCATGAAATAATAGCTCCTAATAGTCCGCCTCTTAATAATCCAACCCCCATACCGACTTGACTGCTGGCAGGACCAGGAAGGAATTGACATAGCGCTACTAAATCTCCATAGCTTCGTTCATCCATCCATTTTCTTTTTTGCACGTATTCGTGGTGAAAATAGCCGAGATGAGCGACAGGACCGCCGAATGAAGTAAGTCCTAATTTAAATGAGACGAGAAAAATCTCTAATAATGTGTGAAAGATGTGTTTGTTTTTTTTCAAAATAACCTCCTATAATGTTTTTCTATGTGCATTATACAAGAGACTTTCAATCTACAGGAACGATTTTAATGTAAAGATTTTGTGAATCTTTTCTTTGTAATTAAAATTGAAAAAGTCATAAATGATTATGTCTAAACCATAAAGTAGTAGAAGTAGTGCTGGGAAATTTATATAAGGAGAATGCCTTATGACAACACATTTCTTTGCCAGGTTAACAGGTAAGAGGGAAGTGCCTCCTGTAAATACAGAAGCTTTTGGGGTAGCAGAGTTTATTTTTAGTGATGATTTAACGAAATTGCATTACAGAGTAATACTAAAAAATATAGAAAAGGTTACATCGTGTCAAATTCATTTAGGGAAGTCTACTCAAATTGGTCCTGTTGTTTTATATTTGTATGGTCCACTGGAGCAAGGGATTAGTTTGAACGAGGGAAGTATTACTGGTGTAGTGAATGTAGAGGATTTTGAGGGACCTTTACAAGGGAAATCATTTGTACATTTACTTCAAGAAATTATTCAAGCAAATGTATATGTTAATGTCCATACGAAATCACAAAAAAGAGGAGAAATAAGAGGGCGAGTTAGAAAAGTAAAGAAGTAGAGGAAAAGGCTGTCCATATGTTGGAACAGCCTTTTCTCATTATATAAGGTGCTAGTTTTAGCGATTATTGTCGGTAAATCGATATGTTTTGAAAATCGCTGATATAATCTGAGTTGCGCCGATATAACTCACGTTACGGTCGATATTTTTAAAAACGGCCTCAATTAATTTTTAACAGGCTGATTTTTAATAAAGAAGTCCATAACGTAAAATACTTCGTCATCAGGTATTTGTATTTCAAATGTATTTTCAATCGGTTGCAATGCTTTTTTTACTTTCATATACATCCAGTATTCATCTTGTCTTCTTTTCTCTTTATCAGGGTGAGGAAGAAGGCTTTCTCCTTTTTGAAGACGGTCAACCATACAGCTCATATGCAGAATAACCCCCATTAAGCTATCAGGAGTTAGCTGTAAGGAAATTAATTCTTGAATTGTATTTAATGCGTAACGAATTGTTTTAATAAGTAATGCCCCATCGTTACGCTGCATTTGTTGTTCAAGAATATCCGCCATTTTTGCATATGTTTCTTCATACGTAATTAATTCTTGAATAGGCTGAATCGCTGTGTAGTTTACGATGTCTTGGAAATGATATGTTAAGCACGGCACTTGCACATCGAAATTCGTGACGATACAAATGATATTACGCTCTTTTTTTATGTTCTCGATCATTTTCGTTAAATCTTTTTCATGGACGATACTAATCGGAATAATTTCAATTAAGTCTTTATCAAATCGTAAATAGTTCTCTAACATTTTTTGAATAGCTAAAGCACTTCCTTCACCAGTTAAACAAGCTGTTAAAATAACAGATTTCATTGGAGAGAGAGGTTTTTTCTTTTCTTCTTGTACGTTTAAGTAAAATGGTGTTAAATTTTTTACTGTTTCATACAGCGCATCTAATGAATAACCGAGCTGAGCTTTTCGAGCTGCTTCTAGTGCATGTGGTGTGCTCGTCATCGAGAGAACACGTACAGGGATTTTGAACTCCGTTTCTAATATGTCACCGATATAAGCAAGTGACCCCATATCGACAAGTAAGAGAAGCCCATTTACATTTTGTAGTGTTTTCATATACACTTTCACACGTTCCAAGAAATCTTTCGGTGATTCGTGTAACGGCATATCAATACCGGTTACTTCCTCAATGCCGAGAAGTTCGTTTGCAACGTTTGCCATTTCAGTTGCGATGCCATTACCGTGTGCTAATATTAATACTTTTACTTCTGTTTGTGAGGCAGGAATTGGATCAACAACGAAGAACATTGTTAAAAAGCCAGCTTCATCAATAGGCATTGTTATTTGTAATTCTTCCTCCAGTAGTTGAATGCATTGCATAGCTACGGAAAAAGCTTCTTTATATTTCGTACGAATTTGATTTAATTGTGGGTGATGTATTTGTTTTCCGCTTTGTAAACGTTGTAGAGTTGTCTGTACATGTAAACTTAAAGCAAGAAATACTTTTTCATCAAACGTCTTAGATAAATGCTTTTCAGCAAGTTCCGCTATTTTTTCACATACGGAAACGATATTACGATCCACAATTTTAAAAACATTTTCATGGCTTGTTTTTTTGGATATTTGGTTAAAATATTGTACGAAAAAGCTTTGAACATCATTTTCTATTAGTAATTCTAATTCTTCCTCTTCAATACCACGTGCTTGAAGTTCTTCGTATTTATAGTCAATATAATCGTAAATAGAAGAGCGTTTTTCATCTTCTGTTTTATGATTACTCCAACCTTCCTCACCTGTAAATACAAATGTTTCATTTGGTATTTGGTATAAGTGACGGCTCTTCCTTTCAATGAACAACCCTTCTTTCATATACCAAGGTAAATCTGTACTTGAAACATAGACAGAATCACGTTTCTTTGTGACCAAATCAGAATAGGCTTTCGCACAGGCAATTTGAACATCTGTTTTTAATTGACCGATGTTATTGGGACAATTGTAAAAGACGAAAGCACGCATTGCATTTGGGCTAACGTGAATGTCTTTTCGCAGACGAATTGCTTCATTTGTGAAAAATAGCTGTAGTAAAGCAAAGCGCTCTTTATGTGTACGCTCACGAAGTGGTGGCAGCGTAACAGTCATCGGTATACGTCTTGTAAATGTTTTTAATAAAAATGAATTTGGTTCTTCTGTTGTTGCAGTAATGATTAATACTTGTGCTTTACGTTCGTTCTCTGTTTCTCCAAGGCGGCGGTATACCCCGCGGTCAATAAAGGTGAAAAGCATTTCTTGTCCCTCTGGAGGCAGGCGATGTACTTCATCTAAGAAAAGAATTCCTTCATGTGCTTTTTCAATTAACCCTTTTTGATCACTTGCTCCTGTATAAGCTCCTTTTTTAATCCCAAATAATTGCCCGAGTAGTAACTGTGGATTATTTGCATAATCAGCACAGTTAAAGACGATAAATGGTGCATCTTTGGGAAGCTGTTCAACTTCAATTGCATATTCGTGCATTAAAGAAGCAAACATAGACTTTCCGACCCCTGTTTCTCCCAGTAGTAAAGTATGCATACCGTTTGGAGGATAGAGAATAGAAGCTTTCGCTTTTTCAATTGCAATTTTAAGGCTCGTATTTTCAATTGCAAATGTATCCAATGAAGTTACTTCTTTTGAATGCGTTTCCAACGAAGTGTTCGTTTCTATGTAAAAACGAACAGGTCGCGTATTTGTTTTTAATAAAAGTTTATCTTTTACAAGTTTGTTTAAATCGCTACTTACATTGGCGCGATCTAGTTGCAGAAATGTAGCGAGTTCTGATGCGGTTACACCTTCTGTATAATTGCCTTTTTGTATTGCGTTAAAAATGAGATCTATTCGTTTCATTTCTATTCACCTCGAAACTTCATCACTATTTAAAATTTTACACAAAAATGGGAAGGGTGGGAAGAGAAAAATAAAACAGCTTTAGCACATAGGCACTAAAGCTGTTACAATCTTGTGTCTTTCCAAAAATTTACCTTGAGATGAGAAGAAGGATTATAGGGAAGAAGTTTGTATCCTTGTGACTGTAAATAATCAATTACTTTTGGCAGTATTTGTACGGTTACACTCGAATCATGCATTAAAATGACTTCGACTTGTTCATCACTTTGATTACGTACTCTTTCGAGTATGGCAGAAGGATTGTCATAGCTTTTCCAGTCGTATGTATCGATCGTCCAATCCCACATTTTATACTGGGCCGATACAAGTGCGTCACGGTAATTCTTTTTTAAGTAAGGCATACTACCATATGGAACGCGAACGAGATGTGTATTTAATTTCGTAACTTGCTGGACAATGCTTTGTGTTTGCTCCATTTCTGCAATTAAAGTGGAAGGGTCACCAGTGTAAAGGCGTTTTACATCGTGTGACATACTGTGAAGTCCGATATAATGTCCGTCTTTAATTAATCGTTGCATTGTCTTTTTATAATGTGGTACTTTTCCACCAATAACAAAGAAAGTTGCTTTTCCGTTCTTTTCTTTTAAGATGTTTAAAATTTGTGTAGTATATTTGTTTGGCCCGTCATCAAATGTTAAGTACGCAATTTTTTGTGTAGGAGAAGTTGTTTCAGCATTTGGATGATATTCAGCAGGAATAACAGTTGTTGCTTCAGTATTAGATGATACGTACATAGTAATCGTTAAAAATAAAATAATACATTGAAATACTCGCTTGATCATAACATTCACCCTCAGTTTGACAATCAAGATGTAAAAAAGAAAACTTGATACTTTTCTTATTATGTATATCTTTCTCCAATAGAGGAACTCTCAAACAATCTATATTTTGGAAATATAAAATATGGAATAAAAAATAGCATCCTCTTATAAGAAAGAGGATGCTATTTGAATATTTCATAATTGAAAAGGCTATACTACAATTAGTCTTCGCGTTTTTTCACTTTTTTATAAAAGGAAATGATTGGTTTGTAGCGTTCATGTACAAGCCCGATTATTTCAGCGATGATTTCTGTGAAGAAAATCAAAGCGAAAAGAAGAATAATGGATAACCATAATGTTGCAGTAGTGAAAATAATGGCATTTACACTAAAGAAAATACCGAATGCGTATATAATTAGTACCGTTTTGCGATGAGAGAATCCCATTGCAAGTAAGCGGTGATGTAAATGCGATTTATCTGGTGCTGAAATAGGTTTTTTATTTACGATACGACGGATGATTGCAAATATCGTATCAAATATAGGTACACCTAAAATGATAATTGGAACGATAAAACTGAATAACGTTACACTTTTGTATAATCCAAGTAACGATATAACAGAAATACAGTATCCTAAAAATAGTGCTCCTGTATCTCCCATGAAAATTTTTGCTGGATGGAAGTTGTAGAATAAAAATCCAATTGTACTTGCTAATATAATTAATGCGAGTGGCAAGATAATAGCTGTTCCAGTACCCCATGGGCTAGTGAAGGCCATATATGCTAGCGTTGCAAGTACGATAGATGAAATCCCAGCAGATAATCCATCTAAGCCGTCAATTAAGTTGATTGCATTTGTAATACCTACAAGCCAAAATACTGTAATTGGATAAGCAAGCCATCCAAGTTCAGTATCCCCAAGGAATGGGATATATAATACTTGCACTAATAATCCACTTTTTACAATCATAATGGCAACTAACAGTTGTCCACCGAATTTTACTCTCGCAGATAACTCGTACATATCATCTAAAATTCCGATGATTACAATGATAATCGCACCTAGCGTTATCGATAACATTCTTTGCTCATATAAGCCGCCGACAACAAATCCTACAGCTACACCAATAAATATTGCTAACCCGCCAAGACGTGGCATAATCTTTTGGTGCACTTTACGTGCGTTTGGCTTATCTGTCGCTCCTATTTTAAAAGCTAATTTAATAACTAAAGGAGTAACGACGAGTACAGTGATGAAAGATGCCAAAATGGCATAAATCACTTGTGAGTCCATTAATACCCCACCCTTTATAGTCTAACGTAATTTTTTTTTGAAAATATATTTATCTGAAAATTATGATGTTTATTTACAGGCTCATAACATATGGTATCACAAAAAGATTAGAATTCAATCTTTTTTTCTTTTTACGGTTAATGGAAGCGAATAGAATATATGACAATTGTATATAGAATGTTGAATCATATGAGAAGGTTAATCGTACTGGACTTCGGAATGTGACATTTCCTCTTTTTCTTCGATAGTGAATACTTTTATTTCAGTATTATAAGTGTTGCACGTAGAAATGAGTAAGTTTCGTGTTAAAATGTGGGAATTTATTACGCGTGACCTGGCAGCCTGATTCTCACTGATTAAGTTTTACTTTATAGTGCATTTAATTTTACAAAAACTTTAAAAAAAGTAAGGGAAGTAATTCATATAATGAAGAAGGAAAAGGGTTTTCTCATTTTTAATATGAGAGGGGGAAGCGCAGGGAGAGTTCTATATTTCATATCTTTTCTATTGTAAATTCCTGTGCGAAAAGGAAATGAAAATTACGATAGTAGGTACTGGATATGTTGGATTGATTACAGGAGTAGGATTGGCAAAATTAGGGCATTCAGTTACATGTTTTGATATAGATGATGAAAAAATTGAACGGATAAAACAAGGGGATTTACCTATTTATGAGGTTAGATTACATGAATTAATAAATTATGCATATGAGAATAATGCTTTAACTTTTACATCAAATAAAGAAGAGGCATTTGATGATGTAGAGTTTATATTTATTGCAGTTGGAACACCACCTTTATTAGATGGGACGGCAGATTTAACGTATATTCAGAGTGCTTGTAACGATATTGGATTATATGCGACGAACGATATTATTGTTGTTACGAAAAGTACAGTTCCAGTAGGTACAAATGATGTAATGAAGGGATGGATTGAGGAGAAGTTAAAAGGGAGGCATACAGTACATATCGTATCGAATCCAGAGTTTTTGCGTGAAGGTTCAGGTATTTATGATTTCTTTCATGGAGATCGTATTGTAATTGGAGCGGATAGTGAGGAAGTAGCAAGAAGAGTAGAGAGTTTGTATAGTGAATTATGTTTAGAGACGTATGTTACAGATATTAAAAGTGCAGAGATGATTAAATACGCGTCGAATGCCTTTTTAGCTACAAAGATTAGTTTCATTAATGAAATTTCAAATATATGTGAGAAGGTAGGCGCGAATGTATTGGATGTTGCCAAAGGGATGGGAATGGATAAGAGAATTGGTGCATCTTTTTTAAATGCGGGCATTGGCTACGGAGGGTCGTGTTTTCCGAAAGATACGAAAGCGTTGGTGCAAATTGCGGGAAATGTTGCTCATGATTTTCGTTTGTTAAAAGCGGTTATTGAAGTAAATAATAAGCAACAGCTGCTATTGATTGAAAAAGCGAAAAAAGTTATGAACATGAGTAAAAAGCGGATTGCAGTTCTTGGCGCATCCTTTAAACCGAATACGGATGATATTAGAGAGGCATCATCTCTTATTATAATAGAAGCATTACTTAATATAGGTGCAGAAATTGTTCTTTACGACCCAAAAGCAATTCAATATGTAAAAAATATATTTGGAGATGCTATACAATATAGTAGATGTATAGATGAATCGATTAGAGATGCGAGTGCGGTTTTTATCGTAACAGAATGGGAAGATATTCAAACTTATCCGTTAGAAAAGTACGTACAACTTATGAGGGAGCCTATTTTATTTGATGGGAGAAATTGTTATACTGATGAAGATGTTAAGAAACAAAAGATAGATTATTACTCGGTGGGAAGAAAAAGTATTTGTAATAGACATGTTTCTATTATGCGTTAAAAAGGGATGTACTCATGCATATTTTTATATGTCATAATAGAAGCTGTAATTAGTGAAAGAAAAGAGGCAATCACATGACTGAACGTTTAAAAGTAATGACAATTTTCGGGACACGTCCAGAAGCAATTAAAATGGCACCTCTTGTATTAGAGTTGCAAAAACACCCAGAAAAAATTGAATCGATTGTGACTGTAACAGCACAGCATCGCCAAATGTTAGATCAAGTATTAAGTATCTTTGGAATTACGCCAGATTTCGATTTAAATATCATGAAAGACCGCCAAACTTTAATTGATGTTACAACGCGTGGTTTAGAAGGTTTGGATAAAGTAATGAAAGAAGCGAAGCCGGATATTGTACTTGTACATGGTGATACAACAACAACATTTATTGCAAGCTTAGCTGCTTTTTATAATCAAATTCCAGTAGGTCATGTTGAGGCGGGCCTTCGTACGTGGGATAAGTATTCTCCATACCCAGAAGAGATGAATCGTCAATTAACAGGTGTAATGGCGGATCTGCATTTCTCACCAACAGCAAAATCAGCAACGAACTTACAGAAGGAAAATAAAGATGAGTCACGTATTTTCATTACAGGAAATACAGCGATTGACGCGTTACAAACGACTGTAAAAGAAACATATAGTCATCCTGTACTAGAGAAACTTGGAAATGATCGTCTTGTACTTATGACAGCTCACCGCCGTGAAAACTTAGGTGAACCGATGCGTAATATGTTCCGTGCAATTAAGCGTCTTGTTGATAAGCATGAAGATGTACAAGTTGTGTACCCTGTTCATATGAACCCTGTTGTTCGTGAAATAGCAAATGAAATTTTAGGTGAACATAACCGTATTCATTTAATTGAGCCGCTAGATGTAATTGATTTCCACAATGTTGCAGCTCGTTCATACTTAATGTTAACGGATTCTGGTGGTGTACAAGAAGAAGCTCCATCACTTGGGGTACCAGTTCTTGTTCTTCGTGATACAACAGAGCGCCCTGAAGGTATTGAAGCAGGTACGCTGAAATTAGCAGGAACAGACGAAGAGACAATCTTTGGTCTTGCTGATGAGTTGTTATCAGATAAAGAAGCTCATGATAAGATGGCGAAAGCATCTAACCCTTACGGTGATGGTCGTGCATCAGAGCGTATTGTAGAAGCGATTTTACAACACTTTAATAAGTAAATAAAAAAAGGCCCAATCGGATAGATTGGGCCTTTTTTTTTACGGCTGATTGCGCATAATCCACTCTGCATGAGCATTTGTAGAAGGTGGCGGATCAGTTGGTGTTTTATTTTGGTTTGTCTCTTTTTTTGTTTGTTCGTTAGAGTTAGAACTTGAATTTGAATCAGGATTTGAGTTGTTTTTTGTAGTTGGATTTTTTGCTTTTTCTCCTAATTCTTTTTCAATTTCGTTACGCACCGTTTCTACACTGATTGGATCTGGAAGGAAGTAATAAATACCGCCTATCTTTTTGTCTTCGCCTTCAAGCTTTAACGTTTGCATTGTAGAAGGATCAAATCCAGAAAGTTTATTGTAAAGAGCAAGTCCGTCTGAAATAGGAATGTCGGTTTTTATATATTTTCCAACGACAGCTGTTAAATCTTTAATTTTAAATACAGTAGAGGTGGAGTTTAGTTTATGAGCAACAGCGGCCAGTAATTGTCTTTGTCTAGCAGCTCGACCATAATCGCCATTTGGATCTTGCTTTCGCATACGGACGTAAGCAAGTGCTTCTTCACCGTTTAAGTTTTGCTGTCCTTGCTTAAATTGAATTTTTTTGTAGTAATCCACGTCAGAGCGCTCCCAGAAATCGAAGGGTACGTCAACGGTAACGCCGCCAACAGCATCAACGATACCTTTAAAGCCTTGGAAATCAATTTTCAGATAATGGTCTACAGGAACTTTTAGAAAGCCTTCGACAGTTTTGATTGCCATTTCTTCTCCGCCGTAAGCATGGGCAGCATTAATTTTGTCTTCCTTATTTTTGCCAACAATTTTAACTCGAGAATCACGAGGAATACTCATAAGTGAAATCTTTTGCGTTTTTGGACTGACTGTTGCAAACATTAATGAGTCTGTACGACCATTTTGACCATCTGTCGCATAATCTTCTATACCCATAATGAGAATTGTAAAAGGTTCTTTTGTAATTTCTACATCTTTGTTTCTTAAATCTGATTTTTCACGAGTAAAACCACTATACATCCCCATAAGAGAAGAGTAAGAATTTAACACATAAACTCCTATGCTGCCAAATAAAAATGCGAAAATAAGGAAGAAGAAAAGTTTCCTTCTTCGCTTCTTTTTTATTCTGCTATTTTGGAGATGATAATAACGTTCTTCCATATATAATCTCCTTAGTTCGTTAGTTCATTTGTAGGGAAGTAATTCACTACATTAATCTTTGAAGGTGATAAATGGGTTATGCTTAGATAACATCTTGTTCTAAGTACAACATATCTCCTTCTGTAATTGTACATTTCCCGTTTGTTAATTCAATCATCCAATCTGCAAATGCTTGTTTGCCGTCTTCTTCTACATACGTATCAAATGTGACATTTTCTAGATAATGAATATCTTTAATGGCATATTTTGAATTGCGTAATTCATTTTCCACTTTGCCAAGTAATGTGTAATCAATCTCGGTTTGCATCACACGCATTAGTTTTCGCTGGACAACACCGACATGATTAATGCCTTCGCTTGTACACTTTCCATATGCACGAATTAATCCACCTGCACCAAGTTTAATGCCACCAAAATAGCGTGTTACGACAACAACGGTATCTTTTAGTCCACGTTTTTTAAGTACTTCCAGCATTGGTACGCCAGCTGTACCGCTAGGCTCGCCGTCATCATTTGCTTTTTGAATATGATCTTGTTCGCCAATTAAATAAGCGGAACAATTATGTGTTGCATTCCAATGTTGTTTTTTTATTTTTTGTATAAATTCTTGAGCCTCTTCCTCAGTCGTTGCTCGGCTAATATAACAAATAAATCTTGATTTTTGAATGACGATTTCGTGTTCGCCGTAGTCTTTGATTGTTAAATATTGTAATAGCACTTGTGTACGCCCCTATCTATCAAAATGACTAGTACTTTCCATTTTAAAAGCGAGCCTTTTTATATTCAAACATTTTTTCTAAATATGCTGAAGTTTTTGGTGAGTATTTTATCTTTTTGTTGTAATTTGTCGAGATGGTAGGTATAATTTCAACCGGCATTTTCATGTATGGATGCACCATTTGTAGTTTTCGTGTAAAATTAGGAAATAAAACTTTTTATAAGGCAGGTACGAAAATGAAAATAGCTATTGTTACTGATAGTACGGCATATATACCGAAGCAAATTCGTGATGAACTCAATATATATATGATTCCATTAAACGTTGTGTTTGGAACAGAATCTTATCAAGAAGAAGCTGAAATTTCAGCAGATGATTTTTATGTGAAAGTACGTGAACAAGAGGAACTTCCAAAAACTTCTCAACCAGCAATCGGAAAGTTTGTTGAGCTATATGAAGAACTAGCTAAAGATTATGATGCAGTTATTAGTATTCACCTATCAAGTGGAATTAGTGGTACATATCAAACATCAACGACAGCTGGACAGATGGTAGAGGGTATTGATGTATACACGTATGACTCTGAAATTAGTTGTGAAGTACAAGGATTTTATGTGCGTGAAGGTGCAAAGTTAGCAAGTGAAGGAAAGAACCCAAAAGAGATTATCGCTCGTTTTGATAAAATGAAGAAAACGATGGACGCCTATTTTGTAGTTGATGATTTACATCATTTACAACGTGGTGGTCGATTGAATAGCGCGCAAGCTTTCATCGGCAGTCTGTTACAAGTGAAGCCAGTTTTATATTTTAGAGATAAAATCATTATTCCGTTTGAAAAGATTCGTACACGTAAAAAAGCATTAAAACGTATCATTGAAATTTTTGATGAACAAGCAAGTAAAGGTGTACCTATGGAAGCAGTTATCATTCATGCACAACGTGAAGAAGAAGCGAATGAATGGAAGAAAGAATTAGAAGCAAAATATCCTCACGTCACAATTCGTACAGGTTATTTTGGAGCTGTAATTGGTACGCACTTAGGTGAAGGCGCATTAGGTCTTGGATGGTATACGAAGTAATAAAGATATAAAAAGCTCTCTTTTTAAGAGGGTTTTTTTACGGGTATGTTACGTTTAGTTGACAAGTTAATATTTGGAAATGGTAAAATGTACGTAAAATAAAATAATGAGGAAAGTTTTATAACTTACTTTTTACAAGAAACTATATTATAATAGAAGAGAGGTGAAACATATGGAGCATAATTCTTGTTTATGTCCAAAGTTTGAGTCAGCTTTTACTCTGCTTAGTAAGAAGTGGACTGGCTTAATTATTAAATCTTTGCTTGAAGAGTCGAAACGTTTTAGAGAAATCGCAGATATTATCCCAAATATGAGCGATCGTATGTTGTCAGAGCGTTTGAAGGAATTGGAAAGCGAGGGCATTGTAGTTCGTAATGTCTATCCAGAAGTACCAGTTCGAATCGAGTATGGCTTAACTGACAAGGGAAAAGCGTTAGAAAGTGTTATGGATGAGGTCCAAAACTGGGCTGAGAAATGGATGAAGTAGCATTTCATTTGTATTCGTATATTTAATAAAACGTAAGGGATTCCTTACGTTTTTTCTTTTTTTACAGAAGTGAGAAAAGTATATAAATTTCTACACATATATACAAAAATATACGAATTTTGCGCTAGAGATACATATAATATTACATTTGTTTTACAAAAACGTAACATTAGCAAAAAAAATCCCGAATTATGGTATAAATTTTATAGGTTATATACGGAAAAAGAAAAAGAAAGCGGTGTAAAAAATAAAATGAAAAAGCTAAAAATGACATCTTGCGCATTAGTTGCAGGGTTAATGTTTTCTGGGCTAACACCAAATGTATTTGCAGAAGATAAAATTTCTGACGTGAAATCACAAATTAATACACAAAATGACACTTTACATAAACAACAACAAGAACGTGATGAATTACAAAAACAAATGAATGACTTAAACAAAACAATTCAAGGTTTAGATAAATCTGTTCAAGAGAATGCTGCAAAGCTTGATGAAACAACGAAAAAAGTTTCTGATACTGAGCAATTAATTGAAAAGAAAAATAAAGATATTGCAGAATTACAAACAAAGATTGCAAAACGTGAAGAGCTATTAAGAAAGCGTTTAGTTGCACTTCAAGAACAACCAAATACGAACGTTGTAACAGAAGTTCTTGTAAACTCTAAAAACGTTGCAGATTTAGTTGATCGTTTAACTTCTGTTTCTAAAATTCTTGAGTCTGATGAAGATATCATGAAAACACAACAAGAAGATCAAGCTAGTGTGAAAAAAGATGTTGCAACGGTAAAAGAGAAACAAAAAGAATTAAAAGAAGCACAAGCTCAAATTGAAACTGCTAAGAAAGAACTTGACGCTGAAAAAGAGAAAAAAGCAGCAGCGGTAAACGATTTAAGCGGTAAAATGGATACAGTTGTAACTTCAATGACAAGTACGGAAGGTCAATTGAAAGAGCTTGAGAAACAAGCATTACAATTACAACGCATTGCAGAAGAAGAAGCACAAGCAAAAGCTGCACAAGAAGCTGCTGCTCAAAAACAAGCAGAGCAAGCTGCTAAAGCTGCACAAGCTCAGCCAGCACAAGCACCTGCAGAGCAAGCTGCACCAGCAAACAATGGTGGACAAGCTCAAAAAGAAGAGCCTAAAAAAGAAGAACCTAAAAAGGAAGAGCCTAAAAAAGAGGCACCTAAAGCAGAAAAGAAAACACCAGAGCAAAACTCAGCACCAACTCCACCGGATACTGGCGTAATTGGTAAAGCTAAGCAATATTTAGGTAAGCCATATGTTTGGGGAAGTGCATCTCCATCAAACGGTGGTTTTGACTGTAGTGGATTCATTTCTTACATTTTTGGTGTAGGTCGTCAAGACGTTGCAGGTTACTGGAACTCAGTTTCTAAAGTAGGTAGCCCACAACCAGGAGACTTAGTATTCTTCCAAGGTACTTATAAAGCAGGTCCATCTCACATCGGTATTTACGTTGGTAATGGTCAAATGATTCATGCTAGTGATAAAGGAATTGCGTACGGTGATATCAATAGCTCATATAACCAAAAACATTTCTTAGGTTACGGTCGATTCTAGGATTTATAAAAGAATAAAAAACGTGTATAAAGTCGATAGCTTACTATTTTATAAGTAGGTTATCGGCTTTTTTGAGTTTTTACGAGATGATGAGAAAGGTTTATAGTAGTGCTGGAGGTGATTGTTGATGGTAGCGGGGAAACAGTTGCTATTAGAAGAACTTTCTTCAGATTTACAGAGGAAATTAAACGATTTGAAAAAGAAGGGAGAGATTGTATGTGTACAAGGTGTAAAAAAGAAGAATTCTAAATATATGTGCCAACGCTGTGGAAATGTAGATCGGCGGCTATTTGCGTCGTTTTTATGTAAAAGGTGCAGTAAAGTGTGCACATATTGCCGGAAGTGTATAACGATGGGGAGAGTAAGTGAATGTGCTGTACTTGTTCGCGGGATTGCTGAAAGAAAGAGAGAAAAGAATTCAAATTTGTTACAGTGGAACGGGACGTTGTCTACTGGCCAGAATTTGGCGGCGCAAGGAGTTATAGAGGCTATTAAGCAAAAAGAATCATTTTTTATTTGGGCTGTATGCGGGGCTGGGAAAACAGAGATGTTGTTTTACGGTATTAACGAAGCGCTTCAAAAAGGAGAAAGAGTTTGTATCGCAACGCCAAGAACGGATGTTGTTTTGGAATTAGCACCGAGATTACAAGAAGTATTTCCATATATAAAGGTAGCGGCTTTATATGGAGGGAGTGTAGATAAAGAAAAAGATGCAGTACTAGTCGTTGCGACCACGCATCAATTATTACGTTATTATAGGGCATTTCATGTCATGGTTGTAGATGAGATAGATGCTTTTCCATATTGTGCAGATCAAATGTTACAGTACGCGGTAAAACAAGCGATGAAAGAAAAAGCGGCGCGTATTTATTTAACTGCGACTCCAGATGAAACGTGGAAGCGAAAATTTAGAAAAGGTGAACAAAAAGGTGTTATTGTTTCTGGACGATATCACCGTCATCCGTTGCCAGTTCCTCTATTTTGCTGGTGCGGAAATTGGAAGAAAAGCCTCAACCGTGAAAGAATTCCTCGAGTTTTACTACGATGGTTAAAGATGCACTTAAACAAAAAGTATCCTGTTTTTTTATTCGTTCCCCATGTACGATATATAGAAGAAATAAGCTCGTTATTGAAATCATTGCATAATAAAGTTGAAGGGGTACATGCAGAAGATCCGATGAGAAAAGAGAAAGTCGCAGCGTTCAGAAAGGGAGAAATCCCATTATTAGTTACAACGACAATTTTAGAGCGAGGCGTAACGGTGAAAAATTTGCAAGTTGCAGTTTTAGGGGCGGAAGAAGAAATATTTTCAGAAAGTGCGCTCGTACAAATTGCGGGCCGAGCAGGGCGGAGCTTTGAAGCACCGTATGGAGAGGTCATTTATTTTCACTATGGCAAGACAGAGGCGATGGTGCGCGCGAAAAAACATATTCAAGGTATGAATAAAAATGCGAAAGAACAAGGATTGATCGATTAATGCATTGTTTACTTTGTGATGAGTGTTTTGTAGAAAAGGTTAGTTGGTACACTTTTTTTGTAAAGTGTCATAGAAAATATATATGTGATAGATGTGAGCAGAAACTTTCCTATATTATAGGAGAAATTTGCATGGAGTGCGGGCGACTTTTAGAATTTGTTCCTGCCTCATTTCAAGAAGACGGTATTTGTATAGATTGTATAAGGTGGATGAAAGAGGAGAAGTATCGTTCTTTTAAAAACCGTTCGTTATATATGTATGATGATGAGATGAAAGAAATAGTAGCGCAGTTTAAGTTTCGGGGGGATGCAGAGTTAGTGCACATTTTTTATCGTCCTTTTCGAAGTTTATTTCAAAAGTGTTTTGCCAATGTTTCAACTGTTATCGCTGTTCCGCTTAGTAAGGAAAGGGAAGTTGAACGTGGTTTTAATCAAGCTGAGTTATTAGCAACTTGTTTGCCTGTCAAAATTTCTTATCCATCATTAAGAAGAAGGGAAACAGAAAAGCAAAGTAAGAAGACACGTAAAGAAAGGGTGTCAGGAAGCAATCCTTTTTATTTTCAGGGAGAAGAGATGTTTTCTGGGCAACATATTTTACTCGTTGATGACGTGTATACGACAGGGATTACGGTCAGGCAAATCGGAAGTTTGTTATATGAAAGAGGGGCAAGGGAAGTATCTAGTTTGACACTTTGTAGAAGTTAATATGGCAGTGTCGAAAGGGATAAGAAAAAGGCGATAAGTCTTCTTTGACTTCATATGTTGTCATTCGTTATAGTCAAAATATGGGGCGAATACCCTGATTTTTAGAGTGAAGGGAATGGAATGAACATGCAAGGAAGAGTGAAATGGTTCAATGCAGAAAAGGGATTTGGGTTTATTGAGCGTGAAGATGGTGACGATGTATTTGTCCATTTTTCTGCTATTCAACAAGATGGGTATAAGTCATTGGAAGAAGGGCAACAAGTAGAGTTTGACATTGTAGATGGAGCACGTGGACCACAAGCAGCTAATGTTGTGAAACTGTAGGGTATGTTGTTTTGGGAAGAGAAAGCTGCGTTTGTGGCAACGTTATATATATGTAGTAGAACCTCTTGTTTTTCGCAAGGGGTTTTTGTTATAGGGTAAGTTGTCAAAAAGTTGTTTCTTTTCTGTAACGAATTGTCCACAGAAATATTCGTTATTCACGATGTTAATAGGATAAAATAAAAATAGAAACGATGCATCTTTTCATTTCAACAAAAAACGATAAAAAAATCGCAATTCCACTAATTTTTTTAAAAAAGTTAGAAGGAGTTTTTAAGCCAATGTCGAAATTATAGTACATAGGCTTGAAAGGAGGAATTCATCTATGAAATTCAACATTCGTGGTGAAAATATTGAAGTAACTCCAGCATTAAAGGAATATGTAGAGAAAAAACTAAGTAAGTTAGAGCGTTATTTTGATACATTTCCAGAGATTAAAGTTAATTTAAAAGTATACTCTGACAAGCAACGTGTCGAGGTAACAATTCCATTTACTGATTTATTACTTCGTGCAGAAGAAACTAATAGCGATATGTACGCTGCTATCGATTTAGTAGTTGATAAAATTGAGCGACAAATTCGTAAACATAAAACAAAAGTAAATCGTAAGTTACGTGAGAAAGGTTCTATAAAAACGAACTTTATCCTTCCAGAAGCAGTAGCTGTTTTGGATGAGGTAGAAGAAGATGAATTAGAACTTGTACGTACAAAACGATTCGATTTAAAACCGATGGACGTTGAAGAGGCAATCCTACAAATGGATATGCTAGGACATAATTTCTTCGTCTTCACAAATGCTGATACAAACGAAACTAATGTTGTATATGGCCGTAAAGATGGGAAATACGGTTTAATCGAAACTAAATAATAATTCGAAAGCGTAGCCGAAATGGCTGCGCTTTTTTTGTATTTTTCGTAGCAAGGTTAAAAAAGTTTTATAAGTAGCCGATTTCATTAAGAAGTGATTTTTAGGCAGTGTTTCCTCAAAACAGCAGGAGAAAATTCGAAACTTAGAGAGGTGAGTTACTCTTTATTATTTGGAACAAGCATAGGAATGTAGCTACCTTTACAAGTAATTCTTTGCTAGGGATATAGTATTGTTTTTAAAAATTTAACGAAATGTTCGCAAGTGTAAAAGTAATATTAAATATTCTGAAATCCATTGAAGGTGTGTTGAGGTGTTGTTACCATAATATTGTATTATATTGATTTTGTTCATTCAGTGGAAAAATAAAATCAATATAATGCTACAAATTATCGGAGGTGCTTTTAGTGAGCATTAAGAAAAAAAGTCGTTTTATGTTTGGATCTGTTTTATCGTTAGGTATTTTAGCTAGTACTTTCGCTTTAACCGAACCGGCTAAGGCTAGTACAAGGGATGACCATGTGAATTTTACCTTTAGACTTTGGAGTCCATATGATTATACTAATGCACGTCCTAAAGAGACGCCTACCTCTATGTATATGCGTGTGAAGAGCAGTGAGAAGGGCGGAGGTTCTTTCAATGTTTGGACAGAAGCAGATAAAAATAAAAATGCAGAAGATAGAAAATGGGTAAATGTTCAGGTAAGCATGAAGGAACAGTGATACCAGGTAGAACATATCTTTTTCAAAATTATGCATATGAAAACCATGGGAAAAATGTGCCTGTGAGATTTGGTGGTTATTCTAGAGAAAATAATGCTTATCCTACTGCTTGGAGTCCTGATAGTGTAAGACCTAGTGGACCTTACACTGAATATTGATTTAGAAATTATAAATTGAAATTATTTATTTTATAGTGCTAGAAAAAGTCGTATAGTTTCAAATCCGGATTATACGACTTTTCCTGCTATTTCATTTTTAAAATAGGAGGAGCTGTAATGAGGTTTCTTTCAAAATATATTTTAGTTTGTTTTTTTATATTGAGTATTAGTTTCTTAGTTTCTTGTCAAAAGAAAGTAGATGAACCTATTGTACATGTTGAAGATACTTTAACGGAAAAAGAAAATTTGAAAAGTATTGAATTACAAGGAATTAACAAAAATACTATTTTTGAACAAGTGTTTTTGAAAAGTGAAAATGGTGATGATTTCTTTCAAGGACAAATAGAAAAAAATGATAGTTTAATAGAGGATAAGCTTTCAAATAAAAAATTAAAATTAGGAGTTATACCAGAAAATTATTATGTTTTTTTGACGGGTGTTACGAATAAGAAAAAACCAACGTATCTCTTGGGACGGATTGAACAAACTGATGGAGAAGTAATTCAGTGGAAACAAGAAGTTAAGAGTGTAAAAAGAAAAGGCACAAATGATGTTTATCAGTATGAAGTTGAGTTTCCTAAATTTGAAGGAGAGAGAGCAAATGTTTCTTTTCGTTACATTTGGTTAAATAAAGAAAAGAAATGTTATGGTGTTGCGGATCAATTGTTCATATTAAAAAAGATTTAAATTTAATGGTTTATGGAGGAGCTATAGATGAGTTACTTTTTAGGAAGGATTTTAAAAGGTAAGATGTTTTGGTTGTCTTTATTTATTATGTTAGTAATTGTTATTGCTCAATATATTGCTATGTTTGTGACAACTAAAGGATTTAACGATGCTGGGATTATAAAGGTATCCCCATATTTATCTAATATTTTATATTTTAATAGATTATCGTTTTATAGTGAGTTTTATTTACTTATATTTCCTATGCTTTCCGCAATGGCTGTAGCAGGGATTTATAGAATTGATAAAAATTATGGATTTATTTATCCTGTTATTTCTAAGATGGGAACATGTTATTATTTTAAGCTACTTTATTTTATTAATTTTATTGTATCTTTTTTTATTATAAGTGTCCCTTTACTATTTAATTTTTATTTATATGTGATGACTTATCCAACAGTTGCTCCGCATCCAATATTAAATTATATGGCTTCTACTGTTTCGCCAACAGCTCAATTTCATATAGTTTATTATAAGTACCCTACTTTATATTTTCTAATGTATGTATTTTTAAATGGTTTATACGGTGCGGTTTTTTCGAGTTTAGCTTTATCAGTTTCGTTTTTTATAAAACGAGTTTATTTTGTTTATTTAGTTCCATTTATTTTACATATTTTTTGGCTTGGTATTGGAAAAGGGATTCTCAATCCTAAAGATTATTTAATTAAAGATTTTGGCTTTTTTGAATTACAAATTTTTCTTAGTGTACTGTTATGTATTTGGTTTTGTTCTGTAGTTCTTTATTTACGGGGGAGTAGGAAGCATGTTCTTTTATAATGTTATGAAAGAAACTATAAGGATGAAATATGTTTGGTTAAGTATTCTCTTTTTACTTAATGTCAGTATCATTGGTTGTTTGTTCAATTATTTTGAAACCGGAATTATAAAAGAGAAAATGAACGAATTGGAAGTTTTGTATAAGGTTATGTCGTTTTATAATTTATCGACTATATTTATTCCTTTAACTATCGTTTTTTCTGTATATTCTATGTCGAATTTTTTTAGTATTTATGTTGTTTACAGAGTGAATAATACATTGAAATTAGTTTCCATATATTATTTGAAGCTATTCGTTTTTGTTTACTTTTTTGCTGGGAGTATGATTTTACAGTTGTTTTTGATGTCAAATATGATGGCTGTAACTAGTGTTGATGTAAATTATCCATTATTATTTTGCATTCAATTATTTGCGAGTGTTTTTATATGTATGATAAGTGCTTTATTGCAATTATTTTTATCTAGTTTACTTGTAATAATATGTATGATTACTGCTGTTTTATTAGATAGATTTATATTACATGGATTTTTATTTACAAATGCTTTTTATATAAATGTCTTTGAAGATGCTACTGGTTTATTTATACGCTTATTTGGCTGTCTTTTTATCTTTTTTATAAGTGTATGGATTTTATCTAAAAAAAGTTATATTTCTATGAATGATGAGACAGAGGTGATCTAGTTTACATTATGATCTTATATTATTTGTTAAAAAGAGATTTACATGTAAGGTTTCGAGATTCCATCAAGATAATGGCTTTTTTATTCTTAATTTACGCTATTATTGCAATTGCTTTTTTATACAATCAGCCTCTTAGTAATGGTAAAGAATCTGTATTAGTAGATGTTACCTTTTATCGATTTTTTCATGGAGTAGACTTTGTTGATTTATCTTATTTTTATAAGGAGGGGCGATTTTCTATCCCTTTTTATTGGATATTCTTTCAAATCACTCCTTTGTTGCTTGTAGGGAATTTTGCTTTTTCAGATATTCAACAGAATGGTGTTTATTTATTTCCTCGTGTTAAGAAGAAGCATTTTCTGTGGTTAACGAAAATATTATCTTTGTTTTTTTATATAATTATTATTTGGATTGGTATGTATTTTATTTGGTTTAGCGCTTACTATTTGCTTTCTTTAGGCGAGTATAATTTTTTAAATTTATATAGTCAATTTCCTTATAAGATATTAGGTACTATGCTAATTCAAATAATTATAAGTTTTTTATTAGCTTTGATTTTTGAGTTTTTAACTTTTTATATACCGATAACTATTGTTTTTGTACTAATGTTGTTGTACCTATTTTTGTCTATTTTCTTTCATAGTATTTATTTTTTAGGCTCTTTTGTTATGCCAAATCGTTGGTATTTTGTTGATCACAGTTCAATTCAATTGACTTTAGGTAATAATCAATCTATTCAATATAATGATTTACTTTTAATAGGAGTAGTAATTGTTGTTGTAATGATTTTATTAGGTAGTTTTTGTTTTAAAAAACTAGATGTGATAGGTGAATAATTTATGGACAATTATATTAAATGTGAATGTATGAGGAAAAGATTAAAAGGAAATATTGTGTTAGATAATATTAGTTTGTCAGTAAAAAAAGGCGAATTTTTAGTTTTGAAGGGGCATAATGGCTCTGGTAAAACGATGATTTTACGCGCTATCTCAGGGTTAATGCGTTTGAATTCTGGAGTTGTTTATATAGATAATAAAATAATTGGAAAACAAAAGCAATTTCCTGATTCTATGGGAATATTGATTGAATATCCAAGTTTTATTCCAGGGTATACTGGTTTTCAGAACTTGAAATTTTTATCATCGATTAACAATAAAATCTCCGATGAGGAGATTTATAATATTATTCAAAGGGTTGGACTTGATAAAACAGATAAGAGAAAGTATAAAAGATACTCTTTAGGTATGAAACAACGTTTAGGGATAGCGCAAGCTTTAATGGAACAACCAAAATTACTGTTATTAGACGAGCCAACTAATGCTTTAGATAGTGATGGGATAAAAGATGTTTTAGATATTTTGAAAGTAGAAAAAGCCAAGGGAACGACTATTGTTGTAGCCAGTCATGATGTGCATGTTCTAGATAATGAAATGGTAGATCGTATTGTACATGTTAATAATGGAAAGTTGGTAGATTAAGAGTGACGAGAAAACATATCTTAATAAGTATTGGATTGTGTCTGTTGCTATGTATATTTGCTAGTTTATTAAGATTTAAAACATTAAATCTTAATAATGAATCTTATAAAGTGGTAAAAGATGAGTTTTTATCTAATAGAACTTTTGAAGATGGGCAAGGAGTTACGTTTCATGCACTTAATCCTCTTGATCCTACAAAAGTTTATGATCCCTATGAAGACCGTGAAGTAGTGACGTATGTTTTACCTTTAGATATTACAAATACAACAAATCGAGATATTAACTTGCTTAGTAATAAGTCTATTTCCGATACAATGTTTTATTCTAAAATAGGTGAGTTTTATAATTTAATCCCTTATTCAATGGAATTACCTAAAAAATATCAGTTTGATCCTGTAATACCTGCTGGTAAAACAGTACGAGGGTATATAGGGACAAATTATTTTATAGGAGATGACCCTTATAAAAATTATAAAAACTTTTCAAATGAATCAACTAAAGTGAAATTCATTTCGTGTATAAAGGATAAGGAAGGGAAATATCATGAATTAGAAATACCGATAAATTAATAAAATTTATGATTGATACAGCTATATTTTAATGTTGTTTGTAGATCTTGCAACATAACAATATCTTTTAAAGTCGGAGTTTTTTTGTAGGTGTAAGTATCTATGGATGCTACACCTGCGAAGTTTCCGGCTTTTTGTAATTGTCGATTTAGATTTTATTAAGGAATTTCTGGTAGTCCTATTTTTTAAAAGGAAACTTGAAAGAATATGACTTAGATTTAATACGAATTTTGTAACGTGAAATTGAAATAGCGAGACAGAGAAAAGGAACGTAACAAATGAAATAAAAACTTTTTCTGAATATGAGGCCCGACATCTTGCCGATTGTTGTCATAGTTATAAGACAAGTGTTACAATTATCATTAGGTATATACATTTTAGTTTTTTTAATTAGGAGAAAAATTGGCATAACATACATTTGATTTTTATAACGACTGATTGTAATAGAGAAAAAGAAAAACAATCGGAAGTTTTATTTTAATAAAAAGAGGAGCGTATTTCCTATGATCGGTATTTTAAAAAAGGTGTTTGATGTAAATCAACGCCAAATTAAACGTATGCAAAAGACAGTTGAGCAAATTGATGCATTAGAGTCATCTATTAAGCCACTAACTGATGAACAATTAAAAGGAAAGACGCTTGAATTTAAAGAACGTCTAACAAAAGGTGAAACAGTAGATGATTTACTACCTGAAGCTTTTGCAGTTGTTCGCGAAGCGGCAACTCGTGTTCTTGGAATGCGTCCATATGGCGTACAGTTAATGGGTGGTATTGCCTTACATGAAGGGAATATTTCTGAGATGAAAACGGGTGAAGGTAAAACGTTAACATCTACATTACCTGTATATTTAAATGCTTTAACAGGAAAAGGTGTTCACGTTGTTACAGTCAATGAATATTTAGCACAACGTGATGCGAGCGAAATGGGACAACTTCATGAGTTTCTTGGCTTAACGGTAGGAATTAACTTAAATAGTATGTCACGCGAAGAGAAACAAGAGGCTTATGCTGCTGATATTACGTATAGCACAAATAATGAGCTTGGATTCGATTACTTACGTGATAACATGGTTTTATATAAAGAGCAGTGCGTTCAACGTCCACTTCACTTTGCTATTATCGATGAAGTCGATTCTATTTTAGTCGATGAAGCACGTACGCCGCTTATTATTTCAGGACAAGCTCAAAAATCAACAGAGCTATACATGTTTGCAAATGCATTTGTTCGTACGTTAGAAAATGAAAAAGATTATTCATTTGATGTGAAAACGAAAAATGTAATGCTAACAGAAGATGGTATTACGAAAGCAGAGAAAGCTTTCCATATTGAAAACTTATTCGATTTAAAACATGTAGCACTTCTTCACCATATTAATCAGGGGCTTCGTGCACACGTTGTTATGCATCGTGATACAGATTATGTTGTACAAGAAGGCGAAATCGTAATTGTAGACCAATTCACTGGTCGTCTTATGAAAGGTCGTCGTTATAGCGAAGGATTACACCAAGCGATTGAAGCAAAAGAAGGTGTAGAAATTCAAAATGAAAGCATGACGCTTGCAACAATTACATTCCAGAACTACTTCCGTATGTATGAAAAATTATCTGGTATGACTGGTACAGCGAAAACAGAGGAAGAGGAATTCCGTAACATTTACAATATGAACGTTATTGTAATTCCGACAAACAAACCGATTATTCGTGATGATCGTGCCGATTTAATCTTTAAATCAATGGAAGGTAAGTTCAATGCTGTTGTTGAGGATATTGTAAATCGTCATAAAAAAGGACAACCTGTTCTTGTAGGTACAGTTGCAATTGAAACTTCAGAGCTTATTTCAAAAATGTTAACGCGTAAAGGTGTACGTCATAACATCTTAAATGCGAAAAACCATGCTCGTGAAGCAGATATCATTGCAGAGGCTGGTATGAAAGGTGCTGTAACAATCGCGACGAACATGGCAGGTCGTGGTACAGATATTAAGCTTGGAGACGATGTGAAAAACGTTGGTTTAGCAGTTATCGGTACAGAGCGTCACGAAAGTCGTCGTATTGATAATCAGTTACGTGGTCGTGCTGGTCGTCAAGGGGACCCTGGTGTTACGCAGTTCTACTTATCGATGGAAGATGAATTAATGCGCCGATTTGGTTCAGATAATATGAAAGCAATGATGGACCGCCTTGGTATGGATGATTCTCAGCCGATTGAAAGTAAAATGGTTTCTCGTGCGGTAGAATCTGCACAAAAACGTGTTGAAGGAAATAACTATGATGCACGTAAGCAGTTACTGCAATATGATGATGTACTTCGTCAGCAACGTGAAGTTATTTACAAACAGCGTCAAGAGGTAATGGAGTCTGACAACTTACGCGGCATTATTGAAGGTATGATGAAATCTACAGTAGAACGTGCTGTTGCTCTTCATACACAAGAGGAAATTGAAGAAGATTGGAACATTAAAGGTCTTGTTGACTACTTAAATACAAACCTTCTTCAAGACGGAGATGTAAAAGAAGAAGAATTACGTCGCCTTGCTCCTGAGGAAATGAGCGAGCCAATTATTGCGAAATTAATTGAGCGATACAATGAAAAAGAAAAGCTTATGCCAGAAGAGCAAATGCGTGAGTTTGAGAAGGTTGTTGTATTCCGCGTTGTAGATACGAAATGGACAGAGCATATTGATGCGATGGATCACCTTCGTGAAGGTATTCATTTACGTGCTTACGGTCAAATCGATCCACTTCGTGAGTACCAAATGGAAGGGTTCGCGATGTTCGAGTCAATGGTTGCTTCTATTGAAGAGGAAATTTCTCGTTACATTATGAAAGCTGAAATTGAACAAAACTTAGAACGTCAAGAAGTTGTTCAAGGTGAAGCTGTTCATCCTTCTAGCGATGGCGAAGAAGCAAAGAAAAAGCCAGTTGTAAAAGGTGACCAAGTGGGCCGCAACGATTTATGTAAATGTGGTAGCGGTAAAAAATATAAAAACTGCTGTGGTATCGTTCAGTAATATAGGACGGTAGCTTAGGCTGTTTTGCAAACTTTTATATCAAAAATGTATAATTAAGAAGGATTAAACTCTCTCCGTAATAAGTGGAGAGAGTTTCCCTTGTTTTCATACGAAAGTAACAGCAATTACATAGAGGTGAAGGAAATGGAATTAGTAGAAATTAGACAGGAATTAGAGAAAATGGCTAAGCGATTAGCGGCTTTTAGGGGGTCTCTTTGACCTCCCTACTAAGGAGAAACAAATTGCAGAATTAGAAGAGAAAATGATGGGCGCAGGATTTTGGGATGACCAACAAGGCGCACAAGCTGTAATTAATGAAGCGAATGCGTTAAAAGATATGGTTGGAAAGTTCCGTCAGTTAGATGAGACGTTCGAAAATTTAGAAATCACGCATGAGCTTTTAAAAGAAGAGTATGATGAAGATTTACATGAGGAATTAGAATCAGAAGTAAAAGGCTTAATTCAAGAAATGAATGAGTATGAGCTTCAGTTACTATTAAGTGATCCTTATGATAAAAATAATGCGATTTTAGAATTACATCCAGGTGCAGGTGGAACTGAGTCACAAGACTGGGGTTCTATGCTATTACGTATGTACACACGCTGGGCTGAAAAACGCGGATTCAAAGTAGAAACGGTTGACTATTTACCAGGTGATGAAGCTGGTATTAAGAGTGTAACTTTATTAATTAAAGGTCATAACGCTTACGGTTACTTAAAAGCAGAGAAAGGTGTACATCGTCTTGTACGTATTTCACCATTTGATTCTTCAGGGCGTCGTCATACATCATTCGTATCTTGTGAAGTTGTACCAGAGTTCAATGATGAAGTTGAAATCGAAGTACGTACAGAAGATTTAAAAATTGATACGTACCGAGCAAGTGGAGCTGGTGGACAGCACGTAAATACGACAGATTCAGCAGTTCGTATTACACATACACCGACAAATACGGTTGTAACATGTCAGTCGGAGCGTTCTCAAATTAAAAACCGTGAGCATGCGATGAAAATGTTAAAAGCGAAATTATATCAAAAGAAACTAGAAGAGCAACAAGCAGAATTAGATGAAATTCGCGGAGAGCAAAAAGAAATCGGATGGGGTAGCCAAATCCGTTCTTACGTATTCCACCCGTATTCTCTTGTAAAAGACCATCGTACAAATACGGAGGTTGGTAACGTACAAGCTGTTATGGATGGAGAGATTGATCCATTTATTGATGCTTACTTACGTTCTCGCATCTAATAAGCGAAAAAAAGCCAACGAAATTGTTGGCGCATGCTGAGGACAATAGAGGATATAAAGAATTTGATTTTATTTTTATAGATGAAGTAAAGAGGAAGAGAAGTTGGAAACGACAACTTCTCTTTTTGATGGGATTATATGTAGATTACAATGCTGTATATTGTTTTGTAAAAAGTAGAGAATAGTAAAATAGAGCGGTAATATGGTAAAGATTTATATAGAACTTTTCTAATTTTCCTTTTAAAAAGGATGCTTTATAGAAGTTTTTTTAGTTGTTCACAGAATTGAAACAACTTATGAAAGCTTTATTTTATCAAGGTTCTCACTGTATTTTTGAGGAATATGAAATACACCTTAGTTTTTCTATATAAAGATAATGCTTATAATGAAAATGAGTGTGTTAGGAATAAAAAGAATATCAACAATGGGGAGCGATAGAAGTGAAAAAGAAATTGTTGGCTATTGCGCTAGGGACATCGGTTGTTTTTGCTTTAGGAGCATGCGGAAATAAAGAAGAGAGTAAGTCTTCGAAACAGTCTGCAAGCACAGACAGCGCAGAACAAATTTTCCAAAGAAGTTGTGCGGGATGTCACGCAACAGATTTATCAGGGGCAACTGGACCTGATTTAAGAAAAGTAGGCGGTAAGTACGACGCTGCAGATATCGAAGAGATTATTAAAAAAGGCCGCGGTTCAATGTCACCAGGACTTATTCAAGGTGAAGATGCGAAAAAAGTGTCTGAATGGTTAGCTGAACATAAATAAAAAAGGTGAAATGGACGAGTTGATAATATAGTCAACTCGTTTTCCTTTTTTCTGGTATGTAACATAACTGTAACAAAAATGTATCCAAATTGGAAACCGTTTGATGTTACAATGGGGTTTGTAGAATTTTGCTGAAATATATTACATAGAGTGGTATTGCTTATGAGAAAGCATAAGTAAACTATCTTCAACAAGGATGACTAAATGAAAATGAAGGATGTCTTTTGTTTTCAGATGTACAGAAAAGTATTTCGAAAAAAATCATTAAGTATTGGGTGATAAATAATGATAAAAATGACGAATGTTTATAAGGAGTACCCGAATGGTATGAAAGCCATTGCTGGTCTTACAGTTAACATTAAACAAGGTGAATTCGTATACGTAGTTGGACCGAGTGGAGCCGGAAAATCTACATTTATTAAAATGATGTATCGTGAAGAGAAACCATCTACAGGATCTATTAATGTAAATGGACTTACTATCGAAACATTGGCAGAAAGAGACGTTCCGTATTTTCGTCGTCAATTAGGCGTGATTTTCCAAGATTTCAAATTGCTACCTAAATTAACGGTATATGAGAATGTTTCGTTTGCTTTAGAAGTAATTGAAGAAGAACCGGATGCAATTCGTGAGCGTGTAACAGAAGTTCTAGGTCTTGTAGGCCTTGAAGATCGTGCAGACGCACTTCCAAGTGAGCTTTCGGGCGGGGAGCAACAACGTGTGGCTATTGCAAGAGCAATTGTAAATAGACCAAAGGTTGTAATTGCCGATGAGCCAACAGGTAACTTAGATATTGAAACAGCTCTTGATATTATGAATATTTTTACTCGCATTAATGAGCGCGGCACAACGATTGTTATGGCGACGCATAATGCAGATATCGTAAATACAATCCGTCATCGTGTAATCGCGATTGAAGGCGGAAAAATTGTTCGAGATGAGATTGAGGGAGGATACGGATATGAAGGCTAAGACCCTTAGTCGACATTTGCGAGAAGGTGTAAAGAATCTATCACGTAACGGATGGATGACATTTGCTTCTGTTAGTGCAGTAACAGTTACATTATTACTTGTAGGTGTCTTTTTAACAGCGATTATGAATATGAACCATTTTGCGACGAAAGTAGAGCAAGATGTAGAGATTCGTGTACACATTGATCCAGCTGCAAAAGAAGCGGATCAAAAGAAATTAGAAGAAGATATGAGTAAGATTGCAAAAGTAGATTCTATTAAATATTCTTCTAAAGAAGAAGAGTTAAAACGTTTAATTAAAAGCTTAGGTGATAGTGGAAAAACGTTTGAGTTATTTGAACAAGATAACCCACTTAAAAACGTATTCGTTGTAAAAGCAAAAGAACCAACCGATACAGCGACAATCGCGAAGAAGGTTGAAAAAATGCAGTTTGTTAGTAATGTTCAGTACGGAAAAGGACAAGTTGAACGATTATTTGATACTGTAAAAACTGGTCGTAACATTGGGATTGCGTTAATTGCTGGTCTTTTATTCACAGCGATGTTCTTAATCTCTAATACAATTAAAATTACAATTTATGCTCGTAGTACAGAAATTGAAATTATGAAACTTGTTGGTGCAACAAACTGGTTTATTCGTTGGCCATTCTTGCTAGAGGGATTATTCTTAGGAGTATTAGGATCAATTATTCCAATTGGCCTAATTCTAATTACGTATAATTCGTTGCAAGGTGTGTTTAATGAAAAACTTGGCGGAACAATTTTCGAGCTTCTACCATACAGTCCGTTCGTATTCCAATTAGCTGGTTTACTAGTGTTAATCGGTGCTTTAATCGGTATGTGGGGAAGTGTAATGTCAATTCGTCGCTTCTTAAAAGTATAAAAAGTTGCAAACATAATTCGTACAAGCTTATCATATAGTAGAAATAGGTAAAGGCATCACACACTGTGTGATGCCTTTTGCTACACCACCTGTGTGTTTTGGAAAGGGGAATTCCGCATTGAAACGTAGAGTTGCAATTATTGGAATGGTTGTTGCATTTTTAATTGGTGCTGGCGGAATGTTTGCAGGCATGTCTGTATTTGGGGTTAACCCATCAGAAGTAACGCAAACAATTTCGAGTGGGAATGCTAGCACTGCGCAAGGGAATTTGGCAAAAATTAATGAGGCGTATGCACTAATTGATTCACGTTATGTGGAAGACGTGAAAGATGAAAAGTTAGTTGAAGGTGCAATACAAGGTATGTTGTCTACGCTGAAGGACCCTTATTCCACGTATATGGATAAAGAAACAGCCAAACAGTTTAGTGAATCGCTTGATCCCGAATTAGAGGGGATTGGGGCTGAGGTGAACAAGACGGACGGTAAGCTTATTATCGTATCGCCAATTAAAGGTTCACCAGCAGAAAAGATAGGAATTAAACCGAATGACCAAATTTTATCTGTAGATGGAAACAGTGTGAAAGACTTATCACGTGAAGAAGCAGTATTAAAAATTCGTGGTAAAAAGGGAACGACTGTCGCAATTGAAATTAAACGTGCGGGAGTAACTGATCCGATTGTATTTAAAATTAAGCGTGAAAAGATTCCGATCTTTACAGTGTTTAGTTCTGTGAAGCAAGAGAGCGGAAAAGATATCGGTTATATGCAAATCACTTCTTTTGCTGAAAATACAGCGAAAGAATTTAAGGATCAGTTAAAAGAGTTAGAGAAGAAAAATATAAAAGGCTTAGTTATTGACGTGCGTGGTAATCCTGGTGGCTACTTAAATAGTGTAGAAGATATACTAGGGGAAATTATGACGAATAAAAAGCCGATGCTACAAGTAGAGCAGCGAAATGGTGAGAAGAAGAAATTCTCTACGGAACTGAAAGAGAGAAAACCATATCCAATTTCAGTATTAATTGATAATGGAAGTGCTTCTGCTTCAGAGATTTTAGCGGGTGCGCTAAAAGAAGGAGAAGGATACGATTTAATTGGTGAAAAGACATTTGGTAAAGGTACTGTCCAGCAAGCTGTTCCATTTAAAGACGGCAGCAACATTAAATTAACGATGTTTAAATGGTTAACGCCGGATGGGAACTGGATTCATAAAAAAGGAATCGCGCCAACAGTAGAAGTGAAGCAACCAAATTATTATCATGCGACACCAATTCAAATTGAAAAAACACTTTCATACAATTCAAATGATGTACAAGTAAAACATGCTCAGGAAATGCTTAAGAGCTTAGGTTATGTACCAGGTCGTGAAGATGGATACTTTAGTAAAGAGACAGAATCTGCTCTGAAAGCATTCCAAAATGCAAATGAAATGGAAGCGACAGGACAGCTTGATAAAAAGACAGCTGAAGCGATTCAAACTAAAATTATCGAAAAAATCCGTTCTGGAGAAAATGATCTACAATTACAGTCAGCATTAAAATTAATTGCAAAATAAGAAGAAATACAGGCAGTTTGCTGCCTGTATTTTTTTGTGTTAAACAAACGTTTGTTTAGTTATGATAATATAAAAAGAAAGAATGATATAAATGGTGGTGAATGAGTTCGTGGAGGCGTGGATTTTTGAAATAATGCGGGCAGTTGGACGTTTTTTCTTACACCCTGCTGTCTATATATTTGTAATAAGTAGTATCTTCGTTGGATACTTACGTATGTTAAGAGAACGAAAAGATTTTTCTTTTAAAGTTTATGATATTTGGTTTGAACTGCGAACCTCTCTATTTGCAGGGATTGGATACGGATTAGTAGTATCTATTATTACGATTGGGCTTGGACTTGTTGTTTCTAAAGCAAGCTTATGGGCCATTTTAATTTGGACGTTACTATTTGGATTAACGGCTATGTATCGATATTTATCGGCGGCTTATACATTTAGCATTGCGATTGTATGTGTTCTATTATCTTCTAAGCTACCAGTTTCCTTTTTACAGCTTCGAGAAGGTGAAGAGAGTACCATTGTATCCCTTGTTATTTTACTAGGCGTTATGCTTATTGTAGAAGGCTTATTGATTTCGAAAAACGCAGTAGGATATTCGACGCCGAGGATTAGGCAGGGGAAGCGTGGATTAAAGATTGGTTTACACGAATCAAAGCGTTTATGGATCGTTCCTATTTTTATTCTTGTACCGGGTGATGCGGTAACGCAGTTTATTTCATGGTGGCCTGTCGTTTCAATAGGTTCAAATACATATTCTCTATTCCTCGTTCCATTTTTAATTGGATTTATGAGAAATATTAGAAGTTATGAGCCGACGGAAGCTTTATTATTTACAGGAAGACGTGTTTATGGGTTAGCAGGACTTGTGCTCGTTTTAGGAATCGCAAGTTACTGGTGGCACGTACTTGCAATTATCGCGATGGGAGTCGCTATGCTTGGGCGTTTCACAATTTCGATGCAAGAAAAAATTGCCGATGAAACAAGACCAGCGTATTTTGCTGCACGCAATGATGGGCTCGTTGTACTAGATACAATTCCAAATACAATTGGAGCAGAGCTGAAATTACTGCCTGGAGAAATTATTACGAAAGTAAATGGAGTCATTCCAAAAAGCGCGGAGGAATTTTATGATGCGCTTCAAACGAAGACGACAGGAGCATTTTGTAAATTAGAAGTATTAGATACAAATGGTGAGCTTCGTCTTGCACAAACTGCATTATATGCTGGTGGACATCACGAATTAGGTATTGTATTCGTTGAACAGGAGCATGAGTGGGATTCGGAAGCGATGTAATAGAAGGAATGGTATCACCTTGTGGTGGTACCTTTTTTGTTTTTGGGGATGGGAGAGTAGTTAGTAAATGAAGTTTATATCGGCGATTTTGCAAATATATCAGCGCAACTCGAAATATATCGGCGATTATTCGAATATATCGACTTTCCAGCAAAAAAACGACAACTATCGCAAAGCTTATTTTCAGTTTCATAGACGGATAACTTGAATAATTATTTGATAATGGTTATCATTTAGGGAGTCTTTTTAATTTTGGAAAATGGAGGTAAGATATGCTGCGTAAATTTTTCTCGTACTATAAACCGTATAAAGGTTTATTTATACTCGACTTTTCTTGTGCGGTTGTCGCAGGATTATTAGAACTTGGCTTCCCGCTTATCGTAAACCAATTTATTGATAAGTTATTGCCAGGGCAAAACTGGACGCTTATTTTATGGGCTTGTTTCGGTTTACTCGCAGTTTATATGTTAAATGCAGGCCTGCAATATGTCGTTACATATTGGGGACATATGCTTGGTGTTAACATTGAAACAGATATGAGGCAGAAATTATTTGATCATATTCAAAAGCTATCATTCAGATTTTTTGATAATAATAAAACAGGTCATTTAATTTCACGCCTTACAAACGATTTAATGGAAATTGGGGAAATTGCTCACCATGGACCAGAAGATTTATTTATCGCCGTAATGACTTTAGTTGGGGCATTCTCATTTATGATGATGATCAACTGGAAGTTAGCGTTATTAACGTTCTTCGTCATTCCATTCCTATTATGGTTAGCGCTGTACTTCAATAAAAAAATGACAGGTACATTTAGACGTTTATTCTCAGACGTTGCTGATTTCAATGCATGTATTGAGAACAACGTTGGTGGTATTCGCGTTGTACAAGCATTCGGAAATGAAAAGTTTGAGAAAGAGCAATTTGCTGTTAACAACGCTCGTTTCCGTACAACAAAATTAATGGCGTATAAAATTATGGCGTTAAATTCGTCGATTAGTTATATGCTCATGCGTCTCGTAACGCTCTTCGTCTTAATATGCGGTACATGGTTTGTTCTGCAAGGAGAATTAACGTACGGTGGATTTATCGGATTCGTTCTATTAACGAATATTTTCTTCCGCCCAATTGAAAAAATTAACGCGGTAATCGAAAGCTATCCGAAAGGAATCGCCGGTTTTAAAAGATATGTAGAGCTTCTTGAAACAGAGCCTGACATTGTAGACTCTAAAGATGCAATGGAAGTGAAGCATGTACACGGTGATATTCAATATAACAACATTACGTTTGGATATGAAAATAAAGAACCGATTTTAAATGACATTAGTTTGAAAATACATGCAGGTGAAACAGTTGCGTTCGTTGGACCATCAGGAGCTGGGAAAACGACGTTATGTAGCCTATTACCACGTTTTTATGAACAATCATCTGGGTCGATCCAAATTGATGGAATTGATACGAAAGATATGACATTATCTTCACTTCGTAAGCAAATTGGAATTGTGCAGCAAGACGTGTTCTTATTCTCAGGAACAATTCGTGAAAATATCGCTTACGGAAATTTAAAAGCATCAGAAGCTGAAATTTGGCAGGCAGTAAAACGCGCGCAATTAGAAGATTTAATTTACTCACAGCCGGACGGTTTAGATACTGTTATCGGTGAGCGCGGCGTGAAACTTTCAGGTGGACAAAAGCAGCGTCTAGCTATTGCTCGTATGTTCTTGAAAAACCCCCCAATTTTAATATTGGATGAAGCAACTTCTGCATTAGATACAGAGACAGAACTTGCGATTCAAAAATCGCTTGCGGAGCTATCTGTTGGCCGTACAACATTAGTTATCGCTCACAGACTTGCAACGATTAAAAATGCAGATCGCATCGTCGTTGTAAATAAAGACGGTATTGCAGAACAAGGTTCACATAATGAATTAATTGAGCAAGGTGGAGGATACAGTAGGTTATACGAAGCTCAGTTTAGTTCGTAAATATAATTTGTACAGAATTAGTGCACCATAAGTAGGTGAAAATCTCATATGGGAGGTAATAAAGTATGATTGTAACAACAACGTCTACAATTCAAGGAAAAGAAATTATTGAGTACATCGATATTGTCAATGGAGAAGCGATTATGGGCGCGAATATCGTTCGTGACCTTTTCGCCTCCGTCCGTGACGTTGTCGGCGGTCGCTCAGGCGCTTACGAAAGCAAATTGAAAGAAGCACGTGACATCGCAATGGAAGAGATGAAAACTTTCGCAAGACAAAAAAATGCAAATGCAATTGTTGGTATCGACGTGGATTACGAGGTAGTTCGCGAAGGAATGCTAATGGTTGCTGTGAGCGGGACTGCTGTCCGTATCTAAAATGAAAAGCCGTGCTGATGCACGGCTTTTTGTATTCTATGTCGAAGATTCAATATTTCTTGGGAAATGTGGAATGCCCCGTCGATATATAGGGAAGACATTAGAGTGCTTCTTTACATTTTTGAATTTGAGTTAATAATTTTGCGTATTCTTGTTCGAGAGATGTGATGTCATCGTGATGATTTGGAATGGAAATCCGGCCGATGACTTCTGTTAATTTTGTTTGTAATCGTAACATTTCTTGCTCAGTAACGTTTACAGAATCTCCGGTGGTTCTTTTTGTGTATTGCTCGTAATTACCGTGGAAGATTCTTGGTTCATTCTCATCTACTTGTAGAATATGGTCTGCAACAGAGCGAATAAAGGCGCGGTCATGGCTAATGAAAAGTATTGTGCCAGGATATTCTTGTAACATGGTTTCTAATTCTTCTTGCGTCGCTAAGTCTAAATAGTTTGTCGGTTCATCTAGCAGAAGCATATTATAGTTTCCTAAAAATACTTTTGCGAGTGCAACCTTCATTCTTTCACCCCCGCTTAGAACGTGCAAAGGTTTATGAACATCCTCACGGCGGAATAGAAGTCGCGCAAGTATTGTGCGAACGAATGCTTCTGTATAGTTTGTTTCTTCTAGAACATTTTCTAAAATGGTTTTATCTGTTTTTAAAATAGATAATGTTTGTTCGAAGTATCCAATTTTACAACTTTTCGATAGCTGCATGCCACGCTCGTTTGTGAGAAGCATGTTGAACAAAGTGGTTTTGCCGCTTCCATTTGCCCCTAAAACGGCAAGCTTTGCACCAGGGGCAATAGTTCCATTCATATTTTTAAATAGTATACGGTCGCCTATTTTCTTTGTTGCTTTATTGAATTGTACTGCCACCTTACTATGAATGGGTGTATGGTATTGCACGTCAAATTGAGCTTGAGAAAGATCCTTTGGCTTTTCCTTCTTTTCTAGTTTTTCGAGACGTGTCTCTAATGCTTTTGCTGCTTTACTAACCTGTTCTTGGCCATGAGCCCCACTTAACCTATAAAGTCTAGATTCAGATGAACTGAACCGTGTTGGGATTTTTTTCATGTTAGAAGCACGTTGCTTTCTTTGTAGAATGGACTGTTCTAAACGATTTTTTTCTTGTATATATTGCTCATATTCTGCTTGTTTTTGTATTCGTTCACGTTCTTTTTGTTTTCGATAGTTTGAATAATTACCTTTGTACTCTTGAATAATACCGTCTTCAATTTCAATAATTTTGGTACATATATTATCTAGAAATTCACGGTCATGCGATATTAAAACAAGTGCCCCTTTATAAGATGAAAGTGCCTTTTCTAATTGCTCTGTACCGACCATATCTAAGTGGCTTGTTGGTTCATCAGCGAATAAAATGCCTGCATTTTGTTCGAGAGCATGCGCAATCTTTAGTCGCATTCGTTCACCGCCGCTCATTGCGTCGGTAACGTTTGAAATACTCCATTTTCCTTTTGCGAGAGAAGAAGCGGTTTCCGGTAGTTCTTCGCTGAGCTGAGGAATGATGGCGATAGAACTATGATGAGTTACTATGCCTCTGTCAGCTTCTATTTCTTTACTTAATATTTGTAATAACGTAGATTTACCAGCTCCGTTGACTCCGACAATTCCTATGCGATCCTGTGCTTGAATTTCCAGTGATGGTAATGTAAATAGTGTGCGATCACCAAAGCTCTTTTCAATATTACGTGCGAATAAAATAGTCATAAAAAAACCTCCCTAGTTTCACTAGAGAGGATAAACGTCGCCCTTGTATGTAAAAAATCGTACATAAATAAACGATTTTTTACATGATCGTTTCGAAAGAAAGTATCGACAAATGGACAGACTAATCCTCTGCTAGTTTTCATCATTTTTGTTCACTATTTGTGATGGATGAAATAAATAAGAGAATTAGAACTTCATTGGTCAAAGTACCTTCCTTTCATAATATTACTTTTATTGTATGCGCATACAAAAGGGTTTGTCAAACTTATTTCTGTTCGCTATTTTTGAATTTATTATTATACAATTGTGCTTTTGCTAGCGCCTCAGCATCGTTTTTAATTTCATCCAGTCCATTCGCATCTCCAATAACATAACCTTCAAATGAAGAACCAACAAAATCAAAGATATATTGGAATTGAGCAATAAGCGGTAATGCTTTTAGCTTTGGATTATCCCCGCCAACGATGACAACATACATTTTTTTGCCTTTCATTTTTTCTTTGAAATGAAGAGATGTATCGCGCAAGCTTTGTGACCAGCGATCAACAAAGTTTTTCATATGTCCACTCATTCCGTACCAATATAATGGTGTAGCAAAGATAATCGTGTCGTGCTCTAGCATGCGTTTGGTTAACTGCTCATAGTCATCATTTACGGATTGGAATCCTTCTGCATCATGACGTTGGTCTATAATAGGATAGACGGTATGATCACGCAAATAAATTTGTTCTGTTTCAATGTCCTCTATCATCATATGTGTTAAAGCTTCTGTATTTCCGTTTTGTCTTGAACTGCCATGTATAACAAACATGTAATCATCCCTTTTCTTTTGCATGTTTTAGGAGTGAAACGTGTTTTTGCAAATTCGTTTGGATGTTGGAAAGCAATGAGATTTGCTTTGTTACTTCATTGAGTTTATCTTCGTAAAGCGTAAGGATACTGCTGCACGGATTGTCGTACAGGTGCGGTTCAATTTCAAGGCAGCGCAGCATCCTTGCCGTCTCTTCTAAATTTAAGCCGATTTGTAAGTACATTTGAATAAGCTCCACTTTTTCGATGGCACTTTCATTAAAATCACGGTAGCCATTTGCAAGGCGCTTAGAAGGGAGTAAGCCCTTTTCTTCGTAATGTCTTAGTGATCTTTCACTAACGCCAGTTTCTTTTGATAATTCTCCAATTCGCAATGTATTTCACTCCTTTTACATGTATTGTAAACCTTCACACTAATGTGAAGGTCAACTCTGTTTTTTCGCAAAAGAATCTACATGATTTAAGAACACTTGAATGGCTTTAGATGGAATGAAATATTTACCGCGCACGATGGAAAACGGACGGATTAGTTGTTCATTTGGAACTTCGACGTGGAATAGTTCTTTTGCTAATAGCTCTTTCCGTACAGTCCAATCAGAAAGGATAGCGATGCCAAGCCCGGCACTAACAGCTTCCTTTACGCTTTGGATACTACTGAATGTAAAGAATCGTTTCATTTTTAAATGGTGTTGATGAATAAAGCGGTCACTATAAGCGCGTGTACCAGAACCACTTTCTCTTAATACCCATACTTGATCTTGGAGTGTACTTTCATTTATTTCATTTGTGCGGAGTAATGGATGATTTGGCGGGACGACGAGCTTCATTTCATCTTGCATAAATGTTTCAACATCTACGTCGGCGTATACGACTTGTCCTTCCACTAGGCCGATATCAATTTGATTAGAGCGAAGGCTTTGCAAAACGTCTTCTGTATTTGAGATGAAAGTATGAACTTCGACGTGTGGATTTTCATTCGCATAGTTAGCCAGTATTTTTGGAAGTAAGTATTCGCCAATTGTAAAACTAGCACCAATGCGAAGTGTTCCTGTTACAACGTTATGTAGTTCATTAATTTCTTGTTTAGCATCTTCGTAAAGAGAGAGCATTTGCTTTGCATGTATATATAATATGTTTCCAGCTTCAGTAACTTGGACGTGCTTCGGGGAGCGTTGAATAAGCGTAGTGCCAAATTCGTTTTCTAAGTTGCGTATATGCATACTTACTCCAGGCTGTGAAAGGTTTAATAATTCTGCTGCACGGGAGAAGTGTTTCTGTTCAACGACAGTAACAAAAATTTTTAAAATGTCTACGTTCATATAATGGGCTCCTTTCTTTTTCTATCATCTTATCATAAGTATTTCTGATGATAGAGATTTGGTATTGGTATTAAACTTATTATAGAAACTCTCTTATAATGTAAGTAGAAAGAACATGCATGTTCCAATACGATTATTGGAGTGGTTCAAAATGGAACAAACACTTGTTATACAAAAGAAGAAGCGTTTTGGATTTTCGCAAGGAATTGGGATTACATTATTAATCGCAATTGCCGCGAAATATTTAGCAGAGCTTCCATTTTTAAATATTATGGGACAATTAGTAATTGCTATTCTAATTGGGATGGTTTGGCGCGCTGCAATTGGAGTTCCTCACGATGCGATAGCAGGAACGAACTTTGCGAGTAAGAAGTTGCTGCGCTTTGGGATCATCTTACTTGGAATGCGATTAAATCTTGTTGATATTGCGAAGGCGGGACCGAAAGTATTGGTCATCGCGGCGGTTGTTATTACATTTACTATTTTTGTTGTATACGGACTAACGAAAGTATTTAAAGTAGAAAAGAAACTTGGGATTTTAACAGCATGCGGTACGGCAATTTGCGGCGCAGCCGCGGTCGTGGCAATTGCACCGCAAGTGAAAGCGAAGGACGATGAAACAGCAGTTGGGGCAGCAATCATCGCGATTTTAGGTACCATATTTACGCTTATTTATACGTTATTATATCCAGTGCTTGGTTTATCTCCGTACGGTTATGGTGTATTCTCAGGTGCGACGCTTCATGAAATCGCTCATGTCATCGCAGCTGCGGCGCCAGGAGGAAGTACTGCTGTAGACATCGCAGTTATTGTGAAGTTAACGCGCGTAGCAATGCTTGTGCCAGTAGCGATTTTAATTGGTCTATGGTTTGGTAAGAGTGAAGGTAGCAAAGAAAAGAAATCGTGGCGCGAACTTCCAATACCATGGTTCATTTTCGGGTTCTTAGCGATGAGTGCAGTGCATTCGCTCGGGATTATTCCAGAAGTTGTTGCGGGATACATTGTTGTTCTTGCTTACATGCTTATCGCAATGGCGATGGCAGGGCTCGGTTTAAATGTAGAGTTTAAAACGTTTCGTAAATTAGGAAGTAAAGCATTCGTGGCAGGGCTGATTGGCTCGGTTTGCTTATCGGTTCTTGGATACGTTCTTGTATATGCGTTAGGATTTATGTAGTAGAGGAGAAAGCTGTTCCCGAAGGTATTTGGGGACAGCTTTTTCTTATGATTATAGTAGCGCTACGGATGTCGGTATTTGTCGGTAAGTCGATATATTTGAAAAATCATCGATATAAATGGAGTTGCGCTGATATATTTGAGAAATCGCCGATATAAATTGAATTACTCTCGTACTTTGTTAGAGTGGATGTTCAGTGAAATGTTTTTCTAAAATTTGTAAAGATATCTTTACTTATAACTGGAAAATATTTATAATTTAAGTAAAGATATCTTTACTTTTGAAGGTGGAGCCTATGGGTGTAAAAAATAAAATAAAAGAGTTAAGAAAGCAAAATCATATAACACAAGTTGAAATGGCAAAGGTGATGCAGGTGACGCGGCAGACGATAGTGGCGATTGAAAATCATCATTACAATCCAAGTCTAGAGTTATCTTTAAAAATTGCCAAATATTTTGGAGTGAAGGTGGAGGAAATCTTTACGCTGGAGTAAGGGGAGAGAAATGGTAGGAAAACGAGCATAGCGATAGGGGGAATAAAAAATGCAGGATGAGTTTGAGAGATTTCAGTCAGATAAAGCGTTTAAATATGTAGGGTTATTTTTTACGATTAGTTTAGCGATATGGAGTTTATATAATTTAATTGTTGATGGAAATGCTGGTATGCCGTTTGTTTTATTTGTACTAGGGCAGTGGGTGTATTTTCTTGTGAACTATTGGTCGAAGTGGAAATATAGAAATCGAAAAGAGGCTAATCATGTATGAGTAAGAGAGAGGTCATGAGATTCGTAGGGAGTTTGCTTGTAGCAGAAATTCTTTTAAATACGAGTTTAATGATTTTAAGTATTTCGTGGGGAACTATTTTTATATCGAATGTAGCGCTAGTCATTTTATATGGAATTTCGGAATATAAAGAGCAGAAGCGTTTGAAAGAAGAGGGAGTACCATCAATTGATGAGCGAGTTGTGAACAAGATGAAGTCATATTTTATGATTTGTATTACAAGCTTCGTTTTCTTGTTTATTATGTATCTTTGTATAAATAAGTATTTAGATAGGCAAGCAGTACATGTAACTGAGCTATTATATATTGCTATTTTTGGTGTATTAATTAGTATCGCATCAACGAGTGTGTTAGCAACAAGGAATAATAGATAGAAAAAGGGGAACTGGGATGGGATTACCGGTGTTATGTGTCGCTACAGCTATATTTTCGCTTCTTTGGGGAATGCAAAACTTTTCTCGTAATCCAGTGCCGAGCATTTGTATTATGATTGGTACTGTAGGTTTATCGTATTATTTATTATTATTAGCCCATTATCATAAAACGGCAACGAGTGTTGTTGTTGGAGCACTTATTTTATTTTGTGGGCGCGCCATACAAAAGGGGTTATTTCCATAAAAGCTGTTTATACACTTTGTATAAACAGCTTTTTGTATTTTTTTTACAAAACACTTGAAAGTTACGTAACGTCATCTTTTATAATGAAGGGGAAGAGGTGATGGTAGTGATTTCAATACAACAATTGACGAGAGAAACAGGGGTTACAGTACGTACACTACGTTATTATGATCAAATAGATTTATTAAAGCCGAGCGGAAAAACAGAGGGTGGACATCGGCTATATAGTGAAAATGACGTTATTCGTTTGCAACAAATTTTATTTTTGAAAGAAATGGGATTTTCATTAAAAGAAGCTGCGAATATGTTAGTAAAAGGTGAGCTGGATTTAAAAAATTCGCTTGAAAAACAACTTCGCTTTGTACAGGAAGAACAAAAGAAATTTAATCGAATGGAGCGTGTTTTACAAGCGGTTGTTTATTCGGTAGATGTAGAGGGAGAACTTGATTGGAAAGTTATGTTTGAACTTATTCAGCTTTCGAAACAGTCTCCTCGTATACGTGAAATATTTCAAAATGAAGTATTTTCAAAGGAAGAACAAAAGTTGCTTCATAATTTGCCGAATATGAGTGAAGAAGATCCGAATGTTTTAGAATGGGTAGATTTATTAAAGCAATTACGTAATTTTATGAAGGAAGGTAAAGAAACTGCAAGTGATGAGGTACAACGGGCAACGAAGAAATTAATGCAGAAGTGTTTAGAAATGGCTAATGGTGACGAGGCGTTTTTAGATAAGTTATGGGAAGTTAGAAAATCGAAGGAAGATTCACAGAAAATGAGCATGTATCCAATTGAAGAAGAACTTTTAGTATATATGGATGAGGCTTTTCGTATTTATGATGAAAGGGAGAAGGATAAATGAGTATACTCGCAGAATATCGTTGGTATTTTTTAATTGGGGCAGAAATTGTATTTTGGTTATCAGCTATCGGTTTCTTTTTACTTCGCTACGGATTCCGTTTGAAAAAGGCGAGCTTTATTATGGGGATTGTACTCCTCGTAAATGAAGTGTTTATTTTAACTTTAGGAGTAGTGGACTATTATCAAACAGGAAAGTTCTCTAACTTTCAAATCATTACTGTAATCATTTTATTATATGCAGTTTTCTACGGGAAAAAGGATTTAAAGAAGCTTGATATATTTGTACAAAAATCAGTTGCGAAATGGCGTAATGAACCGGCGCCTATTATTGAAGAACAGGTAGAATTAACAGGCATGGCCTATACAAAGCAGGAAATAAAAAATTGGATATTACATCTTGTTTTATTCGTTGGTGTGCACATATTCTTTTTCTTCGCGTATGGATTTATTCCATTTGAACAATGGGGTAATTGGTTAGAATCGGGAATCGTTTTAAATAAAGCTGCAAGTCGCGTGAGCCAAGTGTGGGCGATTGTATTTTTAGTTGATACAGCAATTTCATTTTCATATGTGATTTTTCCGAAGAAGGAGAAAGGAAAAGAAAAGCTACTTTCATAGTTAAAAGTAGCTTTTCTGGTATACAAATAAATTTTATAGGAGAGGATGACAATAGAAAAAAGAACCAGTTGTATATGTCTATTTCTCTTTAGTTTAGTAGCATGTTCACCATCTAGCACTATAATTGATAAGAAGAATGATGTCATTGTAAAGGAAGCAGGAACTTCCAATCTAGATAAATTCGAACAGTTCGTTATGAACGTTGATCAAGGGAAAGTTGATAAAATAAGAATTGTACAGTATACCGATGAAGGTGACCCGGTTTTTCAAACGTTAGAGCATAGTGGGAAAGATATCCTTTATGTGTTAGATAGTAGACAAGACAAGTTTGCTGGTGACCATAAAGGATTACATAAAGATAGTTGTAAAAGTATTGTTAAAGAGCTGCGCGAATCAGAAAGTACTTATCGGTTAACAGATTGTATGAATGAAGCTGGGCGCAATGGATATGACTTAGTATATGTATCTAAAAAATAGAATTAGTAGAGGAAGGAAGTATTTACTCCTTCCTTTTTCTATGTGTATATTGTCGAAAACTTTACCGAATATCTGTTCGCTTTTTTAGGTTTTTTATAGGTATTCGTGGTAAAATAATAATACAGATTTTTATGAGGAGGTCGGATTATACTTGGAACGTCAATTTGAAATTGTCTCAGCGTATTCCCCGCAAGGTGATCAGCCGGTAGCTATAGAGAAGCTTGTAGAGGGAATTAATAGTGGAAAGAAAAAGCAAGTGTTGCTTGGAGCAACAGGAACGGGTAAGACATTTACGATTTCAAATGTCATTAAAGAAGTGCAAAAGCCAACACTTGTTATGGCTCATAATAAAACGTTAGCAGGGCAGTTATATAGTGAGTTGAAAGACTTTTTCCCGAATAATGCAGTTGAATATTTTGTTAGTTACTACGATTATTATCAGCCAGAAGCGTATGTACCACAAACAGATACGTTTATTGAAAAAGATGCGCAGATTAATGATGAAATTGATAAATTGCGTCACTCGGCAACGTCTGCATTATTTGAACGGGACGATGTAATTATCGTTGCGAGTGTTTCGTGTATATATGGTTTAGGTTCTCCAGAAGAATACCGCGAGCTAGTTGTTTCGCTTCGAGTTGGTATGGAAAAAGACCGTAATCAATTGCTTCGTGAACTTGTTGATGTACAGTATGGACGTAATGATATTGATTTCAAGCGTGGTACATTCCGTGTGCGAGGAGATGTAGTTGAAATCTTCCCGGCATCACTTGATGAGCATTGTATTCGAATCGAATTTTTCGGTGATGAAATCGATCGTATTCGTGAAGTAAATGCGTTAACAGGTGAAGTATTAGCAGAACGTGATCATGTAGCAATCTTCCCAGCATCTCACTTCGTTACACGTGAAGAAAAGATGAAGGTCGCTATTGAAAATATCGAAAAAGAATTAGAAGAGCGTTTAAAGGAATTAAATGATAACGGCAAGTTGTTAGAAGCGCAGCGTATAGAACAGCGTACACGTTATGATTTAGAAATGATGCGCGAGATGGGATTTTGTTCAGGTATTGAAAATTACTCCCGTCATTTAACACTTCGTCCAGCGGGGGCAACGCCGTATACGCTATTAGACTATTTCCCGAAAGATTTCTTAATCGTTATGGATGAATCGCACGTATCAGTACCGCAAGTAAGAGCGATGTATAACGGGGACCAAGCGCGTAAGCAAGTGCTTGTGGATCATGGATTCCGTCTGCCGTCAGCTTTAGATAATAGACCGCTCACATTCGATGAGTTTGAAGAGAAAACGAATCAAGTTATTTATGTTTCAGCAACGCCAGGACCGTATGAGTTAGAGCAGTCGCCAGAAGTAATAGAACAAATTATTCGTCCAACAGGGCTTTTAGATCCACCAATTGATATACGACCAATTGAAGGGCAAATTGACGATTTATTAGGAGAGATTCAAGATCGTATTGCAAAAAATGAACGTGTATTAATTACGACTTTAACGAAGAAAATGTCAGAGGATTTAACGGATTACTTAAAAGATGTAGGAATTAAAGTTAACTATCTTCACTCTGAAATTAAAACGTTAGAACGTATTGAAATTATCCGCGATCTTCGCCTCGGTAAATTTGATGTACTTGTCGGCATTAACTTATTGCGAGAAGGATTAGATATTCCGGAAGTATCACTTGTAGCTATTTTAGATGCTGATAAGGAAGGGTTCTTGCGTTCAGAACGTTCATTAATTCAAACAATCGGTCGTGCCGCGCGTAATGAAAACGGCCGCGTTATTATGTATGCAGATCGTATAACGAAATCTATGGGAATTGCGATTGAAGAAACGAAGCGTCGTCGTAGTATACAAGAAGCTTACAATGAAGAGCATGGTATTACGCCGAAAACGATTCAAAAAGGCGTTCGTGATGTTATCCGTGCAACGACAGCTGCTGAAGAGACAGAAACATACGAAGCAACTCCTGCTAAGAAAATGACGAAAAAAGAGCGCGAAAAGACAATTGCGAAGATGGAAGCAGAGATGAAAGAAGCAGCAAAAGCGTTAGACTTCGAGCGTGCAGCTGAACTAAGAGATTTACTATTAGAATTAAAAGCGGAAGGGTGAAAAAAGTGAGTAAGAGCAAGGATTTTATCGTTGTAAAAGGTGCTAGAGCACATAACTTAAAAAATATTGATGTAACCATTCCGAGAAATCAGCTTGTTGTTGTAACGGGATTGTCTGGTTCGGGGAAATCATCATTAGCATTTGATACGATTTATGCAGAAGGGCAGCGCAGATACGTAGAATCGTTATCTGCGTATGCGCGCCAGTTTTTAGGACAAATGGATAAGCCGGATGTGGACACGATTGAAGGATTATCACCAGCAATTTCAATCGATCAAAAAACGACGAGTCGTAACCCACGTTCAACTGTTGGAACGGTAACGGAGATTTATGATTACTTACGTTTATTATTTGCACGAATTGGTACGCCAATTTGTCCGAATCATGGCATTGAAATTACGTCACAAACAGTAGAACAGATGGTAGACCGCGTTCTTGAATATCCTGAACGTACGAAATTACAAGTGTTAGCGCCTATCGTTTCTGGGCGTAAAGGTGCGCATGTAAAAGTACTTGAAGATATTAAGAAGCAAGGTTATGTTCGTGTTCGCGTTGACGGTGAAATGCTTGATGTATCTGAAGATATTGCGTTAGATAAAAACAAGAAGCATTCCATTGAAGTTGTAATTGACCGTATTGTTGTAAAAGAAGGAATCGCAAGCCGTCTTGCTGATTCACTTGAAAGTGCATTAAAGCTTGGCGGGGGACGAGTGTTAATCGATGTTATGGGAGAAGAGGAACTTCTTTTTAGTGAACATCACGCTTGTCCGCATTGTGGTTTTTCAATTGGAGAATTAGAGCCGCGTATGTTCTCATTCAATAGTCCGTTCGGAGCATGTCCTTCTTGTGATGGACTTGGTTCAAAGCTAGAGGTAGATTTAGAGCTTGTTATCCCGAACTGGGATTTATCATTAAATGAACATGCGATTGCACCTTGGGAACCGACAAGTTCACAATACTATCCACAACTTTTACAATCTGTATGTAATCACTACGGCGTTGATATGGATATGCCTGTGAAAGATATACCGAAAGATTTATTTGATAAAGTGTTGTACGGAAGCGGAGAAGAGAAAGTTTATTTCCGCTATGTAAATGAATTTGGTCAAGTAAAGGAAAATGAGATTTTATTTGAAGGTGTTATTCCAAACATTGAACGTCGTTATCGTGAAACGAGTTCTGATTACATTCGTGAGCAAATGGAAAAGTATATGGCAGAACAAGCTTGTCCAAAGTGTAAAGGTGGACGCTTAAAGCCTGAGAGTTTAGCTGTATTTGTTGGCAATAAAACGATTGCTGACGTAACGAAGTATTCAGTTCAAGAAGTACAAGAATTCTTCTCGAATGTAGAGCTAACGGAGAAGCAACAAAAAATAGCTCATTTAATTTTAAGAGAAATTCAGGAGCGCGTTGGGTTCTTAGTGAACGTTGGTTTAGATTATTTAACGTTAAGCCGTGCCGCAGGAACTTTATCAGGTGGTGAGGCGCAGCGTATTCGTTTAGCGACGCAAATTGGTTCTCGTCTAACTGGCGTACTTTATATTCTTGATGAGCCTTCAATTGGTTTACACCAGCGTGATAACGATCGTCTTATTCGTACATTGCAAGAAATGCGTGATTTAGGCAATACGTTAATTGTTGTTGAACATGATGAAGATACGATGATGGCTGCTGACTATTTACTTGATATAGGGCCTGGTGCAGGTATTCATGGTGGACAGGTCGTTTCAGCGGGGACGCCGGCTGAAGTTATGCAAGATGAGAATTCATTAACAGGGAAGTATTTAAGTGGTAAAGAGTTTATTCCAGTTCCACTTGAAAGACGTAAAGGTGATGGACGTAAAGTAGAGATTGTCGGCGCAAAAGAGAATAACTTAAAGAATGCGAAAATGTCATTCCCACTCGGTACGTTTGTAGCGGTAACAGGGGTATCTGGTTCTGGTAAAAGTACGATGATTAATGAAGTACTATATAAATCGTTAGCTCAAAAGTTATATAAAGCGAAAGCGAAGCCAGGTACTCATAAAGAGATTAAAGGTCTTGAACATTTAGATAAGGTAATTGATATTGATCAATCACCAATTGGTCGTACACCACGTTCTAATCCAGCGACGTACACAGGTGTATTCGATGATATTCGTGATGTGTTTGCACAAACGAATGAAGCAAAAGTGCGCGGATATCAAAAAGGACGTTTCAGCTTTAACGTAAAAGGTGGCCGTTGTGAAGCGTGCCGTGGTGATGGAATTATTAAAATCGAAATGCATTTCCTACCAGATGTGTATGTTCCGTGTGAAGTTTGTCACGGTAAACGATATAATCGTGAAACGTTAGAAGTGAAATATAAAGATAAGAATATTTCTGAAGTGTTAGGGATGACAATTGAAGATGGAGTAGAATTCTTCGCCAATATTCCTAAAATTAAGCGTAAACTTCAAACGCTTGTAGATGTTGGGCTTGGTTATATGAAATTAGGTCAACCAGCAACAACATTATCTGGTGGGGAAGCACAGCGTGTGAAATTAGCTTCTGAATTACACCGTCGTTCTACAGGTCGTACGTTATACATTTTAGATGAGCCAACGACTGGTTTGCATGCGCATGATATTGCACGTCTTCTAGAAGTGCTGCAACGTCTTGTTGAGAGCGGTGAGACGGTACTTGTAATTGAACATAATTTAGATGTAATTAAAACAGCTGATTATATCGTTGACCTTGGACCAGAGGGCGGAGATAAAGGTGGACAAATCGTTGCTTCCGGAACGCCAGAGCAAGTAGTGAAAGAAGAGCGCTCATACACAGGTAAGTATTTAAAAGAGATTTTAAATCGTGATAAAGCAAGAATGAAAGAGAAAATAAAAGAAGTAGAGTTATCGCAATAAGTTTATTGATGAAAACCGAGTGGAAATGACGCTCGGTTTTTATTGTATAGGGGGAGAAGATGGAGTTTTTAGAGGTGTTAAGGAAGAAACATATGAAGGTAAGAGAGTTTCAAAGTTGGGGTGTATATTTTCGCAAGCGCTGGGAGGATCACTTTGCAAATCATTTAAGTGATAAAGAAAAAGAAGATATTTTTCTTTATGGAGATAAGTATGCATGTGGTTATCTATGGCACATATTTAGTTATGAGAAAAAGAAGTGTTTAGAGGGTAAAGAAGCGGAAAACGCATTTCATAATGAAGTGAAAAAGGATTGCTACATTTTCTATCAACATTGTGAAGATGTACTGCTAATAAAAGATGCGAGTTTATTACATATGGATGATATATTACGGGAGACGGACGATATGTATAAAGGCGATATCTATATTGTAGATAAAGATTTCACTTGGACTTTTGTAAAAACACATGAGCATAGATGGTGTGGTCCTTATTTTGCGAGGAAGTGTTAGTAGGTATACAAGCATGAAAGATAGAATAAGTTGATATAAGTGTTCGTATCATACTTGCGTTTATTATCTATTAGCGTATGATGAAATATATATGTTAAAAGGATGTGTAAAGAAATGAGATGGATTGTATCACTTCTTGTAAATAGCGTTGTGTTAATCGCTGTATCGGGACTTTTAAAAGGGATTGCACCTGACGCGTTTTACGTAGCAAATATACAAACTGCAATTATTGCTAGTATTATATTGGCGGTTTTAAATGTGTTCGTAAAGCCGTTTTTAATTTTAATTACGCTACCAATTACTGTTGTAACTTTCGGCTTCTTCTTAATTGTTATTAATGCGATTACGTTAAAAATAGCAGATTCATTATTAGGAGATGCTTTTAATATATCAGGATTTGGTGTAGCGATTGTTGCGGCAATTTGTATTTCAATTTTTAATATGATAATTGAAAAGGCAATTGTTGAACCTCTATATGAAAAAAAGAGAAAGTGACAAAAAGAAAAACATTTCATTATTCGTATGAAATGTTTTTTTCTATTTATTAGAAACCGTATTTCTTGTTTCCAGAAAAAAATGGTACAATATCCGATAGAATGGAATTTTACATCAAACGAGACTGAACCCGCAGCGGAGTGGAGGTTTATACATATGCCGAAAGTAAGGACAAAAGATTTAATTGAACAATTTCAATTGGAGTTAATCAGTGGTGAAGAAGGCATTCATCGTCCGATTGATACAAGTGATTTATCACGACCTGGAATTGAAATGGCAGGATTTTTTACATATTATCCAGCAGATCGTGTGCAGCTTCTTGGAAAGACGGAGCTTACGTTCTTTGACACGTTAACGTCAGAGCAAAAACAAGAGAGAATGAAAGCGCTTTGTACTGAGGAGACGCCATGTATTATTGTAACTCGTAATCAAGATGTACCAGATGAGTTATTACAAGCATCACGTGAATCAGGTATGCCTTTATTACGTTCTTCTCAAACGACAACTAGATTATCAAGTCGTTTAACAAACTATTTAGAAGGTAAGTTAGCACCAACAACTGCTGTTCATGGTGTGTTAGTAGATATTTACGGTGTTGGTGTTTTAATTACAGGTCAAAGTGGTGTTGGTAAAAGTGAGACAGCTCTTGAGCTTGTAAAGCGTGGTCACCGCCTTGTTGCGGATGATAGTGTAGAAATTCGTCAAGAAGATGAAGACATGTTAGTCGGAAGTTCACCAGATTTAATTGAGCATTTATTAGAAATTCGTGGTCTAGGTATTATTAACGTTATGACGTTATTCGGTGCAGGGGCAGTGCGAAATTATAAGCGTATTACACTTGTTATTAATCTTGAAATTTGGGATCAAAAGAAAAATTACGATCGCTTAGGTCTTGATGAAGAGAAGATGAAGATTATTGATACAGAACTTACGAAGATTACACTTCCAGTTCGTCCTGGTCGAAACTTGGCTGTTATTATTGAAGTAGCAGCGATGAACTTCCGTTTAAAACGTATGGGAGTCAATGCAGCACAGCAGTTCTCTGAACGATTAATGAGTGCAATTGAGTTAGGAAATCAGGAGTAAACTTTGGAGAGGGAGGTCATATACATATGCTGTTAGCTTCTGTACCACAGCTTGACCGTGTAGCTATCCAACTTGGGCCGTTTCCTGTGTATTGGTATGGGATTATTATCGGTACAGGTGTGCTATTAGGTCTTTGGCTGGCAACTCGCGAGGGAGAAAGACTAGGTATTCCAAAAGATACATTTGTTGACCTTGTATTAATTGCAGTGCCGATCGCTATTCTTTTTGCGAGAATGTACTATGTTATTTTTGAATGGGAATATTACGCACAAAATCCGAGTCAAATTATTAATATTCGTCAAGGTGGTTTGGCGATTCATGGTGGTTTGATCGGGGCTGTTATTACCGGTGTTCTTTTTGCGAAGCGACGCGGGGTTTCTTTCTGGAAGTTGGCAGATATTGCTGCACCAAGTATTTTACTAGGACAAGCAATTGGCCGATGGGGAAACTTTATGAACCAAGAGGCGCATGGTGATGAAGTAACGAGACAGTTTTTAGAAGGTCTTCATTTACCAGATTTCATTATTAATCAAATGTATATTGAGGGTGTGTACTATCATCCGACGTTTTTATATGAATCATTATGGAATTTTGCAGGCGTAATTTTACTACTTTCATTAAGAAAAGTGAATTTACGTCGCGGGGAGTTATTCTTCACATATTTAATTTGGTATTCAGTAGGACGCTTCTTCGTAGAAGGCTTACGTACAGATAGTTTAATGCTAGGACCACTTCGTATCGCACAAGTAATGTCAATTGGACTTGTTGTTATTTCTATTATTTTCATTATTGTGAGACGAAAAATGGGGCAAGCTGATAAAAGATATTTAGAAAATTAGAGACAAGTAGCATCTTATTATAAGATGCTGCTTCTTTCATATTCAGGAAGGCGAAAGGACTAAGGCGATGAGAATAAATACAGTGTTATTTGATTTAGATGGAACTTTAATTAATACAAACGAACTTATTATTTCTTCTTTTTTACATACTTTACATACATATTATCCAAATCAATATAAGCGTGAAGATGTGTTGCCATTTATCGGTCCATCTTTGCATGATACTTTCAGTAAGATTGATGAAAATAAGGTTGAAGAGATGATTACAAGCTATCGCAAATTTAACCATGATCATCATGATGAATTAGTAGAAGAATATGAAACTGTATATGAAACAGTTCGAGAGTTGAAGAAGCAAGGTTATAAAGTGGGTATTGTTACAACGAAAGCGAGACAAACCGTTGAGATGGGATTACAGTTGTCAAAGCTTGATGAATTTTTTGATGTTGTCGTGACAATTGATGATGTAGAGCATGTGAAACCACATCCAGAGCCACTTCAAAAAGCGCTTGAATTATTAGATGCAAAACCAGAAGAAGCATTGATGGTTGGGGATAATCATCATGATATTGTCGGTGGTCAAAATGCGGGGACGAAAACAGCTGCGGTTTCATGGACGTTGAAAGGTAGAGCTTATTTAGAAGCTTACAAGCCAGACTTTATGCTAGATAAAATGAGTGATTTGCTACCGATTTTGTCTAATATGAACCGTTCATAAAGGTCCAAGTAAGTTAGTAGAGGAGCGAGCTAATTGCGACGGACAACGCGCTATCCTGTTTCAGGAGAAAATTCATTATGGAATGTGTATAAAACAGTGTCTTTTTGGAAGGTAATGAAAAACTTTATTATTATCCAAATTGCACGTTACACGCCATTTTTATCTGTGAAGAATTGGTTGTACCGCACTTTTTTACGGATGAAAGTAGGAAAGAAAACATCATTTGCGCTTATGGTAATGCCGGATATTATGTTCCCAGAAAAGATAACTGTGGGAGAGAATTCGATTATTGGCTATAACACAACGCTTTTAGCACATGAATATTTAATTCGTGAATATCGACTTGGGGAAATCGTTATTGGAAATGAAGTGATGATTGGAGCGAATGTAACAATATTACCAGGTGTGAAAATTGGAGACGGTGCGACTGTCTCAGCTGGCACACTTGTTCATAGAGATGTACCGAGCGGTGCTTTCGTAGGTGGAAATCCAATGCGTATTATTTATACGAAAGAGCAAATGACCGCCAGAGAAGGTTCATGGTGAAAATGTAACATTTCTCCTCTTTTTTTATGAATAAAAAGGAAATAATTGAGTATAATATACTGTTTTGTTTTTTACGGAATCGTTTATACTTATAGATAGAAGAATGTGTGAACGAAGAAAACAAAAAACTGGAGGATATATGGGGAAAAATCAAAGGATATATAAGGAGAACGGACAAGTTATCTCTTTTAATCAATTAGCGGACTTCTTTTATAAAAAAGGGATGAGAGCTTACAAAGGACAAAAATTGCAAGATGCAATTAAATATTTTCGAAGAGCGGCACAAAGTGAGAAGGAGCCGTTTATTTTATGTCAATTAGCATCAGTATTATCTGAGGCTGGTGAATATCAAGAATCGAATCAAATCTTCTTAAAGTTAGTTAGATCTAATCCAGAACTTGAACAGTGCTATTATTTTATTGCAAATAATTATGCATATATGGGGTTATTTCAACAGGCGAAGAAATATGCAGATCGTTATTTAGAAGTTGCAAAAGAGAAGGAATTCGTAGAAGATACATTAGAACTTCTAGAGATTATGGAAGAAGAAGCAATGGGTGCGGAAGAGATTGAAGATGAAGATGATTTAATTGTTATGCAGGAAGAAGCGAATCGCTATATTCGTAATGGACAATTGGAAGAAGCAATTGCTACATTAGAAATTGTTACGAAAGATTATCCGGAATTTTGGTCAGGTCATAATAATTTAGCCATTGCACATTTTCAATCTGGTAATGTAGACAAAGCACTGAAGTTAACAGAAATGATTTTAGAGAAAAATCCTGGTAATATACATGCGCTTTGTAATACGCTTATTTTTCTATATTCAATTGGAGAGCATAAACAAGTAGAAGCGTTAGCGGGACAGCTAGTTTCGGTATATCCGATTTCATTTGAACATCGTTTGAAACTGGGAACTACACTTGCAACAATTGGTTATTTCGAGCATGCATATAAATGGTTCAAATTATTAAAGCGTCAAGGATATGAGGGAGACGTTAGTTTTTATTATTGGTTTGCATATTCTGCTTATATGGTGAAAGATCACCAACTAGCTGAAAAAATGTGGCAATATGTCGTGGAATTGCATCCTGATAAAAAGGGAAAAGAACCGTGGAATGCGCTGAATTTAGCAGATGAAGGACAAAACGTGTTATTTGAAGAATTACGAAAATCATTTCAGCAAAGTGCGACGCTAGAAGAACAAATGCTAGCTTTATATTTAATGAATGAATTGTCAACGCCGGAGAAGGTGGGATTCTTCTTTGATATAACGCAAGCGAAGAACGGTGTTCCCATCGTATCACAACTTGCAAAGTACTTCTTTTTACTTAATAGTCATAAGAGTATTCCAGCTGATTTACAGCAATTTGAGCAGTGCGCGAGAATCGCGGATGCATTATACAATTATACGAAAAAAGATGATGAATTAATTGAAGAGTGTTTACACTTTTGGTTTTGTACGTTCATACGTTTATATACATCTGGAGACATATTTACAAATGTGTACGGCTGGTCAGCTGCGATTGAATACATTGTACGCGGCGAACAAGGAAATAAAATGACACAGTCGGAGCTTGGAGATGTATATAATGTATCTGTAGCGACTGTCCGAAAGTATGTGCAAGCTGTTAAGCGTACGCACACATAAGATAAGCAAATCATTGGGAAAAAAATGATGCTAACAGTATAATGAGGGTAACTTAATTGTGTAGGAATGGATAGGAGTGAATAGTGTGTCAGAAGAAAAAATTTATGATGTCGTTATTATTGGTGCAGGACCAGCTGGTATGACAGCTGCAGTATATACATCTCGTGCAAATTTAAGCACATTAATGCTTGAGCGTGGTATTCCAGGTGGCCAAATGGCAAACACGGAAGATGTAGAAAACTACCCAGGTTATGAGTCTATTTTAGGACCAGATTTATCAAATAAAATGTTCGAGCATGCGAAGAAATTTGGTGCTGAATATGCATACGGTGATGTGAAAGAAGTCATCGATGGTAAGGAATACAAAACAATTATTGCTGGTAAAAAAGAATATAAAGCACGTGCAATTATCGTTGCAAGCGGTGCAGAGTATAAAAAAATTGGTGTACCGGGTGAAACAGAACTTGGCGGCCGCGGTGTATCATATTGTGCAGTATGTGACGGAGCATTCTTTAAAGGAAAAGAACTTATCGTAATTGGCGGTGGAGATTCTGCTGTTGAAGAGGGTGTGTTCTTAACGCGCTTCGCATCAAAAGTAACGATCGTTCACCGTCGTGACACGCTTCGTGCACAGAAAATTTTACAAGACCGTGCTTTCCAAAACGAAAAAGTAGATTTCATTTGGAACCACACGATAAAACAAATCAACGAAGCAAGTGGTAAAGTAGGAAGTGTAACACTTGTGGACGTAAATAGTGGAGAAGAGAAAGAAGTCAAAACTGACGGCGTATTCGTATACATCGGTATGTTACCTTTATCAAAACCATTTGTTGAACTAGGTATTACAAATGAAAATGGTTACCTTGAAACGAACGAGCGTATGGAAACGAAAATTCCTGGTATTTTCGCAGCTGGTGATGTTCGTGAAAAAATGCTTCGTCAAATTGTAACTGCAACAGGTGACGGTAGTATTGCAGCGCAAAGTGCACAACATTACGTAGAAGAATTATTAGAGGAATTAAAAACTGTATCAGAAAAATAAGGGATAATATACCTTGTGAGAAGAAAGCTACCGACAGGAGCTTTCTTCTTTTTTTGTGTGAAAATGTCAAAGTTTTGTCAAAAAATATAAGGATTATAAGCTTTCTTATTGATATACTGGACTTTACGGAAAAAATCACTATAAGAAATGAGGAATTTATTCAGTATGGAATGGCGTAATATATATCGTGGATTTTGTATGGGCGTTAGTGATTTAATTCCTGGTGTGAGCGGCGGTACAATCGCTGTTGTGTTAGGGATTTATGAACAATTGCTTGCGGCAATTAGTGGATTCTTTAGTCGTGAATGGAAAAAACATTTAGGATTTTTAATTCCACTTGCAGCTGGTGTGGCAGCGGCATTTTTAACGTTAAGTCACGTTATTAAATATTTACTTGCAAATCATTATGAACCGACTCAATTTTTCTTTCTCGGTTTAATTATTAGTATATTACCGATGTTAATGAGGGAAGCTGATGCAAAGTCGTCGTTTAAAGGTAAGCACATCGTTTTATTAATAGTTGCAGCAATTCTTGTTGCGATTACAGCTTTCTTTAAACCAGATAAGGCAGCAGATCCAATTACGACGTTAACAATTTTAAATGCAATTGGTTTATTTTTCGCAGGATGGATGGCTAGTATGGCCATGCTGCTTCCTGGAATTAGTGGATCGTTTATTTTATTAATTATTGGTGTGTATCCAACAGCAATTAACGCTTTAACTACACTTAACTTACCTTTAATCGTGGTTATCGGTGCTGGTGTTATGGTTGGATTTGTTGTAAGTAGTAAAGGCATTAGTTTTTTATTAGATCGTTATAAAAGTATGACATTTGCGGCAATTATTGGACTTGTAATCGGTTCGATTGTAATTGTATTCCCTGGGATTCCGACTGGCGGATTTTTAATTATAAGTTCAATTATTACCTTTGTTTTAGGATTTGCGATTGTTACTTATTTCGGTAAGAAATAAGTACTTTAATCCCCTTGGCGATAAAAAGCGTTAAGGGGATTTTTCATGCTATTCATTAAAAGTCTAAGCATTTACATTGCTTGTTATAGAAAGCTTTTTTAAAATTGCTGAGTAGCATATGCTTAGCGAAAGAGGACTGGCTCCTTCGTTGTAGCAAACTGTTTTTGATAGTATAATGAAAGAAGTATGCAGTGAGGAATTTTACTGCAAGTAGCTGAGGTGAAGAAACATGCAAAGAGTGACAAACTGTGTGTTAATTAGAGATAATGAAGTACTCTTACTCCAAAAACCTCGTCGAAATTGGTGGGTTGCACCAGGCGGGAAAATGGAGCGTGGTGAGACTGTAAGAGATTCCGTTGTTCGCGAGTATCGTGAAGAAACAGGTATTTATTTGAAAAACCCAGCGTTAAAGGGGGTCTTCACCTTTGTCATCCAAGAAGGTGATAAAGTTGTTTCTGAATGGATGATGTTCTCCTTTTTAGCGACAGATTTTGCAGGAGAAAACAAACTAGAGAGCGAAGAAGGCATCATTGGTTGGCATACATTTGATAAAATTGATGATTTAGCAATGGCGCCAGGAGATTATCACATTATTGATTATTTAATTAAAGGAAATGGCATAATCTACGGTACATTTGTATATACCCCAGATTTTGAGTTGCTTTCATATCGATTAGATCCGAGTTAAACCGTCAAGGAGAGGATACAATGACAGAGAATAATGATATAAAAATGGTAATTATTACAGGGATGTCTGGAGCTGGAAAAACAGTAGCTTTACAAAGTTTTGAAGATTTAGGATATTTTTGTGTGGATAATTTACCACCGATGTTATTGCCGAAGTTTATTGAGCTTATGGCGGATTCAAAAGGGAAAATGAATAAAGTGGCACTTGGTATTGATTTACGTGGCCGCGAGTTTTTTGAACATTTATGGGGAGCACTTGATGATTTATCAGAACGTACATGGATTATTCCTCATATTTTATTTTTAGATGCGAAAGATAGTACGCTTGTAACTCGTTATAAAGAAACGAGACGTTCGCATCCACTTGCACCAACTGGTTTGCCGTTAAAGGGAATCGAAGCAGAGCGTAATTTATTAACAGATATGAAGGCACGAGCGAATATTGTGCTTGATACATCGGATTTAAAACCGAAAGAATTACGTGAAAAAATTGTTCACTTGTTCTCAACAGAAACTGAGCAAGCATTTCGTGTAAATGTTATGTCATTTGGATTTAAGTACGGTATTCCAATTGATGCAGATTTAGTATTTGATGTTCGTTTTTTACCAAATCCATATTACATTCCACATATGAAGCCATTAACAGGACTAGATGAAGAAGTTTCTTCGTATGTACTGAAATTTAATGAGACACATAAGTTTTTAGAGAAGTTGACGGATCTGATTACTTTCATGCTGCCTCATTATAAAAGAGAAGGCAAAAGTCAACTTGTAATTGCAATTGGATGTACAGGTGGACAGCATCGTTCTGTTACGCTTACAGAATACCTTGGGAAACATTTGAAACCAGAGTATAGTGTTCATGTATCTCATCGTGATGTGGAGAAGAGAAAGGGCCATTAAGGGATGAAAAAAGAGAGAAAGCCTAAAATTGTCATCATGGGAGGCGGAACTGGACTCTCTGTTTTATTAAGAGGATTAAAGCAATATCCTGTTGATATTACAGCAGTTGTTACAATTGCTGATGATGGTGGCAGTTCGGGTAGATTACGTGATGAGCTAGAAATTCCACCTCCAGGTGACATCCGTAACGTACTTGTTGCGTTATCGGATGTAGAGCCACTGGTGGAAGCTTTATTTCAGCACCGTTTCACAACAGGAGACGGACTGAAAGGTCATGCGTTAGGAAATCTATTGTTGGCAGGTATGACCTCGATTACAGGAGACTTTTTCCATGCAATTACAGAAACAAGTAAAGTATTAAATGTCAGAGGACGTGTATTACCAGCAGCGAATCAAAGTGCGGTACTTCATGCGGAACTTGAAGATGGGGAAATTGTAACAGGTGAATCAAAGATTCCTTATTACGGAAAGAAGATTAATCGTGTCTTTTTAACTCCAGAAGATGTAGAGCCATTGCATGAAACGTTGGCTGAGATTAAACGAGCTGATTTACTTGTTTTCGGTCCTGGAAGTTTGTATACGAGTATATTGCCCAATTTAGTTGTTAACAAAATTGGAGACGCTGTTCTTGCTGCAAAGGCGAAGAAGGTATATGTATGTAACGTTATGACACAAGCGGGTGAAACGATGGGATATACTGCTTTTGATCATGTGCAGGCGTTACACGATCATTTAGGGCAACCATTTATCAATACTGCAATTGTAAATAACCGTGAGATTCCTTGTGAATTACGCAAGTCATATGAGGAAGAAATGTCTACACCAGTTGTAGTGGATGAAGAACGTTTTGTTGAAAATAATATTGATGTTATTCAAGAGGGATTAGCGAAGTATGATGATCATGTTGTAAGGCATGATACGTTAAAGTTAGCGTCCATTTTATATTCATTGTTATAAATATGCGTTGCCTCGTTTGAGGTAGCGCTCCTCATTCATATAGGACAAGAATTTTGTTCCATAATAATCGTATAAGGAGGTGTTGACTGTGTCATTTGCATCAGAAACAAAGAAAGAGTTGACGAATCTTGAGATGAAGGAATGCTGTGAGAAAGCAGAATTATCAGCGTTACTTCGAATGAACGGGTCGCTTTCTTTTTCAAACCGTCGTCTATCTATCGATATTCAAACGGAAAATGCGGCAATTGCAAGAAGGATTTATACGCTTTTGAAAAAAGGATATGACGTGACGGTAGAATTGCTTGTCCGTAAAAAAATGCGCTTGAAGAAAAATAATGTATATATTGTGCGGCTTGTTGAGAAGTCTCGCGAAATATTAGCTGATCTTCATATCGTTCGAGATGACTTTTCATTTATTCGAAATATATCACAAGAATTGATTGAGAAGAAATGTTGTAAACGATCGTACTTACGTGGCGCATTTTTAGCAGGTGGTTCAGTAAATAACCCAGAAACATCATCTTATCATTTAGAAATCTTTTCGTTATATAAGGAACATAATGATGCTATATGTGAACTGATGAACGGATTTGATTTAAATAGTAAGACGTTGGAAAGAAGAAAAGGGTACATTACGTATTTGAAAGAAGCAGAAAAAATTACAGAGTTTTTAAATATTATAGGTGCTCATAATGCACTTTTAAGATTTGAAGATATTCGAATCGTACGTGATATGCGTAATTCTGTAAATCGTTTAGTGAACTGCGAAACAGCTAATTTAAATAAAACAATTGGTGCAGCACTAAGACAGATTGAAAATATTCGTTATATTGATGAGACAGTTGGTCTTGATATTTTGCCGGATAAATTACAAGAGATTGCACAATTACGAAGAGATTATCAAGATGTAACATTGAAAGAGTTAGGTGAGATGGTATCCGGGGGGAAGATTAGTAAGTCGGGTATTAATCATCGTTTGCGTAAAATCGATGAAATCGCAGAGAAATTACGCGCGGGGGAAACGTTAGTAAAAAAATAAGAGGTTAAAGGGGAAATGGAGCTGTGGTTCAAAAACGAGTTCAGGTTTCATTAAAAAACGGTTTACAAGCACGTCCGGCTGCGTTGTTTGTACAAGAGGCAAATCGCTTTCATGCAGATATCTTCATCGAGAAAGATGGAAAGACAGTAAATGCAAAGAGCATAATGGGGATTATGAGCTTAGCAATTGGAACTGGAAGCATGATAACAATTACAACAGAAGGTTCAGATGCAGAAGAGGCTTTAGAAGCATTAGCTGCATATGTACAATAAGAAGCTATCGCGTATATGCGATAGCTTTTTGTTTTTGCGGTTTACTTAAAGGGAGTTTTCGGGATAGGGGGTATGTAGGTGGTTTGTCCTTGTCGTAGATTGTCGGTAAATCGATATGTTGTGTCGAACCGTTGATATATTAAAAAAATCGTTGATATAATTTAAGTTTTGTTCGATATAATTGAAAAATCGTTGATATATTTACGTGAATACCAAGGTGGGTATCCAGACGGAGGTGCATGATAATAAAAAAGCGCCCTGTAATAGGGCGCTTTTTTTATGTATCTAGCTCCAGCGGCTAGAATCTCCGGTCGCTTCGCCCCTTCATTCGAGGCAAAAAGCGCCTCGGAATCAGGGACTCCATCGCCCTGCGATTCTGAACGAGCCGCTTTCGCTTTTAGTTATATCCAGCTCCAGCGGCTAGAATCTCCGGTCGCTTCGCCCCTTCATTCGAGGCAAAAAGCGCCTCGGAATCAGGGACTCCATCGCCCTGCGATTCTGAACGAGCCGCTTTCGCTTT
>NZ_JBQAFE010000006.1:0-338808 GCF_051915685.1 Bacillus cereus group sp. MYBK5-2
AGAAGAAGAGAAAGCAAGAGAAATAGCAAAAGCTAAAGAAGAAGAGAAAGCAAGAGAAATAGCAAAAGCTAAAGAAGAAGAGAAAGCAAGAGAAATAGCAAAGGCTAAAGAAGAAGAGAGAGCGAAAGAAGCATCTAAAAACAACATACAGTCTGCTAAACGTGAATTAACGGTAGTAGCGACAGCGTATACTGCTGATCCAAGTGAAAATGGTACATATGGTGGACGCGTTTTAACTGCGATGGGGCATGATTTAACGGCAAATCCGAATATGAGAATTATCGCAGTTGACCCGAAAGTAATCCCATTAGGATCTAAAGTATGGGTAGAAGGCTATGGAGAAGCGATCGCTGGTGATACTGGAAGTGCAATTAAAGGTAATCGTATTGATGTTTTAATGGGTTCAAAAAGTAAAGCTATGAATTGGGGAAGACAAACTGTTAAAGTGAAAATTTTATAATAACAATAATTATCCAAATAGAAGTCAGTTCTCTTTATTGAGGCTGGCTTTTATTTTGTTAGTAGAAGGATAATAGGATTTTTAAAGGGCTTATTACTAAATCTGTAATTAAGTTACCAGCTTCATTACCAAAAACAACGGTAAAGCTTATAAATATGAAAAATGAAGATATACCTACAGATGAAGATAGTTACTGGGAAGCTTTTGACTTGTTCGGTTCTAAATATGTATGTAGATTATTAGGCGTACCATTATATGATGATCTTCCAAAGGATTTGGCGTGTCCAACTTGTGCGAAAGAGATGAAATATGTTGCTACAATTACTCAAGATATTGAGGAACGTGGACTTATTTCAGTAGTTGATTTCCAGTTTGGGGAAATGAATATATACTATTATTTATGTATAGATTGTTTAATTATAAAAACTGAAATACAAAATACATAACAAGCCTAACATATTATGTTAGGCTTGTTTTTCGATCGCAACATCATTAAGAATTGCATCAAATATATCTTTTTGCGTAAAGTTATCTGTAAAAATAGTTTCTGTGGCAACCTTAATAGTATCGTGCGGATTATACCATTTTTGTAGGGAATCCTCACCAAATTCATGTCGTTTGTCTCTTGTGTTATGTCGTCTAATAGTTTCCTCTAATGATAAATCAAAGTAATATGCAAATGCATTTTCATCAAAATAACGAATTAATTCTTTTAACATCTCACCATACCTATGACTGTTCAATATACCTTCTAAAATAACAAATTCACATTTTCCTTTTCCGTACTTCGTAATTTCAAATAGTAAATCATGTGATAAATTACCCATTGTGTCGTGTACTCTAAGCATATCTCTACGTACAACATCCTGTGATACTAAAAGTGTTCCTTGTCCGAAATGTTCTTGTAGTTGTTTTGCAATCGTTGTTTTACCACTTGAGGAGTTTCCTCTAAGAATGATTAAAGTGGATGTAAGTATAGGATTAGACATAATGTATTTCCCCCCAACAGCATTAATTATATAGAAAATTTTAACAAATAAAGTGAGGAAAGTATATAATTAATATGATGGATATTTAAGGAGGGGGTAAGATGGGAGATATATTAAAAAATGCACAACCTATATGGAAACGGACTTGGTTTCGTTATCTAGGGGCATTTTTTATTGTTCAGTTACTGTTTACCCCGCATTAAAGGGCAGTAAGACCCCCACCTCAAAATTTAGCGAAAGCGAAGAAGTTAGGTGGGGGTCTTACTGCCCGTAAAAGCCCGATTGGTGAGGGCTGATAATCAGTGGGGGATGAACAAAACCCCCACTGATTAAAGTTTCACTTTATTTTGTGTGAAATCACTGCGTGGGCGCCAAACTTTAGGCCAGGCGGAGAGTTTTTTAATAGAATATTAAATTCTCAATTTTTCACTGAATGGTTCACACTCTATACAATCCCGCAATTTAACGTATTTACAGCATTTTTTGCGATTACATTACTACCATATGCATTAGTAGGTGCAATGAAAGATGTAACAGCAAGAAAAAATATAAAGGAATAATAGAGGTATAATATGCTTTTTCAAAAAGATGGTTTATTGATTAGATACGTAATGGAAGATGATGCATCTATCATTTCTAAATGGTTAACGGACCCAGCAGTCTTGCAGTATTACGAAGGACGAGATAATCCGCAATCTGTAGAAAAGGTGCTTGATCATTTTATACATAGTCCAAACAGTAATGAAAAAAGATGTTTAATAGAATTTGATACCGTTCCGATTGGTTACATACAAATGTACCCAGTGGATTCAGAGTGGAAAGCGTCATATGGCTATAAAGAATCACAAAATGTATGGGGTATGGACCAATTTATCGGTGAACCAGCTTATTGGGGAAAGGGAATTGGAACAAAACTCGTTCAGGCAGCAATTACATATATTATGGGTGAAATGGGAGCAGAAGCAATTGCAATGGATCCGAAAGTAAATAATGAACGAGCAATAAAGTGTTATGAAAAAAGTGGATTTAAAAAAGTAAAGATTTTAAAGGAACATGAGTTGCATGAGGGGAAATTAGAAGATTGTTGGATGATGGAATATAAACAATAATAATGGCTTATACAAATAAAGGGGGATGTGTGAAATGAAAAAAGCATTAATCGTAATTGATGTGCAAGCGGGTATGTATACAGCTGGAATGCCAGTACATAATGGGGGAAAGTTTTTACAAACATTGCAAGAGCTTATTATGGAATGTCGTTCAAATGATATTCCGGTTATTTATATCCAACATAACGGTCCTAAAGACCATCCGTTAGAAAAAGGTACGGATGGATGGCGAATCCATGCGGCCATCGCTCCGCAAGAAGGAGATAATATAGTTGAAAAGACGACTCCAGATTCATTCCATAATACAAACTTAAGCGAAGTGTTACAAGAGAAAGGAATTGAACACGTTATTCTTTCGGGAATGCAAACAGAGTATTGTGTAGATACGACAACGCGCAGAGCATGTAGTGAAGGATATAAAGTAACGTTAGTGAGTGATGCACATAGTACATTTAATACAGAAGTGTTACGTGCTGAAGATATTGTGAAACATCATAACGCAGTATTGGGAGCGTTTGCGGATGTTGTTGCAGTAAAAGACTTAAAAGTGGCTGCCTCTAAATAAGAGGCAGTTTTTTATTAGAAAAAATAGCGTCAAATATTGTTAGTAAGTCGGTATTTTGAAATAATCACTTATATAATTTCACGTACCATAATGAAAAAATACAAAAAAGGAGCACCACATAATTAAAAAGGGCGCTCCTGCATTAAAACATTACTTTTTTTTATCTTTATCCAATATATTTTGTTCTTCAGCAAACTCTGTACCATATGCAAAGCGGCGATTAATACGAATGTTATCATTGTTGTGCCTTGTATGAGAGTTAGAGAAGCGATGAACGATTACTTCAGATAAAGTGAAGACGATGGCAGAAAGGATACTGCCCCATGCAATTTGCATATAGTTGTCTAATAAAATATTACCGAAAATCCATACGCTTAAATATGTTAATAAGAAATCCGACATAATGGCACCAGTATTGCCAATTCGATTTAAAATGATTTTATCAACGAACATGTAGGATACGATTGTAACAAAGAGACTGAATGAAATAATTTGAACAAACGTTGCAGGGAAAAATAAAGCAAGCCCAATGCTAAATGCGATAATGCACGATATAAACTTGATAAGCACTACTGTGAAATCATTCAAAATTTACACCTCCGATTTATACATAGTTTTTCAATAAATTCTGGAGTTCATACATTGTAACGGATTTATTTACATAAAACTTTTTCATGTTCGGAATTTAGTCTAAATATTATAAAAACAATGAAAAAATGTTATAGTAAAATGAGAGTGTATGACATTTTTAGGTAAGGGGGAATCCAGGATGTGGATTACTTCAGAAGTAGAAATTCCAGATGAGTTAATTGATCACCTTGAGCAAGGAAAGTTAGTATTATTTGTTGGAGCGGGAGTTTCTATGAAAGGGAAATCAAACTTACCGAATTTTGATGATTTAGTTGATGAAATTGCAAAAACGTTATATGTCGAAAAACGTGAAATAACAGAACCACATGATTATTATCTTGGTAAAATTGCGAAAACAAAAGATGTACATCAAGTCGCAAGAGATCTCGTTCATATAGAGAAATCAAAACCGAATCCATTGCATTATGCAATTCCAAGGTTATTTCCTTTAGATACAGATATCCGCATTGTAACAACAAATTTTGATCAACATTTTACAACTGCAATTAAAGAAATAAATAGAGATATCAATGTTTATTACGCTCCAGCTTTACCGACTGGGAGAGCTTTTAAAGGTCTTGCTTACATACATGGTAATGTAGAACAGGAGAAAGAGGCTTTAATTTTAACAGATGGTGATTTTGGAAGGGCTTACTTAACGGAAGGGTGGGCGAGAAGGTTTTTAGTTGATCTATTCTCAAATTACACCGTTTTATTCGTTGGATATAGTCATAATGACCCAGTAATGAAATATTTAGCAACTGGTTTACCACCAAGTACAAGACGATTTGCTTTTGTCGCACAAGGAGAAAATACGTACCACTGGGAACATTTAGGGATAAGACCAATTGTGTATCCGAATAAGGTGAATAATCATCAATCCCTCGTAAAAGCGGTAAAACGCTGGGCTGAATTAATGGGTGATAATTATATTACGAAAAGAATGCGTATTCGGGATATTGTAACGGTTCCCCCGTCAGTAGAACAGGAACAATTATCATACATAAAGCAATCGATTAAAAAAATTGAAACAGTACGTTACTTTGTGGAATTTGCTCATGATTATGAATGGGTCGAATGGTTAGAAGCAGAAGGTAAATTACAAAATTTGTTTATGCTTACGCCAAACTATAATGAAGTAGATGAATTACTTGCAGAATGGTTAGTGGAACAATTTCTTTTTAGTCATCAGAAAGAATTATTTCAATTAATTTATAAAAACTATTCTAAAATATCACCGTTATTATGGAGAACAATTTGTAACTACTTAAACGAAACGAAGAGTAAGATGGACCCGTTGTTGTTTGCAAGGTGGACCCTCCTTTTATTAGAAACAGCTGAAAAAGATAGTAGCTCTATAGAAAAGATTTCTAAGTTACTGCAAAAATGTTCTTTTCCTGAGCATAAAGAAATTGCCTTATTGTTACTAACTTTTATTTTAGACGGAAAACTGAAGTTGAAACGTGTAAGGAAATGGGGAAATGATACGCAAGAATCAATAGAACTCGAGGAATCGAGTCGCTTACCAGTATCTACATTTTCTCATGTGGAGCAAATTTGGAACGAAAAGATGAGGCCATATATCGCTTATTATGCTGTTCCAATTATGATGATTGGATTAGAAAAATTGAGAATGTTGTCGTTAAGACAAACGGCACTGAAAAAAAGAAATAAGGAAAATGTAGAGAAAGAGTTTCATCAAAATGACCTTGCATTTTTAATACGAATTGTAAAAGAGTGTCTAACTTATTTATGCGAAAACAATGAGAAAAAAGCGGATTATTATATTACAGAAATGATAGAAGCAAATAGTGTACTTCAAAAGCGAATTGCAATTGATGCGATGAATAAAAATATTTTTGTTCGTGTAGATGACAAAATGAAATGGTTGTTACATGAAGGACTTCTTTTAGATTTCACTTATAAACACGAAGTTTTTCAACTTTTAAAAAGGCATTATGCACATTGTTTAGAAAAAACAAAAGAAGAAGTCACTCGAACTGTAATAAAGCATCTTACAGAAGAGAGGGTATTTGATGCATGTCTCGTATTAGACTTATTATTCAAGTGTGATTCGAATAGCCCATCTACGGCAAATGGGTATGAGTTAATGAAGCAAAAGCATCCTCATTTTCATTCTGAACGATACAGTGTACAAAAGAAAGAGGATACAGTAGAAAGCATTACTTGTAATGTAACTGCTGACGGATTATTGCAGCTGAAAGATGTTGAAATTATGAAGCAAGTTCAGCAATTTTCGCAAGATGGTGTTTTTGAACAACGCCATTTTTTAGAGATGTTATCAAAAGCATGTAAATTAAACACAGAGTTGAGTATTTCATTTGCATACCAATTAGTAGGAGTGCAAGAAATAAGTAATGAAGTATGGTTTGTTTGTATTAGAGAATGGCGAAATAATCGAGGATTGACGAATGAGCAAATCCAAAAAATTATTCCGCTATTGCAGAAATTTGTTAGAAATACTGCTTTTCATTGGTTAATTAGTAGTTTTCTATATGAAATTAGTAATCGACTAGAAGAGTTAGAAGAGAATAGTATACGTGTTGTAAAACGATTTGCATTTTCAGTGTTTCCTCAAGTTATGAAGAGTGATACAGACTTTAAGCTTGCGAAACAAGATTTTTATAATGAATCAATTCAGCATCCGGTTGGAAAAATGACGGCTGTATTATTAAAGTTGTTATCATATGATCATTTATACGATCGTAATGTATATGAATATTTATTTTTATTTGAAGAACAAGTAAGAGTTAATTCGGAACGAACAAACTTTATGTTTGCTCGTTTAATAGCAGATATTACATTCCTATATCATATTGAAAAACAATGGTGCCGAAAATATTTGTTACCATACTTAGATTTAAAAAAACAAAATGAGATTACGGAATATGCATGGGCCGGCTTATGTTACACGCAAATAAATCTACCTTTATTTACAGAAATGAAGCGATTTATTAAGTATGCGATAGAACATTTGGAAGTATTACATCCGCATACGAGAGAAGCTTTCTTGAAGTGGCTTAGCTTTGTATTTATTAAATGTGTACTATATTGGGATCAAAAAACAGATTGGTTATACCCGTTACTCATACTAGAAAATGAAGAAAATAAAATTAAGTTTATGCAGTTTTTATGCTATTACGTCAAAACATTAAGTGTAAAAGAACAACAAAAATTTTGGACAGCTTGGCTCAGTGTATTTTTGCGAGAACGACCAAAAATGGGTGAGATAACTGCAAGAGAATATGTAATGCTTTTACGTATTATTTTATACATGGATGAAATATTAGAAAAAGGATTATGTATTATGTCTCGTGCATTTTCAAGTGTACATGGTAAATGTGCAGGTGAGGAAATGAAGCAGTTATTGATTGAAATGCTTCATAAAAAAGAAAGTATGAAAGCGCATAAAGAAATATTTGCAAATGTGTTTTTTATTTTACTACAAACATGTCACGAAGCCGTTTTATTTGAAAAAGAAATCATAAAAATAAAAGAATTATTAGTTCAGTATGAAGTAGAGGAATATGTTTTACATTTACTAGAAAATGAAATAATTCGCATAGGAATTGTAATGGGTGATTTACAAAAAGAATTATAGGACGAAAGTGGAATTTAAAAAAATATATAAAAAGTTGTTGACAGTGTTTTGAAAAGCGTTCTATAATACGAATCATACTTATTCAATTTCAAAAACATTTGAATAAACAAAGTGCAATGAAGAGATCACAGTAGTGGTTAGTCTTACTGTAACAGAGAGCTGGTGGTTGGTGTGAACCAGTACAGGGATAATCATGAATTACAGTCTTGGAGCATCTTTTTCGTAATAAAGATAGTTTGTCTTTATGAGGAAAAAGCGGTCAATTGATCGTTAACAGTGAAGAGAGGTAGACGGAAAGTTAGTCTACAACTAGGGTGGTACCGCGATAAATATCGTCCCTACTGATTTATTCAGTAGGGACTTTTTGTATTTTAGTGGTTCAACTTGAAAATTAAATAGTCATGCATTGAAAGGAAAAGCAGTAGTTGTTGTTTCCCTGTAACAGAGAGCTGGTGGTTGGTGCAAACCAGTACATAAACAAGAGCGAATTACAGTCCTGGAGCATCTTTTTCGTAGTAAAGATAGTATTGTCTTTATGAAGGGAAAGACGGTCAGATGATCGTTAACAATGAAGAGAGGTAGACGAAAGAAGTCTACAACTAGGGTGGTACCGCGATAAATATCGTCCCTACTGATTGGATCAGTAGGGCTTTTTTGTACAAAAAAGTGGGCTTTTAACTAGTAGTTCATGTCTTTGTAAGAATTATCAGTTTAAAATAAGAAGAGGTATCGATTCCACTATGAATTTGTATAATTAGTCAGTTCAGAAAATAGAGAATTTTTTATTCTCTTACTATACTTTTAAAACATTAGAGGAGGATTTCCAAATGGCAAATCATGAATTAGATCAATTACGTAAACAGGTAGATGAAATTAACTTACAACTATTACACCTTTTAAACAAACGTGGTGAAATTGTTCAAAAAATTGGAGAGCAAAAGCAAGTACAAGGTACGAAACGCTTTGATCCAGTACGTGAGCGTGAAGTACTTGATATGATTGCAGAGCATAACGAAGGACCATTCGAAACATCAACAGTTCAACATATTTTCAAAACGATTTTCAAAGCAAGCTTAGAGTTACAAGAAGATGATAACCGTAAAGCGTTACTAGTATCACGTAAAAAGAAACAAGAAAATACAATCGTTGATGTAAAAGGTGAATTGATTGGAAACGGAACACAAACGTTCATCATGGGACCTTGTGCAGTAGAAAGTTTAGAACAAGTTCGTCAAGTAGGGCAAGCGATGAAAGACCAAGGCTTAAAATTAATGCGCGGTGGTGCATTCAAACCGAGAACTTCTCCATATGATTTCCAAGGTTTGGGAGTAGAAGGACTTCAAATTTTACGTCAAGTAGCAGACGAGTTTGACTTAGCAATTATTAGTGAAATTTTAAATCCGAACGATGTTGAAATGGCATTAGACTACGTTGATGTAATTCAAGTTGGCGCACGTAACATGCAAAACTTCGATTTATTACGAGCGGTAGGTAAAGTTAACAAACCAGTATTATTAAAACGTGGATTAGCAGCAACAATTGATGAGTTCATTAACGCAGCGGAATACATCATTGCGCAAGGTAACGATCAAATTATTCTTTGTGAGCGCGGTATCCGCACATACGAAAGAGCAACACGTAACACATTAGACATTTCTGCAGTACCAATTTTAAAGAAAGAAACACATTTACCAGTTATCGTTGATGTAACACATTCAACTGGACGCAGAGATTTATTATTACCAACAGCGAAAGCGGCACTTGCAATTGGCGCAGATGCAGTAATGGCTGAAGTTCATCCAGATCCAGCAGTTGCATTATCAGATTCTGCACAACAAATGGACATTCCAGAATTCCATAGATTCATGGATGAGTTAAAAGGTTTCAAAAATAAATTATCTTAATTCCATATCATATATGCGTTGAAGAGGAAACAGTAGTGCTTATCTCACTGTTAAAGAGAGCTGATGGTCGGTGTGAATCAGTACAAAGGTAAGCATGAATTACAGCCTTGGAGCATCTTTCCCGACAACTTTTGGAGGGTAAGACGGTCAAACGATCGTTAAAGAAGAAGAGAGGTAGACGAAAGAAGTCTACAACTAGGGTGGTACCGCGATAAACATCGTCCCTACTGAGCGCTCAGTAGGGACTTTTTTGTACAAAAAAATAGTAAAGGGGCAAGAGAAATGAGATACATTACAGCTGGAGAATCACATGGACCGCAGTTAACAGTTATTTTAGAAGGTGTACCAGCAGGTTTGACACTTACGGCGGAACATATTAATAAAGAATTATTAAGAAGACAAAAAGGTCATGGACGCGGAAGACGTATGCAAATTGAAACAGATACAGTTGAAATTGTAAGTGGTGTTCGTCACGGGATGACACTTGGATCACCGATTACGTTAATTGTAAAAAATGATGATTTCAAACATTGGACGAAAGTAATGGGTGCAGAGCCAATTTCTGAAAAAGAAAGTAAGGACATGAAACGTACAATTACAAAACCACGTCCAGGACATGCGGATTTAAATGGAGCAATTAAATATGGTCATCGTGATATAAGAAACGTATTAGAGCGCTCATCTGCAAGAGAAACGACAGTTCGTGTAGCTGCTGGTGCAGTTGCAAAACAAATTTTAAGCGAATTAGGCGTAAAAATTGCAGGACATGTTCTTGAAATTGGTGGAGTAAAAGCAAAACATATTTCAAACTTACCGATTGAAGAAATCCAAACGATAACTGAAAACTCACCAGTTCGATGTTTAGATAAAGAAGTAGAGCAAGAAATGATGGATGCGATTGACAACGCAAAAAGTAGCGGAGATTCAATCGGTGGTATTGTGGAAGTTATTGCAGAAGGTATGCCAATTGGCGTTGGTAGTTACGTTCATTACGATCGTAAATTAGATGCAAAACTTGCTGGTGCAATTATGAGTATAAATGCATTTAAAGGTGCTGAAATTGGCGTAGGTTTTGAAGCGGCAAGACAACCAGGAAGTAAAGTGCATGATGAAATTCTGTGGGATGAAGAAAAAGGATACACGAGAAGAACGAATAATGCCGGCGGTTTAGAAGGCGGTATGACAACAGGTATGCCAATTATCGTAAGAGGCGTGATGAAGCCAATTCCTACTTTATACAAACCGTTAGCAAGCGTTGATATTGATACGAAAGAAGCATTCCAAGCGAGTATTGAAAGATCTGATAGTTGCGCAGTACCAGCGGCGGGTGTAGTAGCTGAATCTGTTGTGGCATGGGAACTTGCAGATGCACTAGTCGAACAATTCGGAAAAGATCGTATGGAATTATTAAAACAAAACATTATGCAACACAATAACTACGCAAAAGAATTTTAATAAAAAGGTGGGTTTAACGTGCAAGTAAAAGATCAACTATCATCATTACAACCATATAAACCAGGTAAATCACCAGAACAAATGAAAGAAGTGTACGGAGATCATTCGTTTGTGAAATTAGCATCGAATGAAAATCCATTCGGCTGTTCGCCACGTGTTTTAGATGAGTTGCAAAAATCGTGGTTGGAACATGCTTTATATCCTGACGGAGGTGCTACAACGCTCCGTCAAACAATCGCAGATAAGTTACATGTGAAAATGGAACAAGTACTTTGTGGTAGTGGTTTAGATGAAATCATTCAAATAATAAGCCGCGCCGTATTACGAGCGGGAGATAACATTGTAACAGCAGGTGCAACATTCCCACAGTATCGTCATCATGCCATTATAGAAGGTTGCGAAGTGAAGGAAGTTGCGTTAAATAACGGTGTATACGACTTAGAAGAAATTTCTTCAGTAGTAGATAACGATACAAAAATTGTATGGATTTGTAACCCGAACAATCCAACAGGCACATATGTGAATGACCGAAAATTGACTCAATTCATTGAAGGTATTAGTGAAAATACGTTAATTGTCATTGATGAAGCGTACTATGAATACGTAACAGCAAAAGATTTCCCAGAGACATTACCGCTTTTAGAAAAACATAAAAATATTCTTGTACTTAGAACATTTTCTAAAGCGTACGGATTAGCTTCTTTCCGCGTTGGATATGCGGTTGGACAGGAAGAGTTAATCGAAAAATTAAATGTCGTTCGTTTGCCATTTAACGTATCTTCATTAGCGCAAAAAGCAGCGACGATTGCTTTTGGTGATGACGAGTTTATTGAAGAAATAGTTCGTGTGAATACAGAAGGATTACAACAATACGAGAGCTTTTGTAGGGAAAATGATATTCCATTTTATCCATCGCAAACAAATTTCATCTTCTTGCCAGTTGAGAATGCTGGAGAGATTTATGAAGCTTGTGCACATGTAGGATTTATTATTCGTCCGTTCCCGAATGGTATCCGTATTACAGTCGGAACAAGGGAGCAAAATGAAGGGGTGATTTCAGTGTTACAACAACACTTTGAAAATAAAAAAAGAAAGTCTCGAGATGAGGAAAATGCGTAAAAAGGTAGTATTAATTGGAACTGGTTTAATCGGAGGCTCTCTCGCATTAGCAATTAAGAAAGAGCACGATGTAACGATAACAGGTTATGATATATTTCAAGAACAAGTAGAGCGTGCAAAAGAATTACACGTAGTAGATGAAATAGCAGTTGATTTACAGCATGCATGTGAAGAGGCACATTTAATTGTTTTTGCTTCTCCAGTTGAAGAAACAAAGAAGCTATTACACAAACTTGCGTCATTCCGTTTACGAGAAGATGTTATAGTGACTGATGTTGGTAGTACAAAAGGCACGATTATGAATGAAGCAGAAACTTTATTTTCAAAGGAAGTATCTTTCATTGGTGGACATCCAATGGCAGGTTCTCATAAAACGGGAGTTGAAAGTGCAAAAGCGCATTTATTTGAAAATGCATTTTACATTTTAACACCGATGCATCATGTGCCAAATGAACATGTGGAAGAGTTAAAAGATTGGTTAAAAGGAACGGGATCACATTTCCTTGTTTTAAATACAGAAGAACATGATTATGTAACAGGAATCGTTAGTCATTTCCCGCACCTTATCGCAGCAGGTTTAGTGAAGCAAGTAGAGAAACATGCAGGAGATAATCCGCTCATTCATCAGCTAGCTGCTGGAGGGTTTAAAGACATTACACGTATCGCATCTAGTAGTCCGAAAATGTGGAGTGATATTGTAAAGCAAAATCGTGAGCATTTAATGGTATTATTAAAAGAGTGGATCTCTGAAATGGAAGATTTATATAAAACAGTTTCTACCGGAGATGCATGCGAGATTCAAAACTATTTTGCAGATGCGAAAGAATACCGTGATTCTTTACCAGTAAGAAAGAGAGGGGCAATTCCTGCCTATCACGACTTATACGTCGATGTATTAGATAAGGTGGGGGCATTGGCTCATATTACGAGTATTTTGGCGCGCGAGGAAATTAGTATTACGAACTTGCAAATATTAGAAGCGCGTGAAGGACTGCTTGGGGTATTACGTATTAGCTTCCAAAGGGAAGAAGATCGTATGAAAGCAAAACTAGCGCTTGGAGAAGAAGAATACCAAACTTATGAAACAATTTAAATGAGAAGGTGAAAAACGTGAAAGAAAGAACAATACAACCTGTTAATAACGGATTGAATGGCAATATTACAATCCCAGGTGATAAATCCATTTCACACCGTGCTGTTATGTTCGGTTCTATTGCAGAAGGGAAAACAACAATTAAAGGTTTCTTGCCCGGTGCAGACTGTTTAAGTACGATTTCATGTTTTAAAGAAATGGGAGTAGAAATTACGCAAAACGGTGACGAGGTTACTGTAGTTGGTAAAGGATTAGAAGGTTTACAAGAACCAAAAGCTGTATTAGATGTTGGTAATTCTGGTACAACAATCCGATTAATGTCAGGTATATTAGCTAACACACCATTTTTCTCTTGCGTACAAGGTGATGAATCTATCGCAAAAAGACCGATGAAGCGTGTAACAAACCCATTAAAACAAATGGGCGCAAACATAGACGGCCGAGAAGAAGGAACATTTACACCGTTAACAATACGTGGCGGAGATTTAAAAGCAATTGAATATATTTCTCCTGTTGCAAGTGCACAAGTAAAGTCAGCTATTTTACTTGCAGGTCTTCGTGCAGAAGGTGTAACAGCTGTTACAGAACCACATATTTCACGCGACCATACGGAAAGAATGCTCGAAGCATTTGGTGTTAAAGTAACTCGCGAAGGGAAAACAGTGAAGCTGTCAGGTGGACAAAAATTAACAGCAACAGACATTCAAGTGCCCGGTGACGTATCATCAGCAGCATTTTTCTTAGTAGCAGGTGCAATCATCCCAAATAGTAAACTAGTATTACAAAATGTAGGAATGAATCCAACCCGTACAGGTATTATTGATGTTTTAGAAAAAATGGGTGCTACGTTCACTGTAGACCTAATTAACGAAGGGGCATCAGAACCAGCTGCAAATATTACAATCGAAACATCTTCATTAAAAGGAATTGAAATTGGCGGAGATATTATCCCTAGATTAATCGATGAGATTCCTGTAATCGCATTAGCGGCAACGCAAGCAGAAGGAATTACAGTAATTAAAGATGCACACGAATTAAAAGTAAAAGAAACAAACCGTATTGATACAGTAGTTGCTGAGTTAACGAAACTAGGAGCTCGAATAGAAGCAACTGATGACGGTATGATCATTTACGGAAAATCAGCTCTAAAAGGCAATACAGTAAATAGTTATGGTGATCACCGTATCGGAATGATGCTTGCAATTGCTGGCTGCCTAGCAGAAGGAAAAACAATTATTGAAGATGCAGAAGCAGTAGGTGTATCATATCCTACATTCTTTGACGAACTTCAAAAGTTAGCTAAATAAAAAGGGTGGAAAGCAGATACGTGATGTATCTGCTTTTTTGTTAAAACGTCCTTGTAATTTCACTTACCGAACTATAATAGTGAGAATTATGATACAATTCAAAAAGGGAATGGAGGAGAATTATGTGAATGTCATACAATTAAAAGAAGATAAATTCAGAGAAGCATTACGTTTATCAGAATACGCTTTTCAATATAAAGTAGATGAGGAACGATTACAGCAGCAACTTACAAAAATGAAGGAAAGTCATGAAATATACGGCATTATGGAAGGGAAAGACTTAGCTGCAAAACTACACCTCATCCCGTTTCATATTTACATAGGTAAAGAAAAATTTAAAATGGGTGGCGTTGCAGGAGTAGCGACGTATCCAGAGTACAGAAGAAGTGGGTATGTAAAAGAGCTACTTCAACATTCACTTCAAAGAATGAAAAAAGATGGCTATACAGTCTCTATGTTACACCCATTTGCTGTTTCATTTTACCGTAAATACGGCTGGGAACTTTGTGCGAATCTACTCAAATGTCATATAAGTAAGAGCGATTTAGTGATGAAAAAACAAGTAAATGGTACTGTGAAACGTTTTAATAAAGAAAATCATCCAAAAGAAGTCGAGAAGCTCTATGAAGCATTTGCAGAACGTTTTTCATGTATGTTAGTTCGAGAGAAGAACTGGTGGTTACAAGCGGTTTATGATGATTTAACATTAGCGATTTACTATGATGAAAATAAAAAGGCAGCAGGTTACATGTTATACAAAATAGAAAACTATAAAATGACAGTAGAAGAATTTGTACCACTGCATAATGAAGCACGAAATGGTCTATGGAATTTTATTTGCCAGCATGATTCTATGATTAAAGAGCTTGAAATGAAAGTAAGTGAAAACGAACAGTTGTTATATACATTGCAAGAACCACGTGTGAAAACAGAAATAAAACCATATTTTATGGGAAGAATTGTAGATGTAGAGCAGTTCTTAAAACAGTATGAGTTAAACTGGAACAATGTACAACAAGAAGTCATTTTACATATTACAGATTCATTTGCACCGTGGAATAATGTATCGGTGAGACTTGCAAATTATGAAATAGCAATTATAGAAGAACCAATGGATAAAGGGATCAAGCTAGATATAAATGCACTATCTACAATACTGCTTGGATACAAACGCCCATTAGAACTAAATGAATTAGAATTAATTAGCGGAAGCGAAGAGGAAATACGGGCATTTGAGAATGTAGTACCAGTGCGCAAGCCGTTTATTTATGATTTCTTTTAATTTGCATATAAGATGGAGTTGTTTCGAACAAAATTTTGGGATAGCTCCATCTCATCGTATTAATTTTTGTCGGTAAGTTGATATATCCTGAAAATCGCTGATATAATTTTATTCACATACAAGAGAATAGAATCGCAACTATACGTTGTCACGCACTTGACTTTTATTCCCTGTAATTTATAATTAAAAACGGAATGAATTTTCATTCCTGAAAATAGAGGTGGAAAAAATGGCTAAAAACAAACAAGAGGATATTTTTGATGCTGCGATGCAACTTTTTGCAGAGCGTGGTTACGATGGTACGACAATTCCAATGATCGCTGAAAAGGCAAAAGTCGGTGCGGGTACTATTTATCGCTATTTTGAAAATAAAGAGGCACTTGTTAACTCATTATTTTCAAAAAGTATGTTAGAGCTTTCTGAAATAATAAAAACGGATTTTCCTGTTGAAGCAAATATTCGTGAACAGTTTAGTCATACGTACAACCGTTTATTTGAATTTGCGAGAAACAATGTAGATGCTTTTTTATTTACAAATTCTCACTGTGATAGTTATTTTCTTGATGAACAGAGTAAGAAAATATTTGATGATTTTATAGGCTTCTTTATGAATATTATTGAAGATGGAATCGCAAAAGGTTTTCTTCGTCCATTGCCTCCAGTTGCTTTAATTATTATTGTATATCAACCGCTAGAAAAATTAACGAAAGTAATTGCAACAGGGCAATTAGAATACTCGAAAGAGTTAGTAAAAGAATTAGAAGAAAGCTCTTGGAACGCTATTAGAATCATTTGATTCTATAGCTTTATAAGTACAGGAATGAATATTCATTCCTAAATAGATTAAAAAAATGAGAGCAGGAAAGGATATTTGTGTAACTAAGGGAATGAACATTCATTCCGGAAAGACTAGTTTAATAGAATTTACAAAATAACGTAATAGAATAATAGGAATGAACGTTCATTCCGTTACTAACGTGAAACTTTCAAAATGGGAGATGATTCAAATGAGCAAGTTAAAAAGTTGGAGAAGTTTATCTTTTCTATTATGGATAGTTATTACTATTACAATGGTCGTAACGATGCCTAATATGGATAAATTAGTGAAAGAAAAAGGGAAAATTACAATCCCTAATACAAAGCAAAGCAGTATTGCTGACAAGATGATGAAAGAGATGGATAAAGAAGGGGTTGAAAAGTATGAAATTATAGCTGTTTTTAATAGTGGCAATAAGGCAGCTTTAATAGATGAACAAAAAAAGGAAATAACAAAAACAATCAACGCCCTGCAAAATGAAAAAGAGCAATTAGGAATTAAGGAAGTTGTTTCACATTTAGACAATAAAGACTTGGAGAAACAATTAGTTTCTAAAGATAATACGACTATTTTAACGCAAATATCGATAGATAAAAAACATGGTGAAATATCAAAAGTTTCAAATAATCTTCATGAAAAAGTGCAAACGAAAGGGGTAAAAACGTATTTAACAGGAAGTGACTTAATAGCGGGTGATTTTCTTAAATCCTCTCAAGAGGGAGTGAAAAAGACAGAAGTTATTTCAATCATTTTCATTCTTGTAGTATTAATCCTCGTATTCCGTTCACCAGTTGTTCCAATTGTTTCTCTTCTTACAGTTGGTATATCGTATTTAGTTTCAATGGGGATTATTGCCCAGCTTGTAGATCAATTTAATTTTCCATTCTCAAACTTTACACAAGTGTTCGTAGTCGTCGTCCTGTTTGGGGTAGGAACAGATTATAACATTTTATTATATACGAGGTTTAAAGAAGAATTAAGTAAACAAGAAAATGCATTTTTAGCTACAAAAGAAACATTTAAATCAGCAGGTAAAACTGTATTATATAGCGGAATAGCGGTGCTAATTGGTTTTGCATCACTTGCTTTAGCAAGTTTTAAATTATATCAATCTACTTCAGCGGTAGCAATTGGTGTTTTAGTATTATTACTCGTATTAACGACTTTAAATCCATTTTTCATGGTGCTTTTAGGAAAAGGAATGTTTTATCCAGTTAAAACATTTAAAGGTCATGAGGATAGTCGCTTATGGGGATTCTTTGCGAAAAACTCAGTAGCAAGGCCATTTGTCGCTTTAATCATCGTATTCGTAATATCGATTCCTTTCGTATTAAAATACTCTAATACACTTAATTACAATGATTTATTTGAAGTGGATAATAAGTATGAATCCAAGATGGGTATTAACGTAATAGAGGATCATTTTCCGCCTGGTTTCTCTTCACCGAGTACATTAGTCATTCAATCTGATAAAAAGCTGGATGAAGGAACTTCTCTACAAATTGTAGACGAATTAACTGATAAAATTTCGAAAGTTAAAGGTGTGTCAGAAGTATATGCACCAACACGTCCAACTGGTGAGAAGATAAAAGAATTATATTTAAATAAGCAAGCGGGAGAATTGAATACAGGATTAGGAGATGCCGATGGTGGCATAAAGGAAATTAATGATGGATTAACAGATGCGAAAAATAAAATGGGAAGTAATGATTCAAATAGTCTTGCGAATGTTCAAAAATTAATTGATGGAACGAACGAGGCGAAAAACGGGGTATCAGCATTAGGAACAGCTTTACATCAATTATCAAATGGCATAAACGACGGTGCACAAGGAGCACAGCAAATTGAGAGTGGTTTAGCTTCAGTAAACGAAAATATAAATGTTCTATCTAATGCAACGTCGCAGCTGCATGCTGGTTATGCACAGTTAGAAAAAGGTTTAAACTCTTACGATCAATACTTCGGAAGTATTTCTCAAGCGATTGATGGTGCGAAAAAGGGATATGAACAAATTGAAATGTTAATGACCAATTTCGTTCAAACGAAACCAGAATTAGCGAATGATCCAAACATACAACAAACGATAGGAATTGCTAAAGAGGCTCAAAAGAAATTAAGCGTACTTTCAAATGAATTAAATCAATTAGCAACGCAGCACAAAACGGCGATGAGTTCATTTAAAGAAGCGAATCAATCGTTACTGAAAGTGGATAACGGCTTAAAAGAAATGAGCAATGGAGTTAATAAGTTACAAAAGGGAGCAGCCGATCTTAAAAATGGATTAAATGAAGGTTCTTCAGGTTCAAAACAAATTGCAAATAAATCAGTTGAGTTACAATCTGGATTAACGAAAATAAACGATGGGCAAGGACAACTTTTAACGGGCCTTAAAGACCTGCAAGAAAAGATGGGGCAATTACAATCCGGTTTATCTAAAAGTACAGAAGGGCTTGGAAAAGTAAGTAATGGCCTGCATGACGCACAAAAATATTTAGGGGAGCTCAATGAATCGAAGAGCTCTGAGAAGTTTTATATTCCAAAAGAAGTGCTAGAGGGAGAGGATTTCCAAAAAGCATTGAACACGTACATGTCACAGGATAGAAAAATTGCTAAAATGACTATCATTTTAGATGTAAATCCGTATTCAAAAGAAGCGATGCCAATTATTCAAGAAATCAATAAAACAATCGATGGCACTGTAAAGGGAACGGAATTACATGATGCGAAAACAGCAATTGGCGGAACAACAGCTAGAAACGTTGATTTAAAAGAAGTAACAGGGCAAGATTTCTTACGTACAGCTACAATTATGTTAATTGGAATTGCGATTGTATTAATCGTAATTACACGCTCATTACTAAACACAATATTTATTATTGGCTCATTACTATTAGCGTACTTCGCATCACTCGGTATAAGCGAACAAATTAGTGCACATGTATTACATGTAGATTCATTAAGCTGGAATGTTCCATTCTTTAGCTTCATTATGATTGTCGCTTTAGGAGTGGATTATAGTATTTTCGTAATGATGCGCTATAACGAGATAGAAGGGGATTCGGTAACGAAAATTGTAACTGCATCTCGTCATATAGGAGGAGTTGTATTATCAGCGGCGCTAATTTTAGGCGGGACATTTGCAGCATTAATTCCATCAGGTGTATTAACACTTATACAAGTTGCATCAGTAGTTGGCGTTGCACTTCTTCTATTAGCTTTAATTGTGATGCCGATATTATTACCGGCGTTAATAGGGTTAACGAGTAAAATGAAGAGTTACAAAGAGAAAATAATAAATACGAAATAAGAAGAGACTGTAGGGAATGATTTCTCTACAGTTTTTTCGGTATATAATATTTCAGATGAAAATGAATCCGATATATTACAGAATGAGCAGTGAAAGGTTATATGAGAAAGAGGTCGATGATACACATACAATAGCTAGGGGAATGGACAAAAACTATCCGATTTCATTGTAGAAAGGTAATCAACCGTTGCTATTCATCCAGCTTCTACTATATAATAGCTATAGTCTACAATAATTGAGTCGTAATATGCGATTTTTTAAGACAATCGGTGAGAAAACGCTGAAATAAGCGGTATTAGTAGGAGGACACAAATGATTACAGTAAGTAACGTTAGTTTGCGTTTCGCGGATCGCAAATTATTTGAAGATGTTAACATAAAATTCACGCCAGGTAACTGCTACGGTTTAATCGGAGCAAACGGTGCTGGTAAATCTACATTCCTAAAGATTTTATCTGGAGAAATTGAACCATCAACAGGTGACATACATATTACGCCAGGTGAGCGTCTAGCAGTATTAAAACAGAACCACTTCGAATATGAAGAGTTCCCAGTATTAGAAACAGTAATTATGGGTCACACGCAACTTTACAAAGTAATGCAAGAGAAAAATGCTATTTACATGAAAGAAGACTTTAGTGATGAAGATGGAATGCGCGCTGCTGAACTTGAAGGTGAGTTCGCTGAGCTTAACGGTTGGGAAGCTGAGTCAGAAGCTGCAATTCTTCTTAAAGGTTTAGGTATTGGTGAAGACCTTCATGATAAGAAATTGTCAGAATTAACTGGGGCAGAGAAAGTAAAAGTATTACTTGCTCAAGCTTTATTCGGTCAACCTGACATTCTATTATTAGATGAGCCTACCAACCACTTGGACTTAAAAGCGATTCAATGGTTAGAAAACTTCTTAATGAACTTTGAAAACACAGTTATCGTAGTATCCCATGACCGTCACTTCTTAAATAAAGTATGTACGCACATGGCTGACCTTGATTTCGGTAAAATTCAACTTTATGTTGGTAACTATGACTTCTGGTATGAGTCAAGCCAATTAGCTTTAAAATTAACACAAGATGCTAATAAGAAAAAAGAAGAGAAAGTAAAAGAGTTACAAAACTTCATTGCACGCTTTAGTTCAAACGCTTCTAAAGCGAAACAAGCAACTTCTCGTAAAAAATTATTAGACAAAATTACATTAGATGATATTAGACCGTCATCACGTCGTTACCCATTCGTTGGCTTCACACCTGAGCGTGAAGTAGGAAATGACTTATTAACTGTTGAAGGTCTGTCTAAAACAATTGATGGTGAAAAAGTGTTAGATAATGTGTACTTCACTTTAAATAAAGGTGATAAAGTTGCATTTATCGGCCGTAACGATATTGCGATGACAACATTATTTAAAATTCTTATGGGTGAAATGGAGCCGGATAGCGGTTCATTCAAATGGGGTGTTACAACCTCTCAATCTTACTTCCCAAGAGATAACTCTAAGTACTTTGAGAACAGTGATTACAACTTAGTTGAATGGTTACGTCAATTCTCTCCACAAGATGAGTCTGAAAGCTTCTTACGTGGTTTCTTAGGCCGTATGTTATTCTCAGGTGAAGAAGTTAAGAAGAACGTTTCTGTATTATCTGGAGGCGAAAAAGTTCGTTGTATGTTATCTAAAATGATGTTAAGTGGTGCGAACGTAATCACACTTGACGATCCAACGAACCACTTAGACCTTGAGTCAATCACAGCATTAAACAACGGTTTAATTGCATTCAAAGGTACAATCTTATTCACATCTCATGACCATCAGTTCGTGCAAACAATTGCAAACCGCATTATCGAAGTAACACCAAACGGTGTAATCGATAAAGAGGCTACTTATGATGAGTTCTTAGAAAATGAGGAACTTCAAAAACAAGTAGATGCAATGTACAAAGGTCAATAATATATAATGAAAAACTCGCTCTTTTTAGAGCGAGTTTTTTTGTCGAGAAAACGTAACATCGCTGGTCGGTCAAATGAATAATTATTCAAATATAATATTAATGAACAGGAGAATTTTTTCATGTATGAAGGGATGTAATGACTTTAAGATTTAAAGAGTTAGTTGAAGAAGGGAAATGTAAGTGGAGTAATATAATCAAATCGTATTATTTTGTCATGTGAAATATGTACCAAATTTGGAGATAGAATAGTTTGCGAATGAGTTTATAAAGGTATATAGTATGGGGTGTCATAATTAGTGGATGAATCTTGGGAGAAAACAGGAAATGTTACAAATTTATTTTGTTAAATAGAAACCAAGGTCAAAATGTCTAGAAAGAAATAGTTGAATAAATACTAGCTTCAAATTATAATTACTAATATTCTTCATATAGTTAAATAAAGATAATCTATTTGAAGAAGAAAATTTGAATAGAGAGACAGACTTATAAAAAATAAGCCTTGGATGATCAAAAGAGGTGGAGAAATGAAACAGTTCTTATTAAAGAGCAAAAGTGTGTTAAGCAATCATTTTGGATTCTTTCTGTTTGCCGTTATTTTATTGTGGCTCAAAACATATGCAGCTTATGTAACGGAATTCAATTTAGGAATTTCAAACACAATTCAAAAATTCTTGCTGTTTTTTAACCCGCTTAGTTCAGCAGTTCTATTTTTAGGACTTGCATTATTTGCAAAAGGGAAACGATCTTATATTTGGTTAATTATCATTAATTTGTTATTGTCGATTCTTTTATACGCAAACGTAGTATACTATCGCTTTTTCAGTGACTTTATTACGTTCCCGACATTAACACAAACGAATAACTTTGGAGATTTAGGTGGTAGTATTCTTGCGTTGCTACATCTTTATGATCCATTATACTTCTTAGACACGATTATATTAATTGTGTTAGTCGCAACAAAATTTGCAAATCCAAAACCAATTCGTGTTGCGAAGCATAAATTATCTCTAGTATTTGTAGCAGGTATTTTATTATTCAGTGTTAACTTAGGTCTTGCAGAGTCTGACCGTCCTGAATTATTAACAAGAACGTTTGACCGTAATTATATTGTGAAATATTTAGGTGCATACAACTACACAATTTATGATGGAATTCAAAGTGCGAAAGCATCGACAGAACGAGCATTAGCTGATGGCGATAATATGACAGAAGTACGAAATTATTTAACATCAACTTATGCAAGTCCAAACCCTGAGTATTTCGGTAAAGGAAAGGGAATGAACGTAATTTACATTCATTTAGAGTCATTCCAAAACTTCTTAATTGATTACAAATTAAATGGTCAAGAAGTTACACCGTTCTTAAACTCATTTACAAAAGATGCGAATACACTTTATTTTGATAACTTCTTCCATCAAACAGGACAAGGGAAAACATCTGATGCGGAGTTTATGTTAGAGAATTCAATGTTTGGTTTACCGCAAGGTTCTGTCTTTACAACGAAATCTCATAATACGTATCAATCAGCACCAGCTATTTTAGGACAACAAGGATACACATCAGCAGTATTCCACGGTAACTACAAAACATTCTGGAACCGTGACGATATTTATAAATCATTTGGTTTTAATAAATTCTTTGATGCGTCATACTACGATATGAATGAAAAAGATGTAGTAAACTACGGATTAAAAGATAAACCGTTCTTTAATGAATCTATTCCGTTATTACAAACGTTGAAACAACCGTTCTATACGAAGTTTATTACGTTATCGAACCATTTCCCTTATCCAATCGATAAGGCAGAAGCAACGATTGAACCAGCAACAACAGGTGATTCATCAGTAGATACGTACTTCCAAACAGCACGCTATTTAGATGAATCTGTAAAAGGCTTCATCGATTACTTGAAACAATCTGGTTTATATGATAACTCAATTATTGTTATGTACGGAGACCATTACGGTATTTCAGATAATCATAACGCAGCAATGTCAAAAGTAATGGGTAAAGAAATGAACTCATTTGAAAATGCACAGTTACAACGTGTACCATTAATCGTTCGTGTACCAGGAGTGAAAGGTGGCGTACAACATCAATACGGTGGTGAAATTGACGTTCTCCCAACGCTATTACACTTACTAGGTACAGATACAAAAAACTATGTTCAATTCGGTTCTGATTTATTATCACCAGATCATAAACAAGTCGTTGCGTTCCGTAACGGTAACTACGTAAGCCCAACAGTTACTGCACTAAACGGCAAATACTATGATACAACTACTGGAAAACCTGTAGAATTTACAGATGAAATAAAGAAAAATGAACAAATGGTTCAAAACTCACTAAAATACTCTGACCAAGTCGTAAATGGTGACTTATTACGATTCTACACACCGGAAGGATTCACTCCAGTAGATCGTTCGAAGTATAACTATAACAACCGCGATAAAAACAAAACGAAGGTAAAAACGACTCCGGAAGGGGAAGCTAAATAAATAATAAAAGGCGCTATTCATATGAATAGCGCCTTTTATTTGTAAATATACCATCATTATGAGACAGAACCAGCTGTTGCTTTTTGTTTTGCCTTTCCGAAGAAAACTACACCGACGATGATAATAATGATAAATGCCCATTTAACGAAAGGGTTACTTTCGAAAAATCCAGCGAACCATTTCTCATCTACAATCATTTTCGCGGCAGTATAAGCTAAAACGGCTGCTCCGATCGTAATAATGACAGGAAAACGATCCACCCATTTTAAAATCAATGTACTGCCCCATACGACTACTGGAATAGACACTAATAATCCGATGATTACTAAAGAAAAGTTACCATGGGCAGCTCCTGCAACAGCTAGTACATTATCAATGCCCATTAACGCATCAGCAATAATAATGGTTTTAATAGCAGACCAAAATCCTTCTTCGGCTTTAATATCATGATTTTTGCCCTCAGCGATCAGCTTGTAAGCGATCCAAATAAGAAGTACACCACCAATTAGGAGTAATCCAGGTATTTTTAATAACCAAACGACAACTAAGGTAGCGAGAGCTCTAATAGCGATTGCTCCAATGGTTCCCCAAATGATAACTTTCTTTTGTTGGTCTTTCGGTAATCTTCTTGCTGCTAACCCAATTACGATGGCGTTATCTCCGGCTAACACTAAATCGATGACAATAATGGCAAGCAAGGCAGACAAATATTCAGATGAAAGAAAATCCATATACATATCACTCCTTAAGAGTAATATGTGCTAAAGTGTTGATAATATAAAAAAGGATTGAAATTGTATATTCAATCCTTTTTTGACTGTATTCTGACATGTATGCTTTTATTTTGAATAAGTCGCTTTTGTAGTTTTTTACTTATCGCGTTTCTTTTTTTAATTGATTCCAAGCTTCTTCAGTTTGCACTATAAATACGATTATATAACATCTACTTATTTAAACTAGGTTAAAGATAGCATGTGATATTTCAAAGTTAAATTTATCCCACAGTAACGGGCAGTAGGACCCCACCTCAAAATTCAGCGAAAGCGAAGAAGTTAGGTGGGGGATCAACTGCCCGTAAAAGCCCGATTGGTGAGGGCTGATAATCAGTGGGGGATGAACAAAACCCCCACTGATTAAAGTTTCACTTTATTGGATAAAAGGGAAGGGACGTATAATATTGATATGGTGCAAGCGTGTATAGGTTTTCTCTATAAGGAAATTCTAAAAACGATAAAAAAGACTTGATAACCTACTAGAGGGAATCAAGTCTTTTTATTACATACGATTATCATGCCAGAAGTTTAATGGGAAGTGTTCGTTCTCATTATATGCTTCTAATTCATATCCTTTTTCTTTCAGTCCTTTAATAATTCCAGGAACTGCTTTTACTGATTGTGGATGAATATCATGCATAAGGATAACTTCTGTTGGATTTGTAGCACCATGTAACACGTTTTCTACAATTTTAGCAGATGCAGCATCAACTTGCATTTTGTTATATTTCCAGTCTAAAGAATCAATTGTCCAATCCCAAACTTTTAAGCCATTTTCTACAACTTTGTTGCGAAGAGCTTCGTTTAATCCTGGCATAGAGCCGTAAGATGGACGAGTTAATACTGGTGATTTACCTAAAACACCAGCGATTAAGCCTTGGTCTTCCTTCATTTCATCTACGTAATGACCTTCAGTGTAAAGTTTCTTGTAGTTATGAGTCATACTGTGCATCCCAACGTAGTGGCCTTCAGCATCTTCGCGTTTTACAAGATCAGGGAAAGCTTTTACGTTTGAACCAATTAGGAAGAATGTTGCTTTTGCATTTTCTTTCTTTAACATATCTAAAAGCTCAGCTGTGTATTTTCCAGGACCGTCATCAAATGTTAAATAAGCGACTTTTCTAACTTGCCCGTTATAATGTTTTGGAGCTTCTTTCGGAGCAAGAGATGTTTGAATCTCACTTACAAGTTGAACAGATTTTGCTTCATCCTCTGTACTAGCTAGAGCAGTATGTACTGATCCAAAAGCTACTTCGTATGTGAATAATACCCCCGCACAAACTAACATAGCCCTTTTTACTAAAGTTGTCATTCGAATTCCATTGTGCATAATTTTCCTTCTCTCTATAAAAGTTCTACTCTACTATATTAGCAATTATAGGTAGGGAAATGCAAAAAAACTTTTTTACAAGTGTAAAAAAGTTTACTCAAAAGTATGCAAGATTTTATATCAATTGCAGTTTTGAAAAATAGGATGAATTTAAACTTTATTATTTAAACTTTCAATCACCAAATCATACTTTCGTATCACTTCGTTTTCGTTCCAATTATTGATTCGAATATTTTTGATTTTTATTAAAATATTGGTAAAGAAACAATTACATGAAAAAAGGAGTGGGAATATGAATAATTATATTTGCACTACATGTGGAGTATAGTATCCCGAAAATGAAGAAGCACCTTCTCGCTGTAAAATTTGTAATGAGGAAAGACAGTATGTTAATCCAATTGGGCAGTCATGGATAACATTAGAAAAAATGCAAAATAGCAATTTATACTAAAGTCCTATTGTTTATTAACTAATAGTTCTTTCAACTTAGGAAGCTTACCCTAATGAGGGATGTTAAAGGGAATATAGTAATAAAGCTTTGGAAAATAAAAAGGAGGAGATTTGCATGAAGAATTGGGTTCAATTTAGAATTGCAAGACCAACAGATAAATTTGAAAAAGTGATAAGTTTTTATGAAACAGGATTAGGATTAAAACGTATAGGGGAATTTCACAATCATGAAGGATATGACGGGGTTATGTTTGGTTTACCAGATGAAGAGTATCATTTGGAGTTTACTACACATGTTAATGGAAGTCCATGTCCGGCACCGACAAAAGATAATTTACTAGTTTTTTATATGTCTAATAAAGATGAAATTGAAAAGATAGTAAATCGATTACGTAATATGGGTTATCATGAGGTGGAACCAGAAAACCCATATTGGATAGAGAAAGGAACCACAATAGAGGATCCAGACGGTTGGAGAATTGTGCTTATGAATGCATCTGAATGAAACTATTTTCATATGAAATAGAGTGTAACAAAATGATTTAGACATAAATCCCTACAGTGTTTGTAGGGATTTTTATATAAGAAAATCTTATTGAGAGAGTTATTAAAATGTAGAAAGATTTTGGCTAAGAATAAATGTAATAAACATAATTTATGAAGGAGGTATAAAAGTATGATAGTAAACCATTTTAAAGAGTTTTCTAAACATGTTGGAAATACACATCTCATTAAAAGTTCTTTCGTAGTTTATATCTTATTCTACGGAAAATTGATACCATCAAAAAACTGTATGTTTAACATGTATAGTTTTTTGATGGTATAGCTGTGCAATGTTTAAAAATTTCACATACCGTATTTTAAAAATAAATATAGGAAAACCAAAAAGTAATGTAGAATATATCGTACATACATATATACAGTCAACATAAAAGATAAAGAGGTGGGTATATGTTACTTGAGGAAGTAATGCGGCAACTAGAGGAATATGGAACAGAACAAAATCGAAAAACGTATAAAAACCACGGAGCGAAAGAGCCGTTATTTGGAGTTAGTTTTGCGAATTTAAAATTGTTAAAAAAGAAGATAAAAAAAGATCACGATTTAGCAGTTGAATTGTGGGAAACGAAAAATATGGACGCAATGACATTAGCAACTTATATTTTAGACCCGAAAAAAATAACGACAGAACAGCTTAATAGTTGGATTCAGGATGTTGATTATTACTGTTTAATGGATGTTCTTATGACATCTATATGTACTTCGCCAATTGCAATAGAAAGAATGGAAGAGTGGACAAAGTCTAATGATGAATGGATTGGAAGAGCTGGCTGGTCTTTATTAGCAAATATAGCGATTAAAAATAAAACGTTACATGATGATTTCTTCTCTCCGTACTTAGAAGAGATTAAAGAAAATATACATAATGAAAAAAATAGAAAAAAAGAAGCGATGAATAGTGCTTTAATCGCAATAGGAATTCGTAATGAAGACTTAGAGCGACAAGCGATTGAAATTGCAAGTGAAATTGGAAAAATAGAGGTTGATCATGGTGCAACATCATGTAAAACACCAGATGCAGAAAGCTATATAAAAAAAGCGAGAGAAAGAGCTGAAAAAAAGAAAGTGAAATAAGAAAAGAGGATCGGTTATGAAACCAATTGAAGCAGCACAAAACATAATTACATTACAATTTCCGAATTGTGATGTAGCTTTACTCGGCGGAAGCGTTGCACGAGGAGAAGCGACGAAAACATCTGACCTTGACATTGTAATAGTCGATCAAAGTTTAACTTCTTGCTATAGAGAATCTTTCTATAGTAATGGATGGCCTGTTGAGGTGTTTGTTCATAATTTCGAAACATATAAAACCTTTTTCAAAATGGATTGTGATCGAGGGAGACCGTCGTTACCACAATTAGTTTCAGAAGGGATTGCCTTAAAAGGGGAACAGGAAATTGTTGAGAAATTAAAAAAAGAAGCGAATGATTTACTACATAAAGGACCGGCTAAATGGACCGAAGAAACGATTAAGCAGAAGCGATATTTTATTACGGATACTTTAGATGACTTTATTGGTGCAACAAAAAGAGAAGAAGAATTGTTTATCGCTAATTTATTAGCCGATTTAGTACATGAATATGTATTAAGAGTAAATGGTAAGTGGCTTGGGAGTTCAAAATGGTTTATTAGAGTGCTAAAAAGATATGATGAGCAATATGCAAACAAATTTGTAGCCGCTTTTGATCATTTTTATAAAACGGGAGGGAAAAATGAATTAATTCATTTTATAGAAAAGACGTTAGAACAGTATGGTGGAAGAGTGTTCGAAGGATTTTCTATTGGTAAATAAAGAGAGGAGAAAAAAATGAATGTACCATATGTTCAATTAAGAGAATTGACACTAGATGATGTAGAAGATCGCTATCAATGGTCATTAGATAGAGATGTAACAAAGCATTTAGTTGTACCAGATCAATATCCTCCGTTCACTCGTGGAGATACGAGAAACTGGATTGAAGCTTGTATAAGCCGAAAAAATGGTTATGAACAAAGGGCAATCGTTACTGAGACAGGTATACATATTGGATGGGTAGACCTTAAAAATTTTGATAAAACAAATAAAAATGCTGAACTAGGAATTGCGATTGGAAATAAAGACTATTGGGGTAAAGGATTTGGAATGGCAGCTCTAAACAGCATGTTACAAATAGGTTTTTCTCAGTTTGAATTGGAGAAAATTTGGTTACGTGTAGATGAAGATAATACAAAAGCTAAAAAGAGTTATGAAAGTGCCGGATTTGTATGCGAAGGGTTAATGAGAAATGATCGATTGAGACAGGGAAAGTTCATTCATCGCTATCGTTACAGTATATTAAAAGAAGAGTATGAATCAAAAAATAATAACCTATAAAAATATTATGTAAATTAAAAAGGGGAAAATAAAATGATTCGATTACTTACAAAAGCGGATGCAAAAAAATATTGGGAGTTGCGTTTACAAGCACTACAAGTAAATCCAGAAGCATTTATAACGACTTATGAAGAAGCAGTACGTCAAGAAAACCCTCTTGAACGAGTTGCTAGTAATCTTTCATCCAACAGTAGTTTTACATTTGGTGCTTTTAATAATGAAAATCGTTTAGTTGGGGTTGTTACTTTATTAACAGAAGAAAAAGACGCATATAAGCATAAAGGACATATCGTTGCAATGTATGTAGATACTGAAAATCGAAGAAGTGGTCTTGCACGTGATTTAATACGTAAAGCAATTGAAAGGGCAAAAGAGATGAAGCTAGAGCAATTGAATTTAGGGGTTGTGTCAACGAACGAACCAGCCAAACGATTATATGAATCAATGGGATTTAAAACATACGGAATTGAAAAAAGGGCTATAAAAATGAATGGTGTGTATAGTGATGATGAACATATGGTGTTGTTCTTTTAAGAGAGGAAGTTTTGTATGAAAAAGGCGAAACTGCGACAATAAGATGGGGAATATGGCATATAGCAGATCATAATCGGTATCATCAAGCTCATATAAGTCGATTGAGGAAATTATACAGAGAATATAAACTACATATTCTTTAATTTTTTAATGAACGAACGCCCCTAAATAATAATTAAAGGAGGCATTTGTTTTTATTCGTTCGCTTTTCTTCCCAAGCTATCATTAAATTTTTATGATAATCTTTTGGTTTCTCAATAGAAAACCAGTAAATTGAATGTGCAATAGTTGGTAGCCATCTTTTATAGCGGATGCGTATATTTTCATGGTAAGTATAGTGGGGCGAGATTAAAGTAGATTTTGACCGTTGAAAATTTTGACATGTAATGGCCTCGATTTCATACCAATGCACTTTATTCCCATGTAAATCTACTACAATTCCTTCATCATCCTAAAGTGAAATGTAAGTTTGAATGTAGATTTTTCATCGCGTATACTAAAATATATGTCATAGAGATAAAAAATTAAATACAAGGGGTTTTACAATGAAAGCAATTGTTATAGGGATACTGGCATCATTTTTCTTTGCCTTTACTTTTGTTTTAAACAGGGCAATGGACTTAGAAGGTGGAAGCTGGATTTGGAGTGCATCATTACGGTATTATTTTATGGTTCCAATGCTATTACTTATTGTTATGTATAGAGGGAACTTAAAGCAACTCTTTCAATATATGAAAAACAATCCGAAAGAATGGTTAGTGTGGAGTATCGTTGGATTTGGTCTCTTTTATGCACCGCTTAGTTTTGCTGGAGCGTTCGGACCAGGTTGGCTCGTTGCATCAACATGGCAAATTACAATCGTTGCAGGGATTTTGTTAACACCATTTTTTGCGGTGGATTCACTACATAAAAAACTTCCGATGAAGGAATTAGTAATGTCGGGCATTATTTTATTCGGTGTCGTTCTCATGCAAGTAGAACATGCTTCTTCATTAGGTATTCGTGAAACCGTTTTATGTGTAGTTCCTGTACTTATTGCAGCATTTGCGTATCCTCTTGGAAATAGAAAAATGATGCAAGTTTGTAAAGGGGAATTAGATGTATTTCAGCGAGTACTCGGTATGACATTAGCAAGTTTACCATTTTGGTTTTTATTATCTGGTTACGAAGTATCAACAGGCGGATTACCGTCAAGTAGCCAAGTTTTTCAATGTTTTATTGTAGCAGTTAGCTCTGGGTTAATCGCGACAGTATTATTTTTCTTTGCAACAGATCTTGTGAAAGATGATCCGCAAAAATTAGCAACAGTGGAAGCGACGCAGTCTGGTGAAGTTTTATTTGCGCTAGTAGGAGAGTTGATCTGGTTATCTGCACCAATTCCATCATCATTATCTTGGATTGGTATGAGTCTCGTTATTATTGGAATGATACTTCATAGTTATGTGGCTGTCGTTGTAAAAAAAGAAGAAAAAATAACGGCGTAATGAGATTAGCTCTTTTTATTAAGAGCTAGTCTTTTTTCATAGAAAGGGATGAAAGTATGAATTTACAGTGTGTTAAACAAATTGAGAAAGATTCAATATTAAATGTGCTACAATATGCCGTCGGTCCAAATGAAATAAGCTTAAAGAAGGCAGTAATATTTTATCAAAGTAATAAAGGGACTTTGTACAAATATGAAGAAAAAGCTTGTCTAGGTATTGAAATAATCGGAGAAACTAAAGCACGCATATGTCATATAGCAGTGGCTCCAGATTATCGTCAAAAAGGAATTGCACTGCAAATGATTAAAGAAGTGGTAAGGATATATCAATTGACTTATATAGAAGCGGAGACAGACGATGGGGCGGTAGAATTTTATAAAAGAATTGGTTTTCAAGTTAAAAGTTTAGGAGAAAAATATCCAGGGATAGAAAGATTTCATTGTTACATGGAAAAATAGTATAAAAATATGCATATGGAGTATAGTTTGAAAAAATAGGATTTACATTTTTCTTCATTTCAAAAAAACTCTCGCTCATCATTATCTACGATTTTAATAGAGTTTTGAGGCTTCAGTATAATAATATACATATTTTTGTAGTAATGAATATGATTAAGTTAAAAATTAAGAAAAATATGATAATATATTTATATAAAAGTTTAAATTTACGTGGCTAGTGGGGGAACCAATATGAAAATGAATGAAATAGTAGCAAGTACACAATTTCCAAATACAATCGAAACAATAACAAAAGATTTAAAAGCATTAGGAGTCGAAAAAGGAATGACAATTATCGTTCATTCATCACTAAGTTCTATCGGGTGGATATCTGGTGGTGCCGTTGCTGTAGTAGAAGCATTAATGAAAGTTGTTACGGAAGAAGGAACGATAATAATGCCAACGCAATCTTCGGATTTGTCCGATCCGAAACATTGGTCAAGACCACCTGTACCGGAAGACTGGTGGCAAATTATCCGAGATAACGTCCCAGCATTTGATTCACGTATAACCCCAACAAGGGGAATGGGTGAAATAGTTGAATGTTTTCGTACATATCCGAATGTAGTACGTAGTAATCATCCGTTAGGAAGTTTTGCTGCATGGGGAAAACATGCAGTAGAAATAACAATGAACCATTCGTTATCAATGAGCTTTGGAGAAGAATCTCCATTAAGAAAAATATATGATTTAGACGGGTACGTATTATTAATTGGTGTTGGATATGATTCCAATACGTCTGTTCATTTATCCGAGGTGCGTTCTGGTGCATGTGAGTTAATACAAGTAGGAGCACCTATTATAGAAAACGGTGAAAGAGTGTGGAAAGAGTTTGTTGAAATGGATTACGAATCTGAGAAGTTTGTAGAAATTGGTGTGGAGTTTGAGCGAAAAGGAACTGTAAAAAATGGGAAGATAGGGAATGCAACGTGTCGTCTAATGAAACAGCGTGATATAGTTGACTTTGGAACAGAATGGTTTCGTAAGAAAAATTAGTAAGGGATGGTTACAATGAAGGGGAAAAAGGTATTAATTACGAGCGGTGGTTGTCTAGAAAAATGGGATCAAGTACGCGGGCATACGAATATGGCCAAAGGTACAATCGGAAGGATAATCGCAGAAGAACTTCTAGCTAAAGGGGCACATGTTATATATTTACACGGTTATTTTGCGGAGAAACCGAGTGATATACATAGAGGGTTAGAATTACATCCATTTGAAGGAATCGTTGATTTACAAGATAAAATGAAAAGTATCATATCACATGAAAAGGTTGATGCAGTCATTATGGCAGCAGCTGGATCAGATTGGATTGTAGAGAAAATTTGTGATCAAGATGGTAATGTTCTTAATATGAACGGAAAAATTTCAAGTGATATAGCACCGATTATTCACTTTCAAAAGGCTCCAAAGGTATTAAAACAAATAAAAGAATGGGACCCAGAAACAGTACTTGTTGGTTTTAAACTTGAAAGTGATTTAAATGAAGAAGAACTGTTTGAAAGAGCAAAAAATAGAATGAAAGAAGCAAGGGCGAATGTAATGATTGCGAATTCACCACATTCTTTATATTCGCGCGGGGCTGTGCATTATGTAATTGGACAGGATGGTAAAGGGAAGTTGTGTAATGGGAAAGATGAAACAGCGAAAGAAATTGTCAAAAGCTTAGAGGTATTATGTAATCGTGTCACTGCTTTTTAAAATTAAGTTTTTAGATGAGAATGAATCCGCATAGTAATAAGTAAGCGAAACTTTAATTGGTGGGAATTTTACTTTTACACGAATGTGAAGCGTATACCAATCAAGAGCTATACACAGAATAATTGGTGAGGAGTGGATTCTATGGAACATTTATTAAAGCAAGCTATTAAACTTAGAAATGAAAAGAAATATGCGCAGTCTAAAGAGATGCTTATAGGATTAACAAACTTTACAAAGGATGCAGAAGTACTGTATCAGTGTGCGTGGATACATGATGTAATGGGGCTAGAAACAGAAGCAGTTCCGTATTATGAGCAGGCAATCGCAAATGGACTTGATGGCGAATCGCTTTGCGGTGCTTATATTGGTTTAGGAAGTACATATCGTTGTATAGGGGAATATGAAAAGGCAATTACAGTATTAGAAGCTGGGGTGAAAAAATTCCCAGAGAACGCTCCAATGAAAGTATTTTTATCATTAGCAAAATATAACGTAAACGATCACGAATCAGCGATGAAATTATTACTTGAAACTGTCGTGAAAGTAGAGGAAGTAAAAGAATTTGAACGTGCCATTTCATTTTATAAAGACCATTTAAATGAGGTTTTTAAATAAAGGAGTGAACGTATGAAGGTTACACTATCACGAAGGCGAAAAGGTACTTGGATTGGACTCGTCTCTTTAATTATGCTATCAAACTATTTATTGTATGCCCTTCCAATTGTACCAGTTGCGCCGAAAGAAGTTGTGCTTGGGTCATTATTAGATTGCATGTTTGTCATTCCAATCATCACGTATTTCTTCATTATTCGAAAAAGATACTCGTTAACATATATAGTTCCTGTTGTAATAGCTGGTTATATTTTTGCAAGATTTATTATTCCAAGTGACTATTTACAAGCTTTTTCATTCATCTCTTATATTATTGTTGCGGCTGAAATTGCATTTGTAGGTTTAGAATTATTCCTTCTCTATAAAATTGTTAGAGTGCTTCCTAAAATAATAAAAAAATATAAAGAATATAGAAGAGAAAATTATTCCTTTTCTTATGCAATTGATGCAGCGTTTGACGCTACTATGAAAAGAGGTAAGTTAATAGATGTCATTCTAACAGAGTGTAAGTTAATCTATTATGCGTTTTTATCGTGGCGTGAAAAAGTACCAACAGGTAAATCTGTATACTCATATCATAAAAAGACTGGTGCTATAGGTGTGTATATCATGATTATTCACGCAACAGCAATTGAAAGCATTGGTTTTCATTATTTACTACATCAGTGGAATCCAGTAATAGCATGGATTTTACTTATTTTAAATGTATACGCGATGATTTATTTTATAGCTGAAATACAAGCGATGCGCAAAAATCCACTTGTCGTAACAGAAGAACAAGTAATCATTCAAATCGGATTAGGAAAGAAAATTGTTATGCCATTTACACAAATTGATAATATTGCGTTCTACAAGGGTGAATTGCTAACGGCAAAAGAAGGGAGACAGGTATTGGATGCAACTGTTATGGAGTTCATAAAAGAACCTGCTACTTTTGAAATAACATTAAAAGAGCCAGTGAAAGCGCAGTTGTTATACGGCTTTTCTAAAACAGTAAGTCGTGTTTACTTAAATGTTGATGAAGAACGAAAATTTTATGATGCGGTTAAGGAAAAGTTAAAACATGAGTAATAGTACTGTTAGTTGCATAAAAACAAATGAGCTTCCGTTAGAAGTGAAAAAATATGAAACATGGATAGTGAAAAACTCTTTCTAAATAAGAAGGAGTTTTTATTATGTACTTGTATAAATCATTATATAAAAAACTATACACTTCTTTATTACTACATAAATGGATATAATTGAGGATAGAACTAGCATAAGGGGAAACAAAATAATGAATAAGTTACTTACATCGAAAATTGAAATTATAGAAAGAAAAATCCGGTATAACTCAACAATAGTAGATCACAATTGCTTATTACTTGAAAAGCAATCACAAAGTATCGTTTTATTTCACGAGGTGCAGTATTCATTTACAATGACTGCAAATGATACTAAGTTAATAATCCCAAAAGGGAGTTATACAATCGCATATTACTGGAAAGATCGTCCGTACAATTTATACGTATGGAGAGATATAAAAGGAAAGTATTTAGGTTCCTATTTTAATATCGTAAAAAACACACAAATAAAAGATGAAGTGGTTTCCTTTGAAGATTTAATCATCGATATTATGGTACTTCCAAATGGAGAATACTTCATATTGGATGAGGATGAATTACCAGAACCATTAGGAAATTTCGAAGGTGGTTATGTGAAGAAAGCTCTTTATGGATTAAAAGAAATCATTCAAAAAGAGCTGCCACCAATAGTTTTGGAGACAGCCAGGGTGCAGAGGAAATAAAATTTAATTACATAAATATTTTGAATGGGAATGAGTAGTCTCAAGTTATATGATCTAACTTTTTTAATAAATCTAAGGTTAGTAGCATATCTCTTGAGATTACTCTTTTTTTGTAGAAATTTCGTCGCTTAGTTATTAAATCGATTTTAAATTTATGAAATAATATTGACTGAATCAAGTTCAGTCGTTTATGATTGAATCAGATTCAGTCGTGGTGAAAACATTGTAGGAGATGACGTATGAAAAGAATATCAAAAGAACCAGATGTAAGACGCCAAGAGTTAATGGATATTGGTTTTGAACTATATATGAAAAATGGTATGAAAGGATTTGGCATAAAAGATGTTGTGAATCATGCAGGTGTAGCAACGGGCTTATTTTATTATTACTTCAAGTCTAAAGAGAATTTTGTTGATGAAGTTTTAAATGACTTTATTGTGAAAAATATGGAGTTAATTGAAGAAATACTTATTTCAAATGAACGGTCTGTCATGCAAAAGATGAAAGATTCACTAGATATATTTTGGACATTTATTGAAAAGTTAGCACCCTATAAAAATGTGAGTTCGTTTCAGACGGAACAACATTTTCAACTGGAACAGAAATTATTCGCACGTATGCAACCGTTAATTAGACAAGTAATTGAAGAGGGAGTGAAAACAGGGATTTTTTATACTGATAACTCATTATTAGCTTCTGGGTTTATTTTATACGGTCTTAGCAGTATTGCTCATTCAGAAGTAAAGTTGAATCTAGATACAAAACAAGAAATGGTTAATTTAGTATTAACTACACTACGATACAATCAAAAGGAAGGAGAGAGTATATGAAGATTATTATCGATGGAAATAATATCTCACAAGAGCAACTTATAAAATGGAAAAGAGAACGGATAAAAAAAGTATTATATATATTAGGACATAAAGAGTCTGAAATAAATGATACAGACGTCATGATAAAACAGCTAACGGAAATAAAGTTGCGATATACATACAATGAAATGTACGAAAAGTTGAAATCAAAACTTAGATTAAGTGCAATAGGTATGCATATCTGTACTCTTTTATCTGGCGATAGACGAAAATTTTCAAAAACTAGTATTTATTTAGACGGGATTACAGCAGAAGAAGCCATACATGAAATTGATAGTTTGATGCTTGAACAATCACGTGAAAATAACAAAGTGAATTTATCTGCTTGTCCTGATCACTATGTACTAAGATCCTTTGGGGAAAATGAATTAGAGGTTATCGAAACTACTGGTAATTCTCCGTTTCCAGTTCAATTTTTCATTGTTTTTGGTGACGAAACTGGATTGAAAACACCAAGAGATAAATCTTATCAATACCAATCAACAGGTGTTGCACGTATGAAAGATGGTACTACTATTGGTGGAGTTCGACATCAATTTAAAGATACTGATACAGGGATAGAAGTAAGTCTAGTTGTTGAGTTCCCAGCCCTTTGTCCTAATAGTCTAATTAAATCTCATCAAATGCATTTAGCGTGTGAGTTTTCTTATTGGTTACAGTGGATTAAAGATCAGAAAAAATAGTAAGTAAACGATATCGTTTAAATAATCAAAAGTAAAATGTTCAAACAAATCATATGTATGTTTTAATAAAACCTAGTTGACTTATCGGAAATATTTGTATAATATGTACTTAATTCCATAACGTATTGCTGATTGGAGAAACCAAAGGCATTTTATCTATTGATAAAATGCCTTTGGTTTTTTTATTGTACAAATACTGAATCTGTTCATTTATATGAATCATTTTAAGGAGGGGAAGAAATGACTGTTTCAATTGATGGGGTATCAAAATATTTTTTGAAACAAACTGGTACGGTTCAAGTATTAGAGAATATTAATTTTCAATTAGAAAAAGGGGATTTCGTTACAGTAATTGGTCCGAGTGGTTGCGGAAAAAGTACATTACTAAAAATCATTGCAGGTTTAGACAGCGATTTTGAAGGTGAGATCACTATTGATAGGGAGCGTATAACAAAACCGAGTAAGAAGCAAGGATTTATATTTCAAGAGCATCGATTGTTTCCATGGCTTACAGTGGAAGAAAATATTGCAGCTGATTTGTCGTTAAAAGATAAGTATGTGAAAGATAAGGTGAGAGAATGGGTTGAAATCGTTCGGTTAGATGGCTTTGAAAAATCGTATCCGAAAGAAATTTCAGGCGGGATGTCACAACGTGTTGCGATAGCGAGAGCGTTATTAAGAGATCCAAATGTATTATTACTTGATGAACCTTTTGGAGCGCTGGATGCTTTTACTCGAAGTCATTTACAAGAAGTATTGCTAAATATTTGGGAGCAGAAGAAAACAACAATGATATTCGTTACACATGATATAGACGAAGCGATATATCTTTCAAACCGAATCATCATTATGAGTGCAAAACCAGGGAAAATACATAAAGTGATTGAAAATAATTTGCCTTATCCGCGAAATAAAACTTCTCAATCGTTCCAACAACTTCGAACGAAAGTATTACAGCAGTTTGAATATGGAGGGTTGATTCAAACAAGTATATAGGAAAAGGGTGATTTTATATGTATAAAAAATTAAAAATTCTTTCTTTTGCTTTAGCTATATCAGTATGTTTATTAGGATGTGAAAAAAGTACAGCAAGTAGTAAGAAAGAAGATGTAACAATACAAATTGGTATACAGCAAGGGTTAAGCCCGCTATTACTAGCAAAGAAAAAGGGGTGGTTTGAAGAGGAGTTTAAAAAAGAAGGAGTTAAAGTGAAATGGACAGAGTTCCAAAGTGGACCTCCTTATTTTGAAGCAATCGCATCAAACCGATTAGACTTTGGTGAAGTAGGGAATTCTCCAGTCATTTCAGCGCAAGCAGCAGGTATTGGATTTACCGAAATCGCCAATACAAGTTATGCAAGAAAAGGAACTGGAATTCTCGTTCAAAAAGATAGCAAAATTGCGAGTGTAAAAGAGTTAAAAGGTAAAAAAATTGCAGTAGCAAAAGGAAGTAGTGCCTTTAATTTATTGTATCGAGCACTTGATAAAGAAGGGATTGATGCAAAAGAGGTAAATGTCATTCAATTACAACCAGATGAAGCGCAGCCTGCATTCGAATCAGGATCAGTAGATGCATGGGCGATTTGGGACCCTTTCATATCATTACATACGTTAAATAAAGGTGCGAAGGTGATTGCAGACGGTGAAACATTAAATGTCTCTTCGCCAGAATTTTTAATTACGAGAACAAAATTTGCGAAAGAACATCCAGAATTAGTTGAGAAATTCCTCAAAGTTTATGAGAAAGCACGTGTATGGCAAGATGCTAACTTAGATGAAGCAATAAAAGTATATACTTCTGTAAAAAAGATAGATGCGGAGATCGTAAAAGAAGTGTTTAATCACGACAAACCAATTTTAGTTCCGGTAACGAAGGAAATAATAGCAGAACAACAAAAGACAGCGGATTTTCAATATAAGCTCGGTTCTATAAAGAAAGAAATTAAAGCGGAAAAAGTTGTAGATAATTCTTTCGTAGAAAAAGCATTGAAAGCGAAGTGAAAAGAGGTTTTGTAAAGTGGAAAATACGAAAGCTGTTATGAAACCAGCGAGTATAACGATTGAGAAAAACAGCGTTAAGAATGTGCGAAAGTTAAATGTAAAAGTTTTAGTAAGGGCGATTACTATACCGGTTATTATATTAATAATTTGGCAGTTAGCTGGTGTATTCGGTCTTGTTTCTAAAACAGTTTTACCAACACCATTAGATATTTTTCTAGCTTTCCAAGAGCTTATTAAAACAGGAGAGTTATTCGGCCATTTAAGTATTAGTGTATTCAGGGCTGCGGCTGGTTTCTTTATTGGTGGGGGCTTAGGAATCATTTTAGGAACGATTGTTGGATTTTCAACGAGAAGTGAGCAATATTTAGATCCATCTGTGCAAATGTTAAGAACTGTACCTCATCTAGCTGTTGCGCCACTTTTCGTATTATGGTTCGGTTTTGGTGAAACATCGAAAGTGTTATTAATTGCAGATGGTGCATTTTTTCCTTTATACGTAAACGCATTTTTAGGTATTAGAGGTGTGGATTCAAAGTTATTTGATGTTGCGAGAGTGTTAGAGTTTAGCAAAAGAAAACTAATTACGAAACTCATTTTACCATCTGCATTGCCTAACCTTTTACTAGGAGCAAGGTTATCGTTAGGTGTTGCATGGGTGAGTTTAGTAGTAGCAGAACTTATGGGATCTACAGAAGGTATTGGTTATATGATTATGGATGCAAGGCAATTTTCAAATACAGATATCGTATTTGTCGGCATAATTATCTTTGCATTTGTTGGGAAGTTTTCTGACTCTCTAGTACGTTTACTAGAAGTGAAGTTTTTAAGATGGCGAGATAATTTTAAAGGTGAGACTGGGAATTAACATATAAATTATTAGGGGTAATTTATATAGAATGTGTTAGTATACGTTTCAAAATAAATAAGGGGTGTGTAAAGGTATGGAATTATTATGGTTTATTCCGGCTTATGGAGATGGTCGATATTTAGGAACGACAAAACGAGGAAGAGCAGCTGAATATGGTTATTATAAGCAAGTTGCTGCGGCAGCTGATTATTTAGGATATACGGGTGTTTTACTTCCAACTGGTCAAGGATGTGAAGACCCTTGGGTGTTAGCTTCAGCTCTTGCTGCTGAAACAGAAAAACTAAAATTTTTAGTAGCAGTGAGGCCAGGACTAATGTCACCTACAGTTGCAGCGAGGATGGCATCTACATTTGATAGAATTTCAGATGGGAGATTGCTTATTAATGTAGTAGCTGGAGGAGATCCAGTTGAACTACAAGGAGATGGATTATATCTTGATCATGATGAAAGATATGAAGCAGCGGATGAATTTTTAAAAGTTTGGAAATCGACATTGCAAGGTAAAACGATCTCTTTAGAAGGAAAACATATTAAAGTTACAGATAGTAAAGTTGTATTCCCACCAGTTCAAACGCCATATCCTCCTATATATTTCGGAGGATCATCAGCTGCTGGAAAAGAAGTAGCAGCTGAACATAGTGATGTATATTTAACGTGGGGAGAGCCGCCAGAGCAAGTGAAAGAGAAAATAGAAGAAGTAAGAAAACTTGCAGAAGAGAAGGGGCGTACAGTACGATTTGGCATTAGATTACACGTAATTGTAAGAGAGACAGAAGAAGAAGCATGGGAAGAGGCCGAACGTTTAATTCAATATGTGGATAATGAAACAATTGAGCTTGCTCAAAAGACATTTGCAAGATATGATTCGGTTGGTCAAAAACGGATGACACATTTAAATAAAGGTACGAGAGAGTCGTTAGAGATAAGCCCTAATTTATGGGCTGGAATCGGACTTGTAAGAGGTGGGGCAGGTACTGCACTTGTAGGCGATCCGCATACAGTAGCAGAAAGGATAAAAGAATATGAATCGTTAGGAATTGATACGTTTGTTTTATCAGGATATCCGCATTTAGAAGAAGCGTATGAAGTGGCAGAATTGTTATTCCCATTATTGAAAGACAAGAAGAAAGAAGAAAATAAAATTGTTGGTGAAATGATTGCTGATGCATATGCATTAAAAAAATAGTGAGAAATAAAGTTTCACTTATTTATTGCTTCATTTTGTTTACTGCCTGTTAATACGGTATAAAAAATCCGCAAGTTATTCGCTTGCGGGTTTTCATCGTAAATTATTAGAAAATATGGTAAAATTAAAGGGTAACTTAAGGTGCGGTTGGTTGTTCAATTATCACTTCTCCGAGTAAGAGGGGGGTGATAATACGTGAGTGAAATAGCGTTGCTACTGCAAGGTGGACTGTTTCTCGTTGCATTGTTAACGTTCGTCGTCGTTTTAATAGACAAGCTCAAAAAATAACAACCCACCTATGCCTATAGAATGTGGGTTGTTTTGTTTGTAAGAAACAAATAGGATAAATGAACAATCCAATCTGCTAAGTTACGTGGACTAGTGTGTAGCCGCACACTAGTCTTTTTTATTTATATACAATTTATAATTGGTTTATGTGATTGTATTGTTCTTTTCATACTCATTATAACACAGTGTCTTTTCATCAAGAAAGGAGACCGTATGTTCTGGTCACTATTATATAGTAGGTGCTTTTTCTTTAAACAGCCCATCCATATACTGTTTTAAACTTTGGATATAAAATTTCTGTGTATTCACATTATTTACACCGACAATGGGTGATGGAAGGTCAAATCTTTTTTCTGATAAATGAACGACAACATCAAAGATGTCAAACAAGCGAATGAAGCAAAACAGACCGTCTTTATCGCTAAGTAAAATAAAGTAATGATTTTCACTACTTGTATTTAGCGTATTCCATAAAGAACTTTTGCTTAAATCACGTACAATGCTTTTTTCTTTTAGTTCCACGAAATCTGCATTTGAGAGAATGGTAGAAATATCAATCGCATCTTGATCTTCAAAGTAGCCATCAACTGCTTGTACAGCGAATGTATAAGCCATTTTTAATATACTCATTTTATATTTACGGTTATCTAATAGTAATTCACGTTGAATAGAACTCGCTACTTTCGTTACACGTTCCTCTTTCCAAATTTCATTATGTAAGGAAATATCGTGCTTTTTACATAGTTTCATAATTAATGCATTAGAATAAAGAATTTCGTCGCTTACTTCGACAACATCAGTCTCAGCAGCCGCAAGTTCCTCACCGTGCTCATTCGTATAGAGTGGGGAATCAATTTGTCTTTTCATTTGTTCAATCTTAAATTGACTCAATTTATGCCTAATTAAAGGACGATCAATATTTGTTGTCATTTGTTCATGACAAGTATCACAAATTGAGTTTGTGAAATAATATCCACATAATATTTCTGGAATGACATATTGTTCACTAAGTTCTTTCGTATCTTTTCTGCAAATGATGCATTGTGTCATTTTTATCACCTTTACCTGCAAATTTGTATGTAATCTCATTGTAGTGTATTTATCGGTATTTTGGAATATTGTAAAGGAAAATATTATGTGAAATTCATACTTATTTTGGTACAATGAAGAGAAGTGCTAGTTTAAAGGAGGCCGTTTTTTTGAAATCAAAAGTGCACTTTTGGACATTAGAAGTGCTAATGGTTGTAGGAATCATATTTATTTGCACAAAAATATCATTTTTATTTCAACCGATTGGTATCTTCATATCAACATTATTTTTCCCAATCTTAATCGCGCTTTTTTTATACTTCATATTTAATCCTGTATTAATCTTTTTGGAGAATAAAAAAGTACCTAGAAATTTAGCGATATTGCTGTTATATCTTTTTATCATAACATTAACTGCGGTTGGCGTTGGAGTAGTTGTTCCTACGATTTCACAACAGCTAATGGACTTAGTAAAAAATATGCCAGGCTACATAAAAGAGGGAAAAGTATACATACAAGAATTATCACATCATAGGTTGTTTGAATGGTTATCTACACAAAACTACGTTTCCATTGAAACAATTGAAAAAAATGCGATTGAATACTTAAAAGATATACCAAATACAATTACGTCGAGTGCAACGGCTTTATTTGGTATTATCACGAACGTTGCATTAGTTGTATTTACTGTACCGTTCATTTTATTTTACATGTTTAAAGATGGACATGCCTTTCCAGGAAAAGCGGTAAGTTTATTACCAGAGTCTTACCGTGAAGAGGGGCTTCGTATCATTAAGGAAACGAACGAAACATTATCTGCATATATTCAAGGGCAAGCGCTCGTTTGTATATTTGTAGGTGCGTTTACTTTTATCGGTTATTTAATTATCGATTTACCGTACGCTTTCGTTTTAGGAATTATCGCAGCATTTACAAACATCATTCCTAACTTAGGTCCATTTATCGGGGCAGCACCAGCTGTTATTGTAGGACTGTTCGTATCTCCGATGCAAGCCTTATACGTAATTATTATCGTAACAATTGTACAACAGTTTGAAAGTAATATTATTTCACCACGTATTATGAGCTCGAAATTAAACATCCACCCATTAACAATTATTATCCTAATTTTAGGGGTAGGAAACTTTGCTGGAATCATCGGAATGATTTTAGCAGTACCAGTTTATGCAGTAACAAAAACAGTTGTTTCGAACTTAGTGAGATTGTTTAAGACGAAGAGAAGTAACCGAAAATAGTAAAAACTGAGGAAGATACACCGCTTTTTAAGTGGTGTATCTTTTGTTTATAAATAAATAATTAAAAGTGGGTTGATTTGATTTTATTATATATTTTTTATACATCAAATTCAGTGATAAACTTGTGTGATATAAGCTCTATAAAACTATGTGGAATCCCTCTGAACTATCCAAATCATTTCCTTACAGCGTGCTATCAACATCATAATCGACTCCTTTCAATTCTATATAGTTAAACGATTAAAGGTGAGTGTAGTACTTGCTTCTACGATCTCGAATTTCATCAATAACTTGTTTATATTGTCTTTCTTGTTTTAATTTATTTTGAGATATTGTTTCTTTTTGAATCGTAATCGTTAAAAAGAAAAGGTGAAACTTCATATGTGAATTCCTCCTTTCGAATTGGAATTACAGATGACTACAGTAATGACTTTGTCTTTCTTTTACAGAATTCATAGCCTGATTAATTTGTCGTTCATGAAGCATTTCAGACTCAGAAAATTTATTTCTTTGAATGGTAATGGTTAAAAAGAATACTTTAAATTTCATAAAATAATTGCCCCTTTATAAATGTTTTAGAAAAAACGAGTGTAATAAGAAATTATAGGTGACTACAGTAATGACTTTGTCTTTCTTTTACAGAATCCATAGCCTGATTAATTTGTCGCTCATGAAGCATTTCAGACTCGGAAAATTTATTTTTTTGAATGGTAATGGTTAAAAAGAATACTTTAAATTTCATAAAATAATTACCCCTTTATAAGTGATTTAGAAAAGACGAGTGTAATAAGAAGATTGACGCTCTTTTACTTCGTCCATAATGTTTTGAATGTGTTGTTCACGTAAAATCTCTTTTTGTGAGAGCTTACGTTTTTGAATAGTGATTGTTAAAAAGAATGCTTTAAATTTCATGAATATATTACCCCTTTAAAATATATTTTTAATACATTTGAGTGTAGTATGAACTTTTAATGTCAGTTATTTTATCAGTCAGTTGTTTTAACTGTTGTTTACGATTGATTTCAGTTTCAGATAAAGTATTTTTTTGAAGTGCAGTCGTAAAAAAGAAAATATGAAAAGTCATAAATGAATTCCTCCTTTCGAAAAGGAATTACAGGTGATCACAGTAAAGTGCTTGGCGCTCCTTAACATCATTCATAGCTTTTTCAATTTGCTCATTATGAAGAATTTCATCTTTGGAAATTGTATTTCTTTGAATCGTAATACTTAAAAACAATACGCTAATAGTCATTGAATGTTGCTCCTTTCTTAGAAAAATAATGTAAGAGACTAAAAAATCGCGCAAAAAAACCACAGGAAGATACAGTTCTCCTATGGCTGGGCGTGAAAAAGCCACAGGAAAGTATACGACCTCCTGTGGCGAATTTATGAATTAAATGAAATAAAGTACGATTTTCAATTCTCCATTAGGGTGGTCGAATTCATATTTAATTGTCCAGAAAACACAGGTGCAGTTAACGCTAAAGTTAATGCATGTAATTGTAATTTCATCATTTCCTTCGACCTCCTTTTAGAATTTTTTTCTTACGTTAGTAAGTATATACAATTAATGGATAATTGTAAACATAAAAAATGAAAATTTTTAATTTTGATTAAAATGCGTATATTTAAAAAGGGATTTGAAAGTAAATATTGTAATTAACGAAATATCGATAAAAATGGGGGATGCTAAATGAAATATATGCATCATAACATGATCGTTATGCTAACAATTTTTTTATTCATTGCGGCTTGTTCTAACGGAGAAAGAATAAAAGATATATATGATGTTAGGTCAGATGATTTTAAGAAATATACTGGGACATACGTTGGTAATAATTCAGATGTGGTTGCAATTGTTAATCATTTACCCGGTGGTGGAACAGTTCAAAGTATAAGTTTAGGAAATGAAAATATAAAAGTGAACTATGGTGCAAAAGAAAGTGGGGCTCTTACAGAAGAAATGATTGAGACGTATTGGTTTGATGAGAAGGATACGATGAAGAAGAATTTTTTCTTTAATGCTATATATTTAGTGATTTTAGTACCAAATGCAAAAAGTTATGAGTTTCAGGTAGATAATAAAAACTTTAAGATAACGAGGGAAGAAATGTTATCAATTTTGCATAGTATATTCGATGATTTTCCAAAAGAAAAAGATATATGGAATAAAAATAAAGTTATAAAGTTCTTTAACGGCAATGAAGAAAAAATTAAAATGCTTGTGGAAGATAAAGATTTTCGGAAATCTTTATTTGCTAAATATCCAGTGAGCCAGTTGAAATAATGGAGGGGAGAAGATGGAGTTAGTATACAAAATTTCTTATCATAGAATGCAGGATTATTATTTACCTAAGTTAGTACAGGCGATTAGGCTCGTTAGTGAAGAAGATTTGTGGAAACAAGAGACCTCTGTTAATTCAATTGGTGGAATCGTACTACATATTTGTGAACATTTACAGAGAAATACAAGGCGTTATAAGGATCACAATATAGTTTTTGAAAATGGAATTGAAGAATATTTTCCAATAAAACATTTAAGCTTCGAAACTTTGTTAAAAATTGTTGAAGAAACATTTGATGAGTGGGGAAAAGTATATATACAAGTATGGGAAGAAAAAAGGCATATTGATCTTCAGAGTTTATTACATTTAGTGGAGCATACAAGTTATCATTTAGGGCAAATAGTAGATCGTACAAAGTCAATAAAGGGACAACAATTTAACTTTTGTCAAAATGGTATAAATGAAAAGAATTTGAGAACAAGAGTTGAAACCTCGAAATTTTAGAAAGAGAGTCATTCGTTTAAGAATGACTCTCTTTTTTGTAAAAGAAATTTATGGAAATAAATATATTTATGTGATATGGTTAATTGCATAAGTAATGAACCTAAGAACCTAAGGTGGTGAAATTGTGAAACCTACTCTGGAGCAAAATAAATTAATATACTTACAAATTGCAGAAACGATTGAATCTGATATTTTAAAAGACATATTGCTTGAAGAAGAACAAGTTCCATCGACAAATCAATTTGCGAAGATGTTACAAATAAATCCGGCTACTGCAGCTAAAGGGGTGAATGTATTAGTGGATGAGGGGATTTTATATAAAAAGAGAGGGATCGGAATGTTTGTTGCAAAGGGAGCGAAAGAAGTCGTACTAAAAAAAAGACAAAATGCTTTTATGACTGAATATTTACCTAAAGTGTGGGAAGAAGCGAAAGTACTAGAAATATCAAAAAATGAATTGATGGATATGATTCAAAAGATTACGAAGGAGGGGAAAGAGGGATGATTGCACTTGAAACGAAAGATATAACGAAAAAATATAAAAAGAAAATAGCTGTAAATGAAGTAACGATTTCATTAGAAGAGCATAAAATATATGGTTTGCTTGGAAGGAACGGAGCAGGGAAAACGACACTATTAAATTTACTTGCAGGTCAAATTACTTCAAGTAGTGGAAGTGTATCAATATTTGGTGAAAATGTATTTGAAAATAGTAAAGCAATGCAAAATATTTGTTTTGTTAGAGTAAAAGAAGAGTCTCATTTAAGTTATAGCGTAAAAGAAATTTTTAAGATATGTAACATGTTTTATAAAAATTGGGATCAGAAGTTTGCTGAAGAACTGGCGGGTAAATTTCAGCTTAATATAACAGAGAAATACCATAAACTATCTCATGGCATGCAAACAGTTGTAGGAATTATTAAAGGGTTAGCAAGCAGAGCGACAATTACTATTTTTGATGAACCAACTACAGGATTAGACGCAGCACATCGTGAGTTATTTTATAGTTTACTACTAGAAGATTACGGGGAGTATCCCAGAACAATTATATTATCAACACATCTGGTAGAAGAAGTAACCCATGTTATTGAAGAAGTAATTATCATAAAAGAAGGTGCACTTGTTGTTCAATCAACAGTGGAAGATTTATTGCAACAAGGTCATATTATTTCAGGGCAAAAAGGTAAAGTGGAGGAGTTCTTGATTAATAAAAAAGTTATAAATAAAGAAATTTATGGGAATAAAGGTATTGCTGTTATATGGGAAGAGCTTTCTAATGAAGATTGTTACTCTCTTGAAAAAGAAGGTTTAGTAATTGATAGAATTACATTACAAAAACTATTTATTCACATGACTGGTGGTGAAGTGGAATGACGATGTTAATGAAACAATTGAGGTTACATATAAATTTTCATTATAAAGCAATTTTAATATTTTGGATTGTAGCTTTATTAATAAAAGGAGCTTTATATGCTGCTCATTTAAATGAAGCGAAAGTTGGTTATTTACCCGAAATTATCAATAATCCTTCAATTGCAATTATGATTTTTATAGTAGGGAGTGTTTTCATTGTTCAAGATGATTTATTTCGTTTAGCAGTTTCATTTGGTATAACGAGAATACAATATTTTATCGGAGCGATTTGTTATATTGTGTTGCAATCCGCATTGTTTTCATTCCTTCAAATACTGTTTTTACAAGATATAAAATATAACTTAGTAAATGTTAACTTTGGAGAGCAATTAATACAACAGTTTATTTTACAATTTTTATTTTATGTTACGATAGCATGTTTCTTTCAAGTAGTAGTAATTTTTAAGCAAAGATTTCAATGGATTGGTCTCATGATTGGTGGGTCGCTTTTCCTTTCAACAAATAGTGTGCTGTATGGAGAAGTAGGGATAAAAGGATTGTTATTTACAAATGATGTATCTTTAATAGATATCCCTTATTTTATTGTTATTTCAATTGGATTAACAATTCTTTATATCATAACTAGTAGTATATTTATTCGTAAAGTATCATTTGAACGAACAGTTTAAAATAGTGATAGATTATTCTTTTAGGGAGAAGGAAAATATATGGGAGACACGTCCTCACTAATAACCGTCTTTTTATGCATTGCACTACTAATATTTTGGCGTCGTTATCGCTCCATGCATAAGCCAATAAAGGGGTCGGGAAAACGTATTTTATGGCCATTACTATTTTTAACACCAGGTATTGTATGGTTTTTAGGTCCCGTACATCCAGCTATATTGCAAGTAAGTATAGCGGTATTCATTGGTGTACTTTTTGCTGTGCCGCTTATAGTATTAACAAATTATGAACGAAGAGATGATGGGAATATTTATACGAAAAAAAGTGCAGCTTTTTTAATTACTTTTATTGCACTTGTCGTTTTGAGATACGGTTCAAGAAAATATATTGTTGACTTAGATCAGCAAACAATAGGTTTATTATTTTATGTTGTTGCAGTATCGTATATTTTTCCTTGGAGAATTGCCTGTTATATAAAGTTTAGGAAAGTTTGGCGGGAAAATAATAATCATGCTATATGAAAACTTCTCATTTGAGAAGTTTTTTTATTTTTATAGGTAAGCAAAACAAGTTGTTGAAGGGCAGGCTATCATAGAATATGATACATATTATAATGAGGAAAAGTTGAGGGGATAAAAATGCGTACAATTTTACTTTTTCTAAACAACATGTCCATCGATAAAATAGAGAACATTAGACATAAACATGATCCTTTAGTTGGATTAATTCCACCGCATATTACAATTGTATTCCCATTTGAAAGTTCGATTTCAAATGATGAGCTGAAATTACATATTATAAATGTATCAAAACCGATACAGAATATAGAAATTGAATTTACGAATCAAATTACAAGTGAAAGAGAATATTTGTTTTTACGAGTTGAAAAGGGGAAAGAACAAATAGAGGAACTACATAATATTCTATATACAGGACCTTTATTACAATTTTTGAAAGAAGACATTCCGTACATCCCGCATGTAACAGTCGGAAGAAAAGAAAGTGCCGAATTAGCTGCTGAAGTAGTGAAGGAGATTCCTAGTTTTCATGGGAAGTTAAATTGTGTGATTGATAGAATAAGCGTGGAGCGAATTGGAGAGAACGGGGAATCAATTATTGAATTTGAAGTGCCATTTCTAAAAAGCTGACAAAAGTCAGCTTTTTATTTCGTAGCATGAAGTAATGCACCAATTGCACCGCTATTACCACCATCTTGTAAAAAGATTGGTGTTTTATTTTGATATTCGGTGTAGCTACTAATAATATGTTGAAGTTGTACGTTATTACATAAAGTCGAACCAATATAAATAATATGTTCAATGTTTTTTGTTTCAGCGAATTGAAGGCTTAATGCAGTAACGACTTCACCAACAAGTCCTTGTACAGTAGCTAGTATATCGGAGCTACTATTATTTGATTCTGTAATGGCTGCTTTTCCGAAGTTACTAGCAGTTAAGTTATTATCGATAGGGGAAAGAATACCACCATAAATATCTCCAACCGTAATATCTAGTTCTTTTCTAGATCCTACTTTTGTTAGAGGGATTACATCTTCAAAATGATCTATATTTGTTAACAATTTTGAAAGTCCCATAATAGTCCCACCACCAACTCCGGTTCCACCAGCGCGAATATATTGTTCATTATAAACGTAATGGATAGAAGTACCTGTACCGATATTGGTTAAAATAAAATTGCGTATAGCATGTTTTTCTTCTTTTAATATGTATTGGACACCTGCAAGAGTAGCTTCAAATTCGTTTAGCTCTATTATTTTATATGAACCTGTAAGCAGATGCTGTAATAGTTTCGATTTACCACCCGTAATACATATTTGTTTTATGCCATTGTTGTTTTTAATCCAATCTATTATTTTATGTTGTTCATGCGAATAAAATTTTTCAAAAGTTAATAGCTTTTTTTTGTTAAAATAAGCTATTTTCGTTAATGTGCCTCCAGCATCGATACCGATAGTACGTTCCATTTTCCTGCTCCTAACTACGTAATATGTTTTCCTATTTACTCAATCGGTTGAGAATAGATATTTCCAACTGATATAAGGAACACTTTAATCTGCTTGATATATTAATAGTTTTTCTATAGTTACAATAGGCTGGTCGTTTACAGTTGCAATACCTTTACCAAGAACAAAACCTCGGCGATTGCGCGTTAGCTCATAATGTAAATCAAGTCTATCACCGGGATATGCTTTTCCGTGGAATTCAACTCCATCTAAAGAGGAGAGGAATCCTAGTCCTTCAGAATCACTTGTATGTACAAATGCACTAAGCTGAGCAAGTGCTTCTACAATTAACATATGAGGCATATGTTTGTGACTATCATTTATAAACCATTCGTTATTTGTAATGAGTTTATATCCTGTAACGAATTCATCTTGTTTTACATTTGTTACTTTATCAATCATTAAAAATGGATAACGATGGGGAAGTGTGTCTTTAATATGCATATGAAAGTACCTCCAATTAATAATACCCCTGCTAAAGTTAAGCAGGGGAGCCGGAATTAATTTTTAACTAATTCATTTACTTTTTCAAGGACGAAAATGCCGCTATTTCTAATGTTTTCAACAACTTGTTGCAACACTTCTTTATCTTGAACGAGTGCAATACGTACGAAGCCTTCTCCGTGAGGTCCAAATGCATGACCAGGTGTAACAACGACATTCGCACGATCCATTAATGCATAAGCGAAGTCTAGAGAAGTCCATCCTTGTGGAATTTCTGCCCAGACAAACATACTACCAGCTGGCTTATCGACATTCCAGCCAAATGTTCGGAATCCATCGATTAAAGTATCTCTCCGTTCTTGATAAATATTGCGGTTTTTCTCACAAAATGCAGCGCCATTTCTTAGTGCTGCAGATGCCGCTTTTTGAATTGGTAAAAATACACCGTAATCGGTATTAGATTTAAATTGAGTAAGTGCACGAACAATTTCTTCGTTTCCAATCATATATCCAATACGGCTACCTGCTAAACTATAACTTTTTGACAAAGAATTGATTTCTACACCAACTTCTTTAGCACCAGGTACAGAGAGGAAGCTAATTGGCTTATTACCATCGAAATAAAATTCAGCATAAGCAAAATCATGGACAACGATAATATTATGCTTTTTCGCGAATGCGATTACTTCTTTAAAGAAATCTTCATGAGCCATTGCTGGAACGGGATTCCCTGGGAAGTTTAAAATCATCATCTTTGCTTGATCGGCAATTTCTTCAGGGATGACTTCTAAGTCTGGTAAGAAATCATTCTCTTTCTTTAAAGGCATGTAGTAAGATGTTGCACCAGCCATTTGAATACCTGTTTCATAAGCTGTATATCCTGGATCAGGAACTAATATAATATCACCTGGATTTGCATAAACCATAGGTAAATGAACGAGCCCGTCTTGTGAACCCATTAATAATAAAACTTCTTTATCCGCATTTAATAAAACGTTATGAGTGTTGTTGTAATATTCAGTTACAGCTTCGTGAAATTCTTGAATACCTGATAATGTATACCCGTAGCTCTCTTTCTCACTCGCTGTATGTACCATTGTTTCTCTTACAAAATCAGCGGGCGGCATATCAGGATTTCCGATGCTCAAATCAATCATGTTATGACCTGCTGCAATTTTTTCTTTTTTATAGGCTCCTAATTCACTAAATATAGAAGATTGGAATGCTTTCATTCTAGTTGCTAACGTGTAAGTCATCAAAACCCCTCCTAAAACAGTGCTTTCATTCTGCGTTTTTAATTATTCTGAAAACACATGTTTATATTTTATCATTTTTTTATGAAAATTAAAACGATTGACAAATTTAGAGGAAGGATTAGCCTATTTTGAAAAGTATCGATGTAAATAGCGTAGATGTGTTAATTGAAATGTCTATTATAGGATTCATTTTATATAACTTAAGGTATTTTCTAGTTTTTATTAAGTATATTTCTCATGTTTTAAATGAAAAAGAATACGAAAACAAGGGCTATTTTTGTGGCCGATTTCTAAAGTGAAATAACGCAGAAAATATTTTCTGCGTCTCCTCTGAAATGTAATCATTTCTTTTTATATGTGCATAATTTTTCGGCTGTCAAAAAGTATACATTTAATGTACCGTCGGCAACTTTTAAAGTTTGGTCCGATGTAAATGAATTACCATAATCAATGTGATATACATTAGAATTTTTGACAAATGAGCCTTTATATAAATCGTCTTTATTCTTTGTTGTCTGCATTTCTACTAAATTTTGCACAATTTCCTCTTTATTTTCTTTTTTGACAACTGTTTCAAATTTATAATATACAGGGCATTCACCTTTTTTATTGTCAACGACTTCCCAAGAACCGTATATATCGTTATTGCTGCATCCACTAAGTAGGATGATTAGTATAGGAATTGTAAGTAGAACCTTTTTCATTTTGTGCTCCTTTCTTTTAAATTTGAATAAACGTGCGAATACGATAGGGATATTATAATAAATAAAGTTTAAATTTTTTTAAAGAATTATTTAATTTCATATAAAAATTTAAGAGAAATTAAATAAGCATGAATCTAGTGTAAAGTCAGATTCATGCTAGTACTATAGCCTATGTTATGTCTTTTTTGAGGATAAATAAAGAGGAAAGCAGAATCACTATTCCATTTAATATATATACGCTTGCGATCATAAAGGCTAACGTACCTGCGCCAAATCCTGCTTTATCGAATATAGAAGCAAATGTTGCGATAGTCAAAAAAATAATGGGAGTCAGTAGTAAAAATATGAAACCTGCCACGATTCTTTTTTTAAAACTATGTCCAGATAAGGAAATGGCTAAAAAGTTTAGGATGCTAAACAGAGCAATTGCAAAGAGCAGGACAATAAATACTTCGATGCCATCAGACATTTTACCACTCCTTTTATAAAGAGTACTTTTTATAATCTATTCGAAATAAAAGGGGGATACTCCTTTAGGTAATTTCAATAAACGTAATAAATAGGCGTATTATAAAACAAAGAAGTATGGATTCAATATTAGACCCATACTTCTTTGTTTATTTTATAAATTTGCAGATTGCGAATGCTGTTTTTCATAATGTTTCTGCTTAGAAAGGGAAATAGAAATAATCAATAATGAAACGACTCCAAAGATGAGAACCATATATTGTAACCCAATTGTATCTAAGAAGAAGCCTGTGCCAAGTAAGACGATTTGGAACATAACCCTCTCAAACATATTACGGAATGAGAAGAGGCGACCGTGATAACTTTTTTCCACTTTCGTTTGGAAAATCGTCGACATAATAGGGAAGAAGCAGCCAACACTAAACCCAAACAAACCAAATGATGTAAGAGCCATCCATTTTATATCGCTAAAGAACAATGACAGATGTGCAAAAGCAGTACAAACTGAGAAGAAATATAGTAATTTTTCAGGTTTGAAATGATCAGATAGACGTTTAATTACGAAGGCACCTAACATAAATGCGACACCTTCAATTGTATATATGAACCCTTTAATCGTAGGATCATGTTGCATTTCGCTAATGTTAATAACCATTAAATTAAACCCAGCTATAAATAATAGAGGGATGATACTTAATATAAGTGCTGTAAAAGCAATAGGAATTCCTTTTAAAATACGAAATACTTCCATAAAGCTATTATCTTTTGCAGCTTGTTTACTTGGTGTTGTTGATTTCTTGTCTTCGAATTGTAGGAAGAAAGTCGAGAGGAATAATAAGGCGTATGCTGCCATTGAGAAGGCATACATGTACTGTAAACTCATCACAACTAAAAGAATTCCACCTAGTGAAGTGCCTGCAATACGAGCAATTGTACCAACATTCATATGTACACCGTTCATTTGTAATAACTCATGCTCACGTACGATGAGTGGAATTACAGATTGTAATGCAGGGAAATAAAATGCTGCTGAAATTTGAAGAGCAACCATAAATGCGATCATAAATGCGATACTTTCAAATTGAATAGCAAAAAACATGAAAATAACACTTAAAACTCGACCAAACCCAGCGTAAAGAAGAACTTTTTTCTTTTCATACTGATCGATGACACGGCCAGCCATAGGTCCAACTAGAACACCGGCTAATAGTCCGATAAATAATATAACTGATTTCATGAAATCAGAAGGGACATATTTTTGCATAAATTCAAGGTTGCCAAGAATACCAAGCCATAATCCTAGACCTGCAATAAACTCCCCAATTAAAACAATCCAAACGTTTTTATTACGCCACATAACATTAAAACCTCTCCGTCTTTTAAAATGAAAAACTCGTATATAAAACCTCCTTATTTATGTATTCTTTTCATACGAACTTTTTTAGAGTCAGAGTCTATATTACGTGTTTCATAATTGGATTTCAATCTTTTTGATTGGTCAAAAATTTGATGTGTTAATTGATGAAATAAGTGAATCAAAACGTAAAAAAATTATGATTAAAGCTAATAGAAAGTAAGGATACATATAAAAAAGCAAGAACGTATAACTACGCCTCGCTTTTCTCAAGTACAAAATTAACTATTAGATTCACTTAGCAACATTTACGCTCTTGTCCAATAGCTAAAGCGCTAAAAGATAGTGGGCCAACAACTTCTGCGCTTGCACCACTAGTAAGGTTTTCTACAGTTAATGAATATTCGTGTGTTCCACTGCTAACGTTTTGATCTATAGCTTGAAATGTTTGTACGTAGAATTGTTCAGAATCTGTAGATTCAATACCTACTTGCGCATTAAAAATTTCAATGTTATCACGGAAAATTCGGAATAAAACTTGTGAAGTCTCAGTTATACCTTCTACACCAATTGTAGCGATTAATTCTACTCGATTATTACGTGAATCTCTACTTGAAATTCTCAATTTCAAATTTGCTAAAATTGCTTTATTTGGAGAAGCTGGGATTGCAAAAGTTGTTTCACCAGTTTTACTAATAGGTTGAGTAGCTTGGTAATCAATGATATGAGTCATATTCTTCACCTCCTCATATACTAGAATATGAAAATAGTGAAGAATTAGCTTGGACAAATACTAGATTATTTAATAGAGTCAACAACAATTATTGAAAAGAAGAAATTCACATAAAAGCATTAAGAATATATCACAATAAGATGATATTTTTCTTAATGCTTTTTGTAATTAAGCAGAGTATTCTTCTTTACGTACTTCAAAAAATTCATTACGTCGTAAGTAATTATAAATTTTCTCTGAAACCTCTTCTTCTTCAGACACCAAGAAACGATGATCAAAAGCGTAGAAAGATTGACCTTTAATTAATTTTACGTAATACATATTAAACGCCTCCTGACACTAGATTATTACTTGCTTCATATTTATGATGGCCTATATGTCTGCTAAAAATACTTGGAGTTTCAAAGGGGATAAGCAGAGGGATGAAAGAGCTTACAATTCTGTAAGGTTTATGTCACCTTTTTCGATAGTTTACATTCGCTAATTTCTTCTATACTACAAATAAGTTACATAAAATAAGGGGGTAAAAAGATGGATGAAATAATTGGAGAAGTTGTAGCTGGTATTTGTGAGTTTGTAGTGGAAGTAACAGCGGATGCTATAGGAAATTTAGTTTCCGGAAATGAGGAGGAAAAAGAAACATTATAATAATTTGTAAAAGAATAAAGTTGATCGAATTATAAAGGCTGATTTCTAAAGGGGATTCAGCTTTTTTATTTTTTACATTATATTAATTTAATTTGAATATTCATTTGTTATCATATTTAAGAAGCCTATATAAGGAGGTGAATAAACAAATATGTCGAATTCAGGGCCTGATTTATCTGTTTCTCGTTTGATTGTGGTAAATATAGAGGAAAAAGAATATCATTTTATTGTTCGTGAACATCCGATTGTAGGGAAATTTATATCGCTATTTGAAAATGGAAAAGAATATGGTTTAATAGATAAACAAATCGCTAATAAAGATAAATTTATTACATCGGAGCTTACTAAGTTAGATTATTTTAATATAGATGTTTTATATCTTACACCTGGTTGGATATGGATTGGTATGGATCAATTTGGTTTACATGCTCGTGAGGCTACTTATAACGAAGTAGATGTTATCATGAAGTTGAAAGAGGATTTATATTATATAGATATATACGAAGAAATAAAAATGTAGTAAATATTTAGTCAGGTTAGGGGGAAAGTTCCCGTAGCCTTTTTTTTGTTTAATGAAAGAACGTACAATCATGTTATTTTGATTATACGGGAACATGATGAGAAGTGAGATGAAAAGAGGATTTGAAAATACATGGAGAGAATTGTAATAATTATATGAGTCGTATATGTAAATAACAATGGAAAGAAGATGATAATATGAGTAAAGAAGAGCTTGTGAAAAAACAGTTTGGCAGTAATGCAGATAAATATGTAAATAGTAAAATACATGCTAAAGGACTGGATTTACAATATGTAGTTCAACAAGTTGAGTCTCGTCATAATAATCGTCTTCTTGATGTTGCTACTGGTGGCGGACATGTGGCAAATATGTTAGCACCCATGTTTGAAGAAGTAGTTGCACTTGATTTAACAGAACAGATGTTAGAAAAAGCAAAAGTTTTTATAAAGCAGAATGGGCATGAAAATGTATCTTTTGTAGCAGGAAACGCAGAGGATTTACCATTTGCAGACCATTTTTTTGATACAATCACATGCCGGATTGCAGCCCATCATTTTACGAATCCGGCTCAATTTATTTATGAAGTAAATCGTACATTGAAGGATAATGGATTATTCATCTTAACAGATAATGTTTCGCCAGAAAATAATGAATATGATACATTTTATAATTTTATAGAAAAAAAGCGAGACCCAAGTCATGAACGAGCTCTAAAAAAGACAGAATGGCTTACTTTATTAGAAAAAAACGGTTTGCAAATGCAGTCATGTCTTACTTTTGATAAGAAGTTTGATTTTGACTGGTGGTGTAATATGATGGATGTCCCTTTACAAAAGCGTGAAAAATTAACAGAATGTATGATGAAAGCACCAAACGAAATGAAGGGATATTTTAATATTCAATTTAAAAATAATAAAGTAGAATCGTTCTATACTGAAATGGCTATGTTTATATGTAAAAAAAGTACAACGTTAAAAAGATAAATGTGTTGCAGTCTTTCTGAAGTACGATATACTTAGTACAGAGAAACTGAGAATTGAGGAATAGTTATAATGATTCGTGTACGCATTGAAGGTTCTGAGGAAGAAATGCTTGAATTTATGGGGAAAATGCCAGACATTCCTGGATTTGAAAAGACACATATGAGAGAGCCGAGAAAAGGAAATAACCCGAAATACGATTCAAGTAAAAATGTACTTGCATATTTGTCTTATAAAAAGATTGAAGTCGCCAATAAATAGGCGACTTTTTTAGTTTGGGCTGTTTCACCGCCTTGTCTTTTTCACATAATAATAATAGTAGATTATGCTTAAGAGGGGTGAGAATAGTTAATAAGAAAATTATCTTTTTTGGAGATTTTGGTATTGATGACGCCGTAGCGTTAATTTATGCAAATAAAACATGTAAATTAGATATTCTAGGTATTGTTGCTGAGTACGGGAATGTATCACGAGATATCGTTACGGAAAATGTTTATTTTTTAGAAAGGTACTATGCTACACAAGTGAAAATTATTGAAGGTGCGAGTAGACCGATGACAGCTGAAGAGCCTTTGTTTTTCCCTGAAATCCACGGGGATCACGGTTTAGGTCCTATTATTCCACCTGAGATGAGAATTTGTAAACGAGAAAATTTTTGTGAATTAATCAAATTAATCGAACCTTGTCCAGAAGATATTATAATTGTGGCGACAGGGAGACTAACGACGCTTGCTACGTTATTTTTATTGTATCCAAATATAATGGATCGTATTTGTTCGTATTATATAATGGGCGGCGCTTTCCTATTTCCAGGTAATGTTACACCAGTATCTGAAGCGAATTTTTATGGTGATCCAATTGCAGCAAATATTGTTATGAAATATGCGAAAAACGCTAGCATATACCCGTTAAATGTAACACAGGGCGCGCTTATTACGCCTGAAATGGCCAATATAATAGATAAACAAGGAACTGGACAGGCGAAACTCATTAAACCAATGATTGATTTTTATTATGAGAATTTCTATAAAAAAGAATATCCGGGTATTGGTGGAAGTCCTATACACGATTTACTACCGTTTATCTCGTTTATAAATGACAGTATTTTCGAATATAAAAAATCGGCAGTGTGGATTAGTACGACAAATGATGTGACTAGGGGCCAAAGTGTAGCAGACTTTAGAAAAATAGCTGAGCCAACAAGGTTTGATGATCGGCCGATTCAAAGAATTGCTGTTGGTTTTAACTATGCAGCTTTTAAAGAAGAGTTTATGCGAACAATATTGAAGCCAGATTGTTCTTAATGTGTGTAATAACAAGTCGGATAAATCGTTAGTTCAAAAAAAGGTTTAATCTGTGTGTATTATTCTCAAAAATCTTAAAGTTGAACAACATGAATAACTTATGAAAAATGTCACATAACTAATGGTAAGCAATTGTTTCTAATTATATTTTGATTGGTGAAATGTAAAGGAGGTTATTATATGATTTGGTCTTTAATCGTCGGTGGTATATTAGGATGGCTTGCGAGCTTAATTACTGGAAAGGACGTACCTGGTGGTGTAATTGGTAATATTATTGCTGGTATTATCGGTTCTTGGGTTGGTTCGAAATTACTTGGTAGTTTTGGTCCAGTCATTGGCGGATATGCAATTATTCCAGCTTTAATCGGTGCGATTATTTTAATTTTCATCGTAAGCTTCTTATTACGAGCAATGCGAAAATGAATGTAAGGACTGTTTACATTTGTAAGCAGTCCTTTTTATATGTTATGCTAGTATTATACAATCAGGAGGTGTCAGCATTGAAATCATTTACAGTAAATTTCCATCAAGAAGATAATGCAAAAGCGACAACAGTACATAAATTAAGTGAAGAGGACTTCAATAAAGCAACTGAAAAAGGTACTCGTCATTTATTTGATTTAGATACAAACGTTGGCTTCTTCGTATTCTTTGATGCAGAAGATGCAGAAGGAAATGATCAATACTTAATGTTACAATATGAAGGGGATCATGAAGAACCAACTGCATGCTACGGATTTGATTTAAAACTATACTATCAATTTTTAGCACTATACTTAAACGATCTTGAATTCCAAGGCGAAACAGATGAGGAAGAGGAAGAATACGGTCCAATTCATCATTTAGCGCATTTACTTTATCATATTGTTGAAGATGGTAAATCAATCGAAGTGTAATATACATATTTGAAGCTGCTCTTTTTGGGCAGCTTTTTTATATGACATTGAAATGGTGTACTGTAAGCTAAATAAGGTGAAATTTTAATCAGTGGGGGTTTTGTTCATTCCCACTGATTATCAGCCCTCACCAATTTAGCTTTTACGGGTAGCAGGGTCTCCACCTAACTTCTTTGTTTCCGCTGAATTTTGAGGTGGGGATCTTACTGCCCGGCAAATAGCGAGATAAATTAATAATAGAAATTTATTTATTACTTTTATGTTAGCGTCGTAAAACACCTGTTATAATGATTGTAATCAAATTCTTGGAGGCTAATTCTATGCTTGTAGATGTAAAAGCTTTTATTAAAGCTGCAGGTTTAACATGTATTTCATCATTAAGTGGAGATAACACGTTTGCTTATAATTTTGAAACAGTAAAAAACACTATCGCTACATTTTTTAAGAAGCTAAGATTTACCGTTTAATTTCATTTCAACCAGTAGGAAAAGAGTAATCACTTCCTACTGGTTTTTTTGTTTCAAGGAGCTGTTGTGACAGCATGTTTTAAATTATAGATAGAGGATATTATCATTGAGAAGAGAAGGTTTAAAGAAGGAGATGAATACGATGATTAACAATATAATTCCAAGTTTTTTAAAATTATGGGAAAGTGACGATTTAGAATTAGAAGTCCTTAATTAATACTATACTTCGCATCCGGTTGATTATCGAAATGAATAAAATACAATAGGGGGTAAAAATGATGAAGGTATATTTGAAAATAGTTATGTTATTTCTTGCTTTTACATGCACATTTGCATTAGCAGCATGTAAAGGGACAGACGAAAAAAAGGAAGCAAATCCAGCCTCGGAAAATCATAAAAATGAACAAAGCAATTCTTCAGAAGAAAAGAAAAATCTTGAAGCAAAACCAAGTAATGAAAAAACAACAAAACCATCAGCTGAGCAAGATTCGAAAGATAGAACACTTAATCAAAAATCAATTAACCACGTTAAAGATTTGTTTGAACTAGCAAAAGAAGGAAAGGTACCTAATGTGCCATTTGGAGCCCATACAGGGGATATTGAAGAAATTGAAAAAGCGTGGGGGAAAGCAAATAAAACCGAATATGCAGGGAATGGAATGTACGCAACTTTTACAAATAAAAATGTTGTTTTCGGATTTAATAAAGGGTCACAAGTTTTTGATGTACGCTCATATCATGCAGAACTAAAATTGATTACATTACAAGAAATTGAAAAAGCATTAGGAAAACCATCTTCAGTTAAAGAGAATGGTGAAGATAAAATATATGTATACAAAGTAAATAACCAGTATGAATTGAAATTTGTCATTCCAAAATCGACTGGTAAGGTCGATCATATTTCCGTATTTTCGCCAGAGGATAGTATTAATAAAATGGCAGGATAAGAAATTAAGTGATTTCAAAAACACCTCACTTTCTTGAAGTGAGGTGTTTTTAGTTGTAAACAAGGAACGTCTCCTGTCATATAAAACATACTTTCATATGCGAAATACTTCACTTTTGTTTTTTAATATTCATCCAATAAGAAATATTGATCTACTGAAAAAGTAGTAACCTATAAATTATGTGTAGGATGGTTCGCGATTTTTTTACGTTCCAAACTTTGAACAAATAGCGCTTGAACAATACCTCCAACTAATAAGAAGCTAGCACAAATATAAAACAGCATACTTCCATTTAACTTACTTAATATAACTGCACCAATAACTGGTCCACACGTTCGAGATATATCCCAGTGTATACCGTAAATTGAAAAATATAAACCACGTTTATCATGAGGTGCAATTTCTGAAACGAATCGTAATAAATGGTTTAGAGCAATACTTTCGCCAATGACTAAAAAGAGTAAGGTGAAGAATAACGAGAATATCGTCGTTGAATAACTAAAGCCAACCGCAGCTATTGTATAGCAGGCGTAAGAAATAAGGATGATTTTCGTCATAGAAAATCGTTCAGACCATTTTACGAGGAAGATTTGTAGAATGATTTCCAAAATGGCTTTGCATGTTGAAATAAATGCGAGTATGAATACGAGATTAGGAAATACATGTTCTGCAAAAATACGATAATTTGTCTCAGTTTGTGCATAAAAAAAGCTAATAGGAAGTGTAGAAACCATAAGACCGAATATGGCATAATGTTTAAAAATAAATTGCTTTGGTGAACTTGCCTCAACTGTTTGTTTCGACTTACTCATAGGTGGAACGGTTTCTGGGAGCTGGGTCCAAACAACAACGGCATATATCGTAAGGGTTACACTTTGCACGATAAATAAATATTCTGGGTGAGTATTATAAAAACTTGCACCGATTAAAGGGCCGACTACGGATCCAATTGCTCCCATCGTTTGTAGGAGAGCAAAAATTTCTGCTTGCTGCTCTTGTTTTGTTAAATCAGCAATTTGTGCACGTTGAGCTGGAATATATAAGGAACGGCCAATACCATTAATGATATATAACAGTGCAAATATAAAAACGGATTGAGCGAAAACGAAACTACCGATTGCAACACCTTGTAGTAATAATCCGAGTAACATAATCTTTTTTCGGCCATATTTATCAGTAATTCCTCCAGCAATAAGTGTAAATAAAATGTCTGAAAGTGGCTGTAATCCGAAAATTAGCATAGTTATTATTACATTGCCGTTTAACATTTTATTGACGTAAATAATCATAATGAGAGCTAACATAGATTCAGTCGTTCGGGTTAATAATTCACCACACAATCTAATAAAAATAGGTTTATTGTAACGAAGTAAGAGATAATTCAATATTAATTCCTCCTTTCTATATTGAAATGATAAGATGAAAGGAGAGTTGGAAAAAGGGTAGAAACTATAGGGAGGATTTTTCACCTTTTAGGGGGAGTATGATGTTTATTTTAGATCAATACATTGAACTATGGATTGCTTATGGAAAAGGAAAAAAAGAGGGAGAACGATTGGAAGTAACAGTGCAAAATATATCTGGTACATTATTTTGTACAGAGCGCAATAGTAAATTAATTATAAAAAAATTAGATGAGTTAAATTGGATTAAGTGGTTTCCAGGTCGCGGCAGAGGAAATCGGTCTAAGTTAATATTTCAAAAGCACCCGATATCTTTAATTTTAGATAGAGGAAAAGAAATAACGAAAAAAGGGGATGTGAAAAGCGGAAGTATATTTGTGGAACGCTATAGCTCACATTTTCCATCGGTAAAGGGAGAATATCATTCCTGGGTGGATTCAATATTTGGTCATAAGGTTGAAATGACATCTGAAGGGAGAAGAGATGTACTCCGGTTGCAAGTACAAATGAATTTAGATATCACATTAGATCCTGTATACGCTACAATGCGTTCAGAATGCCATATGGTAAAACATATATTCGACACACTCGTGTATGTAGACGGTAATACAAACATTATAGAGCCAAGACTTGCATTTCACTGGGAATATAATGACGCTGAAAAAATATGGACGTTTTACTTACGAAAAGGAGTTCACTTTCATAATGGAAAACAACTTACTGCACATGATGTTATATACTCGTTGAATCGATTTATGAAGCTGGAAAATAATGCACACGCATGGATGTTACAACACGTTGAAAATATCCGTTCAGTGGATGACTACGTTTTCGAAATTCAATTACATACGGAAAATCGAATGTTTTTACATATGCTAAGTGCAGAACAGTGTTCTATCGTGAATGAAGATGAAGCAGGAGGGTTAATTGGAACAGGGCCTTTTCAATTATATAAAAGTAATGAAAATCTGTTCATTTTAGAAGGACATCCTTTATATTTTCGTGAAAGACCTTTTTTAGATCGTATTGAGTTGTGGAATGTAGAACAAGGTGTAAGTACATACGATGTTTTAGTAAAGGCGCAGTATAAAGATAAAGAAAAACATAATAAAGAATTGTCTCGGCTTGAGTCGAACGTGACATATATAACATGTAATCTTACGAGAGAAGGACCAATGCAAGATGCGTTATTTCGGAAAGCGTTATATAACATCATTCATGGTTATACAATCGTTCAAGAACTCGGCGGAGAACGTGGAGAAGTGGCAAAGAAACTAATATTAGCAAATGAAAGCATAGTAGATATTGACGAAGATATCGAAAGTTTAATTAAAAGGAGTACTTATCATAGTGAAGTGCTACAACTCTACACATTTACAGGACGAGATCATGTTGAAGATGCACAATGGATACAAAAAGAGTGTGCGAAGTACGGGATTCGTGTAGAAAATAATTTTCTTGAGATAGAAGAGCTATTGGAAGTAAGTACGATACAAAAGGCCGATATGATGCATGATAGTGCCACAATAAGTGAACGAATAGAAGATAGTTTATTATATATGTTTCTTACAAAAAATAGTTTTATTCATGGACAAAGCAGCATGGACTTTCATGAAAAGTTGTCTCCTTATTTTAGACAAGAAGAATTAGAGAAAAGAGTTACACTGTTACGCGATATCGAGGATACTTTGTTACGTCAAATTCATATTATTCCTTTATATCGTAATAAACAAGAGGTAAGTACACATGAAAAAGTTCAAAATATAATGATTAATTCACAAGGTTGGATTGATTTTTATAATATTTGGTTTAAATCTTGATATATAAGGGCTTTTGCACATTTTCATAAGATGTGTAAGAGCCTTTTTTGTATGTAGGAATAGGTTTGTTTTACACATTGTTACGCTACTTGTGATAAAAGTCTATTTACAGCGTAACAGTGTTATGTTACATTGTTGTCAGGAAGGAGTGTTATACAGTTGAGTACAGATTTAATTTCAAAAAAAGATTTATTAGAACTAACTGGTATTTCATACGGACAGTTATATAGGTGGAAAAGAAAAAATTTAATTCCGGAAGATTGGTTTGTACGAAAATCAACGTTTACAGGTCAAGAGACATTTTTTCCGAAAGAAAAGATATTAGAGCGTATCGATAAAATCCAAACGATGAAAGAGGATTTATCACTTGATGAACTAGCTAACATGTTTTCACCGAGTGTGAGAGAAATTCTTTTAACAAAGGAAGACATTTTATGCAAGGGGATTGCATCAGAACCAGTTTTACAATTTTTCATAGAACAAACGAATAAAACAGCAGAGTTTCAATTTGTAGACATTCTTTATGTGTACATGTTAGAAGAATTACTACAATCAGGAGAGATTAGTTTAGAAGAAGGAAAAATGGTCTTGCAAGTTTTACGTGAAAATTATGAAGCAATGAAACATAAAACTTGTGACTTAATCATCGTCCGAAAGTTAGGGATTTCTACATGTTTATTAGTTTCAAACGTGGACGATTTAATTTTTGAAAAAGGCACCAAAATCGTTTTACGCGAAGCGATTATGAAATATACCGAAGCATTAAAAACTAAATTGTTGTAGTGGAGGAGAAAGTATGCGTACAGATAATTTGATTATAAATGGTTACGGTTCATCGAATGGTGGCGAGTTTCATAAAGTGCAATTAAACGGAAAAGGAACTGTGAATGGAAATGTTGAATGTGAGCAATTTGAATGTAACGGTTACGGTGCAGTTACTGGCGATTTGAAAAGTAGCAGTGCACGAATTAGCGGATCTGGTAAAGTTGATGGCACAGTTCATGCTGAAACGATGCGAATTGATGGAAAAGCAACAATTACGCAAAATGTAAAAGCAAACAGTTTGAAAATTGCAGGAAAAGGTACGATAGGTGGAAATGTCACTGGTGAAGAATTTAAAGTCAATGGTCAAGCTACAATTGACGGTAATTGTGAAGTGGATACTTTTTCTTCAGAAGGACAATTTACAATCGGTGGTTTATTAAGCGCAGATGAAATTAATATAAATATTCACGGTACATGTCGAGCGAAAGAAATTGGTGGTCAAACGATTAAAGTAAGACATAGATCAGGTACATTTAGTAGGCTATTTAAAACAGTATTTGGCTTGCAGTTAGAAGCTGAACTATTAGAAGGTGACAATATCGATATTGATTATGCTCACATAAGAACGGTAAGAGGAAACAATGTTACAGTAGGAGCAAACTGTGAGATTGAACTGATTGAATATACCGGTGTTCTTACTGTTGATAAAAATGCAAATGTAAAAGAAATTAAGCAGGTTTAACGGAAGGGAGAAATCAGTATGGAACATCCACATAGTCTCACAGTAAATGGTTCTGGTAATTCAGCAGGCGGAGATTATAATAAAGTGAAGATTCGCGGTGAAGGAACAATTACCAATGATATGAGTTGCAATGAGTTTAAAACGTACGGAACGAGTGATGTACGCGGTAATGTGAAAGTGAAAAACTATGTCGTGTATGGAGATAACGAAGTACAAGGAAATGTAGATGCGGAATATGTAAAAGTATATGGTAATACACAAATTCATGGTGATGCTCATATTGAAAAAACAAAAGTTAGAGGTACGATAGATATTGAAGGAAAGTTTTCAGGTGATTTCGTAGATGTAAAAGGTGCTTTAAATGTAAAGGGAGATATTGAAGTAGAAGATTTATCATTAACTGGTGGTCTTGAAAGTGATGGATTACTTAATGCTGAAAATATTCAAATCTCACTTCGTTATGAAGGCAGTAAGGTAAGAGAAATTGGTGGTAAAAAGATTACTGTTCGTAAAAAAGCGAGATTTATTCCTTTTACTAGTCATGCTGGAAACCTCCAAACTTCGATTGTTGAAGGAGATGATATCTATTTAGAACATACGATTGCTGAAGTTGTAAGAGGCAACAACGTCACAATTGGTCCTGGATGTGAAATTAGTATTGTAGAATATCATACTAGTTTTAATCAAAAAGGTAATGCAGTCGTAAAAGAACATAAACAAATATAAGTAGTATGAGGGAGAGCAAGAGATATGGTTGAGAAGAATAATAAGCTCGGCTTTGTTGTGGCGGGCTTATTGCTAGGTATTTTAATGGCATCGATGGATAATACCATTGTCGTAACGGCGATGGGAACAATCGTTGGTGATTTAGGAGGCCTTGAAAACTTTGTATGGGTTGTTTCTGCCTATATGGTCGCAGAAATGGCAGGCATGCCGATTTTCGGTAAGCTATCAGATATGTATGGTAGAAAGAGATTCTTTATTTTCGGTTTAATTGTCTTTATGATTGGTTCGGCACTTTGTGGTACTGCTGAAAATATTACACAGTTAGGTATTTATCGTGCCATTCAAGGTATTGGCGGCGGGGCACTAGTGCCAATCGCGTTTACTATCGTTTTTGATATTTTCCCACCTGAAAAACGCGGGAAAATGGGTGGTTTATTCGGAGCGGTATTTGGATTATCTAGTATTTTTGGGCCATTACTTGGCGCATATATTACCGACTACATTAGCTGGCACTGGGTATTTTATATTAACTTACCACTTGGCATTTTAGCACTTATTTTTATTACATTCTTTTATAAAGAATCACGCGTTCATAGGAAGCAAAAGATTGATTGGTTTGGTGCAATTACTTTAGTTGGTGCAGTAGTTTCTTTAATGTTTGCGCTTGAACTAGGCGGACAAAAATATGATTGGGATTCTAGCTTTATTTTAAGCTTATTTGGTGGATTCGCCATTTTAATCATTGCATTCATTTTTATTGAACGAAAAGTAGAAGAACCAATTATTTCATTTGAGATGTTTAAGCAGCGCTTATTCGGAATGAGTACAATTATTGCTTTATGTTACGGTGCTGCATTTATGTCAGCAACTGTGTACATTCCGTTATTTATTCAAGGTGTATACGGTGGTACCGCAACAAACTCAGGATTATTACTTTTACCGATGATGTTAGGATCAGTCGTAACAGCGCAGTTAGGTGGATTTTTAACAACTAAACTTAGCTACCGAAACATTATGATTATTTCTGCGGTTATTATGCTAATTGGACTATTCTTATTAAGCACGTTAACACCAGAAACAAGTCGTGCATTATTAACAGTTTATATGATTATTATCGGATTTGGAGTCGGTTTCTCATTCTCTGTACTAAGTATGGCAGCTATTCACAACTTCGGTATGGAACAGCGCGGGTCTGCGACTTCAACGAGTAACTTCATTCGTTCGTTAGGAATGACACTAGGCATTACAATCTTCGGAATGATCCAAAGAACAGGTTTCCAAGATCAATTAGAAGAAGCATTTAAAGGGATGAGCGGGGGAATGAATACAAACGCTTTAGGGGATTCAAGAGCTATTCTATCAGAATCGGCAAGATCTCAAATCCCTCCGCAAATATTAGATAAGATTATTGACGCTCTTTCTAGTTCAATTGTTCAAACATTCATGTGGGCATTGGTACCAGCTGGATTAGCATTCATATTCATTTTCTTTATGGGAAATGAGCGCATGGTAATTAAGAAACAACAAACGAATAAAAAGAGTGAAACATCAAAAGCGTAATGAAAAAGCTCCTTTCTAATTGGAAAGGAGCTTTTTCGTATGTACGGTGTTAGATTAGCCTTCGATAATTTCGTATTCTTCGTCTGCAAGTAATAAAATTTGCGTTTTCTTGCCTTTGTTTTGAACTTCGATTACATCGTATGCGCCTAAGTCTCTTACTTTGCTTTGAGAAGCGTTAACCATAACTTCAATAGAATCAATTAAGATATCTTCTTCAATATATGATTCAGGCAATGCCATATCTTCAGTATCTAATACACACGCATATAGATTTTGTAAATTTTCAGCAGTTGGGTTTTGTTCCTCAACATCAATGATGTTTTTTACTGCTTCCATATTTTCCTCTTTTGCTTGGTATACTTTAATTTTAGCCATTGTTTTAATCTCCTTTATAACGTAATCGTAGAGGCTACACCTTATTATAACGTTTTTTTCATGAAAGATGAAATTGTTATATGTATTTATAGTAAAAATTATGTTTCCTTACTCAAAAATGGTGTGATTTCCATATAAATGTACGATTAGGTAACGATATTGCTACGTTAACGTTATATTGTCCAAGCTTTTCTTATTTTCTTCTCATATATATGTAGTAGCAATTCTATATAGAGAAGGGATGGAGTGTAAGTGGGGTGTGAACCGAAACGTGATTGTGGGTGTTGCCAAAATAGTATATGTGAGTTTTTACAGAGTCTAGAACCGTATACAAAAGTTGAAAGTATCATAATAGCAGGAAACGAAATTGCTGTATCTTATTTTCTTTCATTTAATAAGAAAACAGGTATCGTATCATTCGTACAAGAAGACAATGAGGTTATATTTGTCGATTGTTCAAAGATTGATGCAATTCGAATAGGGAAAGTATGTAGTTGCAAAACAAAAGTTAAATATATTGAAGAGGACTTTAGCTTGCTAGGAAATGTTTGCCCGCATTGTTTAACAGAGGGGAGTACAATCTTTTTCGATTTTAACAATCCTGAATTAAATGTGTCTTTCCAAGCAACAACAATTAATCCACCTAGATGTACTGAATTTACAGATGATCTCGGGAATGTAGTAAAGCAAATTACTATAGTAGGTGAGGCGAGAGTTTCTAGAGATTTTGTTCAAGTACCTGAACTGGTAGGTTTTCGATTACTTTTATCACATCCAGCTGGAGACCCTTTAAACTACGGATTATTATTTATTAATTTTCCTGATACGATTTTTATTTTTATATTGGCATCAAGCGGATACCTTTCCATTTCGAACTGTTTAAAAATAGAGGGCGGAACTGGTGATGCCGAAATAGAAGAGATGAAAAAAATGATAGAGGATGACGTTAACACGTACAAATCAGTTGTTAAATTGACTAAAGTATATAAGAACGGTGAGACGGAATCTTTTATTTATAAAAATGAGTTATAACACATGTATTTAAATGCACCCTCAAACTATTGTTGAGGGTTGTTACATAATTAATTATGTTGGTCCTTCAAACCGTTTGTTAACGGGTAAGAAATATATTTATTGTTGACTTATTTTATATGTTGATCATTTCATAGTTAGTAGATGTTATAATCATTTTATGTTTACTGATATTTTATAAATATTCGAAGTTTTAATTTAATAGTCAATTGCTTTTATGATGAACAGGTGGGTATGTATATGAATACGAATTATGGAGCGCTCATGAAAATGTTAAGAGTAGTTGATTCTAAAGAAGGCGGGAATGTAAATGATATATGAAGCGAATATACATACAAGAAAAAAACTAGTTTCTATGTTTGAGGATTTCAATAACGTTGTTTTACTTTCTTATTTACAAGGGCATATGGGTACTGCTTGGTTAAATGATCTTGAAAATCCAAAAGTAGCACAAGTTACGGTAGGGATTTTTACATTTTACGCTGGAGACCCAAATACGAAAGAAACAGAAGAGTTATTACGTAATATTCCAGAAAGAATTTTAGTTATCGTAAATAGTGAAGAGTGGAAACAACGCTTAGAAACATTCCATGAAAGAAAAATAGATAAGTTTTTACGTTATAAATTCAAACGAAATCCAGAAGTTTTTAATCGTTCAAAATTAAAATCTTTTATATCAGCACTTCCAAAAGAATATGAGTTAAGAAGAATAGACGAGCATATCGCAAATAGCCCTACATTACATAAGATATCTGAAGATTTCACAAGTCAATTTCATTCGGTAGAAGATTATATAAACCGTGGTATAGGTTATAGCATTTTATATAACGGAGAAGTTGTATGCGGTGCATCCTCGTATAGTATTTATAATGATGGGATTGAAATTGAAGTTGCGACTGATCACAATCATAGAAGAGAGGGCTTGGCAACTGTAGTAAGTGCAGCTCTTATATTGGATTGCTTAGAAAATGGAAAGTATCCAAACTGGGACGCAGCGAATACTACATCTGCTAAACTAGCAGAAAAGTTAGGATATGAATTTGATAAGGCATATGATACTTATTTTGTGGATAATAGATGAGTGAAGGAGTTACATACTAAAAAATAAATGCGCCCTAGTACGTAAGTCTAGGGCGCATTTATTAGTTGGTAAATATCTTCATAACAATCATATCATATTTTATCTTTTGAATGTTTGGAATTAAAGATATTTATGTGACTTTTTGAAAAAATAAAAGAGCAGCTAGCAAAAGCCAACTGCTCCTCTCTCAGGGGGAATGGAGAAATACAATCATATTATCTATAGTATTGACGGAACATAGAGTTTTAATCAAAGCCCGATTGGTGAGGGGTTTGATTAAAACTCCCACTGATTAAAGTTTCACTTTATTACATTTACAATTTAAATAGTAGAACGTGTTTATCGTAGTTCTCCAAACACCAATTATATTTTTTTAGAATAATTGGATGGACTGCTTCTGTCGTAGTATCGACTTCAGTATATCCATATTTCTTATAAAAGTTTTCTAATTCCTCAAAAGGAAGACAATATACATTTTGTATTTGTGATTTTTTCGCAGTTTCTACTAAAAATGAAACAAGCTCACCAGCTAATTGAAGCCCTCTAAATTGAGGCAGAATAAAAATCCCACCCATTTCTAAAGTATCTTCATCTATTTGGACTAATCGGCCAACACCTGCATACTCGTTGTTATATGTAATAATTGCAACTTTATCTCTTTTTAAATCACTTCGTACAAATCCTATTGAGTCATATTGATTATTAACCCATTCTAAATCGTTAGATGTGGCCAATTGAATACTCATATACATCCTCCTTGGAAATACTAGCGCTTTCTTCATTATATAGAACATAACATACTATATCAAAGGAACCTTGAGGTAGCCCATTTGTTTAAGTTATTAGTTAAAAGTGTGGGGTTGCTGGCATTGAAATGATGGCTTCACCAAACATAGGATAATAATCTTGTGAATTTAGTGTTACATAGTCAAAATAAAAATTAGTTCATGCGTTCGGTAATGCACGATGGTTTAAGTGTAGAGAAGATCATAGGGGTATTTTAATTAGTAGCTACTGTATTCATTGAAGTTATTAAGGAAATGTCGTAATCCCTAGCCTTAGTGATACAAATCATATTATGGTTTAGTAAAAAAACTCTTCCTGAAAAAGAGGGGGATTAAAGATAAGAGCACTTCGAAAAGTGCCCTTCAGTAAACGACTACTTATTCTAAAAAGAAAGGATGCAATATATTATATGAAGTTTAGTGTATTTAAGTATGGGTCTTTTATATAAAAGTTTTATTTTGTTCCGAATAAAAAGGCGGTTGTTTCCGCAACCACCTTTCAGTAAAACAAAGCACTTTTTATGAAATAAATTATGGATGGTCCCTAAAAAAGGTTATAGGATATACCCACATTTTTATAACTAAAGTGACGAACTCAGGTTATAAGGAAGGAACAATTATATTGTATGAAATCTATTCTAGAGTAGTCACAAAGAAAGTTGTCTTCTTATTAGAAGGCAGCTTTTTTTATTAGAAAAAGAAGTAGAAGATTAAGTTACTTGTCCAAACAAATTTTAAAAAAATACATAAAATGCTATTAGTTAGTCAATATTTTAATATTGCTAATTTTTAAGACTAAAAGGGGTGATTTTATGTGTGAATGTGAAGTTTGTAGACGAAAGAAAAATCGGGATCCATTAAACCGGGAGTTTGAGCCGAAAAAACGAGTTCATGAGCCAAAAAAAGAGGATTGTGAGCCAAAAAAAGAAGATTGTGAGCCAAAAAAAGAGGATTGCGAGCCAAAAAAAGAAGATTGCGAATCATTAAATGATTATTCGTTTAGTAAAAATGCAAATTTTTTAGAGGCAGCTATACAAACAGATGAAATCGATCAAATTTCTGAGGAATATATTGAAATAGTTGATTCAGCAGATGTACAAGTTACTACTACAGATACAAAAGCTGCGCTATCTATCCAAGCGGCATTACAAGCAGCTATCGTAGTTGTAGTAAGTATTTCTATAGCAGATAGTGAAAAGGCAGATAAAATAACACAAGAATTATTTCAAAAATCAGCTATTAAACAAATTAATAGACAAAAAACATTTATTAAAAATTCTAGAAACGTAACCGTAACAACTACTGATACAGATATTGCAGTGAATATTCAAATTCTCCTTCAAATTTTATTAGCTTTATTAGTTAAACTAAACATTTTATAAAGTGTCTATTCTATTGATATTTAGCTATAAGTTTTCACTCTAAGTAAATGTTTTTTGTTGTAATACGTGGTACAAGCTTGGACTTTTTATTATGACTGAATTAATATTCAAGATGAATGGTAAAGCAAGTGTGGAAAACTACAAATAAAGATAAAATACATGATTTAACAGTAATGAAACTTATATTTATGTGAAGTGAAGGAAAGCTGTCTTCTTATAAGAAGTCAGCTTTTGATTTTATTAGCAAAAAGAAGTGAAAATAGAAGATTAAGTTACTTGTCCAAGCAATTTTTATTTCATTACATATAATGCTCGTAGATATTTAAAATTTTTATAGAAAATTGATTGGAGTGAATATTGTAAATGGATGATTTAAACAAATTTTCTTCCTTTAAGTTTGATAAGGATCAAAAGAATATAATTATAGACCTTTTACTCTCAGATATTTTTAATAGGCATGGGATAAATGAAGAAAAATTAAAAAATTTATCACCAGAAAAAAAGCAGCAAATTAAAAGTATTGTTTCTGAAATACAATCACAAGTTAATAATTATTTAGATTGAAAGGGGGTGAACGCATGGACAAAACATGTCATTCAGATGAAAATAAAAAGTGGAGTGCATTAGATTCCTCAAATCCTCATCCATCTTTTAAAAATGCTAGCGTTTCAGAAGCAGCTGCGCAAGAAAGTAAAACGTATCAAATTTCTGAAGAATCTATTACAATTGTAGATTCAGCAGATGTAGAAGTTACTACTACAGATACAAAAGCTGCTTTATCTATTCAAGCAGCATTACAAGCAGCTATCGTGGTTATAATAAGTATTTCTATAGCAGATAGTGAAAAAGCTGACCGTGTAGCACAAGAATTGTTTCAAAAATCATCTATTAAACAAATTAATAAACAAGAAACTGTTATTAGAAATTCTAGAAATGTTACAGTTACGACTACGGATACAGACATAGCAGTAAATGTTCAAATTCTTCTCCAAATTTTATTAGCTTTACTAGTAAAATTAAATATTTTATAAAATGTTTAACTTGTTTTTATCTAGTGATTCTTACAGGTGAATATTCACTGTTTTAATTATAGTACAGGCTATAAATATTTATCATAACTGGACTAATATTCAACATCACCAAAGTATGAATGTAAACAAACAATTTGATGGAAAATAAAGTTTGGTTATTTTATGAAAATGTAAAAGCCATTTCCTTTATTGGATTTGGCTTTTACATTTTAAACAGTATGAATTTGAAAAGATTATATTAAGATAAAGAATTAAAATATAATGATACAAAATACTTATAAAATTATTCGTGTTTTAGAAAAATAATAAGAAAAAGGTGTTTAAAATAGAATCATTTTCATTAACAGTTCAAGTTTTGAAGAATAGTGCATACAATATAAAGTGTTTTCCTTTCTTCATTTAAGTTTTACGTATATAATTTAAAAGTACTATTTTTATTTTATTATTTTATATTTATAACAGAATAGAGGTTTAAAAATGGGTGTTAAAATCATTACGGATAGTGCGGCGGATTTACCAGTAGAATTGCTGCAAGCATATGATATTGATTTAATTCCACTCCGTGTATATGATGAAGCAGAAACAGAGTATTTAGATGGAGTAACATTAGAGTCAGTTACATTATTGCAAAAAATGAGAGAAGGCGCTGTTTATAGAACGTCATTGCCTTCACTTGAAACGTTCCAAGAAAAATTTGTTTCTTATGCAAAAGAAGGTAATCCTTGTATATATTTAGCTTTTTCATCTGAACTGTCTGGTACATATCAATCATCAGTTGTCATTAAAGAGGAAGTAAAAGAAACATATGCTAACTTAGATTTAGAAATTATTGATACGAAATGTGCTTCGCTTGGTCAAGGTCTTGTCGTTTTAGAAGCTGCTAAAATGGCAAAAGACGGCGCGTCAAAAGAAGATATTTTAAAGCGTGTTGATTTTCTAATGAGCCATATGGAACATATCTTCACTGTAGCTGACTTACAGTACTTAGTGAGAGGTGGACGTTTAAGTAAAGTCGCAGGATTTATCGGTGGTTTACTAAACATTAAACCGATCTTAAACGTGGAAGAAGGAAAACTTGTACCACTTGAAAAGGTACGAGGGAAAAAGAAAGTATTAAGCCGTATTGTTGATATTATGGAAGAACGTGGTAAAGACCTTAAAGGTCAAACAATCGGTATGACTCACGGTGACGATTTAGAAACAGCTGAAGCATTAAAATCATTAATTACGGAAAGATTTGGCTGTGAAGTATTTATCGTAAATACAATTGGTGCAGCAATCGGTGCACATACAGGACCTGGCGTTATAACGTTATTTTTCTTAAATGAAGTAGAGTAAAGGATTGATCTTTTGATCAATCCTTTTTTATTTTTTAATCTGTGATAATCGGTCGATATGGTATTGATGAAGATAAAATCTTTGAAGTTTTCCTATATCAAATGCAATCTTGTAGAGGGAGTATTTTTTATATGTGTAATGATACTTAATGGTAGAAGAAAAGAGTATAAATAAGAATATATTTATAGGAATTTAAATATTTGAAGATATCAAAATTTTGCCATTTCATATATAATTGTGTGGGGAGAAATATCTGTAACTATTTGTAAAAATAGGAGGCGGCTATAAAAATGCAAGAAAGTGCTAGATGGGATTTAAATCGCTTGTATTTGAATGAGGATATTCTATTTCCGATTTTGGAGTTGAAAGAGCAATATTTTGTAACAAAAGATGTAGAGATTCTTTCAAAGCTTATACAAGCTATTGAAAAAGCAGAATACTATTTGTACTGTCGATCGGTTGAAGAAAGTGTTCCATCTGACCTTACTAAATTGACCGTGAAAGTGAAGGAACTAAAAAGTGAATTACAGCAAGTAATAAAACATAATGAAGTGGAAACTTCAGATAATACTAAGTTAATAAAAGATGAACTTAATGCGTGGGAAAATATGTACATACAATTACGGGATAGGATAGAAATAGAGCACAATAATAAACTATTATCCTTTGGACAAGCAAATACTATTGCAATGAATAGTGATAATGAAAAGGAAAGATTAGAAGTATTCGATTCATTAACATGTGCTTTACATAAGGAAAAAGAAATCTTTGCTACTGTATTAAATCAAGTAGGGAGATTGCGTAATGCAAAGAGTAATGAAATAGAAGATAGAGAGATTTTAACACAATCTTTTCATGCGAATGGCATTTCAGAAACTGTATTATTCCAAATGTGGAATTTGACAGAAGAAAACCTTGATAAATTAGTAAGTGCTTTAAACGTGTATAAGAAAGGGAAAGCTTCGATTACATGGCATGAACTTATGACAGTAAAGGAAAGTAATGAGGTCATGATTCCTTTTTCAGTAGCAGTACAAAACGTTTATGATGCATGTAAGAATATTGATGAAGAATTAGCAGAATTTGCACGTAATGCGATAGAAAGTGGATGGATAGATGCTGAACCGAGAGAGAATAAACCACCAGGTGGGTTTTGTGCTCCATTTTTCAGTGAGAAAGAATCGAGAATCTCCATGCGTTATGATGGGAGTATAGATAGTGTAAGAGTGCTCGCTCATGAATTAGGACATGCTTGGCATTTTTATAATATGAGTTTTGAACAATCTACATCTTTTTTAGATGATTATTTGCCGATGAGTACGGCTGAATCAGCATCTATTTTCTTTGAAACGGTACTCTTAAATTATCTAATTGAAACAACGGATAGTAAAGATATGAAAAAGGTATTGCTTAGCTGGAAAATAAGAAATAGTTTTAATTATGTAATGGCAATACGAGCATCGTATCAGTTTGAAAAAACATTTTATGAAAAATGTAAAGAGGGTCCATTAAGTGCTGATGAAATTGAGAAATTATCTATAATGGCACAAAAAGAAGCTTATGGAAAAGCTTTAAGTGAATACCAGCCGTTTGTATGGATGAAATATATTCAATTTTATATAGCAGATGTTCCTTTTTACAATTATCCATACACGTTTGGATATTTAGTAAGTTTTAGCTTATTAGAAATAGCTCAAGAAGGTAAAAGTACTTTTCATTCGAAATATAAAGAGTTCTTACGAGAAACAGGAAAGGCTCCAGTAGAGGAGCTTATGAAAAAACATTTTGAAATAGATATAAGAAATTATGAATTTTGGAATAAAGCTTTTATTCAAATTTCTAAAGACATTGATGAATATTTGCAGCTTATATAAGGGGAGAGTAAAGTGGATCAGCAATTTATAAAAGGTATACCTTTTTCAACTTTAGAATATGCAAAAGCTATAAGTTTATTAAAAGGTTGGTTATATGAACAACAAGAGAAACCAAGGTTTGTAGTAACTGCAAATCCTGAAATTGTTATGTCTGCAAAGGAAAATACGGAAAAATCAAAGGAGTTTAAAAAGATGTTACTATCTGCGGATTTAATAACAGCGGATGGGATTGGTGTCATAATTGGCTCGAAAATATTAAAAGGAACTTTGAAAGAACGTGTTACTGGGGCGGATTTAACTCACGATTTAATAAAATATTGTAACGACAATGAATATCGTGTCTTTCTTTTTGGAGCTGCGCCAGAAAGTAATAAAAAGGCATTAGAAAAATTAAATGAGCAGTTCCCAGGAGCACAATTTAAAGGACAGCATGGATTTGTAAATGGTGAAGAAATAGAAGAAATAAAAATGAAAATTAAGCAATTCAAGCCGCATTTATTACTTGTAGGACTAGGTTCACCAAAACAAGAAGAGTTCATTTATGAAAACATACAAACATTAAACGTTCCGCTATCTATTGGTATCGGAGGAATGATTGATATAATATCTGGTACTGTAAAAAGAGCACCGAAAATAATGAGGGATACTGGAACTGAATGGCTGTATAGGTTACTCTCACAGCCGAAAAGATTAAAGAGACAACTTGTACTTCCGAAATTTTTATTGTCGGTTATGTCAGAGAGGATTAAAGGGATTAATTAATAAAGGGGACTACATACATGAACAGAATCGGCATTATCGGAGCAATGCAAATTGAAATAGATTTACTTTTAGAAAAGCAAGTAATACAAGAAGAACAGACAATAGCGGGAATGCCATTTTATATTGGAGAATTCATGGGAACAGAAGTAATTATTGCACGTTCTGGTGTAGGGAAAGTAAATGCAGCTGCATGTGCGCAAACATTAATTCATAAATTTAATGTAGACTCTATCATCAATACGGGCGTTGCTGGTGGATTACATCCAGATGTAAAAGTTGGTGATGTAGTTATTTCAACGAATGTTACCCATCATGATGTAAGTAAAAATCAAATGAAAAAATTATTCCCGTTTCAAGAGGAGTTTATTGCAAGTAAGGAATTGATAGAGTTAGCACGTAAAGCATGTAACAGTAATAGTTCAAATATTCAAGCTCACGAAGGAAGAATTGTAAGTGGTGAATGTTTTGTTGAAGATTCAAAGTTAAAGGCAAAATTAATAGATGAATACGCACCTCATTGTACAGAAATGGAAGGTGCAGCAATTGGACATGTTGCCTACATAAATGATATACCGTTTCTTGTTATACGATGTATTTCTGACAGTGCAGATGATGAAGCTCAAGTTTCTTATGATGATTTCGCGAAAACTGCTGCGAATTATTGCTCAGAAATTATTATTGAGATGCTTAAAAATATATCTGGTAAAACTATAGTCCAAAAGGAGAGATAGGAATGTTACAAGCATTAATTTTTGATATGGATGGAACATTATTTCAAACAGATAAAATTTTAGAATTATCGTTGGATGATACTTTTGATCACTTAAGATCACTTCAATTATGGGATACGGTAACACCGATTGAAAAATACCGTGAAATTATGGGTGTGCCGCTACCGAAAGTTTGGGAAGCTTTATTACCGAACCATTCTATTGAAATAAGAGAACAAACAGATGCATATTTTTTAGATAGACTAATTGAAAACATAAAAAGCGGAAAAGGCGCTTTATATCCAAATGTAAAAGAAATATTTACATATATAAAAGAAAATAATTGTTCAATTTACATTGCTAGTAATGGTTTGAAAGAATATTTACGAGCAATCGTAACGTATTATGCTTTAGACAAGTGGGTGACTGAAACGTTTAGTATCGAACAAATACAATCGCTAAATAAAGGTGACTTAGTTAAAAGTATTATGAACAAATATGATATAAAAGAGGCAGCCGTAGTTGGTGACCGGCTATCTGATATAAATGCAGCGAAAGACAACGGTTTACTGGCAATTGGATGCAATTTTGATTTTGCGCAAGAAGATGAACTTGCTCAGGCTGATATAGTAATAGATGATTTAATAGATTTAAAGCGGATACTGCCTGCTGTACAGAGATAAATAAAGTGTGTGCATTTTTTTCGAGTCCTATATGTCTTATTTTATGGAGGGGAATATGCTTAAAAATAATTTTAAAATTAGTAATATTCCTGCGGTTTTGTGGGGAGATAAGAGTGAAAAAATTTTTATTGCAGTACATGGAAATATGTCAAATAAGGAAGATGTAGTTATTCAAATATTAGCTGAAGAAGCCGATCGAAAAGGTTATCAAGTATTAAGCTTTGATTTACCTGATCATGGAGAAAGAAAGAATGATAACACTCCTTGTAAAGTACAGTTTTGTGTTAATGAATTATCTATAATTATGAACTACGCAAAAGAACATTGGAAAGAAATAAACGTGTTTGCATGTAGTATGGGAGCATATTTTAGCCTTTTAGCTTTTCAAAATGATGTGATAGAAAAGGCATTATTTTTATCACCAGTAGTTAATATGGAACGAATTATAGAAAATATGATGAAATGGTTTAATGTAACACCGGAGCTTTTACAAAAAGAAATGACTATAGAGACACCTATTGGTCAAAAGTTATATTGGGATTATTTATGCTATGTAAAAGAGCATCCTATTAGTACATGGAATACAGATACATATATTATGTACGGAGCTAAGGATGAACTGTGCGAATTTGAAACTATTAACTATTTTACAAAAAAACATCGTTGTGAATTAGAAGTTATGGAGACGGGTGAACATTATTTTCATACTGAAGAACAGTTGAAAATATTTGAACAGTGGTTACACAAGCATATCAATTAACAAATTATAATTTAACTTATACCTGCTAGAGAAGAATGGTGAATTTATAAACTGATATTATATTTGAGAGACATTATAAATGTATATGTATTCATTTAAGTAAACAGGTGCTTTAGTTCAATAAGAATTACACAACTTTAAAGAGCCTTACCACACACTAGATTGTAGCAAGGCTCTTATATTTTCATAATAAAATTAATTAACTGTATTATCGATTTGAAGTATATGCATACTATGAATTAAATAAAGTAACAACCATAAAAATGCTCAGAATAAATGATTCTCGAGCATTTTTATGTATTTTCGTACTTAGGGGGAATGGACTTGAAAGATATACATATTCAACAAATAGAAAATTTAATGGAATATGAATTCAGTCATCTCGTTCAAGACAGTGAAGAAGAAGGGTTTAATTTCCTTATAAGACTAATAAATGAATATAAAAACAAAGTAAATGTATTCAATAAAACTGGAGAATGTTTATATGGTATTTTCCAAGGGGATATGTTAATCGGAGTTGGAGGTTTAAATAAAGATCCGTACACAAAAGACAATAAGATTGGGCGGTTGAGGAGATTTTATATTTCCAAGGATTATCGGCGTATAGGGTTAGGGAATTTATTATTAAATCAACTATTATGTCATGCGGAAAAGTATTTTGAAGTGATTGTTTTACATGCTGACACGAAGCAAGGGGATGTGTTTTATACTTCAAATGGATTTGTAAAAGGGGGATTATATAAGGGATCGAGTCACTACAAACTATTATAGAGATTGCTATCCAAAGAATAGCTACGGAAAGATATTTTCGTTGATAAATCGATATATTTTAAAAATCCCTGATATATATGAAGGTGCGACCCTTATATTAAAAACAACTTTTATAATTTCATTTACCAAATTGTTATTATAAAAAAGAGCACCTTAGCTTTTAAAATTTAGCTTATAAGGTGACTCCTTTTCATTCAATTACATTTTAACCTTCATGTGTTTCAATAATAATCCTGGTTTACCTTTTACATAATAAAAATGCGGATTATTTTCATCATCATAAAGCATAATATAAGGCTTTTCTTTTAGTGGGAGTAGTATAAGTACTTCGTCTATTGTAGTGTGTAACCATTGATTAGTAATAGAAACCGGCTTAGATAAAGGGATTTTTATCATATAGCCATCTTTTGGAACGACATTTAAGTTTTTAAATGGACCAGTAATTGATTTAGCGTATTGAACTGCTTCTTTTTGGATTACTGGATCTAAAGATTGTTTTTGAATGACCATTTCTTTTTGACAATCAAATACTTCAATTTGTTGATTTGTATTTGCGAACGCATTTGTTGATAATAGAAATAGAAGCAGAGAAATGACCCCGATTTTTTTTATCATAGTACAACACCTCACCATTACTATCCCCTCAAAAGCTTTAAATATTTTTCTGTCACATTCATGTAACAAGGATGTTGTATGATACAATTGGTTTTTGTTTAAAAGCAATGGAGGAAAAAATATGAAAGTTTTAATTGCAGATGACGAACAAGATATGTTAAGGATTTTAAAAGCTTATTTTGAAAAAGAAGGCTTTGAAGTATTATTAGCGAAAGACGGAGAGGAAGCACTTCAAATATTTTATGATGAAAAAATTGATTTAGCTATTTTGGATTGGATGATGCCGAAACATAGTGGTATTACTGTCTGTCAGGAAATAAAAAAGAATTCAAGCGTAAAAGTATTAATGCTTACGGCGAAAAGTGAAAGTGAAGATGAATTAGCAGCGCTTCAAAGTGGGGCAGATGAGTACGTAAAAAAACCATTTCATCCAGGAGTACTAATTACGCGAGCGAAAAAACTTATTCAGCATGATGATATTATTCAAGTACAAGATGTAAAGATAAATTTTGCCAAAAATAAAGTATATAAAAATCATATAGAGTTAGAAATTACAAAAACAGAGCTCGAATTAATAAAATGCTTTTTAAATCATAAAGGAACTATTTTAACTCGTAAGAAATTGTTAGACATTGTATGGGGATTTGACTATTTTGGAGAAGAGAGAACGGTTGATACACATGTAAGAAGGCTGCGTAAAAAAATTGGAGAAAATATTATTAAGACGCATCGTGGGCTGGGTTATAGTTTGGAGGAACAAAGTGAATAAACTTGGGAAAAAGCTATTTCTCAGCATTTCTTTAACCGTTATTCTTATATTTACAATTTCTTTATTATTAATTAACTTTCTCCTGCCGAAATATAATATTTATAAAACACGTGAAAACTTAAATGAATTTACAACTCAAATACAAAATGCGCCAGTCAATGATTTAGAAGATGTTATTCATACAATTGAAAGTGAAAATAACGTTACAATTGCGTATACGCCAATTAATCAGTCAGAAGATGCTATGAACGACGCGTTACGCATGCAACTTACCAAAAAGAAAGTAACGTTAAATAAGCTTTGGATTACGAAAGACGAAGTTATGAAAGTGAAGACGGAAGGGCAATCGAATAAACTGTACGATCAAGGAAAGGTAAAAGCGAGTTTTTTTGCTAAATATATTGCGAAAGATGATACGATAATTTTAATTGGGACTTCCATTGCGAATTCAAATGAAATTATAAATACGTTAAATACATTTTACTTATATATCCTATGTTTCTCGCTCCTTCTTATTATTTTACTTGTGTGGATACTTTCAAAAATAATAACGACACCACTGAAAGAGTTAAGTGATGTGGCTCAGGATATTTCACATTTGCAGTTTAAAAGAACGAAAGTGAAAACGAATGATGAAATAGGAGAGTTGGCCAATAGTATTAATATCATGAGTGAAAAACTACATGAAGCACATCAAGACTTAACTGATCGTAATGAACATTTAAAACGATTTATGGGTGATGTAACGCATGAATTAAAGACACCGATCGCATTAGTAAAAGCATACTCTATGGGGATTAAAGATGGATTAGATGATGGGACTTATGTAGATACAATTATTAAACAAACAGATCAAATATCAAACTTAATTGAAGAACTATTACGATTTTCTAAACTAGAAAGAGATATTTTACAAAAAGAAGAATTCCCCATTGAACCACTGGTTCAGAGTATATTAGATAAGCATCAGATTGAACTGGATTCGAAAGAAATTAACTTGCAAGTAAATTGTAATGCGGGCAATACAATCGTTTATGCAGATTTAAATAAAATGAGAATGGTGTTTCAAAATTTAATTTCTAATGCGATAAAATATACAGCAAATCAAAACATAATAATTACATTAGAAGATAGAAATAAAAGTATATATTTCCAAATAAAAAATGGCATTCCTACGGATAAAATTAAGGATATCGAGAAAATTTGGGAGCCTTTTTACGTACTAGAATCTTCTCGTAGTAAAGAAAAATCAGGTACAGGATTAGGACTAGCGATAGTGAAAAGTATTTTAGAAAGGCATGGTTTTGAATATGGAGTTTCCTCTATAGATGGAGAAATTCAATTTTATATAAATGTGAAAAAGGACTAATGAAAATATTAGTCCTTTTTGCAGCTTTAGAGATTAGCGATACAGGATGAATCACCATAATTTTCAAAATTGATGTATTAAATGGAGAATTAGCAAATGTTCTACTTTCATTAAATTCACGTGAAGTTCACAGGAAAACGTTATATTTACATAGTTATATTTGAATTTAATGAAGTGAGGTATTTAGATTTGAAAAGAAAGAAATTAGTAATTGGTAGCATTTTAATGGGTATGACGTTATCTTTATCTGCATGTGGTTCATCAGATAATATTGTAACGACAAAATCAGGAAGCATTTCAGAAAGTGATTTTAACAAAAAATTAAAAGAAAACTACGGTAAACAGAATTTATCTGAAATGGTAGTAGAAAAAGTATTACATGATAAATATAAAGTTACGGATGAAGAGGTAACGAAACAACTAAAAGAATTAAAAGACAAGATGGGCGATAATTTTAATACATATATGGAATCCAATGGTGTGAAAAATGAAGATCAGTTGAAAGAGAAATTAAAGCTTACTTTTGCTTTTGAAAAAGCTATTAAAGCAACCGTAACGGAAAAAGATATTAAAGATCATTATAAGCCAAAGCTTCAAGTTAGCCATATTTTAGTAAAAGATGAAAAGACAGCAAAAGAAATTAAAGAAAAATTAAATAGTGGCGAAGATTTCGCGGCATTAGCTAAACAATATTCAGAGGATCCAGGTTCTAAAGAAAAAGGTGGGGAACTATCTGAATTTGGACCTGGTATGATGGTGAAAGAATTTGAGGATGCTGCGTATAAGTTAGAAGTTGGTCAATTGAGTGAACCTGTTAAATCTTCTTTCGGATATCATATTATTAAGCTAACGGATAAAAAAGAGCTTAAACCGTATGAGGAAGAGAAAGAGAATATTCGTAAAGAATTAGAACAGCAACGTATACAAGATCCTCAATTCCATCAACAAGTTACTAGAGAACTGCTTAAAAATGCAGATATAAAGGTATCTGATAAAGACTTGAAAGATACCTTTAAAGAGTTAGAAAAATAATAAATGGAATGTAAGGCAAGCGATAGAAATATCGGTTGTCTTTTTCTCTATTTATCCCGCTATTTGCCGGGCAGTAAGACCCCACCTCAAAATTCAGCGAAAGCAAAGAAGTGGCCCTGCTGATCGTAAACGCCCAATTGGTGAGGGCTGATTAAAGTTTTACGTTATAAAGAAGGAGGAAGTGGGAAAATACTTTCATACCTGCATTAAATTTTACTTAATAAGAAATCTTTGAGTTTCTCAACTTTTATATAAAATAAAACTGAATTTTCAGTTATTTTGTTATATAGTAAAAGAGAACGAATAAGGGGAGGGAACATTTTGAGTAAAAAGAAAATGGCAATTACACTGTCAGCAATGCTATCTGCAACAATTATACCTAGCTTTACTATGGATGTGCATGCAGAGAAGAAGGAAGAGACTAAAAGTACGAAAATTGAATTAGAAAATGGGATGACAAAACCGATTTATTCTCTCGATGAAGCTATTATCGAAAATTTATATGTAGAGACAGAAGTTGATAGTGATCGAGACGGTAAGAAAGACAGAGTATCGATAAAAGTTATGCGTCCAAAGACAGATTCGAATGTGAAAGTTCCTGTTATTTATGAAATGAGTCCATATCGATCTGGATTAAAAGATGTTCCTGTATATAATGTAGATGAAGAATTGTATGCGTATGAAGGAAAACCGTATGGAGCGGTTAATCTTGGTTCGTATGGGAACTATTACGTGCCAAGAGGTTATGCAGTTATTCTAGGCGAAAGTATCGGTACTGGAAAATCAGATGGATGCCCTACAACTGGAGATGAACAAGAGATACTCGGGACAAAATCTGTTATTGATTGGGTAAACGGTCGCGCGAAAGCATTTACAGAACAGGGTGAGGAAGTTCAGGCAAATTGGTCTACAGGAAATGTAGGTATGACTGGAGTTTCCTATAATGGTACATTACCAAATGCTGTTGCGACTACTGGAGTCGAAGGTTTAAAAACAATTATTCCAATCGCAGCAATTAGTAGTTGGTATGATTATTATCGTGCAAATGGTGCAGTCATTGCTCCAGGCGGATATCAAGGGGAAGATACAGATAATATGGCAGAAGCAGTACTGACAAGGGAAAACCCTGAAGTTTGCGGACAAGTTATAAAAGAGTTAACGGCTGGACAAGACCGAAAAACAGGTAATTATAATGATTTTTGGGATAAACGTAACTATGTAAAAGATGCTAAAAATGTAAAAGCGAGTGTATTTGTTGTTCATGGTTTAAACGATTGGAATGTTAAAACAAAACAGTTCGCGCAATGGTGGGAAGCACTTGGAGAAAATAATGTTCCGCGTAAAATGTGGCTACACCAAGGTGGTCATGGTGGGACATCAAGTAATAGCTGGCAGCAAACACAAAATAAATGGTTAGATTATTGGTTATACGGGATTGAAAATGGAATTATGGATGAACCAATGGTTGATGTGCAAAGAGAAAATAAAACGTGGCAAAAGATAAAAAATTGGCCAGATCCATCAGCTGTACCTTCAAAAATCCGTATGTATTTAAGTAATAAATCAGTCAATTTTCCATTAAGTATGGGATCGGCTAATAAAGTTTTCTCATTCTTAGATGATGCACAAATGAAATCAAACCAATTAGTAGCAAATCCAGAATTAGAAGTAGCAAATCGATTAGTATATACAATGCCTGTACTGCAAAAAGATACGCGTATAAGTGGTACACCAAAGATTTCAATTACAGGAAATATTGATCGATCTGTATCAAATTTAACAGCATTACTTGTTGACTATGGAGGAGCGAAGCCGGAAATCGTAACGAGAGGCTGGATGGATCCACAAAACGTAAAGAGTATAGAAAATTCAACAGCGATTCAAGCGGGCAAAGATTATACATTTACATGGGACATGCAGCCAGATGATTATGTATTTAAAGTGGGGCATCAAATCGGAGTTGTTTTAATTGCAAGTGATTATGATTATACAATTAGACCGAAAGCTGGCACGAAACTTACAGTGAAATTAAGTGAAGTGACATTGCCGATTGTGAAATAAATATTTTTTCTAAAGAGCTTACTAAAGTAAGCTCTTTAATTTGTAGTCTGAATTTTTAATTTTTATATTTCAAATTGGAAGGGTATGTAATACAATATCATTATATTCTATGGAAAGTGAGTGATATATTATGATAGTCAGCTCTTTCGAAATCTCATTAAAATTAGAGGTACAGGAAGATTAGTTGAATTGAAATCTTCCGTACGTAAAAACGGAGGAGAAAATAAATGTTTAGCTTTTATAGTACACTTTGTACGGAACTGTATGATTACACAAAACCAGTCGGTTATTCTTTAAATGGTGATATTGAGTATTACAAAGAACGTTTAAAAGATTGTAGAGGAAGAATCCTCGAAGCTGCAGTAGGTTCAGGGCGTGTCATCATTCCGCTTCTAGAGGCTGGTTTTAAAGTGGATGGGATAGATTATTCACCTGAAATGCTAGATTCTTGCCGTAAGCGCTGTAAAGAGAGAAGCTTACATCCTAATTTGTATGAAGGAAGCTTGCAACAATTTTCACTTCCGCATAAATATGACGCAATTATCATTCCTACTGGATCTTTTTGTTTAATTGAAAATCGTGTGGATTCTATAAATGCATTGAAATGTTTTTATGAACATCTTAATCCAGATGGACAATTAATCGTAGATATTATGCTTCCGCATGACTGGAAGACTGGAGAAATTCATACATCGACTTTCTCTTTGCCAAGCGGAGACGGAATCACATTAGAAAATAAATCAATTGAAATAGATTGGCTGGACCAAGTTACTGTATCATATTTGAAATATGAAAAGTGGAGTAAAGGACAGTTAGTACAAACAGAATTGCAACGCTTTGCGCTGCGCTGGTATGGAATAGAAGAGTTTATACTTCTTTTAGAAAGTATAGGTTTCTCAAACATTACTTGCTCTGCTGAATATGTTTATGAAAAAGAACCGTCAAACGCAAATCAAATGATTACTTTTGAAGCTGTGCGAAAAGAATAGAACTAAAACTATGAATAAAAAATAAGGCAATCGTTTTAAAATCGGCTGTCTTATTTTTTATTTTATGTAATGGTTTATAGAGAAAGATTGGAGGGAAATAAATGAAACTTATATTAATATTTGGCCCACAAGCAGTTGGAAAAATGACAGTGGGGCAAGAATTAGCAACATTAACCGGTTTAAAACTTTTTCATAACCACATGACAATTGATTTAGTAAGTCCAATTTTTGATTACAGTACGAAAGAAGCAAAAAGACTAGTAAGTTTATTTCGTAATGAAATATTTGAAGAAGTATCTAAAAGTGATTTATCTGGAATGATTTTTACGTATATATGGGCATTTGACCTCCAAGAGGATTGGGATTATATACATCATGTAGAAAATATTTTTGAATCAAAAGGTGGGACAGTGTATTTTGTAGAGCTGGAAGCGGAATTAGATGAAAGATTAGAACGAAATAAAAGCCCGAATAGATTAGAACATAAACCGAAAAAAAGAGATATTGAGTGGTCTGAAAATAATTTGAAAGAAACGATGAAAATGCATAGATTAAACTCTCTTCATGGTGAAATTGAAAAAGAAGAGTATATAAAAATTAATAACACGTATTTGAGTGCAAAAGAAGTAGCGGAAATGATTAAAGAGAAGTTTCAATTGTAAAATTCCCAAAGTCTATTTCGTTTCTATTGTCCAAGCATTCTCCTACTAATTACATATACTATTTATGTTAAAATCGGTCACTATTTTAGATGGTGCTATTTTAATATATATAACTATGCAGGGAAGAGGGGAGAATAAATTTGGAAAACGTAGAACAAGATAGAATTGAAAATCAAGTGTATTCAAATCGTGTAGTAAGATCAGAATTTGATTCGAATTGGGAAACTTGTATATCAAAGAGTGGTTATGTAATTTATGTAGCAACAAGTAATAATGCTGAAGTAATAGTGCTTCTTGCAGATGGTTCAAGTAAATTATTAATTTTCGAAAAAGGCGGTAAAGTAGTAGTAGGTGGCGGTGGAACAAGTCATTACAGTAAGCCGCATATTGCAAGAAATATTTAAGATAGAACATGTTGTTAATTAAGAAGAAGCTGGAAAACGGTTGTCATTCATGTTTAGGGCATGATAGACGAACCGTTTTTTTATTTGTTTATAAATTTAGAAGAACTTCATTGATTACAAATACATCGGGATGACCAGCGAAATTAGAAGAAAACTTGGCGGCTAATGGTACAAAATATTATGTAGGTTTGCAAGAATCTTATAAGCGATATAAAAAGTATTTCCTATTTGGGGAAACACTACTTCTATGTTATAGTATAATAGTGTTTTTAAAGGACGCTATTTTAATATATCTATAATTTTGTTATGTATTATTTTTATATTAAATAAGCGTCTAAAGTATTTTTTTATATAAGGAGTAATAATTAGAGAAATGAAAAATATAGACTTTATACTAGAAAGTGACGAGGCATTAAAACCGTCTGAACGATTAGTACTATTATTATTAGAGAAGCATAGAATGTTATATACGAACGATCTATTGGCATTATCAAATTTATCATATAAAACATTAACAGATTCATTAACCGCACTAGTTTTAAAATCGTATGTGTTAAAGGAAACAGGTAAGGGAAGAAGACAGAATTGCTATAGATTAGTATGATAAGGCAGCTGTTTTAGAGACTTTTACATATGTTTTTTTCAATCGTAAGGTGAAAGTGTATTTTTGTTTTCAAACGAAAAACTCACTATAAGAGGGGCTAAGATAGTAGTGTTTCATTTTTGTAAATGTAATTATTTCATCACTGAAAATACAAAAATAAAATAAACAGTATAAAAAAGAAACAAAAAAACAATCCATTCTAAAAAGGGATTGTTTTTTTATTGGAATAATATTATTTGATGCGTCGAAAGCATGAATAGCAGTAATAGACATTACCTGTTTTATTTCATGCAACTGAACAAATATGATGAAAACTATGTGTATAGTTTTTTGCTTGCTTTTTCAGTAACTCTAATGAAATCATGGTCTTCATTGTTTAAAGGCAGTATTTTTAACATTATTGCTATTCAGCATTAAGCACAAAAGAAGTGGTATATAATATTGTTATGTAAACTTAAGATTTTAAAAGGAAAATGTAATAATGAATAGAACATGTAGAAGGAGATGCTTAAATATTTTGAAGGATGGGAGATTATTATGGAGTATTTACAATCAATAGCACAAGCTGTGATAAGTGGTAATAAGGAAAAAGTAGTAAAGTTTATAAAGGCGAGTCCAAGTGTTGTTAACGAATGTAGTGAAGATGGCTGGACAACACTTCATTTAGCAGCTTATTTTGGACAGAAAGAAATAGCGAGTTTTCTTTTAGAAAGCGGTGCAGATATACATAGTAGAGCGAAAAACGAAAATGAAAATACGCCTTTGCAAGCGGCAATTGCGAACAAGCAAAGTGAACTTGTCGCTTTCTTAATTGAAAAAGGATCAGATGTAAATATTATGCAAAGTGGTGGCTGGACAGGACTCCACGAAGCAGCATTATTAGGAAATGAGGAAATAATTATGTTGCTCCTTAAAAATGGAGCTAATAAGATGATTAAGAAAAGTGATGGGAAAACAGCGTATGATATTGCATTAGAAAAAGGATATGATCACCTTTTACATCATTTGAAACAGGAAGTGAACTTATGATGAATAAATGGAGTGTTGGTATATTTTTATTTAATGAAGTAGAAGTGTTAGACTTTGCAGGGCCATTTGAAGTTTTTTCTGTAACTGAGGTGAATGGAGAAAAACCATTTACTGTTTATACAGTTAGCGAGAATGGGGAAATGATTACAGCAAGGAATGGATTGAAGGTACAGTCAGATTATAGTATTGAAAATTTACCACCAGTGGATATTTTAATAATTCCGGGCGGGCTAGGTGCTAGAAAATATGAAATAAAAAATGAAATAGTAATAAAATGGATTCGCCAACAAATGAAAGAAGTAAGGCTGATGACTTCAGTTTGTACAGGAGCGCTATTACTGGCGAAAGCAGGTTTACTAGAAGGTTTAAAAGCAACAACACATTGGGCTAGTATTGAAAAGTTTAAAAATGAGTTTCAAAATGTTGAAGTTATAGAAAATGTAAAGTTTGTAGATGAAGGACATATTATAACATCTGCCGGAATTTCAGCTGGAATTAATATGGCATTTCATATTGTGAAAAACTTGTTAGGTGTGCATGTTGCGGAGGACACAGCGAAGCGAATGGAGTATGATATTAGTTTCCCAAATTAAAAAGCCCGGATTGGGCTTTTTATATTGAATGAATATAGTTAAGCTCTTCATCACTCAACATAGGGCGAACAGATGCATTTGCATTTTCTTGTGCTTGTATTCCTGTTTTGGCACCAGGAATTACAACACTTACTGCCGGATGAGAGAGTACATAGCGAAGTGCAAGTTGCCCTAAGGTCTGATTTTTATTTGAGAGCAACCGAAGTTTCTCTACAGTTTGTAAGTCTTCTTGAAACCAAGTTTCATTTGGCCAATCTTTGCGTAAATCTCCATCCGGAAAAATTGTTTTATTTGAGAATTTTCCAGTTAAAATGCCCATTTTTAATGGACCACGAATAACAGCTCCTAAATTTTTCTCTTGTAAAAATGGTAATATATCTTTTTCTGGTTTTCGATTTAATATATTGTAATCAAGCTGTACGATATCAATTTCGTTGTTGTTATTGAAATGACGAATGTATTGTAAATCATGAGTCGAAACACCGACTGCTCTTACTTTGCCATCACGTTTTAATATGTCAAATGCACGTAGAAATGCTTCTGTTTCCCTACGATTATGCCACCAAATATGACAAAAATAAAGATCAATATAATCTGTTTGAAGACGTTGTAAACTTGTTTCGAATACGGCGATGATTTTTTCGGGAGTATCATATACAGGAACTCCATTAGGGTCGTAGTGATGTCCGATTAAACCACCTTTCGTTGATAGGATAATATCATTACGATGTCCTTTAATCGCGGTAGCCACCAACTTTTCACTATGTCCTAAACCATACACATCCGCAGTATCAATAAAATTCACACCACACTCAATTGCTTTTTTTATAGCGGTTATAGATTGTTTATCGTTAACAGGTCCCCATTCATCCCCACCGATTGCCCATGCGCCAAAACCTATTTCAGAAACAGTTATTCCAGTTTTACCTAATGTACGGTAATGCATATTCCCCCTCCTTGTAAGCATGTTATAACATGGATATGTGGGGAAGGAATTTTGTGTGTGAAAAAACTCTTCTACAATAGTAGAAAAAGAATTACAGAAACTACTATTTTATAGCAGCATGTATAAAAAAAAACGGTGTAAATATGGAAATGTCGTCGAATGCTATCTTTAATTGGTTAATTTATGGGATATTTTTGTGAAGGAGTTTATTTTATAAGAATAGAATTAATTTAGTAAGAAAACGTGCCGATGGTAGTGAAAAATATGGGTTAGGGGGATTTGAATGAGGAAACTCAAACGAGTAAATGTTCCTAATATACCAGAGCAATTATCACAACCTAGTGACAAGCGTAGGATAAATAAAAAGAAGTTAAGGCGACTTATTTTAATGGTCCTTTTTATTGCAGCAACTACTCTGTACGTTCAATATATTTTAACGAAACAACAAGAAGTAATTGATAAAAAGAAAGATACGATTACGGATCAAAAGAAGCAATTAGTATCTTTAAAGAAAGATAAAGATTCTTTAAAGACTAACATAGAGAATTTAACAGACGATGAGGAAGAAATTTTGAAGTTAGCGAGAAAAGAGTATCAATTTTCTAAGTCAAATGAAACTATATTTGTGATGCCAAAGTAATAAAAAACAGTTAGCCATTGAACTGCACCTCCAATTGTTAGGCAGCGTCTAACAATTGGAGGTGCAGTTTTTTATGTATGAATGTCATGGTACAAGGAACAATCACATATTGTAAAAATGAAGAGTTTAAGCTGTTTTCATAAATATGGAATATGCACTAAAATAAATGTTGTTAAAATTCTGTCAATTATATTATAATACAAGGTAAGCGGATACATTTTTTAATCAACGTTGAGTTCCTCGCTCATACGACTATTAAGAAACCCGTTATCCTCGTATAAGAAAGGAAGATAGCTGTGTACGCTTCAAATACAATTTATATCGTAGGGGATGCGAAAGCACCTCAAAATAATCCCATTACTGAAAAGTATAAAAGCTATTTCGTAGCATTTATACTTGTTAAGGATACAGGGGAAATTGTAGATGCAGACTGCTCAGCGACAATTGCATTAACATCTCAATTTGTTAAATATTTATTTCTACATAAAAATATAAATGACCCAGCGTTAGTAATGGAAGTAAAGAACCGATATTTCGGTTCTTCTCAAAAAGCGTTACTTGTAGCGCTAAAAGATGCACAGAAAAAATATAATCAGATTGCTGCTTTGTCTACTCAATCATAGACAAAATCCAGCCGTAAGAATCATTCTTATGGCTGGATTTTTTTATTTCACATTAACGTCCTACATCAAAAGCAAACGAAAATAAAGTAGAGAGATAGGAGAGTAAATGCCCAATGGGTTTACCTAATAATCCGTGGGTATAAATCTCCGGTGGATTAAAATTTCACTTCATTGGAGAACGAAAGGATGAACAAAATGAAAATTACAGATGTAAAAGTAAATCGTAGACGTGTAAAACTGCATACACCGTTTAAAACCGCGCTTCGTACTGTAACCGAAATTGAAAGTATAGATGTTTATATTCATACAGACGAAGGAGTGATTGGTAAGGGGGCTGCAGCCGCAACGCCAGTTATTACGGGGGATTTCACCAGCGGAATGGAAGAAGCGATTTTAGGGCCGATGCGTTCATGTTTAATTGGTCAAAATATCATTCAATTTCAGCAGTTACTACAGCGCATTCAAATGAGTTGTATTGGAAATTCAAGTGCGAAAGCAGCGGTAGATATCGCTTTATATGATGTATATTGCCAATATCAAAATGTGCCGTTATATGCATTGTTAGGCGGGAAGAAAGAAATTCATACCGATATTACAGTGAGTGTGGATGAGCCTGTATTAATGGCAAAAGAAGCGAAGAAACATATAGAAAAAGGATTTCAAACATTAAAGATTAAAGTGGGTAAAGAGGCGCATTTAGATTTGGAACGTATTGAGGCAATTCGAAATGTGGTACCAAGAAATACGACATTACGTTTAGATGCGAATCAAGGTTGGAGTCCAAAAGAAGCGGTCTCTATCATTCAAGAGATGGAAAATCGTAATTTAAATATAGAATTTATTGAACAACCAGTACACGCGAAAGATTGGGATGGGTTAAAGTACGTCAAAGATCGTGTGCAAACGCCAATTATGGCCGATGAAAGTATATTTTCAGCAAGTGACGCATTAAAGCTCGTTCAAGGAAGATATGCAGACTTCATTAATATTAAATTAATGAAATGTGGTGGCATACGTGAAGCATGGCGTATTGCTGATATCGCAGAAACAGCTGGTGTGAAGTGTATGGTGGGCAGCATGATGGAGTCTTCACTTTCCGTTAGTGCTGTTGCGCATTTAGCGGCAGCGCATCCTAATATTCATTATTTTGATCTTGATGCACCGCTTTGGTTAATGGAAGAGCCAGAAGGAATGACTTATTCTGGATCAAAGGTAAACCTTCAATCGACAGTGAATAGTAAATCTTAGGAGAAGAGACAAGTAAACTATCTTTTAAGGGGGATATATATGAAAAAAGTAGGAACTGCATTTTTAACAACTTTATTTATATTTTCATCGTTTACATCGGCAAATGCTGAAGAAAAGAAGGATAATAAAGCATTTATAGATGTATCTGCTGCAACGTTATGGACAGCACCTGATTCATTAAGACCAATCGATACACCGAGTGCAACAAATCCAGTGGATCTATGGAAATGGACGAAATCAATGACACTTGACGAGAAACTATGGTTAACAAATGCAAATAAATTAGAAACACAAGCTTTACTCGGTCAAGAAGTAACTGTTATTGATAAGAAAGGCGAATGGGTGAAGGTATTAGTGCATGGACAGCCAACACCACGAAATGAAGAAGGTTATCCGGGCTGGATGCCTGAAAAACAATTAACATATAATCAAGAATTTGCAGATAAAACAAATGAACCTTTTGTCTTAATAACCAAACCAACAGCGATTTTATATATAAATCCTTCTGAAAAACATAAATCACTTGAAGTCAGTTATAATACAAGACTGCCGCTATTAAGTGAAGACACAATTTCATACCGTGTATTGTTGCCAAGTGGTCAGAAAGCATGGCTACGAAAAAATGATGGAACAGTTTACCGATCTCAAACTGATATTCCAACTCCGGCGGCCGATGATTTAATTAACACAGGGAAAATGTTTTTAGGCTTACCGTATATATGGGCTGGTACAAGTGGTTTTGGATTTGATTGCTCTGGCTTCACACATACGATCTATAAATCGCACGGCATTACAATTCCGCGAGATTCTGGACCGCAATCAAGAGCAGGGGTTGCAGTTGATAAAGAAAATCTACAAAAAGGAGATTTAATTTTCTTTGCACATGATCAAGGGAAAGGTAGTGTCCATCACGTTGCAATGTATATTGGTGATGGCAATATGATTCACTCACCAAGAGCTGAAAGGTCGGTAGAGATTATACCGCTAAATACACCAGGATATATAGAAGAATACGCTGGTGCTCGTCGTTACTTACCTTAAAAATAGAAGGGGGTTTTTAAATGAAAAAAGTTATTCGTTACTCATTAGTTAGTACTCTATTAGTTTCTTCATTTTTAGTTGGTTGCGCAAAAGAAAAAACTGCAACAAAGCCGAAAGATGAGAAGAAAGTATTACAGTTACTAGAAACAGGTGAAATTCCGTCGTTAAATTCAGGGAAAGTAACAGATGCAGTCTCGTTTAACGTTTTGAATAACGTAATGGAAGGACTATTCCGTCTATCGAAAAATGATGAAGTAATTGAAGCCGGCGCACAAAAATATGAAGTGAGTAAAGATGGAAAAACATATACATTCCAATTGCGTGATGCGAAATGGTCTAACGGAGAGCCAGTAACCGCTCATGATTACGTATACGCTTGGAAGCAATTGATAAATCCAGATACTGCTTCTCAATATGCATACATTGCGTACGATGTAAAAAATGCTGAGAAGATAAATAAAAAACAACTAGGTCTAGATGAATTAGGAGTAAAAGCGAAGGATGATAAAACATTCGTCGTAGAGCTAGAACATCCTGTACCGTATTTTACGAAATTATTAATTTTACCATCCTTCTATCCAATTAACGAAAAATATGCGAAAGAGCAAGGTGATAAATATGGATTAGAAGCAAATAAAGCGGTATATAATGGACCGTTTACATTATCAGAGTGGAAGCATGAAGCTAGCTTTACAATGAAGAAAAACGATAAGTATTGGGATAAAAAAGAAGTGAAGTTAGATGAAGTAAACTATCAAATTGTAAAAGAAATTTCAACTGCGGTAAATTTATATGAAACAGATAAAGTTGATAGAGCTGTTATTTCTACAGAATTCGTAGATAAATATAAAAATAATAAAGAGCTAAAACAATATACAGATCCAGTTATGTACTTCTTCCGATTTAATGAAAATGTACCGATTCTTAAAAATAAAAATGCACGTCTTGCGCTAAGTACAGTTTTTGATAAGAAGGGACTCGCAGATTCATTTTTAAATGATGGATCGGTTGCAGCAAACTATTACGTACCAAAAGGATTTTTAAAGGGCCCAGATAAGAAAGATTTTAGAAGTACGGCTGGTGAGTTTAATAAGACAAATGTAAAACAGGCGAAGGAATATTGGGAGAAAGCAAAACAAGAGACAGGTACAAATGAAGTGACGTTAGAACTATTAAATTATGACTTGGAAAACTTTAAAAAAGTTGGAGAGTACATTAAAGAGCAGCTTGAGAAAAACTTACCAGGATTAAAAGTGAATGTAAAATTACAACCACATACGCAAAAATTAGCACTTGAGAAGAAGAAAGAATATGAAATGTCGTTATCACGCTGGTTACCAGATTATCCAGATCCAATGACTTACTTAGAAGTATTCCTTTCTGGAAGTAGCGTCAATAATACAGAATATGCAAACCCAGAATATGATGCGTTAATTAAGAAGATTAAAACAGAATTAGGTAATGATGAAAAGGCTCGCTGGAAAGCAATGCAAGAAGCTGAAAAAATGCTACTTGATGATGCAGTAATTGCACCGGTATTCCAGCGCGGATTATCTTACTTACAAAAACCATATGTGAAAGATTTATATGTACATCAATTTGGTCCAGCTACAAGTTTAAAATGGGCAGATGTACAAAAATAAAAGAATGGAGAAACAGACTTCATGTATGTGATAGTCTGTTTTTCTTATTTAAAGTTAGAAAAATAGTTCATGGTATAATTTATTAGTCTGTAAACAGTATTTGGAGGGGAAATGATGTCTATGTTTGAAGAAGAGAAAGTAATTTATACAAAAAGATTATTTATGAGGAAACCAATTGTAGAAGATATTAATCAGTTTTATAACATATTAAAAAAAGATACTGTTGGCAAATGGTTGGCTAAATCAAGAGGAATGTCGAAGGAAGAAACAAATGATTATATTGGGCAACTTATCTTACATTGGGAACAGTATGACTTCGGGGTATGGTTGTTATTTAATAGTGAAACAGGAAAGCTTTTAGGACATTGTGGTTTAAGAAAGGTAGATGAAACAGGTGCAATAGAAATTATGTATCTCCTTGACCCAGAACATTGGAGGAATGGGTATGCATTAGAAGCAGCAGAGGCTTCCATTAAATATGCAATAGAGACTTTGAATGTAATAAGAATAATTGCTAGAGTTAAAGTAGCAAATGAGAGCTCGAAAAAACTTTTACGAAAGCTCGGGTTTATATATACTCATGAAGTTAATCATAGCGGGCGTTTATTATCATATTTTGAACTTCATACATCATCCGAAGAATTCTAGACATTTCATATGTTTTTTTATTGTTAAAAAATAAAAAAACATATGAAATTCCAGTGTGAAATTTATGTAGAATCTTGTATAATTAACGTGTTTCTATGGAAACATTTTCTTGTGCTATTTATATAGGACTTAATAGAACAGTAAGGAAATACATACATGTATATAATAGATAAATAGAATGGAACATGTATAGAGAAAAAGGAGAGAAAAGATGACGTGTCAAAAACAAGGGTTACAATTTAATAACGATAGAAAGAGGGACAGAAGATGAAAATGAAGCATGCTTTTGGTCCTATAATTTTAGCGTGTGTGCTTTTTTTCATTATCATTCTAATCCCATCGAAAAGTTTAGTATCGCTTATTAGTGATAAGAAGGTAGAAGATGCGGCAACTTCTTTACAAAAAGAGAAATTACAAAGTGTTTTCTTACAGCAAAAAATGTTAGAGAATTCACAGTATTTACCGATGTACGGTTCATCAGAATTTTTACGAATGGATGCATATCATCCGTCTAATTATTTCAAAGTAAACCCAGCTGGTTTTACACCGTTTTTAATTGGAACTGGTGGTACACAAAGTTTAGCTCATATTTTAAATATGACATCTACTATGGATGAATTAGAAGGTAAAAAAGTAGCCTTTGTTCTTTCACCACAATGGTTTACAAAGACTGGTGTATCACAAGGGGATTTCACTAATAATTTCTCCAAACAACAAGCATATCATTTTATTTTTAATGATAAGATAAATCCAGAAATGAAGAAGCAAATCGCGAAACGGCTATTAGATTATAAAGTTGTTCAAGAAGATGATATATTAAAAAATTCATTAGAAGGTATTGTATATAATGATTCGAAACATAACATAAAAGCAGGGTTAGTTAAACCACTTGCTTATATGCATCGAAATATTTTAGATCATAGAGATTTATTTAACTCTTTATTTAAAATCGAACCGATGAAAGAGAAAACAAATATCGGACTTCGTTCAATTTCTTGGGAAGACGCACGTAAACACGCAGAACAAGAAGGGAAAGCTGAATCTACTACAAATACATTCGGAATTGAAAATCCGTATTATCATAAGAATAATCTGAAGAAAAAACTAAAAGGTTTAAAAAACTTTAGAGCAAATGAAACATATGATGAATCACCAGAATACGATGATTTACAAATTATTTTAGAGTTATTTAAAGAGAAAAATGTCAAACCACTCTTTATTTCTGTACCTGTAAATGGGCCTTGGTATGATTATACTGGCTTCCCGAAAGAACGCCGTGAAGTGTATTATAAAAAAGTTCGAGAACAGGTTGAGAAAGCAGGATATCCAGTAATTGATTTCTCTGGTCATGAATATGATAAGTATTTCTTAAAAGATACGATTCATTTGGGCTGGAAAGGTTGGATTTATTTTGATGAAGCAGTGCAGAAATTTTATTCTGAGAAATAAAGTATAGAAATCGGAATGGCTATGAGCCGTTCCGATTTTTTTTAGTATAGAGGATTTTGGTGAGGGCAATTTGGGAATGCATGTATATCTTGAATTTGTCTATAATCATAATGTTTCATTGCAAACTGAGCTTGGTAAAGGTATTCATACACATATAATTGACCATCATGCGCTGAACATAATACACCAGAAGTTCCTTGCCCATTTATGAAGGAAATGCCGATAGGGCGTCCGATTAAGTACGGTATTTTTTGCTGCCAATGCATAGGGGAATCACTCCTTTTTGAGATAATATACGAAAGAAATGATTAAATGGTTGCTTATCCATGTAAATGTAGATGGAAAGGTGTTATATAATTCCTGAAGATTAATTCATATATAAATAAAAAACCGCTATAATTCCGAATGAATTTATAGCGGTTTTTATTATATTCTTAAGCGAGATTTTTACGCTTTTTTGTCCATTTTTTTATAACGAAATATAAAAGTATAAGTACGACGCCACCAATTGCGAATGATTTCACATACGGACCAGCAATATCATTTATATTCTCCCAATTTTCACCTAGTTTTTCACCTAAATAAATGAAAATAATAGACCAAGGGATAATCGCAAGTGCTGTTAATGTAGTGAAACGTAGTAATGGCATTTTTGTAATACCAGCAGGAATTGAAATCGCATGACGCACTACTGGAATGAAGCGTGCTGTAAAAATGACGCCAGTTCCGTAACGATTAAACCAATCTTCTGCAGCATCTATTTGTTTTTTATGTATGAAAATATATTTTCCGTAACGTTCTAATATAGGGCGTCCGCCGTATCGTCCCAGCCAATAAATAAAGATTTGAGCAATGACACCGCCAATTGTACCGAATACAACAGCGCCTATAAATGAGATACTTCCATTGAATACTAAGTATCCTGCATAAGCAAGGACAATTTCACTTGGGATAATTTCAATCATAAGTCCAAGCATAATGCCCCAATAACCTAATTCTTCAAAAAACGTTAATACTGAATGAATAAAACTACTTAACATTGTTGCACCTTCTAGTTTATGAATTTTTGAGTATAAGAACCTTTTATTTAATGACGTAAAAGGTTCACTATATGTAGATTATACCTTATTTACATAGGGGATTGCTATTTCAATTCTTTTATGTCTCTCATAATTATTATAGTAAAAGATATAAGCCGCGTTTTCATGAAGGGTTAATGAAAAGATTATTAAAAATTTCTCATAAAAAAATAGAAGCATTTCTGCTCCTATTTTTTAAGGCTTCACATCTAAGTTCTGTAAAAATAAAGTTGCTGTTACGTAACGTTTTGCTAACATTTGTACATATGCGGTATGTACAGAAAGGGTCGCAATAATAATAGCGTTACGAATTGCTTCGCGTTGTTCGTTATTAATTTGATCGAACTTGCTTGCGATTTTATCAGCTTTTTCTTTTACGATGTTTTCAATTGTATGAACGGTATCTGTTGCATTTAATTGTAAGCAATTCCCTTGATTGAGTTCTTCAAATAGAGAAGAGTATGCTACATATAAATGAACAGGATTGATTAAATCATCACTTCGATCGGCTGGGTCATTTACAATAAGGCGTAATAGCTTACGAATGGATTCAAAATCAAGTGCTGTTTTTAAATCTTCGACAATAAATAGTAAGGCTGCTTGTTCAATTGAATATTTTTTCCCCTTTTGAGGAGAGCCAATCATTTCTTTTATATCTCGTTTCACCCAGTTTTGCATAGCAGTTACAGAGAAACTTGTGTTTTCAATCTGATTGCCAAGCGCAACTATTTCATTTAAAGAAAAACCGACATCAGTATCGTCAATTTTAATCAGCTTTTCAAAAATAGGTGAAAGTGCGGTAGTAATAAAAGCTGTAACGCTTTGTCCGCTTTCAATATCTTTTTTATGTGACTTTGCCCAAGCTTCTTGTAAAATACCGAGAGGCTTTTTCGTATTCCATCCTCTTAGTGATAGAAGAAGGGTAGCCATTTCGTTTCGTGTGAGATGAAATGTTTCCATCTTTTCACCTCCAAAATAATAAAAAGTTCTTATGAACTTATAATATGTTTTGTTTCATTTAAAGTCAATTCTGTTTTGCTTAATTTTTCCTTTGTGACCAAACTGTTGAAAGTAAATAATACTTGCATATTTCGACAAAAGTTCATATAATAAGTTCATAAGAACCTTTAAAATGTTCTTAAAAACAAATCTATCATTCTGAATTTACTAGAAAGATAGATTTCACATATATCTATATAAAAGGAGAATGGATATAATATGTTGAAAAAACTTGTAGCAGTAATGACAGCATTCATGGTTATCTTTGGGGCTAGCAGCTTTATGTTCGTAGATCATGCAGCAGCGAAAAGTTACAAATCTGGTAAAAAATCATTTACACCAAGTTCAGGTCAAAAGTCAAAAGTTGATTTAAACAAAAAAGACTCAAATGTAAATTCTCAAAAAACGACTCCAGATTCAAAAACGAAAGCAACAAACACGGCACCAAAAAGTAATAAAGGAAGCTTTATGAAAGGTTTATTACTAGGTGGTCTTGGTGGTTTACTAATGGGTAGCTTATTTGCAAATATGGGAGCTCTTGGTTCTGTATTAGCGTTTATGGTAAATATGTTAGTAATGGCTGGTATCGTAATGTTAGCAGTTCGTGCATTTAAATACTTCAAAGACCAACGTAAGAAGAAAGCAGATGAAGTAGCATGGAAACAATAAAAATTTCTGAACAAGAGCTTATAAATGCGCTTTGTATATATATCGCTGAAAAAAGACAAGTGGGTCCAGAAGAAGTATTAGTTGAACTCATGTATGATGACGACTACGGTTTCTCTGCGGAAGTAGAGGTAAATGGTCGCCAGCAAATTTTAATTCAAGCAAACTTAATCGAAGCTTTACGCTTATTGCTTGACAGAGAATATAATGTCAATCCATTCGCAGCGAGATTACAACTTGAATTAGATGATGAAGAAGGCATTTACGCATTAGCGAAATTTAATAACTCAGATGACTAGAAAAAAGAGCTGTTGAGAATAATCTCAACAGCTCTTTTTAGTATGTGCATATGTAGAAGAATAATCACGCCAAATTTCATTCATTTTTCGTCTACCGATATCTAGCATAGGATTAAACTGAATTGTAGCTTTTTGACGAACAGAGTGAACGTTTTGAATGGCGTGAGATAATTGTTGGTCGACTATATCAGGTTTTTTACTTGCATATTTAGCAATAGATAGACCTGCAACTGTTCCTTGCGCCATCGCAATTTCTCCGCTTTCAATGCCTGTAATATTGCCGGCTACAAATAAACCGGGAAGAGGGGTTTCCATTGCTTCAGAATGGAGAGGAACGTGTCCACCTAATTCTGAAATGTAATGGAAGGGACAACCAGCTACAGCTGCAAGTTCGGCAAGTGGGTATAATCCCCCGGCAATACATACAAAATCTGCTTCGTATATTTTCTCTGTTCCATTAATAACATTTCCTTTAGAGTCAATATTAGCAATACGTACACCTTCAACTTGATCTGTTCCGATAATTTCAAGAGCTGCTTTCCGAAGGTGAAGTGGCGTTCCGTTTATTTTCATTCCGTTGTTTGGATAGAATGTTAATCCAGCTTTTCGAATCCAATCGAATTTCATAAAGTGGCTACCTATTCGCAAGAAAGCAGAAGGAGCGAGGTGAGCTGCATTTAAAAGAGAGTTTAAAACTTCTTCAGGTTCACCAGCTTTTTGACTTAACTCGCTTTTCTCAGGGAGTACAATATGATCCACTGTAATTCCCGCTAATTGCAATTCACTTAAAATGGCGAAAGACAAAATGTTAGCACCAATAATAATTCCTTTTTTTCCAACTTGCACGCGATGAACATTTGTCATAACTTGAGCTGCTCCAATTGACATCACTCCTGGAAGTGTCCAGCCAGGAAGGGGAATAGAATATTCCGCAGCTCCAGTAGCAAGTAGTACGAAAGGTGCTTCTAACGTACCGATATTAGTATGTACAAACCAATTGTTTTCATCTTTATCTAAATTATAGACCGAAACACCGCATCTGATATGTACTGAAAGTGATTCTGCTTCTTCATGAAGTCGCTTCGATTCTTCTATTCCGTTCCACCATTCTCCAGTAGGCTCTTGATGCAACTGTCCTAACAATCTCCCGCCCGGCTTCATAAATTCATCAATAACGAGCACTTTTAGTCCGAAACGAGCACAAGAGATAGAAGCAGATAATCCCGCTGGCCCTGCACCTATAATAATTACATCACTCATCGCTTTTTCACCATCTCTCTCACGATATTCGGATGCTGTTTCCCGCTTTCAACAACCATGTTTTCTTCTACAACAGTTAAGCATGCGCGTACATTTGTTTGATTATTTACTGTCACGCGGCATTCGGAACAGTGCCCGATATTACAATAAATACCTCGCGGTGTTCCGCTATCTTCATGAACTCTTAATGTCCTTATTCCATTTGCTAACAGGGCAGCAGCTATCGTTTCATGTTCATATGCTTCGTATTGATGACCGTTAAATTGAAAGGTAATACGCTCACTACTTTGTAAAGTACCTAAAATAGGGTGATGTGTAATTCTATTCATTTACTTTCACCTACTGATCCAAAAGTAACTGCACGTATTGGTGGTTGATATTTTAACGGTAGTTCATTAAGAGTTACGTCAAGATTCACATTTTCAATCATTCGATCTATCATTATTCTGCATGTGCGACCACCGCAAAATCCCATGCCAGCACGTGTTCTTAATTTTAATTCTCTTGCCGAGCAGTTATATTCAGCAATTGTCGATTGAAGTTGCCCATATGTAACCTCTTCACAACGACAAACGATTAAGTTGTTTTTATTTGTCACGTGTATTCCTCCTCTAGTTCGATTTTCACAAATTATATATGCAAAAATCATGCCAATATAGAGGAGGGAGAGAGAGCTACCTGTAAACGCCTGATCGGTGCATACTGATTCTTTATTGAAGTCCAAGTTTCTTTAAACGGTTATATAAAGTAGCCCTTGTTACACCAAGTTGTTTTGCGCATTCTAATTTATTCCCATTTAAAATTCTTAAAGCCCTTTCAATAACTTTTTTCTCATGCTCATCCATCTCTTCTTGTAAAGAAAGGATTGTATTATTGTTGCTGAGTAATAGGGAATGAGCTGTATGGTTTTCTAAAGTTTCAGTCGTATGAAATGGTAAATATTCTTGTTTTATAATTCCGTCTGTTGCGAATACCACAAGCCGTTCAACAACGTTTCGAAGTTCGCGAATATTACCTGGCCAATTGTAATGAAGCAGTTCATGCATAATGCTTGAAGGTAGGTCACGAATTGGTCTGTTGTAGTTGATTGAAAAATCGTTTAAGAAAGAATAGGTTAATTCAATAATATCCTCGCGTCTTTCGCGCAGCGGTGGAATCTGCAAACTAACTACATTTAAGCGGTAATATAAATCTTCTCGGAAAGTTCCTTTTCTCATTTCTTCTTGTAAATCACGATTTGTAGCAGCGATAATACGGAAATCAATATTAATTTCTTTTTCACCACCAACTCGGTAATACTTTCGCTCTTGCAGTACACGTAACAGTTTTACTTGCATATCAAGTGGCATTTCACCTATTTCATCAAGAAATAAAGTACCGCCTTGCGCGAGTTCAATTTTACCTTTTTTTCCTTTACTATTTGCTCCAGAAAACGCCCCACGCTCGTAACCGAATAATTCACTTTCAAATAACGCTTCTGGAATTGCCCCGCAGTTAATCGAAATGAAAGGCGCCTTCGCTGCCTCACTTGCTTCATGAATTGCTTTCGCAAATACTTCTTTTCCAACTCCACTTTCCCCAAGTATTAAAACAGTTGATTTTACCGAACAAACTTTTCTAGCTAATTGTATCGTTCTTTGTATAACAGGACTTTTCCCATTCATCGCAAGGAATGGATCGGATTCATCTTTATACTTTGCCACTTCTTGTTCTAAACGGTGCATTTCATGTGACATATTAAATAGTTTTTCATTTAAAGCGACTTGATTTGTAACATCTGTTTCTGAAACGACTGCACCTATAATTTCATCATTACAATAAACTGGATTTGAATTAATTAATACGAATAAATCGGGACGAGGCTGATGGAACTGAGCGACTATGCTTTTTCCATCATGTAAAGATTGTAAAATTTCCAAGTCTTTATAATCAAAAAAACGAGTAATCGGTTGCCCAATAATCTCATTATGGTTGACTGAAAATATTTTTTCAGCGCCATCTGTCCAAGTTCGAACGTATTCTTTACTATCAATGACTGTAACAGAAGAGTCAGTTGTTTGTATTACAGTGTCATAAAATGACTGTAGTTCATTGTAGGACTTATAAAGAAATGGAATCATTTGCTGAGAAGTTATACAGCATAGCGGCTCATCGTTTTCGTTAAGGATGATAACAGCTAATTCATAAGAAAAAGCGTCAATTAATGCAGTGAATGAGTCATCTACATAAATAATTGCGCAATTATATTCTTCTGTAGTAGAAGGGAGATAATAAAACCTTTCGTTTATTTTCTTAATGCGACCAAGGCTACATGTATGATTGATTAAAGCGCTTTCCAAAAATTCTTGTATAGTCGGAAATGAAAATTCCATAATGTCCTCCTGTTATGTATAAAAATTTTGACAGTGATAAAAAAATAATACACCTATTCACTATAAATTTAAAATATTTTTACAAATAAAAATATTATTTATAAAAATTGTATATGTACAGAATTGGCACGTCAATTGCATAAAAAGAAAGTGAGAGGGCTAGGAAAGGAGGAGTATATTGTGAGGCACTGCGACGTTTTAATTATAGGTGGTGGAATAATAGGGTGTTCTATCGCTTATTACACTTCAAAATACGGAAGAGACGTAACAATCATTGAAAAAGGGGAATTTGTCAGCGGGACGTCTTCACGGTGTGATGGGAATATTTTGGCCATTGATAAAGACCCAGGATTTGATAGTCAAATGTCTTTAGTAAGTCAAAAATTAGTAACTGATTTAAGTGAAGAATTAGAGCATTCATTTGAATATAGGGCACCAGGAAGTATTCTCGTATGTGAGTCAGACGAAGAGATGGAGGCTGCGCAACAATGGGTAGATCGGCAAAAAGAAGCTGGATTACCGTTTCGAATGCTTGATAGGCAAGATATAAGAGAAGAGTCGCCTTTTTTTGCTGATGATTTATTAGGCGGTTTAGAATGTGCGACGGATTCAACTGTGAATCCATATCTCCTTGCTTTCTCGCTTCTGTCAGAGGCACAAAAGTTTGGCGCAAAAGCTTTTAAGCAGACCGAAGTAAAGAGTATGAAAATAGAGACGAATGGTTCATTTGTTGTAGAAACTACGAATGGAACTTTTACAGCACAACAAGTTGTAAATGCAGCCGGTGTGTGGGCTCCTAAGATTGGTCAGATGTTAAATATAAATATACCAATTGAACCGAGAAAAGGGCATATTATTGTAGCTTCAAGGCAACAACACGTAGGATGCCGTAAAGTAATGGAATTCGGTTATTTAATTTCTAAATTTGGCGGAAAACGAAAAGTAGATGCTTTAACTGAAAAATACGGGGTTGCGCTCGTATTTGAGCCTACTGAAAGTCAAAATTTCTTAATTGGAAGTAGTCGTGAATTTGTAGGGTTTCATACGAGAATAAACAATGAAGTCATTAAATGTATCGCAAATAGAGCGATTCGCTTTTATCCGAAAATGGCAGATATGATGGTAATTCGTTCTTACGCTGGTTTACGTCCGTGGACAGAAGATCATTTACCGATTATTTCACGAGTGGAACATATTCCGAATTATTTCATTGCCGCTGGACATGAAGGTGATGGGATTAGTCTTGCAGCAGTTACTGGAAAAGTAATTGAAGAGTTATTAAATGAAAAAGAGACAATTATTCCTATTGAACCACTTCGTTTGAGTCGTTTTACAGAAAGGGTGTTAAACAGATGAGGTCACAAAGAGTCTTTACGACGATTGATACACACACAGGTGGGAATCCAACGAGGACATTAATTAGTGGACTTCCAAAGTTGATTGGAGAGACGATGGCAGAGAAGATGTTACATATGAAAAAGGAGTATGATTGGATTCGAAAATTGTTAATGAATGAACCGCGTGGTCATGATGTAATGTCAGGAGCATTATTAACAGACACGTGTCATCCTGAGGCTGATATAGGTGTTATATACATAGAGACAGGTGGATATTTACCGATGTGTGGTCACGATACAATCGGTGTATGTACAGCGTTAGTTGAATCAGGTTTAATTCCGGTAGTTGAACCGATTACTTCTTTAAAACTAGATACACCGGCTGGCTTAGTTGAAGTAGATATTGCTGTTCAAGATGGAAAAGCAAAAGAGGTATCTTTCTGTAACATACCAGCTTTTTTATTGAAAAATATTACTGTACAAGTGAAAGACATTGGGACTATAGAGGCTGATATTGCGTATGGAGGGAATTTTTATGCCATTATTGATGCGAAATCAGTAGATCTAGAATTAGTACCAGAAAATGCATCTACAATCATCGATAAGGCGATTCATATAAGAAACACAATTAATGAGAAGTTTGAAATCACTCATCCAGAGTATTCGTTTATAAGAGGATTAACACATGTTGAATTTTATACAGATCCTACTCATGAATGTGCGCATGTGAAAAATACAGTTGTTGTACCACCAGGCGGAATAGATCGATCTCCATGCGGTACAGGAACATCCGCGAAGCTAGCTGTATTATACGCTCAGAAAGAAATCGAAATTGGTGAAGAGTTCATTCATGAGAGTATCGTTGGTTCTTTATTTAAAGGATATGTCATGAATACGACACATGTTGAAAATATTGAAGCTGTCATAACGAAAATTACGGGATCAGCTTGGCTTATGGGTATGCATAGATTTTTTTACAATGAAATGGATCCACTTAAAGAAGGATTTTTGCTAATTCCGCCGATGGAACATGAAACGGAGGATATAAAATGAACATTCAAAAAATTTATACAGCAGTAGACGTACATGTAAATGGCGAGGCATTTCGTGTAATGAAAGACGCACCATGCAAATACTACTACAGTTTGGAGCAATTAAATGAACAATTTTCAGGTGAATTAGCAGAAGAGATGAAGCTTTTATTAAATGAACCACGTGGTTTTATCGGTTTGAATGGGTGTATTGTCGTTCCATCTATCCATAATGAAGTGGATGCAGCTGTATTATTTTTTAATCATGAAGGTTCGGTTCCGCTTCATTATGGAGGCATTGTTGCAGTAATAACGATGTTACTCGAAAGTGGGTATTTAAAAAAGAGAGAGTCCAATCAATACAAAATTGAAACGTTATCTGGAATATTTTTAGTTCATGCGTATGTAGAGAATGATGAAGTTATATCGGTTTCGTTTGAAAGCAAACTATGCTATATGATTGAGGAAAATTTACAGGTTGGTAATGTAAGTTATTCTCTCATACAAGCAGATAAAGTATATGCAGTTGTAGAGAAAGGTGCGTATTCGCCAGAAATTCGTGTTGAAAACATTTCAGAATTGAAAAGATGGGGAGAAGCTACACTACAGACTATACAAAAACAGTCGCTAATAAAAAGGCTTATTTTAGTAGATCCTTCGCAAAAAGAAAAGAATCATATAAAATCGATTACATTTCATGAAGATAACTTTATTGTCCGTTCACCGGGGTTTGTTTCTTCTATTGTTTCTTATGTTCATGCATTATTTAAAAATGATTATATGGCGGATCAACCTTTTAAAAATGAAAGTATATTTAATAGTTTTATAATTGTGGAAAAAGTGAAGAAGGAGGAACTAGGATACATTTTCCGTTTTGAAAGTAGAGGATTTATTACAGGGATGCAGACGTTTCTATTAGACCCTACGGATCCATTTCCGGCAGGTTTCTTATTAAAATAAAATGTGATAGGGAGAGATAAATATGCAAAAAATTAAAGGGGCATTTCCAGTATTAATAACACCGATGGATGAATTTCAGGAAATTAATTGGGATGGGGTAAAGCAAAATGTAAATTACTTTATCGAACAAAACGTTGCAGGTATCATCATTAATGGAAGTACAGGAGAATTTGTAAGTTTATCAAAAGAAGAACGATTTAAAATGGTAGAAACCGTGTTGAAAGAAATTGATGGTCGTATTCCAGTCATTGTTGGAACTGCAGCAGAGACGACGAAAGAAACAATTGAATATACGAAACATGCAGAAGCGCACGGAGCGGATTGTGCATTAATTATAAACTCTTACTATTGTAAACCGAAGGAAGAGGAGATTTATTTTCATTTTAAAGAAATCTCAAACTCTGTAAATATACCAATTATGTTATACAATAATCCATTTACTTCTGGTGTTGATATGAGTACAGAGCTAATGCTCCGTATTGGAAAAGAGTGTGAAAATGTTACACATATTAAAGAATCTAGCGGAGATATTCGAAAAGCAAGAGATTTAGTAAGACAAAGTGAAGGGGCTTTCCAAGTCTTCTGTGGTTCTGAAGATTTAGTTATGGAATCATATTTAGTTGGTGCCTCGGGATGGGTTTCAGTAGCAGGAAATATCGTTCCCGGTCTCGTTACAAAAATGTATGAGCATTTTCAAAATGGTGAATTAGAAAAGGCGTGGGAAATAAACGATGCTATTTTACCACTTTGCGAGTTTCTTGAAGGATCAGGGAAATATGTTCAAATCGTTAAACGTTCCATGGAATTACATGGGCAAGCGGGAGGACCTTCTCGCTATCCAAGACTAGGATTAACTGTTGACGAAGATCAAAAGCTTCAAACGATTTTATCAAATATTGCAGCTCATGTAGCTGTTTAAATAAGGAGGAGAACATAATGTTAAAGACAAATATTGAGCTGAAACCAAAAGTGGAAGCGTTTTTAAATGAAGAAATTAAAATGTTTATTAATGGCGAATTTGTTGCTGCTATTGGGGGAAAGACGTTTGAAACGTATAATCCAGCTACAGAAGATGTTCTAGCTGTCGTATGTGAAGCGCAAGAAGAGGATATTGATGCTGCAGTAAAAGCGGCAAGATCTGCATTTGAATCTGGTCCGTGGGCAGAAATGACTACTGCTGAAAGAGCGCATCTTATTTATAAATTAGCAGATTTAATTGAAGAACATAGAGAAGAATTAGCGCAACTAGAAGCTTTAGATAATGGAAAGCCATATCAAGTAGCACTTGATGATGATATTTCAGCGACTGTAGAAAATTATCGTTATTACGCAGGATGGGCTACAAAAATCATTGGGCAAACCATACCAATTTCAAAAGATTACTTAAATTACACGAGACATGAACCTGTAGGTGTTGTAGGTCAGATTATTCCGTGGAATTTTCCGCTCGTTATGTCTTCTTGGAAAATGGGAGCTGCACTGGCGACAGGTTGTACGATCGTATTAAAGCCAGCAGAGCAAACGCCTTTATCTTTACTGTATACAGCGAAACTCTTTAAAGAGGCTGGATTTCCAAACGGTGTTGTAAACTTTGTACCAGGATTTGGTCCTGAAGCAGGGACGGCAATTGTAAATCACCATGACATTGATAAAGTTGCTTTTACAGGATCTACTGTTACTGGAAAGTATATTATGCGTCAGTCTGCAGAAATGATTAAGCATGTAACGTTAGAGCTTGGCGGAAAATCACCAAATATCATTTTAGAAGATGCGGACTTGGAAGAAGCAATTAATGGTGCATTCCAAGGTATTATGTATAATCACGGTCAAAATTGTAGCGCAGGATCACGTGTGTTTGTTCATCGTAAACATTATGAAACTGTAGTAGATGCACTTGTGAAAATGGCGAACACCGTAAAACTTGGAGCAGGTATGGAGAAAGGAACGGAAATGGGTCCACTCGTATCTAAGAAACAACAAGAGCGTGTGTTACATTACATTGAGCAAGGGAAGAAAGAAGGTGCTACAGTTGCGGCTGGTGGCGAACGTGCGCTTGAAAAAGGTTATTTCGTTAAACCAACTGTATTCACAGATGTTACAGACGATATGACAATCGTTAAGGAAGAAATATTTGGACCAGTTGTTGTTGTACTTCCATTTGATTCGACAGAAGAAGTAATTGAACGAGCGAACAACTCATCCTATGGCCTTGCTGCGGGTGTATGGACGCAAAATATCAAAACGGGTCATCAAGTGGCAAATAAATTAAAAGCAGGAACAGTGTGGATTAATGATTATAACTTAGAAAATGCAGCTGCACCATTTGGTGGATACAAACAATCTGGTATTGGCCGCGAATTAGGTTCATATGCGCTTGACAATTATACAGAAGTGAAAAGTGTTTGGGTAAATATAAAGTAATAGGGCGTTTTACTGACAAAAATTGAGGGATGAAATAATGAAAGATGCGGACAACTAGAAAGTTTGATAATAGTTGTCCGTTTTCTTATATACAAAATTGCTTTTAAAAAAAATGATAAGGGGGATTTGGATGGAGAATTTAGTAGAATGGTTAGTAGGGCAAGTGTGGAGTATCGGTTTAGTTGTTTTTGCATTAGGGGCAGGCGTATATTTCACGATTGCAACACGCTTTTTGCAAATTCGTTATTTTAAAGAGATGATTAAACTATTATTTGAAGGAAAGAGTTCAGAGACGGGGATATCATCTTTTCAGGCATTTTGTTTAGCCTTATCAGGAAGAGTTGGAATTGGTAATATTGCAGGGGTAGCGACAGCAATTGCTTTCGGCGGGCCTGGAGCTGTATTTTGGATGTGGGTAATGGCTTTGTTAGGGGCAGCGAGTGCGTTTGTTGAATCAACATTATCTCAAGTATACAAAAGTAAAGTAGGGAATGAATATCGCGGCGGTACTCCATATTTCATTGAGAAAGGTTTAAAAATGAAATGGTTTGCAGTCATTGTAGCGGTAGTTGTAACACTTTCATATGGCATGTTATTACCAGGTATTCAATCTAGTAGTATCGCAGTTGGATTCGAAAACTCTAATGGTATTAACAAATATATAACTGGTATATTTTTAGTCGTGTTACTAGCAGCAATTATTTTTGGTGGTGTAAAGAGAATTGCTGGCGTTTCTCAAATGCTTGTTCCATTTATGGCAATTGGTTATGTAATTGTTACATGTATCATATTAATTGCGAATGTAACGGAGATTCCAAGTATGTTTGCTTTAATTTTCTCTAGCGCATTTGGTGTAAATGAAATGTTTGGTGGAATTGTTGGTGCAGCTATTGCATGGGGTGTAAAACGCGCTGTATTTTCAAACGTTGCTGGTGTCGGAGAAGCAACGTATAGTTCGGCTGCTGCTGAAGTATCGCATCCTGCAAAACAAGGATTAGTTCAAGCGTTTTCCGTATATATTGATACAATTGTCGTATGTACAGCGACAGCTCTTATGATATTAATTACAGGTATGTATAATGTTATACCTGAAGGGAAAAGCGCTATTGTAAAAAACATAGGAAATGTGGAAGCAGGTCCAATTTATACGCAACAAGCAGTTGAAACTGTGATGACAGGGCTTGGTCCAATATTTATTTCAATTGCAATTTTCTTTTTTGCATTTACAACGTTACTCGCTTATTATTATATTGCTGAAACGACACTTACTTATTTAGATCGTCAATTGAAGTATGGCTGGTTAAAACCAGTTTTAAAATTTGGATTTTTAATTATGGTTTACATCGGTAGTGTTGAATCAGCGTCGCTTTTATGGAATCTCGGAGATTTAGGAATCGGTAGTATGGCATGGTTAAACTTAATCGCGATTCTATTATTAAGTAAAATCGCATTAAAAGTGTTAAAAGACTATGAAACGCAGAAAAAAGAAGGGAAAGACCCAGTATTTAATCCTAAAAATGTGGGGATTGAAGGATTAACATTTTGGGAAGAAAGAAGTAAAGAGGTTGAAAGAAAAAGTTATTGTAGATGATAATTTAAAATTATAATGTAAATTAACTGAAAATTCTTAATTTAAAAGAAGGTATATTGCCTCCATTTCATCGCATACTACAATAGGTATGGATAATATGACTGGAGGGAATAAGATGGAACATGAGCAACATAGTTCGATAAATGATATTCTACATCATTATAAAGAAGGTATAGGTAGTTTTACAAATCAAATTCCTGAAATCGCTGAGACATATAATGCGTTCACGCAAGCTTGTTTTCAAGAGGGTGCTTTAACAAAAAGAGAAAAACAACTTATTGCATTAGGAATTAGTTTAGCAACGCAAGATGAGTATTGTACAATTTATCATACAAAAGGTTGTCTTGATCAAGGATGTTCGGATAAAGAGATTTTGGAAGCATGTGGTGTTTCAGCAGCATTTGCTGGCGGAGCTGCGATGAGTCAAGCGGTAACTTTAGTGCAAGAGTGTTTAACAGAACTGAAAAATCAAAAGCATTGAATAAAAAACGTTTTAAACTTTATGTTTAAAACGTTTTTTATTTGAAATTAAATTTGTATTCAATTTAATATTCTATATCTTCATAAATAGATTTTTCTACATCAGGAAGAACTGTGTATATACTCTTACCGATTAAAGCTTCTAATTCTTTCTTAATCGCATAAAACCCTTTCCAATGTAAAGATGTATGAGATGTTGTACCATGACGCAAACCAACAGAAATTAATCTTCTTTCCAGCGTAGTAAAGCCACCCGCATCAGCAAGAGCGTCACAAAGAGTAATTACTTTATTGTATAAGTCGTAGTTACAATGTTCATTTAATATTTCAACTAACCGGCTTCTCATATGGTCAGGAACGAGACTCCATTCCGCTGCGATATCTATATGTTCATTTTTTGCATGGGAATGAGTGTGTCACACAAATAACAGCGTTTCCTGTATACCCTAAATCATTCATATACATATAACCATCATAGGAATGAATGACCGATTTGGTAAAACCTTTGTATCTTCCGATATCATGCAAAAGGGCAGCGTTATATGCTATGTCAGCATCTAGGTTATACCCATTTTTAATAAGTTCTATAATTATGTTTTCAGTTGCATGAGCAACATGTAGTGAATGTTCAAACCAAGGGCCCGGGTTTTGTTCATATGCCCATTCGAGTAATTCTTTTGCGTACGTTCTATCTAATATATATTTCATATCGTTATCCTTTCACAAAAAACCATATCTTTCTATAAATTCATCTTATTATTTCATTATTCCTTCTTTAAAAATTGTTACAATGAAACAAAAGGGGGAAAAGTAATGCGAAATTTAGTAATTGAAGAAATAAAGCAACTAGAAAATGATATGGAAGAACTTTCGAAACTTTTAAAAATGGTTGTAAATGATGGGGCATCAATTGGTTTTTTGCCTCCACTGGAACAAAAAGACGCAACAAAGTATTGGCGAACAGTATTAGCGCCAGAAGTGATATTGTATGTGGCTAAAATAAACAACGAAGTAGCAGGGAGTATTCAATTACAATTAGTTACTAAGCCTAACGGAATTCATAGAGCCGAGATTTGCAAATTAATGACTCATCCAAACTTTAGACGTAACGGTATTGGACGATCGCTTATGCAAAAAGCAGAGGAACGAGCAAAGCAAGAAAACAGGTCTCTTTTAGTATTAGATACTAGAGAAGGAGATCCTTCCAATAAATTGTATAAATCACTAGACTACCAAGAAGTTGGAACAATACCAGGGTATGCAATTTCTCCGAATGGAAAGTTAGATGCTACGGTTATTTATTATAAAAACATTTAAGGTATAATCAAACGGGGAGAGTGCTTAATTATTAGTAAGTGAATAATAAACGACTATTTTTAACACAGTCTATATTTTTCTGGCGGTGTTAAAATAGTTAATTATAATCTAATTAACGCACTAAATGAATTTGAGAAAGTTTTTAGAGGGTTCTTTTAGTAATGATTCTCGTCTTATAATAAATGTAGAGAAGATGACTAGCCAACTATAGTTATTTTCGCTTTATTATCGGAAGGGGATGAAAGTATGAAAAAGAATAGTTTACAAAAGATGAAGAAAGTTATTTTAAGTGGTGGAGTATTACTTACGGGATTATTAACATTTGGATTTTCAGAAAAGGCTTCAGCTCATGGATATGTAGAATCACCAGCGAGCCGATCTTATTTATGTAAGCAAGGGGTAAATGTAAATTGTGGACCGATTCAATATGAACCACAAAGCGTAGAAGGGATAGGTGGATTTCCGCAACTAGGACCTTCTGATGGACAAATTGCAGGGGCTGGTCATTTTCCCGCTTTAGATGTTCAAACTGTAGATAGGTGGAAGAAAGTTACGTTAAATGGCGGGACGAATACATTCAAGTGGAAACTAACGGCTCCTCATAGTACAAAAGAGTGGAAATATTATATTACGAAAAAAGGTTGGAATCCAAATAAACCTTTAACGCGATCAGATTTAGATTTAGTGCCATTCTATGTGAAAAATGACGGTGGAGCTAGACCAGGGACAACAGTAACGCACGAAGCAAATGTACCAACTGACCGTAGTGGATACCATCTTATTTTAGCTGTTTGGGAAATTGCAGACACTGGAAATGCGTTTTATCAAGTTATAGATGTAAACCTTTTGAATAATGGCTTATCCTCAAATTTCGCTTTTAACAATATAGTGCAAGCTCCTACACTATTTTAATTGAAACATACATTTCGATCATCTAATTCATTTTAGATGATTTTTTTTATGAAAATGATGAAAAATATAGAAGAAAGTGCAATTATTTATAAAAAAATATGCTTTAAATATTGTCATATTTGCTTCTTTAAGATATCCTTTTCATGAAGAGGTGGAAAACATGGAAAAAGTACTAGTTTTCGGGCATAAAAACCCAGATACAGATGCAATTTGTTCTGCAATTGCTTATGCAGAATTGAAAAAAGAATTAGGAATGAATGCTGAGCCTGTACGTTTAGGCGAAATCAGCGGTGAAACTCAATTTGCGTTAGACTATTTTAAAGTAGAAGGACCGCGTTTTGTTGAGACAGTAGCAAGCGAAGTGGACAACGTTATTTTAGTTGACCATAACGAGCGTCAACAAAGTGCTAACGATATCGAATCAGTTCGTGTGTTAGAAGTTATTGACCATCACCGTATTGCTAACTTTGAAACAAGCGATCCTATATACTATCGTTGTGAGCCAGTTGGCTGTACAGCTACAATCTTAAACAAAATGTACAAAGAAAATGGCGTAACAATTCGTAAAGAAGTTGCAGGTTTAATGTTATCTGCAATCATTTCAGATTCTTTACTATTCAAATCTCCAACTTGCACAGAACAAGACGTAGCAGCTGCTCGTGAATTAGCGCAAATCGCTGGTGTAGATGCAGATAACTACGGCTTAGAAATGTTAAAAGCTGGTGCTGACTTAAGCGGAAAAACAATGGAGCAATTAATCTCTCTTGACGCTAAAGAATTCCAAATGGGTAATGCGAAAGTTGAAATCGCACAAGTAAACGCTGTTGATACAAACGACGTTCTTGTACACCAAGCGGAACTTGAAAAAGTAATCTCTGCAGTAGTAGAAGAAAAAGGTTTAGACCTATTCTTATTCGTTGTAACTGATATCTTAACTAATGATTCTGTCGGTCTTGCGATCGGTAAAGCAGCAAACGTTGTTGAGAAAGCATACAACGTATCACTAGAAAACAACACAGCTACTTTAAAAGGTGTTGTATCTCGTAAAAAACAAATCGTACCAGTATTAACAGAAGCATTCCAAGCTTAATCGTATTGCGTACAGATGAACAGTAAGGACAAGTAGTCAGATTGGCTACTTGTCCTTTTTTATCTCTAAAAAACAGAAAATTAAAAACGGGAGGATTGTGTATGTTTAATGACTTGGAGAGTAAATTACAGTCACTTTTAGAACGAAATATTACGTCGGTTTCAGAATTAGAGAGCTGGCTCTCGGAGGAGCTACGTTTAAACGCTGAAATACAGAAGTTGCGTTTGACTTTTTAGAAGAAAGGATATAAAATACTGCAAGGGTCATTCTAAATTTGATTAACGAATTAAAATAAGGATAGCGTTAGCTATCCTTATAATCGTTTATTCGTAAGATTTTTTCTTGTTTATATAAAATGTAATTATAGCAGTAATGAAGAAAATAGGTATCGCATACACTTGCCCAACAAATAACTTCCAGCCGACATAATTATAGCCTTCAGATGCTGGGATGATAACGGAAATAACGCAAACAATAAAATAGACTAATAGTGCAGGGATAATATTTTTCATTTTTATGGACCTCCTTCCTAATTTAATTAATAAATTATAATATTGCAATTTAGTTATAATAATTTGAAGAAAAAAATGCAAAAATTTTTATGGTATTATAATATTTGCAATGAGAGTGATCCATAGTACATATATGGTAAAATGTGTAATTTAAACTTTTCAGAATTATTATATAGTATTTTGAGAGAAAAATGTACAAAATAACGAATTTTATTTACCAAAGTAAAGGGAGTAGAAATATATATGAAAAGGATATGTATAATTCCATGTGGAAAAAAGAAAATTTGGGATAAACATTCAGACTACGGACCGATGGAAGCAAAAGATGTGTATATTAGTCCGTTCGGAAAAGCATGTCAGGCGTACGCAACTATGTTTTTCGAAAACTGGGTTATATTATCGGCGAAACATGGATTTTTAAGACCAAATGATATTGTATTAGAAAACTATGATCTTGCATTTGATTCAAAAAGTGATGAGGTAATAAATATAGAGCAATTACAAAAACAGATGGTAGATAAAAGTTTATTACAGTTTGACGAAATCGTCTTACTAGCAGGGAAGAAGCATAAAAAAGTAGTGACAAAGTTATATCCAGAAGAAATGATTACATATCCGCTAGAGGGGTGTAAAGGGATTGGATATATGTTGCAGAGGTTGAAAGAAGCTGTGAAGGAAGGGGAGGAAATATAGGTGTAGTTTCAGTGATTTTAAACTCTATTTATTTAGGGAGCTGAAAAGTAAAATAGAGTTTTTAGGCATCGCCGAAAGGGTGATGCTTTTTTTGTTCGTGTCGTCATTCATGTAAAAGTAATTTAGAGAATAAATCATTCGATTTATGAAGCGATAGCTTTTTTATATCGAGAACAAATTGCTTCACTTCTAGAAAATGTAGGACATATGGGTACAGTTAAGCTTGTAAGTGGGAATAGCAATAAGACAAGTTTTGAATAGGATATTAAGAAAGGAGATGTTGATAAATAATGGCCAGATATAGTTTGCACGGAGGACACAATAGTATTGTTCAAGGTGCTAATTTTGGGAATCGGAAAGAACACGTTTTAGATAGGCAAGTTAAAGATGCTGTGGCGACTAAGTTAAGATCCCTAGGACACACGGTTTATGACGATACGGACGAGGTAGGGGCAACTCAATCACAAAATTTAAATAATATCATTCGGAATAGCAATTCCCATGCTGTGGATTTAGTTATTTCTTTTCATCTTAATGCAAGTGATGGAAATGGACAGGGTGTTGAGGTTTTGTATTATGATCAGAAAGATTTGGCGGCTAAAATCTCAGCTCAACTAGCAAAAGATATTGGATGGCGTGATCGAGGTGCGAAACAGCGTACAGATTTAGCGGTATTAAATGGGACGAAAGCACCTGCTATTCTTATAGAATTAGGATTTATTGACAATGAATCTGATATGGCAAAATGGAATGTTGATAAAATCGCTAATTCTGTTGTATTCGCTCTTACAGGACAAACTGGAGGAGGTGCAGCGGATTTGCTCAAAGTAAAAACTGGTGGTGTAGCATTTAGTAATTTACAAGCTTTGGCTCAAGCTATGGTAGATGCGGGTATTGATGGACAAATTGTCGTTCAGAAAGATGGCATTGGTTATGCTATAACGAATGGCTATCCGTCTGGAAATATCGCTAAATTTACAGCTTGGTTAGATGCACGAAAATGGTACTATGAGTACGTGAGATAAAATGAAAATTAGTTTGATTAAAAACTAAAAATTGTCTTATATTTAGTTAACAAGTATATTAAGTAACTAATAATTATGTAACTATAAAAATATGGACAATGTATATGTAAATTAGTAAACAAAACCACCTGTCAGAAAGGTGGTTTTGTTTATCTAGCTATTTGTGGGCAGTAAAATTCTTATCTCAAAATTCGGATGAAGCTAAGAAATTAAGTGGGAATTTCACTGCTCGTAGCCTCCTACTAATTATAGTTTCACTTTATATAGTTTAGAGCTTTGTAAATCTTTACTTGTTAAACCTGTAATAATATTTTGTTTTCTCAATACATAAGCCGAATTTTAAATTATTACCCAATAATATACTACCTCTCATACTATTTATTAGTTGATAATAGCAAAAAAACAAGCTTTGAATATAATAATGAAAAAGGAGATGTTAAATAATGGGTTATATTGTAGATATTTCGAAATGGAATGGCGACATTAACTGGGATATCGCAGCACCACAATTGGATTTCGTAATTGCACGTGTACAAGATGGTTCAAACTATGTAGATCCTTTATATAAAAATTATGTACAAGCAATGAAAGCAAGGAATATTCCGTTTGGTAATTATGCGTTCTGTCGTTTCGTTTCAGTAGAGGATGCACGGATAGAAGCAAGAGACTTTTGGAACCGTGGTGATAAAAATGCAACAGTTTGGGTAGCTGACGTAGAAGTAAGAACAATGAACGATATGAGAGCGGGTGCACAAGCTTTTATTGATGAATTACGCAGATTAGGAGCTAAGAAGGCTGGTTTATATATTGCTCATCATATGTATGCTCCATTTGGAATGGCAAATGTCAATTCTGATTTTGTATGGATTCCTCGTTATGGTGGTAACAAACCGGCGTATTCATGTGATATTTGGCAATACACAGAAACAGGGAATGTGGCTGGTATCGGCAAGTGTGATTTAAATAAGCTGATTGGAAATAAGCCGTTAGCTTGGTTTACAAATCCAATTGTTGAGCCGATAAAAAAACAAGAAGGGGTTGGAATTATAGTGAATAAATATAACAAAGTAGTTACTTATGAATTTGGTGTAAATTTAGTTCCTGACATGATTCAAATGATGGATAAGCTTGGATATACTTCTAAAATAATATCTCGTGGAGATAACCAAGGGCTTGTGTATTTCGAAACAGATTATCGTCAAGGGAACGAACTGGACAAAGCAACTGCTGGGTTAGATACGAAAGGAATTAAATATTCTTATGTAATCTTTTAACTCTACTTATATTATGGAGAAAATAGACTAATAAACAAGCCTTTGTATACTTTTAAACATAGAATATGATGAATTCTATTAAGGAGGAAGCAAATTCATGGGGAATACTTGTCATTGTGGGCATTCCCGAAATTGTAATACATTTTGGGATAATTTAATGTTTGGGAGATGTAGATGTAAACGCAATGATTTTCACGAATGTTGTTGCAAAGAGAAACCGAAATGTGAGTGTGAAAAATGTCATTGTAAAACAAAACCGAAATGCCATTGTATTCATGAAGAGGAAGGGTATTAATAATAAAAAAGAGTACGATACGTACTCTTTTTTTGGGTGATTATATTCCATCTTGAACAGATTTCTTTACAATTACCCATGTGTCTTTCTTTTTAACCGTTATAGCTACATTAGTTCCATTAGATTCCTTATAAAAGATATATCCATTATTTGAGTTTACATATGTTACTGGTTCGCCTATGCAATCTCGCGAGCAGGATTTGTTGACCAGTTCAATTAGGGATAGTTCACTTGGATCGGTTTTGCTTGCTTCTATAACAGCATCAAGGCTTGTTTTTCGATAACCTTGCAAGTTTATATGAAAAAGCTGCTCTATTTCTCCTGTAATGCTAGTGTTCATTACTTCTACTGAATTCTTTTTTTCTTGAAGAAAGCCGTTTTCATAAAGTAATTTTGTATAGCCAATCCATGCTATTAACACTAGCATGAAAAACATACCCGTCATTTTAAGTATTCGAAGTCGTTTGCTTATAATTGTTTCTGAGTATTTCATTCACTCTAATCCTCCAATGTTTTTAATTTAAAATATGCTTGGATACATACTTTTAGAAGAGGATGAAAGTTAATGAGTTTTCAATAAAAAAGAAAACATCCAGAGTTAGATGCTTTCTTTTTTTGTATTTTTGGCTATCTGTTCGTTACTTGTTTCATAAGTGGTCTTATTTCTTTAACTGGTGGTTTCTTATCATAGGCATCAACGTAAGAAAAGTAGTAGTTTAAGTTTCTTAGAAGACCTTTTCCTATTTTTGCACTTAAGAAAGGAAATACTTGTCCGGTATAATCATCGAGAGATTTACAGTAATATTTTTCATCTAAATATATACTGTATTTACATGTTAGTTCTACTAAAGGATTCCCTTCATCATCAAATACTTCTTTAGAATCAATAATATCTATTAGTGCAAATTTTTCATTTAAGTAAACTTTCTTTTTTTTCTCGTGTTTATTTGTAAGTATAAAAACGAGACCAATTGCGTTAATCAAACTATTTCCTCCTATAAAAAACGGATATTAATAAAATATATCGATATAAGCTAAATGTAAAGAGGAGAGGTGAAATATCATAGAGAGAAAACTAAATAAGCCGATTTATGTTTGGAAATCGACTTATTTTTATCAAGTACTACTTAGTAGTAATACCTACTCTGATTAAAGTTTCACTTTATTGAAATACTTGCGGGAATTGTTTTACGATTGCGTTTGTTATCATGTCGGCCATTTCCAATGCTTCTTTTTCAATTTTATCGTAAAGTTTTACTCCTGCTTCATAATCTTTATTTAGGAAGGCAAGTGCTTCTGCTTTCGTTAGTGCTAAATGTTCATAAAACATTTTTCTAAATTCTTCTTTATCTATATATGGGTTGATACTGTTAAGAAATTCAATAATTTCATCACCATTAGCGTACCATTTTTTCTCTATAGCGGCCGCTGCATTTTGATTACCAGCTTTTGCGGCTTTAACAAGATCCGCTGCAATTACTAAGTGATCTTTAATTAATGCACTATATTTTTTCACTGCATCCTCACCGTAAAATGGTTCAAGTGATAGTCCCATATGTGTTGCGTTTTGTAGAAGTCGTCCAACAGTAACGTTAACATCTGGTAAATTAAAGACTATACTTATAATAGCCAATCTCGTCCAAGCGACGTGTTGTTCCCATAAAGAACGCATATACCCTTTTAAAAAATTCTCATTTTTACTAATTCGGTAGTTCCGTACGGATAAATCATAGTTTACATAAGGGTTATGGTAGGGGGAGTAATACGATTGCCAATAAGAATACATAAATAGTAACACTCCTTTGAACATGTATAACTCAAAGTATGATGAAGATTTATTTTTAGTTACGTGTCCTAGATTATTTTTAGGGAATTTGAAATGGAGAAATTCAATGAATGATGTTGTGGTATATATGAATAAATTGAATATAAAGTAAAAGAGGGTCTGCAAGGGAAGTTGCAGACCCTCAAAAGGGTATTGCCGAGATGTCGGACTCGACTACGTAATGTTATCATAAAATTCTTTTGAAAAACCCTGGTAAATGTGTCCAAATGAAATTAGGACCTTCATACAGTCAAAGGGACCTGCTTCCCGCGGCAGGCCCCAATAACTAGATAATGTCGATGAGCAAAAAACTCATCTGGAGTACTTTTATAGTAACAAGTAAAATGTCTTTTGTGTATTGAGAAAGAAGAATTGCATAATTATATGTGAACAATTTAACTCCCAACAATTCATGATAATCATGAATTGTTGGGAGTTAAATATGGTTATAAAATGGAGAAAAGACTTGGAAGTGAGATCGAGGTACACAGAAGTATGTAATCATGAAAAAGACCTGCTAATATAAGCAGGTCAACTTAAGGGGTTTATCCAACAGATTATTATATATGGTAACAACTGAATTGTAGTAAGTCTATACATTTAATATTGAGAAAAATTCTGTGAATGATATATTTTTTGCGCATATATTAACGTCTAAAAAGTTGAGAAAGAAAATTAAAAAGCTTTTTATAAGAGAATAATGGCTGATACTTATAGTATGATTCATATTTCCACGCATCATTATTAGAGAATTGGAGTTTTTGTGTTTTCGTTTTCGTTTTCGCTGTGATGGAACTCATATTACGATGCTTCATATAGTAACCTCCTGAATTTATATGTATACGATTAGTAGTATTCAAGAAAGGGAAATAAAATGAACATTTAAATTGAAACTCTTTCTTCTTGTGTACTGGATTTATATTATAAATGTTGTAAAACATATAAAATAATGATGCTAGTTAGTATTAAATAGGTGGAGAAACATAGAATAATGAAAAAACAATAAGCATCTAATCATCCCTTTCAAGTCGCATAAGTGATTGATATAATAGAAGTAGATGAAAGATAAAGAAAAGCAGGTGACTCTTTTTTGTTTACTAAAGCACAAGAACTTTTAGCGTCCTACTTTGGTTATTCTTCGTTTCGAAGAGGACAAGATGAAACAATTAAAAATGTACTAGATGGGAAAGATACAGTTTGTATTATGCCAACGGGTGGCGGTAAGTCAATTTGTTATCAAATTCCGGCATTAGTATTTGAAGGCACGACGTTGGTTATATCTCCTTTAATATCACTTATGAAGGATCAAGTAGATACATTGGTACAGAATGGCATTTCAGCTACATATATTAATAGTTCTATTTCTATTGCTGAAGCAAATCAGCGAATTCAATTAGCGAAACAAGGACATTACAAATTACTTTATGTCGCGCCTGAGCGTCTTGATTCGATGGAGTTTGTTGACCAACTTATCGATATGAAAATCCCTATGATTGCGATTGATGAAGCACACTGTATTTCACAGTGGGGACATGATTTCCGTCCAAGTTATTTACATATACATCGCATATTAGATTATCTTCCAGAAAAGCCGCTCGTATTAGCATTAACAGCAACAGCAACACCGCAAGTACGTGATGATATTTGTAATACACTTGAAATTAATAAAGAAAATACAATTATGACAACGTTTGAGCGTGAGAACTTATCGTTTTCTGTTATTAAAGGGCAAGATCGAAATGCATATTTGGCGGATTATATTCGTCAAAATCAAAAGGAATCTGGGATTATATATGCAGCTACTAGAAAAGTAGTCGATCAGTTATATGAAGATTTAATGAAGGCAGGAGTTTCTGTATCAAAATATCACGCTGGTATGAGTGATATTGATCGCAATGAGCAACAAGAACTCTTTTTACGAGATGAAGTAAGTGTAATGGTAGCAACATCTGCATTCGGGATGGGTATTGATAAATCGAATATTCGTTACGTAATTCATTATCAGCTTCCAAAAAATATGGAAAGTTACTATCAAGAAGCAGGACGTGCTGGTCGTGACGGATTAGATAGTACATGTATATTGTTATATTCTTCTCAAGATGTACAAGTACAGCGTTTTTTAATTGATCAATCAACTGGAGAATCACGTTTTTCAAATGAACTTGAAAAATTGCAAAATATGACCGATTACTGTCATACAGAACAATGTTTACAATCATTCATTTTGCAATACTTTGGAGAAGAATCGAAAGAAGATTGTGGACGCTGTGGTAATTGTACAGACAATCGCGAGAGCATCGATGTGACAAGGGAATCACAAATGGTTTTATCATGCATGATTAGAACGAACCAACGCTTTGGAAAGCAAATGATAGCGCAAGTATTAACTGGGTCGAAGAATAAGAAAGTTATTGAATTTAATTTTCATACTTTACCAACGTATGGGCTTTTATCGAACCGTAGTGTAAAAGAGGTCAGTGAGTTTATTGAGTTTTTAATTTCAGACGAGTTAATTGCAGTTGAGCATGGCACTTATCCGACGTTAAAAGTAACTGAAAAAGGGAAAGAAGTATTACTTGGTAAAGAGAATGTTTTACGAAAAGAACGAGTAGAGACAAGACAAATTGTTCAAGACCATCCTTTATTTGAAGTGCTTCGTGAAGTACGTAAAGAAATTGCACAAGGAGAAGGTGTACCTCCGTTCGTTATTTTCTCTGACCAAACATTAAAAGATATGTGTGTGAAAATGCCGCAAAGTGATTCCGAATTGTTGACGGTAAAAGGTATCGGAGAACACAAACTTGTGAAATATGGCTCGCACTTCTTACAAGCAGTTCAGCATTTTATTGAGGAAAATCCAAATTATGCTGAAACGATTAAGACAGAAGTAGTTTCAGAGCGTAAAAAGTCAGGAAAAGCGTCCGCAAATTCTCATTTAGAAACGTATGAAATGTATAAACAAGGTATTGATTTGAATGAGATTGCAAAAGAACGTAACTTATCAAGACAAACAATCGAAAACCATTTAATTCGCTGCTATGAGGATGGAATGGAAGTAGATTGGCAAAGCTTTGTTCCAGCAGAGTATGAATCTCTTATTGAAACTGCCGTTCAAAATGCAGATGGTGGTCTGAAATCTATTAAAGAACAGCTTCCGAATGAAGTGAGTTACTTTATGATTCGTGCTTATTTACAAATAAGAAAGTAGAGGCATATAAAGGGGATAAGAATTTATGTATCATGTTTTCGTTTATGGCACGTTAAGAAGAGGACAAACGAATGCTCATTATATGCTGGGTGCAACATGCATCGCAGACAGAGCTTGGACATATGGAAAATTATTTGATACGAACGAAGGATATCCGGCCATGACTTATTCGATTGAAGAACAGGTATATGGAGAAGTTTATGTAGTAAATGATGAGATATTGTGTAAGTTAGATGAACTAGAAGAATATACAGGTAATGCGGAGACTGATTTATATGATCGAATCACGCAAACAGTATATGTTGCTGATAGGGAAATTGAGGCATATGTGTATATCGCTCAAGATAAAAAGATGTTAAAGAAAGTGATAGACTCTGGTGACTGGCTTATGTATCAAAAAATATAATAAGGTAGTTTTAAAAATTGGAAAGCAGATAATGACGAATTCATTATCTGCTTTTTATTGTGTGAATAATTGTCGTTCTCTTTTTATTCTTATAGTTCTTAGTACGATTCCAATTCCGAGAAATAAAACAGTAGCAGCGACCCCGCTAATAGGATTTAACCAAAAATCACTACTGTTTGTAAGGGTAATAATCCCTGTTATGGTAACTAAAACAGTAGGAACAGCATCCTCAATCGCATGCATGATAACGCATGGCCAGACGGATTTTGTAAGTCTATATATTTCAACATACATAATTGACCAACAAACCATAAGGATACAGCCAGATAAAAGCATATTTAATCTTGAGATAGATTCAAAATATTCATTTGAAGAGCCTCCTTTACTTTTATTTATCCTACTATTTATGGGCAGTAAAACGCCCATTGATTAAAGTCTTTAATTTTTACAATGTTTTTTAATAGATAAATTAAATAGGAGACAAATAGAAAGAAGTATCTTTTACATGCATCACTATACTATATGTGTATGTGTGTGATTTAGATGTTGCATATTCTTTTTAAATTAGAAAGATGAAAAGTAAGTTTTTTCGGAAAATTTAAATGGAAACTATTGACTTTATGATTGGATTTTTAATACAATGATACTTCGACTGAAAAATTAGAACGGACAGGAGGGAATCGTCGAAATGAGCAACATATTTGAAGATGAGTTACAAAAAATGAAGGATACTTTACATACGATGGATGAGCAATTGGATAGGCTTGAAAAAATCCCGGTTTATTATGGAGAAGATTTTAAAGAGCAAATTCTTGAAAGTATGAGGGAGTCTAATAGACAAAACTTACGTATTGGTGTGCAAGAGCCGTACTTTGGAAGGTTAGATTTTCAGGAAGATGGAAAAGAAGAAGTTATGCCGATTTATATCGGAAAAGTAGGGGTTTCGGATATGGACACGATGAAGCCAATCATTATTGATTGGCGAGCGCCTGTCGCAAGTATGTTTTATTCATTTACCGGTGGAGAAGAATTAGCATTTTATCAATCACCAGATGGGTTAGTAGAAGGTGATGTGTATTTAAAACGAAACATTTCCATTCGAAAAAGAGAACTTGAACGTGTTGTTGATACATATGTAAAAGGAAATGAAGATGTATCACATGCCGATGATTTTCTTCTATATCGATTAGGTGAGAATAAAGATAATAAGCTAAAGGATATTGTTTCAACGATTCAATCGGAACAAAATGATATTATTCGAGCGGAAAGAAATTTACCATTACTTATTCAAGGGGTTGCAGGGAGTGGAAAGACAACAATTGCTTTACATCGCCTTGCTTTTTTAATTTATGAATATCGTGAACAACTAGAAGCAGAAAGAATGATCGTATTTGCACCGAATAGTCTGTTTTTAGACTATATTTCGAGTGTACTTCCTGAATTAGGTGTAGGGAATATTAGTCAAACAACGTTTCCAGATTGGGCATTACGTACGTTAGATGATTCAGTGAAACTAAAGCAGACAGAAAAAAAATTGAAAGAAGCATTTTCAATTAATCGTGATGAAAAGAAGGTAATGCTAGGTAAATTAAAGGGTACGTTGGAATTTAAGACGTTTATTGAAGAGAGAATGATCCAATTTGAAAATGAGTTAGTTCCGACAAAAGATTTTGAGGCGTGGGATAGAGCGATTATTCCAGTAGAAGATATTAAAAAATGGATGCAAGTTGAATATAAACATTATCCTTTACAGAAAAGAAGAGAACGATTAGTAGGACGAATGAAGCGCTGGATTGAAATTGAGCTTAAAAAATTCGGGGAAACAAACGAGAAAAAATTACTAAAAAAAGAAGCGACTAAGAGACTGAACGCATATATGAAGTTTTGGCCGAAAATGAGTGCTCTTTCACTGTATAGTTCAATAGTAAAAAGTAAAGAAATACTTGAGGCATTACCTGAAGAACTTGTTAAAGAAACAGAAAAGAGTTGTCGTAAAAAAGAAGTGTATGTAGAAGATTTACCAGCTTTAATATACATACATCATCGTATAACAGGGATTGAAATCGGGCAGAAGTTTCATCACGTTGTTATTGATGAAGCGCAAGATTTTTCGCCTTTCCAAGTTTATGTATTAAAAGAAATTACATTAGGTAATTCTTTCACTATATTAGGTGATTTATCGCAAGCGATTTATGATTACCAAGGAATTGAAGATTGGAATGCTTTTAAGGAAGTATTCCAAGAAACCGGTTATTATGAATTGACAAGAAGTTATCGTTCTACAAAAGAAATTATTGAATTTGCAAATGAAATAATTAAAAATGCAGAAATCCCAGTAGGACTCGCAACACCAGTCTTCCGCAGTGGAGAAGATGTGAAAGTAATTCATGCAGAAAATCAATTTACTGAAATTGTGAAGACGGTAAAACATTTGCAAAATGCAGATGTGAAAACAATTGCGGTAATCGGAAGAACAGAAGATGAATGCCGTGATATATATGTGAAATTAACAAATGCAGGATTAACGGTCAACGTAATTGAAGCAAACCAAAGTAAATATGAAGGTGGTATATCAGTAGTACCTGTCTATTTAGCGAAAGGTTTAGAATTTGATGCGGTGCTTTTAATTGATGTGGATGAAGAACATTACAAAAACACAAAACATGATGCAAAATTACTATATGTCGGATGTACGAGATCACTTCATGACTTATGGATTTTCCATAGTGGGGAAGCGTCACCTTTAATTAAAGGATTAAAATAAAGTGGAACTATAATCAGTGGGGAGTTTTACTGCAAGCTAATGTGGGATAAATATAAAAAGAGGATTTTCTAGTACAGTATGAAGATCCTCTTTTTTATATTAAAATGGTAGACGAATTAATGACTTGAGCTGTTGTTTAAATGATATACGATGCTTTTTTCTAATTCCTTAGTTTGTTCTTTTTCCCATGTACGAACAGCATCTACTGGAATTTGTGTATGTTTTAACCAATCTAGAATTAAGTGTAGTTGTTCTTGTATTTGACCAATGTTTTGCTCCTTTATGTTCTTATTCTGAATTCTATTAATTAATTGAAGCATATAGGGAAGTTTTTCTATACATTCGCTTAAATCTCCGCAATAACCTGAAGGGAATTCATGTGTACCAAATTCTAAAGTATGGATGTAATTAGAAACTAGGTATATCATAGCTTCTTGTTCGGTATCACCACCTAATTCAATCGCTTTTCGAAGGGATTTTTCTAAATCGTCATCTTTATTGCTAGAGTCCATATAAATTCCTATCCATCTAAAAGGTCTTGAATCAATCGGGTTGTTTTCTGTCCATCTATATAGAATGTCAATTAGAAAACTATTTAGTGAGAAAGTTAAGACCTCATCTTTTTCGTTTAATGCATCTAAAATAGTAAACAACGAAATGGCAAACTCTTCTTGATCTTTTGATTCCCATTTCTTTGCATTTGAAATAAATGTCTCTAAATGTTTATAAGCTAATTTTCGAAGTCCCGCTTCGCGATGCTGACAGTAACAAATAAAATCATGTCAATGTTCATTTGTATTCATATGTATAATAATAGTTTGTAATGCAGTGAGAGGTTTATCCATTATAAGTCCCCAATCTATTAAGCACGTGTTGAAAATTTAGTGTTATTATATCATTACATAAATTAAAGTGGGAAGAATTTAAGATGGATTTTATTGGTCGCGGGATCCAATTGATTGGTAATGTAGCAGTTCTAACAGGACTCATTATAGACTTTGAAGATGAAACGTAAAAAAAGTTATTGTGTTTATCTGTATATTAAGGTAATGAAATATTTGTATTTATTTAATTTTTAGAAAACATAGACTACAACATTAATAAATGGTATAATTTCCTTGTTATTGGAATTAAAATGAAAATATTAGAAGAAAAAGGATAGGGTTGGTTTTAATGGGGGATTCTGATCACAAAGAAACAAAGGCAATATTAAAGTTATGGTTTATTTATATACCACTTGCATTTGGAGAGTTTGTCTTTTCGAATATCATAGATTATTTAAAAAAATAAAGATTTTGCATTTGAAAAACAATTAACCTAATTTAATTGTTTTTTTATTTTTCTCTAATAAACCAAACAAAAATAAAGATTTTGAACAAGATGAAGTTTATGAAGGAAATAACGTTGATTAGGTGCTGAAAACGGGAATCATTCAAGCATGGTAATTCGCCATTTTTATAGCTTCCTATAGTGAAATGTTATGTTCACATCATATGTATACGATATTTGTAACTTAATATAGCATTACTGGAACTTCAAAATTAGTAGTTAAGGTTGCTACCTTTTAGAGTGCTATAGATATATAACTTAGCTAAAAAAGCAAAAATCATATAATTTGCGCTTTTTATTATCCGTTTTTTGGTAAATGATTATAGTTTTTGTCACATTAATACTGTACGATACATAGTATAAAACACATACTGTATGACATATAGTAATGGAAATGAGGTGAGTGAATGGATACTTTATTAAACTCGTTAATTACTGAGTTAAGAAGAGGGACATTAACGTTAGCTGTTTTAAGTCAATTAAGAACGCCGCAGTACGGATATTCACTTGTCCAGTTATTGGAGCAATCAGGGATTACAATTGATCAAAGTACTTTATATCCACTACTTCGCCGATTAGAAAAGCAGGAGTTAGTGACGAGTAGTTGGGATAAAACAGAGAGTAGACCTCGTAAGTATTATGTTTTAAGTGAATATGGATTAGAGATATTTTTACAATTGAAAAAGCAGTGGGTAAAGGATTCGAAAGAACTTTATAACTTATTAAAGGAGGAGGACGAAAATGAGTTTGATTGATATGTATGTCCATGAAGTTGCGAAGAGATTGCCTGAACAAAATCGTGAAGATATTACACTTGAACTACGGTCAACAATAGAGGATATGTTACCAGACGATTATAATGAGGAAGATGTGAAGAGTATACTCGAAAAATTGGGAAGTCCAGTTTCATTGGCTAATGGGTACTTGGATAGACCAATGCATTTAATTGGACCACGTTATTTTGATGTATATACGACGCTATTAAAAATGATTATACCAATTGCAGCTGTTATTGCGCTCATTTCAATGGTTGCAGAAAATTTTATAGGCTATAATGGTGATCAAGCGGTATTAAATGTTATTTTACAATTGATAGGTAAAGGTATAGGGGAAATTTTTGAAGTGGGTCTCCATGTATTTTTCTGGTTAACACTTGTATTTGCTATTTTAGAAAGAACTGATAAAGAAAAGGATCCACACCCATTAACAACAAGCTTAAAAAAATGGACACCAGATGACTTGAAAAATGTTTCGTATATCCCGAAGAAAAAGGCGATTTCAAAGTTTGAAGTTTTTGGAGGTTTAATGTGGACAGCAATATGGGCTACACTTTACTTTTATGCGAATCATCTTGTAGGCGTATATCATGGTACAGAAAACGGATTGAAGTTTGTCGCGCCAACGTTTAATCAAGATGTTTTGCTTCAATACTGGTCCCTAATTTTGGTTATGATCGTTTTCGAAGTAGCTATATCACTTTATAAGTTAGTACAGGGACAATGGACGAAAAGGTTGGCAATTGGAAATGCTATTCTTCAAGTAGTCGGAACAATCATATTCATTGTAATTGTAGTAAATCCACATTTATTAAACGCAGGATTTATTACGTATTTGGCAAATGCATTTACTATTTCCCCAGAGGAGTTTAAAACGTGGCTCATTGGGGGAGGAATTTTCTTCTACATGTTATCTGCTGCAATAAATATACTTGATGGTTTCCGAAAAGCTAGTATTCGTATGTAGATAAAAATCGGAAATTTCGATAAAATAAAACTATTGAAAAGATAGTGAAATAAGATGAACATGATGAAAGGAAGAAAACAATGATAAGGGAAGCAACGAAAAGAGATTTAGCATACATTTTAGATATTTATAACGATGCGATACTTTATACAACAGCTGTATATGCGTATAAACCTGTAACCCTTGAAAATAGAATAGATTGGTATGAACAAAAAAAGGCTGAAGGGTATCCAATTTTCGTATATGAATTAGATAATAAAGTAGTAGGATTTGCGACATTCGGCCCATTTAGAGCGTGGCCTGCTTATAAATATTCAGTTGAACATTCTGTGTATGTAGATAAGGCATATAGAAAAAATGGCATTGGGTCTTCATTAATGAAAGAATTAATCAAAATTGCAAAGGAAAGAGAGTATATTACCTTAATTGCTGGAATTGATGCAGAGAATGAGAAAAGTATTGCCTTGCATCAAAACTATGGATTTATTCATGCAGGAACAATAAAAAAAGCTGGTTATAAGTTTAATAAATGGCTAGATTTAGCTTTTTATCAGCTGGAACTTAACGGTCCTGAAAATCCTATAGAAGAATAAATATTTTTCGGTAGCAAGAAAAAATTCATGCTACCTTTTTCTTATTTAAATAGCTGATATGAGCTGCCGAAAAGTTTTTTTTATATTCGATATTGAATTTATTGGTATAATAGGAATGTTTAACGAATTTCCGCTTCTTTATGTGATGGGGGGAAAAGATTTACCGAATCGACGTGAAAATAAAGAGGTAGATGAAGCTTTTGCAGCAGTTTTAAAGTACATATAAAAAGAATATAGTGAAAGCATGCTAGGAGTGAGCGATTGAAAAGAAACTTAAAGACTTCAACAATCATTATTTTAATTTTAACGATTATTGCTCTTGAAGTTGGAATCGCACTATATGATCACAATTTGTCATTAGATACAATTTACTTTGCAGCGATCCTTATTTGTATTGTATTGCTTTTTGGCACACGTGTTTCTGGAGAGAAAGAAAGTACATCGCAACGAGGAAGAAGAAAAACAGCTCTTATATTTTGGCCATCTATTTTATTGTCTATCGTTTGTTTTGCGGTTATAAGTTACATAAGGGTAGGATATGTCTCTGTACCAGGTATAATTGGCTTTTCATGCTTTGTTACATATGGTGGATTCGTATGTATTAGTATTTTAAAGAGAAAAAATAAAATGTAGATTACTAAGCTGAAAGGAAGCAATATAAATGAAACATATAAAGAACGGTACACGTACTGAAGGAGAATATATTAAAAATAAAGTTATTCAATATAATATGTCCATCTTAACAGATGAGGCAAGACAGACGATGGAAGAAGTACGCCTCGTAGTAAAAAATGAAGAAGGAAAAATTTTTGGTGGCGTAACAGGTGCGATGTATTTTTATCACCTTCATATCGACTTTTTATGGGTTGATGAATCAGTTCGTCATGACGGTTATGGCAGCCAACTTTTACATGAAATTGAAGGGATTGCGAAGGAGAAAGGGTGTAGATTAATATTGCTAGATTCATTTAGTTTTCAAGCACCAGAATTTTATAAAAAGCACGGTTACAGGGAGTATGGTGTCGTTGAAGATCATCCGAAAGGTCATAGTCAGCACTTTTTTGAAAAGAGATTATAATAATATTATGTATACTGATTGGTGGAGGGAAGCATATGTACACGTATAAATTGCAACAAGAACAACCAATCTGTGCAGAAAAAATAAAGAAGCTTTATGATTCTGTCGGTTGGTGGCCAGAAAGAAAAGAAGTCGATATTGAAAAAATGTTAAAGAATAGTATAGCCATTGGAGTATGGGAAGAAAATGAATTAGTTGGATTTGCTAGAGTCGTTTCTGATGGTATTTTTCGAGCATACATTGAAGATGTTGTCGTACATGAGAGTGTAAGAAATAAAGGTATTGGAGAGAAGATGCTTACAATGTTACTCGAGGAAATATCTCATATTCATATTGTTAGTCTATTTTGCGGAGAGAAGCTAATAAAGTTTTACGGTGAGCAGCAATTTCAAGCAACGAAGCAAATTGTGATGCATCGTAATCAAACAGGGAAAGAATAAGAGGTGCCAATTAAAATGAATGCAACAAGAGCGTACTGTTTATCGAAAAGAAAAGCGACAGAAGATTCTCCAGATGGCTGGAGTGCAACATGTATGAGGCTTAATAATAAAATATTTGCGATAGTAAATCATGAAGAAGGCGAAAAAGCTGCGATTACATTGAAGTGTGATCCAGAAGTCGCATTAAGAATAAGAGAAGATTATCCAGAAACCATTATTCCAGGGTATCATATGAATAAAAAACATTGGAATACTGTTTATATTCATAAGGATATAGTGCAGGAGCAAATTAATAAAATGATTGATTGGTCGTATGATTTAGTACTACAATCATTTTCAAAGAAAAAGCAGCAGGAGTTAATGGATTAATATGTATTAGGAGTGTGTGTAATGAAAGATTCGATTAAAGATACGTATGATAAATTAGCGAGTACATATAAAGAAAATCTAGATTTCGCAAATCCATATAACAGTTATTATGAAAGACCGGCGATGATGGAGCTTATTCCAAAGGAACTAGAAGGAAAAAAGATACTAGATGCTGGATGTGCAGCTGGATGGTATACTTCTCAATTCATAAAAAGAGGAGCAAATGTTACAGCAATTGATGTAAGTCCTGAAATGGTAAAAGCAGCAAAAGAAAATATAGGAGAAGAAGCAACGTTCCTTTGTCATGATCTGCAAGAAACATTGCCATTTAAAGATAATACATATGATGTGATTGTAAGTTCATTAACTCTTCATTATATAGAAAATTGGAATCAAGTATTTCAAGAATTTCGTCGTGTATTGAAGCCAGGTGGAGAACTTATATATTCTATTCATCATCCTTTTATGGATTTCACAAAGTTTCCATGTGAAAATTATTTTGAAAAACAGTTATTAATAGATACTTGGGTTAAACCGAATATTACTATTGAAGTCAAGTTTTTTAGAAGATCATTACAAGACATACTAAATGAAACTACAAATTATTTTGTATTAGAAGAGATAGTAGAACCGAAGGCAATTGAAAAAATGAAAGAAGTAGACGAAAAATCATATTATTATCTAAATACGAATCCACATTTTCTTATCATTAAAGCAACTAATAAATAGCTAGTAAAATAACTTTGTTTTACTAGCTATTTACAGTTTTACATTACATATTAGGGGACTTTAAAATGAATACGAAACGAAATAGAGTAGTATATGCACTATTTACTATAGTTGTTATTATTTTAGGTCTTAGCTCAAGAAAGTTTTCTTTCGCACTACCACATCTATTAAATGATTACTTAGGCGATGCTTTATGGGCATTAATGATTTTCACTGGCTTTGGATTTTTGTTTCCTAAAACAGAGACGAAGAAGTTGGCTTTTATTAGTTTAATGTTTTGCTACGGGATTGAAGCGAGCCAATTGTATCATGCGGAATGGATAGATAGCATGCGTGCAACGACTTTGGGCGGACTCGTGTTGGGATACGGTTTTTTGTGGAGTGATTTAGTGGCCTATACAATTGGTGTTGGAGTGGGAGTACTGTGTGAGGTTATTTTTCGGAAGACATAAGAATTGTAAAAGGGGTATTTGTAAATGGAACAAGCACTGGAAATTGCAAAGTTTTGGTTTCAAAATGAACATGTCACAGCTACTGTAATTCAACAAAAAGTAGCGAAGGTTATATGCAAGAATAAAGAGTATATTTTAAAGAAAACAGGATCAATAAAGCAACTTCTAGTTGAATTCGATGTTTTGAAGCAACTGTATGAAAAGGGGATTAAAGTACAGAGAGTAGTAAAGACAGAAAATGATGAACAATATGTATTATATAAAGAAAAATATTATTGCTTATATGAGTATGTTGCCGGAAGTGTTTTAGAAATAAAAGATACGAATAAGCTGGAAAGGCTAGCAAGTACAATTGGAGAAGAAATAGCTAATCTGCACAAAGCATTACATTCGGTGAATAGTGACCATGAGTTAATAAAAAGAGATTTATATAGGATGGTATTTGAATGGGCTATACCGATTTTAGAAAAGAATGAGTATGTTCATCGAGAGGTAATTCAAAAGATGGAGCGAATGCACGCAGCTTTCAAGGAAACAGTCCATCCATTACCGAGACAAATTATTCATCGTGATATGCATCTATCAAATGTAATCTTTAAAGATGATAAACTGGAAGGGTTTATAGATTTTGAGATTTTAGAAAATAATGTAAAAATATTTGATTTATGTTATTGCTGTACAAGTATATTAAGCGAGCTATTTAGTGATGAAAGATTAAGAGGGAAATGGTTACATATCGTTAGCAAAGTCTTTGAAGGTTATTATAAACAAAATGATTTAACGAAAGAAGAACTAAAAGCCATTTGGTATGTTATGCTTTCAATTCAAATTATCTTTATTACTTATTTTGTCCAGTTACCAGATTTATTAAAGTTAAATGAAGAAATGTTCTTCTGGATTTTAGCTAATAAGGAAACTATTGAAGAAGTTATAGAAGGTATCGTAAAGGTATGAAAAAAATAATATTAATTGGTTCTGGTGGTTCAGGAAAATCTACATTAGCAAGGCAGTTAGGAAATAAATTAAATATTAAGGTGCATCATCTTGATGCATTATTTTGGAAACCGAATTGGGAAGGTGTTCCGAGAGAAGAACAAATAACAGTTCAAAATAACTTAATTAAAGATGAGAAATGGATTATTGATGGGAATTACGGCGGGACGATGGGTATAAGACTGAATGCAGCTGATACAATTATCTTCCTTGATATTCATAGAACAATTTGTGTTTATAGGGCTTTTAAAAGAATTGTAAAATACCGAAATAAAACAAGACCAGATATGGGCGCAGGATGTGAAGAAAGATTTGATTTGCAATTTTTTAAATGGATATGGGAATATCCTAATGCTAAACGACCTACAATTTTAAAAGAGTTAGAGCAATTGCCGGAAGAGAAAAAGGTTATTGTTTTAAAATCTCCAAATGAGGTTCGGAAATTTTTAGAGCACATATAATTATAGAATGTAACACAAAAATTCTTTGTGAATCTTACCGATTAGTTTAATAAAACTAATCGTTTTTTATTATGAAAAATTTAACGCTTTTTGAAATTTGTATTTTGTAATGAGTATATGACTTTAATTTCATATAAAATGAACGTTTGGAGGAATAGAAAATGACTAACGATTTAATTCAACTAATCGATTCATTAATGGTCAATATTCCAGCTGGAGAGGTAGTATTAAGAGATGATCGAATAAAAAAAGAATGGCTAGTACAAATTCAACCATTTCTTCTTGCAAAGTATGCTGTAACAATGGAACTATATGATGCTATTACAAATAGTACATTAAATAATTTTGATAAAAATCATAAACCAGTTGTCAATATTTCATGGAACGATGCCATTGCGTTTTGTAATGTACTTTCAAAAAAAGCGGGATTAAAAGAATATTATTCTATTAGTGATGGTGGTCAAATTGTGAAATGTAATTTAGATTCAAATGGCTACCGATTACCATCTGAGGCGGAGTGGCAATATGCATGTAAAGCAAGTACAACCGGATATACATACGGGAAACTTCATGATATAGCGTGGTATAATGAAAATTCAAATGGAGAGATTCATGACGTTGGCCAAAAAGAACCGAATGCATGGGGACTTTATGATATGCTAGGGAACGTTTGGGAATGGTGTTATGATTTGTATGATGAAACAGTGTACGGATCATACCGCATTTTTCGTGGTGGTAGTTGGGCTGAAACAGCGAGAGGGTGCGGCGCTACTTGTCGTCGTCGAAGCCATCCTACATTTCATATAGATGATCTCGGTTTTAGACTTGCTAGGTCAATTTAGTAGGAACATGATACGAACAGCTAGGAAAAGAGTATGGAGAGAATCCGTAATCTTGCCAACATAGAAATGATTTAACGTAAGGAGTGTTTATTATGGCGCGTGTTTTATTTATTAATGCTGGATCAGAAGGACATATAAATCCAACTTTACAAGTTGTAGATGAATTGATTTCTCGTGGTGAAGAGGTCGTTTATTTTTCAATAGAAGCTTTCAGGGAGCGGATTGAGAAGACAGGTGCTACTGTACGAACGATTGATGATCAAAAATTTATAAAAGCGTTTCTATCTGGAGGCAGAAATTATTTACAGGAAAGAATAAATGGCCTTCTACATACAGCAGATATTGTAATACCTAGCGTTTTAGAACAAATTGAAGGTGAACATTTTGATTACATAATTCATGATTCTATGTTTGGCTGTGGCCATTTAATTGCTCAAATCCTTAAACTTCCAGCCATAAATTCATGCACATCTTTTGCGCAGGATGAAAAATCCTTTGAGCAAATGTTAGGTCATCTATCAAAAAATATCCCAGTAGAAATTTATGATAAAATACAGAATGATTTTCAAAACTTAACGAAGGGAATTGCTGAAAAATATGGTGTTGAAATAAAATCATCTTATGAAGTTTTCTGTAATCCTGCACCCCTTACTATTGTATATACAATTAAGGAGTTCCAGCCTTTTGGTGATACTTTTGATGAAACATATAAATTTGTAGGACCATCTATCTCTGCACAAATGAAAAACAGAGACGTTGATTTTACTTCAATTGAAGAAAAAAGTCCGATTTATATTTCATTAGGTACTGTTTTTAATGAAGCGATTGACTTTTATAAACTGTGTATGAAGGCCTTTGAGAATAGTGAGCATACAATTGTTATGTCTATTGGTAGTAAAACAAAAATAAGTGATCTAGGCGAAATTCCTAAAAACTTCATTGTGAAAAACTATGTACCCCAAACTGAGCTGCTTACATATACGAAACTATTTATTACACACGGCGGGATGAACAGTGCGCATGAAGGACTGTATAACGGGATTCCGCTCGTTGTAATACCGCAAAGTGCAGATCAGCCAGTAGTCGCAAAGCAAGTGGAGAGTCTTGGAGCAGGAATAAAATTACAAATGCAAGGATTAACTGCGGATCAACTAAGTGAAAGTGTAGAAATGGTATTAAATAATCCGTCATTTAAAGAAGTCGCTTTGAATTTGAAGAAATCTTTCCAAAAATCAGGTGGATATAAGGAAGCTGTTGATGAAATTTTTATATTTGTAGGTCAGTGAAAAAATGAAATTATACATTAGAAAAGCATCTAAATAGGATGCTTTTTATTTAACTTTATAATTCTTATTTTTAATATTTAGTATGGTTAAAACTAAGGCACGGAGAGATATAAGTATAAGAATAAAAGTTAACTAGTTAAATGTATTGTCAATTATGAAGTAAAGATGATAGATAAATATATTCAAATTTTATTTTAAAATGTTAGGACTTAGTTTTACATGTTAGTAATAATTTCACTGTTTCTGCACAACTTCTGCACATACTCAGGTAATTTCTATGTCATGATATATTCATAAAGTGAAATATTTCACAAGAAAAATATAATTTCACTGCGGTGTATGCATAATTAACACATACATCGGTACAAGTTTGTCTCTTGTTATTCTTTTACATCAAAGCCCACATTCCACTACAAAGTATAACAAGAAGGAGACATGAACATGAATAATCGATTTTTAAAACAACTACAAAATATGAAAATGAACAAAAAAAGTTTAGGAGCTGTAGCATTAACAGCTGGAATTATTAGTACGACACTTATTCCTCAAAATGCTTATGCGCACGGTTTTGTTGAAAAGCCTGGTAGCCGATCTGCTTTATGTAGTCCAACTTATGGTGCGCTAAATGTAAACTGTGGAAGTGTTATGTATGAACCACAAAGTTTAGAAGCTCCAAAAGGGTTCCCACAAGGTGGTCCAGTAGATGGACAAATTGCTTCAGCAGGCGGAAAATTTGGTGGTATTTTAGATCAACAAACAGCAAATCGTTGGTTTAAAAATACAATCACTGGTGGGGAAAATACATTTACTTGGAAGTATACTGCGCCTCACTTAACGAGTAAGTGGCATTACTATATTACTAAAAAAGGATGGAATCCAAATAAAGCGCTAACAAGAGCAGATTTTGAACCAATTGGAACAGTACAACATGATGGTTCTGCAGCTTCAAATAATTTAACTCATAAAATCAATGTACCTACTGATCGTAGTGGATATCATGTGATTTTAGCAGTATGGGATGTAGCTGATACAGCAAATGCATTCTATAATGTAATTGATGTTAATCTTATAAATGATGTGAAACCAGACATAGAAGCGCCAAGTATTCCAAATGGACTTCAGACGCAAAAAGTAACAGCGAATAGTGTAGAACTAACATGGAACGCTTCTACGGATAATGTAGGGGTAAAAGGATATCAAATCTTCCGTAACGGAGAGATGATTGATACAGTACTAGGCACTCATTTTATTGATAAGAAATTACAACCGAGTACAGAATACTCTTATACTGTAAAAGCAATTGACGCAGCTGGAAATGTATCGAAAGAAAGTGCAGCGCTTACAGTAAAAACGACAGTTGAGACTCCTGATACAGAAGCACCAACACAACCAAAAGGATTACATAGTATGGGAACGACAGCGTCAAGTGTGGATTTAATGTGGAGTCCATCTGACGATAATATTGGTGTAGACCATTATGATATTTATAGAGAAACAGAAGGGGCAATGAAAAAGATTGCAACATCCAATACAGCTTCTTATATGGATAAAAATCTGCTCGCTAATACTACTTATAAATATGTAGTAAAAGCTGTTGATGTAGCTGGAAATGAATCCGTACAGAGTGATATATTCACAATTACTACAAAAACCGAAAGCGCTTCATATGAAGCGTGGGATGCAAAAAAAGCATATAAAAAGGGAGATAGAGTTCTACACGAAGGAAAAGTATATGAAGCAGTCCAGAGTTATCAAGGAAATGGTGATCCGAACTGGATTTATGCATTATCATTATGGAAAACAGTGTAAGCTTTACCTAGATATGAACTAAGAGATGATGGGCTTTGATTTCAAAAGAGAATCTTGAGAATTCACTTTTCTATTTATAAAAAAGGGTAGTGTATGAATACATAAGATTCATATACTACCCTTTTTATTATGATAACACTTTCGTCATAAGTATATGCGGAATGCCATCTTCCATAAATATATCAGAAGAAGTTTCATAACCTAATTTTTTATAAAATCCTTCAGCTTGTGTTTGCCCGTGTAGTTTCACTTTTGTAGCTTGTTCGTTACGAGCAATTTCTTCTAACGTTTGAATGATGACTTTACCTAATCCGTATGTACGATAATCTTTTAAAATGCAAATACGTTCTAATTTTCCGACGCCATCAACAAATCGTATACGCCCTGTACCTACAGGAAGCTCATGATAATAAACTAAAATATGTTTACATTGCTCTCCGATTTCATCGAATGTATCAAATTCATCTGCAAGAGGGACACCTTGTTCTTTTACAAATACTTCTTTTCGAATATGAAAGGCAGTTTCTAAATCAGCAAGTTCTGTTATAAGTTTGGATTGCAAAATGTTCAGTCCTTTCTAATGTAATCAGCTTGTGTTTTCATAGTATATCATAATAAAGCGCTATAAAGAGAAGAACATACTAAAAAGCCAACTTTAAAAAGTTAGCTTTTATTACAATTCCTTTATCCCATTTTTAGCGCCGATAATTACTTTACTCGTCATACTTATAAATAACCCTGTTTCAACTACACCAGTAATCATTTTTAATTGAGTGTGTAAATGGGCAGGATTAGAAATATGATTAGGGAATATACAATCGATAATCATGTTATTGTTATCGGTTATATAGGTTTCATTGTTTTTCAAACGTAATGTTGTTTGACATCCTAAAGACTGAATTTTATTTTCGGTTTGTTTCCATGAAAAAGGGATGATTTCAATAGGTAATGGAAAAGTACCTAAATGTGTTACAAGTTTCGATTCATCAGCAATGATAATTAGTTTTTTAGAGGAAGAGGCAACGATTTTTTCACGAAGTAATGCACCGCCACCGCCTTTTATAAGTTGTAAATTTGAATCAATTTCATCCGCTCCATCAATTGTAAGATCAAGACTTTGTACGTCGTTTAACGAAATTAGGGGGATATTTAGTTGCTGTGCTAATGCTTCAGTTTCCTTTGATGTTGGTACAGCTTGAAATGATAATCCTTCTTTTACACGCTCACCTAATTTTTGTATTGTCCAATATACAGTAGAACCTGTACCAAGCCCAATTTTCATGCCATCGTTTACAAAGTTAGCAGCATATTCGCCAGCGAGCTGTTTTAAATTCATCGCTTTACTCCGCCGGACGTGGCCCAGCATCAAGACCTGAATTTTCAACTGTAAGTACCGGACGAACGACTATATCTTTATGTACACGCATTTGACAAGATAATCGTAAATGATCTTCAATTCCTTTTTCCGTCATTGCATGTTTCTCATTCGCACTCGCTTCACAGAAATCACCTGCTAGTATTTCTACTCTACAAGTTGTGCAACGTGCATTCCCGCCGCAACGATGAAGAATGTTGACACCGCTATCTTCAATTGCTAATACTAACTTTGTTCCTTCTTTCACATCAAAAGTTCCCGCACCTTCAATTGTTAATTTTGGCAAATTTGTTCCTCCTCACGTAAAATTGTACATAACATATTTATGACCGCGAATTATTGAACATAAACATTATTTTTTTATATCCCCGTAACTTTTTTAAATGTTGAATCGTTTATTAAGTAAGCGCTGAAAAGGAGTGGTTATTTTGTGCACAAAAGTAACTCATGTTTTAAAGAACCATATCGATATGAATCATTCAAATATAAACTTTTTAATTGAACAATATGGAGAGTTAAAAAGATACTGTACTTTTTTAACGAAAAACAAATGGGATGGGGAAGATCTCGCCCAAGAAACAGTGTGTAAAGTGCTTCAAAAATATAGAAATAAAGATATTTGTATGACACTCGTCTATAAAATAGCAAGAAATCGTTGGTTAGATCAGATGAAGTCTAAGTCTGTTCATGAAAAAATAAGAGAACAAATCACTTTTGAAGAACCACATGAGAACATTGCAGATTTGCATGAAATGGTAGGGAAAGTATTGTCTTCATTAAATGTACAGCAATCCGCAATTTTATTATTAAAAGATGTTTTTCAATATAGTATCGCTGATATTGCTAAAGTGTGTTTTGTATCAGAAGGTGCAGTAAAGGCTTCTTTATTTCGAAGTAGAAATAGGCTGAAAACTGTAAGTGAAGAAGGGATTGAGATAGTCGAATTCACAGAGGATATTGAAGTTGTTGTAACATCTATTCGTGAGGAAAGACCAGAATTGTTAACGAAACTTCTTCCGACAATAGATTTTACTAAGTTACCATCTAAACAGCCAGTGTTATTATTTAATGTGAAAAAACCTTCTTCCTACAGTTGTATGCTTTGCGCAGCATAACAAGTATTGGAGGAATTTAAAATGAATACAATTCCATATGTAGTAGAACAAACAAAATTAGGAGAACGTTCCTATGATATATATTCAAGGTTATTAAAAGACCGCATTATTATTATCGGCTCAGAAATTAACGATCAAGTAGCGAGTAGTGTCGTAGCGCAATTATTATTTTTAGAAGCAGAAGATGCAGAAAAAGATATATATTTATACATCAATAGCCCAGGAGGTTCAACGACAGCAGGTTTTGCAATATTAGATACGATGAATTTAATTAAACCAGATGTGCAAACGCTATGCATGGGCTTTGCGGCATCATTCGGTGCATTGTTATTATTATCAGGAGCAAAAGGAAAACGGTTTGCGCTCCCTAACAGTGAAATTATGATTCATCAGCCGCTTGGTGGTGCACAAGGGCAAGCAACAGAAATTGAAATAACTGCGAAAAGAATATTAAAGTTAAAGCATGATATTAATAAAATGATTGCAGAAAAAACAGGCCAACCGATTGAAAGAGTAGCACATGATACAGAAAGAGATTATTTTATGACTGCAGAAGAAGCGAAGGCATATGGGATTGTAGATGACGTTGTTACGAAAAAATAAGATGAAAAAGGCTAGAGGATATATTAATTCTCTAGCCTTTTTATTAATCCTTTACCCATTCATCAACTAATGCTTGATTTTTTTTAATCCATTTTCGCGCAGCCTCTTCAGGATCTTTTGTTTTATTTAACATGACCATTAACGTACCAAGCTGTTCATCGTTCATTTTCCATTTATCAAAGTATTTTATAACATCTGGGTGATCTTTTTCGAAACCTTTACGAACGGAGTAATAAATGTCATCTTTTTCACCATATACTTTCTTAGGGTCTTTTAAATATTTTAAGTCAAATTCTGAAAAACCCCAATGCGGATTCCAAAGCGTAACAGCGATTGGTTTCTTTTTTGTATATGCTTTCTTTAGTTCACTCATCATCGCAGCTTCAGAAGATTGGACAAGTTTTAGTTTTATATCATATTCTTTCATTGCTTTATTCGTTAAATTCATAAGACTACTACCGGGTTCGATACCGACAATTTTATTATCTAGTTCATCTTTATGAGCATTTAAATCTTCGATACTGTTTATGTTTTTCATATAAGAAGGGACGACTAAACCTAGTCCAGTACCTTCGTACCATTTTGATTTTAAGACAATATCATCTTTATAACGATCGTTTAGCGGTTTATCTGTAACTGGTAGCCATACTTCTAAATTCGCATCAACATCGCCACGAGCGACACCAGTCCAAATTGCGGCTTTTTCTAAATACATGAGCTCAACTTTGTAGCCTTTTTCTTCTAATAAAACTTTCCACATGTTTGCGGTTGCAATATTTTCTTTCCAACTTGTTACACCAAGTTTAATTTTTCCTTTCGAATTTGCATTTGTTGCATTACATGAAGTGAAAATCATAGTAATAAATAATGCAAGGCATATAAACCAAATTTTCTTTCGCATCGAAAACCTCCTAAGTAACGTTTGCCTTATAAAATAAATGTATAAGTAAGCATTCTTATTATGAACGGAAACGAGAATTTTAAAGAAATCTTATGAATGTCATTTTTATGTAATATTTCTTTGTAAAATCGCAACACTATGTGAATAGATGGGTAGAAAAGGAGTAGTGACATGGATAATACAAAGGTGCGTGTTGAAAACGTAACAAAAGTATTCGGGAAACATCCGCAAAGAGCCCTTTCCTTATTAAAAGAAGGAAAAAGTAAATCGGAAATTTTAAAAGAGACAGGAATGAACGTTGGGGTGAAAAAAGCAACGTTTGAAGTTTACTCTGGAGAGATTTTCGTTATTATGGGTTTGTCTGGTAGCGGGAAATCTACGCTAGTTCGTATGTTAAATCAATTGATTAAACCAACTGCAGGTCATATATACATAGATGGTGAAGACATCGCAACGATGGGAAAAGAAGAGTTACGGAGAGTAAGAAGAACGAAAATGAGTATGGTATTTCAGAAATTCGCTCTATTTCCGCATCGTACAGTTATACAAAATGTTGCATATGGTTTAGAAATACAAGGAGTTCCGGTTGAAGAGCGAGAGAAAAAAGCGTTAGAATCGCTACAGTTAGTAGGACTCGATCATCATAAAGATAATTATCCAAGTCAACTTAGTGGTGGTATGCAGCAGCGCGTTGGAATCGCAAGGGCACTAACGAATAATCCAGATGTATTACTAATGGACGAGTCATTTAGTGCATTAGATCCACTTATTCGAAAAGAAATGCAAGATGAATTGTTAGAGTTACAAGATAAAATGGAAAAAACGATTATATTTATTACGCATGATTTAGATGAAGCGCTTCGAATTGGAGATCGTATCGCATTAATGAAAGATGGAGAAATCGTCCAAATTGGAACGCCAGAAGAAATTATGATGAGCCCCGCAAATGAATTTGTAGAAAAGTTTGTTGCGGACGTGAATTTAGGAAAAGTAATTACGGCTGAGTCTATTTTAAAACGACCAGAAACTTTATTGATTGATCGTGGACCTCGTGTGGCCCTTCAAATTATGAGGAATGCAGGCGTCTCAACTGTATATGTTGTAAACAAAAAGTATGAGTTTTTAGGTATATTAACTGCGGATGATGCGAGTAAAGCAGTACAAAAACAGTGGCCGATTGCTGATTTATTACTTAATGATATTCCGCATGTGTATTTGGATACTTTACTGGAAGAGACATATGCAAAAATGGCAGAGATGAAATATCCGTTACCAGTAATCGATGAGAAGAAAAGGCTAAGAGGAATTATTAAACGTGAAAGTGTCATTCAAGCTCTTGCAGGAAACATTGAGGAAGAGGTGAAAGACGATGAATAGTATACCACGTATTCCATTAGGGGAATGGGTCGACTCATTTGTTGCAAGTTTATATGAGCACTTTGAAGGCTTATTCCGAGGATTCTCTTATATTATTGGTGGATTCGTTGATTTACTCACTAATTTTTTAACAATAATACCTGCCATATTGATGATTATTATCTTGTGTTTCTTCATTTGGTACACAACGAGGAAATTATCTTTAGTCATTTTTACGCTTATTGGATTATTATTCATTTTGAATATTAACTACTGGGCACAAACGATGCAAACATTAGCACTCGTACTTACGTCTGTTATTATTTCAATTATTGTCGGAATTCCAATTGGTATATTAGCATCTCAAAATGAGCGTTTCTCAAAATTTTTAAAGCCAACATTAGATTTTATGCAAACAATGCCAGCATTCGTATACCTCATTCCAGCGATTACATTTTTCGGAGTTGGTGTAGTACCTGGAATTATTGCATCGGTAATCTTTGCAATGCCACCGACAATTCGTTTTACTGACTTAGGAATTAGACAAGTTCCAGAAGATTTAATTGAAGCAGCGAATGCGTTTGGATCCACAGCATCACAAAAACTATTTAAAGTACAATTACCACTTGCAACCGGAACGATTATGGCTGGTGTGAACCAAAGCATTATGCTTTCGTTATCGATGGTTGTAACAGCATCACTTGTAGGAGCTCCAGGGCTTGGAGTTGATGTATATCGCTCTGTAACACAAGTTAATATCGGAATGGGATTTGAAGCTGGATTAGCTATCGTAGTAATCGCAATTATATTAGATCGAATTACACAAGGGTTCCATACGAAAAGAAAATAATGACCAAAAAACACACTTTTATAATACAAAGTGTGTTTTTTATTGTATCTAGATTACATATGAACGATAACAGAACCTCCAGCTGGTGTACAAACTTGGTTTTGTTGTTGTTCCATTGATTTGATGAATTGATTATTTTCCTCGATTAATGAGATTAATTTAGTTAATTGACTTTCAAGACTTGCGATATGATGCATCATATATTGTGAATCATGATGCAATGTATTCCTTGCGGGATGGGGGGAATAAACATACTGTTGATTTATATTTGGATTCCAATGAGGATACATTTGAATTGTTCCTCCTTCAATAAATTACGAAGCTTTCCTATAGTAAATGCCTATGTATAATTAATAGTTACTTGAAAATTTTTCAATATAAAAGGAGTATGTACAGAAAATGGAAAATGTTATATGTGAAGTTAAAGTACATTTTTTTGAAATGTTCAAGTGAGATAGTGAATATATTAATACATTCAAGTAAGCGTATGTTGTTTAGCGAGAAATGATGGGAGGAGATGCAATTTTGGCTAAAAATAAAAAAAGAAATGATGCTTTGGCAATAGGTATTGGTATAGGAGTTGTAATCGGTGTATTCCAAGGTTATTTTACAAATAATTTAGTAATCGGAATTGTGATTGGGATCGTAATTGGGATTGCGTTTTTGAAGAAATAATGAGGTTTAAATTCATTTCAAAAATTGCTGTATCAAAAGAGTGAATCTTCGGAATATAAATCCTGTTTTTCCTTTTTTTATGATATTATATATGAAAAGGATGGTGATGAATATGTCAACGAACGATCAAGTAAAACTAAACTGTTTTATTTGTGAAAAGCATAAAGGAAATATTATAGTTCCAGGTGGAGCTATTTACGAAGATGAACTGCTTTACGTTGGACATGTCCACTGGGATAGTGAAGAAACATACTTGGGTTATGTAATGATAGATATAAAAAGGCATGTACCTGGCCTCGCTGAACTAACAGATGAAGAAGCGAAAGCGTTCGGACTTATAACAAGTAGAGTAAGTAAAGCGCTAAAAGAAAGCGAAGGTGCAGAGCATATTTACACTTTTGTTTCAGGGAATGGTGTACCACATATGCATATGCATATCATACCGCGTTATGCAAATACACCAAAAGAGTTTTGGTCACCAACCGAGATAGCGAAATGGACCGGCGCACCATATGGTGAAGCAGCGAAAATCAAAAAACTATGCGAAAGAATACGAGAGTATATGGTGAGTGAATATGCATACAACAAATAATAGACAACATTCATGGGTTGGAAGTAGAGAAATGTGTTTAGACGAAATTTCGGTAAAGCAATATGGTGATATCGTGCTCGGTGCATATGGTGGGAATATTAGTGCCGGAGCAAAAAAGAACGAAGATGGTGCGTTAGTTTGGTCAAATGGTGATTGGGAATTTGCAGCTATATTAGATGGACATAATAGTGCAGAAAGTGTTGATTTAGTAGTAAATACAATCGAAAAAGAATATGAAAATATAAAAGTAATTTTGAATGAATCAATTAATACAGTGTTTCAATCTATTGAAAATCATATACTGACAATTTTTCAGTCATCTTCATTTAAGGAAAAGTGCAAAAAAATTAAAGGTGAAACAGCTTGCTTACTATGTGTAAGGAAAGAAAATTATATATGGTGGCTTTCTATCGGTGATTGTTTAGTGTATGTATTTCATGAAGAGTTACATAAGTTAGGACAATATGCATTAAATCAACGTCATTTTTACGAATGGATTGGAAATGTAAACACATTTGATTTACCTGTGCCTTGCTATTCATCAGGTATTCGTGAATTACGTACTGGAAAGAACCGAATTGTAATGGTGACAGATGGTGTATTAGAATGCGGGGAACGCCGATATGAAACACCTGTAAATTTGTATAATGCTATGAATAGAAATGATAAAACACTTAAAGAAAATATTCACAATGTTTTAGAACACGTGCATCATCAGTTGGGACGTGATAGTGCGACAATTATTAGTTGGGACGTAGAAAATAAAAGGAATGCTACGTATCCGAGTGATCAGCCGGAGAAAAGGTAAAGGAGGAAACATCACTGTTTTGGGTTAAAGGAATTTTATTAATAGTATGGATTATATCCTTAGTTGTTTTTGAAAAAGTAGTGAGGAAAAAACTAAATATACCGAAACAAACAGACTGGAATAGTAAATATGTAAACAACTTTCATAAATGGGGCACTAGGGCTCTTATTATTTCTTATATAATTGTTACGATGATATGTGCTACTTTAAATCCCGTTTATATTAGTAATTTACCCATTTTATTTTTAATAACTTTATACTGCCTTCAATCATTTATGGAGTGGAAATTTGATAAAGAATCGAGGGAATATGTCATTTCTTTAGGAGCGGTTCCGCTATTAGTAATAACAGGAATTATGCTTAATCTTTTCTTTTATACCTAGTGGATTTAATTATATGTGGAATGAATGGGGAGACAAAATGAAAAATCCTAAATTACGTGCTGAAGCAATGATTTTAAATGAAGATCATTCTAAAGTACTTGTACAATGCGATGAAAATGAATCATTTTATCGTTTTCCAGGTGGCTCTATTGAATTTGGTGAAACGTCAAAAGAAGCAATAATTCGAGAGTTAATAGAAGAGTACGATTTGAAAGTTGATGTTCAAGAGTTAGCAATTGTAAATGAACACATTTTTGAGTGGGATAACGAAAAAGGTCATCATTGTACATTGATACATTGGGGGACTGTTGAAAAAATCATTACAAATGAAATAAGGCATAAAGAGCATGAGGATATTATATTAATTTGGAAAAGTCTAGAGGAATTACAGGAGAAGCCGACATATCCTCAAGGCATCATAAGTTATTTAGAAGGGGATAACCGTAATATAGTCCAATTTATTTCAAGTAATTAAATGAAATAATAGGAGGGGTGAAAATGGGAGCTTCTACTTTTTGGATTATAACTATTGTTTTTTGTATAGCTATCTATTTTCTCGATAAGTTTTTAAGAAAAAAATTGAATATGCCCAAGGGTGGTTTTTGGGGATATAAGAAACATGTAAATAGTTTACATAAAAAATTGGAAATAGGACTACTTTTTATTTATTTAATAACTAGCTTTATATTTATCTTTAAATTTGAAAGTATTAATATTGCTTATGTCATTTTTACTTATTTAGGTGGGACGTTAATCTTAAGAGCATTGATGGAATGGAAGTATGATAGAGAGTCGAAAGAATATATATTTTCGGTAATTGGGGTATTCACGTTTATTTTTATGACTTCGATACTATTTTACTTCTTTCCACCTGTTGTATAATAAAAATTTGATAGTACAAATAATGAAATAACTAATAAACAAGAAACCATTTACTACTAAATGGTTTCTTGTTTATTTAAGCATTTATTTTAGTTAATATAGATGTAATGAAATTAGTTTTATCCTCTGCATACTTATGTTTATCAGTAGGATTAGCTTGTGAAAGTTGAATCTTTAACTGTTCATACTGCATGCGTGCAGTTTTATTGTCTATTAAGTAATCACGAAATTGTAATTGTTCTATTAAATATGTATTCCCTTGTTCATACATATGAATTTGATGAGTTCTTGGTTCACCTTTATTAAAATAGTATCTTTCGGGTAATACTTCTTTTCTATATTTATAGTTTAGTAGTTCTAACTTTTTAATACAATGTATACCGTCCGTATAATTTTCTAATTCAATTGCTATATCAATAATGGGCTTTGCACTTAAATATGGAATAGAAGTACTACCAATATGGTGTATCGCTAAAATATGTTCGCCAATTTGTTCCTCAATGAGTTGTTTCTCTTTCATAAACTCAATTTCCCATTCTTCAGTCCACGGCACTAAAAACACTTTCCCATACGGTAAACCTAACATTTAATTAGCATCCCTTTCAAAATAGTTTTCAAAAAGTTTATTACATCTTCTTAAAGCTTCTCAAAACAAGGTATTCCCACAATTTCCAAGGAAGAATCTTCTTCGCGAAGATCATAAATTTCACACCTTTACCGATTGGATATCGTAAATTTGTACGCTTAGATTCAGCAATTTCTACAATTTTATTAGCAACATCTATCGGATTACCAAATGTATCACTGCCACTATTAATATGTTTTTGTATTTTATCCATATACTCTTTGTAAGGAGATGTTGTATCAGATTGATTTTCAGCTAGTTGTTTCCCAACCTCCCATATGTTTGTGTTATAAGAACCTGGTTCAATTAAAGCAACATCTATTCCGAAAGGTTTTACTTCTAAGCGAAGCGATTCACTCCAGCCTTCTAATGCATATTTTGAAGATACATAAGGAGATAAACCAGGGAATCCAATTTGGCCGCTAATGCTGCTTATATTAATGATTTTTCCACTTCTTTGTTTTCTCATATACGGTAAGACAAGCTGGGTAATTGATATAGCTCCAAATAGGTTCGTTTCAAATTGTTTACGGTATTCCTCTACTGGAATTTCTTCTACAAAGCCGCCATTTGCATATCCTGCATTATTAACAAGAAGGTCTACTTTTTGTATTTCTTTTAAAAATAATTGGAAGTTATGTATAGAGTTTTGATCGGTTACATCTAATTGTTGAACTTTTATATTTTGCTGTAAGTTAAGTTGAGTAACTTGAGATAGTAAGCGCACTTGTTTTTCAAGGTTTCGCATTGTAGCGATAACTAAATAATCTTTTTTTGCGAGTTCGAGTGTAGTTAATAGTCCAAATCCACTTGAGGCTCCTGTAATTATTGCGATTTTTTTATTCATTTTCTGCCAGCTTTCTTTTTCTTTTATCATAACGAGTTATGATAAGAAAATCTATTATTCTTACATTCAGTATGAAATCAATTTGTATGTAAAAAAGGGGATTATAGGGAATGAGCGTATATAGAGTAGTGTATATTAATATGATAATGAAATGAGGGAAGAAAAATGGTCCATGTGAAAGATGTATTAGCAGATCAGTTATTAGCAAATGCGAATGATCCCAGTTGGTATATGCCATTTTCAGATGCAGTTAAGGATTTATCTGAGAGGGAAGCTTTCTGGAAACCGAATGAAGAGTGTAATAGTATAGCCGAAATCGTACAACATTTACTGTATTGGAACTCTACGTGGCAAACTAGGTATAAAGAATCACATGTTAATGCAGTACCCGCTATAGGAGATAATAATAAAAGTTTTATGCTTTCAGATAATCAAACTTTCGATGAATTACGGGAAAAGCTACTAGAAAAACTGTTACAATGGCAAACTCTCATAAATGAAGAAAAGGTTGAAAGTGATGTAGCGGGATTTCCCGTTTCTGCAAAATGGTGGGAAGTGTTAGCGAATGTAACAACTCATAATGCATATCATATTGGGCAAATTATTTACATCCGAAAATTACAGCAGAGCTTTGATAATGAATAAGATAATAGTTCTCAAATTAGGTGAACAAAAGTGGACAAAACGAGACAAATGTCTCATTTTGTCCACTTTTTATTATGAAAGAAAAGCGAAAACCTATTAAAGCAAGGATTAGAATTTGGCACGGTACTTGCAATATAAAAGACGAACAAGAAAATAGGAGGGCTGGACATGTTAAAAACAACTGAAAGTAAAGGGAATGAAATTACGAAAGAACAAGCTCGTTGGATGTACGAAAAAATGTTAGAGATTCGTAAGTTTGAAGATAAGGTGCATGAATTGTTCGCGCAAGGCGTTTTGCCTGGTTTCGTTCATTTATACGCAGGTGAAGAAGCAGTAGCAGTTGGTGTATGTGCCCACTTAACGGATAGTGACAGTATTACAAGTACACATAGAGGTCATGGACATTGTATCGCAAAAGGTTGTGATTTAAATGGTATGATGGCTGAACTTTTCGGGAAAGCGACAGGATTATGTAAAGGTAAAGGCGGTTCCATGCATATTGCCGATTTAGATAAAGGAATGCTTGGTGCGAATGGCATTGTAGGCGGGGGTTTCCCACTTGCTTGCGGTTCAGCATTAACAGCTAAATATAAAGGAACAAAAGATGTAAGTGTTTGCTTCTTCGGTGACGGAGCAAATAATGAAGGAACATTCCATGAAGGGGTTAATTTAGCGGCGATTTGGAAGTTACCAGTTATTTTTATTGCAGAAAATAACGGTTACGGTGAAGCAACTACATTTGAATATGCTTCAAGTTGTGATTCTATCGCTGATCGCGCAAAAGCTTATAATATTCCAGGTGTTCAAGTAGATGGAAAAGATCTTCTAGCTGTATATAAAGCTGCTGCAGAAGCAGTGGAACGTGCGCGTAATGGGGATGGTCCAACAATTATTGAATGTATGACATATCGTAATTATGGTCATTTCGAAGGTGAAGCGCAAACATATAAAACATCAGAAGAAAAAGAAGAACATTTAAATGAAAAAGATGCAATTGTGAATTTCCGTAAGCATTTAATTCATGAAGGTTTATTAACGGAATTTGAACTTGTTGATATGGAAAAAGCAGTAGATGATGCAGTACAAAGATCCATTGAATTTAGTGAAAATAGTCCATACCCAGACGATGAAGAATTATTAAAAGATGTATACGTTTCTTACAAATAAGAGGAGGGTGAAAAATTATGACTAGAACAGTAAGTATGTCAACTGCAATTAATGAAGCGATGAAAATCTCAATGCGTCGTGATGAAAATGTAATTTTAATAGGTGAAGATGTTGCAGGCGGTGCACAAGTTGATCATTTGCAAGATGATGAAGCATGGGGCGGTGTTCTTGGTGTTACGAAAGGACTTGTACAAGAGTTTGGCCGAAATCGTATATTGGATACACCAATTTCTGAAGCGGGTTATATGGGAGCCGCGATGGCAGCTGCTGCAACTGGGTTACGTCCGATAGCTGAGTTAATGTTTAATGATTTTATCGGTAGTTGTCTTGACCAAGTATTAAACCAAGGTGCGAAATTCCGTTATATGTTTGGAGGTAAAGCAAAAGTACCTGTTACAGTACGTACGATGCATGGCGCTGGTTTTAGTGCAGCAGCTCAGCATTCACAAAGTTTGTACGCATTATTTACGAGCATACCAGGTATTAAAGTTGTTGTTCCTTCCACGCCGTATGATGCAAAAGGCTTATTATTAGCAGCAATTGAAGATGATGATCCAGTAATCTTCTTTGAGGATAAAACACTTTACAATATGAAAGGTGAAGTGCCAGAAGGATACTATACAATTCCATTAGGAAAAGCAGATATTAAACGGGAAGGTTCTGATGTAACAATTGTCGCAATCGGAAAGCAAGTTCATACAGCGCTTGCAGCTGCAAAGCAATTATCGAAAAAGGGGCTTGAAGTAGAAGTAATTGATCCACGATCTTTATCACCGCTTGATGAGGATACGATTTTATCATCTGTTGAAAAAACAAATCGTCTTATCGTCATTGATGAAGCGAATCCTAGATGTAGTATGGCAACAGATATTGCGGCAATTGTAGCGGATAAAGGTTTTGATTTGTTAGATGCACCTATTAAACGAATTACAGCACCACATACACCCGTTCCGTTCTCACCACCACTTGAAAAGTTGTATTTGCCAACACCAGAAAAAGTAATTGAAACTGTATCAGAAATGATCGGAGACCAATCTTTATTACATGTGTAATAAAACGATGAGAAGGGAGAGAGAGACATGGCTGTAGAAGTTGTAATGCCGAAGTTAGGTATGGCGATGAAAGAAGGTATTATTACGAGCTGGAATATTAAAGCAGGCGATAATGTAGCAAAAGGAGAACTAATTGCTAGTATTAATTCAGAAAAAATTGAAACGGAAATTGAAGCGCCAGCTGATGGTACAGTACTTGATATAGCTGTAAGTGAAGATGAAGGAGTGCCGCCTGGTACTGTAATTTGCTACATCGGTAAACCGAATGAAAAGGTAGAAATGCAGGAAAGCACACATGTGGTAGAAGAAAAAACATCTAATATAGAAGTACAAAATCAAGAAGCAAATGGGAAAGAAGTATCGAAGCAAAGAATTAAAATTTCACCTGTAGCCAAGAAAATTGCAAAGTCTGAAAATCTGGATATCAAGGCATTAGTTGGTACAGGCCCTGGCGGAAGGATTACAAAGGCAGATGTATTAAAAGTACTTGAGGTAAGAGTAAACGTTCCGGAAATATCTGAACGAGAAGAAAGTAAAGCGATTCCTGTTACTGGTATGCGTAAAGCAATCGCAAATCGTATGCACGCAAGCTTACAAAATAGCGCACAATTAACGTTAACGATGAAAGTAGATGTAACAGATTTAGTTGCTTTACATAAAGAAATAGCGGAATTTGTACAAAAAAGATATGATAATAAATTAACCATTACGGATTTTGTCTCGCGTGCTGCTGTATTAGCACTTGGAGAGCATAAAGAAATGAACAGCGCTTATATAGATGATGCAATTCATCAATTTGAACATGTGCATTTAGGCATGGCAGTTGCATTAGAAAAAGGGTTAATCGTTCCAGCTATTCGCTTTGCAAATAATTTATCTTTAGTAGAATTGTCTAAAGAGATTAAGAATGTGGCACAAAAGGCGCGAGCAGGTAGCTTAAGTAGTGATGATATGCACGGAACGACATTTACAATTAGTAATTTAGGTAGCTTTGGTATTGAATATTTCACACCTGTATTAAATACACCTGAAACTGGCATTTTAGGTATTGGCGCAATTGAACATGTTCCTGTATATAAAGGGAAAAAATTAAAAAAAGGTAGTATGTTACCTTTAAGTTTAACATTCGATCATCGTGTACTAGACGGTGCACCAGCAGCTGCATTTTTACGCACAATTAAACATTATTTAGAAGAACCTATAACAATTCTTTTATAAAGAGAAGGTGAGAGAATGAGTAAACTAGTTGTAATTGGAGGCGGACCAGCTGGATATGTAGCGGCAATTACCGCGGCTCAAAATGGCAAAGGTGTCACTCTTATTGATGAAGCTGAACTTGGCGGAACGTGTTTAAATGTTGGCTGTATGCCTACGAAATCACTGTTAGAAAGTGCTGAAATACATGACATTGTGAGAAAAGCGAATGATTATGGAGTTACGCTTAATACAGGAAGTATATCAATTGATTGGGATCAAATACAGGCGAGAAAATCACAAATCGTAATGCAACTCGTCCAAGGAATACAATATTTAATGAAGAAAAATAAAATTAAAGTTGTAAAAGGAAAAGCGAAATTCGAAACGGATCATCGTGTGCGAGTTGTACAAGGAAATAAAGAAGAAGTAGTTGATGGAGAGAGCTTTATTATCGCATCTGGTTCCGAACCTACAGAATTACCATTCGCTCCGTTCGATGGAAAATGGATTTTAAATAGTAGCCATGCCATGTCTCTTGAGAGTGTACCATCTTCATTGTTAATCGTTGGCGGTGGTGTAATAGGATGTGAGTTTGCAAGTATTTATAGTAGACTTAGCACAAAAGTATCGATAGTTGAAATGGCACCGCAATTACTACCTGGTGAAGATGAAGATATCGCGAATATTTTAAGAGAGAAATTAGAAAAAGATGGTGTGAAAATTTTTACGGGAGCAGTTTTAAAAGGATTAAATAACTATAAGAAGCAAGCTTCATTTGAGTACGAGGGAATTACTCACGAAGTAACTCCAGAATTTGTTCTTGTTTCTGTAGGAAGAAAACCACGAGTGCAACAATTAGGATTAGAAAAGGCAGGGGTTCAGTTTTCAAATAAAGGGATTTCTGTGAATGAACATATGCAAACGAACGTATCGCATATTTACGCAGCTGGTGATGTAATCGGTGGAATTCAGCTTGCTCACGTTGCCTTCCATGAAGGAACGACAGCAGCATTACACGCAAGCGGAGAAGACGTGAAAGTAAATTATCACGCTGTGCCCCGTTGTATATACACAGCTCCAGAAATAGCTAGTGTAGGGTTAAGTGAAAAAGGTGCAAGAGAACAATATGGTGATATTCTCATCGGAGAATTTCCTTTTACAGCGAACGGAAAAGCTCTTATTTTAGGAGAACAAGTAGGTAAAGTAAAAGTCATTGTAGAACCTAAATACCAAGAAATTGTAGGGATTTCTATTATCGGTCCTTATGCAACTGAACTTATTGGTCAAGGAACCGTAATGATTCATACAGAAGTTACCGCTGATATAATGAGAGATTATATTGCAGCACATCCAACTTTATCTGAGGCGATTCATGAAGCGTTAATGCAAGCAGTAGGACATGCTGTACATGCTTAAATAAAAATATGATAAACCACTATTCTCTAAATGAAAGAGAGAATAGTGGTTTGAATTTTTATAGAAGAAATTAAATATCTTATTACTATTTAATTTCAATCGCTGAAGTAATATCGTTCCAATCAGCAGCTAAATTAGCAGTTTTACCGTACCAATCAGCATGTTTAAATAAAACGCCTTTTCCATATCCTTGTGTTGAAGTGTGCTCCCAAAGTGTAGTTGAATAACTTGCAGAAGGTGACGCTGTACTTACAGAAGAAATTCTGTCATTCCAGCTAGATGGTAAGTTTTTAAAGCCGCTACTCCAGTAAATATATTGTCCACCTTTATCTTTATGTTCATAAAAATCAGTACTACCAGCACCGCTACCTAAAGGATTAATTTTATTTTTAATTGCTTTTTTATCCTTTTCAATATACGCATCTAATGTTTCACGGCTAGTAAAACCATAAGCTAGCCAATCTCCATTTTCATTTTGCTCTGGTAATACCATAGTAATTTGGATATCTTTCTTATCCTGCTCACTTAATTTTGCAAATGAATTAACATTTTGTTCATCCACTTTTAAATAATCAAATGACTTAATTGTGTTACTTTTTTCTTCAGCACTTACCGCACCTAGTCCTCCAGTTAGTGCAAAACCTGCTACTAATGTCCCTGCTACTAATTTCTTCAACATATAACCATCCCTTTTTGTTTGAATTTTTGTACAGGTGAATCTTGTACAGCTAAAATGTATTTTAATTTTATAATTTTGTAAACATTCTGAAGTTTTAGAAATAATAGGCGGAATATTTACAGTTTTACATTTTTTCTTTAGAAAGAATGGTTATTGGAATGATATAATAAGTGGATATATTGTTTTTACTGGATGTAAAGATGTTTTAGGAGAGGTGTCATTGAAATATTTTACAAGAGATTGGTATAAAGAAATGCAAGTTTTAGAATTTGTAAGTTTTATAGATTCTATAAAAGAATGGTCGGAAATGGATATAGAAAGTTTAAAGGAGGAAATTGAGAAAAGGAAAATAGATTTATTAAAGTTCCTTCCTGAATCGATATACTCAATTATACAAAACATCACAACTAATTCAGAATACCCATCAGATGAACTGAAAAAACGTATGTGAAAGTGGTCAACAGATTATGAGAAAAGAGTGGCACAATTAGATCAATCATACGTAGAATATTTTAATTCCATTGAGAAAAAACTTCCGTCAAATGTCGTTCAGTTACACAAGACATCATTACACGACAGTGTAATTAAAGTAGTAAAAGAAGATACTTTGTCTATCGTATTAGATTGCAGTGGTACTTTTAGTGAATTTGATAAATTTGAAGTAACCTTTATAGGAGTAACAAAGTGTTCTATGCCGGAAAACTTTGAAAATGCTTGGTGGTTATATCATGAAATAGCTCTTACTGAAGATGGTTTTGAACTAGGTGTTTTATTCGACTGTCCATTTAGAGAAGTGACGATTTGTGCGACAGATGTATTACTTGTGAAGAAATAATTTTTTATGGAGCATTACAAACGTTTGACATAATAAAAAAATAAAGTTATTGTAGATACATGAAGTCTACAATAGGGGCTGTACTATGAAATATTCTAAAGCTACAAATTATGCTCTTCATACAATGCTTTTTCTGGCAAAGGCTACACCAAATAAGTTAGTTAGTGTTCACCAATTAGCAGAAATGCAAAATGTTTCACCAACGTACTTGTCTAAAATACTAACTAAGTTGACGAAGGAAGGGATGATACATTCATCATCTGGTCCAAAGGGCGGTTACTCGCTTAGTAAGAATTGGGAAGATATTTCATTTTTAGATATTATACATGCAATTGAAGGTAAAACATCATTGTTTGAATGTTGTTTACATGACAAACCTGGATGTTTAATTAATGAAGTAATGCTTGCAGCAGAAGAGAAAATGGAAGAAGAGTTACGAAATCAAAAAATCGTAGATCTTGCGAAAAAAATAAAAGTGGATTTTTAATCTGCTTTTATTTTTAAATTAATTAAGGATAAAAAGACTCTTTGATATCTTTAATTGTAGTTAGAAAATGATATGAAGAAGGAGAGAAGATGATGACTAAATTTTGGAATGATCGATATAAATCAGATGAATATTTTTACGGGGAAGAACCTAATACATTTATTAAAGAACAAGCATTTCGTTTAGCAAATCACGATAAAGTAATAGCTTTCGCGGAGGGAGAAGGTAGAAATGCTGTATTTCTAGCAAGACAAGGGAACGAAGTAACAGCTATTGATTATTCGGAAGATGGATTAGAGAAGACAAAAAAATTGGCAGAGAAGCATAACGTAAACGTGCATACAAAAAAAGTAGATTTATTAGCTGATAGTTTGCCAGAAAATGAATATGATGCAGCAATTATGGTATTTGGACATTTTCATGATGATTATAAAAAAATGATATTAGGTAAAATGATACAAACGATAAAGCCTGGTGGTTTAATTATGTTTGAAGTTTACTCAAAAAAACAAATAAACTATGGTACTGGTGGACCAAAAGATGTTGATATGCTGTATGATCCAATTGATATCCTTACTTGGTGTGAAGAACATAAGGTAATTCATTTCTTTAATGGCGAACAAGAGCGAATTGAAGGGAAAGGGCACACTGGTTTAGCTGATGTTATTCAAGTTGTTATTAGAAAATGAATATAAGTGTTAATGAAAGTTAAATGTATGAATGTAAAAGACCAGTCATGTAAGACTGGTCTTTCTATTTAGATACTAAATTATCAAGCTTCCAATATGTATCTGTTAACGGCGCTGCTTTGCTATCTATATATAAATACATATTATTTAAATCTTTTGGTGAAGTTTTCAGTTCAAACACAATGTCAGTAGTTAAAGAGAATTCGTGTGGAACATTTTTATAGTGCTCGTCATCTATCGGATGAGCTTCACCTTCATATTTCTGACCAGTTTTTTCATCTTGTATGAAATATTTTATTTCCGAAAGATCAATAGTTTGTCCATCGTCTCGAACATTATTAATCATAACACGAGTAGTAAGGCGCCGCTCTTTGTCTATTTTTTCAAACTTTGCATTATCAACTGTCGCTCTATAGTATTCATTTTTAACTATTTCTCCATAGTGCATTGCATTCTTTTCGAGAGCGCTCTTTTCTTGTTTTGATGTAGTATTGCTATTACATCCTGTTAATATTCCAGTAAATAATAATGCTGTACATGTCGTTTTGATTAATGATTTCATAGTAATCCCTTTCTGTATTAAAAAGTAAAACATAGGAATAATTTCACATCAATAGGAAGGTAAATGGAAGTATTTTTGCGTAATATACAGATATACATTTATTTGGTTGTTAAGTTAACAGGATAGAAAGAGGGAGAAGACTGTATAAAACGGAATAAATAAGAATTGAAAATATTGTAAAACGGAAGAGGCATGCATATAATTAAAATAAAGTTTAAGTTTCTGAACCTTCAATAACGGTGGTGATAACATGTTTACTGAAGAACGTCGAGAGAAAATTTTAGAACTACTTAATACAGATGGAAGAGTAATAGCAAAGGATCTTGCGGAAAGATTTGATATGTCTATTGATTCTATAAGAAGAGATTTGTCTATTATGGAAAAGGATGGTTTATTAAAAAGAACGCACGGAGGTGCAATTGAACTTACGCGAGTGAGAAACTTAGCTGCGGAACCAACTAAACGTTATAGTGATAGCTCAATATATGAGGACACAATTGCAAGAGTTGCGGTATCTTATATACAAGAAGGTGATTCAATTTTTATTGGTGGGGCTTCCGTTCATAATGCGATGCTGAAATATTTACCGGAAGTATCATTTACGGTTATTACGAATTCTATAGAAATAGCTGGTTATCTACGAGAATATAAGAATATTGATACGTATTTAATTGGCGGAAAAGTAAAACCTTCAGGGAATATTACTGATACACTTGCCTCTGAATTGATAAGTAGATTTTCTATTGATCTGTATTTCTCTACAGGTGGAGGCATTTCATTACAAGGTATTAGTACCGCAACACCTGAAGTTGCTTATTTTAGTAAAAGAGTAAGTGAAATTGCTAGAAGAAATATTTGTTTAGTTCCGCATAATAAACTTGGAATAGATTGTTTTATAAGAGGAGAGTCTCTAAAAAAAATTGACATTATTATAACTGACGAAGAGGCTAGTAAAGAAACTGTTCAGGACTTTGAGAAACAAGGTAAACAAGTTGTAATAGCGCCATTATATTCATTTGAAAGGAGTTTGACATGATTGTAAAAGAGCAAGAGTTTTATATAAATGGATTAACTTATACAATTCGTTCTGCAGCTGAGAAAGATGCTGAGCAGTTATCGAAAATTAGAGTTCAGATTGATGGAGAAACTGAAAATATGGATAGAGATGCTGGAGAGGGATTTATAGATGACCTAGGGTTTCAAAAAATAATAAAAACAGATAGTGAAGAGACGAAGAATCTCTTTTTAGTTGCAGAAGTGCACAATCGAATCGTTGGATTTTCAAGATGTGAAGGATCAAATTTTAAGAGATTATCTCATAAAGTGGAGTTTGGCGTTTGCATTTTAAAAGAGTTTTGGGGATATAGAATGGGGAAGAGCCTATTACAACAATCTATTAAATGGGCTGACGAAAATGCAGTAAATAAAATATCTTTACAAGTATTAGAGACAAACGAGAAAGCTATTCATCTGTATAAAAAATTAGGTTTTGAAGTAGAAGGCATTTTGAAAAATGACAAAAGACTATCGGATGGAAAGTATTATAATACGGTATTGATGGGAAGATTTACTAATACTTTTCATGAAAGAGGTGAAGAAGTATGTTTTACAGAAGGAAGTACTATGTAGTGAAAAATGAATTCATAGAAGTATTTAATGATCATTTCAATAATACGAACTTACCTAATCAATTAAAGCATGGTTCTAGGCTAATAGGACGCTGGATGAAAGATAATAAGAATGGTACGTCTGAAGTATTTGCCATATGGGAATATGATAGTTATGAACAGTATAATGAAATAGAATCGAAAATTAGAAGTGACGAGAGGCATATTAAAGGAATACATGAATGGTATGAAAACCATGGCGGGAAAGAATATGTTTTACAGGAGTACATAGTAGAGATGAAAAATGAAGAGTTAGTATGTACTGTAAAGTAACAGAGGGGTGAGGGATAATAGGAATGAAAACAAAATTATATTTTAGTTTAGCATCCGCTATTTTATTTGCAATAGCCGTGATTGTTTTCTTTATAAATGGTAATCCACAAAAGTGGTTTTGGTTATGTATTTTGTTTGCGTCCATTATACAAAATATAGTGCTACTAAAAAAGAATAAAGAAGTGCATTAGGATATTCAAATTATTAACATATTTGTGTCGTATTGCTAGTTGTATTGAAAACGCTTTTATTCAGTTTTATAATAAAAGTATGTTTTATAAATCTCCAAAACAATTAAAAGGGAGATGATACAATGTTAGCTTCACCGTTTTACTTACATACATGGAAAAAGTTTGTTAATGAAGGTGTTCTTGATTCAAATCGCATAAATCAAAGAATTTCAGAATCGTGGCATCGATGTAAACAGGCTAATGTTAATCCTCATATGAATAAAGGTCAGAAAGTTTTGTCTTCTAATATTTTTCGAGAACAAAAGAAAAAGAGTGAAATTTTCCTTGATATAGCATTACCCCAAATACAAAATATGAGAAAAACCATTGATGAACTACAAATGATGGCATTATTAATCGATCCAGATGGTTATGTCCTATCCTTAAGTGGAAATAAACAAACGTTAAAGCGAGCGAAACATATTAATTTTATTGAAGGTGTAAAATGGACGGAAGCAGCTGTGGGGACAAACGCAATAGGAACAGCGCTAGAAATTGAAGAAGCTATTATGATAAGTGGTACTGAACATTACTCCGTGGTATCTCATAGCTGGAGTTGTGCGGCTGCTCCCATTCATAATGATGACGGGAAATTAATTGGTGTTCTAGATTTCTCCTGTCCAATTGAATTTTCGCATCCATATATGCTCGGTATGGTAACTTCAATTGCACATGCGATAGAACGTGAATGTAGCATAAGAGTTCATCAAAATGAATTACACTTAATCCATCGTTTTTTAGATGTCATTGATAGTGATGAACAAGTAGTTATTTGTAATCATCGTGATGTTATCGTTTCTGCGAGTAAGAGCGTTCGGGAACGAGTAACTAATTGGTCAAGAATGAAACTTGAAGATTTAGTGCACCATGGATTGGAAACTAAATTAGAGATACCGGTATATAGTAATGAAAGAATGATCGGGAAATGTATGTATTTAAAGGAAAACAAACAAATGAATACATATTCTGCTTTCACATTTATAAAAGGAATTACTTTTCCAGGAGTTACCGGGACAAGTAAAGCATTTCAACACACACTAGAAGAAATTAAGCTTGTTTCACCGACTGATGCTAGTGTGTATGTATGTGGTGAGACAGGAGTAGGAAAGGAATATGTCGCGAGAGCGATTCATGAAAATAGTCCAAGAAAAGACGGACCCTTTATAGCTGTTAACTGCGGTTCTTTTCCTAAAGAATTAATGGAAAGTGAATTGTTCGGTTATGCTGAAGGTGCGTTTACAGGTGCGCGACGTCAAGGATATAAAGGGAAATTTGAACAAGCGAATGGAGGAACACTGTTTTTAGATGAAATTGGCGAAGTACCACCAGAGATGCAAGTAGCCTTATTGCGTGTTTTACAAGAACGCACAATAACTCCAATAGGAAGTTCAAAAGAGGTACCAGTAAATATTCGTATTATTACTGCTACACATAAAGATTTACTAAGGTTAGTAGAAGAAGGGAAATTCCGTCAAGATTTATATTATCGTTTGCACGTTTATCCGTTATATGTTCCATCGTTAATAGAAAGAAAAGAGGATATCCCATATTTTATACAACACTTTTGCGAACGGAAGAATTGGAATGTTGTATTTCCAAAGAGTATATACAATCAATTTTTACAACATACATGGCCCGGAAATATTCGGGAACTAGTAAATGTATTAGAACGCATTTACATTTTGTCGCAAGGACGGGAAATATGCGAAAAACAAGTCGCTTTTTTGATACAAACAATGACGGGAAATCAACAACAACTTGAGTTACAAGTTGAAAATAAAACAGAACAGACATTACATTTTCGCGAAAAAATACAGCGTGATAGCATGATTGAAGCATTACAAAAGACAAACGGAAATGTTTCGTTAGCTGCAAAACTATTAGATGTACCCCGTAGTACATTCTATAAACGAATGCAAAAATATAAGTTATAAAGTAGATTTTTGTAATCTACTTTTTCTTTGTGGGCTCATGTTCTGTCGGAATGTGCGCTTACCGGGGAAATAATAGAATTGTTAGAAAATAATTCCCGGAAGGGGGACTTATGTGAAGTATATTGAAATCGGCTTCGGAAATAGGTGGTTCGTTCGAACAGAAACCGAAAATAAAGATGGAACTGAATTTGAAGAACGAGGAATTATAAAACCTATTTATTTTGAGTCACTATATGTACGAATGTGGTTTCGGAAAACGTGTTTAATTTTTGATACGAAAGAAGGATTTAAAAAGATTAAGAAGAAGAGGATTGAATATAAATTTATAGTTGGAATTGTAAGTAGACTGAATAAAGAAAAAGTGTGCTAACATACATAGTTATATTGGCCAGGAAATTCTATTGACTTATATCAAACTCATAAAAAGTAATTTTACTAAATATAAATTGTTAATAAAACCACTAAGGAAACTTAGTGGCTTCTTTTTTTATAGGAAGGATTTTCATATGAATAGGATCTTAACGATTGTACTTGCAATTATTGTAATGGGGTATTCCATTTATAGTTGGAATGATACTTCGGAAATGAGTATGCTAATTTTACAAACGCTTTTAGGGTTTGTGTTAGTTAGCTTAGGCGTGCAAAATTTAAAAAATAACGAAAAAGAAAATAGAAGTATAGGGATTGCTTTACTACTCGTGGCTTTGTTTTTAATTGTTGTATCTTTAATAAAATATTTTGTATGAATAAGTTTTTAAATTAATAAAAAATGATTATTTATTGAATCCCCCTCACAATAAAAAGTTAAAATTCTACTTGTATTTCACTATATAAAATATGGCATAATGATTTAGTTAAATAGAAATGGATAGGGTATTTGAGAGGGGCAGTATAATGAGTTTTGCAATTGAAATAGTAATAAAAGCACCAATGGATATTGTATGTGACTATATAATAGAAGATGAAAAAATAAAAGAATGGAATACGTTTATAATAGAAAATCGCTATCCTTCAAATATGGATAAAGAGAATCCACGTGTAGGAGATAAATATATTACTGTTCAAAAAGTCGGTAAGAAAATATTCGAGGCAGAAGTAGAAATTCTTGAATACGATACACCGCATATTATTTCACTTGGTAGTGAAATGAAGCAAGGATATTCAGCAATGACTTATATGTTAGAAGAAGATGAGGAAGGTACAGCACTAACATTAATTTCAGAATATGAACCTAGTAATTTTTATTATAAAATGATGTATAAGTTAACAGGTTGGATTTCACGAGGTTTAACTATGGAACAAATGGAACGTCTAGCAGAATGTGTAGAAGCTGCTTATCATAAAGAAGATTAATATTAAAATATATTAAGGTAAAAGCGTTACTCAATCTCATGAGTAACGCTTTTACTGTTTGAAGATTTTTCATTGAAAATCTCAATAGCTCTTTCATATATTTCTTTATCAACACAAAATCTTTCTGTTATCCAATAATTAAGTTCAGAAGATGTAATGATTTGTTCTCTTTTCTTACCTTGGAAATATCGTTTTAAAACATTATCATTAATAGAAGTTGGAATACCATCGATATAACCGAAAATCTGAAGTTTCTTTAATACAGGAGATGTATGCCAATCGTTAGACTTTGTAACGAGTTCTTTCATACTTGATAAATGTATTGGATCTGTATGTAAGATTTTTGCTGGACCTGGATTTCTAGCAATTTTAATCCTATTATTTGAGACTTCATAAGTGAAAGTTTCTCTTACATTACTTATTTGAAATGATTCATAAAGTGGGTAAGCTTGGAATAAAGGTGCACAATAACCAACATCAACATAATAAGGTTGGTCTAAGTTAACCCGTAAGCATAAATGTCCGGGATCCATATACATATAATGAATATTAAAACCAAGATTTGATAATAACCAATGGAATCCAATTGAGTGCGTCCAACAAGTACCCCCGAGACCTTTTGTTGTAATACGGTTTATGTATGTCTCAATGGAAGGAAAATAATTACCTGTTTCATTACCCTTTTCCCAGTCAATTATTTTAGTAAGGGTTTCCCATTTTATTTTTTCTTGATGAGCTTTAATAAGCTCATTTAAAAACTTTAAGCTAGTAGGCTGTTTTGTCGTACCTAAAAATGATAGAAAGCTATTTACTAGTTGTACTTGGGTCATTTTCTTATCCTTTCTATATAGAAATTGCTATTGGTATTATTATACAATAGGTGTCAGAAAATACAGTTGTTTATTATTGGGGTGGGAGAGAATTATATGTCGATGTCGCTATATTATAAAAAAATCCGTGAGCAATTAGGCCATGAACTAATATTCATGCCAAGTGTAGCTGCAGTTATTAAAAACGAGCAGGGAGAAATCTTATTTCAATATCCTGGCGGAGAATATTGGAGTTTGCCGGCTGGAGCAATTGAACCTGGGGAAACTCCAGAAGAAGCAGTAATTCGGGAAGTATGGGAAGAAACAGGATTGAAAGTACGAGTAAAAAAACAAAAAGGGGTATTTGGAGGGGAAAGGTTCCGTCATATATATCCGAATGGCGATCAAGTAGAATATATTGTTGTTGTGTTTGAATGTGAAATTACTAGTGGAAAACTGAAATCGATAGATGGTGAATCTTTAAAACTACAATATTTCTCATTTTCTGAAAAGCCTACTTTAGCGCTACCATACCCAGATAATATATTTTTATAGATGTAAAATAACACACCTTACTTATTGAAGGTGTGCTATTTATATAACCCGGTCGTATACATCTCCGTTAACGTATACACAATTTCCTCTAAGTTAATCTTTTTATCATTTTGCGTAATAGTCCAAAGAAACGATTCATTCATCGCGAACCAACCGCGTGCTACAATCTCTTTATTTAAATTAAGTTGTGCTAATCCACTTTCTTGAGAGTAAGTAATATCCTGTTTAATACTTGTTATAAAACGTTCCCGAATCTCATCCCATTTTTGCCGTATTTCTTTTGATAATCCTATCGCTTCCTCTACAACTTGCAAAATAGCGCGTTCTTCATTTGCTAATTGCAGGAATGCTCTAACTTGATTTTGGATCATTATACGTGCTTCCTCTTTTGTTTGTGGAGAAAAAGAGCGTTCAGCGATATTATAAAAACGATTCATAACATCTTCCATTAAACTAATTAGGAGATCATCTTTGTTTTTGAAGTATACATATGCTGTTCCGTAACCAGTTTCTGCATGTTTAATAATTTGTGTAATTGTCGTTTTTTGAAATCCATTATTTGTAAAAATAGTGTAACCAGAGTGTAATAGTTTCTTCTTCGTTTCTAAGGAGCGGTGTTTTCTTGATGAAAGAGTAGAGTTTTTCAAAGAATCACCTCTTTATACTGAAATATCTGAAAATATAACTGTATTGTAAAAGAAGTTCATATATAAAGTCAACTGACATAATATCATTGACGTTGTATCAATTAAGGTGATATATTTCAATTAGTTAGAATAAAAAGAAAATTAAGAGAAGGTGACACCATGTATAAAGAACCATTTCAACCAACTTATGAGTATGCGCTTGGATGTGATAAACATGATGAACTGAAAGATTTTCAAACTGAATTCTATAAAAAAGAAGGTACTATATATTTAGATGGAAACTCATTAGGGCTACTTTCAAAAAGAGCAGAGAAATCATTACTTACGTTGCTAGATTCGTGGAAAGAGTATGGCATTGACGGCTGGACAGAAGGTGAGCACCCGTGGTTTTTCCTTTCAGAGAAATTAGGTAAACTTACAGCCCCTCTTATTGGTGCTTTACCGGAAGAAACTATTGTAACCGGTTCTACAACTACAAATATACACCAAGTTATTGCGACGTTTTACGAACCAAAAGGAATACGTACAAAAATACTTGCGGATGAATTAACTTTCCCATCAGATATTTATGCACTTCAAAGTCAAATTCGTTTAAAAGGATTAGATCCAGAGGAGCATTTAGTAAGAGTGAAAAGCCGAGATGGTAGAACACTTTCTGAAGAAGATATTATCCATGCGATGGAAGATGATATCGCTTTAATTTTATTACCTTCTGTTTTATATAGAAGTGGTCAAATTCTTGATATGAAACGTTTAACAACGGAAGCTCATAAACGCGGCATTCACATTGGATTTGATTTATGCCATTCAATAGGATCTATTCCGCATCATTTCAAAGATTGGGATGTCGATTTTGCTGTTTGGTGCAATTATAAATATTTAAATGCAGGACCGGGTAGTGTTGCAGGCCTTTATGTAAATAGTAAACATTTTAATAGACTGCCAGGATTGTCTGGATGGTTTAGTTCTAGAAAAGATAAACAGTTTGATATGGAGCATACATTAACAGCTGCTGATCATGCAGGTGCTTATCAAATTGGTACACCACACGTATTAAGTACAGCACCATTAATTGGTTCACTTGGAATTTTCAAAGATGCTGGTATTGAACGTTTACGTGAGAAATCTTTACATATTACGAGATACATGCTGAATTTAATTGGACATGAATTAAAAGATTTCGAATTTACAATTGGAAATCCATTAGAGGATGAAAAACGAGGCGGGCACATTTATTTAGAGCATGCAGAAGCAGCACGTATATGTAAAGCACTAAAAGCAAATGGAGTAATTCCAGATTTTAGAGCGCCAAATGGGGTGAGACTTGCGCCGGTCGCTTTATATAACACATACGAAGAAGTGTGGAAATCTGTACAAATATTAAAGAAAATTATGAAAAATGAAGAGTATAAGCAGTTTGAAAATAAGCGAGAGGTTGTGGCATAAATATGAAAACATCAGAGTGGATTGATATTTCACAACCGCTAAATAATAATATTGCAACGTGGCCAGGAGACACACCGTTCTCGTATGAAGTTTCATGGTCAAAAGAAGAAAGTGGCTCAGTAAATGTCGGAAAGTTAACGATGAGTATTCATACAGGCACTCATATTGATGCACCATTTCATTTTGATAATGATGGAAAGAAAGTATTGGATTTAGATGTTCAAGTTTATGTTGGCCCAGCACGGATTATTGACGTTTCTAATCTTAAAAGCATCGGGAAAAAGGAATTAGAAAGCTTTCATTTAGAAGGTGTAGAACGATTATTATTACGTACATCTTCACATGGAAAAGCTGAAGAATTTCCAGAGGTGATCCCTCATTTACGTGCAGACATAGCGTCGTTTCTTTCAGAGAAAGGTATTCGTTTAATCGGAGTAGATGTACCATCAGTTGATCCGCTAGATGATAAAGAATTAGCAGCGCATCATCAATTATTTAAACATGGAATTCATATTTTAGAAAATGTCGTACTAGATCATGTAGCAGACGGTGATTATGAACTTATTGCATTACCACTTGCATTAACTGATGCAGATGGAAGTCCAGTTCGAGCCGTTATTAGACCAATATAAGTAGAATCATATAAAAGGGGCGTTTGGCTAATATGAAAGAAAATGAAAAAGTAATTATGGAAAAAGGGATTCATACGGATTTTAAAGAGAATATGACGTATGGGGAGTATTTACAATTAGATAGTTTACTATCTTCTCAAAAAAGATTATCGGACCATCATGATGAAATGTTATTTATCGTTATTCACCAAGCAAGTGAGCTTTGGATGAAGCTCATTTTACATGAGCTAAATGCGGCGATTGAATCTATTAAACAAGATAAATTACAACCAGCTTTTAAAATGTTAGCACGTGTATCAAAAATTCAGTCTCAAATTATTCAATCTTGGGATATTCTTGCGACATTAACACCATCAGAATATATTGAGTTTCGTGATTCACTCGGTCAAGCTTCAGGTTTTCAATCGTATCAATATCGTATGATTGAGTATGCACTTGGCTATAAAACGCCACACGCATTAAAAATTTATGAAAAGGATCCAGAATTACATGCACGACTTCATAAAGCGCTACATGCACCAAGTCTATATGATGTCGCGATTCAAGCATTAGTAAAAGAAGGATTCCCTATTCATAAAGATGTGTTAAACCGTGATATTACGCAGCCTTATGAAGAAGATGCAACAGTAGAAGCAGCATGGTTGGAAGTGTATGCGGATGTGAAAAAATATTGGAATTTATATCAGCTTGCTGAAAAATTGATTGATATTGAAGACTGGCTACAACAATGGCGTTTCCGTCATATGAAAACAGTAGAAAGAATTATTGGACATAAAATGGGTACAGGTGGATCCTCCGGTGTTTCTTATTTAAAGCGAGTACTTGATCAACAATTCTTCCCAGAGCTTTGGAATGTTCGTACGAAATTATAAAAATAAACCTGTCAGTTCATTATGGCTGACAGGTTTATTTTTATTTGAGCATAATTATGTTTAAAATGAAGGAACAAGATATAATAAATGGAGTAACTATTTAAATGGAGGTAAAGTTTTTGGATTTCAAGCAACTAGAAAATAAATTCGAAAAGAAAAAAGTGAATACATTTCTTGTTTATCAAAAAGGGGAATTAACAACTGAGTATTATAAAACACCCGAATGTGCAAATAACTTATATAAAATAAATTCGATTACAAAAAGTATCGTATCTTTATTAATTGGTATTGCAATTGATAAGGGCTATATAAATGATATACATACATCGATTACAGAGTGGATTGAAAATGTACCTGGGGAAAAACATGATTTGACGCTATATCACTTATTAACAATGACTACTGGTGAGGACTGGAAAGAGTTTGGGAATGGAGTAGTATTCCCAAATGACTTTGTAGAATCAGAGAACTGGGTACAGTACATATTAGAAAAGCCAATAATTGAAGAACCTGCTACAAAAATGAATTATAATTCAGGTTCTTCTCATTTACTGAGCTATATTATTCAAGAAGCTACTGGAATTTCGACAGAGCGGTTTGCAAAGAAGTATTTATTTGATCCATTAAAAATTAACGAATACGAGTGGCAACAAGATCCGCAGGGTATATATGTAGGTGGCTTCGGTATGAAAATGAAATCTACCGATTTGTTAAAATTAGGGAAATTATGTTTACAAAATGGATATTGGAATGAAAAAGAAATTGTATCAGCGAAATGGTTAGAAGAGTCAAGTAGGGCTCTATTTGAAACATATGAACATGTCGGCGCATATGGGTATCACTGGTGGGTATTACATAACGGAAGATTTCACATACCGTATTGTATATATTTTGCTATGGGATATGGCGGACAATACATTGTTATCATTCCTCAGTTAGAATTAGTAGCTATTATAAGTAGTCATATGCCAAAACGTGGGCTCGTTCCATTAAAACTATTTATTGAGCATGTACAGGGAAACTCCAATTATATATAAGAAAAGGAGGGAATGTATGAGGGATGAAAAAACTTTATCTTTATTTAGATTCTGTTTAAGTCTTCTAGTATGTAGCGCCATTATTGCGCAATTCATAATTAGGGCACAAGTGAAGCCGTTTAATCCAGTTAACTTTTTTAGTTTCTTCACCATTGAAAGTAACATTTTAGTTGCATGTATTCTCCTTTTAAGTAGTATCGGAACAGCTACATTTGGTCGCTCAGAGCAGTTTAGTATACTTCGTGGTGCGGCGACGGTATATATACTTACGACAGGACTCGTTTATTTTTTGTTACTAAGAGGGTTAGAAGAGTCACTTCAAACGGCAATACCATGGGTAAATACTGTGCTACATTATATCATGCCGATTACAATGCTTTTAGATTGGATTTTAAATCCACCTATTAAGAAAATCACTTGGAAACAAGCTGCAAGTTGGATTTTATTCCCGTTTTTTTACGTTGTATATAGCTTAATACGTGGTCCAATCGTGAATTGGTATCCATATCCGTTTTTAGATCCGAGAATAGGTGGATATGGTAAAGTACTTTTATACAGTATAGGGATAGCAGTTGTAATTGGTGCTATTTGTATATTGGTAAGATTTTTAGGGAATCGAAACTTTAGAAAAGAATTTTAGAAATGCAAGAACCCCCACTGTGTCTGTTTTTAACAGTGGGGGTTTCACTTTATCCAGCTATTTGTCGGGCTGCCCGTAAAAGTCCGATTGGTGAGGGCTGATTAAAGTTTCACTTTATCTACTCGTCTTCTGAAACGACAGCTTTATAAATTTCTCCGTCTTCGTTTCAAATTCTACATCAACAAAAACACCGTATTCTTTTCCGTTCTCACGTAACCACAATTTAAATTTTTCAACAGTTATTTGAACTGTTTTTGGTTTTCTACCTATATGAAGATAGTCAATAATTTCTGCTTTTGGGTATTGTTCTTTCGTCTTTTCTACGGCAAGTTTACCCCATTTGGCATACGGTGGCTGCGCATGAACAATTGATGAGCCTGTATATATATTTGAACATGTTGTTAGGAACAGAATGACGAGTGCGACGTGTTTTAAAGATTTCTTCATGATGAACTCCTTTTATCCTTTTTTTATATTGTTTACATATTTTTTCAACGATATTAGTTTGGATTTTTTTGTCTTCTTTACATAAAAGCGAGGCTTTTACAAAACATAACCAAGAAATCATTTCCGTAATTAAGGAGGGAAAATTATGCGCCAAAAAGCTATTTTTAAAATAGCAGTTTTACTTGCGTTCATAGGACTGTCTTTAATGGTCAGTAGTATACAACTAAAGAATGTAGAAGCTTTTTCTAATCAAGTTATTCAAAGAGGAGCATCTGGCGAAGATGTCATTGAACTGCAATCTCGTTTGAAATATAACGGGTTTTATACGGGAAAAGTGGATGGTGTTTTCGGATGGGGTACATATTGGGCACTTCGGAATTTTCAAGAGAAATTCGGATTACCCGTTGATGGTTTAGCTGGAGCTAAAACGAAGCAAATGCTCGTGAAGGCAACGAAGTATGACAAGTCAACTGCTAATAAAGGGACGACAACAAATAAAGGAAATAGCGGCGGAACTGCACAAGAGAATAAACCACCTCAAAATAAAGGGACAAATGTTCCGAACGGTTATTCTCAAAATGATATTCAGCTTATGGCAAACGCAGTATACGGAGAATCACGCGGTGAACCATATTTAGGACAAGTTGCAGTAGCTGCCGTTATTTTGAACCGTGTTACAAGTGCGTCATTCCCAAATACTGTTTCAGGTGTAATCTTTGAACCTAGAGCATTTACAGCGGTAGCCGATGGACAAATATATTTAACGCCAAATGAAACAGCAAAAAAAGCAGTTTTAGATGCGATTAACGGATGGGATCCAACAGGAAATGCTTTATATTATTTCAATCCAGATACTGCAACTAGTAAATGGATTTGGACTCGTCCACAAATTAAAAAAATCGGTAAACATATTTTCTGTAAATAGAGCGGAGGTGGGACAATGTTACGAGGTATTATCATTGTATTATTAACAGTCGGTGTAGTAGGAACAGGCTATTGGGGCTATAAAGAGCACCAAGAGAAAAATGCAGTTTTAATTCGAGCGGAAAATAGCTATCAACGTGCATTCCATGATTTAGCATACGAAGTCGATTTATTACACGATAAAATTGGCACAACACTTGCGATGAATTCACGATCATCTTTATCACCTGCATTAGCGGATGTATGGCGTTTAACATCTGAAGCTCGCTCGGATGTAGGGCAACTTCCTTTAACATTAATGCCATTTAATAAAACGGAAGAATTTTTAGCGAATATCGGTGATTTTAGTTACCGTGCAGCCATTCGTGATTTAGAAAAAGAACCGTTAAATGAGCAAGAATATAAAACGTTGCAAACTTTATATTCAAATGCAGGAAATATACAAGATGAACTAAGAAAAGTACAACATCTTGTTTTGAAAAATAATTTACGCTGGATGGATGTAGAAATGGCACTTGCATCAAATCGCGATCCAGCAGATAACACAATTATTGATGGATTGAAAACTGTAGAGAAAAACGTAACATCATATTCTTCTACAAACTTCGGACCGACCTTTACAAGTGCGCAAAAAAATAAAAAAGGTGGATTTGAAGCGGAAGGAAAGGCAATTTCTAAAGATGAAGCGGCGAAAATTGCCAAATCATTTTTGAATTTAAAAGGAAATGAAAAAGTAGATGTTGAGAAAAGCGGAAAAGGTGCGAAAGAATCCTTCTATAGTGTGAAAATTAAAGATGAAGCAACGAACAATGAGTTCTATATGGATATTACCGGAAAAGGCGGATATCCAATTTGGGTTATGAATAACCGCGAAATTAAAGAACAGAAAGTTAGTTTAAACGATGCAGGTAGTAAAGGTTTGAAATTTTTAAAGGACCATAAGTTTAATAATATGGAGCTTTATGATAGCTCTCAATATGATAATGTTGGTGTATTTACGTATGTAGTAAATGAAAATGGAGTACGAATTTATCCAGAAGCAATCCAAATGAAAATTGCTTTAGATGATGGTTCTATCGTTGGGTTCTCCGCAAAAGAATACTTAGCGTCACATCAAAAGCGAACAGTTCCATCGGCAAAGCTAACTGCAACAGAAGCAAGAAAGAAAATCAATCCGGATGTAAAAGTTATGGAAGAACGTAAAGCTTTAGTAGTCAATGATTTGCATAATGAAGTACTTTGCTATGAATTTGTAGGCACTTTAGGAAAAGATACGTACCAAATATTCATTAATGCTAATAGCGGGGCCGAGGAAAAGGTAAAGAAAATGCAAGCTGTTGAAAAAATTTATGATTAAACCTTAATAGTGAAGTGGTGAAAATAATGAAAACTCTAATATATATATTGATGCTTTGCTTCGTTATAACTGGATGCAGTATTGGAAAAAAAGACAATCCAAACGAAAAGCCGGAACAAAAAAATGTTTCAATGAAAAATGTTAATTATACGAATAAATCAAATAAGCCAAATGAAAAAGCAGCAGATCATTTAGCATCTTTAGCAGCAAGTGTGCCAGGTGTGAATGATGCAACAGCGGTCGTTGTTGGAAAATATGCTATTGTAGGTATTGATGTAAAAGCAAAACTTGATCGAACTCGAGTTGAATCAATTAAATACTCTGTTGCAGAAAGTTTAAAAAATGACCCTGACGGTGCTAATGCAGTCGTTGTAGCAGATGTTGATACGTATGAACGCCTCAAACAAATCGGAAAGCAAATTAAAAAAGGAAAAACAGGTGAAGGTATACTAGATGAATTAGCCGCTATTGTGGGCCGAGTAATGCCACAAGTTCCAAATGATATGATAGAAAATAGAGAAACGAATCCAATTAAAGATAATGATAAACAATTACCAAAAGATGAAGAACAAGAGTTAAGAAAAGAACAGGATGATCAATCAAATAATCATTTGAATAAATGAAATTAGCCTCGTACTTAATTGTACGAGGTTTTTAAATATAATATTAAATATTCAGTTTATTTTTAAGGGAATATATGGTTTAATTATCATAGGAGGGACAACTGTTATGATGAAAAAAAGCGCATGTATATTGTTTAGTTTATGCTTAGGTTTCAGTATGACAGCGTGTGAGCAGAGAAAAGAAGTGAAAAACCAAACAGCAACTTCTTCTACTGTGATGGAAAGGCAACAGAAAGAGTCTATCAATATAAATCATTTCTCGAGTATAAATGAAGGAATGACTTATACAGAAGTGAAAGATTTAATTGGTTTTGAAGGAGATTTACTTATAGAAGAAGGGGTAGAACATTCTACACAAATTAAACAAATTTTTGCTTGGAAAGGGAACGATCCAAATTCATTTGTTGAAATTACCTTTTTAGATGGAAGAGTGCATTCAAAAGCACAGCAAGGTATAAGTTAATAAGCTAAAAAATGGGAGAGTTTAGCATGAACATACACACAGGGGAAATTCAATTAGCTCCGTATAAGGAGAAATATAAAGAAGTTATACAAACATTTACTTTACCAAGTGAACAAGTTCAGTTTACATCAGATCCAAGCGCATTACTGGAGAAAGCAAAAAGTGATTATACAAAAAATGTGATTGTCATTTTAGATCACAATGGGGTACCGGTGGGTCTTTTCGCATTGGAAACGGGAGATAGAGTAAAGGAGTTCACAGATAATGAGGATGCTTTACTTTTAACGTCATTTTCTATTAATCACAATAGACAAAGAAAAGGATTCGCTAAAAAGTCATTGTTATTATTAGAAGAGTTTGTAAAACGTTATTTTCCAATAAAAAATGAAGTTATACTTGCTGTGAATGAAAGAAATATTCCTGCACAAAATTTATATGCAAAAGTTGGTTTCCAAGATAAAGGTTTTAGAAGAATGGGACCAATTGGCCAACAAATAATAATGCATTTACCTATAATAAAATAATGAGATAGAAAACTTACTCTTGAATATTCAAGTAGTAGGTTTTTTATTTTAACAATATATAATATATGTATATAAAATGAAACAGGAATGAAGGATATAAAAAATGAATCAAGATAGAAAATGGAATATCGTTGGAGGAAGAGTGATTAAAACTGGGATTGCAGTTTTTCTTACAGTGTTAGTTTGTGATTTTTTTAACATCCCAACTATTTTTGCTGTAATAACAGCAATTGTTACAATTGAACCAACTGCAACAGACTCAATAAAAAAAGGACTTATTCGCTTTCCGGCCTCAACAATTGGATCGGCATATGCCATGACTTTCACATTTTTCCTAGCCCACCAAGCAATTTCTTATGCATTAGCTGCAATGTTTACGATCGTTACATGTCAAAAACTAAGGTTACATGCGGGAACTTTAGTCGCAACTTTAACTGCCGTAGCAATGATTCCAATTACGGCAAATCATTATTTTACTGCATTTTTAATTCGTTTAGCTACTACATCTACTGGTATTATAGTATCTACTTTAGTGAATTTTTTCATTTTGCCACCCCACTACACGAAAATGATTTTTGGATGTACAGAGGATCTATTTGCTAAAACAGCAAATATTATGGAAGAATGGATTACTGCATTAGTTGCAGGAAAAGGTATGAAAAAGGAGACTGCTCAGGATTTATCTAAATTGACTTTATTATTGCATAAGGCGATACAATTTGTTCAATATGAGCAGAAAGATTGGAAATATCATCAACATACAAAGAAGGAAATGAGAAGCTTTTTAACGATGCAGAAGCAACTTCATATATTACAGCAAATCATTTACCATATAGATAATTTAGCTCGGGTATCAATTGAGACTTGTGACTGGTCACAAAGTGAAAGAGAAATATTACAACGAACAATTCATTCTATAATTGCTATATTGAGAAACCGTTGTAATGAAATTGATGAGGAACATTTCAAACTTATTGCTGAATTAGACAAGCAATTTTGGAGTTATAAAAATGATTTAAAAGATTATAAACCAAATCATTATCATCACCATTTTTCAAGTGAATCTATTATTTTATTTGAGGTATTATCTATTCATGATATGTTAGAAGAATTAAAACAAATATCCGAGAAATATGAGTGGGAAAACCGATTCAATTGATAAGTTCATTTTACTGTGGGGGGGATAATATGACACTTTATATTGCATTACTAAGAGGAATCAATGTCGGTGGCCATAAAGTAATCAAAATGGCTGATTTAAAACGAGTGTTTGAATCAATAGGGTTAAAACAAGTGAAAACATATATACAAAGTGGTAATATTGTGTTCGAATCTGAGGAAGGTATAAACTTTCTAAAGGACCGAATACAATCTGAAATAAAAAAAGAATTTGATTTCGATGTTCCAGTCATGCTAAGAACACATGATGAATTTATAAATATTATTAAACAATGTCCATATGAAGTTCATTCATTGTTAGAAGGAGAAAGTGTTCATATTGCTTTTTTAGCTAATGTACTTTCTGAAGAAGAGAGTAGTCAATTGCTTACATTTAAAAGTGAACTTGAAGATTGCTATATAGATGAGAAGGTCGTTTATTTATTTTTCAAAAATAGCATTCGAAATTCTAAATTAATGAACCAGTTTCAGAAGTCACATACACTAGCTACAGTTAGGAATTGGCGGACTGTGAATAAATTAAAAGCAATTGTAGAGAGTATGTAAATATAAAAAGATGAGGTTTTCTACATGTAGAAAACCTCATCTTTTTACTTATATTGTTTTGCAATTATGAGTTCGACAATAGGATAAATAAAGAATGAAGAGCAAATTGCGATGAACAGAGGGAGGTTTTTTACTCCATCTAAATTAGCCCCCATAGAAAATCCTTCGGAGAAGATTAATAAAAGGAACATTACAACTACAAGCACAAAATACGCAATTTTAAAGCTTTTATATGTAATTTGTTGTCCCATCTCATCTTGACTTTCTTCTGACACACCGTGGGGATCTCCCCAAGTAATGTGATTAATTAAATTACTAAGTATTAACGAAATAGCAAAAATCGTACCACCTAAAATAGAACCTTCAGTTATGTATTTATATGTGCCATGTACTAGTATTGCAATTAATGCTAAAACAATGATTATAAAAATAGTTTTTTTAGTATTCAATAAATAATTGCCCCCTCGATTGTAAAAAACTTTTTACAAATATAAGTATAAAATTGGAAAAGCATCATGTCAAATACTTTTTACACGAAATATGTAAGTATGCAATATTTTGGTTTTATGATAAACAAAAAATTACAATACATTTGAATGTAAAAGAATGGGCTCGCATATATTTGGAAGGGATGTCAGATTAATTTAGGGGGTAGTTATGTCTATACTTTTAAAAGCTGGTGCAGATGCAGGAAACAACGGTTTGAAGTTAATGGTGAAAGGGCAAGACCCTATTTTTATTCCGAGTATTTATTCTTTATATATAGGTGAGCCTACAGGACTCTTAGATGAGGTAGATGTTTCATTATCTGAATTAGAAAACCACATTGATGTGACTATAAGTTCGCCATCGTTAATGCTAAATAATGTACGATACATCGTTGGAGAAAAAGTTATTCAAGATCAATTAAAAGGTACTGAGGTAGAGAAGAAATCGAATAAGTCAACGGATGAGTTAATGGTTATTACAATACTATCAGGTTTGGCGGTAAGCGCTATGCGTCAAAGTCCAACTTCTAGCCATATTAATATTCGTTATGATTTATCTGTCGCTCTTCCTATGCAGCTTATTACACAAGAAATAGCTGCTGAAAATGCAAAACGTTATATGGGAAATCATAAGGTTATTTTCCATTATCCGAACGGACGCGATGTGACAATTAATGTTTCAATTGAGTATTGTAAATGCCTGCCTGAGGGCGCTTCTGGTACGTGGGGCATTGTATACGATGAAGAAGGAAATGTTGTGAAACATAAAATAGAATGTGAGCAAAATCAAGTTTCTGAAATTGATTTTGTAGATAAAACGCTACTCTCTTTTGATATTGGTGCAGGGACGACAGAAGAAGTCGTTTCATTAGGGGTGAATTTCCGTCCGCAACTAAGTAAAGGTTTATCTTATGGTGTAAAAGAGACGTTACTACAAATCATTACGAGATGGAACCGGAAGTATCCAACTAAAACGATTGATAGTATTACAGAATTCAATCAAATTTATTTAAATGATAAGCATCCGAGAAATACCTTATTAGTTGAGGAATCACAGCCAGCGCTATTAGGTTTAGCAGCACGTGTTGCAACAGATATTATAAATAAAATTGATGATATGAAAGACGATCCATACGTGTTTATTTATGGCGGGGGTGCAGTAATTATTAAAAACAGTTTAAAAATGATTTTAAAGCAAAAAGGACGACTCAAAAATGTAATCTTTGTAGATAATCCGTTATTTACAAATGCACGAGGATTATTAGTCTATACTTGTTCGCCAAAATATAGAGAGCATAAGCAAAAAGAGTTAGGATTTACAAACTTAACGATAAGTTAGTTGGTGGAAGTATGCGATCTAGGCGATATAAACGTGGTGATCGAGTAAAAATCAATATTCATAAATCGGTATCACCTGAAATGCTTGCGTGGCTGAATAAACAATCAAATCCAACTAATTTCTTCTTTTTTGCTGCGCAGCAACTATTTAAACAAGTTGGAGATATTGACGTTTCAAAAGCTTTACCAAGCAGCCATGTTTTCTCATTATATGTGGAGCCTTCATCCTTATTAAAAGTCGAAGTAAACCCTTTTAAAAACATGACACTAGACACAAATACATCCACCGAAAATGCAAAAAAAAAATTATGGGAATCTGTTGATCAATTAGATTGTCCATTTTTTTAAACATAGAAAAATATACAAAGTCCCCATCACTATACATACGAATACAGTGATGGGTTTTTGTTTGTAACTAGAAGGGGGCACAATTTGTGCCCCCTTCCATTAGTTATTTATCTAAATTTTAGATGTATGTTTAGAAACAGCGTTAATTATGCTTTCCCAGTCATCTGGATGGTTTTCATGGCCTGCCCCTTTAAGGGTTAATAGTACTGAGTTTGGAATTTCATCAATTAGTGCGAGGCCATGTTCAAATGGTAGTGCTGTATCGTCTGTTCCGTGAATAACTAATGTAGGTGCTTGTATGGATTGAAGTACACCTTCATATGCATCATCACCTTGAAGTAAAGCGTGATTAAACATACTTAATAAATTGTTTGCGCGTTCTATTTCTTGTTTTACTTGTTTATAAACTCTATTTTCATCAAATATTCGTTCTGATCCACATAATAGACGAGATCCTGAAACTAAATACTCTGCCACATCATTTTTATTTGCCCAATCTATACTTGTGCCATTTACATGATGTGTTAAAATCCTTTCATCCATTGGAGGTAAATCGCGAGTATTGTCATCAGATCCTATTACACTAGTCGCTAGTAAAGTCAGCGTCAAAATTCTTTCGGGATGTTTTACAGCAGCAATTTGAGCAATCATACCACCTAATGACATACCAAATAGGTGAGCTTTATTAATATGATAAGCATCTAGTACTCCAATTGCATCTTCAGCCATATCTGTTACTGTATAATTGGAAGTTCTAGGTTCATATGTAACAGAGCGTCCAACATCGCGATTATCAAAGCGAATAACAAATTTTCCTGTGTTCGCCAACTGTTCACAAAATTCTTCATCCCAATATATCATTGAACAAGTAGCTCCCATAATTAATAAAATAGCGGGATCATTAGAGTTACCGAAGCTTTCTGTACATATATCAATACCGTTTATTTTAAATATCTTTTCACTCATAAAGTTAGCCCCATTTCTTTTGAATTTAATTAATAATACAGTTTTGAATAATTCTAAGATGTGTGTAAGATTCTTTTTGAAATTCATCCCGCTATTTGCCGGGCAGTAAGAGCCCGATTGGTGAGGAATGATTAAAGTTTCACTTTATAATACTTTTTGCATAATTACCCCCAAAAATAAGTATATGGTAATTCAAGGCAAAAAATTTTGAGAAATAATTGTATGTTATTAAAATAAACAGCAAGGAGGAGAGAAAATGAAAGCAATCGTTATTGATCGATATGGCAGTGTTGAAGAATTAAAAGAAAGACAAGTTTTAAAATCGGTTGTTAAGAATAACGAAAAAGCTCAACAATAGATAATATCCCATACTATACATTTTCATTTGCGGGTATTATTTATTGTTGGCTAATGTGATATTGCTTCTAACAAATACTTTTTCGTATTGTATCATGTAATTTCTCTAATCCAATTTCCATATCTTTCTCGTTTAACATTGAATAGCTAATTCTTAATTGGTTATCATTTGTTTCGTAGTTTAATAGACAAGCTGTTCCTGGTAAAAAAGAGACATCTACTTCATTTGCTTTTTGTAATAAGGTAAAGGGATCTATCGAATCAGGTAGTGTCACCCATAAATTAAAACCTCCATTTGGTATTTCAAAGTGTAGTTCTTTTAATGGCGATAATATATCAATTGTTAAATCACGTCTCATTTGTAAAGCTGTACGTAATTTTTCTAAATGGTTTTTCATACGTTCTGCACGTAAAAACGGTAGAAGTGCCTTTTGTGTTAATAAAGGACTACCGATATCCATTGAACCTTTTACTGCATATAGCCATTCAAAAATAGGACCATCGGCAATAAGTGCTGCAATACGCAGTCCTGGTGCTAACGTTTTACTAAATCCTTTTATATATATTACGTGGCCATCCTTATCAAAACTTTTGATTGGGGGCGGGATTATAGCATCCTCAAAATATATTTCTCCGAAAGAATCATCTTCAATAATAAAAAATTGATATAGCTCCGATAGTTCTATAAGTTCCATTCTTCGTTCTTTACTCATTACTGTACCTGTCGGATTCTGGAAGGTGGGATTCGTATACAATAAAACGGGATTTTTACTTTGACAAATATCATCAATTAAGTCGGAGCGAACTCCATGATTATCAAGAGAAACGGGAATGATTTGAACACCTTTATTGATGAAAATATCAAGCGCAGCACTGTAACATGGACTTTCTACCAATACAATATCTCCAGGTTTTAATAATGTTTGAGCAATTAAATCAATTCCTTGTTGTGCGCCGCTTGTAATTAATAATTGAGATGGGTCTGTCACTAATTTCTGGTGTTCATGTAAGTAATTTGCTATTTCAACTCGCAATTCATAATCGCCTTGAACTGGCCCATAAGTTGCTAACAACATCGGATTTTTATCCAGCAATTTATGCATTTCATCTGCCAAAAATGGATTTGGTAACAGACGAGGATACAGAATTGCTTGTGAAAAATTATAATATTTACGGTGCTTATTCATTGCATATTGAGAACGCATAACATTAATCGTTTTCGTTTGTTGCCATTTATACGGAATTGGTTTGAAATCTTTCTTTACCCGTTTATATATGTAAGCACCTTTTCCTTGTTCGATGCGTATATACCCTTTCGTTTCTAACTGTTTATACGCTTTACGAACTGTTAATACATTGATTTGTAAATCTGTGGCCATACAACGTAAAGAAGGAAGAGATTCACCATGTGAAAGCATACCACTTTGTATTCTGTCAACAATTTGCATATATATTTGCTTGTAATACGGTATGTTTGTTTCTTTACGCAATACAATTTTCATAGGTTCACCTATTTTTCTTTTTAACTTAATTAAAGCGAAAAATATATAGGGAATCAACTACAACTTGAAGTAACTGTTATATGTACCGATACACTGTTATACACCATAGCCTCTATACTCATTCTAAGAGTAAAAAGGAGGAAGCAAAATGGTCATTTTTAATTACATTTTAGTATGTATTATTTTCGGGACAACATTTTTAACGATAAAAATTGGAATTGAAGCAGGGGCGCCACCGTTGTTTTCAGCAGGAATTCGCTTCTTTTTAGCGGGCATAATCCTTATGATTATTTTTAAATTAAAGCGAAAAGAAATTATGCCACATATATTTTCAAAACGCATTATGTATGCTGGATTTTGTTTAACATTTATGACATTCGCAAGTTTATATTGGTCAGAACAATATATTTCTTCGGGATTAGCTGCTGTTCTTTCTGCTACGGGACCAATGATGATTTTATTAATACAAGCAAAGAGGAATAGGGAGAAATTACAAAAGGAACAACTCGTTGCTTTAGTTATTGCACTAATAGGTGTTATATTTGTTTCTTTACCAGGAATGCATCAACAAGTAAGTTTCATATGGAGTATTGCTTGTATTGTTTTAGTTATAGGGGAGTTATTTTACGGAATAGGCTCTATTCGTTCGAAAGAAATACTGTCAGATTTATCAAATGTATCACCATTTCTTATTAACGGTATTCAAATGTTTTATGGAGGGATTTTACTACTAATCGCATCTATTATTGTAGAACAACCAAATGTAACCGTATTAACTTCATGGAGTGTGCAATGGCCTATTTTATATCTCATATTTATCGGATCGATTGGTGGACACGGATTATATTACTGGCTCTTATCAAAAACAAATCCAGTATTTCCATCGACGTGGTTATATGTATCACCATTAATTGCAATAATTGTGGGATATATCATTTTAGGAGAACCTTTAAATCCTACAATGGGAATGGGGGCTTGTCTTATATTGATTGGTGTATTTTTGGCCAATCGTTCAACACTACGGACTTATTTCAAAAAAGGGCGGTTATTAGAGAAGGAGATGTAGTTTAATAAAGCAATAGCCCTGTATATTACAGGACTGATAAAATCAAAAACACAGTTGGAAAAATAACCAACTGTGTTTTTGATAATTAATTCACTTTTTTAATAAAGCCTTTATAATGACGTTTTACAAGCTGGCTTTCTAACGTCTTCATAGTTTCTAGTGCTACACCGACAATGATAAGTAAGCTTGTACCACCAATTTGAGCAGAAGGTGGTAACGTAGCAATTTTCGTGAATACGAGCGGTAATATAGAAATAGCACCTAAGAAAATTGCACCGATAAATGTTAAACGGTATAGAATTTTAGTTACATATTGTTCAGTTGCTTTACCAGGACGAATACCAGGAACATATCCATTTTGCTTTTTCAAATTCTCAGCCATTTGTTCAGGATTTACTTGAATAAATGCGTAGAAGTATGTGAAAGCAACGATAAGACCGACATAAAGTGTCATTCCAATTGGATGTGCGAAATCAAGATTTGCAACTAACCATTTTGATACGCTTGAATCAGGGAAGAGCTGCGCAATTGTACGCGGCGTCATTAAAAATGCAGAAGCAAAGATAACTGGTATAACACCAGCACTATTTACTTTAAGCGGTAAATGAGTGTTTTTTGCTCCTTGATATTGATTGTTTCCTGAAACAGCTTTTGCATATTGGATCGGTATTTTACGTACAGCTTGTTGAATGTAAATAACACCAACAACTATCGCTAAAATTACGAGTCCAATTAAAACAATTTTTATTATGTGCATAAATAGCTGATCGCCAGCATTTTGGAATTGTTGTAAATAAATTTGATTTGCAACATTTGGAATGGCGGCAACGAGACCTGCGAAGATAATCATCGAAATACCATTACCAACTCCGTTAGCGGTAATTTGTTCGCCTAACCAAAGTAAAAATGCAGTACCTGCAGTTAAAACTGTCGCAATAAATAAGTATGTAGTCCAGCTTTGATCTGTTATTAATTGTCCACCTGCTATATTATTAAAGCCATAAGACATTCCGATGGCCTGTATGAATGCGAGAATGATTGTAAAGTATCGAGTGAATTGAGCTGATTTCTTACGGCCCATTTCTCCTTGCTTTGCCCATTCCGAAAATTTAGGTATAACATCCATTTGTAGTAACTGTACTATGATGGAAGCTGTAATATATGGTGTAATACCTACAGCAAAGATTGAGAAGTGTTGCAATGCTCCTCCGCCAAATACGTTTAACATACCTAGAACGTTAGCTTGATCTTGTACTTTTAATACCTCTGCGTTAGTATGAGGAACTGGAATAAACGTGCCAATTCGAAAAACGATTAACATCGCTAGTGTAAAAAGGATTTTCCTTCTTATCTCAGCTACTCTCATGAAATTTGAAATCGTACGAAACATTATGTCGCCTCCTATATTTTTATCAGTAAAAAACTGATTATTATACCCTATGAAGTAACCACAAACCTCCTTCCGCACTAAATTCATTTGACAAATGGATTTTCATACACTTTGTAGTTTTCACGGATATAAAAATATAAGGTGTTATATAAGCGACCTATACACTTCACGTAATCATTCAATACCCATAATATATCGAATAAATTAACAAATGTACATACATACGCATTAAAAATGAATAAATAGGATCATTTTTTACATGTATTTAATGATAAATTGATAGGACATTATTATTCAAGATTGTTATACATGTTATAAAAATAAAGGTGAGCCATTATAATTTATAACTAATATTCATTCAAATGTGTCAGCTAATAGTGTCTCCCAATCTTTCAAGGATAATTTATCATTTATATGTTTTAGTGCGTTAGGTACAAAAATATGACAAATAAGTTCTAAGCTATTACCATCTGGATCAATAAAATAAACAGATGCATTACCTTGATGTGGACGGACAAATGGTTCAATAGATTCATTACTCCCAAACGGAACAGCTTTAATTTGAAGTGAGTGTAACCAATGTAATGATTCTTTTAAATCCTCATAGGAAACTCTAAATGCAATATGACGTAAAGAAGGATGATATTTTGTTTCGTATTCAGAGCCCGCCCATAATCCTAGCCAACTTTTCCCATCCTCAATCCAAAAGAATGCTGTTGATTCATCGCTCCAGGCTAACTTCAACCCTAGTTTTTCATAAAATTCGATAGATTGTTGTAAATTACTCACTGGTAAATGCGCTTCGTATATTCCTTTAATCAATTAAAATCCTCCACCTTTTTATTTTCTTACAATTAATATATCGATTTAAAAAGAATGTAAAATCAAATAAAAGTATGAAAGTACATACTACTTTAGTAGTAATAGTAATCAATTATATTTCAATTCAAATTCATCTCCCGCTGATTAAAGTTTCACTTTATATGATTAGAGAATTCTTTTTATTTAAGAAGGAATAAATGTTAAAGAAAGCTAATTAAACAGTGTACATATTTATAGGGGAGAAGATATAAATGAAAGTTGTTATAAAAAAATTACCACCATTAGAAGTAGCGTATATAAGACGAACTGGTAGCTACTTTGAACCGCAAGATCACTGGAGAAAGTTACTGAATTGGTCAATTGAAAATAAACTGTATCCACCAGAGCAATCATTTATCGGAATATCATTGGATAATCCTGAACTTGTTGCAAGTCATAAGTGCCGGCATGATGCATGTATTACGATTCCTGAAAACTTTGATAAAGAAAAGTATCATACTGTGCAATTTAAAAGATTAGATGGAGGTACATATGGTCTATGCCAGTTCTATGATGAACCTCATAAATTAAGTGAAGCGTATCAATACATGTATGCAGAGTGGCTACCAAATAGTGAGTATGATGCAGATTATGATAGAGATAATTTAGAGTTTTGCTTAAATAATGTTGCTGAAGATCTAGAAGGAAAGTTAAAGGTTGATTTATTTGTGCCAATTAAAAATATATAAAAAACAAATAACTTCATTTGTGGTTTTAAAATGAAATTGGACTAGTAGTGAAAGAAAATCTTTTTTCGAAGATAATATTTCTAGCGTAGAAATTTAAGTATGTAGGCTGCAATGAAAGGAGAATCCACATGGATAAAATTGTAAATGACAAGTTTTATGAAACGAGAAATCAATTAGTTGAGGAAATTACTTTGTTGAGTAATGCTCAATTTAATAGGAAACCAGATAAGGATAAATGGAGTATTGCACAAATTTGTCATCATTTAGTTTTATTAGATGAGAGAGTGATAACAGTTATTTCGTCAGGATTAAAAAAGTTAGATAGTACCCAAAATGAGCGTAAAGAAATTCACACTATTTTATTAGATAGAACGAAAAAGTTTATAGCTCCAGAAATGATTGAACCAAGTATAGAACCATTTGAAGTGCAGCAAATGCTCAATATGCTAAACGAATCAAGAAAAGAATTGATGCGTTTCCTGAGTACAATAGAAGATGAGTCTGTATTAGCGAAAAAATCAGTGATGCATCCAGCTCTTGGAGAATTGCCCCTTGATCAGTGGATAGAACTGATCTATTTGCATGAACAGCGTCATATGTTACAAATCAAAGAGATAAAATTGCTTTGTGAAATTGAAAAGTAAAAATTATTCTCTATTTATTATCGATACGTATTATAAACAGGGAAAACGGTTGATTCTTATTGATTCAGAAGAAACCAAAAATAGAATGAAATTAGTTGAAAGTAACCAATAAGCTGAAGAAAATATGAAACTATCCGATTTTCTGTATAAGTGTAACCCCCGTCTTAAATGAAGAGCGGGGTTATTTTTTTGAAAGTGTTTTTATTTAGAAGGAGATAAATCAGTAACTGTATATGCCCGTTTTAATAAATTGAAATGATGATTTTTATGATGATAAATGATATGTCCTTATTTTGAAAGTACACTTCACACTCTTAAGAAAGGGGTATTCTGTCAGGAAATGATAAAATACAATTCTGTTAGAGGATGTATGCAATTTATTCTCTTTATTTTTGCAACAGAACCACCTTCAAAATTATCTTTTGTAGTTGAAGTTTCCTGAATAATAAGTTACATTTTTAAAGTTCAAGCAACTTTATGAAATTACAAAAAGGGGAGAAATATTATTATTATGCAAAAAATGAAATGGAAGAACTTTGTATGTTACTTTGTAATTCTATTACTGCTTGGAACAGCAGTAATAGTCAAACCACCTATCTCTAAGGCTGAGGAATCTGAAGTTAATATCACATTGTTAGGTACTGCAGATATTCATGGTAGATTTATGCCTTGGGATTATGCGCTTGATGGAGCAAATATGAGTGGAAGTTTGACACAGCTTTATACGGTTATAAAGAAGGTCCGTCAAGAAAATCCAAATACCATATTAGTAGATGCCGGGGATACAATTCAAGGAAACTCAGTAGAATTATTCAACGATAAGCCACAATCGCCAATGATGGTAGCGATGAATACAATGGGATATGACGCCTGGGCATTTGGAAATCATGAATTCAACTTTGGATTAGATACATTGAAAAAAGTTAGTGAGCAATATAAGGGGAAAACGTTAGCAGGAAATATTTATAAGGAAAATGGAGAGCGCTTTCTTCCTGCATATACAATTGTAGAAAAAGGTGGAATTAAAGTTGGGATTATTGGTATGAATACACCAATGATTAGTGATTTTGAAAAAGGGACAGATCACTTAAATGGTTTAGTGGTGAAAAATCCGGTAGAAGAGACGAAAAAGGCAATTAAGGAATTAGAAGGTAAAGTAGATGTAATGGTAGGAGTTATGCATATGGGATTAGAAAATGAGAATGGTATCCCTGGTACTGGTGTTCAAGATATTGCAAATGCTTGTCCGGAACTAAGCGCTATTTTTGCGGCTCACATGCATAAACTTGTAAAAAAAGAAGTTGTAAATGGCGTAATTATTACAGAACCAGATAAATATGGAACACATATTTCACGTATTGACCTTACTTTTACAAAGCAAGATGGGAAGTTGGCTTTAAAAAATAAAACTGCTACCGCTATACCTGTAAAAAATGCTGATGGAACAACGATATTATCTGATCCTACACTTGAAGAAACATTAACACCTTTTCACGAATATGCGAGAGGAGATGCAAATGTTGTAGTCGCTCAATTAAAGGGTAGAAATCTTGTTCCTGAAAATGAAATAAAGGGTATTCCAAGTGTTCAGATTCAAGAAACACCTTTATCAGATTTCTTTCATGAAGTCATGCTCTACTACAGTAAAGCAGATGTAGTAGCCCATCAAATTGATAATGATTATGCCCGTTTAGATATAGGTCCTATTAAGAAAAAAGATATTGCGTACAATTACCAATATGCCTTGGGAGAAATTACAGTATATAAGATTTCTGGAAAAGATTTAAAAGACTATATGGAATGGACAGCAGGATATTTTAACTCATCTCGTGCCGGAGATGTAACCGTTAGCTTTGATAAAACCCGCCGTGCCTCTAAATACAGTACGAACGATTTCTTTGGAGGCGTAAAATACGAAATTGACTTAACAAAACCATATGGAAGTAGAATTACAAATTTACGCTCTATTCGTACAAACAAACCAATCAAAATGAGCGATGCTATGACGCTGGGAATGAATGCATATAGAATGGAGGCTCTTCAGGCAAAAGGAGGAGCTTTAGAGGGGCGTAAGTTTGAACAAATTTGGTCATCTAAACAAGAGAATGCATTTGGAGAAACAGGTGGGACCATTCGTAACCTTGCTATTACATATTTAAAAGAGGTAAAGAACGGTGTATACACGCCAAAAGTTATGCGTAATTGGAAAATTACTGGTGTAGATTTACATTCTTCAGAGCATAAGGCGGTAGTTGATCTTGTGAATAAAGGGATTTTAGAAATTCCAAAAACAGAAGACGGAAAATACACAAATATAGCATCTATAAATACGAAAGACTCAATTTCAAAAGAAGAGATTATATTACTCTCACAAAAAGCAAATATTAATCCAAATCAGTTTAATCATGTAAAGACAAAAGGTGAATTTTACAAAAAACTTAGTAGGATTACTAAAAAAATATAAATTATAAAATTTCTTATAGTAATTGTTATTTTAATAGCATGAAACCCACTCTTAAAATAGTTAAGAGTGGGTTTTTATGTTGTTATTTAGATGTAAGTATACTTTTATTAGAATGAATATAGATAATTAATAACTAACCAATTGGATGAGCGTCTTAGGGAGCTCTTTTTTATTGAAATTAATGCATTTATATGAGTTGTTCTTTAATTGTAGCATCATCCTTAATTTATGTAATTTTGCATAATGTTACATAAATTGTGTATTTTCTCTTTTTTTAGACATTAATAGACAGTATACTTTGTACAAGCTTTCTATTTCAAAAATTATACGAGGTGAAATAATGAAAAACAAAAAGACATTAACTAAGGTAGCATTAACAACAGGATTAGCTTTAACAGCTGTGGCACCATATGGGGTAGGTCATGCAGAGGAAACAGATCAACTACAAGTTCAAATTCAGGAGGAATCGTTCCGTTCGGGTGAACTTACACAGCCGTCACAAAAGGCACCAGAAAATGTAGTAAAGGATGCACTTAAGGAGAAAACAGAACAAGCTCTGTCCCAAAAACAAGTCAATGGAGAAGCAGGAGTAGATTATAAAGTCCTTCAAAAACGTGGTTCGTATGATGGAACTACACTTGTGCGTATGCAGCAAACATACGAAGGAAAAGAAGTATATGGACATCAATTAACTGCACACGTAGATAATAAGGGTGTTATTAAAAGTGTTTCAGGCGATAGCGCGCAAAATTTAAAACAAGAAGAATTGAAAAAAACTATTAATCTATCAAAAGATGAAGCAAAACAATATATTTATACGAAATACGGGAACGATATCAAGTTTATTTCTGAGCCAGAAGTTAAAGAGGTTATTTTTGTTGATGAAAATAATGGACAAGCTAGCAATGCATACCAAGTTACCTTCGAAGCTGCAACACCAAACTATGTTTCTGGTACTTATTTAGTAAATGCACAAAATGGTGATATGTTAAAAAATATGGTAAAAGAATCTAACTTAAAAGCAAGTGAAAAACTAGTTGGAGCCTTAAAGAAAAGTAAACAAAGCAGCCTTACATCATTAACGGGAACAGGAAAAGATGATTTAGGTATTAATCGTTCATTTGGTATCTCTAAACAAAGTAATGGCAAATATGCTCTTGCTGATTATACAAGAGGGCAAGGCATTGAAACATATGATGTGAATTACAGAGATATTACTAAAGAAGAAAGCTATTATCCTGGTACATTAGCGACAAGTACTTCGGCAACATTTAACGATCCAAAAGCAGTAAGTGCTCATTACTTAGCAACAAAAGTATTTGATTTTTATAAAGATAAATACAAGCGTAATAGCTTTGATAATAAGGGACAAAAGGTAGTTTCAGTTGTACACGCTTGGGATTCTGAAGAGACGAATGATCCGAAAAATTGGCAGAATGCATTAAGTGCTAATAATGGAAGTATGCTTGTATATGGCGATCCTATTGTTAAAGCATATGACGTAGCTGGACATGAATTTACACATGCTGTTACTTCTAGCGAATCTAATCTTGAATATTACGGGGAATCCGGTGCGATTAATGAGGCGCTATCTGATATTATGGGAACATCTATTGAGAAATACGTAAATAATGGAAACTTTAACTGGACAATGGGAGAACAAACGGGATCTGTTTTCCGTGATATGGAAAACCCAGCTTCTGTTCCATCTTCACTTGGAGTGCCTTATCCAGATGATTACAGTGAATTTAACGATTTTAATGGATGGGATCAAGGCGGTGTTCATTTTAATTCAAGTATTATTAATAAAGTTGCGTATCTGATTGCAAAAGGCGGAACTCATAACGGAGTAACTGTTAAAGGAATTGGTGAAGATAAAATGTTTGATATTTTCTATTATGCAAATACAGATGAGTTAAACATGACTTCTAATTTCAAAGAATTGAGATCAGCATGTATTCGAGTGGCAACTAATAAATATGGTGCGAATACAGCTGAAGTTCAAGCAGTTCAAAAAGCATTTGATGCAGCAAAAATTAAGTAATTTAGAAATATAGTTATCATTCATATATTAATACATTATGAAAAACAGCTAATGTCATTTTAAGGATATTAGCTGTTTTTTACGTAGCAATGTATTATTGAAAATAAACTGACTAAGCAATAATGAGGCACTTTATCTGTAAGAAGTTGTGACAAATAAATAAGGTTTAAAATATATAAAAACAGAAAATTAATAATATATTGACCTCTTGATAGAAAGTCTATAAAATGAAAGCGATAACAAACGATTGCTTTAAAATGTTTTCCCTGATCTTTTAGTATTTACAAATATATGAAGGCATAAACAAATCTATTTTTTTAAGCACTAATGCAAACGTTTTCGTATTAAAAGGTCATTGAAATACATACGTGAAAATAGCCAATATGGAGGTGAAGTAAAAGAGATTTCTAGATTAATTTAAGCAGTGTTATGTAGTGAAAGCATAATAAATCGTTAGTAATATTTGAAGAAAGGGTGTATGTGGTGCAAATTATAAAAAGATTAATTAACAAAACAGTTTTATTACTTACTTTAATCGTTATGTTATCATCTGTTTTCTCCTTTCAGAGTGTGAAGGCAGTTTCAAATTTGAAAACAACTGAAATTATCATTCATTACAAAGAAAAGCTTGGAAATACAAAAGACTGGAATCTTTGGTTATGGGGAGAAAATGCAAATGGTACATCTTATGAATTTACTGGTGAAGATGAATTTGGAAAATACGCTAAGATAAAAATAGACGGTGACTATAATCGTGTAGGATTTATAGTTCGAACAAATGAATGGGAAAAAGATGGTGGGGATCGTTGGATTGAAAATATAAAGGACGGTCGTGCTGAAGTTTGGATTCTTTCGGGTGATGAAAAAGTATATAATTCTAAGCCATCATCGGATCTCTCAATTCAAAAAGCAACTATTGATAGTTTCCATGAAATTACTGTAACGACTAATGTCCCGTTTCATATTAAGGAAAAGAAAATTGAAATTGAAGGCATTAAAATTAAGAATATTACTCCTTATGATATAAACAGTGGAGATATTACTAATAAGGTCAAAATAATTACGGAACAGAAAATTGATTTAAAACAAACATACAAAGTTAAAATAGAAAACTTAGCTGATACGAATACTGAAATTGGTAAAGTCATTCGTAGCGAAGAATTTGATAATTTATTTTATTATGGTGGTAACGATTTAGGAAATACATATACTCCGCAACATACAAAGTTTCGTTTATGGGCTCCTACTGCAAGCGAAGCGAAGTTAGTTACATATAAAAACTGGAACGATAAAATAGGTGCTGAAATAAACATGCAACAAGGTGAAAAGGGAACTTGGACAGCAGAACTAAAGGGGAACCAAAAAGGGCTCTTTTATACGTATAAGGTCAAAATTGGTGATAAGTGGACTGAAGCGGTTGATCCATATGTGCGTGCTGCTTCTGTAAATGGGGATAAAGGTGCAGTCGTTAATTTAGAAGAAACAAATCCGAAAAAATGGAAAGCAAACAAAAAGCCAAAATTTAAAAATCCGGAAGATGCTATTATTTATGAGTTACATGTACGCGATCTTTCCATTCAACCTGAAAGTGGTATTAAACAGAAAGGGAAGTATTTAGGTGTAACAGAAAAAGGAACAAAAGGGCCAGAAGGTGTAAAAACAGGACTTGATCATATAAAGGATCTTGGTGTTACTCACGTTCAGTTTTTACCGATATTTGATTATGCTTCTGTAAATGAAGAGACTTTAAATGAACCGCAATATAACTGGGGATATGATCCTAAAAATTTCAATGTTCCAGAAGGCTCCTATTCTACAAATCCTTATGAGCCGACTGTGCGAATAACTGAATTAAAGCAAATGGTTCAAACACTACATGATAATAATCTTCGAGTGGTGATGGATGTAGTATATAACCATATGTATAACGCTGCTGAATCTAATTTCCATAAGTTAGTTCCAGGTTATTATTATCGTTACAATGAAGATGGAACATTTGCAAATGGAACTGGAGTAGGAAATGATACTGCTTCAGAAAGAAAAATGATGAGGAAATTTATGATAGATTCCGTCACATATTGGGCAAAAGAATACAATTTAGATGGATTCCGTTTTGATTTAATGGGTATTCATGATTATGAAACGATGAATGAAATACGTAAAGCTGTTAATCAAATTGACCCTTCTATTATACTACACGGAGAAGGATGGGATTTAAATACACCTCTTGCAGCTGAGCTAAAAGCAAATCAAAAAAATGCAGAGAAAATGAAAGGGATTGCTCATTTTAACGATAATATACGTGATGGGTTAAAAGGTAGTGTATTTGAGGAAAAAGAAAATGGTTTTATAAATGGAAAGGAAAACATGGAAGATCGTATTAAAAAAGGTATTACGGCAGGTATTGACTACGATACAAATTCGTCTACCTATCAAGATCCAGAGCAGGTGCTAACTTATGTGGAAGCACATGACAATCATACATTATGGGATAAACTTGAGTTAACTAATCCAGGTGACAGCGATGAAGTGCGAACACAAATGCACAAATTGTCTTCTTCGATTTTATTAACATCACAAGGAATTCCATTTTTACATGCAGGGCAAGAGTTTATGCGGACGAAATACGGTGATCATAATAGTTACAAATCTCCAGACTCAATTAACCAGATGGATTGGCTGCGCCGTGCAACGTTTAATAATGAAGTAGATTATATGAAGGGTTTAATAGAATTACGCAAAAAGTACTCAGCTTTTCGAATGACATCTGCAGAGCAAATAAAAACACACGTATCATTTATTGATGCTCCAAAAAATACTGTAGCTTATATAATAGAGGGGAATAAACATGAATACTTTACAGTGGCTCACAATGCAAATAGAGAAGCTGTTGAAATAACACTTCCATCGAAAGGGCCTTGGAAAGTACTAGTAGATGGCAAGCAGGCGGGAAGTAAACCACTTTATGTTGTCCATGACAATAAAATTAAAGTTCCTGCATTAAGTTCCATTGTTTTAAAATCAGAAAAACCAATTAAATAAAAGCGAAGAGTGTGGAAATAAATACTGAATTGAGCAAAGTTAATAAGGATTGCAAATGAAAAAAGCGAAGTGAAGATTATTCTCACTTCGTTTTTAAAGTTAATGTAATATAATTTCACATACTGTAATTATATTACAGTAGGAGGAGAAGATATCTTTGAGTTTATTTATAAAATTACCTAAAATACATTCGTAATTCATATAATGTTTATTATATATTCGAACATATAACGAACTAGATGTTCGAGTTGTATTAATTCCTACAAATCGTTTAAAAATAACAAAGGCGTAAAAAGTATATGGAATTAAAATAGAGAAAAGACACCATTCAAGGTGTCTTTTCTCTATTTTGAATATGAAATGTAAGTAACTCGATTGTATGTAATAGTATGTGATATTTTCACACTAACTGATTAAGAAAAATTTAAAACTCTTTTCTTAATCTATTTGTAATAAATTACATCATAAAATTTTATCGATATAATAAATAAAACTTTCTCAACATTATTTGATTTAATAACTATATTCAACCGCTCTCCAATCCATTACAATAATTTCACATTGGAAATACATGAATATTCTCAATGTTACAAATGGTTTATACCTTATAGGATTACTATGGGAAAGGATGTGAAATATCCAAAAAGAAATCATTTTTTATGATGAAATAAAAAATTTTAATGAAGAAAAAGTTATTTCATTATTTTCAAGTTTCATTAAAGTGCATGTATTTATAATCACTATGAGACAAGGAGCAGAATCCGAAAAAATTTTTGTAAATTAGAAAATTGCATTTCAAAAATAAGTTAAATGTTTATGGAGGGTTATATGAGCGAGAAAATTTATTACTGGTCTCCGATTAAGCATTGGGAGAAGTTGCATAATGAAGTTTTGATAGGGGAAATGAGATTTACAGGTATTCTGTCTGAGTGGTTTCCAGATTTTTATTTTATGGCTCAAAAAGGTGTGAAAATTAGTGAACTAGTAGAGCGCTTTTCGTTAGGAAATGTAGAAGAGACACAAAAAAACATAGAGCTCATGATAAAAAATCGTGTGTTAGTAAGTAATATATTACACCCAAGAGAAGTATTTTCTTCACAAGAAAAGATTTTTTCAAATCCATATAGCAAGCAGATTCGCTTTTCTAAAGAAAAGTTAGATAAGTATATGAGTAAACAATTAAATCGCACGCACGTTGCTGCACGGTCGACCGAAATTCAACTTGAAACAACAAATGAGCTACCTACTATAATCAAGGAACGTAGGTCTTGTCGTCAATTTGATATGGAAAAACATATTAGTTTTTCGGAATTTTCCCGATTCTTATCAACTCTAAAACAGGTTAGGGAAGAAAAAATATACTATCATTACGCAAGTGCAGGCGGGCTCTATCCCATTGATATCTTTGTTTATGTAAAACCAAAACGTATAGAGGATATGAAAGCTGGATTTTATTATTATAACCCATCAAAAAATAGTCTTGTGATTGTAAACAACATTGATCAAGTAATCAAAAGTGATCATGAGTTAATTAATCAGGATTTATTTACTCAATCTGCCTTCTCAGTTTATTTGGTTTATAATGCGAACGCTTCCATCCCGAAATACGGTTCAGATGGATATTTATTTGCTTGTATTGAGTCAGGCATTATCACTGCTACCTTAAATATGGTTGCTGAGACATTAAATTTAGGGGTTTGTTCAGTCGGTCATATGAAATTTGAAGATATTCAGCAATTTTTATGTTTGGATAATCATCAAGTGTTTCTTCATGGGCTTGAAGTTGGCTTGAAAATTAACGAGTAGAAGAAATGAATATTAGGGGGATAAAGATAAAAATGCACATTAAAGATCGAAGTTCGATTCATGAAAATAAAGAAGTAGAAGCGTTTTGGAAGGAGCAATTATCTTCCGAGATTCTCGATTTTTCTGTATTTAAATTTAATAGCGATTACCAACTAAATAAAGAAACACCTTGTGAATACGTTCAAGTCATAGTGAATGTAGAATTTAGTAAAAGTATACAAAAAATAAGTAAGTCTCAAGATTTATTATTATTTAGCTGGTTTCAAGCCGCTTTAAGGGTTTGTTTGGCACATTATACAGATCAAGAAAGAATTACTATTGGTATTCCTATAATTGAAAAGAATCTTGAACAATGTGAGAATCTTAATAAGTTGATTCCTTTAGGAAGTGAAATCCAGCCGCATCACACCTTTAAACAATTAGTAAATGAGATTGAACAAACGACTTTATTCGGGTATGAAAATCAGGAGTATCCGCTCTCTGAATTATTAGTTAAACACAATTTAACTCCTTTTCAAATTGTAATCGGGATGGAAGGATTACATAATGAAAATTCGCTAGAAGAATACGCAGAGAATAATTTAGCCCTATGGATACGAAGAAAATGGAATGAAATACATAATGAATTTGAATTTCAAATTTCTTGCAAGTCCCGTTCATTCTCTTCTTTGCAACAGTTTGCCAATTCGTATTGTTATGTTTTAAAGCAAGTTTCACAAAATCCGAATTTGGCATTGAAAGATATTTGTATTATTGCAGAAGAAGAAAAAGAGTTGTTAGAAGGATTGAATACTTTTCAAACGGGCATAGACTTGTTTCAATCATTTCAAGATTTGTTTGAAGCGCAAGTATTAAAAACTCCAGATCAAATTGCTGTTGTTTGTAATGATCAATCTTTGACATATAGAGAATTGAATAAGAAAGCGAATCAATTGGCTTCTATTCTTCAAAGTAAAGGTGTTTCAAAAGAAAGTATTATTGGCGTTATGGTAGATCGGTCATTAGAAATGATTATTGGTATGATGGGGATTTTAAAAGCAGGAGCAGCGTATTTACCAATCGACCCTAACTACCCAACTGAACGAATTGAATATATGTTACAAGATAGTCAAGCAAAATATTTACTTAGTAAGCGAACAGAGGAAGTATTGCCACAATTTGCAGGTGAAGTACTGTATCTTGATAAAGAATATCTTTTTCAAGGTGAAGAAAGTAATTTAGTACGAGAACATAATCCTAATGATTTAGCTTATGTTATTTACACATCAGGATCGACAGGAAATCCAAAAGGGGTAATGATAGAACAAAAATCGCTAGTTCATTTTTTAAATGTAATGAGAGAAAAAGTAAAAGCTAATCAATCATTCTTGTTTCTTGCTAGTGTATCTTTTGATATTTCCTTGTTAGAAATATGTCTTCCTTTAACGCAAGGTTCAAAAGTAGTAATTGCTACAGAGGACCAGTTTGCAACAAAAGAATTGGCTCATTTGGTCAAAAAACATAAGGTGGATTTATGGGAATCAACGCCATCGCGAATGGAAGTGATTTTGAGTGATCCAGAAGGGGCGATTTTTCTAAAAGATTTAAAATCTATTTTATTAGCAGGAGAATCATTTTCCATTGATTTGGTTGAAAAAATTCGTTGTATCAGTGAAGCAACAATTTTAAATATTTATGGTCCCACAGAAACAACCATTTGCGCAACAGTAAAAGACTTGAGCACTTCCAAAGAAGTTACGATTGGCAAACCTAACCCGAATTATCATTCCTATATATTGAATAAGTATGGCCAATTAAAACCATTTGGAATTCCCGGTGAACTCTGCATTGCTGGCGTAGCGGTAGCACGAGGGTATCTTGGTAAAAATAAACTGACAGATGAAAAGTTTGTACCGAGTCCTTTTGCGGCAGGGGAAATGATGTATCATACAGGTGATCTCGTTCGTTGGTTGCCTAATGGAGAACTTGAATATTTAGGTAGAATGGATCATCAAGTGAAAATTCGGGGGTATCGGATTGAATTAAGAGAAATCGAAACTCAATTAAGGGAATATCCAGAAATAAACCAGGCTATCGTTGTTGATCAAGTGTATGGAAATAGGAAATTATTAGCTGCCTACTATGTATCGGATAACAAGGTGTCTTTTGATGAAATCAGAAAATATTTAAGTGATAAATTACCTGAGTTTATGATTCCTGAAAAAATGATTCAGGTAGAAGAGATTCCATTGAATCCAAATGGAAAAGTGGATAGAAAAAGATTGTTGGATATAACACAAACGGATTATGTATCAATTCCATACGTTGCTCCGCGCAATGAAATTGAACAAAAATTAGTGCGTGCATGGGAAAAAGTTATGGAGATCGAGGGAATCGGTATTCATGATAATTTTTTTGCATTAAAAGGAGAATCTATTAAAGCACTTCAGGTAATTAATTTATTAAGAAAAGACGGCTTAAAAATAAGTACAACAGATTTTTTTAAGCACCCCACAATCGCTCAACTGAGTTCTTGTGTAAAGCTAGAGCATAAAGAGGAAAACCTTGAAAGTAGACCAACTCATGTTAAAGATTTGTCTAAGCCATTTTCCTTAACAGAAGTTCAGACAGCGTATATGATAGGACGGAATTCACAGTTTGAATTAAGTGGTATTTCCCCTCAAACATATTTTGAATATGAAACAGCTTTGGATATCAATCGTCTTTCAAAAAGTTTTCAAAAGGTAATTCATCGTCATCCAATGTTGCGAGCTGTAATTTTACCAGAGGGAAAACAGCAAATATTACAAAGCGTTCCTGATTACGAGATTGAAATAGTGAGTCTCATAGATTTAGATGATAGGAATCAACATGCTCGCTTACAAGAAGAGCGTTCTCGAATGACTAACCATGTATTCCCTTTGGGGCAATGGCCTTTGTTTGAATTGAAAGCTTTTCTTTTAAAAGAAGACACGTATTTATTATGTTTTCGATACGATGCTTTATTAATGGACGGAGCAAGCATGAACATTGTTGGACAGGATTTGTTGCATTATTATTATAAACCAAATCAAAAATTAGAATCTTTATCTTTTGATTTTCAAGATTATATGTTTATCTATGATGAAATGGAACAAAGCGAAGAATATAAAACAGCAAAAGATTATTGGACAAGTAAGCTTCCTGACTTTCCGTTTGCACCTTCTTTGCTGTTAAAAAAGGATCCAGCAGAGATTGCTACTCCTAAATTCCAATCACTTACAAAAATCCTGGATAATAAAAAATGGACAAAGCTACGAAAGTTAGCACAAGAGAAAGAGGTAACGCCTTCCGCTCTACTTTGTACAATATATGGTGATGTGTTGGCATATTGGAGTAATCAACGTCGATTAGCAATTAACTTGACTGTATTTAACCGTTATCCTGTTCATGATGAAGTAGAACAGATTGTTGGAGATTTCACATCACTTATTTTATTGGATGTTGATGTAAAACCAGAGCAAACTTTCTTTACTAGAGTAAAAGAAACGCAAGCTACTTTATTAGATGGCCTTGAACATCGTCATTACGATGGAGTTAACTTTATTCGAGATTTTACTCGATATCATCAAATGACGCCAAAAGCAGTTATGCCAATCGTTTTCACCTCGATGTTAGCAGGTGCAGGTGCTTTCTCTTGGGAACAACTTGGTTCTCTTCGCTATATTCATGCTCGGACTCCACAAGTGTATTTGGATAATGTAGTAATTGAAAAAAATGGAGAGTTATTAATTAGCTGGAACTATGTTGAAGAGTTGTTTGATGTTGATGTAATAGAAGCAATGTTTTCCCAATTTGTTGACTTATTGGAACAATTGGTGAAACAAAGCGATATAACATCTTTGCAGATGAAAGAATCGGATCAAACTTTAATTAAGCAATACAATGAAACAACAGAAAAAATACCTTCAACTACTCTGTATCAATTATTTACAGACCAAGTAAAACGTACACCGGATGAAGTAGCAGTGGTATTTGAACAAGAATGGTTAACATACTCGGAACTTCATAAACGTTCTAATCAAATTGCCCACTTCTTAAAAGAGCAAGGTATTGGTCTAGGTGACAAAGTGGGTCTTTTAGCAAAAAGGCGAGTTGACACAATTGTTAATATGTTAGGTGTTTTAAAATCAGGTGCCGCTTATGTTCCGATTGATCCCGATCATCCTTTAGATCGCCAAACATATATTTTAAAAAATAGCTCATGCAAGCTTTTATTAGAACCTAGTCTTTATGAAGAAAATCATTTGTCATTTTATACAACAGAAGATATGCCCGCTATTGCTGGTCCAGAAGATATTGCCTATATTATATACACTTCAGGAAGTACAGGAAAACCAAAAGGAGTAATTATTACTCACCAAGCGGTTACGAATACTATTCAAGACATAAATCAAAAATATGAGGTGAATGAAGATGATCGTATTATTGGTATCTCTTCCATGTGTTTTGACCTATCTGTATACGATATTTTCGGAGCTTTAAGCACAGGTGCAATGTTAGTAATGATTCGTGATCCGAGAGACATGCAAGAATTAATCCGCACTGTCGAACGTAGAGGGATTACAATTTGGAATACAGTGCCTGCAATCATGGATTTGGCATTGGAGCAAGTAGGTTCTCATTTTGAATATCCTTCTTTACGTTTAGTTTTACATAGTGGAGATTGGATTCCGCTTTCTTTACCAGAAAAAATAAAACGACATTTTCCGATTGCAGAAGTAGTCTCACTAGGAGGGGCAACAGAAGCATCGATTTGGTCAATTTATTATCCGGTCAAACAGGTGGAATCACATTGGAATAGTATTCCATACGGGATGCCCTTGGCAAACCAAACGTATTATGTGTTGAACTATGAAAAGAAAATGTGCCCTGTTGGTGTAATTGGAGATTTATATATCGGGGGAGTGGGCCTTGCTAAAGGATATTTAAATGATGAAAAGAAAACAAATGAAGCGTTTGTGTCACATCCTGATTTTGGTCTTATATATAAAACAGGGGATTGTGGAAAAATGCATTCTGAGGGATATATTGAATTTTTAGGCCGCCAAGATTACCAAGTGAAAATTCAGGGATATCGAGTAGAGTTAGAAGAAATCTCTCATTGTCTTCTAACTTATAAACAAGTCGAACATGCTGTCGTAATTGATCAAACAGATGAGAACGGAATAAAATTTTTAGTTGCATATGTGGTAACTGAGCAAAATATTAGTACAACAGAACTACGAAAGCATTTGCAAGATCACTTGCCAGATTATATGATTCCTTCTTATTTTGTTTATTTGGACCAATTACCCCTGACTCCAAACGGTAAATTAGATAGAAAAGCGCTCCCTACTCCGGAGAAACAAAAAAATGAAGTATTTATTGCCCCAAAAACTGAAATGGAAAAAATATTAACTAGTATTTGGCAAGAAGTACTCAAAATAGATCAAGTTGGAGTAAATGATCATTTCTTCGCCTTAGGTGGAGATTCGATAAAAGCGATTCAAGTGTCCGTCAGACTGTATCGACAAGGATTCGAGCTTGAACCAAAAAATATATTTTCATTTCCTATATTAAGGGACATGGTTCAATTTGTTAAAAAGCTAGACCAGTTTTCAAGTTCACAAACAAATGATGTAAACATAATGAACGATAATAAAGCTACATTACTAAATGTTAAAGATAAACAACTTAATCAACATACACTTAACAAAATACAAGAAAAAATGCCGGATATAAAAATAGAACGTATTTACCCGTTAGCACCTTTCCAGGAAGTTATTTATGAGCATGCTACGAATGAACCTGATACAAATGCATATTTTGAACAAACAATTTGGGCACTTGAGGGGGAGCTGGATATTAAACTCTTTATTCAGTGTTTCCAACAATTAGTTGATCGTCATGATTCTTTAAGAACAATAATTGTGCAAGATGAACAAGCAAAACCTTGGCAAGCTGTTCTATATGATGTTCAAATAAATTCAGAAATAAAAAACTTGATTGAGATGACGAAACAAGAACAGCAAGAATTCCTAAAACAGTGGATGAATGAAAATTTAAGTCGAGGATTTAAAAATGATGAACTTATGACACGTCTCTGTATATTCCAACTAGGTAATAACGAGCATAAAGTAATTTGGAGTTCCCATCATCTATTATGTGATGGTTGGAGCGTCAGCATTTTGATAGACGAATTATTCCAGCTCTACGAAACTACAAATGCCGGAACTACGGCGGGGTTACCCATGGTAAAACCTTTTGAAACATTTATAGATTGGACTTTGGCACAAGATCATGAGAAAGCACGTCATTTTTGGCGAGATTATTTATCAGGATACAATCAGAAAATTAGTATTCCTAAAAAGAAAGTCCCATCTAAAAGTGAAGGGTTAAACTTCACTTTTATGGATTTAACATTAGACAAGGATTTGACTGATCAGTTACAGACATTTGTAACTAAAAATAATATAACTATGAATACGGCATTACTAGCTGTATGGGGAATATTGCTTGGCAAATTCAACGGAACGAGAGAAGTAGTATTGCCTAACCTAGTATCAGTCAGACCTCCCGAAGTAGAAGGAATTGAAAATATGTTCGGTCTGTTCACAAATGTTTTGCCTATCCGATTAGCATGGACAGAAACGCAATCTTTTGTGGACTTCCTGCAAAAGGTACAACTAGAGACATTGAAATGTAATGAGTATGCATACTATTCATTTGTTGATATACAAAAGCAAAGTGAATTAAAAACTGAGTTGACTGACCATCTTTGGGTTTTTGAAAACTATCCAACTAATCCAGCAATCTTTTCTTCAAATGAAAACAGACATTTTGCTATCACGGATTACGAAGTTGTTGATGAGCCACATGTAAAGTATGGAATTATGTGCTTCCCTGAAGAAAGACTTACAATAAAGTTTGGATATGATCAAACGGTATATGAAACAGAGAAAATACAGGAAATATTAAATCACATCCAGGGGTTAATCAACACGATTCTTCAAAATCCAATACAAACAATTTGTGATTACAAATTATAAAAAATGAAAAGGCGAGCAAGAACTCGCCTTTTTAAATAGAATAGGAGTAAATCAAATGACAAAAAAATTACAGTTATCAGCCGAAGAAATGCGTCAGTTAGGATATCAAGCGGTTGACTTAATTGTTGATCATATGAATCATTTAAAAAGTAAACCAGTTTCAGAAACGATTGATAGTAATATTTTTAGAGACAAGCTAATTGAAACGATTCCGGAAAATGGATCTAATCCAAAAGAATTACTTCATTTTCTTAATAACAATGTGTTTAATCAAATTACTCATGTGGATCATCCTCATTTTATGGCTTTTGTGCCAGGTCCTAATAATTATGTTGGTGTATTAGCAGATTTTTTAGCAAGTGGGTTTAATGTATTTCCTACAGCTTGGATAGTAGGTGCAGGTGCCGAACAAATTGAATTAACGACAATTAACTGGTTAAAATCAATGCTAGGATTCCCTGATTCAGCTGAAGGATTATTTGTCAGTGGTGGTTCCATGGCTAATTTGACTGCACTTACTGTAGCGAGACAGGTCAAGCTGAATAATGACATAGAAAATGCGATTGTTTATTTTTCTAACCAAACTCATTTTTCTGTAGATCGAGCACTTAAAGTATTAGGTTTTAAACAGCATCAAATTTGCCGAATTGAGACAGATGAAGACTTAAAAATTTCAGTTAGTACTTTAAGAAAACAAATAAAAGAAGATCGATTAAAAGGGAAAAAACCATTCTGTGTTATTGCTAATGCAGGGACAACGAATTGCGGAGCGGTGGACTCCCTCGATGAATTGGCTGATGTATGTGGTGATGAAGATATATGGCTACACGTGGATGGGGCTTATGGGGCTGCAGCAATTCTCAGTGAAAAAGGAAGGGAGTTATTAAGTGGAATTCATCGTGCCGATTCTTTAACGTTAGACCCGCATAAATGGCTTTTTCAGCCTTATGATGTTGGTTGTGTACTTATTCGAAATAGCCAATATTTAAGTGAAACATTCCGTATGATCCCAGAGTATATTAAGGATACAGAAACTAATATAGAAGAAAAAGTGAATTTTGGGGAGCGTGGAATTGAACTTTCTCGTAGATTTAGAGCATTAAAGGTATGGCTTTCTTTTAAAGCATTCGGAGTTACAGCTTTTCGTGAGGCAATTGATCATGGCATTATGCTAGCTGAACAAGTTGAAGAGTTTTTAAGGAAAGAAAAAGATTGGGAAGTAGTAACACCTGCCCAATTAGGAATTGTTACTTTTCGTTATATTCCATGTGAGCTAACATCTACAGATACAATTCATGAAATAAACAAAAAATTGGTGGAAGAAATTAATCAAAGAGGATTTGCTATGCTAAGTACGACTAAATTAAAAGAAAAAGTAGTAATTCGACTTTGCTCTATCAACCCAAGAACAACAAAAGAAGAAATACTTCAAATCATGATGAACATAAAAGCATTAGCAGAGGAAATAAATACATCGCCTAAACATCTTATATCTGTTTCTCAACCTTGATATATTAGGCGGATTTTACATATTAATAGCCGATTCTTATTTAGAATCGGCTATTATATTTAAATGATAAATACATATATACTATTTATAAGTGTTTCTCTTGTAATGGGATTAAGCCTCAACCTTGGATACTCGTTTGAAACCAGTCTTTATTGCTTGTACTATTTCGTTCACAGCATAAATAGATACATCGGCATTTGGATTTAACCCTTCAAACCAGTGATAGGCATTTGGATATAAATGAAACTCCACATCAACACCAGCTTGTGCTAGTTTGCTTACATAGGTTAATGTTTCGCTGCGGAATGGATCTAATTGACCAACAAATGTGTAAGTATACGGTAAGTCACTATAATCCTCAGCTCGAGAAGGTGCTGCATAGGCAGGGATTTGATCCGTTCCATACATTTCTCCTAAATACATTTTCCAGCCAGCTTCATTTGCCTTTTGGTTCCAAACAAATCCCTCTTTAATTTCATTCGCTGAAGGTGTATCATTTCTGTCATCAATCATTGGATATAGTGGCATTTGTAAACAAATTGAAGGATATTTTCGATCTCGTGCTAATAATGATAATGCTGCTGTTAGTCCACCGCCAGCGCTTACTCCTGCAACCCCAATTCGATTCGAATCAATGTTTAATGGCTTTGCATTATCAGCAATCCATTTTAAAGCTGAATAACAATCCTCAATTGGTGCTGGGTAAGGGTGTTCAGGTGCTAAGCGGTAGTCTACAGACACGACCACACAGCTAGCTTCTTTTGCAAACCTCATACAAGTATCATCGTTATCATCTATAGACCCTAAGATATAACCTCCACCATGTATCCATAATAAGACAGGTAAAGATTCATGATTTGATTTTGGACGATAAATTCGTAATGGTAACGGATTATCATCAGGCCCAACAATGACTTTATCTGTTAAAGAAAGAGAGTCATCAACAACGGTAGGTGGTCTCATTTGAGCTATTCCTTCTCTGATTGATTGCAAATTTTCTGGGCGTAAATCGAGATCCGGAAACATCTCTAACCCTTGTAATAATTCTGGATTTACTCTAGTTTTCATTTTAGCACCTCTATTTGTAATTGTTTTCAAATAAATGAAGTGTATTCTAAGTAGTTTAATTGTGAAAGAACACCACAATTAAATTGTAAATTGGATATGTTATAACGGTCAACAGAATATTCGGAAATTAAAACCTTTCTCAAGAAGGAGTTTCATGCAATCAATAATACAAGTAGTGGATTTAAGAGCAAAGAGGTTTAATGTCGTTGTAATTATGTACATTAGAAAAATTTCTTTTCTAGACTCATGAAGAATTATGAAAAGCAAAATTTTATAGATGGTTATCTTAAAAATAAACAAAGAGAGAAGAACTAACCAATGTTCTTCTCTCTTTTTCATATGTAATTAGGGTATCCATAACTGTAAATATGGATGGTATAGATTAATGGATGAATAATTTATTTTTAAATTAATAACGTAATACATAAAGATTTTTGTATGTAATATTTCATATACAGGGACCACTGGTGAAAATGCTGAGCAATGTTTTTCCATATGGTAAATTAGTTCCTTAGTTATTTATTTTATTTCATTTTCAATCGTGTAAGGCTTGGGGCTAAGATTTACAAAGGTGACTAGTAAAAAATATAACAATACAAGTATAAGATTTTGTACTTAGTAATCTCGCGATTTAAGGCATGACATTGGATAAGTGTGGGGAGTTCAATCGATTTTGAATAAAATCAATAGTATCAGTTGCAATTTTTTTACGTTTAAGAACTATCCCGGCATGACCACATGTATAAATATATCGTGTAGGCCTTTCCCAAGATGTCCACAAGTAGTCTGTATCCTCAGAATGCACATATAGATCGTGCTTACCTGAAATTAATAAAATATTTTCTTTTTTTACTTTTGGTAATGTTTGACTCGGTTCAGTGATTTTCCAATAATCTATTAAATCATCATACGTTACATCATGATGTTCCAAGTCTTCTCTAATAAATTTACCTGGAGTTGTATTCCAAATTGAATAAGAGAGTCGATTTGCATAGAAAATGGATGCTAACACATCAATTTCTTCTTCAACAAGAGAGGTTAAGTTAGTAATAAATCCACCTAAACTAATTCCTATTAGAATCAGGGGACCATTTTTATTTGCTTTAATCCATTTAATCAAAGCTCGTAAATCAGCTACCGCTTGTCTAGTTGCTTGTACTGTTCGTTCAATATTTGCACTTACCATATACTCTCCACTGAAAAAGGATTGATCGGGTTTTCTTTCAAAATGATAGGGTAGAGTGAAATAATACATATTCCACTTCAGGCTGGTCATATGATCGTGGAATATTTTTTTCACACGTTCGTTAGAATCCATTCTCCAACCGTGAACAAAGATAACATGAGGTGCATTTTCATTTTTATGTAAGAATAATTCCCCAGTTACAGAGTCGTTGCGTGAATCACCGGATTGAACCGAGCTTTTATATTTGAATTGCCCAACCATGTATTCCTTTTCCTGTTTTAAATGCTTAATGTCAAAATGAATATAGGATGGTTTTACTTTATAAAAAGATTCTATGTCCTTTATATTTAATGAAGTGTTAGATAGGGAAGTATACTGAAACGCTACACTTCTTTTTTTGTGTAAACCATATAAGGCGTACCGATCAATGAGTTTTGAAAAAATCAAATTAACCTCCTCCAAAATACATATTGTTTAAAACCTGGACAAAATTTATGTTGTAAATTAATTATAAAATATTCTCTTTTTCTAATAGTAGGTGATAAATTTGTATATCATATTATAAAGCTTGCAATAAAATAAAACTATAAATATATTATACTAAAATCTAAAAAGCAAGTTAATATTCTTATTCATATAAGAAAATATTAACTTGCTTATTTTCGTATTAAAAGATGCACCTTTTAAAGCGACGTGATTTGTATGAGATACAGTAACTATATTAAAATCCCTATTATAGATATCCAAATAGGTTTCTCTATATTTATTGTATAGAAATTACACAGTAAATATTTTTTGTGCTACATATATTAAATTAATCTTAACCTTTAATTAATCTTAACCTTTATATAAATTTATTAAACGGAATAACTCCTTACCAATATTCAAAAACGGCTACGTTTTTGAATTTGTGTTCTAGCTTTTCTGAAACAGGTAAATAACTACACATAAACTCCTTATATCTCTAGTTAAACTACCGATTAGCTCCATATAAACTCTAGATAACCTATATAGAATACAAGATATCAAGGAGGTAAGAAAAAATGAATTTTATGAAACGAGCAATTCTCAGTATGAAAAAAAGGATAGGAACATCATTAATTTTGATGGCAGTTTTTCTGATTGTTACAAATTTGGTTCTTTCAGGTTTCACAATCCAAAATGCGTCAAAAAAAGCAGCGGATGCTGCGAGAAAAAAACTTGGTGCAGATGTTACTTTAGGTCTTGATTTCGACAAATTAGGTCAAAAAGCTAAGGAAACTGGAGAAATGCCAAATCCACCGCAGCTCGATACAAAAGAAACAGATCAATTAGCGAAATCCAAGTATGTAAAAGACTATAATTACATAGCTAACACTTTTGGTATTTCTGATGGACTTAAACTAGTAGGAGCTTCAGAAGAAGAAGGAAAAGGTAAAGCCGGAATGGCGGCTGTGCGAGGCGGTTCAAGCTCTGGTACAGAAATAGATATGAATGCTTCTTTTATGATTGAGGGAGTTCGCAAGACTGCATTACAAGAAAGCTTTAAAAACGGAAAAAGTAAAATCATTGATGGAAAACCAATTACAGAGCAAATGAAGGATCAGAATGTAGCTTTAATGGAAAAACGATTAGCGGAATTAAACAATTTGAAAGTAGGAGACAAAGTTAAAGTGCAATCAGGGGATAAGAAGGAAACCCTTGAGGTTGAAATTATCGGTATTTACGAAACAAATGAGCAAGGAATGGGTCAACAGGCTCCTCCTATTATGGATCCAGCTAATAAACTATATATGCCGCATTCAACTATGAAAAAATTAGAAGTAGACCAAGGTATAAGTAGTGTTCAAGTCGTGTATTTCTTGAATGATCCACAATATATTGATGCATTTAAAAAAGAAGTAAAAAAATCTAACATTGATTTTAATTATTATAAATTAGATGCGCATGATTCATTGTACAAGCAAATGATTGGTCCTATCGAAAATATCTCTTCGACTTCTCAAATGATTATTTATATTGTATCGATTGCAGGTGCAATTATTTTAGGATTAATCATTATGCTATCAATTAAAGGACGTCGTAAAGAAATGGGAATTCTATTGTCTATTGGAGAGAAAAAGTGGAAACTGATAGCGCAATTCGTAGTAGAAGTAGTGTGTATCGCTATTTTAGCATTTGGATTATCCATAACAACAGGAGCTAAAGTTTCTCAATATATCGGGGATAATTTACTTTCGAATGAAATTGCTACTGCAAGCGAAGAAACAGATACTTCGCAACATGGTACTGTAATGATGGCTGGATCTGGTGGTACTCTACAAAATCAAAAAGAAGATCCAATTGATAAAATTGATGTAAGTGTAACAGGAGAAGATGTAGGGAAAATGGGTGGAATTGGACTAGCTATTGCTATAATAGCAACGCTTCTTCCAGCATTATCTATTCTACGTTTAAACCCAAAACAAATTCTTTTAAAAGATGAATGAGGAGGCTTAATATGGAGACGATTTTACAGTTTAAAAATTTGGATTATTATTATGAAAGTAATGGGAAAAATGTAGCGATACTAGATAATGTTAACTTTTCTTTTCAAAAAGGACATTTCTACACGATTTTAGGACCATCTGGATCTGGTAAAACCACAACTCTGAGCTTAGGTTGTGGACTGGATGTCCCTAAAAATGGTTATGTACTGTATAATGGCAAAGATATTAGAAAAATTGGTTTGGATCGATACCGTAATCAAAATGTATCTGTAATTTTTCAATCTTATAATTTGATAACCTATATGACAGCTCTTCAAAATGTCTTAACAGCAATGGAAATTACGGGTGTTAAAGTGCAAAATAAAACAGCAAGAGCATTAGAATTGTTAGAAAGGGTAGGACTCACAGAAGTTGAAGCGAAACGAAACGTCCTGCAACTAAGCGGTGGACAACAACAGCGTGTAGCAATTGCTCGAGCACTATCTTGTAATGTTGATTTACTGATTGCAGATGAGCCGACAGGAAACCTCGACGAGGAAACTGCAATGGATATAATAGAACTATTTCAAGAACTTGCACATAAAGAGAATAAATGCATTATTGTTGTGACGCACTCACAGGAGGTTGCTAAAAAATCAGATCGTGCAGTGTATTTAAGTAAGAAGAAGTTGGTCGTAAATGAAATCTAATATAAACATCGTAGCTTTTTAATTCACATAATTTTCAAAATCTAGACCTTTCAAAAGCTTATATTTGATTTATAATAAAATCAAGCCATAATCAAAATGGTCTCCCTGTACTAAATGTTAAAATAGTTTGTTGTTCCCGTTTTTATTATAATTGGTTACCTATATCATGGGATAATCACACATAAAAAACGGGACATTACCTAGATGTATGACCTAAATATCGTCCCGTTTACCTACTCTGTATAGTTATTGCAGAATTAAACCTACAATCATAATTAAACTAAATACTATTATCCAACCAAACGCACAGTAGCCAAAAATTCTAATCCATTTAGGTAATTGATGCATGTTAATTTTATTTGTGGGAACTCCTTGCATAGAAAACATCATTTTTTGATCTCTATCTCTATTATTTTGTTGTTCATACATACTATCATCACCTTTCCAGAACTATTGCGTTTATAGTATATCAGCCTAAAGAAAATTATGTACAGAATAAGAAGGGATAGCATATATATTATGTGGTGGACTTTATAAATAAATGCATTTAATTGCCATAGTTCTAAGCACTAATCCGTTATAAATACTGAAAAAGAGCCCTACATAGATAGGACTTATTTTCTTCAAATGTTAAGTTGCTGGATATAAATCAGAACCAAGGTAACGTTCTTTTATAATTTGAAGATGATGAAGCTCATGACCAGCAATGATGTATGCTAATGCACGAACTGTAACTTCAGAATTATTCGCATTTCCTCTTTGTGACCAAGCTTCTTTATCTAAGCTTCTAAGTAAATACAGGGTAGATTGGCGAACAACTATTAAATTCTCAAGAAGATCTTGCATTGATTGCTTATCAAAAGCAGCTCTAAGAACATACATATCATCATTATAGCCTGGAAGTTCTGCTGTCTCGCCTCGAGCGATTGATAGCAATCGATACGCCATAATCCGTTCTGTATCTGCTATATGACCGATTACTTCCTTTATACTCCATTTAGTAGGAGCATACCGGAAAAGTCCCTCACTATTAGAAATTCCCTTTAATAAAAGATTCGTTTCTTTCATTTGTTGTTCTAGAATATGTATGATATTTCCGTCTGATACCAAGTTGGTATACGTTGCATAATAGGAGTTATATTCACTTACCTTTGGTCTTATTTGCATACGAATCATCCTTTTTGTTTTATGTTTAATCTTTACATATAGCTTATCATAAAAGAGTTCCAAATTAATCTGAAAAATGGAGGCAAATATGCATTTTTCATCCTCCTTTTCAGTTTCATAGATGAAATGCATCTCAAATAAGAGAATCTAATTTGCTGCTATGCGGAATTTCGTTTTTTTGCTGTTATAGTAGAAGATAAATATGTAAATTGAATACAGTTTGTCACTACTTATGATAATCGCCATTTAAGAAGAAGCATTTGTCCATTAAGTGAAAAACCTGTTAATAAATTTATACTTACTACAAAAACAAACAAACTCGTCCTATTTAAAGGAGAGTTTGTTTGTTTTTGTGTTTAGATAATGGAATACTCATGTAAAATTGCACACTATGTTCCATATTTTTTATTGAATACTTTATATCTAGCGTTTCAAGAATTTGCTTAACAATATATAGCCCTAAACCACTTCCTCCGGTATTTCGATTTCTTGATTTTTCAATTCGATAAAATGGTTTGAAAATTTGTTGTAAATCTTCATCTTTAATATTGACACCTGTATTTATAATTTGCATTTCGATTTGACCTTGTTTCGAATCCTCACTTAACTTTATATAGACTTTTTCATTATGTGGTGAATACATAACCGCATTATGAATAATATTTTTACATGCTTTTTCTAAAAGAACACAATCTGTATAAATAGAAAGGTCAGAATCAATTTCTTTTATTATTTCGATGCTTTTTTGAGAAGCGAAAAATTCGAGATCTTTTGTGATTGTACCTATTAACTTTGAAGGATTAACTTCCTCTACTTTTAGTTTGAAGGTGTGTTGTTCTAATTTCGATACGCTTAAAATTTCACGAACTAATTGTTCCATACTTTCAATAATTTGATGATTTTTCTTTAAATATTGATCGCGATTTTGATAAGGGCCAATATTGTAAATCATCCCTTCTAAGTAGCCTTTCATTACAGTAAGAGGGGACTTTAATTCATGTGCTACAATCGCAAAAAACTCTCTGCGTTTTGTTTCTATTTCTCTTTCTTTTTCAATATCATTTTTTAATTGTTCATTTGCTTTTTTTAAATCAAACATAGCTTGTTGTAAGTTAATAGACATGTCATTCAAACTATTAGACAATTCTCCTAACTCATCTGTAGAGCGAACCTCAATTTTTTCGGAGAAATCTAAATTTGCCATCTTTTGTGCACCTTCATTAATATAAATAAGTGGCTTTGTAATAAACCTGGAATAAAAATAAGCACTTCCTATACCAATAATGAGCACAATGATACTAATATAGGGGAGAAAGCGTACTAAAACCTGTGAAGCTTCATCAATCGGTTGAAATGTAGCAAAGACTATAAGCGTTAAACTACCATCTTGGAATTGAATTGGTTTCGTAACGTTATATGAATTGCTAAGGCTACTTGCATTCTCGAATCGTGTTGCTTTAGTAACTACTGTTTTTTGCGTACCACTTTGAATAAAAGAAAACGAAGGAGAGTAAATAATTACTCCTTCTTTATTTTGAAGATAAAGCATCGCATTATTTTTTTTTGCGTATTCATCAAAAAGTGGTATCGCATCTTGAAACGTAAGATTTTTAGACTTATCAATGATTTCGTTTATCCCTGTTTGAAGTTGATCTGTTTTATATTGCTCATAAAATGTAGGAAGAAAGAAGTATAAAGTTAAATAAATCAATACTGCAAAGGATAACAAAATGAGAGATGTAGTCATAAAGAGTTTATAAGTGATTTGCTTCATTTTCATGAGTTTCACAATACTATTCATCAATTTTATAACCAATACCCTTTATTGTTTTAATATAAGGGATAGCTAATTTTTTGCGTAGGTTTTTAATATGTGTATCAATTATTCGTGTTTCTCCAAAATAATCGTAACCCCAAACTTTCTCTACGATATTTTCTCTTGTAAGTACTTTTCTCTCATTTTGAAATAGTAGTTGTAGAATTTCAAACTCTTTTGTCGTTAATATAATTTCAACGTCATTTACATAGACTCTATATGCATCCACATCGATACGAACTTCTTTAAATATCAAATGATTATTTACATTTTTATCATAACTTCTTCTAAGTACAGCTTCGACTCGTCTAATCAAAACATGAAATGAAAAGGGTTTTGTTATATAATCATCGATCCCAAGATCGAATCCTTTCATTTGATCTTCTTCTTCTTCCAACGCAGTTAGCATAATAATTGGTACGTTTGACTGACTTCGAATCATTTTAGAAACTTCAAATCCATTAAGATTGGGCATCATGACATCTAGAAGAATTAAATCAAAGGATTGCTTATTAAATTGTGTCATACCCTCTAGTCCATCTGAAGCGACTACCACTGTATAATGCTGTGTCATTAAAAATTGTTTAATTAATTCCTGAATTTCTTGATCGTCCTCTACCACGAGGATATGATAGTTTTTCATAATATCACCTCTGGTAGTCATTATAGCCGTACAATCTGGAGTTTATGTGGAGATACAGTAGTAAACTTCATAGAACGCTTACTACCAAAAAGTATTATTAGCTATATTACTTTTTTATGGAGAAATAATTGCTTAAAAAAACTTATTGTATGAATTGGTGTACGATTAATATTTACGAAAAACTAATGTATAATAATGTGAATTGTATGTAGTTTCTTAAAATTTGTGAAAATATACTTTTGCTTCTTTACCAAAAGAGGAAAAGGAATTTCAATATAGAAGAAACTACCGTAATACTAGAGTGTGTGCCAAGAACTTTGGATTTCTTTCATCTAGTTTCTATTTAATCGTTCATCACTACATAATAATGTTCTTGCTAAACCAAAAGTTTAAAGGTACAAACTTGGAGAGATTTATATAATGCTAGAAAGGTTGTGAAATGATTTGATGGGTTATAAAGCGATGCTGTTTGATTTAGATGATACATTACTTGATAGGGATAAAGCAGTAGAGGCATTATTTTTAATTGTTTTAGAAAAGTGTTATGAAAATGTAGATGGTGCGGCTAAAAGCAACATGTTACAGAAATTCAAAGAATACGATAAAAGAGAATATGGCATAAGTAATAAAACGACAGTTTTAGAATCATTGTTTGATGAATTCACGCCAAGGTATAGATTGCCACGCAATTACATCCAAGATTTTTGGAATAATAATTTCCCTAGATGTTTTTCAATAGACCAAAATACTATTCATTTCTTAAATCAAATAAAGAAGCACTGTAAAGTTGGAATTATAACAAATGGCTCAACTCAGAGGCAAAAAGCTAAAATATTTAACACGAATTTAAATAGGTATTTTGAAACAATCATTATTTCTGAAGAAGTGGGATTTAGTAAACCTGATAAACGTATATTCGAACTAGCATTAAATAAGCTAAATGTACAAACGGAAAATACTTTATTTGTTGGGGATGACTTAGAAAAGGATATTACTGGTCCTCAAAATGCAAATATAAAAGGTGTGTGGTTTAACCCTCAGAAAATCAAGAATACTACCAAAATACAACCATATGCTGAGATTAACACTTTGAATAGTTTGTTAAGTTATGTTACTCCACAATATTTTTATAACAAGTAAAAGTAATCTCATATATATATTAAAAAATATAAAAAAGAGAAACTATCATTAATTTCATTGACCGTATTAGTAATAAAAAATAGATATTTACAACAAAAAATAGAGGCCATTTTAATAGCTGAGGTTAATTTAATCTATGATTAATACGAAGTTTTGTAAAACAATTTTACTCATACTGTGTAAATTATAAAGGGGGAGGACTATGAAAATAAAGAAAGTAGTAATCGATGGAATCAATATTGCGGTCATTAGGAACGATAAGGTATTAATATCGGATGTTCAGTCTGCATTAGATACTATGGCAACAGTTCAATATGAGGTAGATGCGAAACATATTATTATCCATAAATCTTTAATAAGTGAAGATTTCTTTGACCTAAAAACACGGCTTGCGGGCGATATCCTTCAAAAGTTTATAAACTACAAGGTAAAGATTGCTATTGTTGGAGATTTCTCTATGTATACTAGTAAAAGCTTAAAGGATTTTATTTATGAATGTAATAAAGGGAATGACATTTTTTACTTAGCAACTGAACAACAAGCAATTGAAAAACTAAGTACATTAAAGTAATAATTATATTCTGCTAAATTCCCCCATTTCACTTAGTTCATAATTATATACGATATAGAAGAACTGATGTTTGTGGTAAACTAAGAGATGAATAAAGGGGGAGTTTTTTTGAACAATTTTAATAATATAATCCAAAATTTAAATAATATAGTTTACAAACCTAACAACTTAATGATTACGAATCTAAAAGAAGAAAAGCAAAACGCAGAATATGCCGGATGTTTATTCCACTTAAATAACAAAACCATTCGTTTTAGAAAATCAAAAGTTACACCTAATAAAATTGGTCAATTCGTTTCTTTTTGGGAGAAAGATGAAAATATGCGAAATAGAGCTTTCTCTTATGAAGCTGCTCCTGATTTATTAGTAATCACTTGTATTGCTGATAATAAACTAGGGCAATTTATTTTTCCTAAAGAGATTCTTCTTAAAGAAAAAATATTGAGAACACAAAGTCAAACAGGGAAAATGGCAATGAGAATTTATCCTGTTTGGGATACCACTGTTAGTAATCAAGCTAAAAAGAGCCAAACATGGCAACTTCAATATTTTGTTGATTTAAGTGATAGTAATAGTTTGCCTATAGATAAACTATTAAATTTATATTCGTAGCTTTTGGTTTGCCACAAAAAGAAGTGATTACAAAAAACATGTGTAATGACGCCTCCTATGTGAATCGTAATTTTTGTACCGGTACAGTTAGATGAAATGTACGTTGTTACAGTGCCCCTTAAAATTTACAATCAGCATATATTATTTAAACTTATAAATTTTTAAGGGGTGCTAAATATGACAAGTTTACAAGATCAGCTTTTCACAAGATTAAATCTAAAAAAACGTAATGATGTAACGTTTGAAGAATTACCTACCATACTCTTTTCGTTTGCGCATACTATACCATTTGAGAATTTAGATGTTATAGCACGAAATACGAATCAAATCTCTCTGGAAAACTTACGAGAGAAAATTTTAACTAGTCCCCGTGGTGGACTTTGCTACGAATTAAATACTCTTTTTTACTATTTCTTAAAAGACTGTGGCTATGATGTACAACTGGCATTAGGTACGGTGTATAAAAACGATATAAATGCATGGGCACTTGAGGATGGCCATATAACAATTATTTTAACTTATGATAATGTACAGTATTTAATTGATGTAGGTATAGCTTCGTTAGTACCTCTTGTTCCTGTACCTTTTACTGGTAAGTCTGTTTCTTCAAAAAATGGTTCGTACCGGGTGAGACGAAAAGATACGAGTAAAGGAAATTATGTTTTAGAAAGAATAGATACTGATGGAGAATGGAAAGTTTGTCATGCTTTTTATAAACATAATATTGATGAGATAGTAGTAAATGATGTTCAAAGAAGAGTGATAGAAGATGAGAAGTCTATTTTTAATAAAGGACCAATTGCAGTAAAGTTGACGAACTCTGGCCATATTTCATTAACGAATACAAGTTTAACCGAAATTATTCATGGGGAAAAAACTAAGCATGAAATTACAGAAGATCAATATAAAGAGTTTTTATATACTTTATTTGCTATTAAGTTATGAATAATAAAGATAGCCGGTTCCTATTCAGAAGCGGCTATCTTTATTATTTTTGGTGTAAATGGTTTTCTTCTAATATGTTTTGGAAACTGTGGTATAGTTAATGTTTCCTCAGCTTCTTCATATGTATGAAAAATTGGTTCTTTTCCATCATCCCCTTGTAAAACTAGCCCTTCATCTCGGATTACATATGGCATAAAACCACCCCATCTAGTAAAGAATTATGTTCTTTTGCAGCAGAATAATACGATTTAAAGTTTGATTTTCTTAATACATATAATACACTAGAACAGTACGAAAAAGTATGTACAATGAATTTTGAATGTAAAGGAAGATTATTATGTCAGTTATTGATAAATTGAAACTTAATAAGTATACAAATATGGTCGTTATTAACGAACCAAGTGATTATGACATTTTTACAGGTAAAGAGACTGCATTCTCAAAAGGACACGATGCTATCTTTATATTTGTAGAAACGCTTGATGAAATGGTGAAACAAACGAATTTTATTATTAGTAATGAAGAATTACTAATTGAAAAAGGTTACGTATTCTTCGCATATCCGAAAAAAGGTAATGCGCGTTATAGTACGTTTATTCACCGTGATGAGATGTTTCCGGCATTAAACGTTGGAGAAGATGGTTATGTGGGAGAAAGCGATATTAAATTTGCACGAATGGTAAGTATGGATGAAGTCTTTACTGTTGTTGGTTTAAAACGTGAAAAGAAAAAAACAACAAAAACATCTGCTATGAGTCAATGTGTTGCCGATTATGCAGATCGAATTAAAGATGTTGAAGCATTATTAGCTACTCATCCGAATGAACTTAAGTTTTATCAAAGTTTAACGCCTGGATACCAAAAAGATTGGGCACGTAATCTTTTTTCTGTGAAACAAGAAAAAACTCGTGAAAAACGTCTAGAGAAAATGATAGAAATCCTTTCACAAGGCTATAAAACAATTGAATTATTCCGTAAGAAGAAAAAATAATGATTAAGGAAGTCACAATGCTGCAACAATTAATTGTGATGAGTACATTGAAAAAAGCATTCCTTCCATTATACTAAGGAATGTTCTTATATTTATATAATTAGCAAAAGAGAAAAGGTGTTTGAAATGAAATCGTATATTGTAGTTGGATCTGGAATTTTAGGAGCGTCTACTGCTTATCATCTTGCTAAAACAGGTGCGAATGTTACTATCGTGGATCGCCAACAATTAGGGCAAGCAACTGATGCAGGAGCAGGAATTGTATGTCCATGGTTATCACAGCGTCGTAATAAAGCATGGTATAAAATTGTTAAAGGCGGTGCACGTTACTATTCTTCGTTAATTCAGCAATTAGAAGAAGACGGTGAAACTGACACAGGATATAATCGTGTAGGTGCAATTAGTTTACATACTGACGAGAAAAAGTTAGATCAAATGGAAGAGCGAGCTTATAAACGACGTGAAGATGCCCCGGAGATTGGTGAAATCACTCGCTTATCAGCTGAAGAAACAAAAAAATTATTCCCAGCATTATCAGACGAATATAGTTCTGTTCATATTAGTGGTGCTGCACGAGTAAATGGGAGATTATTACGCAATGCATTAATAAGTGCTGCGAAAAAACATGGTGCAACTTTCATAAAAGGCGATGCTATATTAGTCCATGAAGGAAATCATATTACGGGAGTTACAGTAAACGATGAAACAATTTTAGCAGAAAAGGTTATTGTAACTGCAGGCGCATGGGCGAATGAAATCTTGAAACCATTAGGAATTAATTTCTTAGTTACATTCCAAAAAGGACAAATTGTTCATTTGCAAATCGAGAATACAGCCACAGAAAATATGCCAGTTGTTATGCCACCGAACGATCAATATATTTTAACGTTTGACAATGGGCATGTCGTAATTGGTGCAACACATGAAAATGATACTGGTTTTGATCATCGTGTAACAGCAGGTGGTTTACATGAAGTATTCCATAAGGCATTAACAGTTGCGCCTGGCTTAGAAAATGCTACAATGCTTGAAACGAGAGTTGGATTCAGACCATTTACACCAGGATTCTTACCTGTTATCGGACCGCTACCTAACTTTGAAGGAATTCTCGTTGCGAATGGATTAGGGGCTTCGGGTTTAACAGCTGGTCCATATCTAGGAGCGGAACTTGCTAAACTAGCGCTCGGAAAAACGATTGAATTAGATTTAAATGATTATGATGTTGCTGGCGCAATTGAATAATATAGGGTACTGCTAACATTTAGGAAAAACCATGCTAAACAAATTCGACAAGAAATAATCAGTTTTTCCTCTGTTAAGAGTAAGCCTGTTTATGAAAAATAAAATTATTTAAAAATAGAGGGCCGACATTATAAACCTGCATTAATAATGTAGAATTGTGATGGCGGCTCTTTATTCATACTGATTTAAAACTTATTTTCGAGAGGAGGTTAAGTAATGAGGGCGTCATATCAAGTATTGATATTTCCTTATATAAAAACTGCCGATTCTATTCAATATGCCATTTTTAACCGAAGTGATTATGGTTATTGGCAAGGAATAGCTGGTGGCGGAGAAGACGGTGAGATTCCTATTGAATCAGCAAAACGGGAAGCATTTGAAGAGGCTGGTATTACAAGAGAATGTCCATATATACAATTAGATTCTGTGTCTTCACTACCAGTAGAGGATGTAGTTGGAGGATTCCTTTGGGGAGAAGAGGTTTATGTAATAAAAGAATTTTCTTTTGGAGTTAAAGTCCCTACAAAAAACATATCATTATCTAAAGAACACTTTAATTATAAATGGTTATGCTTTGAGGAAGCAGTAACGCTTTTGAAATGGGATAGCAACAAAACAGCATTGTGGGAATTAAACAAAAGACTATTAAAACAATAAAAGTTTTTGCTAACAAAAATAGTTGTGGAAGAAGAATTGAACCATTAACAAACCCTTGCTACACTTCTAAACAATGTTTTAGATTATAAAATAGAGTAATATAGATTTTGTATAGGTAATTTACTAAGAGAACTTGTACTAAGAAAAGCCCTATACAGTTGACTCTGAAAAAATGAAAATAATTAGAAATATTTTTATATCGTACGGTTTTTGGCTATGAATAACGGAATAAATATTAAGTATTCAACAGTTTAAATAAAACGAGTTAGCTTTTTATTTTAAGAAGAAAGATGACTCGTTTTATGCTAAAATTCGCTTAGTGTATATTTTCGTTAAAATGTGGGTGGGCCCCCTTTTAGCAAAACCGGAGTGGGAATGATGAGTATAAATAGTTTTGTGGGATTGATAAATAACGAATTATTAAAAGAGGTAAGTATAAGAAGTGAGGATGAATTCGAGCCTGTAGTAGTTAAAGATATTCCTAGACTTTGGAAGTGTTTAGGAACAGGTAATTATGCCGCAGTATTCATGCACAAAGAATACAAAGATTGGGTAGTGAAAGTTTACGTGCGAGAAGGAGAAGGAATTGAAAAAGAGTCAGAAGTATACCGAAGAATCGGAAATCATCCTTCTTATTCAAAGCTTATATATAAAGGGGAAAATTTCATAGTATTGAAACGTTTAAAAGAAATTACCTTATACGATGCTATTCATAAGGGTATTAAAATTCCTAAGCAAGTAATACTTGATATTAATGAGGCTTTAGAGTATGCGAGGGAACAAGGGTTAACTCCTTGTGATGTTCACGGGAAAAATGTGATGATGGAAAAAGGAAGGGGATATGTAGTCGATGTATCTGATTTCTTAAAAACAAAAGAAGATAGTAAGTGGAGAGACCTAGAAAAGGCATATTTCACCTTTTATTTTCCTTTCATTTATAAATTGCCTTTCCCGGTTAAAATACCGTATTTTATGTTAAACATTGTTAGACGTTCGTATAGAAAATATAAGAAGCTTAAAAAGAACTTCAAATTGTAAAAGGACCACATATGTTCCTGAAAATGAGTTAAATTCACATAAATAACTTTAGAAAAATTTCAAATTTTGTTTAGGGGCTACTCCAAGACCTTAGCTTGCTGGGCATGTGGTGTTACCTCAAAAAATAAAAAGATTAGGAGTGAATCCTAATCTTTTTATTTATACATATTTTTGTTAGTTATATCACTATCAATTCCAAAACGGGATATTTTGAATAAATGAAACCGTCAAAATAAGTGTTGATGCGGAACCAGCAGTTACTAAAGTTACTATTTTTCGTCCATTCTGTTCTTTTGAAAGTTTTATAAGTTCTGTAATTAACACAATCCATATTATGATAGATACTATTGAAATAATATTTATAGACATATGTAACACATCTCTTCGTGTTTTTACATAAATATTTCTTCTTTTATAAAATAAAAGCAATTTAACAAGAAAATATGTAACGCATTAAAAATCAATATTTTCCTGTTAAACCACCTTTTTTAAATAGAAATATGACTGATAAAACGATAACAACAGCCTTCAAACTGCCCCAATATGGATAAATAGCATGATCTGTTAGACTAGCATATTGAAAGATATTCTCTAAACCGAAAATTCCTATCATGACTGCTAAAAGGAATGAAGCTGATTCATACGTCCCTTTACGATAGAGGGTAAATAAATAGACTGCGAAAATTAGTGGTAAGATGATTTGTAGTACGATTATCATAGTTCGTCCCCCATATTATTTATAATTATATTATATACAAAATTGTAATAAAAAGGAATATAACTTATTTGATACTAACAGAACTACTCTAATCATATTCTTCTATAAAAAAGAAGAAAAAGGGGTGTACAGTTAATTGACAAAAGTTAAAGTTAGTTTACGACCCATTGTTCAAAACGTAAATTTACCAACCGTATTGAAAACAACGATACTTCCAGGTGAATCGATTGAAAGACTATTTATCGCAACCCAATTAGGAGAGATTTTTTACATAGGGGACGGAGTTATAAAGACATTTTTAGATATTCGTCACCTAATTATTAAATTAGGTACATTTGAAGAAGGTGTTTCTAGTAGCGGTTATGATGAACGCGGATTGCTAGGACTTGCGTTCCATCCGCAATTTTATCAAAATAGGTTATTTTATCTACATTATTCAGTAGCTGGAACTCAAGGGCCAGGTGCATTTTCTGAGCAATTTAAACCGAATCCTTGTGACCCTAAAACGCTAAATTTAAAGTGGGTTAATAGAAATACGCAATATGATCACATTGATACAGTAGAAGAATGGACTTTACAATCTAATGGTCAAGCTCAAAAGCGACGAACATTACTGAATGTAAGAAGACCATTTTTTAATCATAACGGAGTCAATAGTTTAAACTTTTCACCTGAGACTGGAAAACTTGTTTTTACAAATGGAGATGGCGGGTCAGGTTATGATCCATTTAATTTAAGCCAAGATGATTTAGAAATAGCAGGTAAAATAATTGAAATCGATGTAAGTAAAAATACATTTATAAATAACCCTCCTATAGTTACACGCTTTAATGAACTTCCTTTATCTATACAAGAAACACTTACAGTAATTGCAAAAGGAGTACGTAATATAACCGGCATTTCATTTCAAAGGTTTTATAATCAATATATCAAATACGCCGGAAATGTCGGACAAGATATTGTAGAGTCTATTTTTTCATTTATTCAATATAAACCTATACCGGTTACAGAACTTGTTCAAATGCATTTTATGAGGTTAACTCCCAATCAAGATGGGGTTATCAATTTTGGGTGGCGAGGATGGGAAGGGGATTTACCTACTTCTTTTATACGACATTGTTCTGAGAATCAGACTTTGGATGAGAGAACAATGGTTTATTATGATGAAACAATACAAACTTCAGTCAAGCGTATTCTGCCTCTACTTAGTTATTTTCATAAAGATTCTAGAACAGATAAGTTTGGAGGAACTTCACTTACAGGAGTTCAGCCATATATGGGAAATGCAATTCCAAATTTAACAGGTAGCGTTGTTTTTACTGACCTTGCCAAGAAAGGAGAATCTCAGTCTCCAATTAAGGGTGTTTTAGCCTATACTAGAGCAGGTACAGATGGTAAACATGCTGACTTTCATGCTATTGAAACCAATTATGATTTTGGTACGCAACCAGCTTATTATATGAGTTTAGGAACAAATTCGGATCAAACTAAATTATATTTAGGAGTTTACAGTTCTATGAAAGTAACTGATTTTAACAAAGGTACCATTTTTGAAATTATTCCCTGATACGATATACACTTGTAGTTTATAATCCAAGGAATTTATTTTGTTTCAAAACGCACAATTTATCCCCCTAAAAGTCTTTTATTATATAGTAATTCATAACAAGTAGAAAGCAGCTCATAAACCACTAGTGTATGAATAATATAGAAAGTAATGAATGAGGCATCTTTAGGGGGAGATATTGATGAATCGGTTTGTACGTTATTGGTATCAACTGATGATAGAACATGATACGAGTTTTGTTCATAAAAGAAAATTGTCCCTTGCGAATAAGTTAGTACTTACAGCTTTGATGAGTACATTGGCCACCATGTTTCAAGCAGCAGGAAACTTAGTTCCTGGTATAGGTTTGCTCATTAGTCCATTTTCGACATTACCGATTTTTTTTGCTATTTTCTATTCTATTCGTGAGGGAATAGTTTCTTATATTCTTACTATTTTTCTATTATTTATTATTGAGCCCAGTGAACTAATTGTTTTTCCTTTTACTACAGGCTTATTAGGTCTAGCCTTAGGAGTATCTTTTTTAAAATTAAAGAGGAGAATTTGGATAGTTTCTTTTTCAGCAACGTGTCTACTTATAGGTATTATGATCGTTCTCGATGTTTTCCGTTTTCCGGTACTTGGTCCTACTGTTCATACAACTATGGACATAAAAATTATTTTATCAATATTTATAATGAGCTTTCTATACTGTTGGATTTATGCAGGTTTTTGCAGAATAATGATGAATAGATTATATAAAGTGTTGTATTGACAATGGCATAATGAGGATTGGAGATTGAATTCATGACTAACGTTGCAGTTAGAAGACCGAATTTGAATGATGTAGATGAACTATATTTGTTTTTCCGTATAGTTATTACGAATACATACAAAAATGAAGGATTGTCACAATTATTAGATGACATAGAAAATGAAATTAACTCAAAAAAGCAGTATTTGAAAAGTGATTTTGATAGTAACGGAGAAAGTCGTTACTTTTTATTAGCAATTGATACAAGTAACGATAAAATCATTGGAACAATCGAAATCGGTCCAGCAAGTACATTGATTAATAGTTGTACAGGTGGTGTACTTAAAAATTTGTATGAAATAGGAACTGTATTCATACTTCCGGAGTATCAGAGAAAGGGAATAGGGAGTTTATTATTACATACAATGTTTCTTACATTACTTAGCAGAGGGATAACAGAATATTGTTTAGATAGTGGATATAAAAATGCGCAAAGTATATGGATAAAAAAGTTTGGAAAACCTAGCTATGTATTGAAAGATTACTGGGGAGAATCCAGTGATCATATGATTTGGAAGAAAAGTTTACATGATACACCTATAATATTTGAATTATAAAATGAAATATGCCTCTGAACATAGCTTTTCTTACTTATGTATGCTATTATTTATCTTTATAATAAAAGAGGACGTGAATGAACTTGATTAAAATTAATATTCCTGAAGCTGATGTTTCAATTACTGAACGTAAACAAGTTATTAAAGGAGACGAGCCAATCATTACGCCAATTAATGGATTTATCGATTTCCACTTGTTCCCTAGAGATAAAGGCGGCATTTTTATGTTTTACAATATTAATGACGAACTTCTTTTCGTAGGTAAAGCTCGTAAAATTAGACAACGTATTAAGAAGCATTTTGAAGATAATGTTTCACCAATTAAAAATCACCGTGATGAAGTATACCGCATTGATGCATGTATCGTAGAAGATCCAACAGAAAGAGAAATTTACGAAACATATATCATTAATGAATACAAAGCGAAATATAACGTTGATAAAGTATTCTACAAATAATCAACATTAATAAAAAGCAATCCTAGCTAATATGCCAGGATTGTTTTTTATTTAGATTTATTCTTCATATCTTTCTCCTTTTTTCAAATGATTAGCAGCAACAAAACAGATTACACCTATAAATATAAGTACAATACCAACCGTTTTATGTTTTCCCTCAAAGAAAGGAATATCTGAAATAACATTTGTCATACATAGTCCTAAAAATACAAGGATAGGGCCCACCCAAAGTAATACATTACCGAATTTTGTGTGCTTCCACATAATAACCCTCCTTAACCCTCTTTACATATATATCCATAAATGAAAAGTAAATTCATAGAGAAATATAGTTTTTTTCATATCGAAAATTTAACCCTCATATATTGGTACAAGCAAAAGAGAAAGGAGACCATCATGAATTGGTTAGAAGCTTTCATACTAGGTATAATTCAAGGTTTAACAGAATTTTTACCAATCAGTAGTACCGGACATCTTTATTTAGGAAGGCATTTGTTCCGATTAGATGAGGCTGGCTTATTTTTAGATACGATGCTGCATATTGGGACTTTACTTGCGGTTTTTATTTATTACAAAAAAGAATTTATATATTTAATTAAAAACCCATTTTCAAAGCTCATGTTATTACTTATCGTTGGGACAATACCCGCAGTTGTAATTGGTTTATTGTTTAAAGATTTCTTTGAAGATATTTCAAAAACAGGAATCACGATCGGTTGGGAGTTTTTAGTGACCGGATTCTTTCTCTACACGGCAGATAAACAAAAGAATGGTCGTAAAAAAATGAATGACATAACATATAAAGACGCATTAATTATCGGTTCATTTCAAGCTGCTGCTATTTTTCCAGCCATTTCCCGTTCTGGAATGACAATTGTCGCTGCATTATGGAGAAAATTAGACCGTGAAACTGCTGCTTACTTTTCTTTTTTACTATCGACACCAGCCATTGTTGGAGCTATCATTTTGCAATTTATAGACGTTTTTCAAGGGAAAGCAGAATCTATTTCTAGTACATCTTTAATTATCGGAACGTTATCAGCAGCGTTTTTTGGATACATAGCTGTTTCATGGATGATTCAATATTTAAAACGTCACTCCTTAAAAGTATTCGCGTATTACGTATGGGGATTAGGTATTTTAATTTTAATGTTGCAATTTACTGATGTATTTTAAGTATAATGATAAAGAAGTTAATTAGTTTAAGATCCTGTTTCATTCATACAAGGCAGGATCTCTTTTTATTAAGGGGGAAAATATGTTTAATAAGGCTATCGTTATTGGTGGAAGTATGGCAGGAAAGTTTGCAGCAAAAGCATTATCAACTTCTTTTAAAGAAGTAATCATTATAGAAGCTGGTGAAAGATGGGATGGAAAGTCTTCGAGAAAAAGAGTTCCACAAAGTAATCATCCTCACGTGTTATTAAAAGGTGGAGAAAACGCAATTGAAGAATTGTTTCCTAATATTACGAATGAATTAATAGAAGCAGGTAGTATCGTAAATAACTTTACTCGTGATTTAAAATGGCATCAATTTGGTTTATGGAAACAGCCATTCATAGGGGAAGTACATATGATTCAACAAAGTCGTCCTTTGCTAGAATGGCATATTCAAAAACGAATACATCAAATTTCAAATATTACTATTAAATATGAAACATTGGTTAAAGGGTTATTGGTAGATGCAAAGCTTAACAAAGTGTGTGGAGTAAAAGTTAAATATCTAGAGACAAACACACAAGAAGAAGTTCATGCGGATCTTGTAGTTGATGCGAGTGGATTTGGCTCAAAAAGTATAGAGTGGCTACGAGAATACGAAATTGAAGTACAAGAAGAGAAAGTTCGTATTGATTTATTTTACGCAACGAAAATGTTCAAACTTAAAGAAAATGAGAAATTAGACTGTTGCAATGTGCTAATGTCTCCGAGTTTCCCTGATAACCTTTATGGCGTTCTTATTCAAACGATAGAAGATAATCGTTATTTTGTTACTTTCAGTGGATACGCAAACGAGAAAGCACCACAAACAGATGATGAGTTTTATGATTTTGCTGAAAACCTATCAATTTCTAATGTTACAGATTTCCTAAACAAGGCCGAGGGAATTACTGATATAAAGACATACAAAATTCCTTATCAAGTACGCCGGCGATTTGATTTAGTGAATAATGTACCAGAAGGATTATTAGTTGTTGGAGATGCGCAATGTCGTTTTGATCCCGTTTTCGGCCAAGGCGTATCAGTTGCTGCTATGGAGGCTCACCAATTGCAATTACTTTTGCAAGATAGAAAACAACTTGATAAAACATTTACACAACAATTTTATAAAAAGGCAGCTACTATAATAGAAACCCCTTGGGATATGACAACAACAGAAATATCACGTCACCCGCAACTAAAGAGAGAATTAACTACAAAACAAAAATTTCAGCTATGGTATACGAAACAAATATATCGACTATCTGCAAGTAATTCTGATGTTTATATTCGGTTAGTACGAGTGATGAATTTAATTCGTAGTCCATTTCATCTTTTTCATCCGAAAGTGTTACTATCTGTATTACTTAATCGAAAGAAATAGCAGGAATATAATTGATTAAAAAAGAATGTATAACAGTTAGTAAATCAAGAAGGAGAATACGGGATGGAAATATACATAGAGCAACTAAAGGAACAAGATGCTAAGGATTTATTTACGTTTGAACTTACGAATAAATCTTTTTTTGAAACAATGGTACCAAATCGTGGCTCAAAATATTTTGAATTTGAATATTTCCAAAAACTACTAGACGATTTATTAATAGAACAAGCGGATGGAGATTCTTATTTTTATTTAATTCGTAATAAAGAAAAAGAAATTGTAGGGCGAATTAATTTAGTAGATATAGATACGGAAACTCGAATTAGTTCGCTCGGGTATCGGGTCGGAGAAAAATTTACTAAAAAAGGAGTTGCAACAGCAGCCGTAAAATTAATTTTAGATGTAGCGAAAAATAATGAAATTACTGAAGTTCATGCTAAAACAACGACTAATAATCTCGCATCACAAATTGTACTAGAAAAAAGCGGATTTTCTTCTTATCAAAATGAATCAGATATAACATCTGTAGAATTACATGGAGAACATGTGAAGTTTGTACACTATATTTGGAGAAATACTTCGCGCTTATAATAAGGAGGACTTATTCATGAATGATTTACGTTATCCAATTGGCCAATTTACATACAAACGTCCTATAACTGAAGAAATGATTGATACATGGATTCAAGAAATTGAAGATTTACCTAATGAACTAACAAAGGCAATTAAAGATTTAGATCAGAAGCAGTTAGATACACCATATCGCGTTGGAGGGTGGACTGTCCGTCAAGTTGTTCATCACGTTGTTGATAGCCATATGAATAGCTACATACGCTTTAAATTAGCACTGACAGAAAAGAATCCAACTATTAAGCCGTATAAAGAAGAGAAGTGGGCAGAGTTACCCGATTCAAAATTACCGGTAGATGTTTCACTAGTAATGCTAGATTCATTACATAAAAGATGGGTTAACCTTTTATATTCTCTAGAAATTGAAGATTTAGAAAAGACATTTAACCATCCTGAAACTGGTGAAACAAAACTTGCTGTTGCAATAGGACTATACGCATGGCATGGTCGTCATCATACCGCTCATATTACCTCGTTAAGAAAGCGACTTAATTGGTAACATGGAGATTACATTAGAGAAGGCGACAGAAAGTGATGCAACAGATTTATTTCAAATGCAAATAGACTCATTTAGCCCTTTATTACATAAATATAAAGACTACGAAACAAACCCAGCAAATGAACCTATTGAAAAAACTATATTTAGAATAAATAATCCCAGCAGTAATTTTTATAAGATGATAATAGATTCGAAACTTGTTGGAGCGATATGTATATCCCAAAAAGAACTACCTTATAAATTTTGGATCAGTCCAATGTTTATTCATCCAGTCTATCAAGGGAAAGGAATTGCTCAGAAGGTACTTATTTTAATTGAAGAGATGTTTCCAGAAGCACGAAGCTTTGAACTTGCTACGATTTTAGAAGAAGAAAGAAATTGTTTTCTATACGAGAAAATGGGGTATAAAAGAACAGAAGTAATAAAGAAATTAAATGATAAAACTACACTTATTTATTACAAAAAAGAAAGGTAAAGCATATAAAATACGCTTTACCTTTTTATGTCATTTCGGATTAAATATACAAAAATAATGTATGTTCTTCCAGAATACTCGGGTTAGTAATTTTAAAAATGAATAAAAATACAAAAACCACTACTTTGTCGTAAAGGTTACTAACGCTTTTTGAATGCTTAAAATACTATCGTCACCTTTAAATTCTTTCGTAATTGGATCCTCCATACTAGACACCCAAATTTTAAGTTCTGCATCTAAATCAAAATGCCCAGCCGTTTCGATGCTATATTGTGTAATACTTTTATAAGGAATAGAATGGTATTCTGTTTTTTTGCCAGTTACTCCTTGTTTATCTACTAAAATAAGACGACGATTTGTAAATACGATTAGATCACGAATTAATTTATAAGCATGCTCTACTTTTTCATCGTCTAGCATAATCTTCTCTAAATCACGTTCTACACTTTCAGAACTTGTATTTGATGCATTTCCTAAAATACCGCTAAATAAACCCATATTAAATTCCTCCTTTAATATATGTGGAATGAATTACTTATATTGTAACATGTTACTCGCAAAGATATTATGACATTACTTTAGTAGTTTCTGGTTATTGTTGTAATTAGTTTATATAACCTCATCTTAAAATCTTATGCTAATATGAAATTAAGAAAAAAGAAGCAGAGGGATATAGCATGAAGAATATTGGTTTAGTGTTAGAGGGCGGAGGAATGAAAGGTTTATATACTGCAGGTGTACTCGAATATTTCATGGAAAAGAACTTATTCTTTCCATATGTAGTCGGCGTATCAGCTGGAGCCTGTATGGGAGCAACCTATTTGTCACGTCAAAAAGGTAGAAATAAGAAAGTAAATACAGAGCTAGTATCAGATTACAGGTATATATCTTATCGAAACTTAATTCGAAAACGTGAATTATTCGGAATGGATTTTTTATTTGATGAAGTACCTAATAAAATTGTACCATTTGATTTTCAAACTTTCTTAAACTGTAATGAACAGTTTGTTATAGGGACAACTGATTGCGAATCAGGACAAGCCATTTATTATAATAAAGCAGAACACGGAAATGATATTTTAAAAATCATTCGTGCATCTAGCTCTGTGCCGTTTATAGCACCTGCTGTAGAATATAATAATCGAAAATTATTAGATGGAGGGATTATAGACCCTATACCTGTTTTGAAAGCCCAAAAGGATGGTTATGAAAAGAACGTTGTAATTATGACAAAGCCAGAAGGATATGAGAAGCAACGAAATAAATTTTCAGGCCTGGCTAAAATTTTATATAGAAAATATCCGAAAATCGCAGAGAATTTAGTAAACCATTATCGTTTTTATAATGAGACGATATCTTATATGAATCAAGAAGAACAAAAAGATAATTTTTATGTAATTCAGCCAAGTGTACAGCTTCCTATAAGCGGAATAGAAAGAAATAAGGAAAAGCTTGTTAATCTATATAATCTTGGGTATATCGATGCTCAATATCATTATGAAAACTTATTAAATTGGATAGAGAAATAAAGGAGGAGAAAGTTGAAGTTAGGAAAACAAATTATTTTTAAGGAATTGCAGAAAATGCATAGTCCACTTCATAAACCGTTTCCTTATCGTGCTACAGCAAAATTGCAACGAGACCTAAAAAGTAAATTTACCGAAGATGATTGTATAAACGCTGATTTTAATCATTATTGGATGCATACAGCAGCTACTTTAAAGTCTATACTAAATGGAAACGAACAGAACATTACGTTTCAACAAATAAAGTGGTTAAGAAAATCGTTTTTTGAGTGGTTTCTGCAATATCGTTTTCTAGAAACAGAAATTGTGAATTATCCCATTTTGTATAGAGATTTCATAAGTTATGAGAAGACCAGGAAGCTATTACCTTACTGAACAAAAAAACGTACAGGTTACATTACTTGTACGTTTTTTTGTTCATAAAACATTCAATATTAACAACTAGTTTATATAGGAATTCTAATGAGAAGAAAGAAGTACATATAATAGAATGATACAGGGAGGAGAGAGGAATAGCTGTTTTCCTTTAAGATATTGTCCAATTCGAATACAGTTAGTTATTTATGTTAAAATATTTCGAGTGAAATCAAGCTTTAAACAAAATAAGTCAACATGCAGAAGGGACAACATTAACATGGAAAACGTATCAAAAATAGATAAATTGGAATCAATAAAATCTTTACAGTCAACAATCCGTAAACTTGAAAATGCCTTATCACAGATGACTCAAAAGGGCTCAAATACTACTTTAGTGAAAAAAAGACTCAAAGCAGCTAGTATCGGCTTAGCTATGTTAGAAAGTGTTTGGAAGCAAGAAACTCATCATTATACTCAGGAAGATTTAGCAGAAGCTCGTAATGTTCTGATTGGTTTGCTTCCATCAATTGAAAAGATTTACGATAAGTCAAAGCTTGGGAGTCCTCAAAGAACACTTTTAGAAAGAAGAATAAAATCATTGGAACTTTCTATTCAAGCAATTGATCATTTTTCTAATCAATAACTTCTCTAAACACATTACTTACGACTACTTTTATATAGGGATTCTAATGAAAAAACTACATATAGAGTACTACAAAAGAGGAAGAGAGGTGACTTCGATCATTAGTCATAAGTTAGAGCAGCTTAAAAATCAATTAAAGAATGGAAACGAAAAAGCTCTTTATACTTTTTTGCATGAAATCAAATCATACACTACTAATAGAACTATGCCCTATAGATAATCAGTATAAACTTATAACGTATATATGGTTAGGCAATCAAAATACTGAAAATGTTTATGTATTCGGTAGTTTTCCTGGTTGGGATCTGTCTGTAAATCAATTACAACGATTGTTACAGACAGATATTTGGTATGTTACGTTTAGAACAAATAAGAGTTTTATTTCAACTTATTATTTTACAGTAAATGATTTTTTCGAAAATAATTGGATAAAGCGTAGTGAACAGTATCGATTAGACCTATTTAATAAAAATACATTTGGAGAAGGTACCAATAAAGCGTCTGTGTTAAAAATAAGTATGGACATGCAGTATAGCAGTCGTTTCCCTTCAAATCATTATCCATCTGGGAGAGTTGAAACATATTCTTTTCATAGTTCGATTTTAAATAACACACGTAAAATTCATATTTATACGCCTCATGATTATTCTCACACTCCACATCTTCAAGAACTTCTCATTGTATTTGATGGGAATTCATTCAGAGCCTTTTAATTGAAAAAACACTTAATTATTTAATTTACGAAAAAGAAATCCCATCTTGCATTGCTGTTGCTATAGATCCTGTCGATCGATTAGAAGAGCTAACTTATAACGATAAAATGAATGCATTTTTAACGAAGGAATTACTTCCGTGGATTCAAGCTAAGTATCACGTTTATCAAGAAAAGAATCATACAACAATTGCTGGTTTCAGTCTTGGTGGCTTAGCAGCTTTTTATGCAGCACTTCAAAATCCACATATTTTCGGAAATGTGTTGTCAATGTCTGGATCCGTACATTGGAAAAAGGATAATTATGAAAATACAATTCCTTGGATTGAAAATCAAATTTCATCAATAAATTCTAATGCGACTCATCTACATTCTTACATAGCAGTAGGTGAACTCGAAAACGAACCTCTTTTAACGGCTAATAGACGGCTATATAAAGCTTTAGAAGCAAAGAAATACCAAACCACTTACGAAGAGTTTCAAGGTGGACATGATAGCGTATGGTGGCGAGAAAAGCTATTCGATGGATTAAGGGCATTAGAAAATAAAAAGGAGAGAGAATCTATGAATCAAGAAGAACTAGATAAAAAACTAAAAAAACAAGAGATTTTAGTAAAAGATGAGAAAGTTTGGTCTTATACGTATGAGGATCATATTAGTTCTATCGTTAAACAAGCAGAACAGAAAGGAGCTTTTGATCATTTACCTGGTAAAGGGAAACCTCTTAATCTTGATAAAGATCTTTCGTACAATCCTGAAAAGCAACTTTATAGAACTTTAGCAAATAATCATGTTTTACCTAGGTGGATTGAGCTTTCAAAAGAAATTGATGATTTAAAAGAAAAGCTAAAAGAAAATACAAATACTGCAGAAGCAGCGGATTTAATTCGAACTATTAATAAAAAGGTATTAGAACATAATCTACTTTGTCCACCAAGCGCGCAAAAAATGAGGGTAAAAATGGATTTTTAACGATTTTCAATTAAGCTATCGCTTACTATATAATTAAGTTAGGCATTTTCAATTCATTACTAAAAGGAGGCAAATATAGTGAAGAATACGTATCAACTTCAAATTCCGAAAGAACTAGAACAGTATCGTAGTATTTTAGAAGAAAGTGTGAAACCGTATGTTAAAGTGTCTGGAACATTAGCAGAGACAACGCTTTTTGAAAGTAAGTTTGGTGGATATCCGTATTTACCTATAGATCAAGAGCATCCTAAAGACTCAAACGGACAACCTATGATGCTACTTGCGCAGTTAAACCTTGAAGAAATACCAAACATTGAACATATGCCTCAACATGGAATGTTACAGTTTTTCATAAGTGCTGAAGAAGATCTTTTTGGAGCAGATTTTGATCATCCCACAAGCCAAAAAGACTTTCGAATTGTTTATCATTCTACAATCACAGCGGATTTAACTAAGGTGATTACTGATTTTAGTTATTTAAACACTTTAGATTTAGAGAATTTTATCATACCCAAAGCAGCAAAACTAAAGTTTGAGTTGGCATATCAACCAGTAACACCAAGAGATTATCGATTTGAAATGATTTTTAATGATAACATTGATTGGGAAGAAATTGTTGATGAAGAAAATAATACAGAATTAGGCGAACTGTATGATGATTTATGTAAGGATCAAGGACATAAAATTGGTGGTTATCCATTTTTCACACAGACAGATCCAAGGGAATGGGAAGAAAAATACCAGCAACATGACATATTATTGATGCAAATCGATACAGACGATTCATTAAATATTATGTGGGGCGATTCTGGGGTTGCTAATTTCTTTATACGTAAGGAAGATTTGTTAAATCTAGATTTTTCCAATGTCATTTACAATTGGGATTGTTACTAGAAGATATAAATAAAATAATAGCAAACAAAAAATCTTCCTGAAGGTGAGGAGGATTTTTTTATGTTAAAAATAAGCGTTATGTTAACTAGAATAAAAAACAATGAGTGTAATGAAAGTCAAGCCTAAATAACAGAAATAACAACAAATAATGTAAAGTTGTAAAACATGTGCAAATAGCAATTAATTCATTAAGTAAAACATAAAATAAAATTATTAATTTATATTTTGTATAGAAATAATTTTTCTGTATAAAAATTTCTTGCCAATCAAAAATGTTTTTAATTCGTTAAATCTTAAGCGATTATTGATTAAGATTTGCTGTGATGAATTTATAACAAATAAAAACGATAAAAACTGAAGAAATTTGTTTAGATAAGATTTAATGTAAATCTCACCAAAAATCTCCGTTTCGTCTCATTAAGTATAGTTTACTTGGGTTTTGATACCTGTTATTGCTTCGTTTCTATAACTGCCTATAATATATATTATGTTAACTAACTTTAAATAATAAACTTATTATAGGTAAGTTAGTTTTGTGATTAGCCTCCCCTCGTTCTTTTTAATCATTCTGTGTGATGGATTGTTTAGTTGTTTGTTTTATAAGTTGTTGATGAAAATGTCTCCAGATATAAATTATATTTAAGACAATAAAAAATGCAATTCGTTTTAACTGAACGCATTAAACGAATTGCATTGATATGATTACGAATAAGTTCTTAAAATTAGTTTGCTACAGCAATTGCTTCGATTTCAATTAATAAGTTATCGTTAATTAACTTTCTAACTTCTACAGCTGAACTTGCTGGTGGATTATTAGTGTCAATGTATTGATCTCGTATATCTCTAACAGTGGCCATTTGAGAAATATCTGTTAAGAAAAATGTTAATTTTATTACATCATTAAATTGTAATTCTAAAGTATCTAATGCACTTTTAATGTTTTCGAATACTTGTCGCGTTTGTATAGCTATATCACCAACACCAACTATTTGACCATCAGTATTGATTGCTACTTGTCCAGATATGTAAATTGTTCGTTTAGCGTTACTAACTTCAACTACATGTGAATATCCAAAAGTTGGTGGCATTGTTTCTGGATTGATAAATTTCTTTTGCAAGGTGTCTCTCTCCTTTTTTATCAAGACAATTGTAAAATCTATGTATTTACTATATTCAATCAATAAAATTAAGAATCCTTTATGATTTAAAAATTAAAAACCTTAGAATAACTATCTTCATACCTATTCTAAGGTTTTTTAGGATTTTATATTCAGTTATCGCTAGTGGACATTGTTAAATTAATCTTTTCATAATCTCTTTTAAATTGATTATCATTTTTTAGCCAACGTTTGAAAGCCGATTCGCTTATTTCTAAATTTGAACAAGTTGTAGCATTACATTTATTTTTCATATATTCTTCAAGGAAATTTTGTTTTCTTTGTTTAACGGCAGTTTGAGTTTGTTTTAATTTTCGATCTTGTAATTGATCTAAACTCAGACTTTCTTTCTGAAACACTTCATATTTTCTATGCAAATAAATACCTTTATCTTTATAAATCCACTTTGAAAATAATTGTATTGATTTTCTTCCAGATAAAATGACACGATAATGTGTATTTTGATTTATTAAATAGGAAGTTAAATTGTGATTTTGTAGTACCTGATTTAAAGAATTCATAAAGTTATATGATCCTCCTACAAAGCTTACTGTATAAGTTTCATACTTGACGTAACCATCCCCATCAAAATACCCACGAACAAAATGATGCAAATATTCTTCTGGTACTAAAGGAAATTCAATGTTAAAAGATTTACATGGCATGATTCCGTGAATATTCATTAGATCGTCTTTTATTACTTTGCTATTAATATTTAGCATATATACGTTTGTTTTTTTATTTAGATATAGTGGCTGGTTGGTGTTTAGTTCTTGTTTTATATCTTCTAAAATGTAATTTTCTTTTTGAGATATACTGACACATTGATTTTCTTTCTGTATAACAACATCTGCTGCTATAAACCCTAAAATATAAGCCATATTGTTTGACCACGTTTTAAAATAATCTTCTGTTATGTCATACTTTCTCTTCCAACTCCCTATAGCGCGCCTTGGTACGTTATTGTCTGATAAAACCATACGAATATACCTTGCAGACACATTAGCAAGCATGGCGATTTCTGAGGTGCTCTTCCCTTCTGCATACAAATGAATGATTTCCGATTTTGATAGTTTACATTTTGAGTTCTTTTTTCTCTCTATTTGCACTTACGTCCTCTCCTTCCTTTCTTTTATTAGAGATATATTTTCTTCTATAACATACAACGAAACATATGTTCTTTGTTACGTATAAGAAGGAATTTACTAAATAAAAACAATTTACATGTACTTAATATTTGTCTTAGCTGCTGTAGGATTTACATTTTATATATACAAATAATGAATTTGACAAATTTATGAAATGTACTGCATTTAAGGTGAAAGGTAAAATGATTTCGTTTAAACTACAAATAGCTACAATAACAACATACGTATATTGTTAAACGTAAAAAGGAGAACGAATGAAAAAGAAATATATAAATCAAATCGATACTGATGTAAGTTTTAAACCGAAAGATATTATAGGTTTAATGACTGATTACTTAAAAATGAAATCAAAGCTGCGTCCTATAAAGAATTTGCCTATCGTTTTATCAAATAAAGATAATGAATCGTTAGAGAGTGTTACATGGTTTGGCCATTCTGCTTCTCTTTTGAAAATAGAAGGTAAAAAACTATTATTAGACCCTATGTTTGGAGATGCCTCTTCCCCATTTCCTTTGTTTAATAGTAAACGCTATAGTGGTACTTTTTCTTTAGAACGTGATGACCTTCAAGAAATTGATGCGATTATCATTTCTCATAATCACTATGATCATTTGAATTACAAAAGTATTATGCAGTTAAAAAATCGCGCAAAACACTTTTATGTTCCAACTGGAGTTGCACAATATCTTATTAAATGGGGTGTTTCACCTAGTAAAATTAGTGAGCATAATTGGTGGGACGAAATTACGTTTGATAATATTAAGTTAGTATGTGCGCCTGCAAGGCATTTCTCTGGACGTGGTATGACAGATAGAGATCGTTCATTATGGTGTTCATGGCTTATTCTTGGTCAAGAGACTAAAATTTTCTTTAGTGGTGATAGCGGTTATGCCCCTCACTTTAAGGAAATTGGTGATAAATACGGTCCATTCGATCTTACATTAATGGAATGCGGGCAATATGATCCGAGGTGGTCTGCTATTCATATGTTGCCTGAAGAAACGGTACAAGCTCATATTGATGTTAAAGGAGAATTACTTCTTCCGATTCATTGGGGTGCTTTTACGTTAGCATTACACGAATGGAGTGATCCGATAGAACGTGTTACGAAAGAAGCTAACCGTTTAGGAGTTAAAATTACAACGCCTCAAATTGGCGAATCTATTACGTTAAAATCTACAAACTATCCTTTAACAGCTTGGTGGAGAGAAATTTAATTATAAATAGAAAAAAAGCGAACTCTCTTATAAGGAATTCGCTCTTTTTCTGTATTTAAACTTATTTCACTATATTTGATTTCCCGCTATCTAAAATTCTATTTGCTGGTACACTGGACATTTCAATCACTGTATTCATACTTTTATCAGTTAGTTCAATGAGTTCGTTTTCGTGACTGATTTTCTGTAAGTCCCACACCATTCCATGAAATTCATTATACTGACCACTTACTTTTATAATGCTTTTTGTTTTATTTGAAGGCTGTATTTGAAGATTTGTAAATTGATTCCCACTAATTTCATTTGGCGTAGTTACTTGACTATCCATATAAATCATATTCACACAGTCTTCTAAAGAAAAGTTCATAAAACGATTGGCATTTATCCAAGCTTGTCCGGTGCTCGGTTTTTTTGCTACTAATTTTAGTCCGGTTTCCATTCCTACAATTTTAATGTTTTCGAAGTTAACAAACGAAATTTCATTTTCTTTTCCAGCAGAGTATAAAGAAATTCCGGTACCTTTATTCGTTTCCGTCCAATTGATAATATTTATATCTTTTATTTGTGTTTTGTTCCAAGTGTTATAATATTTATTTTTACCGTCTAAATAAATAACTTCAGAGTTAAATTTAGGATCGTCAATAGCTATATACGCTCCTTCAATGGATGCGTTTTTCTCCAGTTCTAGAACTCTAAAGTTTCCCTCAACTACAAATTGGGATCCATAACCAAATAATAATTTCACACCTTTTTTAACAATGATTGGTGACGTAATTTTATACTTCTTATCATCAAGTAATACCGTTTTAATTTTACTAGATTCTGCTTTATTAATAGCAGATTGTATTTTTATTGAATCATTTTCCCCTTTAAAGTTTTCTACATACAAGTCAGTACTTTTAGCTGCATAGTCTTTTTTATTGTATTGATAAAAAGCAAAAGTAATTAAAACTATACCAATGAGTAAAACAATTATTTTCTTCATCATACTCACCCCATATCGATTAATCTATGGCTTTTATATTGAGGTTATTATTATTTTGCTTTGTATTTCAGATTACCATTGCTGCTTTGTCTATTAATCCCTTCCTCTATCCTTAATAAGCTCTTACTGGCGATATAAGATGTACTGCTGCAGATTGTTCTCCTGCTTCAATCAATATCGGTCTCATAGAACCGCCAAAGCTTAAAGTAATCGTTTCTTCTTTTATTGCTCGTAAAGCATCAACCATAAAATGCCCATCGAAAGATATATTTAATTGTTTTTCACCTTGAATTGCATCTATTTGTTGCGTTTCGGATATTTGCCCAATTTGAGAAGCGTTTGAAGAAATTTTAATTGTGGATTCGTTTATGATTTCTAAGTTAACATTGTTATTGGCCCATTCACTTGCTAATAAACTTGATCGGTCTACACCTTGTAATATCTTTTTTCTATCTACGTTAATAATCGTTTTAAAATCATTTGGGATAAGGTTAGAAATATTAGGATATTTCCCTTCAATTAGTCTTGAATATAATGTAGTTGTTCCAAACGTAAATATAATATGACTCTCCGAAAGGTAGATATATACGAATTCCGAATTGCTGTTCATTAATTTTAGAAGTTCATTAATGGTTGCGCTTGGTACAATACAATTTGCTTTTACATCTGAGGAAAGTAGCGCTTCACGTATCGCTAGTCTATGTGAGTCAGTTGCAGCACAAATTAACTTATTATTAGATAACTCTATATGCACCCCAGTAAGAACAGGTCTAGATTCATTTTTTGCTACCGCAAAAACTGTTTGTTTAAATACTTCAATCAATTGCTCTGTCTCTACTTTGATTTCTGCATGATTGTCTATAAGTGGTACATTCGGAAACTCATCTGCAGGAAATCCATTTAAACTTAATGTGATTTCTTCTGATTGTATCTTAATAATTTGCTCATTCTTACTTTTTATTGCTATATCACTTGGCATTTTCTTTATTATTTCAATGAAATACTTTGCAGGTACAACAATAGTTCCTGCCTTTAAAATAGTTGCAATCTTTTCGTCTTCAATTAAAACAGGAATGAATTTTTCAATAAAAATATTCGAGTTACTTGCAATTAAAGTAATTCCAGATTGATCTGCAGTTATTTTTATACCAGATAATATAGGAATTAAAGATTTTGTTGATATTGCTTTGTTGACTTCTGAAAGTGCTTGAGTGAATTGTTTGTGATTAACGATAAACTCCATGTTTTCCCCGCCTTACATGAGATAATATTTTTATGAAGATTGATGAACGATTGTTCCGTTAAAAAAATAAGGTACTGTTTCTTTATTTTGTAATAAATCTAGTAAATGTTCTGGTATGCGTAAATATGGAGCTGCTATATGTAATTCCATCCAAGTAATCTCTTCAATTTCTTTTGGCCTTGATATATATGTCTCTCCGCCAATTATTTCACCTAGAAAATTAAAGAAAATTGCATGATGATCTCTTTCCTCGAAAAAGGCTTCGCTGATAGAACAAATCCCTTTTACGTTTATATGTAACCCTGTTTCTTCTTTTACTTCTCGAATTACTGCTTCTTCCAATGTTTCTCCTAATTTAACTGCGCCACCTGGTAATGTATAATAAGAACCATTTTCCCCTTTGTTTTTTACCATTAAAATCTTTTCATTAGTTTTATCGTACAAAATCGCGTATGTAACATTAACTTTTTTCATATGTACCTCCTCTATTTTTAATAAAAGGAATTTTCTGTCTTCTATTCATTCTACCATTAACTCCTTTTAATATATATAAGTTAGTTAAGTCTTGCCTTTACCACTATTGGTGGAGTTAATAAGAATAGGCTACTGATATAAAAAAAGAACGTACCTTAGGAAGATTATCCAAAGTACGTTCTTGCAGTTTTAGAATAAAAATTGATCCAATTAATACTGAAATTAATAATAACCTCGCCCTTATTGCATGTGTATTCCAAATACTAATGTTAACAAATTCTATATACTTTTTAGCCGTTTTTCTAAATAATAATGATTATGTCCTTTCGGGTGATCTTCACTTACTCCAATTACTTTATATCCATGTTTCTTATAAAAATCAGGAGCTTGGAAACTAAAAGTATCTAAATTAATTAACCTACACCCTTTTTCAATTGCAAATTCTTCAATAAGTTTTATTAACTTGGTTCCATAACCTTCGTGTCTATATTCTTCAGAAACCCACAGGAAATCAACATGTACGTGGTGCCAAAATGTAATTGCAGTTATTCCGCCTACTATTTCTTCTTTTTCATTTTTTACTATGAAACTAACCTTTTCTGAAGGTGTTTTTTCTTCATCTGCGAGACATTTTTGATTGTATTCAATTACTTTCTCTCTTATGTAATCACTATCTTCTTGTACCCACTGCTGTACTATTTTCATTTTAATTATCACGCTCCTTTTAAAGTATCTATTCAATTTAATAATCGTAATATCCTGTCTAACTCAATAGTCGTAGTGCACTGTTTCATTTCACTAAAATTTTAAAAAACCGTACTACATTTTATCTGTAGTATGGCTTTTTACCGCGTTTGATTCTTTTTAATTCAAGTTTCAACATATTAGTACAATAATTCAATTGTATCACTGCGAAAAAGAATGAACATTCCTAAACTAATTAGAACAATAATATAACAATTTTTCTCAAGTACTTTAGCTAGAATAGGAGCTCTTATTAATTTGTAGCTAATAAAACACCATATCGCTATCATGGAAAAAAAGATCATTAATGTAACGATATTTGCTTCCAAGGATTGACTAGCGAACATTGGTATATAAATTGAGATATTGTCAGCTCCATTAGCCAATGTAATCGTAGCTACTTTAAATAATGACTCAGAAGTGTTATCAATATGAATATTCTACGTATCTGCTACTTAGTTCATCAAGAAATAAACAACTTTATTGCTTCTCAAATCATTTCATTTTAAATTAAATAACTCTATTCTCTCTATACTAAAAAGAGCCCTAACATGAGGACTCTTTTTAAAATTAAGCTACTTTCCGATGTAAATGTTTTAGTTCCTTTTTCTTTTCTACATTTGGTGGACGGATTAATATTGAAATAATGAAGGAAATAACACTTAAAATACCGATTATAATGAAAGTTGGTTGAAATCCCCCAAGTATCGCTCCAATAAATGATCCTGCAAGCGCACCAAATCCAAAACCTTGGTAGACAATCCCGTAATTTGTACTATGGTTTTTTAATCCAAAAAAATCTCCGACAATAGCTGGGAATATAGTTATATTACCGCCGAAGCAAAAGGCGACACTTGCTACACAAGCAAAATAGATTCCGTAATTTAGCGGAATAAAACTTAAAGTAAAGACTGACAAACCTATAATAATAAACGTTGCAGAGACAATTTTCATTCGGCCGATTTTATCTGATAACGTCCCAAGAATGATTCTACCTACTGTATTAAAGATCGCAATCATAGCAACGGCGTTTGCAGCGGTTGCTGCGCTAAGTCCAACAAGTTGTACGCCGATATCTTTTACCATACTGATTAAATACAAACCACCCATACACGAGGTGAATAACATAAAAAATAGCAGATATACTTGTTTCGTTCGCATCATTTCACGCGGAGTATAGTCATTGTGTAATGTTTCAGTTACAGCATTACTTACAATTGCCTCACGTAAGAAGAACGATCCGATTAACACTAAAAGTAACACGATAATACCCCAATATAAGAATGCTTGTGATACACCAAGGTTATCGATAAGATTTCCGTTTATATATCTAAAGATTAAGCTGCCCATTCCATACGCTGATACAGATATACCTGAAATAAGCCCTTTCCGATTTGGAAACCATTTAATTAAATTAGATAGTGATGTAATATAAGCTGTTCCATCCGCATAACCAACAACGACACCAGCTAATAAATATAATAGTGGTAAGGAAGAAACTTGTGAACTAAGTATTAAGCCGAGTCCTAAAACAATTCCTGCAGTAGCAATAAGTTTCCGAAGTCCTAATTTTTTCTGTAACTTTGCTGCAAATAAAGTTGAGAATGATAAAGAAAAACTTGTTATAGAGAAAGTTATCGCTACTGAATTGAGATTCCATCCAAACTTACTTACAAGGGGTTGATTAAATAAACTCCATGTATAAATTGTTCCAAGGCCAATTTGAACAATGATTGTACCTAGAACAATTAGTAACGGATTTATAGAAGTTTGTTTCATACTAACTGTCCCCTTCTTTTATCTTGACATGAATTTTCACAGTTAGTATATCCATCGTAAATTGCAAGATACTGTACGGAAAATGGTAATTAAGTTCATATACACAAAAAGACACTTCATAAAGAAGTGCCTTTTGCAGGTTATATCAGATGTTTCTAAAGAAAGCTTTGTTAAGATAAGCCATTTTCAAATGCTTATGTATATATGTTATCAAATAATTTCTTATATGTGATGAGACTTAAGACGTATTTTTCATTCATCATATAGTCGGATGAAAAATTAATATTCGATTTCATCAAAATCCTTCGGCTGCGGTACAGTTTGCATATTAGCTGCATCTTTAGGATCGCTATAAATCGCATTTTGCTCTGTATTTACATCTTTTATATTTTGTTTTTTATTTTTGTTCACTTTATCTTTCACTTTCAATCACTCCTTTTTGTTATAGGAGTAATTATGCCCTATTACCGTTACTAAATGTATCAGCGACTAAATTACTAAATTCACGTAAATAATATAAGTAATTATCACCGCCGTAGTTATATCTTTTGTTATACATTTTTGCAACAACTACATTATATTCAGGTATTACTAAAATGGTCGGTCCAGTAATCCCTAATATTTGATAAGCCCCTTTTGGAACACGTTCACCAAGTTCGCTTAATCGCGCAGGCTCATTTTGGATGAACCAAAACAATCCATTTTGTGGTAGCTCTTTGTTTATATATGTTGGACTCTGCAAACTCGTAGCGATTTTTATAACTTCTTTTGGAACAATTTGTTTATCATCTATCCTACCTTGATTTAAATGAAGATTGCCCCACTGCGCAAATTCTCTAGTTGAGACAAACAAATTTTTTTCAGTACCGTCATCTACCGTACCAATTTCACTAATTGCGTCTTCATTTGGATTATTAACAACGTCAACTAAATTTTCATCTCGCTGAACTCTCCAACCTGTTTCTTGAAAATTAGCAGGCTTAAAAACACGCTCCTTTAACAATTCAGGAAAACTTTTGTTATATAGCTGATAAATAAGACGTGTCATCATTCTTACATTAATATCTCTATACGCCCATGATTGTCCCGGTTCAAATTCACGAAAAATTGTCCTGTCATTCGTTTCTTCTAATCCGTGCGAATGTGTTACTAAATGTCTTATCGTCGTTTTACCAAGCAATGCGGGATCAAAGTTTTTAAAATATTTTATCGCTTCATCATCAATAGAATTTATTTTCCCCTCATAAAGCGCATACGCTATCATTAATCCTAAATAACTTTTTCTAGCAGAAGCAACGTTAAATTGTGAAGATGCTGTTACTTTCTTGCTTGTAGATGTATTTGAGTGATAACCACTATAATGCTCTAGTACGATTTTATTATCTTTTATAATACAAAGTGCTGTAGCAGAACTATGATTTTTTTCTTTTATATCCTCTACCCAAGAAATCAACTTATCATATGTATACAAATAAATCCCCCTTAATACACATCAAAATTACAGCATGAAAGAAAAGTGCAAAATAATTTTCACACCTTTCTTTCAAGTAAAATAGCTTTGATGTTCTATACTTAAATAATCCACCAGTTCCAGCAATTAAAGCAACCAAAACATCCAGCGCAGCCTACACATCCGCCACATCTGCCGCCGCAACCACCGCAGCGTCCACCACAACCTCCGCATCCGCCGCAACGACGTACATCGCCTTGAATGTAATAATATGGATATTGATTTTGTTGTTGATCCCAATACACAACATTGCCAGTTTGATAATCATTAAGGTTTAATGATTGTAGTTCTTGTTGAAACTGATTCATTATGAAACCCTCCATTTATAAATGTAAATTCCGTCCAAATATTAAAGTTAATAAATTCTTGTAAACAAAGTAGAAACAAGACTATAGACTAAATACGTACATCAACAAAATATGAACTTACACTAGGTAATGTACCTTGTTTTTTAGCCTATTTTCTTTATATTCATTTGATGGACATATTTACTATAAATAAAGTGATTTAAAAATTACTAATCCAACAATTTAGTAGTTCATCACTTAACTTTCTTTCTAGTAATTCCTTCACTAAAGGCATTGGCATGATTTCATAATGATTTAAGGCTTCTTTATTATAATCTATCCAGTGAAATGCTAAATGAGACTCGCTAGATTTCGGTGTTAAGTCCGTATGTAAATCTTGTGACTCTACTTCAAAAATGTGATTAATTTCATGATGAAGCACTTCTTTATCTTGCCATTGATTTTCTATGACTCCTAAAAATTGTTGTATACTACAGTTTACTCCAAGTTCTTCTCTTAACTCTCTTATTAATGCATTCTCTGCTGATTCTCCAATTTCAATATGGCCACCAGGTAAAAAATAATGATGGCCAATATATTCAGCAACTAATAATTTTTCATCTTTTATCATGACTGCTCGTACAATATGATGGAATTTACTTTTCAATTGATATCCCTCCTAGTTATTCAATGTATAGTTGCTCAAAATAGTCATTTAGTATTGGTATTATATAAATCATAGGTGTTTCATACGGATGAATATCATTAATAACTTCAAGAGCATCTTTTACAAGTTCTCGTTTACACTTTATTTCAACTTTACATTCTTGCCCTTCGCATATTCGCCCAATTTCTCCATTAAAAGGAGATGCCTCGTCTAAAGGTCTCCAATATCCTTTCACTGAACTATAGGAAAGACAATGGTCATATTCGCCCGTTTTACATGCTCCAATTTTATTTAATTCATCCCTTAATGTTTCAATATATTCTTCAGGAATGAACACTTCAATTTTCACTTCAGTAAATTGCATATTTCATTTCACACCTTTACTTCTTAATAGTTAAACAAATAAACGGTATACTTGCTCACCATCATACTCCTGTCCTAATGATATGAAACCATATCGTTCATATAATTTCTTTGCAGAGAGATTATCTTTATGTACGGTTAATCTTATTTCTTTACACGATTTAAAAGTATTTTTTATTATATTAATACTTTCTTGTAATGCTGCTTTTCCATAACCATTACCTTGTTGCGATTGATCAATAATAAATCCGTTAATCCAATACATATCCGATGTCTCTATTACAACAGCATGCATAACAAAACCAACCATAAGGTCACCATCGTATATAGCGAATGGTATGTACTCTACATTGTCACCATCTGGTTTTATATATACTTTAGCAAGCGAAACTGCTACGGATGGCACAAATTTCAACTGATTTCCTTTAACTTGTAGCTTTAATGCTGCTTCCCAATTTTCTCTCGTAACAACCTTTAACTGGACATTCAATATTGTAAGCTCCCTTATATAGAGGATGTATGTTTATATTCAACGTAGCGAAATAATTCCCTTTTTCGACAACAACTTATAACATGATTTTTATAAAATCTTGAATGAATTTTTGTTCATCTATTTCTAGTGCTATATGGGCTCCATCAGATATAGAGCTAGGGCGAAAATCAGCAAATGTTTGTCCTTTCGTATCTCCGTATGTATCTACATATACTGTACGATGCACAAATTCAAAAAAACTTGGATTTACTAATCCGCTTATTGCAACCACATCATGTAGCAAAGGTCCTTCCATAGATGGATTAAGTTTTTGGTATGCGGATAGATAGTAATCATACATTGGTTTCATTATCATATGAAATGGATTCTTTGTATTAGCTTGAATATAGTTAAATACATTCGGTGTTAACACAGCTTTGTTTGTTACATTTAAAGGGAATATGAATAAATTCTTTGCTTGATGGAAAACAATTTTACTTGCTATCGGATCTCCATACACGTTTGCCTCTGCTAATGGCGTAACGTTTCCTACTTCTAAAAAAACACCACCCATGAAATAGATTCCTTTTACATTTAGCATTAAATTATTCCATAAATTAAAAGCAATTGCTAACGAGGTAGATCTTCCTACATCAACAATCGTTAAATCTTTTCCGTACTTTATAAGAATCGCAGCAATACTGCCGAAATTATATATTGGAATAGATAATACATTTTCTGGAACATGGATGGGCCCTAATCCTTCTGCTCCGTGAATTTCAGGGTAGTACGTAGTAATTTCTTCTGTAAGTGGTTTTGTTGCACCACTAATGACAGGAATATCTTGTCTATTTGCTAACTGTAAAATATAAGCTGCATTATGTGCAGCATGTATATGCTCAACATTTCCGTATCCGGTTACAATACCGACAATTTCAATTTCGGGATGCAGTAAACCATACATAATGGCAAATGAGTCATCAATACCTGGGTCTCCGAAAAATAATACTTTTTCCAAGAAATACTCTCCCCTCATAAAAACATAGAGTCATCAATAACTATGTATATGAAAAAAGCAAGTATATCTATGCGAATTTTAGGATGGATAATGTTTTACAAAATATTAAAAAGGAACTAGCCTATGCTAATTCCTTTCTTAAGTAACCATTCTCAAATTTAATTAATTATCGTATCCTTCATAAATTGCATCATTTATTTGATTTTGTATTTTTTTATCATCAGGTACAGGTTTCCACCAATTTCCTGTAATAAATAACATAGTTAATAAATTATAACTATCACTAAAATAACTTTCTTTCTTATTCTTCATCCAATCCCAACCGCTATTTACCCACTTTTGATTATTGCTACTCGTTATACTTGCAGCAATAAACGGTGAAACAAATACAGCAGTTGAATAACTACCAATATTGGATCCGTTTAATTGATAACCATCCACAATTTTAGAAGGATTTCCATTCGTTTTATTTTGAATCCATGAAGAGACTTTATCAGAAATGACTTTACTTCTTTTCTCGCCGTACATCGCATAGTCCATTACAATTCTCAATGGTACCCGACTAGCATTGTAATAATATGCATTTGTATATTCTGACTCATCTAAGAAGTCTTTAGGTGCGGGTTGTGGTGGGTTTTTTACAACGAAATCTGAAATAAGTCCTGTATTTGGAGAGTACTTATTACTAAATTGCGTATAAACATCGTACAAATTATTAATAACAGTAAGCCAAGTTTTATCACCTGTAAATTCATAAAATGCTCTAAGGTGTGACATCATCCAATCAGATGGTCTCGTATCAAGTGAACTTTTAGAATCCCAATCTCCTAAATTTAGTCGGTTATTATTTGTAACATTACTAGCTTTAATACCTTTTGTAATCATGTCTTGTGCTTCTTTCAAATAATTAACTGTTCCATTAGATCCCCACTGCTTATGAGCAAGAAGAAGAGAATACGCAATATCTAAATCTCCATCAGTAGCAGAATCAAAATGACCTTGTGCTTTTTTACTATCTGCGACAACCCATCCCATTAAATTAGGATTTTGAGAACTTTTAAAAGTTCTTGCTGTTTTAAATAAACCGTCATAGATTTTTTGAGCATTCGAATCATAACCAGCCATTAATACTGTAATTATCATCCCATACCCTTGACCTTCTGAAGTTCCAAGTGGCTTAAACCCATCAGCATCACCTGTAATCTCTCCTTTTACATAATAACCACCAGGTAAAGAAGATAAATCATTTTTCAAATATTTCTTTTTCCAATTATCGTAGTAACTTCTTACAGAAGCATTTAAACTTTCCTGTGTAACATGATTCGGTTTTATAACACCTGCATAATTAACTTGCTGGGGAAATGGTTTCATCTCCTTTGCAGCAGCTACTTGTTGATTAACTACGGGAATAGAATTTTGTATTGAATTGTCCGTTACACTTGCTGCGAAACTAGAATTAGAAAAACTAGCTAGTCCGATTCCTACAATAGAAATACATGTGAAAATTTTTCTTTTTCCATTCATTATGTTGTCAGCTCCTTTTAAAATGCTTACTACATAAAATATAACATACAATATTTAACTGAAATACAAAATATTATATTTATCAACATAAGAAAGAAACTATATAAAAAAGTATCATAAAATTATTATTGAATTACATTATACGGATTGATTATTTGCTAAATTCCTATGTTTTTCTTTTCTTAATACTGGTATATGAGCAATCACAATTCCAAGTATAGTAATTCCTCCGCCAATTATCGAAACTAAAGTTGGCACTTCTCCTAACCATATCCAAGCAATGAAACACGCAGTTATTGGCGTTAAATATAGAGAACTTGTTGCTTCAGAAGCACCAGCACGAGATATAATATAGGCCAATGCAATATACGGGAGTACTGTTGGAAAGACACCTAAATATATAACGCTCAAGTTAACTTCAAGAGGAGCTGCTAGTACTTCTTGATAAACTCCGGGTAAGAAAATAAGCATACATACAGTACTAGACAAAATTGTATATATGGTAAATGGTAAGAAACCGTATTTTTTTAAGTAAGATGTTTGGAAAACGAAAAATAGACTTTCTGAAATCGCCGCTAATAATATAAATAATCCCCCGCTATTCAATTGAATAGCATCGCCCTGGCTAAATGAAATTAAGGCAATTCCTGCAAAACTAATTACACCACCAAGCCAACCATTTAATTTCATTTTGTCATTCAAAAAAACAGAAGCAAGAATTGCCGTCACTATTGGAGTGACTGAAATTATTAAACTTGCAGATCCAGCATTTACTGTTTTTTCGCCGTAGTTTAATGCGATGTGATAAATAGTAAACCCTAAAGCACCAAATATAAAAATTGCTGGGATATCCTTTAAATCCGGTAATCGTAGTTTGTATATAAATGAAAATAACAAAAGTATAAATGAAGCGATTAATAAGCGTAGTAAAGTAAGGTGTTCCGGCGTATAAGATTCAAGCCCCATACGAATTGCTGGAAAAGCAGTTCCCCATATAAGAATTGTAAAAGCGTGAGCACATATAATGCGTAAATCCCATTTTTTATTATGCATATTTTCTCTCCTTCCCTAAAAAACCAACCATTTTTAAATTACCAATTATTTCTTTTCATCATATTTAATAGTTGATACAATGTCTTCAACCAGTTATTTATCGGAAAAACCAACCACTTTGAATCTTTTAAATAAACGAAGGAGTTTTTTATATGACAACCGATAAAAAAGTGCCCAAATATCGGCAGATAATAGACTATATGAAAGAAAAAATTGAAAACGGAGAATGGCCAATTGGAAGTAAAATCCCTAGTCAGCGGCAGTTAGCAAAATTATTTCATGTAAATCGAAGTACTGTAATAAATGCGCTAGATGAACTTATGGCAGATGGTTTAATTCAAGGACAAATCGGAGCAGGAACAATTGTAACAAATAATACATGGTCATTATTAGCAACTAATCCCCCGCCCGATTGGAGTGAATATGTAAAGGCCGGTATTCATAAACCAAGTAAGTTAATGGTGCGAGAAATAAATGAAGCAGAAGCAAATAAAACGCTTATCCATCTTAGTAAAGGTGAACTTGCACCGCACCTTTTCCCGCTCGAAACTATGCAATCTATAATTAAAAACGTCAGTGAGGAATTAGATTATTTCGGATACGAAGAACAAAAAGGTTTTTATCCGTTACGTGAAGCAATAAGCAAATACGTAAAATCATTTGGAATACATGCATCACCGGGTTCTATATTAATAGTCTCTGGTGCACTCCAAGCATTACAATTAATATCAATTGGTCTTTTACATAGAAAATCAACTGTTTTACTTGAACAACCTTCTTACTTATATTCACTTCATGTTTTTCAATCAGCAAATATAAATTTATCCGGTATATCAATGGATCACCACGGTATTTTACCTAACGACTTATTAAAACGAATTAAATATAGTCAAAAGAATAATATTTTATATTCAATCCCTTGTTTTCAAAATCCAACGGGGATATTGATGTCCAAAGAGCGAAGAAAAGAAATATTAAAAATATGTGAAAAAGAGCAATTGCCTATCATCGAGGATGATATTTACCGAGAGTTATGGCTTGATGAATCACCTCCAGCTCCTTTAAAGTCGATGGATAAACATGGACATGTATTATATATTGGTAGTCTCTCTAAAACACTTAGCCCAGGACTTAGAATTGGATGGATAATCGGACCAGAACCTGTTATTGATAGATTGTCAGATATAAAAATGCAAACAGACTATGGATCCAGCTCTTTATCTCAAAGAGTAGCTGCTGAATGGATAAATGAAGGTTTTTATGAAGAACATGTAGCAAACGTAAGAATGCACCTGAAAGAACGAAGACAAATAATGATACGAGCTTTAAATAAATATTGTGCAGATATTGCATCATGGGATATTCCTAGTGGTGGATTTTTTATATGGCTAAAGGTTGTACATAACATTCCGATGAAAAAACTATTTTCAGAGGCACTATCAAAAGGAATTCTTTTAAATCCGGGACGTATTTATGAAGAAGAATCAGATCAGTACATTCGTTTATCATATGGATATGCTACTCCAGAACAAATGACTAACGGAATTAAATTGCTCAGTGAATTAATTCGGAAGTTAACGGCATAAAAAAAATCCTCTTTTGTTTTTGGAGGATTTTTTTATGTATCTTATTTACCACAATTTCATTTCCTGCCCTAATAAAATAAGTTCTTCATAAGGATCTCCGTCAATATTTAATACTTGAGCAAAAGCAGGTTCTGTTTTTAAACCTTGTTCCTTTAAGTGAATAACTTCTTCCCTTATATGGGGATGCTGCATTAATAACATGTGCTCCACTATCATATGTCTATATGCATTTTGATTACGCACTGGCTTAGGTTGAGCAAATAATTCAAATTCAAAACCTTCGAATTCAAAATTCACCTTTATCGATTCAGTACCTTTCATTTTTTTCTTTTTTATATTGAACCCTCTATAAGAACCATATAAAGATCTCATTTCCTGCTCAAAAACATCAAAGTTATATACTTCCATTACAATATCTAAGTCAGATTGAGGAGTATCAATTCTTATCGGGATTGTCCCGCAAAGAACGGGATTATATAAAGCTAAATCCTCCATTATGTTTAGGCTATTCAAAACATCATATATTTTTTGTTGCTTGTCATTGCCCGATTGTAAATATGTAATAGATGTAAACATGGAAGTCTCTCCTTCATTTCACGTAATACGTGTCTCACTAAACTCAAGAAAAATTTGTCCGTTTAAACTTGTTCTTGAAGTACCTTTACTTCAATATATTAAAGTGAATAAACAATATGTTTCAACTTTTCTCCTATGCTGCAATACTATAAAAATAAAAAGGGAGGAATTATGATGAGCATTTTCAACATTCTTTTAACCATCCACATATTATTTGGAACGATAGGTTTAATAACTGGGATAATAGCGATGGTTGCTCAAAAGAAGAAAGGTAAACATACGGAATGGGGTGAAATATATCACGCATCCTATGTCGTTATCACCGTTACTGCCATTATATTATCCATTATAAACTGGGATAAAATCGCATATTTATTTTATGTAGCAATCTTCTCTTATTCATTTGCGATTTATGGATACCTTGCACGAAAAAAACGTTGGAAAAATTGGCTCCATCACCATATTAGAGGTATGTTAGGCTCTTATATCGGTGCTGTTACTGCACTTTTAGTAAATGTCGGTATTCATATTCCCTTAATTAATTTATTGCCGCCTATATGGTTTTGGTTTTTACCTACATTAATCGGTATTCCTCTCGTAGCCAGTGTATCAAAAAAATATAAAAAGCGTAGTTAAACTTCATTACATTTTCGTTACTTTCTGATGATTATTATGAAAAATCATACTCAATGTAATATTTTATTTATAAATTCAAGATCGTATTGCTTTAAGTTAGTCACTTAGCGCTAAATAAGAAGAATCCAATAACAGTATTGGATTCTTTTTCAAATTTCATTTCAATATCGGCTTTATGCATTCAATGATGTTACCATTTGGACCAAAAACCATCTTTGTATACTTGTGGGTACTTGTTTTATTGATTCAGTGATAATTACACCATTATAGTTTAAGATTGTAATAACGAATGTAAACGATCCGGGTAATTCGTAAACATCCCATCAACGCCCCATAAAAGTAACTTTTTCATATCTTTTTCATTATCTACAGTAAATGGATGAACTTCTAATCCGTGTTTCTTTATTCTCTTTACATAAGCGGAATCAATATATTTATAGTTCATCCCAAGACCGATGCAGTATGTTTTATACTTTTTTATCTCTAATTCAGTTAATTGAACTGCCTTTTTGTAAGGTAGTAATTGTACTAGCGGTAAAGTAACATCTAAACTATGAATTTTTTGCAGACTTTCTCCACTAAATGATTGAATAATAACGTTATCACTTATTTCGTAGTGCTTTATAATTTCTAATAGCTTCTCTTCCATACCAGCGTATTCATCTGGTGATTTTGTTTCAATATAATAGTTTGCACCATTCCCGAACGTTTCAATAATTTCTTCTAGTGTTGGGACTTTAGCATCTTCAAAGTCTTTCTTTGCTAAACTTGGATGCTTTTCATTGAAAAAAGAACCTGCATTAAGTTTCTTTATTTCTTCTAATGTATGTTCCTTAACTAGACCCGTACCATTTGTAGTGCGGTTTACTGTTTCATCATGCATAGCTACTAAATGTCCGTCTTTTGTCATTTGAAGATCAATTTCTATATAATCTCCTTTTAATTGTTGTCCTAATTTATACGCTGCTATTGTATGTTCCGGCGCATACGCAGAAGCGCCTCTATGTGCAATGTTTTTTATATGATTTGCTTGATTAATAGCTTTCGTGTACTTACGTTCATCTACTTTATGTAAAACGAAAGTACCTAGTAATATAATGGTGCAAATGATTGTAATGATATATATCTTTTTCATAATGATGTATTAACTCCTACATGAAAGCAATTTGGATCGAATAATTTATTCAATTAAATGTCGATTTTCAAATACAGTCATTTGTCCAACAGATTGAAAACCAGCCTTTTTATAAATATTAATCCCATCAGGTGAAGCTTGTAATACGCATTGAGCAACTTTCAATTGTTTTGCTTCTTGCAGCAAGTAATTAAACATAGTGGAGCCAAATCCTTGCCCTCGCATTTTTTCTTTAGTTGCTATATCATAAATACCAATACTATCTTTTGTACATACTAATGAACCAACAGATACAACTTCATCTTTAAAAATCCCTAAATATAGTTTCATATTTTCACTATTCCATAAATCGAAAGAAGCAGTTTCATTATAAAATGTTTGCACATGTATACCTTCCTCTGATGTACCAAATAGATTAGCTAACGTTTCCCCAAACTTTTTAATTTGTCCTAACGAAGATGCTCTTTGTATCATAAAACCTTCTGGCATTTTTATTGTTGGTTGAATTGTCTTTAAGTCTGCTACCATCGCAATATTTTGTTCTGCTTCTTTTAAGCCAAGTTTTATTAATTCGTTTTTTATAGCCTATTCATAGCTATTATCCCAAAACCAAACACACATTGGAAACTTCTTTTTATTATAGTTGTTTATCACTTTATATAATTTCTCAATGTCTTCCGTTACATCATTGTTTAGTAAAGTAATGATATTAAATGTATCTGCAGGTAAACCACAATCTACAGCAATGTAGTCCTTCGTTTCTTTTACATTCATTCCATGTACATGACGCGCAATATATGACATTTTATATGTGAAGTTATCTATTAATAACTGTTTATAATTCATTCTTTTTTCTCCTTTCATAAAAATTCGTATTCAAATCGTTCAGTATTAAATATAACATATACGAAATGTAACTATTTCTATAAAAATATCTCTATAAATCACTCTATACGCTCTGAAAGAATTAAAAATGATATAACGTTGTCGGAATGAAAAAAGTGGTATATAATAAATATTAACATTACTAGTAATTATTTTAGGTATTCCTAGAATAAAGGAGCGATACATATGAAAATTACTATTTATTTCGGAAGTCATGAAGATCAAGATGTTCGTACTATGGACTGTCATTTAGATGTAGAAGATACAGAAGAGATTGTTTCTGTATCATAATATAAATTGTAGGGATGAACCCTCTTCCCTACAGCGTTTAAGGCACCCTTTACAGGTGTCTTTTTTGTTGTTTTTTTCGTCAAAAACCCTTTACTTTATAGCGTTTTAATAGTAAAATATAAACATACGAACAAACGTTCTTTTTATTTTAAACGTACATGAAGGGATGATTTTAACAATGGCTCCATTAAAGCGCAGAGGAAGAAAAAAGCAAGCACCTATTATTTCAAATACAGGCTTTATCGGCTCTGTCTTTATTGATACATTGGAGTTACAAAAGAAATCCTATTATTTCGCTCGTAAAAAACTTCAAATTGTTCATCACGTATTAGATGGTCTCTCTGGAGCAACAAGTGCTTTATTTAAAGAACATAACATTTCAGCATACATGTCATGTGTGTATTTACATAAACAAAAGAAAATTGGCTTTGTTCTTTCAACGAAACCATTTGAACAAAGTGATGGCGTTGCTTATTTTGTCAATTATTTAATCGAAAAGAATTTTTACGGCGGCCATGACGAAGATGTAGAATATCAAGAAGTATTTAATACAGGTTTTATCGGTGTAGTATTCGCTGATTTATCTAGTATAGATCGCTTTAATTTCGAGTTTGAAATGGGTATGCTAACGAAATTAATGAAAGATATGATTATTCCGGTTAAAGAACTCTTTTTACGCCACAATGTACCGGCATACATTTCCACTTCTCATCTAGAGGAACAAAACAAATTAGGTTTCGTTCTCTCTGTAAAGCCATATGACGAACGCGCTGAAGCAGATTTATATTTTGAAGCATATTTAAAAGAACGAGGATTATTTATTGGTGATGAAGAAGATGAAATTGATAAGATCGTTATTAGAAAAACAGCTGAATTACGATAGAAAAGCGCAGGATTAGAATCCTGCGCTTTTTAAGTTACGTTAAACACTATAATCTTTTGAATGAATTTCTAAATTAAACTTATTTGCTAAAATTTTATTCAAATCTCGATCAACAGCAATATATAAACAATCTTCCGGTAGTTCTTCATAAATATTTCGTAAAAAGAACCCAATACCAGACCCTAAATCAAGTAGTATTTTTTCATTTAAATCTAGTTGCATTAGTTTCTTTTTTGACCATTCTCCTCCTCTTTGAACATTTTCCAAAAAAGCAGTATCGGTTTCATGGATATAATCCGAAATAGAATCTTCAAGTGATGTCTTTTCATACGCTTTCAACGAGTTACCAGCTGTTAAAACCCCTGAAATAATCGCGTATTCTTCACCACAATTACAAATTAACTTTCCTTCAATAATTTGATTCTTATTAATAATCCCATCTTCAAGAATTAAATTTCCGTTACACTTAACACATTTAAATAAATGAAGTACTTTTAAATCTACCCCTAAAATTGAACTCGAGATTTCAGTTTCTATAGATAAATTATGTAACGCTTCCTTTAATTTATCCCGTTTCTTCTCCAAAAGTTCTATTTCCTGTTCCATTTCGTCATATTTTAGTTTAAATAAAGATTGGTAAAAGGTAATTTTTTCGTAATTCATAGATTTCGCTAAATTTTTATAAAAAAATAGTTCTTTAATTTCATTCAAGCTAAACCCTAAATCTTTGTAATATAATATAAGTTCTAAATCTCTTTGACAATACTCATCAAAAAAATAGTGCCCTCCTTTTTTTTCAGGAATAATGAGACTGAGATCCATATAATGTCTAATTGTATCAATACTTATGTTATTTACTTCACCAAACTTACCGATTTTCATAATATCCCTATCATTTAAATATTTTTTTATATAGATTTCTATTTTTATCTTTAAAAATCCTTTCACCTTTTTTTATCAGCATTATTTACGGAATAAACAAATAGTATTATTTATATTGTTGTGCCTAATAATATAACATGCAACTTTTGGTTTTATGTATGTTATATTGTCAGTATCAAAATTATTAAACCTAAATAGATTTATTACTCTCTACTTAATGAAATGTACCTATAAACGGACATTATAGCATCGCTTTATTGAATTGTTGGAGTAGGATTACTGTAGAAGGTTACATAGGGGGAGCGTCAGGAAAATGCCGATTTACAATGATAAGGGAATTCCAAATTAAAAAGCGCAATTTCTCTGCAAATCAAAACAGAGAAATTGCGCTTTTTAATTATTTCATTTTTTTATTGAATTCATTAACTGGAAGAAGTATTCAGGTTTATGAGTCTTATTTAGGTTATACCATGAATGTAATGCATCTGGTGTAAATACATCTATTTTTTTCAGTACCTCCCTTGCAAATTCCAGAGGAGCTATTCCTGATGCAGTAACTAAATTCGCATCAGATACCGCAGATCCCAACTCATAAAACTTTTCTCCTTTATAGTTAGGACATACCATTTTAGTATATTCTAAGTTATTACTTGTATGCTTTCTAGTATCCAAGTATCCCATATTCGCTAGGGCATCAGTTGCACCACAAATTGCAGCAACAATAGTGCCAATCTTTAGAGCTTGGCCAATTCTTTCCAAGATAGGTTGATGAATTTCTTCGCTCCAAGTAGTCCCTCCTGGTAAAATTAAAAGATCTTTACTCTCAAGAGTACATTCATCAAGGGAAATATCTGGTTTTATGCTCAGTCCTCCCATAGTAGTAATCATTTCTTTATTAGCTCCTACTGTAATTACTTTTAAAGGTGCTAAATCTTTTTTGAAATATCTTCCTGAGTTTAGTTCAGCAATTAAATATCCATATTCCCAGTCCGACATTGTATTAAATACATATAGAAAAACTTTTTTTGTTTGCATCCAATAACACTCCAATCACAATTTATATAGCTATTATAATATAACTTCCCTGACAGTTAACGTCAGGGAAGTTATCATACTTGATGAAATTTTATTAATTCCGACAGAACTTCAATAAGTCTTTTCTTAAGACTTATTGGCTCAATAACTTTAATAGATTTATTGTACGGTAAAAGTAAATAAGGTACATAGGTATGTATCATATCTTTTTCAAGAAGAAAAACAGCTTGATTTGAAGTCCGTTCTTGTAAATAATGTCCTAAAAACCAATGTTGGCAAATATCAGCTAATACATTTTTATCCCCATTAATAACCAAAGAAATAATATCTTTCTTATCTTCTATAGTTGGAAGAAGACTTTTTATAAAAAAGTCCCGTGCCGAAAAATTTTCTGGCCGGTTAAACTTATTTTCCGTTAACATTAAACTTTCAATTCGATCTACTCTAAAACTACGGATATCATTCCTAAGATGACAAAATCCAATCACATACCATTTATTATTCCAATAGATAATTCTGTATGGATCGACCAATCTATAATTTAATTTCTTTTCACCATTTTTATGGTAAAGAATTTTTACTGAGTACCCGTCAGCTACGGCCTGCTCCAACTCCTTCAAAAAAGTTTCTATAGAGAGCGGACTTAATCGACTTATTACTTCAAGACTAGTTAAATGTTGATTTATCTTTGTTTCCTGCTCTTGATTTGAGTATTTACTTAGTTTTGAAATGGCCCTATTTAATGCTTCACCTCCATAATACCCGGCTTCTTCTGCAAAAACAGCAGCATGAAATAGTGAAGTTTGCTCCTCAAAATCAAAAAAAAGAGGGGCTTCAATAAAATTGTTCAATAAAGTGTATCCGCCGTTATGTCCTGGTTCTGAAATTATAGGTACTCCACTAGTTGAAATTGTATCAATATAACGATACACAGTCCTTATATTCATCTCTAACTTTTCTGAAATTTGTTTCGCAGTAATTTTTTCACCTGAACGAAGCATCCAAAGAATTGCTAACATATTGTCAATTTTAGGCATATAATTTCACCTCTATATGAAACTTATTTTCTATTATAAATTTCCGATTTTCGGTATAACTCATCAATTGTTCCTTAAACTTTTTCTTCAAAAATAATATCCATTCTGATTTCGTTCAGTTGCTGAAATTGCCTTGAAGAATTCTGGTTAATTGAACTGACACGTATAATAGCATAAATGGTACTGCAAGCGTAACTAGTTTCCTTACTTTTATATTAACCTTTCCCCTTGAAACTAAAGATATATCTTTTATATACTATTGGTTAAATTTGGATGGATGAATATTATTTTATATTGAAAAAATAAATACGTCAAAATTATTTTACGGAAATTATAAAAATCATATTATATATAGATTAGTAAACTACTGAAATAATGCCCCCTAAAAGCGAAAAACGTGTTTCTATCTGTGAGTTTATAAGAAAGGATGACGTTTTTATTTCTATTTGTATGTGTGATAAATTACACCTATTTCCCTGAGAATTTTAAAAATCCTCATCCCCAATACCATACGAGTTGTTGCTACAGGTCTTGGTTTTGTACAAAAAATCGATAGAAACCAAGAAAATGATTTTATATCTTTTTATGTTTAGAGGAATTAAAAAATCACTACACCCCCTTCATATACGTGTAATATACAGGGATTTATAACTTGATATAGAACATAAAAAGGAGATGTTTATATTATAAATAAAATGATATATATAAGTGGAGGGTTAGAAAATGAAAATTGCAATAGTCTGCTTCGATAACTTTACTGATATAGATGTTTTTCTACCATGGGATTTATTAAATCGTGTACGTTTAGTCGGTGGTCTTTCTGATTGGGATGTACAGCTTTTAGGAACGGAAGAAACTCATATATCTATGTCTGGCTTGCGTATTCCCATGACAGGAAGCATATCTGATATCCCTTTTGCCGACGCTGTAATATTTGCAAGTGGTAAAGGTGTAAAGGATTTATATAAAAACCAACAATATATTAATAGCATTCATGTAGATCCTCAAAGACAATTAATAGGATCTATGTGCTCTGGTTCACTACTATTAGGAGCTAAAAAATTACTAACTGGTAAAAAAGCTACAACATATCCATCCGCAGTAGAACAGCTAAAACAATTTGATGTAGACGTTATTGAGCAAAGTTTCGTAAACGAAGGAAATATCTCGACTGCTGCGGGTTGTTTTGCTGCTCAAGAACTCTCAGCCTGGATTATAAGGACCCTACTTAATGAAGAAATGGTTGATATTGTACTAGAAACTGTTCAGCCAGTAGGAAAAGGTTTATATTTTTAATCTCAAATCAAGTCCAGGAATTGTGGTTGCTCCCCAAAACGATAAAATAAGATTTTTGTTTCAAGTTAACACAAATTTCGTTCTAGAGTGCTATAAAAATTCAACTTGATGATGGCGTGCACCATTTATAAATAAAAAACCCGTGAACTATTCACGGGTTTTACTTTAATAACTAATTGCAATTGTACCTTCACCTGCATGAACCGCAAATGAAATTGGTAATGGATATAATTTGAAATCCATTTCAGGGAATGCTTGTCTAATATCTGCAATCCATTCTTCAGCTCCAGCTTTATCGTTAGCATGGAACATGTGAAGTACTTTTGGTAATTCTTTTTCAAGTTCATTTTTAATATATTCTCGACATTTTTGGATTTTACGAACTTTCTTTTCAAGTAAAAGCTCTCCACCTTTTACTTCTAATATTAAGTTGACACTTAATAAACTTCCAAGTAAAAATTGAACTCCCTTTACACGCCCACTTGCATAAAGGCCTTTTAAACTTTTCGGGAATACGTGGAAAGGTCTTCTTTTTTCCTCTACTAATGTTTTGTGTATATCTTGTAAAGTCATACCATCATTGTATAACGATTTCGCTTTTCTAATTAGTTCATCCATTGGATAACTTGTTGTTTCACTGTCTAATACCGTTAATGGAAAACCTGCCATTTCTGCAGCTAACTTCATATTTTGATAGGTTCCACTTACTTTTCCGCTAATAGCAACTGCAAATCCTTCTTCATATTCTTCTTTGCATTTCGAAAATAACTCTACCATTTCCCCTATGTTAGGCTGTGATGTAGTGACAGTTTTACCTTCGTTCAAAGCATTATAAACGCGCTCACGCACACCTTCTTCACAATCTTTGTACGACACACCATCAATAATAACTTCAATTGGGATAACAAAGTTATCTCCTTCTGTTTTAAAACTCGCAGTTGTACTATCAGTAATCCAAGCAACACGATTCATGTTGTTCCTCCCTTAATTCAATTCCTCTTTTCTAATTTTTCTATATATTTATGTTATGAAAAGAGAATATCCCTGTAATAGTAACAGGACTTTATTGTTTTGGCTATAGTAGATGCATATTAAATGTGACTATTTCTTGTCTATTTCACAAATAAAAAAGAAAATCAAGGAATTTGCTCGATTTTCTTCTTATCATATACTATTTAAAAGTTTCATTATCTAAAATTACTACATAATCATTCGTTAATCGTCCAGCTTCTTTTGTATAACTAACAAGCCTTTGTATATTATCACAGCAAATTTTTGCTCCCCATACGAGTAACGGTACGCCAATAAAATCAATATGGAACCTTCTAGAAAACAGCCCACCGAAAGTCATCGGTAAAGGCACTGTTGGTGATGTATTAGAAAATATAATCTTTTCATGGCTTTGATAATGTTTTTGCAAGATTTCTCCTAAATGCTTCATCGCTGGTACAACAACTTTTGATGCGCCACATCCAATCGTATATACAGGATGACCATGTTCATCGATTCCATGAAAAATAATTTTTCCCATATCTTCTGTTTTCAATTTATTAAAGTAATCTACATTCAAAATTTCTTCTTTCGTTAACTTACGATCCGTTGGTAGTTTATTTAAATGATACGCTGCAGCTAGTGAGGTAGTATGTGTTCCACCAAAATCTGTGTAAATGTATATCATATTATCATCCCTTGTTGTAAAAGTTCAATGTTAATTAGTATTACCGTTCTTAGCAATGTTAAACAAGGGATGTTATTTGTCCCATATGAATAATGGACTGGATTGTTACAAACCACAACAAAGCCGAAATGAGCCAAATACGGTTTATTTTCACTTTTCGTTCTTTACTTTGCATCAAAACAATAATAAGAACAACAAGTAAAATATCCATTTAGAATCCTCCTATAAACTTGTTTATCTTTAAAGCTTATATTCTCCCCTTCTCATCAGCCTTAAGCATTATTTATAAAAATAAAAAGACGTACTTTTTACTCGTACGCCTTTAATAACTCGTTTAAACTCCTATTTATCAACTAATTCCATACCTTTAGAATTAGTTTTACCCAACACTCGAATGTTAAATTTATTAATGGCTTTTAAAAAGATATTATAAATACAATATCCAAAAATAGAACCTAGAACATTACAGATCACATCATCAATATCAGTAATACGTCCCACTCCACTAAATAACGACTCAATTAATTGTAGCAATTCAATACTAGCTGATATAGAAAATCCTAATAAAATTGTATTTTTGAATTTCTTATATTTATCCCATAGGATAGGTGCTAAAAATCCTAAAGGCATTAATAATAAAATATTCCCGCCTACATTTCTTACAATTAGACCAATCATAAATAGGGCATCTCCATCATAAGCACTACCAATTTGATTGATATCTTTAATAATTGATGCAAATGGTATTATATTGACCGAGCGATTCAGATTTTCAATATTAGAAGGAAAACCGATTGGTAAAGGGAATAAAGTTACTGCAACAACCATACAAATGTAGACCACGAATAAAAAACTTACTAGTTCTTTCCACCAAATCACATATTTTTTATTTTTGGTACCAATTAATATTCCACGTACAATTAAATAACAAATAACCCCTAAAATAATAAACAAACTACCGTTGATCATATACAAATTGTTAACACATCCTTTCATATGAAGTAATAATTAAAATTTACAACTATATAGTAATGTTTTTTTATTTAAAAATCCATATATTTATATGTAATTGTGCAGAATTACAAAAAACCCTTATTAAATGAATATAGGGTTCCTCGTTAACTAAAATATTTTTCAAAACAGAAACAAGCATGAACCCGTTTAAATTATTTTCGTATCTCTTCTTTTATATCCATATAATTAAAAAGCTCTTTCTATTTCTGTCATTAATTTTTCGGGTCCTGCCCCTTTATTCGATGGAATAACTAAAGTGATTCCTAATTCTGGATATATGGCCGAGCGAAAACTGACGCCTGGATCATATCCCATTACATGATATTTGAATACCTTGTTTTCTCGTGTTTCAATCCATATTCCATATCCGTAAGACTGTTTATCATTTACATGAATGTGGGGAGTTAAAAGTAACTTTGTATATTCCTTTCCTAAAATTTCATTATTAAATAGTGCCGCCCAAAATTTCAACATGTCTGGTGCAGTAACATATGCACCTCCATCAGCTCCTCCTTTTATTGGTATAGAGTAGACGTTTGTTCTCCAATTTTGGTTGGTTTCGTCCTTTATATATCCTAGAGCTGTATGTCTTGGTAATCTATCTAACGAAAAATAGCCAGAATCATTCATACCAATCGAATTAAAAATGTTTGTTTCTATATACTCCGTGAATTTAAGTCCCGTCTGTTCTTCTATTATTAATCCAAGTATAATAAAACCTGCGTTGTTGTAGTGAAACTTATTTCCAGGTGCAAACATCATATTATTGTTTTGAAATAATGGTAAAAAGTCTTTTACGCTCTTTAATAGATACATAGGTGTTTGTTTCCAAAGGTCTTCGAAGTTATCCATAATACTTTCATCAAAATAATCTGGTATACCAGCACTATGCGTTAGTAGTTGATGTATTGTAATATCTTCATCGAAGTTTGGAAATTTTATCTCTAGACAATCTTTTAATTTTGTATGAAAAGAAATAACACCTTTTTCAACAAGTTGACAGATGCCAATTGCAGTGAAGATTTTACATCCTGAGGCAATGCCAAATCTTGTTTGTATCGTATTGTTTATACATTCACTTTGGTTTGCGTAACCCAATGCTGTTTCATAGACTAAATCTTTTTCTTTTTTTACTAAAACTACTCCAGAGAAATCTATTTTCTTTTGTATTTCTTTTACAATTTTATCAATTTCATCTTTTGTTTTTATCACGACAACCACCCTTATCTTTCGGTATTGTTCTTTCTTCTTATTAATTTTTCCATATAAAGAGGAAAGAACCCTCTTATTAAATACGATAAATTGTTAATGAGAACACAAAGTTCATTTCGAATGTACTCCGCTATTTGTGGGCAGTAGGACCCCCATCTCAAAATTCAGCGAAAGCAAAGAAGTTAAGTGGGGACCCTGCTGCCCGTAAAAGCCCGATTGGTGAGGGCTGATAATCAGTGGGGGATGCTCCCCTGATTAAAATTTCACTTTATTGACTCAGTAGAATACAACTTAGATTGTGATGGGAATAAAGTAAACACACACAAGACGATAGTAATAAATAACATTATTAATGACCCTACAATAACTACAAGTTGTATAGAAATGAACTGAGTCGCAACACCAGATAGTATTGTAATAAAGATTGTTACTAACGCAATAACAAGTCCATATATGCTCCCGATCCGTCCCATTATATGAACGGGAACGTTATTTTGGTAAAATGTATAAAATCCTGTATTTGCATATGCCATAGAGAAAGATAAAATAAAGAATCCAATAGCAGCTATTAAAAATACATTTGAAAAAGCATAAATTAAATAACCAATTGCGATGAATAGTGATCCTATTCCAATTAGAAATGAAGGTGCTAATTTCTTTGATAAAATTGTATTTGTTATGGCACCTAAAATAAATCCTGCACCAGCTATACTAACTAGAAAACCGTATTCACTATCTGTTAGTAGTAATACCTCTTTCGCAAACGATAGTTCAAGTGAATCAGTAGCAGTTGCTAATACGAACATACTTTGAAATAAGAAATACACACATACGACATACACATGTTTTCTACTAAAATTTATAACAGTGTTCCAATCTTTTTTTAATACTGTAAGTGATAATGTATTACTAGTTGTATCCGAATCTTCTTTCTTATCAAGATTCGGTAAAAGTAATGTAATGAATCCTGATAAGAGAAATGCTATAGCATTCATATATATAGCAAACTCTGGTGTACCTGCAATTAATAATCCCCCCGCTACTGCTGGTCCAATTAATGATGCACCAGATCCTATTAAAGTACGTAATGAGTTGAAACGTTGTCTTTGCTCTACTGGAATTAATTTCGTCATATACGTCATAGCAGTTGGCTCATAAATTGCACTGGCCATACTTATAAAGAATACGAATACATAAACAATCCAAAGTGACGGAAGTAAAGGTAAAATAGCGATAAATAACGCACGATATATATCGAGGTGAATCATTAATTTCCGTTTATTTAAACGATCAATCATACTCCCAGACCAAGCGTTTGTAAATAAAGTGGCTAATGGTTTTATTACATATAAAGTAGCAACAGCTAAGGCTGAGCCACCCATATTATAGACAAGTACATTCAGTGCTATTAAGTAAATCCATGCCCCTAAATTCGCAATACCAACTCCGGACAATAGTAATAAAGGATATTTCCAATCTTTAAGTAAATTTTTCATTTTTGGCCCCCGCTTTCAAAATTGTTTTAAAACAATAAAAAAATCCCACCCCCAAGACTTTTAATCTTAGGGACGAGATTTATCATCGCGGTGCCACCCTAGTTTGTTAATATGTCACCATATTAACCTTATCAGGTACTGCATTCTAACTCATGCTTATACCATAGCTCTATAACGGGAGCTCCCGTCACACCATCCCCTAATAATAGGTTCCGATGCGCTGCTCAGAGGCTTGGTTCAATAAAGAATTTTTACTCCTTTTCAGCTAAATGGAGCTCTCTGTGAAAAATTCATTTTATTTACTCTTCTCTTCACTGCATTTAATTTTTTCCATATTATCACATATCTATTTAACTGTAAATAAAAAATAATCAGATATTTATATTTTCGTCATTTTTGCTTTACGACCAATTCGACATACGAAACGCATTAGCTTTTTATGAAGATAAGGAAATAAAGTAAAGAATACGTCCATCGTTTTTTTTAATGGCATTGGACAAATTACTAATTTATTTTTATGAATAGCTTTCAGTGCAATTTCAGCAAACTTGTCAGCTGAAATTGGCTTATTTGTTTTTAGTTGTTTTATAATTTGATTCTTATTCATATTAATTGCAATTGATTTTTCAAATATGGGTGTATCTACAAAAGTTGGACAAAGCACACTTACATTTACACCGTATTCTTCCGCCTCATAATGTAATGAAGTTGTTAAACCTACGATAGCATGTTTGGTTGTTGCATACGCGGTACAAAGGGGAGCTGGTCCTAAACCAGTTGCAGAAGCAGTATTAATGATATGACCAAATCCTTGTTTTTTCATGAATTGGTAAGCCAATTGTGTCCCGTAAATTACTCCTAATAAATTTATTTCAATAATATGTTTCCAATCATCCAAAGACATATCGTATACTTCTCCATACATAGCAATTCCTGCATTATTAAACATATAATCAATTCTACCAAACTCATTAACTATTTTTATAATAAGTTCTTCTATGGATCCAGCGTTAGTAACATCTAAATATTCGAACCTAGCTAGTTGATTATTATTTTTTATATTATTCACAAGGTTCTGGCCACAGGCTTCATTAATATCAGCGATAATTACAAATATATCTTTATTTGCTAATTGAATGGCTAAAGCTTTACCAATACCAGAAGCGCCGCCAGTTATAATTGCGACTCTTTGCTCATCCATATAAATAACCTCCTGTTGTTTATACATATAATGAAAACGGACGAGTGTAAGGATTTGAACAATCGTTCTAATTCGCTTGTCACGCTACATATATTTGTTTGAAATAGAGAGTAAAAAAATTTTAATAGCTTCTTCAAATAAAACTTCTAATTTCTCCATTTCAATTGAATGAATGAATTGACATAATCCACCTAGCCATGCACCTAATAAAAGGCATGAACCCTCAACATTTTTCATATAAAACTCACCACTTTTTATACCTTCATCTAAAATTTGTTGATATACCTTTAAAGGGACAACAGCTAAACCATAAAGTTGTTGAACTGTAGAAGGATTCGTGCTCGGATCAGAGGCAAGTTCTTGCCCCGCTCTTAATAACGGCGTTTTGTAATTATAAAGTACAAATTTAGCCATTCCATATAATTTTTCAGTTGCGTTTGTATACTTTTTTTCTGCCATTTTCCATTTATCATGCCAGTTTTTCATACTGTCTTTAGCTAAATAAACAAATAATTCTTCTTTATTTTTATAATGATAATATATATGTCCTTTACTATAACCAGAGGCTTTAGCAATGTTATCAATGGAGGTTCTTGTATACCCTTTTAAGGAAAATAACTCTATCGCTTTTTCTCCTATTATTTCTTTGGCTAAATCACTATCATATCGTCTTTTATTCAATGTAGACTCCTTCCATCGTTTAATACAAAAATTGAACAATCGTTCTAATTTCAATATATGTAAGTTTTTTTGTTTTAGTAACTGTTAAGTATTTTATTTATTGTTTTTTCTGAAAATTACGGTGCGTGAAATTACTTACAGCTCTAAAGAAAAAGCCATTTGCATCTAGCTCCTTCCAAATACCTGAATTAATTCGTATTCGCCTCTGTTAACGGTTGTAACGGCGGTTCTAATTCTAGTTCTAGTGTATCTCCTTCATGTAAATCTTGTCCTTTTTCAATACTTTGGCTCGTTACATAACCTGTACCAGAAGTTTTCAAATCTAATTTCAAAAGCTTAGAGAAATACATAACATCACGCATGGACCAACCTTTTACATTTGGCATTTGTGCGTTATTCCCTAATAAAAATATACGATCACCTTCACTCATTACCTCGCCAGACTGTGGATATTGTTTTATTATTTTTCCTTCTCCTAAAATCACCGGCTGTAGCTTCTCTTTTTCTACACTTTTCTCTGCTGTACCCATCGATTGATTTACATAATTTTGTACTTTTAATTGAGATTGTTTCGCTGCATCAGCTATTTGTTTTTCGGTATACGGTTTCACCTTTAAATATTCAAGGCTGTTTTTTATAACAGGTTTAAATATTTCAGCAAGAGGCTGAGCTCCATACTCATCTCCTTTTAACTTTGGCTGCTTAATAGCTAAGTATACGATTAACTCCGGATCATCAATTGGAGCCATTCCTAAAAAGGAGAAAATGTAATTCTCTTTCCCTTCCATATATCGGCCGTTTTCAGGATTCGGGATTTGTGCTGTTCCTGTCTTACCTCCAATTGGATAACCATCCACTTTATACATTGTACCAGTTCCTTTTGAAGATGTTATAACACGCTCCATTAAGCTTCTAACCTTGTCCGCTGTTACTTTTTTTATCGGATTCCCAATTTCTTTCGGTTGATTTTCCATAATAACTTCTTTGTTTGTTGGATTTACAACTTTATCAACGATATATGGTTGCATCATTTTCCCGTCATTTGCTATAGCAGTAGCCGCTTGGATTAATTGAATCGGAGTTACTGTAGAACCTTGACCGAAAGAAGTTGTAACCTGTTGAATTTGCGTATTTAATAATAAAGTATTTTTACTTTCTCCAGGTAAATCTATTCCTGTTTTTTGATTGAATCCAAATTTATTCATATATTGCTTAAATTTATTTGGTTTCAGTAACTGATCTTCTAAAATAGAAAAAGCTACGTTTGATGATCTTTCAAAACCTTCATCAAATGTAATTGATCCCCATCCAAATCCACTATTATGATCTTTTATATCAGAGGAACCAACGGAATATTTTCCAGATTGAAAATATTCTTTTCCGTTATATACACCTTCATTAATGGCAGCTGCTAACGTAAAAACTTTCATAGTTGAACCTGGTTCATATGCATTTGCAATCGGATCATTTAAAAAGTATTCGATATCACCTACATTAGGATTGTAACTAGGTTTACTAGCCATCGCTAAAACCTTTCCTGTTTTTGGATCAGCAATAATGCCAATTAACATAGAAGGATCATAATGCTCTTGTGCTTTGTTCATCGCTTCTTCTAAAAAGCTATTAATTTGTTTATCAAGCGTTAAATACACATTATTCCCATTTTTAGCAGGTTCTACTTTACCTATATCATTTGTAAGCGGAATCCCCCTTCGTGTACCCACATATTCTATATTCCCGTTTGTCGAGCGCAAATATTTATCCAAACTCTTTTCAAGCCCAAACTTCCCTTCCGTATTCCCTTTATCATCTGGTCTAGCAAAACCAAGTATATAGGATGCAAAGTCTTCATTCGGATACACTCTTGCTTTTTCCGACATAAAAGATACACCTGGTATTTTTAAATCATTAATTTTTTCCTTCTTTTCCCTAGATAAGTTCCGACCAATTTTCCCAATTTCAACTTGCGTACGCCCTTCATGAAAGTTTTTTAATACTTCTTCTTTATCAATTTCAAGCGCATCGGCTAATTGTTGTGCGGTTTCATCTTTATTTTTCACTTTATCTTTTCCTTTTAAATTAACAACAACTCGATATGTTGTAGAATCTTGTACTAACACCTTTCCGGTTTGGTCATAGATAGTACCACGATTCGCTTCTAAAATACCTTTTTTATTATGTTGTTCATCCGCTAGATCCTTTACATTTACATTATGCACGACTCCTACTGCCTGAATATAGACTATACGCAAAATCATAATAAGAAACAAAACAATAAAAGCAATCATCATATATCGAGCGCCTTTATTAGTTTGAAGTTTTTGCATACTTATCTCCTCTCTTTTGGAATGGATTCGTACGAAGATGCGTTTTATAATTTGTAGTTTTTGTTTACGATACTATATGTTTCGAAGTTTTCTTTTTAATTCCTTTAAAACAATACGAAACTAACTATTGTTATTTTTTGTTTTTGTTTTATTTCATTAAAATACGGTGCGTGAAATTTCTGAATATTAACTTCACCAAAACTTGATTGCATAGCACTCTAAACTCTTTTCTTATTTACTATAAAAAGTTCCCCTCTGGATTTCCAAAGGGGAACTTTTTATAAGAAAATTATGCGATATGGTTATATTTTGCTAAGAAAGGAATTCGTTTCGCTACTAATGCATACATTTTGAATACGAATTTCGCTATTGGTTCAAACATACGTGTACTTTGCATTACTAAACCGCTCGTAACAAGTGTTATGAAAGCTGCACCAAGTATATCTAAAGGATAATGAACACCTACATACATACGTGATATACCGACTAACACTGCCCATAAGAGCGCGATATATTTCAGTTTTTCTCCTCTAAGAATAAATACAAAGGCAATTGAAAATACAAGTACAGAATGATCACTAACGAATGATGAATCTGCTGCGTGTGGTACTAATTGGTGTACATCATGTGATACGAACGGACGCGGATGGTAATATACTGCGTGTATAAGAACATTTACTACTAATGCAATAATAACCGAAAGCGTCGTATATAAAACTGTATATTGTTTTCTAATTGCATTCTCTTTCTTTCCATTATTAAACCATAAGATAAGCATAAATAAAATGGCTACGTATGCAGCGCTATTTGTAATTGCAACCATTATTGTATCTAATAGTTTGGATGAATCAGCAAAATTATTAAACCACTGAAATACTGTGTAATTCATAATACTCTCTCCCTACTTACAAGTGTTCTTGATTTACACAGTATACAATACCATTATGAAAATGGGCTTAAACTTTTTTCATCTAATTCTCATTTTACTATTACTCATTTGACAATTATAAAACAAATTTTATACGCTATTTATGTATAAAGCCGGTAAACCTTTATAATAAGGCGGTTCGTATTTTTTTCATGTTTGGAATACATAACATGTTCATTTAAATATACTAATTGCCAAATCATATTTTTTAATTCATTTGAAGTACAATATTTCCGAATTGTTCTCCATGTTCCATACGGCTTAGTGCTCGAATTGCTTCTTCTAACGAGTAAACTTTATCAATAATTGGTTTAATTTGATGTTTTTCTATAAACTTTATCATCTCATTAAATTCCTCACGGCTACCCATGGATGTTCCCATAATATCAATTTGATTGTAAAATAGCGCGCGTAATGGTAATTCAATTTTATCTCCTGAGCTTGCACCAAAATTCACGATTCTTCCGTTTGGTTTTAATACATCAAAATATTTCAAAAAAGTTGCTGGACCTATACTATCTATTATTAAATCTACTTTTTCACCTTGTAAGCTCTCTTCCCAATTTCCGGCACTATGAAAAGAAATATCTGCACCATATTTTGCAGCAAGTTCCATTTTATTCTCTACCCTTGAAGTAACACTCACTTTTGCGCCAATTGCTTTCGCGAATAACATGGCAAATGTAGCAACACCACCGCCTATTCCCGGAATTAAAACGTGTTCGCCGCGCTTCAATCTACCTTTAGTAAAAAGCGCTCTATATGCAGTTAATGCGGATAAAGATAAAACACCTGATTCTTCCCAAGTAAGATATGACGGCTTTTCTACAACATTTTCAACTGGTACAATTACATATTCAGCAAACGTTCCATCTTTCGGCCCACCTAGCACTTCCGGTAACTCCGGTACTTCAGTAGCATGTTCCCATCCAATACTAGGATTAATAATAACTTCTGTATGTAATATGTTATCAGAAACACCGTTTCCAATTTCCGTAACAATACCTGCACCATCTGATCCTAAGATTAAAGGTAATTGCATTTCTTTTCTATTATTCATAATAAATAAATCCCGATGATTTAAGCCTGCTGATTTTAATTTCACTTTAACTTCCCCATCATTAAGTGCTCTCTCAGGTGATATTTTATATTCTACACCGTCAAACCCAGTTTTATATTGATGTACGATAGCTTTCATTATTATTCCCCCTTAATAATTTTAATGTACTAGAAATTTCGAAATAAACAAAATGATTTGATCGTAAAAAAAGAAGGAATGCAAAACGCACCCCTTCTTTGAAGGCTTATTTTATTATACATGGTAATGTAATCGTAACGATTGTTTCTTCATTTTCTTTACTCTCTATTTTAATAGCTCCGTTATATTTTTCTACAATTCGTTTTGCAATAGACAAACCTAGTCCATTTCCACCTTGTTTTCGACTTCTCGCTTTGTCAACTCGGTAAAACCGATTAAGAACAAATGGTAAATCGGTTTCAGGTATTCCCGTTCCATGATCTATTACACGAATTGTAACTTTCCCTGATTGTAAACTGGATTCTATGCAAATATATTTATTAACCTCTTTTGTATACTTAACTGCATTATCCATTATGATAATAATAATTTGTTCTAAGTAAGATGATGGTATTGAAACATAAGCCTCGTCATCCCCGAATTTCATATCAAATTGAAAATCACTTTGAATTACTATAAAGTTTTGTGTAACATGTTTTAATACGCTATTTACATGGACTGGCTCAGCTGCTATTGGATGCAATTGTTCAGATTCAGCTCTTGATAGTTCTAGCAATTCTGAAACTAATTTATTTAAACGATCTACTTCCTTTAAACTAGATTGAAGAGATTTATCTAATACTGCTGGGTCATTTTTCCCCCATCGGTTTAACATCGCTAAGTGACCATGAATAATTGTTAACGGTGTTCTTAGTTCATGAGATGCGTCTTCGACAAACTGTTTCTGTTGTGCAAAAGAAGTTTCTACTTCATCCATCATCTCGTTAAAGAGAAATGATAATTTTGCAAGCTCATCATTATTTTCTCGTACTGGAACCCGTTCATTTAGTCCATTCTTTTTAATACGTTTCATCGTATCTGTTATATTTTGAACACTTGATAATAGTTTCTTCGTTATAAGAATCCCACCTAAAAAACTAAATATCAATCCAAATATTCCAGCAATAAGCATTACCACTAAAATAACTTTTAATAAATAATCAAATGTCTCTAGGTTTTTCGTAAGTTCAATAGTGCCAGTAAACTCTTTCGTTTTAATTGGTATGCGCTTAACTAATATTCGATCTTCTAAATGCCTTTTTATAAATGACTCATCTTTTATAACCTGTTTCGGCTTTATCCACGTTTCATTAAAATCTCGTGAAACAGTAATAATCGGCCCCCCATCCATGTCAATAATACGAATCATTTGATGCTTATCAATCATATTGTTTAGAAAATCTTTACTGTTTTCAAATGTTTTACTCGAAAGAGTATCATTTTTATCTTGGAAATATGCCGCTATTTCCGTCACTTGCCTATTTATTTGTTTCTGTTCATAATCTATAGTCCACTTATTAATTACAATAAACTGCAAAGCACTATATAAGATGAACAAAATAAATACTAGTGTAGTGGACCAAAGTGTTAGTTTCCACTTTATAGGTAGATTTCGAATTCGAAACATAATATTTTTTATCATTTCATTATATATCCCGCACCACGGACTGTTTGGATATACTCCTCCTTATCTACACTATGTAACTTGTTTCGCAAATAACGAACATATACATCAACGATATTTGTCTCAACAATTGCATCATATCCCCATACTTGGTCCAGTAAAACATCACGAGTAAGTACGCGATTAATATTTTTCATAAACATAAGCAATAACTCGAATTCTTTATTTGTAAGTTCAATTTCTTCATTTCCTTTAGTTATAGTTCGAGATTCAATCTGAAGCTGCAAATCTTTGAATGTAAGAAATGAAACCTGCTTGTTTTCAATATGTTCTTCTCTTCTAAATATCACTCTCATACGTGCTAACAGTTCTTCAATTGCAAATGGTTTCGGAAGATAATCATCCGCTCCACTATCTAAACCTGTCACACGGTCCATAATACTATCACGAGCAGTCAGCATAATAATAGGTGTATTTTTAGTCGCTCTTAGTCGACGACATACCTCTAGTCCATTTAATCCAGGCAGCATTAAATCAAGCAAAATGAGATCGTAATTCTTTTCAAGTGCTGCGCTTAACCCTTTTCTTCCATCTAGTTGTATATCTACTTTATACCCTTCATATTTTAGTTCTAATTCTAGAAAATCTGCTAAACTTTCCTCATCCTCAATAATTAAAATGTGTTGCAACGGTAGTTCCTCCTAGACAATTAAATGAATAAATAATCCTATTCCAAATATAATTACAATGATTTGATGCACTTTTCTATACATCATAAATTTTTCTTTCTTATTTATTTTCTGTAAATAAAACCCAACAATCCCTAGTGCGATTAAGGCTAATAGAGAAAATATGCCACTGTATATGAGTAAAATATGAGGACTCCCTTTTATAAAAAAGTAAACACCATGAGTAATTGCAACAGCTATTATAGCGTATCCAATTAATACATGAAACTTTTTTGCAAATAGATACACTTCTTTAACTTTTTTAAATCCTTGTATATTTTTCTTCTTTAAAAACACCCATATATGGCGTAAAAACCATAATGAAGCAGCGATAATAGCCCCATATTCACCAAAAGAGCCTAATTTTTTATTTAACCATTTTACATTCAAAACATTGCCGTATATAACATTAATAAATAGCATCAATACACTACAAATAATAATAGTAATGCCCACAATTTTAACACACACACGAAAATATTTATTTCTTAATATCTTCTCCATTTTATTTAATCTCCTTACTAATAAAGGCTTTGTAACAAGCAGTCTATCAAATAAAAAAGAAAATAAAATGAGAGAAAGATTAAAATAAAATGAGAATTTCAATATCACTGGCAACTATTATTGATTTTTTTCAGCTAACTTTATTATGTTTTGAATAAACGGCGCTTTTGCCTTTGTATATGAAACACGATCAAAAGCATATGTAATAGCAAGCCTCTCTTTTAATTCTCTATATTCTTTACGTGCCCATTTATGGCATATTAGAAAGTCGCGAAATAAAATATTGTTTCTCCACTCGTCACTATTATAAATATAAACATGCAAATGATGAGTACCTGCCCTCCATTTTCCCTTTCTAAAAAAACGCCAATTCGTTGCTTCTTTTGGGACAAACTCATATCCAATTTCCGATAGAACTTCAATCCAGTTTTCAGTAATTTGTAAGTCTGTTACGCCAATCATCATATCAATAAGAGGTTTAGCTCCTAATCCTTCTACTGCTGTGCTCCCTATATGTTCAACAGCGATTATTTCTTGTCCTAACAAGGAACAGAATTTCTCTTCTTCTTTTATATACTCTTCAACCCAGTCTTTTTGATACGGTTTAATAACAATTTGTTGGTCCATTGTACTCACCTCTCTATAAGTATTTATCATTATATTTATAAAATTTTATGTTGTTAGCATAGGATTTCCATAAAATATGTCGAATAGTGGAATGTACAACTTAATTATATTAAATGTGAGGTAATCTATGAAAGATAATTCAGTCGAAATTCAGTTAAATAACGTAACATTCCAATTAAAAGAATATCATAATTTTGATTGGCTTATTAAATTAGGGACCGTATTTGCAGTTTTTGACCAGCAAGATTCAGGGAATATAAGTTTTGGTGTAGAAAAAGATGGGCATAAGAAATTTATCAAATACGCAGGAGCACAAACAATTACATATGAAGGAACAACGGGTGATGCTATTAAAAGGCTAAAAAATTCAGTTACTATCTATGAAGATTTAAAGCATGAATCGCTCATAAGACTAATTAATCATTTTCCAGTCCAATCTGGATATGTATTAATTTTCGATTGGTTTGATGGTGAATGTCTTCATTCGCATTGGAGTTTCCCACCTCCTGAAAAATATAAAAATCCAAACTCACCATTTTATAAATTTAGGCATTTATCTGCTATAGAACGAATTCATTCCTTACATTCCATTTTTTCTTTCCATAGTTATGTAGAAAAGAAAAACTATGTAGCAATAGATTTTTATGACGGTAGTATTTTATATAATTTTAATACAAACGAAACAAAAATTTGTGATATAGATTTATACAGTAAGAAACCTTACATAAATAGAATGGGCCGGCTATGGGGTTCCTCCCGTTTTATGTCACCAGAGGAATTTGAACTAAACGCAACAATTGATGAAAGAACAAATGTATTTAATATGGGAGCAATGGCTTTCTCACTTTTAGGCGGTGAAAAAGATCGTTCTTTTATAAAATGGGAAGCAAGTAAGGAATTATATGAGGTAGCGTATCGCGCTGTAAATGCCAATCGAGCAGAACGGTATGCATCAGTTATAGAATTCTATGAAGCGTGGTTAAAAGCGTCTAATGCAGAAAAGATATAACCCTAAATTATTAAAAGAAATATAGAGTTTATACTATTATCATGTATAATTCATTGTTTCATAATACTTACCTTTTTGAGTTACACAGTACGATAAACATGGGTAACTATGAAGCAATAATCTTGTTCATCTCTTATCTAAAACTTGGATTTCCTTAATAAAAAAAGAAGCTGTAAAATAACTACAGCTTCTTTTTTTATTCGCATTTTTCTATTTGGTCGCCTTCTTCGCCTGCATTTACTGCCGAACTATCCGTTCCTCCTCCCACTGCATGTTGCTGTTTAGTATTAGAACTTTCGATAGCAGCGTTGGTTCCAGCTGCACTGTCATCTCCACCACCACTTGCCACTTGAGTAGCACTAGCCTGTTCCTTACGGGTTTTATTAATTTGATTATTGATGACAATTACAAATTCTTCCTCTTCATTCGAAGTTTCTTTTTTCATTTTATGTGACTCAATCTGGTCCCCACTAATTCCCTTATTTACGGCTTCGCCTCCAGCGCCCACCGTTTGTTGCTGTCGGGTATTCGATGAATCGATTGCTGCATTACTTCCTGCTGCACTATTTTGTCCGGCTCCACTGGCAATTTGTGTTGTATTTGGTGCAAATGTAATCTGATTATTAATGACAATGACAATTTTTCGTTTACCAGCAAGATTTCCTAAATTAATTTCTTCTCCATCTTTTTTTACAAATCGGAACGTGATTTCTTCATTGTTTTCCATGTTATCCCCCCTTTTTAATATTAAATGACTGGGGAATGATAATGGATTGGACAAGCGTATTTTTTTATAAATATGTGCCCCCGCCCACAATGAAGGATGTATTATCAGATTCCGGTATTTTGCTCGTATGAGGTACGTCGACTTGACGACAGTCCAACATCCGCCAAAATTCCGGGATGCATAGAGAATAATCTTATACGAAATATAGAAAGAGAGATTAGTAGAAATATTGGTATATAAAGGTTTCATTTTATTTTTCTACTTTCCTTTTCTTATTTAGATCTATCAGCCAAATATCTAGCGTAGTGAATTAAATTTCTAGCTACATCTAATTCCAGATTAAATATATTAGGTACCCCTGGTCTCCAATTCACCTCAAATAACCACAATTTTTGGTCTTTATCAATCCCTACGTCAATTCCTAACTCATCAAATAATACATCCCTAAATAAAGAATTAAAATGGTTAGAAAAAGTTACTGCGAATCGTTCTAAATACCTTTTAATATTATACCAATCGTTATCAAACTCCGATTTTAAAAAAACATCTAAATAAGTACTATAACCACCCTTAGCCATATTTGATACAATACTTCCTAATGGACCTATTCTTGGAAATATAGAAGTAACAACCCACCTACCTTCCCCATTTCTTTGAACATGCAATCGAAAATCATAAACATGACCAGATTTCATTTGACATGAGATAAACTGCTGAACTATGTATCCTTGCTCTTGAATCTTATCCAATATAAAGCTCCGTAATTGTTTTTCATTAATAGTTGAAATTTGTTCTGACTCATTCATACTGTAATCTATTCCATTTTTTTCAATGAAAACAATACCACTACCTTGATGTCCAGAAATAGGTTTAATAATAATTTTTTCATAATGATTAATCAAGTCAAAAAACTTATTAACATCATTTAATTCATAAAAAGGAATAAGATATTGCTTAAATTTTTTTGCTCTATTTATTCTGTTATATACACTTAATTTATCTCCAATTGAATGACTTGTAAAAGGAACTTTGTCATGCAGATAATCATAGATTTGCTGAGTTTTATCACTAATATGAACACTTGCATTATAAATAACATCTGGAAAAGAAAATTCTTTTTCAATCCATTTACCATTTTCATAAGTTTTACCTAAAATCTTCTTCGTTTCTAAATTTACTTTCCCTAAGGTGAAATAAAAAAAGTCCACACCTTCAGCTTTAGCTACAGCAGCGTAAGTATATGCTTTCTTTACGTCATTCGGATCTTTCCGATGATGAAGCATACCAATTATAGTCATGTTAGTTCTTCTTCCCTTCTTTCTAAAAATCTTTTTCAAAACAAATATCAAATTCATTATATATATATTCATGTTCTCCCTCATTCAACCATTTTTCAAAAATCCGGAACAAGCTTAACCTCATTTTAATATTCTACCTATAGAAATAATAAACCTGAGGTTTTATAAAATGATAAATGATAAAGGTTAAGGTGACATAAAATGGATACTATTGTTTTCATTGAAACAAATAAATCCGGATCAAGTAGGGAAGCCATCAAAGCAGCTGAAAAACTTAATTTCTTTACTGTTTTATTAACTAAAAAAACAAAATTTATTAATGAACGCACTATATTCCCTGATGTACATCAGATGATTTTAACTGATATAAATGACTATGATAATATAATTACAACAATTGGAAAATTAAATAAATCAGGAAAAAACATAAAAGGGATTTTTAGTTTTATTGACCCTTATGTTTATGTGGCTGCACGTTTATCAGAAAAATTTTGCTCAAATATTGTATCTACTAAAGCTATCCATCATATGGAAAACAAAATATTAACTCGTAATGTACTTAAAGATTTACCAATCTCACTCAACTATTCAATTTACAAACCAACAGAATCATTATCATCTTTTTTACAAAATAATAATAAGATAAATTTCCCTCTTATTGTGAAATCCCCTAAATCAACAGGATCAAAAGATGTATTATTAGTAAAAAATAAAGAGCAATTAATTTTATCTATACAAAGTCTTTTAAAAAAACTACCTAATGAAGAGATTTTACTTGAAGAATATATAGATGGACCTCAGTACTTAGTTGAAATTTTAGTTCAAGATGGAAAAGTCCATATTATAGCAGTAATTGAACAAGAAATTACATTTTTTGAACGCTTTATTGTTACTGGTTATTCTTTACTAGGAAGGGTAGAAAAAAGACTATATAATAGTCTTTTCAATGCAATTAATTCTGTTATTCAGGCTTTTAATATGAAAAATGGAGCGTGTCATCTAGAACTCCGGAGAATAGATAATGTTTGGAAATTAATTGAGATAAATCCCAGAATATCAGGCGGAGCAATGAATGACATAATTGAAATTGGACATGGAATTAACTTAGTGCGAGAGACTATTCGGTTAATGTTAGGAAATAAACCTTCACTAATAAAAAAACATTATAAATATGTGTACGCTCATTACCTAACAGTTAAATCTACAGGAAAACTAATTCGAGTTACAGGAAAAAACCGTAGTTCTAAATATCCTGGTGTAGAGAAAGTTTTTATAAAGCCTAAAAAAGGAACTACCTTAAAACCACCTACATCAATGGGACATCGATGTGGATACGTTTTAGCAGCAGCCGATTTTAAAGCAGAAGCTAAAAAAATAGCTTTAGAAGCAGCTAAAGAAATTTCATTTGAAATCCAAGAAGAATAAGAACAACTTATATACACCAACAGATAAAAATATAATAAAAATTATATTTCATATAATTCTAATTATCATAATCTATCATTATTCATAATAAAATTTTAATTTATTTACTAAATAGATAACTCCAAAATGATTTCTTACAAAATATTATTACGTTCATTGTTTTCCTTCAGATATTCTTTAATCTGTTGTATTTGCTCCGGATCACGTATCGATCGAACAAAATTCATTATTCATTACCTCCCTTTTCTTCTGTCTCGTAAACTTCTAATCCAAGTGCAAAACAAGCTTATAAAACGCTTTAGACTTCCGACGTCGATAAGTACGCTCTGACATCCCTATTTCGTTATAAACCATGTAATCACATACGTCCTCTACTTCTATCTAAATACCGTTTATAAATAATATCTCTTTGAATGCTTTCTGCACGTCTGTTCCCTAATCGATTTAAAAACTGATCACTACGTAATGACATTTTCTCAAGCCACTCTTCTCGTTTACTCTGTTGAATATTTGCTATAGCAACATCTTCTAACGGCTTACCAACTGTATGTGTAGGACCGTGCTCACGTATTCCATAAGAAGGAGTGACTTTCATTTCTTTACGCATCATCCCAAATTGTCTATGTATACGTACACTTTCCAACACACCTTCTAATTCCTCTTGTGTCGCTGTTCTATCAATTTTTGGTAAGAAAGATAATTGTTTAGTCATGTAAGACCACTCCTTTTTATTTTTAGATTACTTTTGTCTTAATGCTCCACGTCTACGCTCGTAACAAGGTCTATGCATCCCCATTAAATCTTCAATGTCACGAGTACTTAATTTCTCTTTTCGTTTTTTCTTAGTTTTTTTCGCTTGATTCGATTGCTTTTTCCATTCACGTAGCTGATCCTTTAACACTTTCATTTCCCCATCTTCCTTTTCAAAATAAAAAGGACACCTATTCCTAAAACAGCTTTAATTGCTGCTTTAATGAATTGGTGTCCTCTAGTTTTCTAGCCGGACTGAATTGATTTTATGATACTTGACTACATGAAAAGATTCATCCATGCTTTATCTAATCTGTCTTTCTCATATTTTTGTATAGCCTTTGCGCGACGAGAAATTGCTTTTTTTAATTTCTTCTTCTTTAAATTAGTCAATCCTCTCACTCCTTCGTATGAAACAGATTACTGTCCATTTTAGGGCGTTTTCATTAATTTAATACCCTATTACATTCAAAAAACTGCTCAAATGTGAATTATACTTATAATTTCAAAAGGATTATTTTGTTTGAATTTTCATAAAACACTTTTTAAATTCCTAAATATTGGAAATAGCTATATAATAAGAATGATTAGATGTTAGGAGTACTATAAATGCCTGATATAATTAAAAGCTGTATTGTAATAGTCGTTGCCTTATTTTTAATGTTTTCCATAATATCAGAGTTTAAAAAACTCAAAAAGGTATATTTTGGTTCTCGATTGACGTAATGTTTCTCCTTGTAGCTTTTTTACTAATAAAAGACTATATCATCAAACATATAACGTAATTACTTTAATAAAACTCAATATTCCTTCAATACTATAGACAACCCAATTTTTCAAACCACATTCCATGAACCGAGCAGTTAGCTTTTGCTAGCTGCTTTTTTGTTGATCATTCTTTTAAGAGGAACCATTTATATGCATAATAACTCAAATTAAATCCATACTATACTTAGGTTAGGTCTTAAAATCTAAAAACCTTATTCCAAACTTAGACCTAATTGATCGCTCCTCTCCCTTCTCTGGGGCTAAGTAGCTAGCTTTTGCTAGCTGCTTTTTTTATTAAACGGATAAAATTCGATATTCTAACAATACTACTCACAATACAACTTGCTTCTTACCCAAGTTGTATCTACTTGAGCAGTTAACTTTTGTTAGCTGCTCTTTATTTGTACAAGGTACTCAATTGACTGGTGCACATATAATATCCTGAGTTCCTTTCTTTATAAAATAGTCGTTATAAAATGAGACTCGTCACGAGAGCACTTTACTAAGTGCTCTTTTTATATTCCAACTTAATACAAAATGAAAGTTTGATTAAGCTTATTTTTACTACCGCATAACATGTTTAATTCTGCTTATAATATAGTTGTAACTTAAAGTTACATATCATTTACTTGTAGGGCCTAATTTTCTTTTGTACAACAAGCAGTTAGCTAATTAAGCTGGCTGCTTTGTTGTGTAAAAGAAAGACTTTGTTTTAACTTTACACATATCTAAAAAACATACATATAGTATCTTGGGTATCCTTTTTCAATATTAATTTTGGTCAGAGAGCACTTTTAAAAGTGCTCTTTTAATATATTGCAATGTATCACGTTTTACATACCATAAACAGTTTCTCTAGTCCAGTTACCTTGAATTTCTTGCACACCTTGTGGGAATAACCTCTTTTAAATAGCGGGTTATTTTATTATGTTTCCTAACTTACAGTAATGTCCTTAAAAAACGTTCATATATATTTATCAGATGCACTTTGAAATCCCAGAGTTTCAAATAATTTCAAAAGTCGACTGACCAACAATATTAGACTTATCTTTAAAAACTTATTAAAAATAACTCAGATACAAAAAGGCTACGTTTTATATAAGATAAAAAATTATCTTACGCAAAGGAGCTTGATTATTTGTGAATTACCAAAATGATAACAACTCTAACATTCACAAACCTTGTTCTTGTCCATCTCCCACGGCTAACAGTTTAAATGTTGTTCAAACTACCCCATCCATAGTTTCTGTAAACTCTGCGATTCCACTAGATACCGTGGTAAATTCTAATGGTACGGCAATCTCATTCACACCACCAACAACTGTTTTACTTGAAGGTGGAAGAACTTATTTGGCAATCTATGAAGTGCAAGTTATTATTCAACCAGGAGGTAATTCGGCAGGTATAACTATGTATCTGAATAATAATCCAATCATTGGCTCAGGTACTTCTCTAGGATATACTGCAGGATTCACTTCTGTATCAGCACCCGCAATTTTCACTACACCTCCAGGTATAACAAGTACTCTTACTGTTAATGTAGGACCATATTCTAATACATTAAATACGTTGGGCTTAACTCTTGCTGTTGTAGCATTAACATAGTAAAATCTAATACTTTCTAAAATAAATTTCTTTGTCCTTTAACTGCAATTTGGGGTTAGCCTCTAAGAGCTCACTATAACTACATATAGAAAAAGAAAATTACCTGGATCAATAGTACTAGGTGACTCGGCTGACACAATTGCTGAGTCACCTATTTTTCTATAAAAAATAACGCTTTTATTTATTTTTTAAAATACAATCACATGTACTATTGCAACTATTTATCAAACGCTTTTAATTTTATTTTCATGAATACAGCAAAAAAGAGGCCCTATGGCTCTTTTTTATTCCTTAATAACAATCTAAATATGGTAAAATATATCCATCGCTCATATGTCCAACTATGCAATTTTCAAAGTAGCAAAATTACAACTAGACTTATACAACATGATTCAAAACAAAATGAAGGAGTGTTTTAAGTGAAAGGACATATTCGAAAAAGAGGAAATAAGTACTTAGTGTTTTTCTGGTTATAAGACAAAAAAAGAAGCCGAAAAAAATGTGGCGAAAAAGATTACGAAGTTAAATAAAGGGACTTTTGTGGAGCCGTCTAAGCTTACTTTAAAAGACTATCTCGTTCAGTGGCTAGAAATTAAAAGGATGAGTTTAGAAAAGAATACCTACGTTTCTTATAGTAGCAACATAACCCACCTTGTTTTACCGAACATGCAGAAAGAAGTAGTAAAAAATTTTGGTAAAAGTAGCTTTGAATAGCTAATGTTTGCATTTTATAAAAAAAGCTAAATAAATCTTGTATGAACAAGGTTTATACATCCTAACACATGTTATCATGATACATATGTTAAGTAAATTCAGAATAACGAGGCAAATATTATGGACTTTGTTTATATTAATCAAAACGTATTAAATAATCTTCTATACATTTTATGTAGTATATTTGTTTTTTATTTCATATATGATAGCCGGCACTATTTAAAGAAATATAAAATACTACTGATCACCCTTTGTTCTAGTATCCCGCTTATTTTATGTATGCGATACCCTATCTATATGGATGAAAGTTGTATTCATGATTTAAGACAAATTCCGGTCATAATAGGTACGCTTTATGGTGGATTCCCTGTCGGTATCATATTGTTTGCAATTTTATTAATTACGAGATTTTTATTTTATGGCTTTAACATGCTGACAGTTGTTGTTTACGGAATAATGTTCATCGTTACAGCACTCGCATCTTCAAAATTTAATACATATAATAGAAAACTTAAAGTAGCTTTTTCCATGTTTTTAACCTTTTTCCTAGCAATATTTACAACTTTAATTGTATTAACTTTATCAGATTTTGAAGTAAATAATTTGTATATTATTTATTTCATGGTATTACCGACTACTTTAATGTTATTTATTGTTTATATAAATGAAGTTATAAAAGATGCTGTATTAATGCGCTCTAAATTAATTAAAATGGAAAAAATGGAGATTGTTAGCCAACTCGCTGCAAGTATATCGCACGAAGTAAGGAATCCCTTAACGGTTGTAAAAGGATTTACACAGCTTTTAAAAACACAAAATTTAACTCCTGAATCAAGAGACGAATATATTAAACATATACTTGAAGAGTTAAATCGTGCCCAAGAAATTATCGATGATTACTTAACGTTTGCCAAACCTGCTCCAGAAAAATTAGATCAAATTTCAGTAAAACAAGAGTTAAATCGAGTTATTAATATGATATTGCCATTGTGTAATATGAATACGATACATATTACACAGGATTTTTCTGAGGCAACCATTGTTGGTAATAAACAGCACTTTCAACAATGTTTTTTAAACTTAATAAAAAACAGTATTGAAGCAATGCCTAATGGTGGTACCTTAAATATTTCCTCATCTATCAATAATAGTAAAGTTGAAATACGAATTGAAGATAGCGGAGTTGGAATGTCACAGGAGCAAATACATCGATTCGGTGAACCGTATTTTAGTACAAAAACAAAAGGAACTGGTTTAGGTACAATGGTTGCTGTTAAGATTATTGAGACGATGCATGGAAGTTTAAAAATCCGAAGTATCGTTAGTAAAGGAACGACTTTAACGATTACGTTCCCGAAATATAGTAAGAATACGCATTAAGACAAATAAAAAAGGAGCATAGTTGCTCCTTTTTTATTTGTTTCGATACATAAGTATCTTCAATGTTTTTTTAGTTTACATTTGTGAAGACTAATTAAAAATTAGTATCCTCCGCCCCAGCAGCTGCATCCTACAATTATTAATAGAATGAATAACACAACTAGTAAAGCGAAACCTCCACCAAAACCACAAGAACCACCGTAACTCATATTTTCTCCTCCTTTTGGCTTGAAAACTAATAGGTAGTTGATCATTTTAACTGGTTCGTATTATACATTATGTATATATCCCTTTTTTGAGCATGTCTACATAAAAATAAGTAAAAGCACTCGTTTAAAGAGTGCTTTAAAATGGATACCAAAAGTTTTGAAATACGTTTAATTTTAAATATACCGCAACAATAAATATGAAAATACCGGCAAATAAAGCAATGAAATCTTCACGTTCCGCCTTACTTGTATAAAACCATGTACGTTTATCCTTCTTTCCAAATCCTCTTAAATCCATTGCATTTGAAACCGTATCTATTCTTTCTAGAGAATGAATGATTAGTGGCCAGAAAATTAAAACACGGTTCTTCATACGAACCCATAAACTTGCTTCTCCTTTTTCAAAAGCCACTCCTCTCGCTTCTTGCGCGTGTTTAATAATTTTATACTCAGACTGGATGTCGGGAATATAACGTAGTGCAATATTTATTGCATATGTAATCTTATAATGAATACCAAGTTTACTTAAGCTACTTACAAATTCGCTTGGATCTGTCGTGTAAATAAAAAGAAGTGTAAATGGTAATAACGTAAAATACTTTAATGAAAGTGTAGCTGCATAAAATAATGTTTCATATGTAATCGTTGCATATCCAACATGTAAAAACGCGGTATATGATTCAGTTAATTCAGATCCATGAGTTGGTGTAATAAATAAAATCATGACAGAGTTTAATAAACTAAATGTAAATATGACACTAAAAACAATTAAAATTTTACGAAATGGAATTTTAGCAATGCTGAGTCCGATACACCCAATAATAAATAATATTAGCAACACCCGAAAATCAAAAAACAAAAAAGTAAGCGTCATACAAAAAATAAATAAAAACAATTTCACTACCCCATCCATACGATGAAAATATGTACTATGCACCTTCCTCCCTCCTATTACTGTCTAAATAAAGCTCCATAAATTTTTCTGGACATGCAATCCCACTAAATTTAACAAGCTTGGTTAAAGAACTCTCTCTTAAGTTGGCTCTTTGTAACGTTTCTTGATCGCCTAATACATCAAACACTGTATTATCCGCAATAATTTTCCCTTCATGTAGAACTACTGCACGGTCTGTATATTCTAGCGCGAGATTCATATCGTGAGTGATAAAAACAAATGAAATTCCCTTTTTAGCTAGGTTTTTAATAAACGACATAAATTGTTTATAATGATAATAATCTTGTCCCGCTGTCGGTTCATCTAATATGATAAGCTTAGGATTTGTTGTTAATACAGATGCGATTGTTAGTCTCTTTTTTTGCCCATAGCTTAGTGCTTGAATTGGCCAATTACGAAATGGATATAAACCACAAATTTTTAAAATACCTTCTACTTTATTCTTAATTTCTTCCTTAGAAAAATTATGTAATGTTAATGTAAATGAAACTTCTTCAAAAACAGTAGACTGTGTAATCATATGATTTGGATTTTGCATCACGTAAGATATGATTTCCCCACGTTTACGAATAGACCAAGAACTAATATCTTCACCTTTTAACGAAATTTTCCCATTTTTCATTTTGTTTATACCTATAAGACTATGAGCTAATGTTGATTTCCCTGCTCCATTATGTCCTAACAGTGCCACAATTTCTCCTTCATATATTAAAAGGTTTACATTTTCTAATACTTTTTGTTTATTAGGGTATGAAAATGACAAATTCTCCACTTTAAGTAATTCCTTGTTTTTAGCATTCCTTTCTAATATGACTTGTTTCTCCATCCACTCTTTTATAACGTTGCTTACCTTTTCTTTTTGAAGGTTTTCCATTGGATATATTACGTCATTATTACGATCAAAATGTAATCTCTTTAATGCTTCGATGTAAATAGGCTCTCTTAAGCCAATACGTGGTAATATATTTGACGCTAAGATTTCTTTTGGTGTTCCCATCGCAATGACTTTACCTTCATCAATTAATATAACTTTGTCTAAATCCAGTTTTAAAATTTCTTCTATCCTATGTTCGATAATAACAATCGTTTTATTATACTGCTCATGTATATCTTTCATAAGTTCTATCGTATGTATGGCGCTTAGTGGATCTAAGTTCGCTAATGGTTCATCGAACAATAATATATCCGCATTTGTTGTTAATAAACCAGCAAGAGAAACTGTTTGCTTTTGACCTCCTGATAATTCATGCGGACTTTGTTTATGAAACGTATGCATCTTCACCTTTCTTAATGAGTCCGAAACAATCTTTTTCATGTTATCTTGCTTTACACATTCATTTTCTAAATAAAAAGCTACATCTTCTTCTACTGTCAGACCAATAAATTGAGCATCTTGATCTTGTAAAATTGTTCCTACCTGTTTACTTTGTTCAAAAATACTTCCTTCCCTTGGGTCTTTACCGGCAATTAAAACGTTACCTGTACTATTCCCTTCGTAAGAAAATGGGATTAGCCCATTTATACAATGAGCTAATGTCGACTTTCCTGAGCCACTTCGTCCAGCAATTAGCACTTTTTCCCCAGGGTATATATGAAAGGTAATATCACTTAAAGTAGGCTGCACAGCATGCCCATATTGAAAGGTGAATTGTTCAAACGAAATAATTGGTTGCATGTTAACATCCCTACTTTTCAATTTTTAAATGTGTATGTTTCTTATTGGATTTCGCCAAACCAATTGTAAGTGGCAATCCAAGTACTAAGAAAACGATGACATCGGAAATTGTTGCTCCTAATACTTGTATAACAATTTTGTCAAATGGTTCTCCCATCACAATAATATCGAATGCCCCAGCAAATATAATAGCAATGACAATACCAACTAGCCCAGTAATTGCTAAATAAGAAATATCCCCCTTGTTAAATGACCCGTTTTTCACACTAAAACCAACTCTTTTTTGAATAAGCCCCATTGAAAAACCAATAATACCTGAACTAATAACCCAGCCCCACCAAATACCCCAGCCAGCAATCGTATCTGTTACGGTATGACCGATAAGTCCGATTAACAGTCCTGCCACTGGACCAAATAATGCTCCAAAAACAGTTAATATAGCTAATGCTGGTTTAATAAATGTATTCGGTGCAATAGAAAATCCCCAAAGTCCTAATATCCCGTATAATGCTGCTCCAATACCGATTGCTACTACTAACTTTGTTGATAATTTGTTCATGACAATTCCCCTCTCATATTAGTCAACTTTTATTACTCTATATTTAATTTAAAAATGAATTATGCATCGACACTCCCTTTCTATACAACAAAAAAATGACCTCTTACATAAGAGGTCATTTTCTTTCACGTTCAAGAATCCTCTTATCTTTCAAAAAACACATCGTGTCCTCTGCGGAATTAGCACCTTCCTATAAAATTGCATAGGGGTTGCTGAGGTTTCTTAGGGCCGTTCCCTCCACCTCTCTGGATAAGTATTAATTTGTAATTCGTATTATGGCACTAAAGAATGTAAATTTCAACACTTTTCTTACTATTTTTATTTTTTATTAAATAGCGCATTTAAATCATTGTATTCTTATCGGAATTGTGAAATAATGAATTCAAAATCGTTTCGGGAGGAATGCATTATGAAAGTTATTGGTTTGATTGGAGGATTAAGTTGGGAATCTACATCATTATACTATAAACATATTAATACACTTACACTCTCTCAATACGATCAAAATGCGAAGCTAATTTTATATAGTATGGACTTTGGTGAAGTAACTACTTTATTACAAAACTATCAATATGAAGAAGTGAAAAATGAACTAGTTACAGTTGCAAAGAAAGTTGAAAAATCTGGGGCTGAATGTTTATTAATGTGTTCAAATACTGTACATCTATTTGCCGAGGAGGTAGAACAAGCAATATCTATCCCGCTTCTTCACATTGGTGATGTAAGTGCTAAAGAAATGGTAGAACAGAATATAAAACGTATCGGACTATTAGGAACAAAACAAACGATGGAGCAAGATTTCTATAAATCACGATTAGCGAAATATAACATTGAGACAATTATCCCAAATGACGAGGAAAGAACCTTTATCCACCATGTCATATTAGATGAATTAAGTAGAGGGATCATTTCAGAAACATCTAAAAAAAGGTTATTACAAATTACAAAATCATTAATTCAAAACGGCGCTGAAGGTATATTATTAGGCTGCACTGAAATACCTTTACTCATCTCCCAAAATGATCTTACTGTTCCCGTTTTTGATACTGCTTTTTTACATGCATATACTGCTGTACAATTTGCTGGATAAGAATACACAAGCATAAAGGTGAGAACCTCTATGCTTGTATACAGTTACGACTATTTATCCCGCTATTTGCAGGCAGTAAAGCCCCACCAATTAAAGTTTTACTTTATTTAAAAGAGATTCAATAACTGCAATGGCTTCTTTTGAACCACCACATTCTAAAAAGCTATCATTAAGTTTTCTTATACCATGTTTATACTTTTCATTTGAAAGTACATCTGTTACGGCCTCTTTTAAAGTGTACACATTAACATGTTCTTTCAATAGTCTATGTGCTGCTTCCAGTTCAGTTAATCTTTGCGCTATCATAGGCTGATCTTTATCATGCGGTATTATTACAAATGGGACATTATAATGAATGGCATCGTGTACGCTATTCATACCGCCATGTGTAATAAAAACATCTGCTTCATTTAATATTTCTGATTGAGGTACGTATGGAGCAATTATAAAATTATCTGGCGTTTGCTTTATTTTTGAAATATCATTTCTATCACCAATTGCCATTACAACTATCCCATCAAAATCTGAAAAAGTATCAATACAAGTATTAAAGAATGGTTCGAGTCCTTCAAGCAGTGTTCCCATTGAAATGTAAATAACTTTCTTTTCTTTAAGTAATTCCAGTGGAAATTTTATATTTGTTTTACGCTTTGAAATACTCGGTCCAATAAAAATGTTATTTTCTCCGAACGATTCGCTATTAGGTTGGAAATAACGACTTGTGTATACGAGACAAACATCACCTTTATTATTCATAAATTGAAGATTATTCTTTGGTTTTACTCCAAATTTATGTTCCATCTGATTTAGTAATTTTTCAGAGATTTCCTCTGGTTGGAATGGCATATCTGCATTTGGATGAAAAGGTAATGTCTTCAAAAATTCTGGCGGAATTAAAAATATAGGCGAGGACACTACACCTGGAACTTGTAAATACTCCTTTACTAACTCTCCTGCGCCAAATATATCATACATTACGAAATCAAAATTTATACTTTCACATAATTGTTTCGTAATTTCTAATATATATAAAGAAGTTTGAACATGCATATGAAAGAAAGCATTTAACCCAGATGAGGTTTCAGCATCAATAGAAATCTCTTTTAATAGATCCGGATGAGTATGTACAGTAGCTCCTAAATCTTCAATTCTATCCTTAAAGTTTGCCGTTGTAATATAATGTACGTTATCCCCTCGTTCAGTAAAGGCTTTTACTAAATTTAATGTAGGGTTTACATGTCCCTCTGCTGGAAAATTAACCACTAAAATATTTAGCACTTATTCCTCACTCCTTACATTTCATTGTTTTAATTAAGCATACTGTTATTTGTACAAGTAATCTTCCCTTAATAGTCCTAATATGCTTGCTACATTATATTGATAAATAATTTTCAGTCATCAACATAAAAAAAGCATCTACCTATGTAGATGCCTAACCGTGATAAGGAGTGTTCTGTGAGGTTAGAACAAGCGTTTTTGCTTGTCCTATGCTATCAATATATGATTTATTTTATAAAATGTGAATCGTTAATAGAATTATTTTATCCATTTTATATGATCAAATGGATAAAATACCATTTCTACTTTACCTATTATATTTGATTCATCAATAAGTCCAAGTGTATTCCTACTATCTTTACTATGATTACGATTATCACCTAACACAAATAATTTATGCGTAGGAACTTTTATTTCTCTAAAATTTGAAAAACGATTGGATACTTGTGACATATCTAAATGTATATACGACTCATCACGCTTTTTACCGTTAATAAATACCTCATCCTCTTTTAGTTGTATGTTATCCCCCGATAATCCAATAATTCGTTTCACATAGTAAGTAGGCTCGTCTTCTTTTTTTATAATGACAACATCTCCATGATGAAAAGACGATAAACAGACGTTTACCTTATTAACAAGTATATAATCTTTTTCATTCAAAGTAGGTTGCATCGAAATTCCTTCTACCATACAAAATAAAAAGGACTTATTAATAAAAATAACCCCTATTATAATGAATATGTAGCTACATATGTTCCTCCAATATTTTAGAATAAACAGCTTCATATATACCTCATTTCTAATCTATTCCCAGATAAAAACGCCTCTAGTTTACAGGAATGCTAGAGACGTTTCGTACATTTTAATTCTCTTTAGAGACATCTGTTTTTGGCGCTTCACCAGTTAATCGCTTATTTTTCAAATCAAAATAAACATCTAAAACTTCTTTTCCAATATCGGAGTTAATGCCCGATTTATCATTTTCAACCCACGGTACTACAACAGAAAATGCTACTTCTGGATCATCATATGGCGCATATCCAGCTAATGTTAAGTTATAACATTCTCTACGATCGCCTTTCGCATTTCGCCCAATTTCATTTTCTCCACCATATACAGTTTGTGCGGTCCCTGTTTTACCAGCTGGTTTATATGGTGCTTTTTGGAACGCTCTTACTCCCGTTCCATCTCCTTCTTGAAATACTTTTCTAAATCCTTCTTTTACTTGATTAATATATTCTTGTTTCATATCGATTCTATTTAAAACAACGGGTTCTATTGATTGTACTACTTTACCAACCTCATCTTTTTGAACGGTTTGTTCTCTAATCTCTTGAACAATTTGTGGCTTCATTCGATACCCCCCATTTGCGATAGTAGAAATATATTGTGCAAGCTGAAGTGGTGTATACGTATCATATTGTCCAATAGAATAATCTAATAAGAAACCAGGCTGATTATCTTTTCTTCCAATTTGCCCTGCAGTTTCATTTGGTAAATCAATACCAGTTTGTACACCTAGTCCAAATTGCCTGAAATAATACCTCATTTTATCAAAATATTCTTGTTTAATATCTAGTGAACTATTTTTCACATAACCCACGCCAGCAATTTTTAATGCTATATTAAACATATAAACGTTTGAAGAAACTTGTAACGCTCTTAGATCGTCTATATCACCAAAATTTTTCCAAGACTTCTTTTCCTTAGTTCCTTTAAATTTCATAGGTGCATCATAAAAATGTGTTCCAGGAGTTATTGCATTTGTTTCAAACCCTGTTAACACTGTCGCACCTTTAACCGTTGATCCAAGCTCATATGAACTTGTCAGCGTGCCTAAAGCATAATCTTCAACTTCCATTTTCCCGTCTTTTTCTACAAGCCTTTTCCCAGCCATCGATAATACTTGGCCATTTTTCGGATTCATCATTACTACGAAAGCACGGTCTAACATTGATTCTGATCCTTTATATTGTTTTAATATTTTTTCTATGCTCTCCTCTACTTTTTTTTGCAATTCCATATCTATTGTTAAAGTTAAATTTTTACCGCTTTTCCCTTCCGAAACCGTTTCCGTTCTAATAGTATTTCCTTGTTTATCAGCAATGCTTCTTACTTCTTTTTTTGTACCATGAAGTACATCTTCGTATTGCTGTTCGATATAACTTTTGCCGACTCTATCATTTCGGCTATAATCACGCACTAAATAATAATCTAATCGTTCACGTGGCAATCCTTCATCAGCATTTGAAACGTTACCAAGGACAGAACGGAATAATCCATCATTTACATAGATTCTCTCCCAATCAACTGATGCGTCTACCCCTGGAAGGTTCGCTAAATTTTCACTAATCACCGCATATTCCTGTTCACTAACGTCCTTTTTAATAATTTGAGGTGCCATTTGAAAACCTGAGGTCATTTTACTTTTAATAGCTAACACTTCTATATCTTTAGCCGTTAGTTCTTGAAGATTTTTTTCTGTAACGCGCTTCCTTTTTAAATCTTCTATTTTTTTGTCTAGCTCTTTTCCGGTAATATCTTTATCTCGGAACTTATCTATTTCTTTTTTTGATACTAAGTCTTGAGTAAGTTCTGGATTTAATTGCATCCAAAAGTCTTTCTTATCAGTCTCAGTTAACTTATCTATATCTTCTTGTGGCATTTCAATAATATCTGCAAGTTGTCTTGCTGATTTTAATATTTCTTCTTGTTTTACACCTTTCACCTTTGTATATGTAATCGTACGTAAAGACTTATTATCAACTACTGGATTTCCTTCACGATCAAATATTTTCCCACGTGGTACAGAAAGGCCCACGGTTGCATTTTCTCTCTTCTCTACTTCATTTTTATATGTTTCTCCATCAAAAATTTGCACTTTCCCTAACTGAATAATAATGCCAGAAAATAATAAAAATACACAAAGGAATAAAATATTTAACCGGAGAGGTACTACTCTACCACTTTTCTTCTCTTGCTTTTTCACCTTGTCATAATCTCCTCCTTACAATATTTCAAATAATAATCACATTTCTATATTAAAAGTAATGTACAATTTCTATACATTGCTTTGTACAAATATCAATATAATGTTTAAAACTTAATAGAAATTAAAACAAAGGTAAAGAAAAGGTAAAGTTTACTAAATTAAATATAAAAAATACCCAATAACAAAAAGCTTAGTTTTCACTAATCGCTTTGTTATTGGGTATTAATTGATTTAAGAATTACTACTAGTGCGTATTGCTATACATTTGTCGTCACAATTAGAAAGAGATTGTTTACTTAGTACTTTCGGTAAGTAAATAGTTACTGTTGTCCCGACACCAACCTCGCTCATGATACTAATTGTCCCTTGATGACTTTCAATAATTTTATAACTTAACATTAATCCAATACCAGTCCCTTTTTCTTTCGTACTATAAAAAGGTTCACCTAATCTCTTAATTCTTTCTTCAGGTATTCCTATTCCTTCATCTATTACATGAATGATGACACCATCATCATTTATTTCTTTTATGTGAATTGAAATTTCCCCACCATTTGGCATAGCTTCGATTGAATTTTGCAAAATATTAATAAATACTTGTTTCAATTGATTTTCTGAGCATTCAATAACTATATCTTTGTCATCCGTAAATAGTTCAACTTGAATATTTGTCATAATTGCTTTTGTATTCATTAACGATACGACATTTTTAAAAATTTGATAAATATTTTTCTTTTCTGTATTTATCTCATCTGTTTTAGCAATTGCCAGAAATTCTTGCAGGATTGCTTCTATCCTTTCAATTTCAGAGAGCATAAGATCAAAATATTTTTCTTGATCTTCTTTATTAATTTGAAATAACTGTATAAAACCTTTAATTACAGTTAAAGGATTTCTTACTTCATGAGCCACGCCAGCTGCTAATTGACCAATTGCTGCAAGCGTATCTGATTTATTTAGCAATTCTTCTGTCTTTTTTCGCTCTGTAATGTCGCGTACAATAATCATAATTTTATCATGTAATAATGGTAAGCACCTAGCCTCAAAGAAATCAATACTTCCATTAAGTGTGAGTGGATATTCTACAATTACATTCGTTCCTTTTTCCTTCACTTGATTAATGGCTTCCTGAAACTGCTGTGCTACTGAAGATGGTAATACTTCGTAAAACTTTTTTCCCATAAAAGCTTCTGCGGGTACGTAAAACTTTGTAGGAGATCCTGCCTTGTAATCTATAATTGTGCCATCATCTTCTGTTAAAAAACATAAATCTGGTAAAGCTTTAAAAATTAATTCCAGTTCAGATGTTTGTTGTTTTAACTGCTCTTCTATCGCTTTTAAATGTGTAATATCTACACCAACAGCCCAATAACTATATCCTGTTACAGGAAACTGTTCTGATATATTCGACCACATTATTGTTTTGATTTCACCATTTTTACATGTTAAGTGCATTTCCCAATCTCTGAAATTTTTTCCACAAGTTAAAAATTTCTTTTGTATTTGATGGCGATAATTATGATCAGGATACAATAATTGCAGTGCATTGGGATTTCCAATTATTTCTTCAGCGGTATAACCTGTTACAATTTCGCATTCTCGATTCCACAAAACAAAATCTCCATTATAATCAAGCGCATCGACCATAACAGGCATGTTTTGTAAAATCGTATGTAGTTCCTCCTCTTTCTGAGAAAGCAACGTTGTATTTTTACTTTGAAATACTTTTATTGCGCTATCTAAAATTAAACTTGAGAGCATTTCAAAGTATTTTTGACAACTGAAAATTTCACTTTTTTTGGACCATACAACAAAAGATCCTAAATGTTGATTGTATAAGAAAATGGGGATTTCAATCTTTGGAAGTTTACTCTTTTTTATCTCATTCATTCCGAATGAAAAAACACATTCTTTTTCAGCATCAAGAAGTTGATGTGATATATTAGTTAATTTATAAAATTGTTCTGCCATGGTTTCTATTGTACTCACATCAATAAGTTCCATTAGCCGCGAATTCATTCCTTTTTCACCTCAATATGTAAAATTAATACAAATCTAAAATTCATACTTCTCCATTATACGAAGAAAGCTAGTGTAGGTATATAGCTGTAGAATAATTATTCGAACAAATTTTATTTTTCAATTAAAATAAGAAAAGAATATATATACTGAATATACCTTTAATTAGTATATATTTCGTTGATTCCTCACTTATTGTCTAGTAACTTGAATTCCTCCTTACATTCACTGAATTTTCACTTGAGAGTCATACACGTTACTAATAGCGGTATAAACATGCAATAAGTATAAAGTTCATAAAATATTCACAATTTTTATGAAAAATATAAACATTTATTCCAATATATTCTATATAATAAAATGTAATAAGGCTTCTATGAATCTCATAGAATACCTTACCCCTAATAAAAAAGAAAAAAGAATCCATTTGGATTCTTTTTTCTTTTTTAATTACATTACATATTTATATAAAGCATGTGCCACACCATGTTCTTCATTTGATAACGTTTCGTATTTACACATTGCTTTTATTTCTTCTACTGCATTCCCCATTGCAATTGATATGTTCGCTTTTTCCATCATAGAAACATCGTTTAGCCCATCACCTATCGCTACAGTGTTTTCAACCGGAATATTAAGATGTTCTGCTAAAGTATATAATCCATTCCCTTTTTGAGCATCTCGATGATTAATCTCTAAATTGTGCCAATATGAAGATGTAATTGCTAAATCTGTATTATGAAGAAATGTTTCTTTGAGTTTTTTTAATTTCTCAATTTCATAAGAAAATGGTAATAGTTTATGCACATGTATATCTGTTTCTACAATTGGTTTACAACTTTCCGCACTATGAAACGCTGTATGCTCAAGATATAATGCTGCGATTGTTTCTAACTCTTTCAAGTCGAAATTTTCTTTTGAATTCTTCACATGCTCAATTTCATTACGTACACTCTCTACTCCATAATCCGGTACATACACACCTTTATCAGTATAGAGCTGATAATATAAACCATTCTCTTCAAGATATTCTACAATTTCAAGTGCCTGCATATTTTGAATTGGATATCTCTTCATCATTTTTTTATCTTTATATATAAGAGCACCATTTTCCGCAATGATTGGACACTCTAAATCAACTTCTAACAATAATCGCTCAATGTCAACAATTGAACGTCCTGTACAAATTGCTACAACATGGCCAGCTTCTTGACATGTTCGAATTGCTTCTGCATTTTCTTTACTTATCATTTTATTCCCCGAAAGAAGAGTTCCATCTAAATCAATTGCAATTAATTTCATTATTTCTTCACCACTTTCTATAAATACACGAGTTCTAATTAATTATTAGGTATCGTTTTCATACAATCCTCGTGAGGTACTTCTTATTTATAATTTATGAAAAGCGTTTCAGGTCAAGAAATAATTAAAAATAAAATCCAAAGCTTTTCTTTTTAAAAAAGCTTTGGATTTTAAACTATGAATTATAACTAATGTATTTCGTCTCACACATGTACACATTTTTTTCTTCAGTTGGGATATATACTTTAAACTTTTCTAACCGTTTTCCATAGACATGAATCGTAATAACGCTTTCATTTTTGCTAATTTCAAGAATATGACAATCCGCTGGTGGAATTACTTTATCTGTTTCTCCTTCTCCCAAATAAAGATTTCCTGTATGTGTTAAATAAACAAGTGAATTTCCAAGTTGTTTCGTTTGTATAAAGTTCTGCACCATAATCCTTCCTGAAAAAACGCCTTCTACTCCCCATGTGCCGTCATGATCATGTAAAGGTGTAGATTGTCCATCTTTCCATACGAGAGCTAGTACTTCAAAACGTTTGAGCGGATCTTCATACAATAAATGTCGTGCATATTGAGTCAAATTGGCCTTCTGTTTATCTAACGGAAGCCATGTTTTCTTTTCTAAAAGTTCTTCTAGTAACTTTTCAATGCCACACACTATTTCTTCTTCAAATAAACCGTTTTCCATAAGATCTGTAACACCTTTAATAAACTTTTGAAATGATTTACTTCCATTACAAGTCAACATAAGAATCCTCCTCTACGTTTTATACAATTCCATATTAAGGTAATTACCGAAAACTCACAATTGAGAAACAAAAAACAAGATGCAAATGTATGCACCTTGTTAAGATTTTTATTTAGCTTTCAAACGAATAGGTAAGTATTTTAATGTTTGTTCATTTTCCAATATACATTTTTCTAAACAGAAAGATGGAGATAGCTCTATTTTTTCAAAAGTATTTATAAAGGTAGTTAATGCAATCTCAGCCTCTAAACGTGCAAGTGGTGCTCCTAAGCAAAAGTGAGGACCTTTCCCAAAGGTTAAATGCTTTTCATTTCCTGTTCGATGTACATTAAATTGAGAGGCTTGTGAAAATTTTTTCTCGTCTAAATTCGCTGCACTAACCCACGCAACAATCATCTGATCCTTTTTCATTAAAGGACCAAATATATTTGTATCCTCTGTAATCCTCCGGGCCAATGTAACAGGAAAGCGATAGCGTAATACTTCCTCAATCGCTTTTGAAATTAAGTTAGGTTCTTTTCTTAACTCTTCATAAATTCCAGGTGAATCTACTAAAAAGCAATAAAAGCTATTAATAATTAAATTTGTAGTGGTTTCATTCCCAGCTGCTAGTAAACCTAATGAAAAGGTTACAATTTCTTCATCGGTTAATCTTTCGCCTTCATATTCAGCTCGAATTAAATCAGAAATGATATCATCGGTTAAATGATATCTCTTTTCCTGAACAATCGGTAGAAGGTATGCTTTGAATTCATTTAATGCTATCCCTTTCTCAGCATCCAGATCATTAAACTTTTCTTTACTATACGGCATAAATAAAATATCAGACCATTCTTTAATTTTTTTACGATCTGTTGTTGGGACTCCTAATAAATCAGAAATAACGGTAACAGGTAAAGGTGCAGCAAACTGTTCAACGATATTAACTTCACTACATTTTTCGATATGTTGTACAAGTTCATCTGCGATAGCCTGTATTCGAGGTTTCCACTGTTCTAAACTTCTTGGAGTAAATGCCTTAGAAACAATGGAACGTACATTGCGATGTTCTGGTGGATCTGTAGAGTTTATATTTATTCTAGTTTCTAAAGGAGGGATTGAGAATTGTCTGCGCTCCCTTCTACTTGAAAATAAGCGATAATCTGATAAAACACGATTTACATCATCATATAAATAAACATTCCATACATCCTGCTCTTCATCATAATGAACTGGGTGATTATCCCTCATCAAACGATACCATTCATATGGATTCCATAATTCTTCTTTTGTTTTCAGCTTTGAAATTTCATGAACTAAAATAACATTTTCAGGTGAAGCCATAGTTCTTTCCTCCCTTTTCTTTTACAATAAAAGTGATAGGTCGGCAGTTCAAAGTTGTATAAACTATCATATGTTATTTTAACATATACTAAAGGGGATTTTTCATTAGAGAACTTGAGAAATATATAAGGGGGATTTTTATGTACGTTGATATTTTACTACTAGCAGAATTAACGACCGGACCAAAACATGGATATGAAATCAAAAAAAATGTTCAAAATCGTTTAGGTGAGAATTTTGAATTAAATCACAACATGCTTTACCCTGCCCTTCGGCGCTTTGAAAATATGGGTGCTATAACGAAAAAAATACATAAACAAGTTGGAAAACCAAACCGAAATATGTACGATATAACAGAAACAGGAGAAGAAATTTTTTCTGAAATGTTACGAGAGTTTCCCGAAAAACTTGCGACAAATAATGCAGAATTTCTTGTTCGTATCGCGCTATTTGAAAAACTTGAATATGAAGCTAGAAAAGAGATTTTGACTGTACGTCAAAACGTACTACATAATCAACTTACCGCTATTCAGTCTCTAGAGGTTACCTCACCCTTTATTACTGAAGTCATTGAATTTAGTAAATCACGAATTGAACATGAATTGAGTTGGATTACATCACTTATGAAGAAAATATGAAAAAATAACAAGAAAAGTTAAAAACAATGAATGAAAATGATATTTATTATCAATACTATCATTAATAAAAGGGCAACCACGATTTGGCTACCCTTAAAAAATTTACACTTCTGGATCGAATGTTTTGCAATCTGTTTCTTCCGTTGTAGATGCATGTTTACCTTTATGACTTACTACGTAAATTGCCTCTGCACTACATTTATTACCGTTCGCCCAAAATTTACAGTTGTTTACTTCACATAAAACGTCTTGTGCCATAGTATCACACCTCCTTGTTCTATTATCATTAACAAAATTCGGAGGTATGATACTATTTGTCATCCATTTTTCATTCCCTTTTTAGCTTTCTTAATGGTTCAATATCTCCGCGTACAATAGCATCAATATTTCCAGTTATTTTTTCAATATCAAAATGCCACCATTGAATTTGCAATAATTCTTGAATTATTTCATTTGAAAATCTCTCTTTTATTTTATTTGCAGGGTTTCCACCAACAATTGTATATGGTGCGACGTCTCTAGTCACAACAGATTTAGCTGCAATGATTGCACCATCCCCTATTTTTATTCCGGGCATAATTGTTGTATCCATACCAATCCAAACGTCATTTCCTATAACTGTATCACCTTTATAAGGTAAATCAGACAAACTAGGTGTATACTTCTCCCACCCATTTCCAAATATATTAAATGGATATGCCGAAAATCCATCCATACGATGATTGGCTCCGTTCATAATAAAGTTAGCTCCAGATGCAATACAACAAAACTTTCCAATAATAAGGCGATCTCCAAGAAATTCATAATGATGTAATACTCGATCTTCAAATGTTTCTCCATCTTTCGCATCATAATAAGAATAGTCACCAACAAGTATATTAGGTTTTGTTATTATATTTTTTATAAATTGAACGTTTTGATTTCCTTCAATAGGGTATTTAACATTTGGATTAGGATTCATTTTGTACGGCACTTCCTTTACCACTTATTTCACTTTCTACCGCTATTACTGGCTTTAAATTGTATATAGGTAAAATAAACAATAATCCAATTATAAAAAGTAAAGCCGTCCCTTCATACATCATACTTAATGAAAACATCTCTTTTAATGAGCCAGCTATACTCATCGTTACTACCATTGAACCGGTAAAAAGCGGACTTAAAATACCATTTACACGACCTATAAAATCGGTATCGCTATTTTGAATAATAAGTGTATTTATACCAATTTGGATACAAGGAAGAGCTAAACCACTAAAAAGCTGCGCTGTAAGTGTCACCCATAAATTTGTAGAATATCCTATAATGCCAATACCAATTGCTTGACCAAGCATACCGATAATTAACATCTTTTGCGGAGCAACATTTTTCGCAAATACCATTGCTAATGCTCCGCCAACAATCATTCCCGCACCATTTACTGTTAGTAGCCACTGTAAACTCTCTTTTGATAATCCTAACTGCTCAGTCACAATAAATATACCTAATGGCTGAATTAATCCTATACCTAGTCCTGCAGCCATAAAACAAAGCCCTAGCAAAGTTAATGCTTTTTTCTTTTTGACATACTTAATACCATCCTTCATCTCCTGCAACAGAGTGATATCCTTCTTTTCTACGTCGTTTTCAAGATCTTTCGGAAGGAATAACAATACAACTGCCGCAAGTAAAAACGAAATACCTGTTATGATGATTGAAATATAAATTCCAAAACTATGAAAGATAAATGTCCCTAGTATTGGTCCTAATACCATAAATATTGCAAATATCGTTTGATATATAGACATTGCTAATTGAATTTGTTCCGTTGATAAATGTTGTTTAAACAACTTCATTCCAGATGGTTGTGAAAACTGTGAAAGGATTGCAGAGATGAGTGTCACAAAAAACACAATTTTCCACGTTCCAAACATAAGCGTAATTAATACAGCGAATACTGAAATGGAACTTAACGTTTCACACCATATCATTGTTTTCTTTGGCTTCCACCTATCAGCAAAAGTACCGCCAATAAATGAAAAAATAAAAATTGGAGCGAATTCAGCAACTGAAATCATCGAAATAGCAAAAGCATCACCTTTTGTCATTTCCATTACATATAGTAATACCGCAAAGTTTCGAACCCATATTCCTATTTGTAAAAATAATGCTGATGCTAAAATCCCTTGAACAAACCGATTTTTTAATACTTGTGATACCCCATTGTTTTGTTTCGTTACTACATTTGTCGACATAAAAAAGCCTCCTATTTCATGTTCTGAACAGGAGGCAGCACAAATCATATAAAAAGACTATATATTCGCAGAGCGAAATACATCCCTTTTCTATAAATGTACAGACTAACCCTATTCAGAAGAATATTTCGTTTTTTAACGAAGATCTCTTACAAATAGAATTAGTTGATCATTGGGATGTTTTCACCCTTCCGTTTCGAATTTAAATAACACATACATACTCTATGTAAATCATTTTCGATGTATGCATGTCTCCTTTTAACTATTCTAGAAAGTTAAAGGCAATTCCTCTAAAGAACGCATTAAATAGTTACCTTGCCATTTAATTTCTTCACGATTCCCTTTTATTTGTAGTTCAGGCATTCGATTAAACAAAGTAGTAATAGCAATCTTTGCTTCTAACCTCGCAAGTGGAGCGCCTAAACAGAAATGGCTACCATGACCAAAGGCAATATGACGATTATTTTCCCGAGTAATATCGAATACTTCTGGGTTTTCAAATACAGTTTCATCACGATTTGCAGAAGCTAAGGCAATGACAACCATATCTCCTTTTTCGATTGTTCGGTCGTGAATTTGAAAAGGTTCCGCTGCCCATCTTGCAGTTGTAACCTCAACTGGAGAATAATAACGCAATCCTTCCTCAATAGCCGAATCAATTAGTTTTGGATTATCTTTTAATAACTGTAATTGATTTGGATTTTCAAGAAGTGCTAATACCGTATTTGTAATTAAATTCACTGTCGTCTCGTGTCCTGCTACAATTAATAGCATTATCATTGAATATAGTTCCCGAGCGCTAAGTTTATGCCCTTCACTCTCTGCAAGTATTAAAGCACTCACTAAGTCTTCTTTTGGCTCTTTTCGTTTAATATCAACTAAATATTGAAGATATGTAATAAACTCAGATAGTTGTTTTTCGGTCTCTTTTATTTCTTCAGGTGTTTCTGGTGATGCAATAACAGCATGAGACCAAATTCTAAATTTCGCTTGATCTTCTTTTGGAATACCGAGCATCTCACTTATTACAATAATCGGTAATGGAAATGAATAATCATCCACAAGATTTAATGTACCTTTTCGCTCTATATCACTTATCAAATCATCTGCTATTTTCTCAATTCTTTTGTCTAATTGTGCAATCATCTTCGGTGTAAAAGCTTTTTGAACTAAAGATCGTAAACGACTGTGGTTAGGTGGATCTGAATTTAGCATATGTGTTGTTAAGTGGTCACTATTATCAACGGAAAGATACATGTTCTTTATATCTTGAGAAAACACATTTGTCCAATCTTTTTTTAAACGATTATCTTTTAAAAGTGGCAGAGCATCTTCATATCTAGTAATGAGCCATTCTTTACCGATTTCAACTTGGTTTACAAATAATATAGGTTGTTTTTTTCGCGATTCTTTATAAATTTCATACGCATCTTCTTTAAACTGAGCTGAAGCTAAATTAATGCCATCCTCTATGCTTAACCCAACTTTGTTTTTCATTGACATTGTATTCCCTCACTCTCATTTGTTTTTGAAAATCAACCCAACATATGCATTATACTCTAATAAAAACGTGAAAATTGTAAATTTTTAATCAAAATCTTACTTCGTATATTGAAAAATAAAAAAGTGAGAGAGTAAAATCGTTTCACTCTCCCACTTCTCTTTATGCGAAGCACATAAAATTACTAATTTGTTGATAGCGATAACTTACTTTACGACGACGACCACCTTGCCACGTGTAACCTGACACTCCATTTCTTCTCACTTCAGTCGGGAAGAACCATAAATCTCTTCCGAAAGGACCAGGACGATGTAAGCGTAAATAGCCCCATCTTCCTAAACAGTTACACATCCATGATTTCATATTGCCTGGTTGTGCCGGAGAAGCAAATGTAGACGGTAACGATGGCGCTTGTGACGGTGGTGGTGACGTTGGAGCATCCTCCGCATCATCTGGTCTGTAATCTTCTTGTTCAATATCTCTCACTTCATTTGTAGGTTCATACCCGTAGTTTTGTGGATTATAATACATCGCTTGATCATATGGATAATTTTGTTGGTTATACATATTAACAAATCACCTTCTTTTCATTCATTACCTTTATCATTCATATGTGATATGCCCTCTCTGGGAAGCTTATGTATAGCCCAAATTCAACTTAAAAAGCTCGTATTATTAAAAATACGAGCCTTTCAAAAATAGAATGTGTTTATTATTTCCTTAACTTCACACTATAAAAACGCATTTCATCTAACGAACCTTCAAATTCAAATACTTCTTGTTTAATTAATTGTTTCAAGCTATATTCTAAGAAGGTATCTCCAACCAATTGTTCAACAAGACCAAGTGCTTCACCAATTACTCTAGGAGCTTTGAGGAACTCTCGATCAGCACCCACACTTTTCGCGCATTCAATTATAAATTGATCAAAATAATCTTCTTGTACAAAATGCACTTCATTTTCTTTCCACACTCTTAAACATTCTATGCTTTCCGATAATCTATCCCACTCATGTTCAAACTTCATTCGCTTCTCTTCAGTTAAATAAGGTAACTTTATAAAACTTTTTTGGAATAGAGCTAAACTTTCAGGTGGTAATTCTCCCGTTCCACGAATATCATACTCTTGTTTTAATATTTCTCTACTTGCTTCAGACGTATTAATAACTCGAATGTTTTTCTTATCCTTTAATTGTGCTATTACAAAACTTAGGCCTACATGTTCATGTGCATTATCAGCCTTCCAAATTGTAATAGGTGTTTCAACAGGAATAGTATGTAGTTCTTCTATAGTTGCTATAAATCTTAATAAATATTCTTCTTCAAAATAACTATCATATGCAGTTAAGTTATTTATTAACCACTTCTGTCTTGCTAGTTGCCCCTCATTCGTATGCAACTTATATATCGGTCCAATTGAAAAGAATTCCGAAAAAGCAACAACACTCTCTTCAAATAATTCTTCTTGACTTAACATATATTTCAAGCAACCAGCCGTTGAATCATCAAAAGCAATATGTACGTGCGTACTTTCTTTTACATTCCTTTTATAAGTAGGATTACTTGTTAATTGTTTCGGAATATCCATCAAATTTTTAATTGTATCTTCACTATAGTTTTCTTTTAATAAGTTTAACTGTATGAGAATACTTTGAAGTAAACCTTTAGCCTCATCTTCGTACATATCCTCTACAGCATTTTTAATTTTATCTATCACACAAATCCCTCTATTCATTTCAAAAATAACGTAGATTATAGTGTATCATTTTAGTATAGTTCTTTAAAGTCAAATTCAGATTACTACAGCAATCTGGATTTTCAACAAAAGCTCTCCTTATATTTTTGAATTGCTAAATATTTTTACTTTGAAAATCCTTGTATCTAAATGTATAATTATATAAAAACAAAAATATAGGGGCTATATTTATGGATAAAGTACTTACAAATTATAAACATTACTTAAAAAATTGGAGATTTATATTTATTTGCATACTACCTGCTATTGCCTTATTCGTTACTTTCGATGTCATCTTTGAACTACTGTTTCATCAAAATTTCTACTTATCTAACTTAATTTCTGCTATCATATTATTTTTAATATTTATTAACGTTAAAGATAAATTTAAAATTAAAGGCTAAAAAACACTATTTCAAAATAGCCCTTTATTATTGCATCCTACTATAAAATAAGGCTCATAGTAGATTTTCATAAAAAATAAGAGCACCCTGCAATTGGCTGCTCTTATGTGATTAGAGGTTTTTTCTGAGTATTAAGTAGGACACGAAGATCTTGTCCTACTACATAATATATGCTTGTACTTATTATTTCGTGCATGTATTAAGCACCATGTTCAGGTACTTAATATATGCATAGTCATTGCTAAAAAATCTACTCAAATATTCACTGTACAATTTCATATTTATAAATTAAAAAACATCCTCAATGGATGTTTTTTATCTAACGATTTTAAGCTTCCATAAACTTAGCCGGTACACCAATTTTTTCAACTACAGAAGATATATTAGTAGGATTAATCATTACATTTTCAATACATACTAATTTATTTTCTAATATCCCATTCTCTGTAGTAATAAGTTCTTCAAACCGATCTAAAGTCATTGAGAATTTATGTTCACTTCCACCATTCATACTAACTTTTACATACTTCATAGTGTCACCGCCTTTCATAATAATTTACCTTTCGACAAGAAGGCGCTTACATCCTTTTTATTTACTCTTAGATTTCTCACGTTTATATATATTTTGAGAACGGAAACTACTATTATTCACTCACAAAATTATTGCTAATAAGAAAGATAAAGATAAAAATGCACAAAGTGGAATATATAAACCGGTATCCATTCTTGCAAAGTGCGTATCTTTTTGTCGTTTAAAGATACCAAAATAGTTAAATTCACCAATTACTCTAATAGAAAAGACGATCATACAAATCCAGGAACCGACTTGAATAATAACATTAGGAACTGCAAAATGAACAATATTTGCTTGTTGCAATAAAATTATTGCTGCCATACTTAATAATAATGCAATGAACAATGTCATTCCGGCGCGAGGTGTAAACGCCTTTTCCCCTGATTTAGTTGGAATAACACTATTTGTCCCCCAATTACCTCCGAAAGCCCAATATACATGTAAAAAGCTAACTAAGAATAATATACAAGCAGATATATATGTAATGATAAGCATTTTATCCTCCCCTTATTTTAGTTCCTATCTATAAAATATGCTATTCCCCTCCGCAATAGCAACCTTCATTTCATTACATAAAAAAACCGTAATGATTTATCAATATTAAGATAAGTCATTACGGGGTTATTAAACTTCATTATGCATTATACCTATTTCTTCGGCGTTCCATCCTTGTTTGACCTTGAACTGCATTTTCTTTGTATGGATCTATTTGCTCTGTCATTTCATATGTTGCAACTGGTTCTTCGTACTTATACTCATGGATTTTTTCTGGCATTTTACTTTTAGATTCTTTCCCACCAAACTTAAATAGTTTCATCTTTAATTTCGGTAATCTTGGAAGACGAATCTTAAATGATAATCTTTTGCGTTTCTTTTTTGGTCCAAGTAGATTTATATTTTCTTTATTATTATCTTTCTCTTTGCGGTGAATGAACATCGCAAGTAATCCTCCTATTACAAGTCCTCCAATTAATAGTAATATATATACATAATGGCTTGTCATTAAACTCATTATGCGTTCAAGTATGACTAACGACTGTACTTCTTTTATATCCCATAGTAAAGCGGCCCATAATGAGAATAAGCCCAAAGTAAGTCCATATGTACGAAAACGGAATAAACATGGAATTAACGCGACACATGCAGCAATTTTCGCATTTGCTATGATTGAGCTTGTTGCAATATCTTGATGCCAAATAACTAACAGTAGTGTTATAAATGGCGCATACGCTATCCAACTGCATATACGTGAATACATCTTTTTAGCAAAATAACTACCGAAACTAGTAAAAAATAAAAGCCCTCCAATATATATAGATTGTTCTAGAGGGATTTGCTTTGTAAGTCCTGCAATTGGAAAGAGGCCGCTCAGTAGCATTAAGAGCACATCTAATTTCTTCACAATTCCCCATTCCTTTCAAATTTTTTCAATTAATAAAAATCGTTTTTCCATATGAAATAGTTTTTGTATTTCTAAAAAACATATTAATCCTGTCTGCACATAAAGTAAATATGTAAACGAAAAGATACTTGACAAAGGATATCCTTATTTACATAAAAAAATGACAAATCCTGATCGATATAACGAGCAGGATTTGTTTACTAGTATTTAAAGTAGAATAATTGAATCTTTCTTTTCTACTTTTACTACATCTACATCCAATTCATCATCAAATTCTTTAAACTCTCTTGCATCTATGTCAGTAATATAACTCTTTATTACTTTTTCCATATGCATGGAATATGTAATGTGTACATTCTTTTTCGAAAGCATACTAGAATTACAGCACATGTAATGTATCATTTTAGCGATATAATCCCTTTCTACAGGTTTTACACCTAATGGTAGAATTTCAAGTATATATCGCTGAAAAATCCCACTACAATTAAGTGAATATTCACCAGTGCTATAATACATCCCTTTTTGATCTGCATATAAGCCAATGCTATCTAGAGCATCATCAGGTTCTATTACACCGTAACTTGGTACATCAAAACCTGTATTTATTCTAATAATATTTAAATTTGGAACCTTTAACACCTCTGGAACAATATCAGGTAAAATATCTATATTAATTTCTTTATTTTGTAACTCTTTTATCCAATATTTTCTCAAATTTGCATCTACAATGAAGTAAACTTGTTCATTTTGTTCTTTTGCATATTGTACAATTTCCATTAATGTTTCGAAAACATATTGTTTAAAAAGAGCCCCCATATCATTTCTCTTTGATGGTTGTGGTAAAAATGCATTATGTTTATTTATATTTAATAATACGTAATCAATCGTTTGCCACTCTGTACTCCCATATAATTTATATAAAATTTCTTTTCCTTTTATTTTTGAAAAAATAGGTAAGAAATCGAATTTCGATATTCGTTCAATTGATAAACTAACATATGTACAAGGTAAATTTATCTTATTCCAACTACGCCTCAAAAATCCTTTTTGTTCTAATAGACTAAAAATACTATTTACAATTGTTTTACGAGATACATTTTGTCCTATAAATAAATTAATAAATGTTGAAATACGGTTTGTTCGTGCAAATCCCTCTCTAATGATTTGTTTTGGATCAATTTTTTCGCGTCCATCACAATTCTTCATCGCGATTAATGCTAATGTCGCATCACTGCGCTTACCCGCGGTAGCATAGACAGCTTTCTTAACATCATCTACAAGATTTGTTTTATATTTTTGGCAATATTGCATTTTATATGGATTTTGTAACACCTTTTCAATATTGTATCTCACAATCTTTAATAACACTGGAAAATCTGTATTCAATACATAAGAATTTTCACCAACTTTAGTCAAAACAATTTCGCTATCAAGTAATGCTTGTTCTATTTCCAGCGCTATATTTTCAGACCAAACTTCTAATATTAATGTCTCTAATCCTTTTGGTGCAAATAAAGGAAATAATTCATTTTTGTTATTTGTTGCTATCTTTTTACATTCTGGAAGTATTGTGAAATAAGAGAATTTACGCTGAAATTCTTTAAATAAATACTCTCTTTCCTTTACTTTTATACCCGGTTCTATTTTAGTACCTTGAACTTTATAAATTCTCTCATTGTATGGAAATAACACCCTTTTATTTTCCCCTACAATATAATCTTTCGGATATTGGAGAATATGGTCTAAATCCACCTCTCCCCCTATTTGAAAATCATCTTTTAAATTTCTAAATATTTTAATCCATTTCATACCGGTTGTAGCTTGTTGTATTTTTAGTTTTACAAACCGTATTTTTTTATTATTTGACGCAAACTCTGAGGTAGAAATCAATATCATGCCTCGTTTCCGTCTTAAAAGTAAAGGAATATCTGGGTGATTATATTCTTGATATTAAGACTGTTTTTATGAGCATTTCATATAAGTATGATGTAACTGATTAAAGCCATTTTCAAAGACGACATATCGGCGATAATTTATGTCTATTCTATGTTGGTGTTAGCAAGTTCGTTTGCAAACTTGTTAGCACTTTTTCGTTTCATCCATATGTATTTAATTTATATCAAGATCTATATCGGTTGTTCTTTCTCAATTGAGTCCATATAAAAAATCCGACTCATTAGAGTCGGATTTTCTCACATCGCACTTAAAAGATTAATCTCAATCTATTAATTTTTGATTACATTTCTCAATCCACTCTTGATATTCATTCTTCTCATCTTCAATAGGTTCACTTTCCAATAGTCTTTCACATACAAATATGAAGTTTTTATAAAACCCTTTTGATTTATAGATTGGTTTATTTGACTTATCTTTAAATCCTATAAAAGCTTTTCTATATGAATCAATAACTTCTGCACTCATATTTAAACTCTGGTATATTCTACCTTGAAGTAGATAAAGAGATGGTTCATCCTCTTTTATATCAATAGTCAGCTTTATACCTTCTAAGGCTTTTTTAAATTCTCCTTCACTATAATCTATCATAACCTTCCCAATATAAGCTCTTACAAATTGTTTATCTAATTTTATTGCATTATTATAAGCATCAATAGCGTCTTCGTTATTTTTTAATTTTACCAATGCATCCCCTAAATTAAAATATCTTTCAGGAGTTGGATTTATTTCTATAGCTTTTTCAAGGTCATATACAGCTTTTTCTGGCTTATCTAAATCTAAATATATTAAACTTCTCAGATTATAAGCTTGCCCAAAATCTTCTTTTAACTGTATAGCATGATTTATAGCTTTTAATGAGTTTGTCAATTCTCCATCAATTTTGCTTAATATACGTGCTTTAGTGAAAAATGTTTCAGGTCTTCTTGGATTTAATCCTTCCAGTTCTTTAACTAGTTTTAAAGCCTCTTCAAACTTCCTAGCACCATATAGATTATTTACCCGCTTAGCTAGTTTACTAATTTGTTTCTCTATTTCACTATCAGGAATAATGTCAATCATACCATCTTCTGAAATTACTACAATTACACATTTCCCTTCGATTTCATCTCCATTTATATATCTTATAGCTGAATTATACCTAGCCCCCCTTGATGAGTCACCCTTTCCAGCTTGTGCATATCCATCTAATATCACTCCAATTGCATGAACATGCCCATTAATATCCATATATAAAGCACCATCTATATTGGTTATCTTCTCAACTACTTGTCTAAAATAACTACTCTCTTTAGTATCTATTATATTAATTTTTATAGATTGGTCTTTTAACCTTTCTACTTCGGTTTCTGCTACTTCTGGTGTAGTAATAACTAATGTCGTTCCATGCTTCTGATTATATGCACATTTTACAACTTCAACAATATTAGTAATTTTATTCTCTATCTGCACTTTATCTTGATTTTCTTGCTCACATAAGTACTTATTAAATATATTTTGTAAGGATTTTTTTAACCTAATTTCAGAAAATGTATTTTCTAGCAATTCCATTTTCCCATGCTTTACACTTAACAAATTTTTCTCTTCATAAAACCAATGGACTATTTCATCCATTTTAGATTCTCCATCCTTAATATTATGAATAATTTTTATTTCCTTCAATTTATATTCAAACTTACCTAAAAAATCAATTAATAAAACCTTATTCATAGCACTCTCTTTTAAGTTATATAAACCTCTTAAATTTCCTAATCCATATATATATTGGTTGTCACCTATAAGATAAATACTTTCATCCGTCATCTCCAATAATTTTCTTATCTTTCTATGCTCTTTGTACGCTATTACATCTTCAAATTTAATAATATAGCTGACGTGTTTCTCTATTATCTTCTCATCTATTAAAAGTAATTTAGCATTTATACTTTGACCTTCATAGTTTAAAGTTGAGATGACGTTTAATTCATCATACAGATTATAATTTTCATTCCCTTCCTCATTACATACATGGTTAATTAAGTTATTGATAAAATCTCTCCCTATAGAGGATATAGAATCATCAATATTTTGTTCTAAAAACTTATTTTGCCCTAAGTCTGCATATTTTTTAAATATACAATCCAAAACATATCTAAAAAATGAAAAATGTGGGGTATTCAAAAACATTTCCTTTGTATCATCCTCAAAACCTGTAAAGGTCAAATAAAATAATAAATATTTCTCTTCTTCAATTTTTAAGTAATTCAAGTAATTTAACTTCTCAAAATTTGTAAAAGAATCATTCTCTTTATCATCACTTTTAACTAATTGAATTTGTTCTAATACTCCATCAGATTCAATTAATGTTTCTTCATTTAATTTATTATTTAAGTTATGTAATTCTTCTTGTTTCCACAAAAACGAAATATCATTAATACTTAATTCAATAAGTCTATGTGGTATTTTTATATCTTTATCACCATTCTTCCCAATAATCACCATTGTTTCAATTGCTATATTAACAGTCGGATTGAGCGTCTCGATATAATTTTTAATTAACCCTTGTATATTTCCTGATCCATTCACTTCATTCTTCTCCCTTAACAAAAATTAGCAAAATAGCTTAATTTATAAATAAAATCACTTCTTAATCTCTATCTATCATACTTAAAAATCTACATATTCAAAAACCCTTAATTTTTACATTAACATTATACAAGATAAATTCTATTGTAAATACCTTTATTTCAATTTCCTAAGACAAAAGCAAAAAATTCCACTTAGATAAAAAACTATATCAGAACAAAGACAGGTCCTTTTTTATAACTTTATTCTTTTACAAAAAACACTTAACAAATTACTCCTAAAAGAATATTATAAACTCTAATATTTCTATTTGCATATAAACTAATAGACATTTTAGTTACAGACACATATGGAAGGAATAGAATAGATGTAAAAAACTAAAAAGTTTATAGCCGTTATGTTATCTAAAGGGTTTACAACAAATACTGCAAAAGAAGATTCAACACATTGAGCTGATTTTGCAGTATTTGTTTTTTCGACAAAGGCTATGCTTAATGTTATTTTCCAAATAGGCTCACACTACGACAAAATGTTTGGTTAATGCTTGCTCGTTATCATAGGAACTGGGTTAAAAATCTCAAAGAAGCACGTCAGTTTATAATAAGAAGAGGTATTTCTAACAGAAGCCGTGGAAACATAGGGATTACTCATTATGAAATGATAGGTATGCTTTATTCAGTACATTATCAAAAACCTTTTTGGAATGCTAAAGGTGGATTCAGTAACGCAATTACATGGGGAGAACATGCTGGTATTTTTACTGATACTCGTGGGAATGAAGTAGCAACAAGAGGTGAAATTTTCGTTATGCTGCACAATTGTGCTAAGAAATTTACTCAGGATAAACTTTAACCTTATTACATAACTAAGTCATTACACAAAGAGATATAGATAAAAAAGAATATTGTGTTTAAATCTGATGAATTGGTCAATATAAATTAACAAAAAGGCCGCCCGACAGACGGATTTTTTGTTAATCAAACTATTCTTTTATTAAAAATTATTGAACAAAGGAAAAGCAAACTCATACGAGCTTGCTTTTCACATTAATTAACTTTAATATATTCGTACCACCATTTTCCACCTGGTCGAGTATCCATCCACCAAGTAATCTTGTCTAATTCTGGATTAGGTAAAACATCGGTTTGGATATAAGCTAAACCTGTTAATGGATTAATAACAACTTTTCCCTTTGTTCCTCGTTCAGCCATAGCTTGAATCACTTCATTTAGATAATTTATACCGAATTCACCGGACTTAACATATTGATATCCACCATTAGAACCGCTGTTTCCTCCACCATCACCAACAGTTTGCCCAGTTAAAGCGTAAACAATTGAGTTAGCGATTTTATCAACATTCCATTTGGCCATATCAGATTCGTTATCAATGAATCCTAATTCAATAAGAATAGCTGGTGCTTTTGTCCCATTCAATACCGCTAAATCTGTACGTTGCTTTGCGCCACGATCACGCCACCCAATATCTTTTGCCAATTGAGCCGAAATTTTAGCCGCTAGATCTTTCTGATCATAATACAGAACTTCCACTCCCTGTCCATTTCCGTCACTTGCATTAAGATGAAAAGAAATAATTAAATCCACAACATGAGAATTACTGTTACGAATAATATTATTTAAATTTTGCGCTTGAGTGCCTCCTACTTCGTCTGTATCATCATAGACTGTGTGTCCTAAAGCTCTTAACTTAGCTGCCACTGCATCTTTTACTTGACGATCCATAATATGCTCTTTTCGATTTCCTGAATTAGCTCCTTGTACAATACTGTTGTGTCCTCCATGTAAACTATAACGAGTCATCATTCAACATCTCCTTTTTTATTATCATATTCAGAACTTGTCTTATTGCTCTTGCCACCTAAAATTTCAACTGCATTCGTTAATGCTGAAGGTAAAGGTATTCCCATACGCCCTGCATTTTCTAAAAGTGAAAGTAACTCATTGCCCATGAAGAAGAAAATAGTCGCTTCACGAATCGCGCTGTTACTTCCAAGTGCTGAATCTAGTTGTGCGGCCGCTCCGACCAAAAGAAAAAGCACCACCTTTTTGGCGATGCCTTTGAAACCAACTTTACTTTTTAATTCTCCGTTATACCCTGCTGCAATCATGCCAGTTAAATAATCAATAACTGCCATCGTCACTAAGATTTTCAATGTTGCATTCCATCCTCCCAAGAAATACCCACAGAAGCCACCGAAAGTGGCGATAAAGGTTTTTAATAATAAATCAATACGATCCATCTTTTCCTCTCCTTTTTTAAGTAATAAAAAAAGACCAGCTTATTGCTGCTCTGTCTTCGTTGTGTTTTCACTTGTTGGTTTTTCTAAACTTTGAGGATATACCCCTGTTAACTTATAGTAATCCTCTGCGCAAATCTTTCTATTAACCGGACCCATATTTAATTCATATAACCTTGAACCTCGTCCGCATAACTCACATAATGTCGCAATACGAATCGCAATTGTTCCGTCCATATGACCGATTACTTCTACTTCATCACTATTAAATATCCCTGAACGATCCAATGTTTCTTTTGGAATCGGAATAAATAGACCTTCTTCATTCCGGTTCACTTTCATAATTCTTCCTAAAAATGGTCTTACGTCCATATCCATTATTGTCACTCCTTATATTAGATACTAGCTACTCTCCAGCCGCCTTCATTTATATACCAATTAATCCCTTGAAACCCTTCGCCATAATACATCGAACCCGGACCATGAAATGCACCACCTCCCATATTGATTCCAGGTGTTTCAATATATTTATCAAAAGACACGTTGTTCCTTGTACTCACTCGAAAACGATTGTCATTTGGAGAACCATGACCAATATATCCGAATCGACCATTTTGATCTGTAAAAGACATAAAGCTATGTGATACCCCTTTTACTTCTAACGCGTGACCATCTCCTGCAGCTGTTATAAAAGGTATTTTATTCCGGTTATTCTCAAACAGAAATGCATTATCTACAGTACCTAAAGTAAAGCCGCTAAAAGGTGTTTCCCCACCGATTGCTTGTGCATAGGATAAATCCCAATTGTATATACAAGGTAACTCTCCTTCTACTAATTGGACACCTGAAACCATGCAAGATTGTCCATATGCAACTTGTCCATAACCAAAAATATCAAAGAAAATATACCCGTTATTCATGCTGTAATCCGATGGGACCGTGAAGGAAACAGTGTATCTAACAATCTTTCCATCTGCTATTTTTGGGGCTGAGAATTTTTTCTCAAATATTTGTTTGTCCACTGGCTTGTCGCCTTGCCATGTGCCAAATTTCACACGTATTGTTGGTTCAGCTGTTACTCTCTTTCCAGATAACATAGCCGCTCTGAAATGTGCGGAAATCGTATACTTTTTACCAGGTTGTACATCACGAAAATGCTTATAACGAATCCAATCTTCACCATTGATTCGCATTGCATTAATCATACCTTCCATACCTGTTTCTACGATGGAATTTTCTACAGCTGGCGAACCATGGATCTCCCAGAATGGACTGTACTGAATGTTAAAGAATTGTGCGTTTTGATATCCTTTTGTGATATGTGCGAAACAATGATCCACAATTAAATTCTTTCTCGGAATAACTGAGAACTTCTGCCCATTGTCATCTTCATACAAGAAATCAGCCATTTTAGCAGTAATACCATTTTTATCAATCGTCACTTTATTTCCACTGATTTTAATGACATCTGCGTTTATTCCTTTTGCAGTAAGCCATTTCACAACAGTATCTGCGTTTATAGCAAGTTTTGAAACATCTATGGTGATTTGTTCGGCTGACATATTAAGCGCTGCAATGATATCACCTTTTTTAACTTGTGCTAGAATTCCTTCATCTAAAACCTTAAGTTTAGAACCTGTTTCTTTGACGTAAGCGTCAAAAGTCTCACCCACAAAAGTCTCGTGCTTTTTCGAGACAATTGAAACACCGTCTTGGTTTGCGGTAATACCTCTCTCTAACTCAGTGATTTTTTGATTGTATTTTTCAGTTGCTATCTTATCAGCCAACTCTTCCATGATTTTATCTTTATCTACAATATCAACAGGATTCTCCTGAAATGAAGAAGGTTTATCACCAATTTGAAGCATGGGTTGTGCCATCCATAGGCGACCATTTTTACGAACCCAAAATAGCACTTTAACTTTTTTTGTGCCTTCTACTAATAGCCCTGCCACATGTGTACGAATCCATGTGCCTTGTGAAATAGTTATTTCTTGTAAGTAACTTTTAATCATTTTATTGTTTACATCGTAACATTGAAGCTCGATAGCAGCTCCGGCATCTATACTAGCTTTGTTGTCTGTATAAAAGTAAGCAGAGAAAACGTAATTCCATCCAGTCCCAGCGTTTATATAATCGTGCGATGCTCCTTGATACAAATTGCTCGCATTGCCTGTAGTAATAACACTAAGTGAATTGCACCCCTTATAAGTGACTTGTGTATTTCTTGCTGCGTTTGAAGTTAATTGCCAATATTTCGTGTCGTTCTTCCACAAGGCATTGCGTAAAACCGTTTGGTTGCCAATTCCACCAACGTAATCTTCAACATCTTTCATTTTTACAGCTAAATTTAGCGCATCAGAATGTTGTTTGATTGTAGATTGTGCTTCAGAAATCTGTTTACCTTGTGTCGTTTGTGTTTCTTGTAACTTGCTAACGTTTTGAGAAATACCTTCAGCATTTTTCTCTACTGCTGTTACACGCTTATCAAATCCCCCCTGATTATTTTCTACTTTTATTACTGTTTCTTTGATTCCATCCACACTTTGCCCTAGCTCATATGTTGACTTACTGAAGTCTGTTGGAACAGAACCCTTTTCTAGTTTAGCTTTCTTAAAACGAAATCTCTTACCCTTTGAATTTTCATCTCTTTCAAATCTTAATCGCAATCCCCATCCAGTTGCTCGCGCATCAATCTTAAATAAAAATGATCTTCTGGACCAATCAGCAACAGGGAATCTATTGTATAAGTTTTCTGTCCACACTCCATTAATAAATTGGAATACAATTAGATCAATTGGAACGTCGTTTTGCATATCGATACTGAATGTCATATCTTTCGCTTTTTCATAGTCGCCCATCTTAGTATTATCTAGATGGAATTGATAGAAAGAGTCAGTATGATCCGTACATTCAATGACACAGTATTCCCCAGGCTGTACGATGAAATTAGCTTTGTTAACTTGACCACCATTAAGCATGCCAATTGTTTTTGCTTTCTCGTTGTTACCTGTATTAATCAGCCAGTTTTCAACACCTACAGTACGCGCCTCAACCTCTTCTAACTTTGTTGAGATTTTCCCAGCTTCTTCTTTAATATCAGTTGTTGTTTTCTTTAAATCATTAGTCGTTTGCTGAACATCAGAAATAGTTTTCTTTGTGCCTTCCACAGTGGATTCAACCGTATTTAATTTATTACTGATTTCAGTATCTTTTTTTGTTAACGATTCAATAGAAGTTTTAAATCCATCTGAAGTTTGTTCTATTTGAGTTACTTTTTTATTAATATTACCTTGTTCGTTTTGTACATCAGAAATTGTACGACTAACACTTTGTAAGGTTTCCTTCACTTGATTAAATTGTCCTGCCGCTTGTTCTTGTGCTTCTTGAACCTTTTGATTTAATTCACTTTTGGTGGTTTCAATATCTTTGGTGACTTTCTCTAAGGTTTCTTTCTTTACTTTGTCCACATCAGGAACAACCGACTCCCAATTGCCATTCTTCCATAATTTGAGGATTCCAGGCTTGCCGTTTGAAATATCTAACCATAAGGTTTTTCCATCTTCTAATCCAGTTGTAGGTTGTTTTGCACTTTCAATGATTGTTGTTTGATAGTTTTTAAGGTTTGCTTGTACTTTTTCTGCTAACTTTTTTGCTGCTTCTGATTCCTTTTTTACAACATCAACTTGTTCATTTGTCTCTTTCACAAGTTCTTCTAACTTATCTAGCAAGCCTTTATTTGCTTTTCCAGCTAAACTGCCCATAACTTGGGCGTACATCCGATCCAACAGACTTCTCGTATCTTCTACTTCTTTAAAGTCACCAAAATAATATTTATCATTGGCTGCATTTGTATCACCTTCATCCGCTGCAATAAGACGTGCTTCTAAAAATAAAGGCGGTGTAAATTTTGTATCTTTGATATGGACAATATCGCCCTTATTTACTTTTTCATGAGATAAACCAAATATCTTTTCTAATGCAATTGGAGTTACTTCATACTGTACAGTGCTATTAATACGTTTCTTTAGTTCCGCTTCCGTTAGTTGTTTTAATCTTTCGGCTGACATATTTTGATCTTCTGTTTGCGGGCTATAGATGTCATATTTGTGTGAACCATCTTCTGTCCAACGTTGTAAGGCATCTGCATCAGCGACGTATAACTTCCCGCCATTTATCTTTTCAAAAGTTAGATACTCACCTGTCTCTTCGTTAAAAGGTCCAACCCCAACTAATGCAGAAATCGTATCTTGTGAATTTTCAATACGGCGTATACCTTGTAAATCCTTTCCTAAGACAATTTCTTTTCCATTGGCCCTGCCTACTTTACGTACCATATCTACGTATCTACCAACGATAAACGAACCTTGTACTTCTGTACGGAATCGGATTTCTAACTCGAAGGTACTTACTATTGTTTTAAGTAAGTCTAATGGGTTTGTAAATTCTTTGATATTTATCGTGCGGAAGCTTGTATATTCCGTTACACCACGTTGCCACTTCGTTCCTTCTAAAGCGAAATCCAGCCATTGATTAACTGTGTATCCTTCTAAGGTTTGTGGTTTAATTACTTTTGCTTTCTTTAATTTCGTATGTTCACTTAGTGCATATATTTTTTTAGAACGATCTACAGAATCCTGCTCGCTTTCGTTTATCACATATGAAACAAACGATCCATCACGAACACGCTTTAAGACTATGTTTTGTTGCATTAACTTTGCTGCTTTATGTGTACCATCTGAAACCGTAAATTCGAATCGATCTACATTGTTTTTTAGTTCCCATTTACGAAGATCATCCCAATAATCTTGTTCTTTAATTACTGCAATAATTTGTTCTGTTTTAAAATCAAAAATGTGTAAATCATTATTACTCATAGATATCTCTCCCTGTATGTCACTTCCACTTGTCCGATATCAGAAGGGAAAATTTCGATTTGATTCGTTCCTTTTTCTATATTTATAAAGTCACCAAATAAATCTTTCGTATAGATTGCATCCTTGCCATTAATCTTGATGCTTGCATCTGCCGTGTCGATTTCCACTACATCACCTTTTCGTACGATATAAGGCGCTTCGAGAGTGGTTGTTTTATTGTATTTCCAAACTTTCAAATCGTTTATTGAAGCATTTAAATTGGGTGCTTCTTTCCATCCTCCAATATGCACCATAATTTGTGCTAGTTGATTTTTAGAATATCTTTCATCCACATCAAAATACTCACGGTATGATTCTGAATCGTATCCACCCTTTTCTAAAATACGAGCAATATCAGCCACCCAAAAGTTTCCGACACGAGTAATTCGTAAACGACCCGTGAAGTCATTCCAAGTCCAAGGAGAATCACCCGTAGTTGAGATAATGTGATGTCCTTCGTTAATCTTTCCGGCGCGTATCTCTCCATAATTAGAAGCTACGTTTACATGTACTTCGGCCATTGTCATTTTCCCTATGACATCAGAATTCACATCCAGAAGATATATTTCTACTCGTCCCATAGATTTAGCACTATTTTGATTCCAACATTCTACAATCGCTTCAATAGTAAAATCCTGTAGCGGTTCTTTTAAACTTTTCCTAGCCACTCCACCATGCCATTTACTACCTGCACCAAAGTTATCTATAACAAAGCGCTCACTATCTGACTTTAGAGTTCCTGTGTTTTCACCTTCGTCAGTGTTTGGACCATTTTGAGTCCAACCAACCATTGTTTTCATTTCATCGTGCATAACAAGCTGTTCTTTCTCGACTGTTCGTTCTTCCACAGAAACAGGGTATCCCATACGGAAATGTTGAATTTCTTCTTCCTTTTTTCGTGAAATATCAATAAAAGTGGATGGATTTTCTACATGAATTGTGAACTTAGGATCAGAATATTTACTCCCATTATTCGATATATTTGTAATTAATCTGCTTCCCTGTAATTTGAAATCTATTTTTCTCCTTGGACCTAGTTTATAAGGCATTGAACAAATGAATTTTAAGGTGCCTTTTCCTAGACTCACAAAATCATCAACATTAAAATCTTCATCAATAACAGCTATATATGTTCTATCTAGTTTTGTATCAAAAGTTAGCTCGGCTGCTTGTTCAGTAATTAACCATGACGCTATTTCTTCTTTTAACGTTTCTAAATCTGTTCCATCTGGAACGATAATTCCTACAGGGACAGGGAGTGGACGAGGGTCCGTTTCTGTTCCTAATAATCTTGCACCAGGATATCCAGGTGTTTTAAAAAAATTCCGTTTTAGAGGTGCCCATGTTGGCGGGCTCCATCCTTTTTCTATTTGGATATATTCTTTTCGTTGATTGTCGAATGTAAAAGAGCTCATTTTGACACCCCGTTTCTTTATAAAATAAAAGAAACCCAAACCTAAAAGGCTGAGTTTCTCTTTTCTTCTCTTTCTTGATACTCGGTTGTATAGCGATAAGTACCGCGTGCCACGTCTCTTCCTTCTAAATTTACAGGTACTTCAATAACTAAATCTCCACCAAGCATTGGAATGACTCCACCGCCAGATGATCCGAAAGAATTATTAATGAATTGATTTGATACACTATTTGTCATGGCTTGTCTACTGTTTGACATACTTCCATACACACCACTCATGACGGTCTTTAATTCTGCTAATTGGCTTGCGGAACCAGCCATCATACGGCTCATATCGTCCATTAATTGATTTATTTCTCCTGATATAGCAAATTGTTGTCGCGGCATTGCCGCTACTATTCCTGCGCCAATATCTCCAAGTGTCTTTTTATTCAATGGTAAAACCGCTTCTTTTCCAGCTTCTCCTGCACCTTGCAAGTTTCCGCCATTCATTCCAAAGATAGTCGGTTTAGTGAAGATACCACCTTTTGCACGCCAATCTATATTAAGTCCAGAAGGGAACGTAATATCCTTGCCTAAAATATTTTTCGTACTAGTTTGCAAGCTAAAGTGTGGAAGTGGCGGCATTTCAGGTTTAGGAATTTTTAACTTCAAATCACTAAAGAAGCTTTTGATCTTCCCAATAAATTTTTCTACACTGTCAACTGCATCTTTAATTGGATTAATAATAAAACGTTTAGCTGCTTCAAATTTTTCTTGAGCTGCATTCTTTACAGAATCAAATTTTTCCCGTGCTGTGTTGTACATATCATTGAATTTCTCTTTTACAGAATTGTAAGCTGAAATAATTGGTTCAACAATGTATGTGTAAACCATCTTCCAAGCTTCAAGTGTATACCCTTTTATTTTCGCCCAATTTCCTAATATCCAATTGGATAAATCATTTAACTTTTCTTTTGTTGCATTCCATAATTCCTCAACAGGTTGAATGACATATTGCTTTACTAGGTTCCATGCTACGGAAGTATATGATTTAACTGTTTCCCATTGTGATTTTAGCCAAGAAACTAAATCGCCAAACTTTTCTTTTACTAAGTACCAAGTATCTAAGACAGGTTGAATGATGTATTGTTTAAATAATCCCCACGCAACTTGCGCCACCGCTTTTGCAATTTCCCATTGTGTACCAAGCCAAGTGACCATTTCACCGATTTGTGTACTTACCCAGTCGTAAGCTTCCTGGATTGGTTGAATAATATATTGACAGATTGCTGCCCATGCAATTTGTGCACCGGCCTGTATTAAAAACCAACCTGCTTCTAAAACGGTAGAAACTGCCGAAATAATTGGATCTAACACAGTAAGAATCGTATCCCAGGTTTCTTGCCATGCTTGCGTTAATAATCCCCACAATTCAGACGCTGTTTCAGTTAAAGAAGTCCACCAAGAAGACGCCGTTTCCACAATACCTGACCACAAACTACTAAAGAATTCACCTATCGGATCAAAGAAACTATGCATCATTTCAGTGAATGAAGCCCAAGCTCCAGAAAAGAATTCAACAATAGAATTCCAGGTAGTACTACATATCTCCCCTATACTTGTCCATAAATCGCTGAAAAATTGACCTATCGGATCAAAAAAGGTATGCATTGTTTCTAAAAATGAATTCCATGCTTCACTAGAGGATTGAACGATGCCATCCCAAAGTTCTATTAAATATTCTTTAATAGAATTCCACATATATATAGTCCATTGTTTTATAGAATCCCAATTTTGATAGATGGCAATTCCTAAAGCGACTATAGCCGCAATAATAATCGGAACAATAGCAACTATTCCTAATGCCGCTGCTGCTCCGATTTCAAATACACTCATGACCGCCATAACTATAGGAGCAAGCGCCATAACTGCACCTGAAATTACGCCAATAGCTATTGCAACAGCTGTTAATGTGGCTGCTAATTCTGGGTTATTAGAAATCCATTCAGCCACTTTTGAAATGACATCTGCTATAACACTAAGAACCGGCTGAAGTGCAACTTGTAAATCTTGCATCGCCTTTTGAAATTTAACTGCTGGGTTTGAATCCATTTTTTTAATAGAGTCATTCAATTTGTCCTGTTGCTTCCCAAAATCAACTGTTTTCTCTTTCGCACCTAGCAAAGTATTAATGATGTTTTGTCCTTGATCTTCGTACATTGTACCGAAAAACTTAACACCCAATTCGTTACGCTTTGTTTCGTCTTCAACTTGTGATAGAGCTTGTGCAATCTCAGTCATAGCTGCTGAGCCTTCTTTACCACCATTAGCTACAGCTTTACCCCATTTTTCAACCTGTTCTGCTGAAATTTGTGTACCTTTAAGAGCTTCTTTCATAGCCTTATCGACACCTTGACCGAATTCAGCCGCTTTTACACGACCTTCTTTCAGTCCATCTAGCAAATTATCGATATTCCAGGTTCCTGTTTCAACCCCAGCTGCCATAATGGCTTGTACTTCTTCAGCGTTGTATCCTGCTCGCGTTAACTGACCACCATATTCGGCGATAATATCTAATTGTTCCGGTGGAAAACCCATTTTTAATAAGGCATCAGCCATACCAAGAGCGCCTTCTTGTGAAATGCCTAATTCATTACCGATTTCATTCGTTTCTTGAATTAATTCAGTAAAATCAATGCCAGCATAAGCATTAGAAATAACAGCTGCACTCTGTACGAAAGAAGCATTTGCTTCATCACTAACATTTTTATTCAAAGCCCATTGTCTTCTTACACCCTCAAGTGCTTCTTCTGCATCTAATCCATAGGCTGAAATTCCTCTCACAGCATCCTCAACTGATTTTTTTGAAGACTCAGGAACATCAAATCCTATTTCAATTTTTGTTTTTAACTTTGACATATCAAGCGCTTTTTCAACAGCTGCTGCCATTCCGCCACCAGCTGCCATTCCACCGATAACATTTTCTAATCCAACTTTTAGACCTTCAAACTTTTTCTCAGTTCTTCCGGCTTCTTGTTGTAAATCTCTCAGTTCATTTCGTACTTGCTGAATTGAGTTTCCAGCATCCACAGATCGAAGTGCTCTTTGTAATTTTTCAATATCAGCTTCTGTACCTAATGCCTCACGACCAATAATTCCAATCGCCTGTTCTAACTGTCGACTTGTAGCTGTTCCATTCCGAATTGCATTCACAAGACGATTCCCTAATGCTCCTGCAAAATCATCAACGCTTTTTCCTGTAGCTCTAAACAATGTTTCTAATTGCCTTGTGGAACTCGCTACATTCTCTTGCTCAGCTTTCATGTTTCCAAGTTTATTTTTCAGACCATTAAGCGATCCTTCTGTAAATTCAATTTCACGCCTGAATGCACGATATTGTTCTTCAGAAATTTTACCGTTTTGAAATTGAGCTTGTACTTGTTGTTCCGCTGCTTTCAACTTATCTAGTTTTTGCGTTGTATTTTCAATCTGTTGTGTAAGTAACTGTTGTTTTTGCGCTAATGCTTCCACATTACCAGGATCGAACTTTAACAAACGCTCGACATCTTTTAGTTCTTTAGCTAAAGAATCGCTTTGTTTATTAACATCTTTTAGAGCGTTTTGTAACGGTTGAGTGTTACCATTAATTTCAATCGTAATCCCTTTAATTCTTCCTGCCATTTTCTCACCCCTTTCTTAGAATGAATCGAAGTCTTTTTGATTTGCCTTTCTAACTTTTTCTTTATCTGGATTCTCTAGCTCAGCAAATTCAGCAATGTAATCAAAACAATCACCAATTGTCATATCTTCTAAATCCCAGCTTGTTAATTTCGCTTTATAACAAAGAGCAAGAAACAGTTCAGTAGTAAATTCCTCATCACTGAATGTCCCTTGCTCTCCATTATTTTTCTTTATTTTTTTTTTGCTCCCATAGTAACCTGAACTAATTCCATGACCGCAGGCATAATTTCTTCAATTGGGAATTCTTCAAATTCATCTAGCCACGTCATAGGATCAGGAATATTAGGATCAGCCGTTTTAGCGTATAACCACGTTAAGTCATAAATAAGTTCAAAATCTACTTTACTCATATCGACATTAGACATATCAATAGGTTGTTCTGCCCCATTTGATGAAGCTAAAGCATTAATTGCCCCTAACCCCATCAAATCTGCAAATAAATTACGTCTGAATTGCGCTTTATACCGCTTAACCGTAGCTGCTGTAGCTTTTAATTTGACTTGTTTTCCATCGATTGTAATTGTCTTTTCCATTTACTTACGCTCCCTTTGGTGCTGCTGGTTTTTTAACGTACACTTCTTTGTACCAGTTATCGTAAATTGCTTGAGTCGTTTTAGAAGTTGTTTTTGTTTTAACCATTGGTCTTCCGCCAGGCACTAAAACAATTGGACTAGAAACAAACTTTAATTCATTTGTATTTGGTTCGGCTGAATTTGTTTTTGTTTTAGAAGCGATTGTCGGACGACTCGCTGCACAGTTATACATAACGTGGCGAGTTGCGTTCACATCGCCATCGAATTCAAAGAGTAATGCAAATGATTTTCCTTTGGCATCAGCTAACTCATTTAATACACCGTCTGTTTCATCTAATTGCTCACCTAATGCATCGATAGCAAATTGTTCCGGAATAGTTGCAATAGATAGCGTTCCATCATAACCTTGGTTATTACTTGCTGCGTAATAAAGCATGTCATCAGCATAAAATTCAATTAAATCACCGCGTGGTTCAAAAGTTAATTCAACTCCACCGGGTAGTGGAATTGGTGTACCAAATTTCACTAAAAAGTCTTGAACATCATATGGAACATAATGTACATTCTTCAGACCAAACGTAACTTTATTTTCTTTATTCACTTACATCAACCTCGTTTCATAAATTTTTTGATACATTTTTTCAGATTCAATAAAAGTCTCATATGAGTCATAAGGAATTTCATGATCGTCTAGGACTTTTTCAAGTTTTTCTTCTGCAACTAAATCTTTTTTAGTTGTGCAAAGTTCAATATTTGCATCGTCTATCTTGTGATACACCTTGTTATCAGCCATTAAATTTGCTGATCCATCCACAAGGAAACATATATAAGGTGGCGCTGGAACTGGCTTGGTCGGCGTTGCTGTGAAATGCGAATAAGCCACAGGATAACCTGTAGCTTCAAGAATTTTCGTTAATTCACCTAATGTCATTGCTGAACCGCCCTTTCGATACGTCTTGGCAATTCATCAATTACATACTCTTCAACTGGACGGATATGCACCTTTGTCGGAACACGCCCCCCGCCAGCTTTCGCATGTCCTTTTTCTAAAAGATGTGTTAATTGTCCTTGAGTATTATGGATAACAACACCATTACCTTCTTTTTTCTTACGCCAACCTTTACGATATGCACCTGTTTTTTTAGGACTTTTCTGCTTTAATTTTTCCACAGCAACATCAGAAACTTCTTCTTGCGCTTTCAGTAATTCTTCTTCTACAACATTTGCATATCTTTGTAATTCTCTAGCAAGTTCGCTCGCAAAATCGTTCATATTAAACATGCTCCTTTGCGATAATAGTCAATGTTTGATACATTTCATCATCATTCATTGGCGGTTCGATAATGTCAAAGATACGACTTTTCATATTGATTCGCATTAATTCTGTAATACCTGTTGTATAAGGCATCACAAACCGATAAATTCGTGTAGATTGTGATGCTGAAGCTTCAATGTACTCAGAACCTTTTACTGTTTTTATCATTGCCCATGCTTTTTTTACTTCTTGCCAATTACCTGTTTCAACTTCTTGATTCAAATCATCTTTTATTACTTCAGGTTGCTCAATGATAATTCGATTTCTACAATCGCCTGTATTCAGTGGTTTCTTGTACTGAAAAAGACGCATATTAATCACCGTCCAATTTAATTTCTTCTAATGCTTTATCGATACCTAAACTATTAATCTGACTTAAAAAATTCTTGTCAAAATACTCTAATGCATCGTTATAGACATAACGAGAACGTTCAAAGACTAATTCTTTGAACTCCTCGTCTTTATTTAAATCATAATTCCCACAGACCCTAAGTAATGTCTTGTTAGACGTAGAAAGGATGCGCTTTAGGTTATCATCTTCCTCATCTCCTAAGTGCATCCTATCCTTAAATTGCTGTAATATTTCATTTGAAATTACCTTATCCATTCACATCATTCCTTATTTAGTTGCTGGTGGAGTTGGTGGTGTAAAAGAAATTTTCAAATCATAAACAAGAGCTGCTTTATTATCTTTTGGTTTACCATTAGCAAACTGTTTAATTGTATAAAGCATAGCATCTTCAATTGCTAATGTTTGGTCAAACTTTTTAAGTTTGTATCCACCTGCAATCGCTGCAAGATATTGACCTTTTACAAAGAATAACGCTTTACCAACTGGCACTTCTTCAGATTCTACAGTTTGAATGTTATAAGGTAATGCCATTACCCATTGACCTGTTGAGGTTTGAATTGTATTGCGAGCTTGTACACCAATTGAATCTACAGGATTTACAACCATTACGATGTTATTTAGGACTTTTCGTGATTTTCCTTTCGCATCAGTTGATAAAGCTTTTACTACTTCATATAATTCTCCAGCAACAACTTCACCAAATTGAGAAGGAGCAAATGTTAATGTACCGGATGATTTCTTATCAGTAACCGCGCCTGTAGTTGCATTTACATCTTTCATTAAACCTACAGGTTGATGCGCTACTGATCCGCCACCATTTACAAAGCCAAACTCTAAACCTACTGAATAAGATTCTACTAATAGAGTTCGAACATAACGTTCAACCCATTCAGGGCCAAGATCTAACATATCATTTGGAATAGCTGCGAATGCAGTTAATTTAAGTTGACCAATTTTTTCTTCTCGGAACGCTGCATTTACTTGTCCTCGAATTTCCCCAAATAATTCGCCCCATGCATATGCTTTTGTTGCATCAGAATAAATGAACTTTGTAACTGCTCCTAGATCTTGTAACCCTAAAGCATCAAGTAATGGATGCTCTTTAACTAAATCCTCAAATACACGTTCTTGTGTAGTTACTGGCAAAATTGAGCCATCCTTAAAACCACCATCTTGTACAACAGCATTGAAGAATTTTGTTTCTGATGCAGTTAATACATTTTGACCGCGTTGTTGAAGAATAGAACGATCTAACATTTCATCATTTACTTGATTACGGACTGTATTAATTACATCCGTTTGCATTGCATCAAAGAAACCTTCAAATGCTGCCGTTTGTTCTTGTTCTGTACTTTCTGCATTAGTTAAGGCATCCGTTAATTTAGCTTTCGCTTTATTAAATGCTTCAGATTTATTAAATTTAATTACCATTGTGTGTTTCCTCCGTTTTTTTATAATTTTAAAAGGAGCCCTTTAATCCCACTGTTTTTTACAGCTTTAGGATTTGGCTCCTTTGGTTGTTCTTCTATATTGTTTTGTAAATCATTCAGGATTTCATTTTTTAATCCTGATAATGCTGCATTTAAATCTTCTTTTGTGATTCCTTGGCCTTTGTTCATGGTTCCATTTCTAAAGCCATCGATTACTTTCTGCGGAAGCATGGCAGCAGTAGCTGTTGAAGCTGTCGTTTTAACTGGATTTTCCATAAACATGATTTCATCCGCAAAGTTGTTTTCTAACGCTTGCTGCGGACCCATCCAAGTTTCTTCAGCCATCATGTTAAGTAGTTCTTCCTCAGATTTACCACTTTTAATGACATAGGCATTTACAATTGCACGATCTGTTATTTTTAACATCTCGGCTGCCTTTTCCATGTCACGATGATCTCCACCATGCCATTTAGCAGCGTTGTGAATCATGATTTTTGCTGTTGGAGAAATGCGAACTTTATCACCTGCCATCGCAATTACAGAAGCTGCACTTGCTGCTAAACCAACAATTTGAACTTCTACATGACCAGAATAATTTTTTAAAGCTGTGTAAATTTCCGAACCCTCATCTACATAACCACCAGGACTATTGATTGACACAATTAAATCCTCACTATTTGCATTATCAAGTTGTTTTGTAATCTTACCTGGGCTTGTCGCATCCATTTCAAACCAATCATAAATCCAAGCTTCATCATTTGAAATAATTGGCCCTTTAACGTCAATTTTCACCGTCATTTGTATTCTCACCTCCTTCAGATTCAGTTAATTTCGTATAGTTTTTCGTAATATGATGTGTATTTAAGTTAGGATCATCAGAAACTTCATATCCTACTTCTAATCGAATCTCATTCCCTGTAAATGCACTTGAAGAAATGAGCTTATCAATGCTTGTCGCAAGATCAAATATACTTTGATAAGAAACAGCTTTAATTTCAATTTTTTGACCTGAAAGATACTCTTCTTCTTCAAAAAATTTAACGTTTGCTTCATCACACATCTTTTTTAATAAAGGTTTCACTGTAAAAAGCATATAATTTTTCGTTTGCTTCTCAACATCAGCAATTTCGCCATATATCAAAGCAGTTGGAATACCAAAAGCCATTGCTACTTGATTTAAGAAGCCATTTGTTACTTTATTAATTTCCTCCACACTCTGCCCAGAATTTGCTCCACCTGACGTTTCAGCATATTTAAAACCTGGTTGTTGCGGAATGATAGCAACGTCTTTTTCTCCAATTGCTTTATACATGTTATCAATGAATTCTTGAAGTTTGGCTTGATGTTTTTCACTCTTTGCAGCGAGCATGTCCATATCAACTGTTCCGCGAATTTGATTCTTACGTTTTTGAGAACTTAATATTCTACCGAATAAATCACCATAATCAGCAAACAAACCATCGATAAGAGGTGATAACTTATCATTCCTGTATCTTAAATGAATGACTTCACTTTGTTTAAAACTTCTCTTAAACTGATAATCTTTTACAGTGACATTTGTAAAAGTATCTTCAAATACAGCATATTCGTTATGTTCAAAGTCATCAGCAATAAGTAGATCACCATCATCCGCTTGAATAATCAAAGCTTCATTATCATAAATAAGTTTGTAAATGAAACTCTCCCAAAAGGTACTTGCTGTCATATTCTTATTAGGCCTAACATTTAATCGGTAGTAGAGCTCATCCTTTTCAAATTCTTCACCGTTTTTCACTCTAAATTCTGACTGACTAATCGTTCTACCTAAAAAGGATATACAGGTATCAATTGCTAATCTTTTCATGTGAACCCTGTTTGCTTTTTCAATAAACATTTCCACATCAAACATAAACCCTACTTCACTATTTCTTTTGAATACTGCTCCTAACCAACCAATGGTTATCACCCCCTTTTATTAGAATTTAATACCATCTAGCATAAAGTCGAATTCATCCACAAGAATGTTATCTGCTTGCCATAATGCATGAATAAAAGCTTGGAATCCATCCGTTTTGCGCTTAAATTCATCTTTTTTCAAATATTCTTTGTTGCCGTCTTTTTTTATGTGGACGTAGACGTTGTTGGTGTACCAACGCATTAATGGATTATCTCCAAAAATGATACGGTTGTTTGCAAATAACGTTTCAACTCTTGGAGCTAAAAGAGAATGTATCGCTTTTGGGTTACGAATATACAACAATATAAATCCTTCAGCTTCAAGTGCCGTTTTAACAAGATCAAGACGGAATGTATCGGCCACAATCGTATTAACACCGTATATCTCACGCATTTTCACAAACCAATCTACAATGTGAGAGATATTAATTACAGGTTCATCCACAATAGTTAACAAACCCTTTTCAGCCCATTCATAAATAGGCGCTTTCAGTTTCACCTTATCCAAGAATCCTTTACGTACAAAAGAATGACCTTTCCATATATAATCTTCACCATGTTTAAATAGCAAGCCAACTGCCGCGAAGTCTTTGATGCTAGCAAAATCGAGACCGCCTACAGCTACTTTATGTTTTAAATCTGGAACTTCTCTGAGCGTTTCTCCATCTTCTTCAAAACCAGTACGCATGATTTCTTCCCATGAAGCTACAGACTTTGTTAAATCTGTTTCAGGGTAATTCATACGTTTTGTTATGAATTCTTCACGGTTTGAAGGATTATTTTCTAATTGTTTATATTGAGTTAATACTTTTTTAAATAATTGTTTAGCATAAGAACTTCTCGGCTCACTAAACATTGGATTCGCTTTCTCCCATACATCGGGATTATCAATTTCTTCTGGATTATCTATCTTGCAAATGAAAGGAAATAATGGATCTTCTAAATCTTTTCCCTTTAGAATGTTCATCGCTCGCTCTTTTGTTTTGTCCAGGAATCCGTCGCGAACAAAGCCATCTGTACCAATAAAAAATTCTCTAGCATTTGGTACTTTTCCAAGTCCACTAGAGAATACATTTACTACATCAAAGTTTTCATATCGATGTATTTCATCATAAATAACACAACCGTCACGAAGTCCATCCTTAGAACCAGCATTAGATGTATGATATTGCATAATGCTTTGCGTATCGTTACTCAGTATCTCTACCTTAGTTCGATAAAACATATCCTCTAGTATTTCTTTTCCTTTAATAGCATCATAGACTTCACGAAAAGAAACTTTAGCTTGTTTCTCGTTGTTCGCCACAATTGAAACATTGTATCGATCTATTCCGTGTAGCGGACTAATAAAGAAATGGCATAACGATGAAATTAAACCATTTTTCCCACCACCACGAGCCATCATAATTAAAAATTGCTCGTAAAAAACAGAATCATCTTCTTTATAGAAAAGAAAAACAAATGCTGTTAGGAACTTTTGAAATGCTTGCAATTCAAAGTACCATTTCTCAGTGAATTTTATATAGTCCTCATGCATTTCATTATCGAAATACAAATCATCACGTATTAAAATGTATTTCTCCAGGTACTCAATTAGCATTATGCGCTCTTTATTCAGCTTAATTTTCCCTGCGCGATACATCTCAATATATTCAGTGACATATTTATTTTGAATCATGTTAAATCTTTAACTGAGCGCACAGGTTTTGAAGGAACTTTCTTTTCTTCTGCCGATGCTTCTAATCCAAGTGCATCTAAAATCTTTATCATTCGATCATTTGTTTTATGTAAATCATTAATAGAAGGATTGGATTTCGGACCATGCATGCCAGATACTTTTATTCCTGTTTCTTCAATATCATCAACAAGAATACACTTTAAATCCCACAACGATAAATAGTCTTGAATTAAGTCAGTATAATGATTACCTATAATCTTTTTTTCTTTTAATTGATTTGTTAGATCCTTTTCAATCCTTTTTCTCATTGTTTCACGCTTCACTCTAGCCACAATATCCCTCCCTTCTGATTTACATCGTTTTCCAATTTGATATAACGCGCGAATTTGGTTATAAATTTGAAAAATCGACCCCCTCCTCCGGTGCCCCTTAGAGCAATTTTTGATGAATTTTTTAAGGGGGGGGTATTATTTTTGATTCCTTTTTACCACTTTTCATCGTTTTCCCATTTATTCGGTTTCTTTTCAAAGAATCTACCATGTTCTTTATTATGGCAATCCACACAGACTGTTTCTAGATTTTCCATTTCTAATGCAAGTTCCGGATGATGTTCTAGTTCTTTTTTATGATGGACAACGAGTTGAATCTTCTTGCGCTTTGCACTCTCACTGTATTCATTTGTGTCCACACGAACACTACCATTACGTTTACACTCCTGGCATTCATAGTTGTCTCGCTTCTTTACTTGCTCGCGTATACTCTTCCACTCACCACTGTCATAGAACTTACGCTTCTGTTGTTTGGTTTTATATTCTTTCATTGTTACTTCCTAAATTAATTGTTGTTTCTTTATATTTAAAATCAAGACACTTCTCACAATAGAAAGTAGTTGATACTTTCCGAACGCATTGTTTATCATCCGAATAAAAAGAAGTAGTCTCACTATCTAACACTTGATACTTATGCTCACACATCTATCTTCACTCCTCTTCCACAATAGGATTATTATGTTGAATGATTTCAGTATTACAACGCTTATTATCAAATGGTACATGTTCAATATGAATGTATGTGCGATTAATCTTATCAATCGATTGTGACTCCCAATCAAATGCAACTCGTAACTTTCTATCAATCTGTTTACCTTTGTAATGAACTATTGGTTTAGCATCTATATCTGTTAATGTAATTACTAATAACGGTTGTTTCTCATCCACCTATCCTCACCCCATTTGAAAGAATATTCCAATTATACTTTTACAAATAAATACAAATTGATATAATGAAATTAACATTGCCGTCAGTGTGGTATAAAGAAAAAGCACTCCATAAGGAATGCTTCCAATTAATATACTACTTTTTATGATATTGGTAACACTTTCTGTTCTTCAACACTTAGAATATAAACCCCTTCGAAACTCCTTAAATAACTTCTAACCCGCGCCAAGTCACGATTACTGCGTGTAGTGATTACATTTACAAACCCCACATCACTACCATCAAATTCAAAATTCACTTGACATGAATCTTCAGTCCCTGCATATGTTCCCGGAAACTCATTAATTATATTTGCAAACTTGTCCATATCCATTTTTCTTTCATCAATTTTAATTGGAATTTGATGACTTCTCGCTTTCTTCCTAATTTGTACATTACCTATATTACTGTAGGATTTGTTAATACTTAGAGTACCGATAAGATCTGATAAGTTTTTCTCTAATGAATCTATACGATTCAACATATATCTTGATGGATCAGTTTCATCAACATTTTTCATTATTGAATTACTTTCAACCACTCTATAAATAGGATTATCCGGTTCTTCATCACAGATAGCTTCCACTACCATATCTTTAAAATTATTATTTAATTCTATTACACCAGCCATATCATTAGTATAGAAGATAGTACGTTCTTCCGTGATATCAAATGGTAGTCTTGTGCCCTTTTGACAAATTTGAATTACTGGTTTTCTAGCAGCATGTCTAATGGCAAGTTCATACATTACATTTGGATTTAAATTTGTAAGATTTGCTACAGCCAAATCACATTCTAAAACACTTGAAATGACTTGTTTATTTATTGAACCAGGACTTGGCATCCTATGAGCTACTTTAATATTTTCTTCATCAAATCCCATCTCACATAATGCCGGGACAATTACAGCATCTATTACCCCATCGGCCGCTCTTCTTGTATCAGATTGATCATCACCTATTGGTGTAATAATAAAACAGGTTTTATCTTTATTTGGATTATCCATCATTTATCCTCCATATTGTTTTAATACAATTTTATCATCTACTTCCAAATTAAAACAATACAAAACATTAATAATCATACAAAAGAGCAACCATGCATCAGTTGCCCTTTCGTCAATTTCTTATATTATTAATCAAAATTCGGTACATGAAGTTTTACTAGTTAAAATTAAAGACGTTACCGAAGCGGATAACACCTTTGCAAAATAAGCGAATCATGTTGTGTATTTCATATTTACTTTAGTTTGGTTTAGAGGTTTTATTCTTCTCTCAGCTAACAACCGCGACTGACACTATCGGCAAACTTATCAGGTTCCCCTCATTCCATCTACCTAGGATGTTGTTAGCTCACAGAAGAGCAAAAGCTCTCCTCATTTACGGTATCATCTAATCAGTTCCATCTGCTGGTTTCGGATTTTATGTGCCGTCATTATGAACCGTTTAGAAATTTAGAAACAACATAGTGAGTTATGTTTTCCGCCACTTCTCACAATACAAATATATCACGTTGATTCCAAAACAACCGGCACATTTACTGCCAAAAAACGGTCACGACTCTGCCACTTTTTTTAATATAAAACAGGATGTAAAGTCACAATTCCACCAATATTTTTTAAAATATCTTCTGGAGTTTTATTTACAAATTCATCATACGAACTTTGTTTTGTTAGAAGAATTGTAGCTTTTTTTAAATCGAATTCAAAATCACCTTTTACTCTCCATTCTCTTTCGTGAGTCCAATCAATAATATTGTCATCGTCCTCCAAATTAAAATTGACTATTCGCCACCACTCTTCTGGAGGCAACATCCCCCTAGCAACATCTTTCTTTTCATATATTACTGGTCTACCACCTTTTTTATACACATACTGCTTTGGAAAAGCTATGCCTATAGGTGAATATCTTTTATGCGCCTCATCTCTATTACGTAATTGTTCAAATAGAACGTTCTGACACACACCACTTAATGGCATATCTTGAAAACATACTGCTGTATTTGCACCATTAATAAATCCTTTAGAACCACTCCCTTTTAACACTTGTGATTCTAGAATCTCCATCAAAACACTATAACCGCTTTTAATTGCATTCCCATTTTCATCAAATTTCATCTTGGTTAAATGAACTAGATAGCTGCTCAGATCGGTTCTATGACGATACCGATTTTCCCATTCCTTTATTGTATATCCCAATCTCCACACCTCTTTATATATTAGTTTATTACTAATTTAATATACCACACTAGTTACCCATATCTTATATTGTGTGTAACTGCCCCCTTCTCTGAATCGTTTGGTATCATTGATTTCGTTTCACTTTCTCTTTTGAGTTACACAGTACGAAAATTATGAGTAACTGTATAGGGATACCACCAGCATTTTGCAAAACAACCTACGCTATGCGGAAAAATAAAATAAGCTGTCCATCTGGACAGCTTATTTAAATAATTATCGTTATTGGAAGTCGTTTTAAAATTCTACATGTTTACTTTTTTCTTATTCTTACGAATAAACCACAACACCACAGTTAAAAATAATAAAAAAATCAGTAAAAAGAGCGGTATTTTTTGAATAAAGAAAAATCCTTTCCAAAAATCTAACCTAGTACTATCAGGAGAATCTGTTGCCATCACACCTATAAAAAAAGACAACGGACTAGTAATTATATTTATCCCTAAACCGAGCATTACGAATGATAGATTTTTACTCCAGATTTTTGGTAATGCAGCCATAATAAATAAAACTAATGCGGTACCAATTATAAGAAACAGTGATCCAAAATAAAACCCAAAATAAAATACAATATCCACAATAAATTCCATAATACCCCTCCAAGACTTTAATTATACCATCAATAAGGGGAACTTTGGTTGAATATGATATTCATAGAAAGTTAACATAACGCAATATTATCGGTATCACTGAAAAGAGAAAACCGTACGCTCACCAAGGAACCTTCTTTTTTAGTTCTATGGATCAATGCATTTTATATATGCTGCAATAACTCTAGATTTAAAAAGAAATAAGCAGTGATTAGATTTTAAACCTAGTCATTGCTTTATCCATTGCATCTTGGTTAACACCTATATAACGTAACCTTCTCTGACGAGTGATTGAATATCTCCATAAGTAATGCTATATTTTTTGTTTGCATGTACATGTGATACCCGTACGTTTTTCTCAACGTATGTGTTCCTATTTCATCTAATCCAAACTCCGCCGCTGCTCCGCTTAATATCTTATATGCCATACTACGA
>NZ_JBQAFE010000007.1:0-256946 GCF_051915685.1 Bacillus cereus group sp. MYBK5-2
TCTAACCCAGTTCCCTTGTATTCCTTGAACTCCTTGTACACAGGACCTGTTATAATTAACAGGTTCTTTAATTTTTGTCATTATACAATAACTATTTTGTTATATTCCTTGTACTTTTAAATGAAACTAGCATATGTTGTAGTGTAGTGTTTCATCACTTATTTACACTTCCTTTTTTCAAGAGTACATATTCGATATGTACTCTTTTTACATCACTATAAAATAACGCTTTTATAAAGTAATTGATAGCCCTGCAAAGCCTTTTCTCATATATAAAGAATTCCCTCCATACCTTATACAAAGATGTGATTTCTAGAATATGATGGGAGGCAACGTATGACTAACTCAAATATCTACGACTTTATTATGAAATACGCCCGAGGACCCCATTTTCATCAAGATTTCCCTATAATATTATTTTGGAGTCAAAAAAGCGGATGTACTTCACTTGCACATTGGTTTTTTTATCAAATCAACTTGTTTAAGGAAGCAATTAAATATAACCCATTCATCCATAATTATGAATTCGACATTTACAAAAATTCAGCATACTACTTTTTGGGGCTTGCTAATGCATTATCTACAAATGAAAAACAGACATATAAACTTGTAAGAAATCCCTATAAAAGAGCAGTAAGTTCATTTCTCTCACTAATCCCTCCACCAAATATCGAGCATCCCGAGTGGCAGCCTATTAGACAATTTTTATATCATGATAAGAACTGTAATAAAAAAATATCTTTTAAACTTTTCTTATATTACTTAAAAGCACATATGAAAAATTTAGATAATGTTAACCCTCACTATGTGCAACAATACATTCAAGGTGAGGAAGAATTTGTTACAAACTATATTTCCCTTGAAAATTTCTCGTCTGAAATTTCAAATTTAGAGAATATATATGGTCTAAAGAAGTCCCCTTTAGATATACTAACTAAGTCATGGCATCATCAAAGTAAGAACACTATTTTTAAAGGTAACTATGCAGATGCTGATATTACCGACCCTCTTTTCCCACGACTCCCAACATATGATAGTTTTTATGACCCCGAAACTATCCAATTAGTTGAAGAAATTTTCAACAAAGATTTCACTATATACAAATACCCTCTAAATCCACTTTAAAATACAGCATATTTCAAATTACAGCTTCATAATTATTACAGAGAAACTTAAGCCACCTACTTAAGTTTCCACATAATACTCCTGCAAATTGAATGTGGGCACTATTTTATAGTGCTCTTTTTCTATTTTATTTCTAACGAAGGCTTTTAAGGATAAGCAGCATACTATATTAGAGCAAGATGTATTTTATCCTTGTCTAAAAGGAGGGTTTTTTATTAATGCAACTTTAATTTCCCATTTCTATAATGAAGAGTATCTTCTCCCTTGGTGGTTAATGCACCACACAAAATTATTTGATCACGGCATTCTTATTAATCGTGGGTCTACTGATCGTTCAGTTGAAATATGCAAATTATTTGCACCTCATTGGGAAATCCGCGATTCAAAAGTATTAGAATTTGATGCCGTATTAGTTGATCAAGAGGTAATGAACATCGAAAAAGAAATTACGGGATGGAAAATAGTGTTAAATACCACTGAATTTCTTTGCTGTGTTGATAAGCATGCCTTTTTCTCATCTCTTGCTACTTTAGGGCAAAACATGTACGCTATTAGGACTATTCTGATGGTAGATGATCCTACTCACGGTTATACCAATCCGAGATACGGAATTCCCCTTGTCAAACAACGTTATCATGGGAGAATAATTCACCCTAAACTACCTGCTCCATACTATGGCGGTAGGTTAATCCACAATTACTTTCATGGTTGTTATTCCGCAGGACGACATTGGTCACCTCATCCATTTATGATTTACATGTATCCCGCTTTCGTTTTAAAATTCTTTTACAGCCCCTGGAATACAGCTATGAAAAATCGAAAATTACAAATTGGTCCCACTCTTTCTAAACATAGTATCCAGCGTGGATTAGGTACTCATCACCTGGCAACACTAGATAAATTAGAAAAAAATTATATACACTTTACAACCTCAACTACTGATCTTCGTTTAAACCCGGAATATCAAGTTTTATTTCCAGATTTATGTCTCCCTAACTATTAATACATCTAAAAAGAACATTTTGGAACTTCCTATGCAACCCTTACTTTCGAGTGAGAATCAACTCTTATTAAAATAGCGTTTTTGTTTAAATCCACTTTTTTAACTGTGGCTTTGCTAACACTTTTGTGCTAGAATCCACTAGGATATCATTTTAAAATTATTTTTGGAGGCTTTATGAATAATCAAAACAACAATGAAACAAACAACATCAATAGAGTATTGGCAATTTTTCTAATAGTATCACCACTATTAATGCCTATCGTGCTCCCTACAGCCATAATTGTAGGAATGAAACAATGGATGCCTGATGACGTTGAATACCCAAGTATAATGTCACTATTGACTTTATGTATTGGATTTTTCATAGTTGGAATCATCTTCTCTTTCTTATTACGCGTATTTAAATTATCTGAAGAAAAGTTAAAAGAATTAGGTTTCTTAGGATTTACAATTTCAATTGTTAGTACCTTCCTGACAATGTATGTCGGATATTTTTGGCTAGCAAAACTTAATTTCACAGCAGTGCAATTATCACCACATGCTGTATTAATCTTTGCGATTTTATCTACAATTCTTTTAGAAGCAATCTTTAAATTGACTGATAAATTTGATACACCTGATACAAAAGAAACAATTGAATAGATATAAAAATGATTAGCATAGAGTACATATCAACATGTGCTCTTTTTTCTTTTTAATCAAATAACGATTTTATTTTAAAACTACACCTATCTAAAAAACATACATATAATATCTTGGTTGTTCTTTTTCAACCTTATTTTTAGTCAGAGAGCACTTTTAAAGGTGCTCTTTTAATTTATTTAGATGTATCACGTTTTACATACAATAAACATAAAATGCAAAGAGCAGACAAGACATAGTTTTTATATAATCGTGTACATTTTTTGTACGCGATTTTTTAAATAAATAAGAATTTTATTTAAATTTTATAAAACCTCTCTTTATCCAGATAGGTTTAAAATTATCTATTTAGCATATATAATACTATTAAACAATTTAAATTCTATACATAAGTAATGGAGGCTTTAAAATGGGTAGTGTCCCAAATTTAACACCACAACAATCACTCTCAAAAAAACAAATTAACCCTAATAAGAATCAACAAACGAACAAAAAGCTAAGACGTCGTCTTTTATTAGCACTTGCTTTTATGCTGCCTATGGTTATTCCCATTCAATTTTGTATTTATAAGCAAGAACAAATGATTCAAGAAAAACAAATTACACTCAATAAAGAAAAGAAAAAATTGTCCGAATTAGAACTTATAGGACGTTATTTTGAAAACGATATTAAAACTTTAAGCGAGAGCGAAGAAGGTATTTTGAAATTCGCTAGGAAATTGTATGGATTTTCTAAGCCTAATGAAACTATATTTCAAATAGCTGAATAACCTTTTATTAAATAACCATTTTGTGCAAACGTACACACGGGATATATTAGTTAAGCATATATTTACATTGACAAGACATAGCTTTTACTATACATGCACAATTTTTGTGCATGTTTTTTATTTAACAAAATAACTATTTTGTTTAATTTATAAAATACAACCGCTTGTCCATTTCACTTTGCTCTATCATTGCATTTACTATTAGTAATACGAATTTTTCAGAGGTGATTTATATTGGACGAGTTTTTATCCTCCGCTGCATTAACTCCGGGTTCAATCGGACCTACACTTCCACCTATGCAACCTTTTCAATTCCCTACAGGGCCCACTGGTTCAACGGGTGCTACTGGGCCCACTGGAGCTACTGGGTCCACTGGGAATACAGGACTGACTGGCAGTACTGGATTCACTGGAGCTACTGGGTCCACTGGGAATACAGGATTGACTGGCAGTACTGGATTCACTGGGCCTACCGGAGCTACTGGGGTTACCGGTATTACTGGGCCCACTGGACCTACCGGAGCTACTGGGGTTACTGGGGTTACTGGGGTTACCGGTATTACTGGGCCCACTGGACCCACTGGACCTACTGGGTCAAGCTTATCTTTCACTCCTCTTGCCCCAAACCCCACCCCTATAGCTCTCCCTCCAAACACAAACAACATAACGATTATGGAGGTCTTTGTCCCTATAGAAAAAACAAGTGACCAAGTTTTATTAAACGCAACGATTGGTACAGATCTTCATGTTCAAACAGGAGCTACTGGAGCTTCATCCTTTAACGCAGATGCCATTAATTATCAGTTATTTCGTGATAATTTATTGCTGACAAATACACTTGTATCCGGAAACTACGAAGTCGGTAATGATATAAATACGCTATATCCATTCAACTCCACATTTACATGGATAGATTTACCAGGAGACCCGATATTACCGCCAAATCCGATTCGTTATCATATCGTTGCAAATATAGGTAACTTGAGCGAAACTATAACATCCGCTCAAGTCGGAAATCGTGGTTTTTCTGCAATAAAATATCCTGGCGATCCAGTTTAATTAAAAATATTAATCGCTTATCCCACTACGAAAATATAAATGTTAAAATTACTATGTTTAATATATCGAGCAGTTAGCTTTTGCTAGCTGCTCTTTTTCTATAAAATTCAAATTTGATTGTTTTTTTAATGTCCTCCTTCTAATATTGCTGTAAAATCTATTATTGGAAGGAGGTGGAATATATGATAATTATCAATATGCTTGATGGTGAAAAAATTGAAATCCATAAAGATACTATCTTAATCGGAATCAATAATGCTCCACGTACTGATAAACCCAATGAACGATTATTTTATGTTCAGCAAATGTACATAGGTAATTTGCAAGGTGATTTCGAAAAAGAAGGCTCTGCGCTTTCTACCTCAGACGAAAGATTAGGAATTGGCGGATTCCTTCTTTCTCATGATATGTTTTCAATTGGTGATGGCATTGATGCAACTTTATACCTTACATCAGCTGTTAAATCTATCAGCGTAGTCTAATATTGTGCCAGCGTGCTAGCTTATGGGCTAGTACGCTATTTTCTTTTTCTAATCCCTTTAATAAATCAATGCATTTATTATTAAATTCATTTCTTGCCTGTACCTCATGTTCTGGTACAAGTACAGATACAACAGATCCTTCAGACTCATTTTTATATTGAACATTGGAATATACGTTTCTATAGTAATCGTTCATTTGTGGAACTTGACCATCTAATGTTTTCGCTCGAAATACTTCAATCATTTTCGGTTTTTCCATTTTTTATCATCCTTTATTGAGTAATTTATATTTGGTCTTACTTTACATCTACAAGTGCTTGACTTGCTTCTCGACTAAAACCATCCGGATATCTTTTAGCTAATTTCTCAATATTCATTTGAGCGATATCTTCTAAGGTATATCCCATTTCGTGAGACATAATCGAAATGTAGTACAAGATGTCTCCCAGCTCTAAAGCGATTTTATGCGTATTCCCTTCTTCTTCTCCTGGACAATGAGCCGGATCAAATCCATGACCATGGAAAATAGCTTTTTTTACAATATCAGCAACCTCACCAGCTTCTCCCGAAAGTCCTAATGCTGCATTTAAAACACGTCCACCAAAATCTTGATTTGTATTCCATGTACGTAATGCCGCTTCTTGATATTGATCTAATTCACAAATTTGATTGTGGTTCATCAAGGCTTGTCCTTCCTTTGATTTACTGATTAATTTAGTTACTTCCATAACACTGTTTTTCATTGCTTTCATTTTGATTTCCCCTTCCTATTTAGCAAATCCCTAATCCTATGGAACGATTTTCAATTAAATACTTATCAGCTTGATCTATTACAAGAAGCGCAACTTCTGCTTGGTGTCTCCTTAACGCTTTGGCCATCTTCCGTAAGCTCATACCTTGACTCCACATTTCACGAAAACGTACTACATCTCTTTCATCCCAAATGAAGTTAGCTTCTTCTAAAGCGATGTATATTTTTAAACGCGATTCCTTCATCGCTTCATGATTTCTTGCTACACTCATAAGCGAACCTACTTTCTAAAAATGATTATTTTATCTTTTCAGTAAACTTAGTATCCACACGATCAACTTTACCGTTTACCCAAACCGCAACTTGCTCACCAAATCCGCTCATTGGTGGATTTACCGCTGTGACATTTCCATCCTTCACTATTAAAAGTTTGTTACTACTAACATCAATTTCTATTTTTTTCATATGTCCCTCTCCCTTTTACTACCGCATGTACTCGACAACATCAGGTTTAAAGCCGCTCCCTAAATAAACCCGTACCGGAATTATTTCTTTTTTATCCCTTGCTGCTTTACACAATTCTTCAGCTGTATCCCAATTGAAAAACTTATCTACAGCCCTTTGAAATCTCCATATTGCCATTACATATTGTTCAAAGATGTCATAGCGATCATCTTGTTTAGTTGTGCGTGGTAATTCATCCGTACACATTGCATTCTTAGGAACTTGGACACGTACATCTGCATATGTAACGCGTCCATTTCCTTTCTTAACATTGGCTTTCATTACATCGAACTCACAAATTGCTGGATCTACATCGAAAATGTTTAGTTGCTTAGGCATGTGCCAGCCCACTCTTCTGAATAAGATTCAGTAATTCAATTACCCCTTCCTTACTCAAAAACATTCGGCCACCTAGCAACTCTATGCTGGTTTCAGAAATTTCACCGGTTACAAAGCATGACTTTTCATGCTTTCTTAAAACAATGTTTTCACCATCGATATGAAAATCTAATGCCGTTCCTTTGGCAATCCCTAAAGTTCTGCGTAACTCTATCGGAATTACTACGCGACCTAGCTCATCGACTTTTCTTGCAACACCTGTGGTTTTCATACCTTACTCTCCTTTAGTATTTTTATATTTATTTAGAATCTCATCCAAACGTTTCTTATTATCTTCAAGATTATCGCTTTGAGTTTGCTGTGGCTGCTGTATTGGCTCTTGTTCTTCTTGTTTGCGTAACCAATCCGGTACAACTTCCGTTCGTTTGGAATAACCTTTACCAGTACGTTTGTTGTTTTTCTTACTCATTTCAAATCGAGTATCTAAAGCAACAACATCATTTAATGTTTTTACTTTTTCCTTTTCCCAACTACTTAAAATACTGCGAATATATCTCCACTTTGGTACATTTTCATCAATTGCTTTATTAACAGCGTGAATAACTAATTCATTTCCGAATCTATCGCAAAACTCACCTAATTCTTGAATTGCAATTTCACTTAACGGAATCCCCTTTTCAAGTAAAAAGTTGTAACTAGTTTTAAATTCTTGATCAATTAATTTCTGAGATGAAGTAGCATCATTATCATTTATATTTGTAGTAATATTTGTAGTAATCTCTGTATTTGTCTTACGTTCTAGTGTAAGAGACTCTTCCGTTTTATCGTAGGAGGGTATTGCTTTAGAATGTAAGACCCTCTTGCTTTCTAAAGTAATAGGGCTATTACTTTTCAGTGTAGGAGGGTTACCATTTCCCCAATATATAATAGATATTTTCTGAATCATTTCAGGTACAGGTTCAACATACATAACGTTATTACACCTAGTTCCGTTAACAAGAATCGTTCTAAATTCAATTTTTATAAGTCCACGTTCTTTCAGAAAGTCACATGCTTCTTTTACTTGTCTTTTTGTAAACCCAAATGAATCGGCTAATTGTTGATAACTCTTTTGAAGCGTGTCTGCCTTAAACTTTTGTTTATATTGAACTTGACTAGATTCTTCACTTCTTACTTCAGTAGGTTTATACCAATAAACAATTTCTCCTAAGATAGTAATTGCAACAATATTAGGTTTACCATTATCTAATGTAAGTGTTTTAAACCATCCATGATCTATAACATTGCCACGAAAATTTATTTGCCCTATTTGTAATACCTTGTTGTTCATAGCTTTCACTCCTTTTCATAAAACCAATGTGCTATTTCCCTACTTTCCGTGGTATACTTATAACAACTTATTTTTTGAAAAGGACCCACTGCCATGGGTCTTTTTATTTTGCTTCACATCACTCCAAGCCCATTGTTTTATCGGCTCATAAGTTATGTAAAACAACCATGAACCACATGCAATTAATACCGCTAATATTGCTAATGATGTTGTATCTTCCACTAAATCACTTCCTTTTGTGCTTCAAGCCAAGCTTCTAAATCCTTTTGCAAGAAAAGTAATTTACGACCTTCCCTAATCACTGGAAAATGTGGGTGATTTGCTAATTCATACATTCTACAAACTGCTATATTGAGGTAAGCAGCTGCTTCTTTCACCCTCATTACCTTGTTTGGTTGTGATTGTTGTTGGAATGAAGCTAAAGCTGCTTGAATTTCTTCGCGAACAACTTCACGGATTGACTCTTTAATGATTTGATCTAATCCCATTTTTTTGCTCCTTTCTAATTTACTTAACCAAACATAACTTAACTTATGGTTAAGTTACGGACAAAAAATTTTAATTGCATCTAACTTCACTTTAAAAAACTCAGCAATTTTCACAATTAAATCATAATAAGGTCGACGCTTCCCGTTTTCTATATACCAATAATAAACTTCAGTAATACCCACGGCTTCAGCTACTTCCCTACATGTATATCCCTGTTCTACACGTAGCTGCTTTAGAGTTTTCATAAACAACTCCTCTCTTCCGTTTTTGTTGTTAATTACATAATAACTTAACCTGAAGTTAAGTTCAAGTGTTTCCCAAAACTTTTTTCAAAAAAATTACCTTTCCACTTAACTGATAGTTAATATATAATGACAGTGTGACACCATAATAGTAATTAAGAAAAAATAATTTCATATAAAATAAACTTGGGGTGTTTTTTATTATGTTTAGTCATGAGAGATTGAAATCATTAATTGAAAAGAAGAGCATCACCCAACAACAGTTAGCTGATGCAATTGGTGTTAGTCATGTTTCTGTTTATAATTATGTTGAGGGGAAAAAAGCACCCGGTACACGTACACTTCAGAAGATAGCAAATTATTTAAAAGTAACAACAGATTATTTGTTAGGTTTATCTGATTCACCAGATTTAACAGCGGGCGAAGACTTACAGTTAACAAAAGAAGCACACGAAATTCTTCAGATCATTAATGACTTACCTGAAGAACAACGAAAAAAAGCGTTAGAGCAATTAGAGATGTTTGTGAACTACGAAAAATCTAAAGGAAATATGTAGTGTAAAAAAAACTATCAAAAAAAGTTAGATAGTCTTTTTTACATAACTTTTTCTTTTTTGGATTCACTCAAACAGATAGAAAATAATTTCTCTTTTGGATTATCCTCTTCTTGCAAAAGTAATAAAGCTTGTTTAATTAGATTAACTTCCCCTTCTTTGCTCTTCATCTTCTTCAATCTCCCTCTTTGTGTTTTTGTATTTTTTTTACAATAATTTCTTTTTTCTTCTTTCAGCAAAAAAAGAAATTTCTCCTAAAACTACAAATGACATCGTCAATTAAGACGATGTCATTTGTAGTATATATAAACCTTTATTATGTATTTTACCAGCCGCCACCAGGGTCGACCATCATGTGTTGAATTGTAGGTTTTAAATCATTTGTACTAGGTTTTTCTTTTATAGAATCAGTGTTAATGAATAATGTAGCAGCTATTAATAGCGCAGGAATGATTGTAATTATTTTTTTCATTATTTCACCTCTTTCCGAAGACAATTATACCAATTATTCAAATTAAACCCAAGTGTATTTTTGGTAAATTCGAATAAAATATATTCCCTGATTTTTGACACATCAAAAGAGAACGTTTCATTAACTCTTCTTTTTTATTACCTTCATATGTTAAACCTAAATATGCAGTCTGTATGTCTGTTAACCTTCCATTCTTCTCTTTTAATTGAATCAATAGTTTTCTCGCTTCAATCCTCTTACCTTGTTTAATCCTTAAATATGCTAGTTCACCTGGATGAACAACATCTATGCTACTAATTTCTTTATCATGATGAATCTTTAAAAATGATAATGTATGTTGCACCATTTTTCTTTTTCTCTCAATTCCATTAATCTTACTATCCCCTAGCACTTCAAGAGTCTTTTCCAAATAATATTTTGCCTTCTCATATTCATTCGCTGAAAAAATATACGATTCTCCTAGCTTTAAATATGCATTTACTTTTGGAAAAGAAAAAAAGTTATCCCATTCAAGATCATCTAATAGTTCCATACTAACATGCCTTGCTTCAATGACTTCACCACCCTGCAACGAAGTAACCGCAATGGCTTCTTTATATCGTAATTTATAACATTCTCGAATGTACCTATTACTTATTTTATTTAGTTTTATTTCAAGAGATTTTAATCGCTCATTTAAAGAAGTAAAATTACCCGATTGATATTGCGCTTGACATAATAAAATTTCAATTAACACTTCCATCTCTGAGGTTCTTATTGATTTACTTTCGAGGCTTAATGCCTTATGGTACTGTATAGCATCAATCTCACCTATATATCGTCTATATATAATTCGATACACATTAGCAAATTCTCTATTTTCTGCTACCTTTGATTGTGATTCACTATTTATAATATTAATTAATAGATTAAACTTTCCCCTTAAAGCTAAATCCTCCATTGCCTCACGTAAGTTTTCTGATTTTGGTTTCGTAATATTTATATAATCTGTTAATAAATTTTCTTGAACCTGTATGCCTTTGTTTAATAGGATGACTGTCTTAGAAAGAAAGCCAAAACTCATGTCTGTGTTACCTTTAAAAACTTTTGTAACAGTACTTGGCTTAACTCCCCAATAATTTGCTAGTTTATTTTTCCTTATTCCAGCTGCACATAACTCTTTTTCAATTTGATTTAGAGCTTTCCACATGTTTTGTCCCCCTTATTGGAACAAGACACACTTCCCTATCATGAAAACGCACCTTAATGATGAATTACATCTAAAAGTTGTGTTATACTAGCCGTATATGTTACGCATAATCGTAACTAAAAGGCTCATGGCAAATGTTTTCCCTACTAGAATTAGGGCAAACGGTGTAAAAGTGTTCCCAGCACAATTACACACGCTATGGGTCTTTTTCGTTCCGTCAAATTATATTATTAAGAATATTCTATCACAAATAAACCAAACATCTATTCTCTCATATTCTGAAAATACTTGAGAAAGTTAAAAATATTAATATATTCCTTGTTTTTTAGACTTTCTAAAAAAAATATGCAATATTACATTTAATAATCGGAGTAGGCATTTCACTATTGTTTAACAACAAATGAATCCCCCTACACTATAACTGAATTTATTTTTATATGGTAAAATATATCCATCGCTGATATGTCCAAACATGTAATTTTCATAGCAGCAAAATTACAACTAGACTTATACAACATGATTCAAAACAAATGAAGGAGTGTTTTAAGTGAAAGGACATATTCGAAAAAGAGGAAATAAATACTGTATCGTTATTGATATCGGTCCTGATCCAGAGACAGGAAAAAGAAGACAAAAGTGGTTTTCTGGATATAAGACAAAAAAAGAAGCACAGGCCGATGTAGCAAAGAAAATTACAGAGTTGAATGAAGGAACTTTTATAGAGCCATCTAAAGTTACGCTAAAAGATTACCTAAATCATTGGCTAGAAATTAAAAGTATGAGCATAGAAAAGAGTACCTTTGCTGGCTATAGGGCATTTATCAACCAACATGTTATACCTAGTATAGGAATGGTTGCGCTCCATAAATTAAATGTTATACACATTCAAAAATGTTATAAGACTGCGATAGATAAAGGGATTGCAAACAATTCTATTCTGCTTATGCATAGAATTTTAAAGAGCGCTTTAAACCTAGCTGTAAAACAAAATATTATTTCTCGAAATCCAGCAGATTTTGCTGAGATACCTAAAAAAGAAAAATCCCCTATCCAGACTTGGACAGAGGAAGAAGTAAAAAAGTTTTTAGCTCATTCACAAGAATCACGATATCACATTGGGTATCTACTTGCAATAACTACAGGTATGCGCCTAGGAGAAGTTCTAGGTTTAAGATGGCAGGACATTGATTTTGAAAAACATACTGTTACAATAAATCAAACATCTGGTCATGACAATAAAATCAAAAAAACTGCAAAAACAAATTCATCAAAACGCACAATTCCTGTACCTAATGAAACAATAGAAGCCTTAAAAAAACATAAAATTTTAATCAATAAAGAGAAATTAAGGTTTGGTTCTGCTTATCTAGATCAAGATTTAATAAATTGTAATGAGTTTGGAAGAATAATAAAAAGAGCACATTTCAGAAAAAGTTTCATTAGGATGACACACAAAGTAGGTATAAAAGAAATTAAATTCCATGATTTAAGACATACACACGCAACTTTACTATTGAAACAAGGAGTTAACCCTAAAATCATCAGTGAGCGATTAGGTCATACAGATATTTCAATGACATTAAGTGTCTATTCTCATGTTCTACCGAATATGCAAGAGGAAGCTGTAAAAAACTTCGGTAAAAGTATCTTTGGATAACTCATGTTTGCAAAATGTTTGCATTTCATCAAAAAAAGTCAAACAAACGTTGTCATATCAAGGTTTGTTTGACCTATCATCTTATATTCTTGATAAAATCTCCGAATCCCTATTGAAATATTTAATAATGGAGCGTTCTCACCACCGCGGGTTATGCACTCGAATCGATATACATAGGAGAAAAAATCTTGTGTTTTTTCATCTTTTATCGGCCCTGACATCGCCTCACAAATATTTTGTGATCTAAGAGGGGAAAAATAGATTTCTTCTTCATTTGTATTTTTTAAATATATAGGACGCTCACAAAAAATATGTGAGATTAAAGCGGGCACCCACTTAGAATACGTTTCATTATCATGTAGTACTGGCAAATTAGAAATCAAATCGGATTGCCATTCATATTTTGGTGGTTCTACTAATCTATTTGGTTTCCAATCATGAATAATCTCATACCAACTTTGAAAAATATAATCGAGCTGCTCTTGTCTAATAGGTTCTTTCGATACAATCCATGGTGTATTTTCATTTAATACGTACGGATTATGCTGAATAAACAATATATCCGAAAACATATCATACAATCTTTCATTCAAACGTTTCAACTTACTCGTTAATAAAAATGTCTTATAATGTATCTCTACGATGTCCAGCCATTCAATAGGAAAGTATATAAATGATACCTTTTCATTTAAAAGGGGGTTTACTATATTTTCAAATGTTAGCAGCCTTAATTTTTTCATAAAATGATTCCTTCCTTTCTTCAGTTGTCTTGATTATCAAAAAGCTAGAACAATAGTTAATTAATCTAATCCATTTAAATCAAGTATTTAAAAGAAAAGTAAAAACTATTTATCTGAATAAAACATTATCAAATCGACTCTTTTAACAATTAAAAGTAATTATCATATACAGCACCTCATATATTTATATTTTAATACATTAAAATTATACAATTTATATAATGTATTGTACTTATCATTTACAAAAAATTTACAAAAAACTAAAAAAGAACACCTTAAATCGGCGCTCTCTTTACAAATATTAAGCGTTATGTAATTGAACATATAGATAACAGTAATCCTCCAAATGAAATTGTTCCTAGTAAACCTACTACAAATCCTGTTAAACAAATACAATCAGCAAGACAAATAGAAGACTGCGATAATGGGACGAATGACCTACTTGTACCCGAACCATATTGTTTTATCTTCTCATAATTCATATCTAACATTAAATGTAGACATGTTACACCATCCTCAATAGTATGTACAGATTCTTTTTCTAATCGCTCCAATAATTTACTATCAAAAGCAACTGCTAGAGGGTACTGCTTATCCGATTTCATATTTTGATAAATTAGTTGCAAACGAGATAATATATTATTTTTCTTCTTTTCAGATGTTACTGTACATTTCATATTATTAAATTCATTTAATAACAGTGATAATTCATCTCTTTTTCCGTATAAATCTTTAGCTATTTTTCTCTTTAGTTTATACGAATGGAAAATAGATTTTAGTTCAACCATATTCATACACTTCCTAATTACATAGTATTTACCCTATTATTTTGTAGATAAACAGTACTTTTTAATCTTATTTAAAATACACTTAAGCAACTTATTTTACTATCGATTAACATTACATTAACCTTACACGGTTGTAATAAAATCATTAGCTAGAAGGAAGCAATGCCCAAACTAGACAGATATTTAATGATAAAACCATAAGAAAAAAACAATGATTAGATTTTAAATCTAGTCATTGCTTTATCCATCACATCTTGATTACATCTATATATCTTATTGTTACTCTTTCACTTGAATGATTGAATATATCCATTAATAATGGCTATATTCTTTTTCGGCACGTACATATAACTAATGTTTTTTAATTGCTAAAGTGAAACTTTAATCAGCTCTCACCAATCGGGCTTTTATGGGCAGTCCGCCACCTAACTTCTCTTTGCTCTCGCTGAATTTTTTTGGGGATGTTACTGCCCGCAACTAGCAAGATAGATGTTATCAATATTCATACGTTACAATAGTACCGGTAGTATCAGTAAAACCATCAAAACAGTTAGAGCAACCACCACAGCCGCCACAACCGCCACAGCCTCCGCAACCAAAACAACCGAAGCAACCAATACAACGGAAGCCACCACAACGGAAGCCGCCACAACGACCTCCACCACAACCGCCACAACGACCACAACCCCCACAGCGACGAGCAGCATCTTCAATATAGTAATATGGATATTGGTTTTGTTGGTCCCAATAGACAATATTTCCAGACCGGTAATCATTAAGGCTTAACGCTTGTAGTTCTTGTTGAAACTGATTCATTTTCATAACCTCCGTTTATAAAATACAACCTCATCGATACTTCCCTATATTCCTGTTCGTTACATCTAAGTAGAAATAGCGCTATAAACTAAGTTCAATACGTACACCAACAAAGTATGACTTATCACTAGATGATGCACCTTGTTCATATACCTATTTTTACTATGGGCTCATTTTTATAAAGTGAAACTTTAATCAGTGGGGTTTTGTTCATCCCCTACCTAACTTCTTTGCTTCCGCTGAATTTTGAGGTGGGGGGCTTACTGCCCGGCAAATAGCGGGATAAATAAAAATTAAAAAATATGAATTCTAGCGTCATATCTTCATACTTACTAAGTTCAATTAATTTCTCAATAATTATGATGCCATATCCTATATATTTCCGTCTGCTGCTTAGATTTTTCTGTACTGTAAATGGCTTTCGCTATAACACCTCCAAGTGACCGGTTTCTATGACGGATAAGAAATTCCAACAAAAAAAGCCCTAATTAGGGCTTTTCATTCTATTTCTCCAGTAAAACTCTCTATGAAATTCCTAATAGAAAAAAGACACACTTAGATTGATGCGTCTTTTTGTGATGCCTCTTTTGTGAAATCATATAAAGCAATTGCGCCTAAAAGAACAAGTATCCCTTGAGGAACATCTAGCAAAATGGTTTTCCAAATTTCTGGAATTACCCATTTAATATCTGCTGCTGTTTCAAGATATGTTTGGAAATAGCTGATTGTAAAATTAATTATCCCTAAAAATACAAATAACGATAAACCAAATCGAATTAATTTCTTATTTGTAAACATATAACACCTCTCAAAATTCATTGGATATTCCTGCTTTTGCTTCTTTATATTTCCATATCTTTATATCTGATTTTAACACATAAAGAGCTCAAAAAAAATACGATATGCATATTTGCATATCGTATTAACAACACTCCATGATAATTTAGAAATTCCTGCAAAGAAAAAACAACTCCATTACAGCTAACAGCTCGGGTTTCTTTTCTTATTTAACTTCATACCACCAACATTTACGTTCTTTGATTGTAAAATAAATGTGACAGAAGTTTATCCAGTTAATGCGTAGACAAGTAAATGAGCTAAATTATCGATATTCTATTTCGCCATATCCGTAGCACTAATGACTTTACGCAAATTTGACAAGAAAAAATATATAGATAGGTATGATCCATACCTATCTATAACATTACTTCTATTCTTTATCCAATTACGTCTTTTACTTCTGTATCCACTGGCCACTTTTCTAATGTATAAGCCATTTCCCAAAATGAATATTCATATTGACTGCTAATAATAAAATGCTGTTTCATACGTTTGCGGTCTGCCTCTGTTACTTTTTCAGCGATAGTATCTAAACGTGTAATTTGTTCTTCAACTAGCGTACGGAACCAATCAGATCCATAAGCAGAAATCCATTCGTTATAAATTGGCTCTTCCGGCTGGCACTCTTTTAAGCGTTCGCCAATTTCATAATACAACCAATAGCAAGGTAAAATTGCTGCAATGATATCTCCTAAATGCCCTTCATACGCAGCACGATACATATGTGAAGTATACGCATATGCAGTTGGCGCAGGAATAAAATTATCTTTTTCTTCTTTCGTTATCCCTAGTTTTTCAGCAAAATTCTCATGTAAAGATAACTCTGCTTCATATGTATTTTGAGCATGATGTGCCATACGAGCTGTCGTCTCTAATTCAAGAGCTTTTGCAGCTCCTAAAGTTTGTACTCTAGCAAAATGACTCAAATAATATGAATCTTGAAGCACATAATAACGAAAACTAGCTAAATCTAACGTTCCTTCACCAAGTTTTTTTACAAAAGGATGGTTAAAACTCGCTTCCCAAATTGAATCTACTTCTTTACGTAATGATTGTGAAAAATTCATTTAAATCCCTCCAATAATATATAAAATATAAGTATTTATCCACAATTATTAAAGCTGTAAAATAAAAAAACTTTCTTTACAGGCGTAAAGAAAGTGAAATTGACAGTATTTATTTACTCATTAAATAGCAACGTCTTTCCCACTTCCCTACGCTGGCATTAACCAGATCAGGTACTAAGAGTCTCAAAATCACATTTGATCTCAGCCTATAAAAGGCCCCCCTAGTGGATAAATATTTTGTTTTTATAATGTATTCATCATAGCATACTTCGTGAAACTGTCAAAAAAATTCGTTATATAATTCCCTTAAAACCCTTCTTCTTTTCTAACTTTTAATGATGTTTCAATAATCATATCTAATAGTTTGCTATAACTAATCCCCGCTGCTTCTGCACTTTTTGGCAATAAACTTGATTGTGTCATCCCTGGTAATGTATTAATTTCCATTACATATGGAATTCCGTCCTTCACCATCATATCAACTCTTGCATAAACACTACATTTTAATGCTTTATAACAAGCAAGTGACGCTTTATTTACACGTTCCTTAATTTCTGCTGGAAGTTCGATAACTTCCTCAACTGTACTAGTATCATCATATTTTGCATTGTAGTCAAAGAACTCGGCTGCATGTCGAATTGAAACTATAGGTAACTGTTTTCCATCCAGAATTGAACATGTAATTTCATCACCTTTTATATACTTTTCAATTACTACTTCAGAATCCCATTCGAATACAGTTTCTAGCATTGAGATCAATTCATTTTTATTATAAACGATTTTCACTCCGACACTCGATCCGCCAGAGTTTGGTTTTACTACTAATGGAAATCCTAACTTATCTAACTCATCAAGATTTAGATCCTCCATTTTTGTAAGTTCAATCCAATCTGGTGTCTCTACACCTTCATAACGTAAAATCTTTTTCGAAATATTTTTATCCATACATATACTGCTAGATAACATATTACTTCCGCTATAAGGAATCCCTAAACTCTCCAGTGTTCCTTGAACTGTCCCATCTTCTCCGTATTTTCCGTGTAATGCGAGCAACGCAAAGTCAATGTCTTTCGCTTTTTCAACTAAATCTATTTTTTCATTTAATGTAATTGGAACTATTTCATACTTATTTTTATCTAAATGAGCAATCATTTCATTCCCCGTCATAATTGAAACTTGTTTTTCAGACGATACCCCGCCCATAATAACACCGATTTTCATTTTCTCAACTCCAAATTTCATTTTTTAATGTATCACCAATTATTTTAATTCCCCGAACTATTTCTTCTTCTTTCAAGCGCGAAAAACCTAATCGGAAAGTGTTCGCTCCTTCTCCATCAGAGTAAAAAACATCTCCAGGTGAAAACGTAACGCCTTTCTCATAACACTTTTGTAAAAGTGTGCGGGCATTCATATGCTCTTCTAGTTCTATAAATAAATGAAGTCCACCATCTCCAGTCATTCTTTTGAAATGAATGTACTGGTCACATGCCCCGACAGCTAACTCATATTTTTTCTTATAAACAGATCTTGCCTTTTTTAAATATTTCTCAAAATATCCCTCATGTAAATATTGAAACAGAACAGCTTGATCTAACGTAGATGTGTGGATCGTTCTTGCTCTTTTTACGCTTTCTAAATAATGAATCAGCTCTTTATCTGCAATAATCCAGCCTACACGTAAACCAGGGAAAAGTACCTTTGAAAAGCTACTAATATAAATCACATTATTGCCAGCTCCAGCAAAAGTTAATAATGGGGCTAAATGTGAACCTGAATAACGTAATTCTTCATTAAATCCGTCCTCTATAATAGGAACCTTGTATTTTGAGAATAACCTCATCAATTCCGTTCTTTTCTCTGAACTCGTAACAATACCGGTTGGATTATGATAAGAAGGAATTAAATAAGCAAAATCAAAATCTTTTTCACGCAAACTTTTTTCAACTTCATTCGTATCAATACCATCCTCATGCATATCAATCCCATGAACTTCAAGTCCATGTAAACGGAAAAGCTTAAGTGCAGCGTGGTGAGTTGGATTCTCACAAATGACACGCCCGGATTTTTTTGATAAAGAAGAGAGTACAATATCCAATCCTTCTGTAAATCCATTTGTAATTAGAATATCTTTATTCGAAATGTCTACACCTTTCATTTCCATGTAATGAAGTAAATAATTCATTAACGGTCTATATCCCTTTGCATATCCGTAGTTCAATACGATGTCTCCTTCAATGGACATACGAGTAAGAAAAGCTCTTTTGAAATTTTCAACATCAAATAGCTTCTCATCCGGGGCTATACTATTAAAAACAATCATTCCCTTTTCCCAACGAACACCATGTTTCATTAAATCTAATTCATCCGCTAATGCGGTCACTGTATTAAGTTTCTTTTTCCAATCTATTTCAACAGACGAAGTGTTAGATATATCCACCTTCGCAACAAAGTTCCCTTTTCCTTTAACTGCATAAATGAGTCCTTCTTGCTCTAAATCTGCATAAGCAGCGAGTACAGTGTTTCTACTCACACTTAGTAATTCACTTAGTTCCCTTGTTGATGGGATTTTTTGATCCCCGAGCAAATGCCCTTTCATAATCATCTTCTTCAAATAATCTTTCAACTGAATATAAACGGGACGATCTTTAACAACTTTAAAATCCTTAAACAATTCCTTACCCCCTGCAATCATTTTTGCATATTTATTTCATTCTCAAAAGGTCCACGACATATGTATTTTTTATAAAGGGCGGTACGGTCTTACAAATCTTTTCGATATAAGTTAATTACATCTTTTAAAGCTGCAGCTGCAGCGCCTCGTGGATTAGAAGCCCCACCAATTGTAGTAACTTGTCCCATCGTATCTGTAAAGAACGTAATTCCTTTTTCGGTCCCATTTACTTTTGCTAACGGATGATCTTTTTCTATTTCGCACGGTTCAACATTTAAATTGACATTGCCACCCTCATCCTTATATGCTGATGCTATTAATTTAATAATTTTATGTTGTTCCTTAGCATTTCTAAATTGCTGTTTTGTAACGTGCTCGATTCCTTTTATATGTATATCAGTAAGTGTTTTCTCTGTTTCCATTAAGCTGTTTGTCAAAAGTAACAATTTACACGCACTATCTGAACCACTTATATCTAATATAGGGTTCGTCTCAGCAATTCCTTTATTTTGTGCTTCTTTCAGTGCTTCTTCAAATGTCATATCTTCCTCATACATTTTCGTAAGAATATAATTAGTTGTTCCATTTAATATTCCTTCTATTTTTTCAATACTGCAACCGGCTAAACTAAATTGTCCGATATCTAGTGTCGGTAGTGCAGCGGCTGTTGCACCGCTATATCGAATTCGTATATTTGCGCCTTTTGCTGCTTCATTTATTTCTCTCCAGTTTGTAACGAGCGCCCCTTTAGAAATTGCTACTATATCCATCTGTTTTTCAATCGCTTGTTTCATATATTGTTTCCCTGGATTTCCATCTTTAAGATTTGTAACTGTTGATTCTACCAATACAGTACCACTTATGCTAGTTGTTGCACGTTCCTTCGGATGATACTCTAAATATTTTTCAATTGCAGCGGTACCGCCACCATACATTAATAAATGATGAAGTGATAAGCCGTCTTCATTATGTATTGCAATATTTCTCCCTAATACGCCGCTTACAACTAATTGAATCCCATATGTTTCATATATATATGAATATTTTTCATTTAATAATTTTATAAACTCTCTGCCTACTGTTCCGTATCCTGATAATACAACTTGAATTTTCATAATATCCCCCCATATTTTTCTACCAAATCACTCTTTCAATATAATATAAAGCGCTCTCGAATTCCATCGAGAGCGCTTTATTATTACCTATTTCGGTAAACGTGATAGCTTTTCAGCAATTGTTCTATAAAACTCTTGAATGCTAGAAAAACCTAACGAGTCTGAAACACTTAACCCTACCATGTCGAGATGGTCCCAATTCGCTTTCGTTTCGATATGATTCCATTTTCCAATCTGTAATGACTCATTATTATTTACAGTAACATTAGAAGATGGTGCAATCATAGAATTTGTATTTACTACACCATCATTTTCCCACCAAGAAGTATCAACTAGTGGACGGTTTTCTTCATATCTCGCATAAGAACCTAAGAAAAATGCATTTCCCATTAACACTTTATTCATCGTTATATGAGGCAAATGTAAACCTGTTATAGGTGCTGCTTGTGATGCATGTCCACTATAGGATAAATAATACACATCTGGTTGCGTCTTTACCCAATTATTTAACTCCTTTGCACCATCTGTACTTAAATCCCATTGACTTATATCTTTTGTATTTTTCCAAAGTGAACTATTTAGAATACGATTACTATATTGGAAAAAGGACTCTCCAGCATTCTTCTTTATACCCCATTGATCCAATTTAAAATCATATAATGATAAATTATTGTTTCCTCCAAAGCTTGCAGCTGTAATGAGTAAATCTTTAACGAACGGCAGTAGAAGACTACCATCCGCAAGTGTTGTACCGTTGTGAGGGGTTGCTAATGTTGTAACACTATGAACGTATGATTTTCCGCCTTCAAATAGTGGTGATATTTTGGTGTCTGGGTGATTTTTTACATAATTCTTTTCTTCAAAACTACCTTCTTTTAATAGCTGTACTAATGTTCTAATCGTTTGTCCACCCATGCTATGTCCAACTAAATGAACTTTATTTGTTTCACTCCAATTCGGCGCAAAACCACTATAAGTTCTGCCAAAACGATTATGTCCATGTTTCTCAGCATGGACTGCACCATAGTCTACTGTCCCACCGCTAATTTGTGCATACAATTCACATGCACGATCCCAGTTACTAGAAACAGGTCCAACAGCTGCGGTATGTACCGTATAACCATTTCGTTTCAAATCTTCCTGTATATCATGAACACCACCCCAATATTTTACGCCAAGCATTTCTTCTCTACCCCATCCAGCAAATCCATTCACCAATATGATAGGATAATTATTCTGTTGCCTCTCTTCAGCGTATGATATTTTCGCTGCGAATGAACATACGGTCACTAATGCAAAAAAACATATTTTTAAAAATAACTTCCCCATACTTTCTCCCCCTAATAAAACGTTTACATTTTTCTTTTTAAAAAATTAACAGAATAATTTAACAACTTAAACATAATGTAAAGTATTTTATATACGTTGTATATATAGAAAACATATAAAAATGTTGATAAATATTAATTCAAGTGAGTATTTACTTTTTACAATATAACTTGTAAATCTATTTATTTAGATTTATAATTAGATATAGTTTCCTCATGTTAAAAAGATTTAAAAACCATAAGAAAACTAATCTCATTGCTTGAAAAGGAGGAAAAATCATGCAAATCGGATCAAATATTCATACATTGTCTCAACCTACTAAAATAACTCCATCTAATCTTGAGCATAATACTATCTCTTCTACTAAACTTGAAAGTAAGAAAATAAGTGATCCTATCAAGTTTGATATTCGTTTATCTGAAAAAGAAATGAAACAGCCTGAGCATAAATTTAATGAATTAGATTTATGGAAGATGTTAAAGGATAAAGGTGTTCCTTTATGGATTATACTTGAAATGCTACAAAAGGCTCATAAAGAAAAAGAAGCACAAAATAATTCAGTTCAAAATTCAAATGCGATTGAAGAAACGAGTGAGACTCGATTAAATGAAGTAATGTAAGTTATTTAAACGGTATTAAAAAGAGCTCGAGGTTGATAAAGTATCCATCAACCTCGAGCTCTTTTTTAAGATTTTTCTCCAATCGTTACAAACTGAATTGATACCTCATCTCTATAACCTTCAATTAACTTTCTTACTTTTACTTTTTCATTAATCAACGTATTATCTGTCGATATTTTAGGGTTTTCATCACCTAATGACTTTTTCAAGTGTAGAAGTTGCATATTCGTTTCATTTGCTTTTATTTCTTTATACACACTATTTTTCGCCACAACGATATACCATAGTGCTCCATAGTCACGTTTATTGCCAAGCCAAACATCACTACCATATGTAACAGGTATCTTGTTTCCTTCTATTTCAATACTTTTTATATTCTTTTCTTCTTCATTTATAAATAATAGGGAACTTTCTTTTGGAAAATTCGGCAACGTATCTAACGTTTTAGAAAGGGATGCTTGATCACGTTTACGAAAAAGCTTTGCATTCATCATCGCTTGTGCAGTAGATTCATTTATTATCAGAACCCTTTTTTGGTCAAATCTACCTGTTTTCACTGCAAAAGCTTCCTGTTCTTTCGTGTTTTCCTTATAACGATTCATAATTGCTCCAGTATGATTCTCATCTCCAATGATTAATACACCGTTAGCTGGAAATCTGTTTTCGTTTTTAGAGCATGTACTTACACTTAATAACAATAATATACTTAATATGAAAATAGATAATTGTTTTTTCATCACAGTTCCTTCCATAACTTCAAATTGTTTTTTTACATGCTTTTCTGCAATCTTACTTGCTGATTTTCTCTATTGTTCCATTGTCTTATGAAGCTTTTGTAAATAACGCCAACGAGTTATAAAGAAATATAAAACTTGTATACATATAAATGAAATTAAAATGACGATAGAGCTATTTAGAATAGAAAAATCGACTAATTGTTGTAATGCCATATAAGCGACTACAGTATGTATTACTGCAACGACAATTGGTAAGAAAAACATTAATAATAACTGTCTCGTTACAACTTTCTTTAGCTCCCGTTTACTTAACCCCATTTTCGAAATCATTTTATACTGCTGTTGATCACGATTCAAATCAGTATATAATCGGAAATAAATAAAACTAGCAGCAAATGTGAAGAAAACGATTCCGACTAAAACACTAGCCATAAGTAATAACCCATTCGTTTGTTTTGCACTTAACAACTCTATTGTTAGTGCTCTAAATTCAAAATGTATATCTCTAGGTTCTTGATCAAATATATTATTTAATTGGTTTGAAACCTCTTTCGTTTTTATCCAATCATCTACAACAAATCCGTAAGTACGATATTGAATAATATCTTCATTATCTGGACCACTATTAAGTGGAATTCCATCATATACATGATCTTGAATAGCAATATATATCCCTTTCGTATCATGTGGCAAAACTAAATTATCGACAGTTTTTTTCACATGAAATGTCTTTGTCCAATCACCTTGAATGACTTCAATATTCTTCTTATAATCACCATTTTTAAATTCTTGTTTTTGTGATACCATTCCAGGAATTAATAACATTTCATCTTCTTTTTCAATCATTTCTTGTTGATATCCAAGTGCTCTCGCAAGTTCGTTATACTCACTTAATTTCATTACATATACATTGCTTTCCGTATATATATATGAAGATGAAGCCATTCGATATGGAATATTAGCATCAGCCAGATGTTTTTTTATAATAGAGAGATGTTTATCCGCTATTTTGTTGTTTTCAGGAGCCATGTATAGTAACGTATACGGATTCGTCATTCTTACTAAATCTTTATTTCCAAGAGCAGCTGTCGTTCCAATTGCTGTAAAAGCGACTGCTGAAATAATAGATACTATAAAAAACATCGTTGCATTATCTTTCATACGGTAAATTAATTCAGAAAATGTTAATATATTTGTTCTCTTTAAAAAGAAAGATTCTCTCCTTTTAGCAAGGTGCAATATATAAACGCTACACTGTGTATATAAAAAGTACGTTCCTATAATTACTAGGAGCACACCTATTCCAAGCGTAATAAAATTGGTACTTGGTATGAAGCGAAATACTGAAAAATATCCATATCCTATACTAATTAAAGAAAGTAGCGATAATAAAACTGAAGATTTCGGTTCAGGTTTTGGCTTTTCCTCTGCTCGAATAAGTTCCACAAGTTCCGTTACTTTTATCATTTTAAATGTAAATAATGAAACAATTAAAAACAAGAAAAGAAATGTGATAATTGTTAATAATACAGCCCACACTGGTATATAAAAAGGTAAACCATTATTAATCATTAATACACTTGCACTTATCAATAAGACTAGTTTAGAAAATATGAGTCCAATGAAAATCCCTATACAAATTGAACCAAGTCCAATCAACATATTTTCAATTAATAATAATTTCTTAAGTTGTCTCATTGACATACCTTGCATCATTAAAACGCCAAATTCTTTCTTACGGGTTTTTAAAAACGAACTAACTGAATATAAAATGAAGAAAAATGAAAATACAAAAATCAATCCTTGCGAAACTGAAAATCCCAATGTACCAAATGCACTTATTGTTGCACTTGTCGATTTCAACTCACCTTGTAAATCAGGATGAAATAATAAAAGAGCATACGTAAAGAAAATCATAATAGAAAATGCACTACTTAAAAAATGGGCAGCATATGTACGCTTATTGCGAAAAATATTATTAAATGCGAACTGACGAAAAGTCATGCCTTTTCCCTCCTAACAAAGAAAGGACATCCATAATCTTTTGATAAAAAGTTTGCCTACTTTCACCACAATAAATTTCGTTATATAGTTGACCATCTTTAATAAAAATTACTCGGCTGCAAAAGCTCGCTGCATACGGATCATGTGTAACTAACATCATCGTTGCTTTTTCTTCTTTATTTAGAGTATCCAGCATCTCCATTACATCATTTGAAGATTTAGAGTCCAAGTTCCCTGTTGGTTCATCTGCAAGTAATAATTGCGGCTTATGAACGATCGCACGAGCGATTGCTGTTCTTTGAGCTTGTCCCCCTGATATTTCAAATGTTCTTTTATTCAAGATATCTGTAATATTTAACTTCTCTGCAATCTCTTCCAATCGCTTGTTCATTTCTTGCACGGAAACACCATCTAAAGTCATCGGCAATACGATGTTTTCTTTTACAGTAAGTGTGCTAAGAAGATTAAATGATTGAAAAACAAATCCTAATTGTTTTCTGCGGAATAACGCTAAATCTTCTGATGATAATTGGAAAGGATTTGTGCCATTTATTAAAATTTCTCCCGATGATGGAGAATCAATAGTAGATACCATATTTAATAACGTTGTTTTTCCACTACCAGATGGCCCCATAATCCCTACAAATTCACCTTCTTGAATTGATAAATCAATATCAACTAATGCTTTATAAGGTACTTTCCCTTTATATACTTTACTAATACTTTTTGCATGTAAAATTTCCATGTATATTCTCCCTTCATTTGCACGTCTCATAACAGAGTGTAAATGAATTGTCTTACAGCTCATATTGATTCGTCTTTCATTTATCTTACACGCTTGTAAGATTTCTAAAAAAACTGATAATAAAACTATTTTCAAACTGAAATTAACGCATAACTATCTTATAATAATTGTATAGTAGCAGGAAATACAAAGTATATGAAACCTTTATTATATAAATGAGAAAAGACCGATTGCTTTATCGGTCTTTTACTACCCAACGTTATATTTTTATCCACTCAGATCTTCTCAATATATAATGATTATATATTTGATTTTCTATCCTCTGTTGGCTCTTATAAATAAACCCACATTTTTCAATAACTTTATTTGATGCTACATTGTTAATTAAAGCAATTGCGTTAAGGTGATCTACATTCGTTTTTCCAAACAAATAGTTAATCATTCCTTTAGTTGCTTTCGTTGCATAACCATTATTATGATATTCACTTGAAACTGCATACATAATTTCTCTATTTGGTAAAGGAAGTTCATCTTTAATACCCGTACAGCACCATCCAATAAATTCATTTGTGTTTTTCTTAAATATTCCTAGTTTTAATATGTGATCATCTATGTTAGTCGTAGTTCTCACTGCATGAAGAAACGCTTTATTTTCTGGTATTTCATAATTTACAACCCAATTAACCCTTTGTTCTTTTGTTGATTTCCAGTCTGGTAAAAACTTTTCTATTTCTGGTTGATTGGATATGTTATAAATACTCTCTGCATCTTTGACCGTAAACTCTTGTAGGTATATATCTCCACAATCTATTTTAAATAACTTAGTGAATCTCTCTTCATCCATGTTAATCCCCCTTACTTACATTAAAGCTCCTTAATCTGCTTCGTAAGTTCCATAAACCGTTCATCCAGTGCTTTATATTCTTTGTCGTTAGAAGTTAAAAAGCTTAATTTCCCTAATACTTCTTGTCTCTCTGTTTCTAACGTTAAACGTAGCTCTTCAATATCATCTCTTGTTTTCGTAGGTTCTTCTAGCTGCTTTTGTATCGTATTGTTTGAAAACACGAGTTTTATGTTAGTTGTTTTCTCCAGAAAATATCGATCGTGAGATACAATTACTAATGTTCCGTTATACTCAGCTAATGTATTTTCAAGTTGTTCACGTGAAGGTAGATCCAAGTGATTCGTCGGTTCGTCTAAAATGAGTACATCTTTTTCATCTAAAATATAAGCCATTAGCTTACATTTTACTCTTTCTCCCATACTCATATGCTCAATCGGCTCTTTCCATTGAGAAGCTTGGAACCCTAAATGTTTCATTAAATTTTGGACTTTTCCTCTTTCTTCAAACGTCTCTTTAAAAAATAAATTTTCTGGTGTTTTATCAAGCGGTAAATCAAAAACTTCTTGTGTTAAATAGCCGATGTTCGCAGATGGTGAAATCCATATTTCTCCTTCAGCATTTTCCGTTCCCATAATCATCTTCAGTAATGTTGTTTTCCCACTACCGTTTGGTCCAACAATCGCAACTTTCTCACCGTGCTGAATTGTAAAATTAACGGTTTCAAATAATACTTTCCCATGAAAGTCTTTTTTTAATTGCTTCACTTCTAAAAAACGTTTTCCTACTTTTTTGTTCGCTTGAATAGAAAACTCAACTGAATACTCTTCTTTCACACGTTCTACTTTCGCTTTCTCCAGCTCTTTTTCAAGTCGTTTTCGTTTTGACTTCACTTGTGCATCCATTCGCTTCGCTTTTACACGATAGAATTCTTTCACACCTTCTTGTTTTGTAGACTGCGCGTGTGCCTTTTGTGACCATGAACTCAATTCTTTTATATGTGTTTCTACTTGTTCTATCTTTTTTTGCTGCTTTTCATATTCACGCTGCTGCGACTTTCTTTTTTGCTCACGTGCTTTCATGTAGCTCGTATAATTACCACTATGCTCAATTAATTTTTTGTCCTCAATTGACCATATTTTTGTTGCGACAACATCTAAAAAATATCGATCATGCGATACAACGATAACTGTACCTTTCATGTTTTTTATTTGTTTAATGAGAAATCCCGTACTGATCTCATCTAAATGATTTGTCGGTTCGTCTAATATTAAGACATTAGGATTTTCAGCAAATCCTTTTGCTAATCGAATTTTCAGCTTTTCACCACCACTTAAAGTATGAAAATCGTTCGTTGGCACGCCCCATTTTGCAAGAAGTTCTGCTTCTTTTGCAATTACATCATTACTAATAAAAGATTCTATTTCTTGCTCAACATATGCTGTTGTCATATTCATTTGCATCCATTCAACAGTACCTTTTGAAGGTTCAATCTTCCCATTTATTAATTGAAGTAACGTTGATTTACCAGCACCATTTTTACCGATTAATCCGATAACATCCCCTTGTTTTACTGTCACATTCATTTTCTCTAACAACATATTTTCTTTTATTTCAACATAAACATCATTTAATTTTAATAGTTCTTTCATAAATACCGATCCCTTTCATTAAGGGAGAATAAAAAATCCTCCCAAATAAATTTGGCAGGATTAGTCATTACATTATTTATACCCAAATAAGCTATTGCGCAATATAAATAGCAATACCGTTGTATGGAAATTGGGCAGACTAATCCTATTTTTTAGAAATTGAAATTTATTGAATTTCAACATTTAAAAATAAGATTAGTTAATCATCGTCCACCCATCATTCCTTTCCGTCGTTAATAACCATATTGTACCATACTAGTACTGTATGAGTAAATGCAATTATATGTGCTGTTAAAAAGATTGCTTTCTTTTAGGTTTATTTATCATTCCTTAACTTCATGTTGAATAAGCACAAGTTACATTGATTGTAATACGTCCTTTAGATTTCCCCAGTAGTAAACTTCTAAGCACTCTCTATTATATAAAGTGAAACTTTAATCAGTGGGGGTTTTCTTCATCCCCACTGATTATTAGTTGAACCAATCGGACTTTAATGGGCAGCCCGACCCCCACCTAATTTCTTTGCTTTCGCTGAATTTTGAGGTGGGGGTCTTACTGCCCATTAAAGCGGGATAAATTTTGTATAAAAACAAAATGTTATTCATTATCCAATAATCACTTATTGTTTTTCGATAAATTTTTATTGATTATTCCCTTGTAATAAGCTATTATATCTTTACAGAAAATATTAATGTAAGGATTGAATTTATGGACAGGACATTAAAAATCACAAAGTTAAATATGTTTTTAAGGATTTTTCTCGTCCCAATTATAGTAGGGATAATTGTTGGTATACTAACTAAATTGGGGCAAGGTATACTTCCTGGACATTGGAATTCATTAGCTAATCTAGGAAGCGTTTGGTTAGTTCCATCCTTTTTTGTGGCTAGCTTTAGTTATTCTAAGCGTACAGCTATACTTTCTGGTATCCTTGCACTACTCGGTATGGTATTAGGCTACTATGGTTATGCAATAGTTATTAAAAATGTAGCTCACTCTATTTATTTTATATCCGTATGGATTGTATGTGCATGTATAGGAGGAACTATCTTTGGAGTTGCAGGTTTTCTATGGAAAGATACTACGGATCCACTTCATAAATTCGGAAGCGCGCTTATTAGTGGCGTTTTTGTAACAGATGGACTTCACATTCTTTTAAATTTTGAAGACTATAGTCACATGTTACCTGTTGGGTATACCGAAGTCATAGTCGGGATTATCTTGATTCTTGTATTAGAACGCTCTAATGCTAATCGAATTTCTTCTTTCTTAATGATGGTTCCTATCACTATTTTAGGATTAATTGGATATAAATTATTAAGTTTGTTTACTTAATTAAAATTCATGAAGCTAGCTCTTTCAAAGGGCGAGCTTTTTTCTTACAAAAAACTATTTAAATATTAATAAATTATTAAAAACCTCTCATTTAACAGCCTTATTTATTATTGTGTCATTACACATACTTACACGACCTTTTATTAGGATCATACCAGTCTTTTATATCATTTTATTTAATCCATATAAAGTAAGGCTAAAGAACTTATTTCAAAAGTTCTTTAGCCTGAGTCATTTTTACACATTTAAAATTTAATACGTACAACGGTACCTTTACCAACTTCTGAATGGATTTCTACACTATGTCCTAATTGCTTCGTAATTTCATGTACGAGATATAGCCCCATTCCAGTTGATTCTTTAAAATCTCTACCATTTTCTCCTGTAAAGAAAGGTTTAAACACTCTTGGTAAATCTTGCTTCGGTATTCCTACACCATTATCAGCAATTTCAAGTATAACATTATTACCTTCCTTACAAGCTTTCACTTTAATCTTCTCTCTACTACCAGATGAATATTTAATCGCATTCGATAGTATTTGTCCAATTAAAAATTGTAACCATTTCGCATCACTTTCTACTGTAATGTCCTTATCAATTTCAAGCTCTGGATATACAAAATTCCGGATAAAGAACCGTTTATGCTCATGTACCGAATCATTCACTATTTTATATAGTTGTACTCTTTCTACATAAAAATCTTGTGTAAATGCTTCTAAACGTGCGACATACAGAGCCATTTCTAATCCCTTTTTTAATCGATCAGTTTCCTCATTTATACTTTCAAAACGTGAATCTACTTCATCCTGTGTAATTAATTCTATTACAGATAAAGGTGTTTTCATTTGATGAATCCACTGATTCATAAAGGTTAAATGGTCATTATTTTTTCTCTCTTGCATTTGCAGCTGATTTTGATAATGTCGATATTGCACCTCAAGTAGTTCTTGAAGAGCAGCCGATACAGCTGCAAAATCAGATTTTTGAACAGATTCATCCAAAGATTGCATCGGGTTTGCTAAGCGCTCATAAAAAGAACGATGTGTAAAATAACGAAACACTAAATAACTTCCCATAAAGAAAACACCTAGAAACATTGCATATAACGCCGTTGTAATATGATTATGCCCATCAAACCAATATACGAGAAATATAGCTAGTAGTTGAATTATAGTAAAGCAAATAAGTGGTATATGATCACGTATAAACAACCTTATCATTTTTCTATACCAGTATCCCAAGTAATATGCAATCTATATCCAACACTACGAATCGTTTCAATCGCACCTTCTATATGTAACGTTTGTAACTTTTTACGCACACGTGTTGTATTTACACTTAATGTATTATCATCAACATAAGATTCGCTATCCCATAATTTATTTAACAACACTTCCCTACTCACAACACGCGGATAATTTTTCATTAATGTCTCTAATAAAATAGCTTCGTTTCTCGTTATATCAATCTCTTCGTTTCTAAGTTTCAATACAAGTCTTTCAGGATATAAACAAAGGCCTTGTTGCTCAATCATTCGCTCTTCTAGTTTCGGTGCATAATCTCCATATGCACGTCTTAAATGACTACGAATTTTCGCCACTACAACTTCATAATGAAAAGGCTTCGGAATAAAATCATCGCCACCGTTTTCTAACGCCATAACTTGATCCATCGTGCCTTCACGAGCCGAAATGAATAGTATCGGACATGTTGAAACTCCGCGAATTTGACGACACCAAAAGTACCCATCAAAACTCGGTAAATTAATATCTAATAAAACTAACTCTGGTTGTTCTTCTAAAAAAATGTTTAATACATTTTGAAAGTCCGATACAATAACTCCTTGATAACCATATTTCGCAACATGTGTCGATAATAGTTCTGCAATTTTCATATCGTCTTCTACAATCATAATTTTGACCATTATTGAACTCCTTTTTAATCCACAATCTCAAATATACTTATATAGAATAAATACTACCTCTTTTCACAAAATCCGTAAATTAAAAAAGGATGCTTTTATACAAAAGTATCCTTTTTCGTCCCTTATCTATTTAATATGAAATTTACTAAAAGTAAATCCTAGTTTCTCCACATAATCCATCCCTAATTCCATACGCGCCGTTTTCAACGGATCCACAACTTGGCAAACTTTTAAATTACCTGCTGCCGATAATAAAAGAGTTGCATCAGCTTTAGACACTGCTAATTCTTCATGTAAAAATGTTACCATATTATGTACAGCACGACTTGCTGCATCATCTAACAATTTCTCTGAAGCAATCGTCATCATTTTTCCTTTTTGAATAGCCATTGGTAACGGCCATTTCTTTTCTTTTATAATTTGAACTGTTACCGTTACCTCACCAGCAACCTCTACACCACTAACACCAATTTCACCATCACCCATCGCTGCGTGTAAATCACCTAACGCTAATAGTGCTCCTGGGACATTAACTGGTAGTAGTAATGTTGTTCCTTCTTTAATCTCTTTACAGTCCATATTCCCGCCGTGATCATGCGGTGTGCCACATGAAATGCTCTCTTCTTTCGGTGCAGTACCAATTACCCCAATCATTGGATTAATCGGGATTTGTAGTTCACTTGAAAACAAAACATGTTCATTATGTATTGGGACAATTTTCACTGTATTTTCATTTAACTCATCCCCTATTACACCAAGGTTTGCACCTGTAGTCAAAACGCCCTGCTCTGCAATTTTAATCTTTTCAATCGTTACGGCTAATATATCGCCAGGTTCTGCTCCTTTAACATATACAGGTCCAGTGGCTGGATTAATTCGGTTCCAATCTAATTCTTGAAACACAACATCTTCAGAATCGATTTGATTTTCAAAGCAATCATATGTTTCAAATACAAGACTGCTCCCAATTTCCACTTCCATACAAGGCTTATTTTCTGGTGACATTGAGTAAATGATATGGTCTTTATGAATTCGATACATAATACCTCTCCCTTTTATATTTATCTACTATTACTAATTAGCTCTTTTTATACAAGCTCCTCTTAAAATTAAATGTTATTTTTAAGTAAAAAAGCACGCAGATTGTTTTATAACATACACTCTTTACTATAACAGAAAGGTGGTATCACTATGCCCCTTATTCCATACAACGAAAGTGATGTTGATTTACTAGCTCGTTTAATTCGTGCTGAAGCTGAAGGCGAAGGTCGCCAAGGTGAGGAGTTAGTTGGATGCGTTGTAGTAAACCGTGTATTTTGTGATTGCTTAGATTTTAAACAACTCCGTACCGTACGCGACGCTGTATATCAAAGCCCCGGCGGATTTGAAGCAGTACAATATGGATATTTTTATCAACGCGCTCGTGAATCAGAAAAAGAAATCGCACGAAAAGTTTTACAAGGTGAATGGCGCTGGCCTGCACGATGGGCTCTTTGGTATTTCCGTCCAGTCGGAGCTTGTCCACCTGAATGGTATAATCAGCCATTTGTAGGACAGTTTAAAAGCCATTGTTTTTATGAGCCAAGTGGTGATGAATGTCCGAAATTGTATTCACGATAGTAAAATTTGCAACGCAAGTACTTAGAAATTTTGGTACTTACGTTGCTTTTAACTGTGTTTTAGAAATCTAATAGTGTGATGAATTTTTCTATGCCTACTACATGTATTAATAATGGTATACGAGGACCATTTGATTGATTCATAATGAGCTTATATATAATAGTGAATAATTGTTTTTGATTTTCTTTCATTATTTTTTTATTTTCATGATGACAAATCGTATATAATTGCTCCATTAAGTTAGAGTAATCTTTAATAGAACGAAGTATTTTACAAACTTCTACTAGCCATTCTTTCTGCCTTTCATCTAATGTGTAGTAAAACTCAGCATTTTTCTCCTGATTTACCGCGATTAATTTTTCAGATTGAAAGTTTCTTATCCAATACTCTGCGCGATTACTTATCACTCTCATTTCATCTAATGCATAACTCCTATCTATTTTCTTTAATATCCCCTGTAAAATAGTTGAATCAAAATTTAATAATGGTAACGTTCCTGCTACTTGATTAAATTTCGGATATTCTTTAAAATCGCTATCAACTTTAGAGATTTTAATTGCATCAAATAAATCTTCATTTTTGAGCGTTTTATTTTCATAGCTATCTTTCAATCGCTCATACTCTGTATAATTGCGAATCACATCTTCATCTAACCCAATATGAAAAGCAGCGCCTGGTTTGTATTTTGCAAACATAAAGAGAATTACTTCTGGTATATACACTCTCAATAAATTACTTGGTGTAATACTATTCCCTGAAGAGCTAGACATTTTTTCATGATTTCCTTTAATACCAATGAAATCGTAAGCAACGTAATGAGGCGCTTCACGATTGAATATTTTCCTTGCAATTTCTTTTGATACATTATAACTACCCGTTTCTGATGAATGATCTCTTCCACCCGGTTCAAAAATAACATCCTCTATCATCCATCTCATCGGCCAATCGATTTTCCAGTTTAGTTTCATTTTATTTGTATTTAATACGGATAATTCTTTTTCATTTCCGCATTCACATTCATACCGGACTGTTTTTAATACTTCATCAAAATATGTAATAGTTGTTGTATCTTTTCCACACCTCTCACAATATAATGCAGCTGGATAAAAATTGTTTCGCTCTTCTTCACTACACTCTCCAGTTTTAAAGTCCATTAAAATATCATATATTTCTTTTCGTTTATACAAAGCCTCTAAAATATTTTTGTTATACCTTCCGCTTCTATATTCATCATGTTGATAAATAAATTCTACTTCAATTCCAAATGCTTGAAGCGATTTTTCAAACTCTTTTTCAAAATGCTCCGCATACGAGTTATAACATCCATACGGATCTGGAATATCACAGTATGGCATACCAATATACTTCGCAAAAGAAGGATCAATATTTTTGGGAACTTTTCTAAACCTATCATAATCATCCCACGAAAATATAAAACGAGTCTTTTTCCCTAAATCTTGAAGTGCTCTTACTACGAAATAAGCCGTTACGATTTCACGAAAATTCCCAATATGAACAGAACCTGACGGACTAATTCCTGATGCACAAACAAACGTTTCTTTATTTGGATGTTTCCTAATTAATTCATGTGCTACTTCATACGCCCAATGCATATATTACTCACCTCGATTATTTTTTTGTTTTCGCATTTTCAGTTTTATGCAATAAAAAAACTCCCACCCCCAAGATTATTCATCTTGAGGACGAGAGTTGTTAGCTTCGCGGTACCACCTCAGTTTGTTAATATGTCACCATATTAACCTCTTCAGGTACGGCAAAATATGCTTATACCCTATCTCTATAACGGGAGAATCCGTCGCACCATCCCTAAATAAATTAGTTCCTTGCGCAGCTCCAAGTCTTTTTTCGTTAAGATGTATACCGCTCTTTCTCAGCTACCAGAGCTCTCTGTACGTATTCTTTCTTAACTACTCTTCTCTTCCATGCCATTTTAAATATTAGTTTTTTAATATGATAATTTATAATGCTTTTATTGTCAAACTTTTCCGAATTCAAAACATATAATTACCTAAAAAAATTCTTTATCGCTTCTAATTGAATTTTATGACTACACTCATCACAACAATATGCCCCGTTTGGTTTCTCTTTAAATCGCTTATATTTTTCACTGCCTTCGTAAACACGAAATATATTCTTACAAGAAAAGCAAACAATCTCATAAAACATCATATGCATTTTCCTCTCCTTGTTTATACACTTTTTTAATCACTTGAGAAGGTCATTTTTCTACAGTATAAATTTTAATATCCTTTGACTAAAAGGTTTACCTCTATTCTTATCGAATTATATTAATATCTTATAACGCGAGGTGAACATCTTGTTCAGTAATATAGAATTAGTTTTAGATGCTAAAGCAAGTTTAGCTGAAGGACCATGTTGGAATGGAAAAAAGCAACTTTTATATTGGGTTGATATTATGGAGAGAAAATTATGCATATACAATCCTACCGCTAATACGAACCGAGTAATTGTTCTCAATCAACAAATTGGCTGTGTTGTTCCATATTTAGAGGATGTACTACTCTTAGCTATGGAAAACGGCTTTTATTCTATTAATGTAAATACAGAAAAACTGACACATATTTTTGACCCTGAACCACATTTAATAGAAAATCGTTTCAATGATGGAAAATGTGATCCAGCTGGTCGTTTCTGGGCAGGTTCTACAGATACATACGGTATGAATGCTGCAGGTTCCTTGTATTGTTTACATCATAATTTAAGTGTAGAGAAAAAAGTTTCACATGTAAATACATCAAATGGAATTGCTTGGTCACCTGATCATACATACTTTTACTTTATAGATACACCTACTAAAAAAGTGGTTCGCTATCAATATAATATACGTACTGGAGACATTCATAATCCAAGTGATGTAATCAATTTCTCTGAAAATGATGGTCTACCTGATGGTATGACAATTGACGAAGAAGGTTGTTTATGGATTGCACATTGGGGAGGTTCAAAAATAACTAGATGGAATCCCTCTACTGGAGAACAAATATTAAATATTCCAATTCCAGCTTTATATGTAACATCATGTACATTTGGTGGGCCTAATTTAACAGATTTATATGTTACAACAGCCAGAACAAGAATGACGGATGACGAATTAAAAGAGTATCCACATGCTGGTGGTATTTTTCGAATTCAAACAAATGTTAAAGGCTGTCCCACCTATTCATTTTGCAATAAAAATATTGGAGCTGAAACAATGTGAACCGTATCGATTACATAAGACAAGAAGAAAAGAAATATCACGACCTTTACTATGAACAATATAAACTATTTGAAATTGGCTCTTGGCTTTTCAAACCAGTTAAAACGGTTATGGACTTGATGAACCACTTTGACGGACAAAACAACTTGCAAGTACTTGACCTTGGCTCTGGCGTTGGGAGAAATAGCATTCCAATTGCAAAAAAAATAAAAAATACTAGCGGCACCGTTACATGTGTTGATTTACTTAATTCCGCTTTAACAAAGCTACAAATTTATAGCAAAGAACATGATGTATTCGAGGTTATAAAAACAGAAGAAGCAGCAATTGAAAACTATCATATTGACTCTAACGCTTATGATTATATCGTTGCAGTATCAAGTTTAGAACATATCAGATCAGAAGAAGATTTTAAAAATGTACTCCACTCTATGAAAAGAGGTACAAAAAACGGCGGTATTAATTGTTTAATTATTAACTCTAACATACAAGAAATTGATTCAATAACGAATGAAGAATTAGAAGCTTTAATTGAAATTAATCTTTCAACCGAAGAAATGATAAGTACTTTAAAAAGCATTTATAAAGAATGGAAAGAACTAAAAGTTGAAATAAAAGAATTAGCTTATGATATTGTTCGAAATGAAAGACACATTCAATTAAAAACAAATGCTATAACGTTTGTAGTTCAAAAATAATCGTATAATAAAGATATGATTATTTCTCTCAGATTTATTTTTATTGCACGAAATTTGCAACTATAAATATTTATGAAACAAAAAATAAAAGAGCACTTGTTTCCGCAAGTGCTCTTTTTGGGGATTTTGAGATATCCTATTAAAGAAAGTTAAGGTTACTTAAAGTTAATAGGTACTTCTATTATATGCTTGTCCTTTTTATTTGTGCATAATCAATATATAAACATCTTTAATCATTCTTAATAACTTTTAATTATAGTTCTCTCTTACATTTTATCGTAAAAAAATTGATTGAAGGTTTATTTACCACGTTCTTATTTGGTTCATCAATTTCCGAAACTTGTACTAATCCATATTGATTAAAATCTCGTTTTATAGATTCAGAATCATAGAAGAACATTTTTACGCCTTCCATTATTTCATAATAGTCTTGCTCCAGCTGTTTTCCTTTTCCGTACATTGGGGCTTTTTGAGAAACAGTTGTAAAAACCATATATCCGCCTGGTTTTAACTGATTATAACAATCTTCAATAAATTTCTCTCTTTCCTGTTCATTCAACAAATGAAGAAGTGCATGACTAAATATCCCATCATACAGTTTGTTATTAAAAGGCATCTCATTTACCGAACCGTGATAGATACTAATATCTTCTAGTCCATTTTGCTTTGCTAAATCAATGGCTGTTTTTGAAATTTCAATACCAGTTACATTTATACCATTATCGATAAAAACCTTTGCATTTCTTCCATATCCAATACCCGGAATTAATATGTCTTTAACGTTCTTTTCAAGAAAAAAATCTTTTGTCAAAATTGCAGATTCTGTAGATTCAAATCCCCACATCGTTTGTTTTTCGATAAAACTTGATTCCCAAAATTCCATTATGTATCTATCTCCTTATTTTCAATCCATTTTTAGTATCACATTAAAAACTTATAAATTTTAACGCTGCGTCTACCTATGCCAAATTAATTTTTTACCACATTCACTATAAGTCCATTGAATATAGCACAATTATAAGCCTATATCTATTATAATGATTGGTTTAAAATCCACCCTATTTTATTAATCCTTACGCTTGTAGAAAAATAAAAAAGCCAATACTTCCGTTATAGTATTGGCTTTTTCTCACGAGAAATTATCTTTTTATATTGTACCGATCTAATACTTTTTCTAACATTTCTAAAGTTATTGGTTGTGCTTCTTTTATTAATTGATAACCAATACGACCATTCGGTTCCGCTGTAACTCGCTGTAAACTCTTTACATCATGGATTCCTTTTTCTCTTAATTGCATATATAGTTGTTGCTCCGACATTTTTGCCTGCATCAAATTCTCTTTTACAATCTCTCCGTTTTCAACAATTATAATGCTACTTCCATTTAGAAATTGTTCCACCTTCCTTGATTTCAATTCAAAGAAATGAATGATAAGTAGTATGCTTGCAAATATGATAGCCGCAAATATAGATGGGACTACTTTTCTACTTAATACAGGTTCCACAATAATACGGCCGATTGATACAACTATAATGATTTCAGCTCTTGTCATTTGGCTGACAGATGCACTACCTGTCATTTTCAAAACAATTATTCCAGTAAAAGTTAATATAATACTTTCCAAAATTATATTCATAATAACCCAATCCTTTAATGGTGTATTTTACTATCATTCCCATTAAAGTTGTGTTTTACTTACCTATTAAGTTGTTAAACCCTTCAGACCATGATGGAAATAAAGGTATCCAACCATACTCTTTACGCGCCTTATTATTGGAAGCTCCTCTTTCCCAACTATCTTTCCCATCTTGAACTTTAGGCTTAGGTGCCCCTATCGCTGCTGCATATATTGGTAACCATTCTTTACTAGTTGCTGGATAATTATCTACAATATTTACGATTCCTGAAGGCCAATTAAGGGCTAGCATAGTAGCTCTTGCAGCATCTTCGACATGTATAAACGAGATTATCCCATCTGATGCAATAATCTCATTATTACGAACTTGATTTGCTATTAATCCGTTTTCCGCATACCATGTTCCTGGTCCATATAATGTGCCATAACGAAGTATTACCGATTCAGGTAACTCAGTAACAGCTTCTTCTAATTTCAATATGCCATTAACAGTGACTTGTCGAGGCATGGAAGCAGTAATATGTAGTGAATCTTTTTCAGTCGCAAATGTATCCCCTGGTTCATACGCCCATGAAATACTTTGAGCGATTATTTTCTGTACCCCTACATTTTTAGCTGCATCGACAAGGTTACGAGTGCCTTTTGTTCTAATTTTTGCATTATCCTCAAAATCCCATGAAGATAATGACGTTAATTGATGAATAACTACATCGGGATTTGTTTCTTCTAATACAGAAAATACAGCCTTTCTATTAAATACATCAGCTATTACTGGTATGGCACCAACCTTTTTCATTGCTTCTACTTGCGAAGTATTACGGATCATCGCAAAAACTGTATGCCCATTTTTTATTAACATTGGCAATAAAGAACGTCCTATTACACCCGTTGCACCTGCTACAAATATTTTCATATATGTTCCTCCTCATTTAGTAATCATAAATGTGACGAAACATTTGTAAGGTATGTGACAAATATTTTCTCATTTTTTTCGTTATTCATATGAAACATATACTTTTAATGGTTTAATTATCCCTAAACTCAATTCATCAAAGCATTGTATGAGTGAAGTATAATGTATTTCATGTTGAAAGATCTCTTCTATAAATGGTGTTTTTCCTATTTCTTCAAAAAACCAATCTGCATGCTTTTGATAATCGTATCCATCACTTGATCCAATGATTTGCAATTCTTTCTGATAAAAGTTAGCAGTTAATGTTAGTTCTTCTATATTACCATCAGATAGTATACATATTTTACCATTAGTTTTAAGAGCTTTTTGCAAAGTATGGAACCCACTATTTGTAGCAGAACATTCGAAACCATAATTATATGTTTCTATTATTTTCTCTTCTGAATCATATATGTTTTTCGGACCAAACTTCTTTGCAAAATCTCTTCTATTTTTATTAGGCTCAACAACATCCACGTGCTCAATGCCTACATAGTATTTTAAGAAATAACAAGCGAACAAACCAATAACTCCCATTCCAGTTATAAGTATTTTTTCATCATGTCGCGGGTTTAGTTTCAATACTCCTTTAGCAGCATCACATGAAAGAATGGATAATAAAGCAACTTTAGGTTGTATAGAACTAGGCACTCGAATTACTTTATGTACCTTAACTATCCCTATCGTTTCATGTCCATAAAAAGAAACTACTTTATCACCTACGTTTACATGTGTTACTTGATTACCAACTTGAATTACTTCACCATAACTTTCATATCCAGTTTTTCTTGGATAAGAAGGATTCGTTTCCGTAATATCGGATCCATTATACTGTGGTAACTCGGCCCCAATGCTTATCGCTCCTGCGATTGTTTTAACGATAATTTCATCGTCCTGTATGTCCTTAATTTCATTTGTTTCCCACTCAAGTTGTTTAGGCCCTTTTACAATTAACTTATATTGTTCCATTTATATCCTCTCTTTTTATAAAGATGTTATAAGTAATATTGTTATCCATCTAGATTTCGACTAAATTTATTTACCTAATAGATGATAAATTACCCTTGCCCACGTTTATACCGTTAATGCTCCTGCACCTTTCTGTTCAGCGTCTAATACTTTAAGATTACATTTTAAGAAAAGTCGTTGCCGCCCAAATGAAATACGCAAGTTGCGTCACGATATACATCGTAATTTCAAAACCTGTAAGCTTTCTTTCCCTTTTTATTTTCTTTAAATATCTATAAAAACAAAATGAACATAAGATCAGTAAAACAATAGACATTTGATATAGATTATCCACTAAAAGAACTGCCATTTATTTCATCACCTTTCCAATAGAAAGCGGGCTATAGTTCAAGCATACCATAAAAAGGAATTAATTTCCATGTAGTCTAGAGCAAATATTACCCAATTAAAACCAGTCACCTTTTTGAATTTATTCAATACAATGTTATGTAATCGACTACACACGATATAATAGGAGATTACTTTCTTTCACTGCAAATGCTTAGGAGGAAGTTGTACATGCAATTGATTCATAACATAAGAAAGGCATTAAATAACCTATGTAACTACGATACGTTCAATTTAATACACACTATTCAATCATTAGATATTTCACTTCATAAAATAGCTCCTTTTATTACTTCACCAGTTAATCTTGAATACGGAAGGAACGTTATCTATCAATCTGAATTTGTAGAGATTTTAGTATTAAATTTCCCCAACAAAGCAAAGACCCTTGTGCACGATCATGGAATATCTGTAGGATGTATACTAATAGTCAATGGTACGCTACAAAATATAACGTACGAAAATAATAGCGAGCGGATTGAAGAGTTTACAGAGGGAAATATTTTCACAGTAAAAAAAGATACTGTGCATAAAATGTATAATGCTACAGATTCAGCAGTAATAACTTTCCACGTATATTCCCCACCATTAAAAGATGTCCAAATATATGAATAGTCTTTAGAAGGAGGAAATATGCAAAATTTGAAAGATTACTATATAAAGAGCTTACAAGATGGTCGTAACGTTTGGCTCTATGGTCAAAAAGTAGATGTAACTACAGACAAACATTTTGCAGGAACATTAAGTACCATTTCTAATTTATTTACATTGTTTGATGATCCAATACGAAGAGATTCTGTTGGATATGTTAGTCAAAAAACGAAAGAATTTGTTCATACAGCCTTTTTAGTTCCGAATTCCTATAACGAATTATTAATGAGGAGAACCGCTTTTGAAACGTGGAGTTATGCTACAGACGGTGTAATGAGTAGACTATCTGATTACGCAAGATCGAGACTTACTGGCTGGTACGTATCAAAATATTTTTATAAAAAATTCGATGCACAGTTTCCAGATAAAATTACATCTTATTATGAAGAAGCGAGAGATAATCACTTATTCTTAAGCGTAGTTCAACGTGATCCACAAATAAATCGATCTACAGAATCAATGTTGAATACAAACGACTTAGGATTACTAAGAGTTACGAAAAAAACTTCTGATGGAATTTATTTAAGTGGTGCTAAAATGATTGGTACTGCTTCTCCGTATTCAAATGATTTATTAATCTATCCATTAGCAAAACTGACTGATACTCAAAAAGATTTAGCTCACTTTCTCATTGTGGCAGCCAATTCCCCTGGATTACATATGGTTTGTAGAGAACCATTTGCGAATACACATTCAATTACAGTTGATTCCCCTCTTAGCTCACAGTACGATGAAATGGATGCACTATTAATCTTTGATAATGTATTTGTACCATGGGAACGAGTCTTACTATATAACAACCCTGAAGCGTTATGGGCAATAAAGTCAGATGTAGCTTCTAGTAGTTTAGCTTATCACCAAGCAATTGTACGATTAGTAGTAAAGCTAGAATTTATAACTGCAATTGCTTGTGAAATTGCTGAAGCGATCGGTGCTACTACTTATTTGCATGTTCAAGAGAAGCTTGGGGAATTAATTATGCAAATCGAAACAATTCGCGCACTTTTAATTGCTGCAGAAGTTGAAGGTACTACAAATGAAACGAAAACTTATTTGCCGAATTTTAAATATATCGAAACTGCAAGGAATCTTGGTTCCAAATATTATCCCCGTGCAATAGAAATTTTACAATTAATTGGAGCAGGTGGGTTCATTCAACTTCCTTCGAGCTCGAATGACTTCCAAAGTCCGATAGCTGATTTATTGAAAAAGTACTTTAAAGGAACGAATATAGATGCCGAACAACGCACAAAATTATTTAAGTTGGCCTGGGATATCATTGGAAGCCCATTAGGATCTAGACACGAATTGTATGAAAGATTTTATGCCGGAGATCCAATACGAAATACAGCTACGCAATATGTAAATTATGATAAAAATCATTTTAAAAAGATGCTAAGTAAATATTTACATTAATGAAAAAGAGCACTCTTTTCTAAGAGCGCTCTTAAAAAACATATAGTTATTCAGTTACATATATAGTTGCTCCGTCCACAACTGCTACTTTTCTCTGTAATGGTTTCATTTTATTCACCTTTAGTTTTCTTCTTATACATGATTCTTATCATATTTTCTCGTATAGACTTCCCCATTCTGAGTAACTAATTTTAATGCAATTTCACCACAAACTCCATGTGGTATTTCAAATTCACCTTGTGCATTTGAAATACTACGCATCTTACTTTCAATTGAATCTTCATAAATTTTCACATTAGTTATAGGTTCGTTATTTTGATCTACGATAATACCTCTTGAATACTTTGCAACTGCTATGCATTGATTCTCTTTTTTTATATTTAGCCACAACCATTACACCAACTACTATAGCGCTACATACAAACAAGAGAATGATTTTTCGCCTCAAAACCAAACAAACCTCCTAATTCAAATTATTCTTTTCTAAACTGAAAATTAAACTGTCTTAATTGCTTGATTTCCCCAATTACTTTACGAACACCTTCTTCAATCTTATCTTCTTTTACATTCGAAACATTTAATTTTAATAGTTTTTCTTTAGGGAAATTCCTCATATAATTCTTATCAATAGTATCGACACTTATTTGCATGTCACCTAATTTTTGTATAAGTGTTTCTGTAACTGTGTTTTTCTGCATTTCTAAACAGGTGTGTATTCCAAATGTGTTTTGTCTATTATATGTAAATAATGATGGATCTTCATTTTGCACTTTTTCTAATGTTTCTGCTAGTTTTATTGATCTATTATAGTAGGAAGAATTAATTTTACTTTTATGACGTTCAAACATACCGCTCTTTATATAAATTTCTAAAGCCGCTTGAGAAATCATCGGACTATCAATATCTAGTATCTTTTTGTATGTATAGAACGCATTTGCAATGGATGGTGGAATGACCGCAACTCCAACCCGTAAACCTGGAAAAATAATCTTCGAATAACTTTTCAAATATATGACATGACTACAATTATCCAAGCTATATAATGGATCTGCTTTTGAATCAGTTTCTAAATCTGCTAAATAATCATCTTCCACTATAAATACATTGTATTTCTTAGCCAATAGTGTGATTTTTTCTTTCTCATCTTTAGAATAAGACGTTCCAAGTGGATGATGATATCTCGGTATCGTATAGAAGAATTTTATTTTTCCGGTTTGAAATATTTGCTCCAATTCATTCAAATCGATACCTTCATTCGTACGTTTAATACCGATTACAGGAACTTTATTTATTTCTAGATAATCAATATATAGATGATATGTTGGTTGTTCAATTAATACAGTTTCATTTCCATTCGGAAATGGTATAGAAGTTAATATAGCAAGTGCCTGCTGAACACCGGATGTTATAAAAATATTTTCTTCTTTTGTAAAGACTTGATAATTTGCTAGTTGTTTTTGAATAACTGGTATTAAAGATGGTAAGCCTTTCGGCGTTCCATATACAAACAAATCATTTTTATACGTATCAATAGCCTTATTAATACAATGTTGAAAATCTAAATACGGAAAAACATCTGGATCTGGTGCTGAGGAGGCAAAATCAATTATCTCGTTATTTTCTATAGTACTCTCTGATTTTTTAACAACGTAGTATCCACTTTGAGGGACAGAATATATAATGTGACGCTTTTCTAATTCATGAAGAGCACGTATAACTGTTGCCTTATTACATTCATATTGCGTAACGAGTGACCGTATAGACGGTAATTTCTTTCCTTCTCTTATTTCTCCATTTTGAATCATATTTTCTATGTCGTTTAAAATATGTAAATACTTATACATCTTACACCTCCTTCAGTAATTCTATATTTAATTATATCGATTTTTCATTTATAGAGCATTCATTCCTCAATTAGTTAATTTTCCGATCATCTATATCGTAAATCCCAATAGCATATGAATCATTTTCAATCCATTTCTTTACTGCTTCTGTTTTAAGTACCCCTTCAACTTCTTTTTCTATTTTCTGTCCAAGTTCTCTCGCCCCTACTTCATCATCGCTAATCTTAGTTTTTATATCAATGGTAACAGGTTGATTCTTTTTATAATTTATTTGCTGAATACCAAACCATTCATATCCATTCTTTCTCAATACGTCATCAAATATCTGTCCAAAAACTAACTGCCATCTTTGTTCTGCATTTACAATCTCTTTGTTTCTTTGAGATATATTTACTTTATAGGACATAATGCCTTGAATTTGCAATCTTTTATTAATTTCTTTTTTTATTTCGTTAGCATTTTCGCTATCAGCAATCTCTAAATCTACTATTCTTGCTTTTTCATCCCATATAGCAGCACTAAAAAAAGATTCCTGCTTGACTGTCGCTGTAGCAATACCCATAACTATAGAATCTTCACTTTTAGATTCTTCCATTTCAGGCTCACAAGCACACAATAAAGCAATTGAAAATAAAAATACAATCAACTTCTTTCCTCTTTTCATTGCACTTCCCTCCGTAAATTTTCATTTACGATAAACTTTTACTTTCACATATAAATACCTTCTATAATTTAACATTATTTCACATTTTCTCCTCTTAAAAAGGGAATTACAATTAATAAATAGAATATCTCCATGAATACATAAAAAGTGAGGGATATATAATGCAACGTGTAAATACGATTGATATTAGTAATGTACTACAATTAGAAAAAACTCTTTCGTCTTTATTAAACAAAATGATTTCTTCAAAACTAGACCTTGAAAATTGGTTAAAAGAGCAGTCAAAAATGATTTGGGAAATCGAAGAACAATTAAGATCACATTATATCGCCTTTCAATGTAATACGGATGATGAAGAAATAAAAGATACTTTTGAACATGATCAACAATTTGTAAAGCCACTTTTAAAGCGGTACCAAAATTTATTGGATAATAAATATTTAGAGTCACCTTTTCGAATGGAATTAGATTCTAATCTATATGGTTTATTAGATGCAAAAATAAAAAATGCTCAAAAGTTATTTTGTGAGGACAATATCGAATTAGAAATAAAGGAAGACAAATTAGTCACAGAGTACTTTGAAATCACTGGAGGATTAAGTGCTATTTGGGACGGAGAAGAAAAAACGATAACAGAATTACAATCGTATTTACAAGATTCGAATCGTGACATCCGTAAAAAGGCAAAAACCATTATTTCTGAACAGTTTTTATCTGTTGAAAAAGAACTCCAAAACATATTAAATCAATTAATTGAAATTCGCCATCAAAAAGCAAAAAATATTCAACTAGAGAATTATCGCGATTATATGTTCAAAAAATACGAGCGTTTTGATTATTCAGCGATAGATTGCTATGAACTAGCTGAATCGATACGTAAGTATGTTGTGCCGCTTAAAGATAAAATATTGCTAGAGCAAAAAGATAAACTGCAAGTTGATACACTTCGCCCGTGGGATGTATCAGCTGTAACTCCAGATCAAAAAGTACTTAAACCTATTACAAATGAAAATGATTTAATTGAAAAGAGCACTCATATCTTTAATAAACTAGATGTTGAATTTTCAGCACTTTTAAACCGAATGTATAAACACAATTGTCTCGATTTAACAAGCCGCAAAGGAAAAGCAGCTGGTGGCTTTTGTGAGTACTTACCAGCTTCACAATTATCTTATATTTTTATGAACTTAAATTATACACAAGATGATATTGTCACTTTTATACATGAAATGGGGCATAGCATTCATAACGAACTCATAAAACCATTAAAATTACGACAGTATATAGAAATTCCAGCTGAAACAGCTGAGCTAGCCAGTATGACAATGGAGTTATTCTCGCTTAATTATTGGGATACCTTCTATACAGACAAAAAAGATTTAAAACAAGCAAAAATTAACTTCTTTAAAGATGTTATTTCATATTTACCTATTATGCTTATTGTCGATCAATTTCAACACTGGCTGTATGAAAATCCAAGTCATACTTCTGAAGAAAGAAATGAAAAATACTTACAACTTCAAAAACATTATCAGTCTAGCGTCATACATATTGATGGCTACGAAAACTGGATAGCAACGAGTTGGCTACCTGTACTCCATATTTTTGAAGTACCATTTTATTATATTGAATATGCGATCGCCCAACTTGGCGCTTTACAAATGTATAAACAATATAAAGAGGATCCTAAGCAAGCGCTAGAAAATTATAAAAAGGCATTATCACTAGGAAGCTCGCAATCTATAAAAGAAGTGTATGATGCAGCCGGTATTCGTTTTGATTTTTCTGGTGAAACAATTAAAGAACTAATGCTATTTGTAGAAAAAGAATTAGAATTACTTGAGCAATTATAAGAAGAAAGCTGCACCTATATTTTTGGTGTAGCTTTCTTCTTTATTTTATTAATCAGTTCTATGTACTGAGTATCTCCATATCCGATTGTTGGAAAAAGATAAAACAACTTTATTAATAATTCACGAGTTGATAAATCTTTATTTTTAGAGATGAATTTCATTACTGCATTATCTTCTGTTAACATTTCTAAAAATAAGTCTATAGCCTGATACATTACAGGTGGTACCTTATGAGAGGTCTTTTTATGGTTTACTAATACTTCATTGTATATAGAAGAATAATTCCCCAATTCAAGTTCAATTTGATTTACTTTAAATTCATCCTCTCTAAAGCTATTTAAGTATACCTTCCCTTCATAAGCAGACTGTTCAAGGTGAGAAAGTATGGTAAGTAGGTTCATTTGGCAAAACATATCTTCACCAAACCATAGAACAATACATTTATACTTTTTCGTAAAAAGGTTTTCTAACGGATCTATAACCTTTTTTATATAACTTTCTACTGAACTGTTATGTCCTTTCGCTCTTGTTTTAATAAAATCCTCATCAAAAACTTGTGTAGTAGCAGGGTTCACACACATCGCCTCATTAAATGGGGCATAATCAGAATCACCCATTAGCTTTTTATTTTTAAATTCTTCATACATAACTTGACCATTTAATATGTTAAGTACCTCTTTATCAAATAGCTCACTCTTCCTATCTCGTAACTGTTCAACCTCTATTTTTCTAGAAATATTCATTTTAAACGCCCCTTCTTTATTTAAATTTAGTTTAACAAATGATTGAATAGGCATTTTGTTAAGTTGGTATTCTCTTGGATTCATTCCAAAAACATTTTTACATATTCGATTTAGCCGTTCCTATTTATAGTGCGATAGAATATTCATTCGCTGGAAATGGGAATATCGTTGACTATGAGTATTCTATTACAAAAGCACTATTTGAAGGCTACCAAGAGGAAAATGAGCTACCAAAAGAGATGATAGACAAGTTTCCATTATTTATTAAATTAAAGGAGATTTTTGAGTATAGCTTAATGCATATGTATTGGGATAAAGAAGACTTAACGGAGGAACACGTACGGATTATGAACCTTTATAGGATGAAGATCGAAAATGAGAATACCTATATCAATATTTAAGAATGCTGTTGTTTAACTGCAAGGAAACTTTGGTTAAACAACAGCATTTATTAATTAGCTGACAGCCTTTTTTATGACTTATAAATACTGATTCAACAATCTTTTCAAATACACTTCATTTTGCGGTGATACTTTTTCAGAAAATCTAGCTGCAATAATTATAGGAGCCCATTGAAAAACTTCATCTCTTGATAAGCCGGTACGACTGCAATATATATGTAAATACATCTCAGCTAATTCTACCGAAGATTGTGAGTACAACAAATATGTTCGAAATACATCTGCGCGAATATCACCTGAACTAGCATCTACCCAATCTATAACTTTCACTTTCTCTTCCTTATTCAAAATCAAATTAAATGGATGAAAATCTCCATGACATAGCCTAAAATCAAATGTAATAGAATCTAATTTTAGTAATATGTTTTTCTTTTTGTTTTCATCCAATTTATGTACAGATTTAATTTGACGCTCTAACCTTTCCCTCATTAACTCCATTTCATCTGTATTCACATGTATAGCATGGATCTTTTTTTGCTCATTAACACAAAGGTCGATATAACGCTCTGCCTCATTCAAATTATTAAGCAGGAGATCACCAATGTTGTCCCCTTTTACATGTTCCATAATAATTGCCTGTCTATTTTGTATCTTTTTCACTTCAAATACGTTTGGAACTGGCAACCCGCATGAATACGCATATTTTTGTTTTTTTGCTTCATTCATAGACTCTGTATCTGGGAGGTAATCTTTAAATAATTTTACAACCTTATCATCAGTTAAATAAATTTCTGCTGTATTCCCTTTTGCAATTGGATTACCTAAAACCACTTCATTTCTCCCCTTAACATAAATTAAAATAACACCTTGTACTTCTCTTTAAATTCACTGTAACCCTAGCTAAAACCTTCTTCACGAATATACAAAAAACTTACCGCTTTTCATCCTTAAATAGAAAGCGGTAAGTTTAATTGTTTAGGAATATCAGAATGAAACTCTGATGTATGCACAATTGAAAATGTATATCCTTGCTCAATAAATGATACTTCATTACGTTTACATTCAAATGATACACTATTTTTCTTAAAGTTATTTTGGATTCGCTGTAAAAATGCGACGTCTGGTGTTCCGAAAGAAACGTGTACTTTCGGTGATAGAGCTTTCATCGCGATTGGAATCCAAGGTCGCTGCCACCAAGTCGCGACGATATATGCAGTGCCACCTATAACAAAGTTAAAAATATCCCCATCTTCCATCGTTTTCATATTTAGATTTGATTTTAACCATTCCGTAAAAACAGGTACACTTTTAACAGGAAGACCAATTTCCCTTACGTATAAAATGTTTAAAGGTGAGTGTGGTACTAATACATCCTCTTTAACATAACTATGTGCGATAATTTCGAGTAGATTTCCATCTCCGTCTTTAAAGTATAAATTGAATAGACCATTCTCTTCACCAATTACATTTCCATTTTGCCATTTTACAATGAGTAATCCAGAGTCCTTTAACCATTTTGCTGTTTCATGGAATTTTGAATATGGGATTTCAAAAGCAAAATGTGCAGGTGCGATTGGTTCATACACTTCTTGAAAACTAATTGTTGTATAAGGTGTTACTTCAAATTGAATGAAGGATGCTGTTTCTTTTTTTATTGGAAAAGATAATATGTCCTTATAAACTTGTTTTACCCCTTCTATAGAAACCGTTTGTAGTTTTATATCTGATATATGTGTAATCACTTTACATTCCCCCTCATTTCTTATTATCTATTCGTATTGTATTACACTTATAAATAGATAAAATCAAACGGAAGGATGGATTTTTCATATAGAAACTACAACTTTAGTATGAATATATTAGCTCCAATTATTTTTTATTTCCGCTATAACAATTTCTGGTTTATCCCAGTGCAACATGTGTGTAGTATCAGGAATTACTTTTACTATACTGTCCGTTTTCTCTTTAAAAACATTTGCTGTCTTATCTCTATAATCCGCCCAAACTTGTGGGACTGTAGCTCGAAGTAATACAATATTAGCCGGTAGCTTCTCATATATATCTATTGTTTCATCTTTATGCATACCTCTTATTATATTACTAGCTGTATTTCCCCTGGCATGCCACCATACTTTATTATCCATTTCGATCCCTAGATCCTTTACAGCAACTTCTAACAATGAAGACCACCTAGTATAAGCTGCTTTTTCACTTTTGAAAAATTCGTCCCAATTATTAAAAACGTATTCATCAAATTCCTTTTCATAATAAGCAATTTCTTCTTCCAACGTTTCTTCTTTAAGCCTTTTTGTTTGATATCCACCATCAATAAGAATACTTCCTTGTACTTTTTCTGGATGATTTAACAAATAAAATAACGCTACAAAACTTCCCCATGAATGTGATAGAAAATAGAAGTATTCGATTCTCAATTCATTTATTATTTCATTTAACCAATTTGCTAAATTGTGCATCTCATAATCTTCTGTTCTTTCAAATGGGGGTGTTTTACCATGTCCAGGTGCATCAACGGAGATAAATCTATACTCTTCTTTTAATTCCTCAGCAATTTCTATAAAACTTAAACTCGTACTACCTAATCCATGTAAACAAAAGATAACGGGCTTCTCATTATTCCCCCATTCAGTAATATGTACATTTATTTTTTCATTGCTAATATAGTAACGTTTCAAAACATTTATCCTCCATATTTTGATTTTTTAATTTACACTTTATTTATTTCTATTATTTTCAAGTATTTCCTGTATTCTTTTCCACACAAAAAGCTGCTTTTCTTTAAATGAAAAGCAGCTTTTACACTAAAATACATTATAATTTAACAGCAATAATCATAAATCTTTTTGAATTCGTACGAATCCCTTTTTCAGAACTATACGTATCAATGAACTTTTGTAAAATAGTAAAATCCTCTTCCTGTTCTCCGAATCTAGGAATAATAGGCGTATGTTTTAATAAGAAAATGAGATCTTCAGACCTACTGTAATAATCAGTAACATCATATTCACGTACTTGCACGAGATCAAATCCTGCACTAATAAGTTCATTCATATAATTTTCTTTTAAAGTACCATCCCGTTCACCTAAGCATTGTCCTCTACCAAATACTTCTTTCAGGTTTAATTTATCATGCTCACTTACTTGTTGTGTTAAGAAAAAGGCACCCTTTTTCATTACTTTCGCTAACTCAGATGCCAGAAACGGTGCGTGACAACTTGAAGCAATATCAAAATGTGCATGTGGAAATGTTAAAGCTTCAGAACCCATTTGAAGAAACTCAACATTTTGTACACCTGATTTTTTCAAGTTAGAATGTGCCGTTGCAATCATACCGTTAGAATTATCAATTCCAATCAACAATTTAGCTGATGATGCTATGTTAAGTACATTTTCTCCTCCGCCTGTACCAACATCAAGTAAAATATGTGATGGTTTACACCTTTCTTTTACCTCACTATAAAAGTCCCATGTATCTCCTACAGTTTCACATTTTATTTTACTAAAATCCCATCCATTTAATCTTCCTACTTTATCATAGAAGCTTTTATACTCTAATTCGTTCATCTTATTATTTCCCCTTTGTAAAAATAAATTAAATATGTATAATAACCTACGACACTCCTTAATTATATATTATAAAATGCAAATTATTAAAACAACATTTCCCTTCAAACCACAATAAGTTTACATAATATTTTTATTGTTTATCTTTATCTATATATTCTAAATGCCCTCTTCCCCAACTACACATACTATCCAAAACAATACTAACTGTTTTTCCATGCTCAGTTAAGCTATATTCTACTTTAGGTGGTATTTCTTGATAAATTTCGCGTTTTATTAGTTGATCTTGCTCTAATTCACGTAATTGCTTTGCTAACGTCCCTTGAGATATATCTGGTATTAATGTCTTTAATTCACCAAAACGTTTCGTTCCATCTGTTAGCAAAATAAACAAAATGAGCGGCTTCCATTTCCCACCGATTATTTGTAATGTTGCTATTACCCCTTTTAACTTCGGTTCTTGTAAATCCATTTTTCTCACCTCTCCTCAGATATCATAAAGTGAAACTTTAATCAGTGGGGGTTTTGTTCATCCCACACTGATTATTAGTTGAACCAATCAGGCTTTTACGGGCAATTGATCTCTTACCTAACGTCCTTGCATTTTCCTAACTTTGAGGTGAGAGTTTTACTGCCCGTTAATGCGGGATAAACCATATTTAGAAACTTTCCCTATTACTTATCCGCCTGTATAGCGATTAGTACGAAATTTGCGACTATGTACATATAAAGTGCGTACTTTTCACTTGCTCCCTTTTAGCGAATAATAAAAGCATAGCACAGTTATATTCTAAAGTTTTTTATTAAAGGAGTGGCTAAAATATGTCTATTACTACATTAGAAAATAGCCGTATTGTTATCATTGGCGGGAGTTCTGGTATTGGATTAGCAACAGCAACTCAAGCAATTAAACAAGGCGCACATGTTATTATTGCCGGACGCTCGGAAGAAAAATTAAAAGTTGCTCGAGAAGTAATAAATAACAATCATCTTCAAACTTATATATTGGATAATCAAAATAAAGAGCAATTACAAAATTTTTTCAAGACAGTTGGGAACTTTGATTATTTATTCACACCGGGAGCCTCTTATACACTTGGACCAATTACCTCTACAGAGGAAATTGCTGAAAGTAGCTTCATCGGAAAGTTTTGGCCTCAATATTATGCCGTAAAATATGCAATTCCTTTTCTTTCAAACTCTGGATCGATCGTGTTAATGTCCGGTGCCTTTAGTCAAAGACCACTTAAAGGTGCGCCTGCTTATGGAGCTTGCAATGGTGCTATTGAAAGTTTAGGGAAGGCCTTAGCTGTGGAATTAGCTCCTATTAGAGTTAATGTGGTTTCTCCTGGAACAATACAAAGAGAAAATGAACAAAATGAAAATAGACTAGTTGCTTACGAAGCTTATAAATCTCTTTCACTTGTACAACGAGCTGGATATAATGATGAAATTGCACATACTGTCCTATATTTAATGCAAAATAGTTTTACTACGGGTAATGTATTGTTTCCTGATGGAGGGTACACATATCATTAAATTATTTAAGACAAAACCCCCTTATTACGGTGGCTTTTGTTGCTCATTTAAACATTGCTGAAATTTCCAAATAGATGATTACATTACTTTAGTACCAACTGGTTGGTTTTTAGATGATTCATTACAGTCCGCTCATTTTGTACATTTGCAAATAAAATTGTGCTAGTAGTTGACGAATCGAATCTCGAAGTAATTTGTCTTGATATTTATGGATAAGTTTACAAAGAAAAAAGGCATATAATTAATGCCTTTTTTCTTTATCATCATTTAACTGGATAACAAACTTCTGTAACCCACTTATTAGGATCGGATTCCATCGCTGGGCTCACATGATAAATATTAAACATCGGGCCTGCTAATTTGTAACCCTCTGTCTCAATCCATTTTGCCGCAGCCTCATTTACAGCTGTCATCTGTTCATAACTTCCATTAACTGTTATAGAAGCTACATTAGTCGATTCCATATTTTTAAATGTAACGTCTTTTGTATTTTCGTGCTTACCTAGAATACTTAGCTGTATTTCTATATCTACATCATTTTCTTTGTATTCACGATCATGGAAAACCGCAATACTATAACTCGGTTGGGCAATACTAATATTTTTCATTTGAATTTCTTGCATTAATACACTCCATAAATCACCTTCGCAATTATACGATGGAATAATCTTTCTAACACTAGCTACAGTTCTTTCTGGAATTTCTTTTATTGAAACATGATAATTCATCTCAACAACATCCTCTCTCATCGTTTTCATTGAGTCTTCAAGGAGACGTAATTGTTTTTGGAGGTTATTCATGTCTTCTTTAATTTGAGCACTACGATTTAAAAATTGCTCTTTTATGGTATCTATATTATCGCATTCTATTATTTCTTTGATGGTAGCAATATTAAACCCCATAGCTTTTAACGTTTGAATTTGATTTACTTTTTTTAATTGGTCTGCTGAATAAAATCGATATCCACTCTGCTCATCGACTTTTACTGGTTGTAGTAATTCCACTTTATCGTAGTGTCTCAACATTCGTATACTAATGGAAGATAGTTTTGAAAAATCCCCTATTTTAAACATGATTTCCTCCTATAAGTTACATCTACTTTGAAGCTCAACTTTATCTTAAACAATGACATTGTGTGAGGGTCAATCGTTTTTTTGACGATTTAAACGATAATTTAACATGTTATATTTACATAATTAAAAATCTATATTCCTATTTTATGACTACTACAATTGACAAATCCACCATTAGTTATTTTTCTCTAAACATTCATAAACCGCCATCATATCTCGTTTATCCAACTCACGTATGCGATTGAAAATGGGTATTTGTCCAACAGCTTCTGTTAATAAGCTTTCATTCACAACATCACTTACTTTTCCAGTTAACCACGTTTGTACATCCACGCCCTCGACAACTTCTTTTAACCCTTCGTCATTAATACCACTTGCATTACAAGTTACACATGGAATTGTTAGTTTAAAGACACCATCATGTAAATTATCTTCGGTTATCACTTTCTTACCTTTACAAAATGGACATGGATTACTTTTTTTAATTTTATTAATTTGGGTAACTAATTTTTTGTATCCAAATGCTTCGTATACATACGTAAGTTTTTTATATTTACCATTTGTGAAATACTTATCTATAATGGTTTCTCTCGTTTCATAAACATTAGGGAAATCACAAACAGTTACTTGATTATTAACACTAATGGATTCGATATTTCCTTTTATTTCGCCCCAGAATGGTAAGACATTTTGTAACACCATTTCATAGTTTGAAAAGCTTGCTTGTTCTAATTCAAACATTTTCAATGCAACTTGTGCTTTTCTTGGCAATAAAGAAACATCTTCCGTCAATACCATATCGCCACCAACAATAGACTTCAATTTAACAAGTGCCGGTAAATCACCAAATGTTTTCAATACTTTATTAATAGGCTGATTGATTATTTCACGAATATCTACGTTACCAAATTTAAGTGGTTTACGATGATTTAAAACCGTCCCCTCACAAATTGGACATTTCATCATTTTTTTTGAACTCTTAATTTCTTCTTTAATAGGTGCTTTTGAAATAACAATATATCCACCAATAATTGTATTAAACCCTACCCATGTTCTGCGTGTCTTTCCTTTTTTATCATAAAATGATTTTTCAAAATATCCGTACCAAAACGTATGCTTTTCTTCTTCTGACATATCATTATAGCTCTTTGACAAATCGTGACCAATCTCATTTTTTATTTCTTCGAATAGAAATTCTATTTTTTCATGCTGATAAAATTTTAATACCTTCATGATTTCTGGATCGAATAGCCCATCCCAAAATGGAACACTTTTATCTTGAATGGCAATATCTTTATCAAAAACTTCAATCTGAAGACGTCCAGAACAAGATGGACAATGATTGTCCTGTGAATAGAAATCAAAACTTCTCGTATCTTTATTAATTGGATGAGCAGCTACAATATGATTAATTAATCCACCAATCTCATATAAGAAACTATATTGACTATATAAATGTCTTTCAAGATCAATAGCAATAACAGGTGCGATTGTATCAGATTCATATTCACCATAAATTAACCTAGCCATTGATGATAAACTTTTTAAAATACCGCCCTTATAAACATTTTCAGCATTTTTAAAATAGTTAATATGATTTTCTTCTAAATAGTGAACTCCTTTTTTCTGCTTAAGCATTGAAGAGATATTTATTTTCTCTGTGCTATTCACATTACTTTTTTGACGATAGTAATCCTCATGATTAACAACATCCAAATGCTCTACAGATTCATTCTGCCTTTTTCCAAAATCAACTATATAATCAGAGCTTTCTAACATGTAACGATTATGCTCAATCATAATGATAGAAACTGATTCATCTTGCAGAATACCTCTAATACTATCGATAAATTGATTTAAAATATTTTGTGATAAACCTTTTGAAGGCTCATCAAAAATGAATAATGTATGTGGATTTCTAGTGTTTGCAAATAATTCCGAAACTAAATGAACACATTGAAACTCACCTGTCGATAATGTTTGTGTTTTTCTCTCTAATGTTAAATAGCCAAGTCCTAATTTAATTAGTAGGCTCAAACGTTTATAAGCGATATCTTCATTTGGAAGTTCATCAATAATATCCTCAATCGAGCGCTCAAAAATATCATCAATGTCTTCACTATACTTTGTTAGTTTCTTTTTAATATCTAGGAAAGTTGCTACAGTTGATCGACTTGTAATTGATTGATTTCGGTCTTGTCCCACCATAACTAATTTATCTTTTGGATATCTTTTCAAGAAATCTGTAGCTAGACATTCATTGACAAGTGTAGATTTCCCACATCCTGATTCTCCTGTAACCGTTACAAGCCTGTTTTTAGGAATTCGAAACTCCTCCATTTGGATATTACGGCAATATAAATCATAGAATGTATAATATTCTGTTGGTATTTCTTTATTTCGATCCCACAGTATTGACTTTGGTCTTGGTGATTCTTTCACAATTTTCCCGCCATATTTTCCGCTACCAGGTCCAAAGAACAATTGCTCATCAGTTGTATCTAGTACCGTATCTGAATGATCAATAAGCCAAATTTGATTTTTACGCCCTAATCGTTTAATCTCTTCCAAAATTTTCAATAATGTTTCATGATCAAGTCCAACTGAAATCTCATCAATAATAATTACAGCATTTTCACTTACTGCCATGAATTCAGCCAAATAAAGTCGTGTTAACTCTCCACCTGACAACGTACCCATAATTCGATTTAATGTTAAATAACCAATGTTCATATTAATAATATTTTGCAGTATATGCTGTTTTTCTTCACTAATATTTAATTCTTTTGCTAGTGAAAGAATAGATTCAACACTTAAATCATTAATATTTGAAATTGAATGTGGCTTGGCCAACAAATCAATTTCATGTTTTTCAATTTCTTCACTATAACGTTTTCCCTTACATTTTTTACACTCAACATTTTTTGTAGTACCACGTCCTTTACAACCAGTACACCAGCCTAATTGATTATTAAATGAAAAGACCTCTGGAGAAAGATTAAATACTTCAGCAAGTTTTTCCCGAACCTCTGTAAAAACACCAGTATGAGTACCAATCGTTGAACGCGGATTAGACGAAATCGATGATTTTCCTAGAAAAAGTACTAATGGCATTTCTTCCATCTTAATAGCACTAAAATTTGTTTCCATAATGTTAGGAAATAAATATTGATATTCAGCCTTTGGTAATAAAGAAACTAATCGTTTTTTTGACTCTTCACCAATTGTTTGGCAAAAAGTTGTTTTACCCGATCCAGATAACCCAGCAATTCCAAACGATTTATTAAACGGTATAGTTGCATCTAATTTATTTATGTTATTAGCAATTAATTGATTTACTTTCATATTAACCTCTATTCTTATTTATCCATAAAAGCATTTTTATAATATAATAATTACATAATGAATATTACCTATTATGTAATTACCCTCTCACTTCATGAATCTTACCCTTATATATTTCAAACCATTGTTGCCATTCATCTTTAGAAAATTCTTTCTCTTCTCCTTCTAAAACGCAAGAAAAAAGATTTAAACAAATATGCCAACCAGCTACATCTCTCGGTGTATGATCTGTTAATTCATGAATGTACTCTTTAAGAAGTAAAAGAGTACCATTTTCCTCTTTATGTATTTCAAATCGGACACGGTCTTTATCCCAAGTAAATTCAAGTACTGAGTTTAGTTGACACTCTAAAATATCAATATTTATGAATGAACCGTCCATCATGTCGAACTTTATTATTCCACCAGTTTTAAGGCTTTCAATCTGTAAATTGGACATCCATTTTTTCAGCTTACTGTTTTCTGTTAATACAGACCAAACTTCCTCTACCGTATATGGAAATTCACGTTCAAATTTTACAATATATCCATTAGTTAGTTTCCCAATTTCAGCTATCATTTTGATTGCCTCCTTATATAGAATATATGTTCTTATTTCATTTTACACGAATATAAATATAAAATAAATATTTATGTCAACGAAGTGTTAATTTAAAGCGAATGACGCTGAGAAAAACTTAAATATTTTCTAAATCGAGTTATATAGTATTGAAAATTAAATATAGATTTACGTACAAATAAAAAAGCCGCATTTGCGACTTATGAAATCATAGGATTAACTCCTTTTTTTGTTGAATGATTAGCGCTTAATCGTATCGACAATTAGCGATGGAAAACCAAGTTTATCGCCTTTATTTCTAGAATCATACCTTTTCGAACGGAAAATAACACCGTCGTTTGCATCCCATTCGTTGTAATAAAACCGACCATTTTCATCACAATATTCAAGTAAAACTACCTCGAATCCAGCAGTTTCAAACATTTTCGTTAATGTTTTATAATTATGAACGATTTTATGACTTGCTGCTGGATGATCTTTCGGACCGGGGCCCCCTATTTGAACTATATTTTGATATGCCTCATCCTGAAAGAATGCATCAGGGACTCCGCACCGAATATGACCAGATGGTTTTAAAAATTCATAACAAATTTCAGCTGCTCTTACACCTTCTTCAAAAGTAAGGTGTTCCCATACATGCTCAGCTAAAATAGCTGAAATAGAGTTGTATTCAAATCTTTCTTCCCACGTAGCTTTATCTAGTAAGTTAAGTTCATCTTCTTGCGTTTGAATCCAGCCTGGATTATTATTAAACACTCCAGCTCCGACAACTACTTTAATTTCGTCTTGTTTTATTACCACCATTTTCACCTCTTAAATATTTTAATTCATTAATATATTCTATGTTTACTATTATGCTTCCTCCTTCAACAAATTTAGTAACATGAGTCCAGTACAATACCGAACTCATGCCCTAAAAACTCTCTAACGCAACAATCTGTCTAACTCTATAAAATTAGTTCATAATATACGATTTTTCTTACAGAAATATAGCACACCAAACATTAGCATAATACCAATCACGTAAAAAATTGTTGTTCCGCTCCCACCAGTATTAGGAATTACCCAATTATTCTTCGCATTTTTCACTGTTATTTTTTGTGTCTTTACTGCTTCTGTAATTTCTATTTCTATTGGATCTCTAAGTAACATGTATCCGTTCGGTGCTTTTATTTCTTTAATCGTATACTTTCCAATTGCTAATTGGTTGGAAATTACCTTTCCTTTTTCATCCGTTATTAATCTACTAACTTCTTTCCCTTCTTTATCTAACACTTGAAATACAGCGCCTTTTAGCTTTAATTCACTATCCGTATCATCAACTTTTTCAATTTCAAATTGCCCATTCGGATCTGGCAATTTCTTATTTCCTATTTTAATTTCTACTACTGTATCTTTTTCTATTTTTACAGCTATTTTATCTTTTAATAATTCATAACCTTTAGGCGCCTCTATTTCCACTACGGTATAGTTTCCTATTGGTAAGTCTTTTGATATTACTTCTCCTTCTTCATTTGTTACTAGTTCTCCAACTACTTTTTTATTTAAATCTTCTATATGAAACTTTGCCCCTGCTAGTTTTTTATTTTTATCACTTATGTCTACTTTCACAAGCTTCATTTTCCCCATTGGATCTGGCAATTTCTTATTTCCTATTTTAATTTCTACTTCTGCATCTTTTTCTATTTTTACAGTTATGTTATCTTTTAATAATTCGTAACCTTTAGGTGCTTCTACTTCCACTACGGTATAGTTTCCTATTGGTAAGTCTTTTGATATCGCTTCTCCTTCTTCATTTGTTACTAGTTCTCCAACTATTTTTCCTTTTGAATCTTCAATTTTAAACTTTGCTCCTGCTAGCTTTTTATTTTTATCACTTATGTCTACTTTCACAAGCTTCATTTTCCCCATTGGATCTGGCAATTTCTTATTTCCTATTTTAATTTCTACTTCTGCATCTTTCTCTACTTTTACAGCTATGTTATCTTTTAATAATTCGTAACCTTTAGGTGCTTCTTTTTCCACTAAAGTATAGTTTCCTATTGGTAAGTCTTTTGATATCGCTTCTCCTTCTTCATTTGTTACTAGTTCTCCAACTATTTTCCCATTTAAATCTTCAATTTTAAACTTTGCTCCCACCAATTTTTTATTATCATTATTACTATCAACCTTTTTTATTTTTACTTTTCCTGTACTAGGCTTGTTCCAATGTTTCCAGTTAAATTTGAAATTGTGAAACTCAAATCCACCAGTTTGTTGTACCGCACCGACAAATGCTTGTCCATTAATCGAACCGCCTTTTGTTTCTAATACAGCATTGGGAGCAAACACACTTCCAACAACACCATATCCTTCTGTTGTGATCTTTTTCGCATTAGGAAAAACCCAAATCATTTTACTGTATAGCTCAGTAAATGGTGAATTAGGAGAATAGGGTTGTGATGTGGGAATTATATCCGTAGCCCTTCCAATATTGTTCTTGTCATATAGAATAGCCCCATTTTTAAATGTAACCTCTATCGCATCCGAATACATAACAATAAAATCTTTGTCCTTAGCACTCGGTAAAAATACATCTCTTATATCTAAATTGATTTTCCCTGTCAATTCTGATGAAACATAAATATTAGGATTGTTTATATCTTTTCCGATTCCATGACTCATATTTGGAATTGGGGTATTCGTTTTATATTGACCTGCATTTTTACTGACTTGGTTCACTATATTGCGAAATTCATTAAATTTCGCGTCAATTTCTAGTTTTTCTTTATAAACGATACGATCATAAGAAGATTGTATGATGCGATCTGGATCACTCTCTTTTGTCATTACAACTATTCCGTTTTGAATGATAAAAGATTCTTCTCTTGATTTCTTAAATTTTCCAGACAATAACAAAGACGGATATCCCTCATCAACCCATTTTTCACCTACTATATTAGATGTTCCCGCTGCAGCACCTACAATCGTATACCCCGATGCATCCATGTCACCTTGAACTGCAATTGCCCCTTCAATGTCGCCACCTACTGCTTTATGGTTACCAAAAACAACAGCATTATAACGCGATATATCACCTAGACTTTCTAGGTTTATCGTGGATCCATATGCTTCTTTTGGTACATATACGACAAAACTTACACTTAACATTAACAAAACAATAAAATGAATACTTACCAGCTTTAATCGTAGCCTCAATTCCTTTGTTCCCACCTTTACCGTATTTTTTCTATAGTCGAATAAAATGAAATTTTTATTAATGATGATTTACTTCAATCCCCTATATACCTTCTTTACTTATCTCTGAATTTCCGGTCCCACTTCCCATTAATGCAGGATAAATAAATACATTCTATCTAGTTAACCTTTTCTTATAAATTACGACTAGAAACACACATAACAATAGGATTGGAACTATTACAGTCCACTTATTAAATATAAATATCTCTGTACTCACTTTTTGTTTTTCTTTCTCGTTTAACTCCACACGCACACCTCGAACTAGCAATCTATTGGTGTTTACTCCATAAGGCGTACACGTAATTAAAGTTGTATAATCTTTTTTTTGTACAATTTGTAGATCGTCCGTTTCGTGTGGTAACACTACTTTAATTTGATCTACTTTATAAGCAAGAACTTTGTCTAAAGAATGAATATAAAAAAGATCTCCTTTGCTCAACTTATCTAAATCTGTAAATAATTTTGCTGATGGTAAACCACGATGCCCTGTTAAAATAGTATGCGTACTTTCTCCACCTACCGGGAGCGAAGAAAAATCTAAATGACCTATCCCGCGACCCAATACTTCCTCAGAGGTCCCTTGATAGATTGGCAGTTTTATATTAATTTTCGATATTTCAATATACCCCATTACATCTCCTAAATTTAACACATCAGCATACGCTTGATAATTACTTTTTTTTTCAGAAAATGGATCTGTAAATGTTTTCGCAGAAGTTTGAACTTGTTTATTATATTCGGCTGCTTCTTTTTCCCTACGTTCGACTTCTTTCTTTTGTAGCGCTTTGATCTTCTTATCGTAAGAGCTAATCTCAGAATAATGTGCACGAGTCGCCAACCAATTACTAATAGTAGGATATAAAAAAATACCTAATCCAAATAAAAAAATACCCCCCAAAACAAGATTTCGTTTCATATTTCCACCTCTGTATATGCTTAAATATCGAAAAGAGGGAAGCATTTTGCTTCTCTCCTTTTCCCATAGTTACATGTTCCTAAAATCTTAATTTCTAGCAAACTTTTTTCTAAAGAAAACAAATGCCGCTGTAAGTATTAACGTAAGGCCTATTACAGTAAAAAGAGTCGTTCCTATGCCACCCGTTACCGGAAGAATCCATCCACTTTTATTATTTTCAATCGTCAATTTAACCGTTTGATTATTTTCAATAATCTTTACATCAATGGGGTCTTTTAATAATTGATAAGATGCTTTTGTACCATCTTCTTTTGTATATGTTGGTGCTTTCGTTTCAAAAATTTGATAGTCTCCATATGGAATGTTAGACCATTTAATAACACCATTTTCATCTGATACACCTGTTACTTCTTTTCCTGCTACGACAACTATTTTTCCATTATTATCTTTAAGTACAAACTCTGCACATTTTAATTTATTCTTATTAGCACTATCAATTTTTGTTAACTCAATTATTCCAGTTGTCGGAATAACAACTACAGGTTTAGATTCCTTTTCTCCAATTACATCATTTTTATTTGTAAAATGTATTTTTGCTGTATTTAAAATTTCCGAACCAGATGGTACTCCTTCTTTTACTTGGGATTTAATTTGCAAATGAAATTCTTTTTTACCATCTAATTTTGTGAAATCTTTTACTGTAGCTGTTACTTTTTGACCTTCTATAGCTACCTCAACAACGTTTGCATTTACTTCTGCTCCATCAATTTTCACGATTGGCTTTCCTTGAATCACTAAACGATTATCCAAAGTATCTGTTACCACATATTTTTTGTATTCCTTAATGTCTTCTGGAATTAATGTTTTAATATCATAATTATAATTAGTTAACGGATTTATTGGTAACGCTTCCAATTTTCCGTTAATTTTTTTATCAATTGTTGGTTCTTCATAGTTTTTCACTTCTATTTTAACTACTGTACCAGAAGTAATAGTTCCATCTTCATTAATTGTTCCGGAGTTCTTAACAAAAAACTCACGTTTAGTTGGATCTATTACATAGCCTTTCGGAGCTTTTGTTTCTTGGAAATAGTATTCTCCATACTCCAATCCTTGCACTCGGATATGGCCATTAGCATCTGTTGCTAACTCTTTTTTCACTTCTGTACCGTCTTTTTTAAATAAAGAGAATACTGCACCTGCTAATGCTTTTTCATTTACACCAGTTTTTATTAAATCCACTGCACCACGTTTAATCTCATTTTTGGGATACATGTGAACATCATAGTTTAGCACCTTACCCTCTTTATTCGTTAATGGGATATCCACTGTATACGTATTGGGATTTAGATTAACATGTGGAGGTCCTGCCACTTCTTTCACCTCATAACGTCCTAGCGGAAGATCTTTTAATACAGCTTGTCCGTTATCATCTGTTACTACTTGATTTGGAGTGGCTCCCATTACAGGTTTCACGTCTTCTTTTACGATTTTCCCATCGTTTGAAATTTTTTCAAAAGAAGCAACCCTTTTCACTTCAAACGTTACACCTTTTAATGGTTTCACATCTTTTGGCACCTCTTGATTTGCAGAACCGTCACCTTCTAGTCCCTGCGCTCCATCTTTTTCTTGTTCATACTTATGAATCGTTAAAGTACCTTTAGATGGTGAATCTGCCTTTACTAATACACTAGACCATGTAGAAAATGTTAAGAATAACACTAAAAGCACACTAAATATTTTTTTCATTTCTCTTATCCCCTTTACTACTTCTATCATTTTAAAAATTTCTTTATTACTATTACCTTCTTAAAAGCAATAGTGTGCCAAGTATCAGATTTAAACGAATAACATAAAACATAGTCGTCCAACAATCCATTGTTTACAATCACTTATTCACTTTTCTTATCTTCTATTATTACGTTGTCTCTCCACATGATATATGTAATTTTCTCCCCTAAATTACACGTATATCCCTATTTCAAGAATCATTACATTTGTTACATAATAGCTTTCACTGCTAATTTCGACTAGTCACTTACTGTCAATCTATTCATTTCTCACTTCCTATCCCTATTTAAAATCCAATCTTAATCATTTTTTAATACATATAAGTAATAACCAACAAATAAGTGTGACGATTCATATTTTACGTTACTGTCCAAAACTATTACCTGTATATTCAAATAATATGTGCTATTCATGTTAAATTATGGTATTATTCTTAGAAGTTTATAACTTTTATTTATATTTTTTATTGATAAAGGTTTTCCGTATCTACTTATGAAAAAGGAATATATGTTTATTTAACTATTACGCATAACTGTAAGGAGGAAGAATATGACTAAAAAACTCAGTCTAGTTGAGATAGAGTACATTTGCAATATGTTTTTTCAATCTTTCGAAATTCCAGTTTGTTTTTTAGATTGTAACAAAAATATTCTTTTAGAATTTAAATCAAAAAATGATTCACATTCGTTATATACATCAAAAATAGAACAGTTACATATGCTTTTTCAGAGAAATGATACATATAATTCCCCCATCTTCAGAACTCACGAATATCTAGGGCACTTTATTTTAATTCACATAAAGAGCGATTATATGGTGAACGGTACTGTTATTATTGGGCCCTTGACACATGTAAATTTTTCTACAAGTAAAGCGGATAGTAACCTTAATTTTATTTCAAATTATAAAAGAACAAGAGACCATTATTTTTCATTGTCAGTCAAAGATCAAAATTTCTTTGTAAATATAGCGATATTGTTCTATAACATTCTCTATAAAAAAAATTCAGATGTAAGCACCTTTTCAAATAACAGTGACTCACTTCATATAAGTCATAGCAGCATCTTAAACGAAGATGTATATATTTCAATGCAAAAAGACGAATCTATTTATCATAATTTATATATAGAGCAGCAACTACTTAGTTCTATAGAAGAAGGGGATAAAGAAACCGTACTCAAATATTATTACGAATTCCAACAAGAGACTCTTTCATCTTTATCTTCATTCCATCAATTAAGACGTCATAAAAACATTTGTATTTCATCCATCACGCTCGCTACTAGATATGCGATAAAAGGGGGACTTCCATCTGGGATTGCTTACAAAATTTATGATTTACATATTCAAAGAACAGAAGATTCAAAAGACAAAGAATCTGTTTGGGATTTATTAAAAAATGCTTTTTGTACCTTTGCAGACCGTGTAAAGGCACAAAAAACACAGCAATATTCACAGACTATTGCTATTTGTAAAAACTACATTTTTAAAAATATTTACAATCCAATATCTGTTAAACAACTTGCTAAATTTGCAAATGTGAATTCAGATTATTTATCTATATTATTTAAAAAAGAAGTCGGTATTTCATTAATTGAGTACATTCAACGTGAACGAATCGAAGAAGCAAAGAAATTATTAACTTTCACCACCTATCCTTTATCAGACATATGCGCTTCGCTTAATTTTAGCGATCAAAGTTATTTCACTAAAATTTTTAAAAAATTCACCAATGAAACACCTGGTAAATATCGGAAATCTCATGTTGTCATTTAGAGTGAAACTTCCATTAAAACAAAATGTTTTCAGTAACTTATCAATGGCAGATTAGAAGCACTCCCAGATTCATGAACTATAGGATTTATGCTTTTTCCAAACCAAAAAACACGTTACTATTCTTTTATTTTAATGAGAATAGTAACGTGTTTTTTATGTAATGTAGTTTTGTAGACAGAACATGATTCAACTACAAATTTTTATAGAAGCCAAATGCACCGCTTAACTACTAAAATCTTATTAAGTAAAAAATCCATATTTTGTTTTACTTACTTTCTACTTTATTTCTTTTGAATAATGAACTCTTTTCTTCAAACGAATGATCCCTACTATTATTTTTGTATCTTTCTAAATTTGCGAACAAAAGTGAGTACTGTGCCTGTAATAATCATCAATATGCCGATTGCTGCACTGTTAGTTGTACTTACACCCGTCTTTGGAAGCTCCTTATATGTATATTCTTTTTTATCGCTATTACTGTTGTTTGAGATATTACTCTTATTTTCCTTATTAGCAAGGCCATTAGCTTTGCTAGTTTCTTTATCTTTCACTAATACTTTTTGTATTGCATTTACCTCATTACCCACGGAATCTCTAACACTATATATTATTTCATAAGTACCAGCTTTAGTTGTATCTATAGTTCCTTCATAAGCTACTTTAGAAATAAGGTCACCGTCCTCTTTATCAGTAGCTGATACCCCTACCAATGGATCAAATTGATCACCCTCAGTAATTGAAGTTGTAGCAGGTACTTTTAGTATTGGTTTATCATTTTTAACTTCTTCTCTAACTTTGACCGTTACAGTTTGCTTCGCCGTTACTTCATGACCTTTAGAATCTGTAACCGTGTACGTTAATACGTAAGTACCGGCTTTAGTTGTATCTACTTCACCATCAACTTTGATTTTAGAAGTGAGATCACCGTCTTCTTTATCGATAGCTAATACTTCTGCCATTGGAACAAATGAATCTCCTACATGAATTGTCGCTCCAACAGGCACTGTTAATTTAGGTTCTAAATCTGATGTTTCTCCATTTCCCTCTACAATTACAGTCTGTCTAGCCGTTGTATTTCTCCCTTGGGAATCAACGACCAAGTATTCCACAATGTATGTACCTGGTTTTGAAGTATCTACATCGCCTTTATGCTTTACTTTATTTGTTAAATCACCATCTTCTTTATCAACAGCTTTTACATTTCTCATTGGATCAAACGTATCACCTACACGTAGTGTAATCGTAAACGGTACAGTTAACTCTGGAGCTTGGTTTTCTGCTGTTTTTTCGTTTTCTTTCACCGTTCCTGTAATTTTTGCCGCATCAAAAGCATTTTGGACTGCTTGAACTTCAATTGAGTTCGCTCCATATTTATTAGTTGCCACTTTAAGGCATGCCAATTTCAATTCAGAGAAATTAGAAGTCATATTTAATTCATCAGTATTTGCATAATAGAAAATATCAAACATTCTATCTTCACCAATACCATTTACATTTACACCGTTATGAGTACCACCTTGTGCCATTAAATACGCAACTTTATTAATAATACTTGAGTTAAAATGAACGCCTCCATAATCCTCTCCATTTAAATCATTATATTTACTATAATCATCCGGATACGGTAGTCCTTCTGAAAAATTAATTGCAGTTGGATTTTTCATATTACGAAAAGTCGATCCAGTTTGTTCTCCTATTGTCCAGTTAAATTCCCCATTATTTATGTATTTCTCTATAGCCGTTCCCATAATATCAGATAATGCCTCGTTAATTGCCCCAGATTCTCCTGAAAATTCAAGGTTAGATTCACTTGATGTAACTGCGTGTGTAAATTCATGACCGGCTATATCGAACGCTTTTACCATGGGATCTCCATATAAAAGCATACTAATGTTATTAATATTAGTACTAAATGCATTCTCCCAATTTTCAGGATCATTTGTTCCTTCAGAATCCCATGCATGTACAACTGAAACTACTTTTTTTCCTTTATTATCAAAACTATTACGCTTATATTTTTCTTTATAAAAATCGTATACCTTTGTTGCTAAGAAATGAGCGCTTACCGCCTTTGGATCATTAAATGTTGTTGAAACACTAGTTGCTAGTATACCAGGATAATAACTTTCTTCATTTGTAATATCTCTATAATTTACATCATATGTCTCAATTCCTTGTCCTCTTGTGTAATCAGCAAGCGCATAATTCCCACTGGTCTGTTTAGAAATACCAAATGTACGAGTTACGCCTAAATCATCTTTTCCTGTTCCAGTTAATGATGTAAAATTGCTAGTTTTATTTTCCTTAACGGATTCAACATACTCTTCACTTATTTTCAAACTTGATTCTTGTACCATATCTTTTAACATTTCACCATTATGAGCATTCACTAAATAAGTTCCAGATACATAATTTGGTGTTGTAGCAGCAAATGTAACTTGATATGCATTGCTAACCTGCCCATGATTTTCATCAACAAAAATAACTGCCTTAACTTCTGGCTCAGAAATAAATTTAGTATCGTTTCCGTACTTTTTATAAATATATTGTTTTGCTTCTTCTTTTGATAAATTAATAGGTTTCTTTAAATCTTCTTGTGTTAAATTTTGTGCGCTAGCTCCTGAAATGCTTTTAATAATACCTTTTTTATCTACGTGAGCAGTCAACTGGTGGCCATATACTTCTTTTCCTTCATATATTTGTTGCATGCGCACAAGTGTAGTTCCATCATAAGAACCACGTTTTTGAAGAACCTTGTAATCTACTCCTGTTTCTGCACTAACTTGTTTTGGAGACAAAGCATGCTCCGTATTTTCCTTAAGTGCATCTTTCACTACATTCTCTGGTGCCTTTTTTGATGGTTGTGTCAGATTACCTGTACGGAACGAATCCTCTTGAATTTCAACTTGCATTTGACCAGGTTCCTCTGCATGACCTACTCCATATAGTGTTACACTTGTTAAAACGAATCCTGTAGTTAATGCAACTATAGCTATTTCTTTTTTATTTCCCATGATATTTACCTCGTATAAATTTCTATTATTTATATAAAACTGCTAAAATGTATACAATCTATTCCTAACATAAAAAGATGACTTTTGTAATCAACAAAAGCCACCTCTTTAATATGTAATATCCCTAAAATGTTTTTAATACATAATTTCTATACAAAAAAGAAAAAAGCATTCATTAACGAGTATTTTGCAATACTTTTATTAGGTCATTTATATTTTCAACTTTCTGCTGAAACTGATCAAGTCTGCTATGTAGCAATGAAGGATTTTTATCTTCAGTTGAAATAACTTGTTTTAATTCGTTTTCTAATTTATCATACATATCAAAGAAATTATCAAATTCTACACTTACAAGCTCTTCATTTTCGCGATAGAATCTTTTTGCTTCTATATAAGTCATATATGATTTATTTAAAAATCCTAATGAAATTAAATATTTAGAAGTGTTTTCTTGATAAATAGCAATATCACACGCTATTTTAATATCAGAATAAGTCTTTTGAACGAGACAATGCAATTCAAAAATCTTAAACTTTAATCCATTATTCATTTCATCCCCTCCCATCGTATCTATTCTACATAAAATTAGAATATTATACAAAGAAAATTATTAGCATGAAATTGACAATTTAAAAAATAACTTAAGGATAAACAAAATCCCTCTCATTATAAATTATAGTTGCGGAGCATTTACCAACATAACAGCAAAATAAAAAGCGAAAAGAATAAATCTTTCCGCTCTTAGAGTAATAAATACATTTCATATTGCGCTAAAGAATTCTTTTCAAATCCACATTTCTTAAGAAAACCTTCCAGTAAATTATTGTTAGGAAACCCAATTGATAAACTTGATAAATGTAATTCTTCTCTTGCTACTTGTAATAATTTCATCCCAACACCAATATTTCTATAATCTTTGTCTACGAAAATAAAACTAATTTTACCTTGTTTATTTACACATAGAGAGCCTTTTAAGTCATTATCGACATATGCACCATAAAATACATTATTTGTTTTTTTGATATAATCAATATCATTTTGCCAATTTATATGGAAGTTTAACCATTTCTGAATTTCATCTTTAAAAGTTGGAAATTCTAATTGTTTTACTTCACTATCCTTACAATCTTTATTCATTATTTTAGTCAAATCATTTAAATTATAATAAGAAAGATCGTACACTTTTTCATAGCCCAACTTATTATAAAAATGAATCGCTCGGTCATTTCCTACAATGACTTCGAGAAAAAGTTGCTTACATCCATGTTGAATCGCCTCTTCTTTATGCAGTTCAAATAATTTTTGACTTACACCAATACCGCGGTAATTAGGATGAACCGCTAATGTTCCACAGCGCATAGTCTTTATACTTTCATAATCCTTTATACCACCTAGTATTACGCCAACAGGTTTGCCTTCTTCTAAAGCGAGAAAAGAATGTTCTAGCAAATTACCTTCTGGTCCCAAAAAACGTTGTATAAAATCCTCTTTTGAAACCTCCATCTTAATAATGTAATCTGAAAATCCATCTTTAAAAGCTTCATATACTAAATCAATATTTACTTCACTACACCTTTTATATTGAATCATATAAAATTGCCCTCCAACTGCTTATATTAAACTCAACGTGTACCCATATAATATATTCCATCTATTATAAATTTCAGCTCTTAATTTGAAATGAGCGGACATTTCCCTACATATAACTCACTATTGATTTGTTTTATAACAAACTATCTATTATTTACTACATTAACCTCATAAACACGTAAAAAAGCAATTAAATGCTCACATGCTCTTTCACATGCTAGCATTTTAAAGATTTTTTGTTCTTCTTTCGTTTTATCATTTGCTTGATCTGAAGCAGCTTTTAAACAGAGAAATGGTTTTTTATTTATTTGGCATACATAGGCGAAAGCTGCTACTTCTTGATCAACTGCCAATGCTCCATATACAGTATGGAGTAAATATCTCATTTCCGAACTACGAATACGTTGATCTCCTGATAAAAATGTACCGAAATGTATCGGATCATACGATCGTATTTTTTTTATTCTTCTTACAAGTGATTTTGTTGTTTCAATAGGTGCTGTTCTACCGTTATATAAATTAAAAACATCTTCCCCTGAACCAGCAGCAGTAACATCATGTTGTATTGCGTTTAGTGCGACTACAATATGACCGTTTTTCACCTTGTTTGATAAACTTCCGCATATTCCTGTCATAAACAACTCATCTGGCTGAAACTCACTAATTAACAATTGTACACAACTAGCGCAGCTTACTTTACCGACACCAGTAACAACTGATATAATTTCCAGCTCATTAATAGTATGAAAATGAAATTCCCAAGCTGCTCTTTTTTCAACACGTTCACTCGGATAATGTTGATGCAAATACGTCAGTTCTGGTTCCCATGCAGATACTATTGCAATACGTTTCATTACACGCTTCACTTCCCCTATTGTCATTTAAATATGTTATCTATACTTTCTCGTTCATAATCTGGAATCCATTCTTTGTATTTCTTATATAAATCTCGTATTATTTCTTTATTCTTCGCAATTACTTCACATCCTCTATCATCATACATAAACATGACAATATCTTTCGTTGCATTAATGAGAAATACATCTGGATAAAAAATTTCTTTTTTTCGTCCAAATCGAGGATACAAATCAGAAAAATCCTCATGATTAGCAGCTTGTATAAGCGATTCATACTTAATATCTTCTACGAGACATTTTAAAGAAAATTGATATGTACAATATAAATCTGCTTCTTCATCTTCAAATAGAAACGGTAATGTTTCTTGTCTTATATGAAATCTTAAATCTCTTTTCTTAATATATTTATTGTATACATTTATTTTCTGTGGAGTTTTTATGTTTTCCTTTTTAAATCTATAAACATTTGTCACTACAAACACTACATCTTCTTTGGAAAATATGTCTTCAAATAAGAATTTATTATATGTATATAGTTGAGAAAAGTATTCCATATTTAAATCGTTGGTTCCTTCTACAATTTGATATTTATCTTTTCCGAAATCAAAATGCAAATGATTTTCCCACTGAGATAATAAATAGGGTCCTAATGTAACTTCTGGAAATGTTTGATTCATATATTCTTTTAATTGCATTTCCTTGTCCTTTCTACTGTACAATTCTTTTTAAATCCCAATATGCTTCTTCTAGCCACGGGTGTATAACTTTCAATGTATCTTTCCTTTCCCACAAATATGAAATATATACAAAAGCTGCTTTTTCCAAAGATTTTCCCAATCCTTTTTTTATTTCTATTAAATATGGTGGTGTCCCTTTTTGATCCCATTCTATTTTATCTGCAACAAATAATACTAAATCCATCTTCGTTGCATGTTTACGCAACGTTGTATGGCAACAAATTGCATTTAAAATCTCTTCATCTTCGACTTTAAATATTTCTTTTGCGATTACCCTCGATAATTTTTGATGAATAATCATAGGAAACTTTCTTTCCGCTTCCACTATTTCTACACCAAATTCTTCAGCAACTGCAATCCGCTCCTCGTTTGGAAAAATGCCACTAATATCATGTAAATATCCTGCAATTGCTGCTTTTTCTTTATCTACGTGAAACTTTTCTGCAATCTTTTTTGCCTCATTTGCCACACGAATTGAATGTTTATATGTAAACTCTTTATTATATTTTAGTAGAAAAGCTTTAATATCATTTTCTATTTTTCCAGTTGGAGTAAATGAATATTTATCATTACATAACATAGAAAATCCCCCTTATAACTACCTTTCATTATAATGTAGAATCTAAATATCTTTGTTATTTTATATTCGATATTAATCTTTTTACTCCTTTTTAATACGTTACATGAAATTTTATACAGAATCATCGCTACAAGTACATAAATGTTTGATATTATAGTAATGTTGATGATTTGTAAGGAAAGGAACTACACAATGAATAAAAACATATTAATTATTGATGATGATAAAGAAATTGTTGAATTACTTGCTGTTTATTTGCGAAATGAAGGCTATAACATTTATAAAGCTTATGATGGCGATGAAGCATTGCAAAAGGTTTCTACATATGAAGTTGACCTTATGATTTTGGATATTATGATGCCAAAACGAAACGGATTAGAAGTTTGTCAGGAAGTGCGTGAAAATAATACTGTACCAATTCTAATGCTTAGTGCAAAAGCAGAAGATATGGATAAAATATTAGGCCTTATGACAGGTGCCGATGATTATATGATCAAACCATTCAATCCATTAGAATTAGTAGCTAGAGTGAAAGCTTTATTACGAAGATCCTCTTTCCAAAATGCTACTTCGCAAAAGAATGAAGATGGTATTATTCGTATTCGCTCTGTTGAAATACACAAACATAATCATACAGTTAAAATAAATGGAGAGTACATTAAACTAACCTCTATTGAATTCGATATTTTATATTTACTTGCGAGTAATACAGGAAGAGTATTTAGTTCAGAAGAAATTTTCGAACGCGTTTGGAATGAAGATGGTTATGGTTCAAATAAAACGGTAATGGTCCATATTAGCAACTTACGAGATAAACTTGAAACAGTAATAAATGGAGAAAAATTTATTCATACTGTTTGGGGAGTTGGCTATAAAATTGAGAAATGAAGCATTTGATATATTAAAAGATATTCCTAAATGGAAACTTATTTTTTGGCTTTTATTAGCTATCACACTCACTCCTATTACTGAATTAATTATTTATCGCCTCGTTACGAGTGTAATTGAAAGTTCACTTACTCTAACCGAACTCGGTAAAGAATTCATTCGAATTTTTGGTTATGAAAAGTATAAAGGGATTAAAGAGTCTTTATGGATGATGATTGTATCTTATTTGTTTTTATTTTCTATTTTTTCATCCTATCTTTACATTTTTTATCGTCACGAGAAAAAACTTTATTATGAAACTTGTATAAAAAAAATGATAGAAGAAATTCGTTATATTGCAAATGGAAACTTCAATCATAAAGTTTCTATTGTAAATCATAATTATCTAGAAGAATTAGCAATCGGGGTCAATGAAATTGTTGAACAATTAAAAGTCTCCATTGATGAAGAAAGACAAGCTGAACAAGCAAAAAGTGAACTTATTACAAATGTATCACATGACTTACGCACTCCCCTTACTTCTATAGTTGGATACGTAAATTTAATCCATCATGATAATTATAGAGATGAAGTGGAATTGCGATACTATATTCAAGTCATTTACGATAAGGTAACTCGTCTTAATGCATTAATGAATGACTTGTTCGAATATACACGTGTTCAAAATAAAGAATTAAGCTTGTATTCTGTTCCTATTGATATTGTAGAGTTACTTGGACAATTAACTGTTCAATTCCGTATACAATTTCAAGAAGCTAATATAGAATGTCGGCCTTCTTTCCCGTCTCAAAAGCTCATGGTATTAGCTGATGGTGACAAATTAGTGCGTGTGTTTGAAAATCTTATTATAAACGCTATCGCTTATGGAAGCGAAGGTCGCTATATTGACCTTACTGCTTATGAAAGCAATAATATGATTACAATTGATATAACAAATTACGGACAACCTATTCCTAGTACGGATTTACCTCATATTTTTGAACGTTTTTATCGCGTTGAGAAATCTCGCTCTACAAACACTGGTGGATCTGGACTTGGATTAGCAATTGCAAAAAGTATAGTCGAATTGCATAAAGGAACAATTGAAGTATATAGTGATGACGAAAAAACAACATTCACTGTAAAACTACTCCCATACAAATGTTAATATTACAAATAAAAAGTTCAATTTCTTACCATATAAGAAATTGAACTTTTTCCATAATTACCCTAAATTTAATAATCCTTTATAATTCTTTAGAAATTCTTTACCTTTTCTTTCTTCCTAATTAAGCATTCCTTTTTACAATACTATTATTGATGTCATAATAGGAGGATCGCTTATGCAATTCTTAAAGAAATTCGCTATTTTATTATTATCTTTTTTTATTACTGCACTTATCGTTTTATATTTTTATCTTTATGTAAATGGTCCGATTATTCAAGCTAAATCAGCTATTTTAATAAATGCTAATTCAGGTGAAATTGTTTATAAAAAAAATGAAGAAACTCCAGTACAATCAGCTGCTTTATCTAAATTAATGACAGAATATATCGTATTGGAGCAACTAAATGATAGAAAAATACAGTTAGATGACTTAGTACAAATAAGTAACGAAGTTTTCCGAGTAGAAACAAGCCCTATACAAGTAACATCGAATGATAAAACAACGGTTCGTGATTTACTTCATGCATTGCTACTGGCAGGGAATAATCGTTCTGCACTCGCCCTAGCAGAACACATTGCTGGAAATGAAGATAACTTTACAGTATTAATGAATAAAAAAGCAAAAGAACTAAAGTTATTACAACCATCTCCATTTCTAAACTCTACTGGAATTAATAATAATACAAATAAACAATCAACTACAACAGCGATAGACTCAGCTAAACTAGCAGCACGATTAGTAAAAGATTTTCCAGATGTATTGAATATTACGAAACTAACCTCTTACCAATTTACCTTCAAAGATTCCCAGGTTTTCAATACGAATAAAATGATATATTCCCTTAATGAAAACATTAAACTTCAAGGTGTTGATGGCTTACAAACTAGTTTTTCAACTAACGGTAATTATAGTTTTGTCAGTACAGCAAAACTTGGAGATACTAGACTAATTTCAGTAATATTAGATGCAGATGAAGAAAACATTTCATTTATTGAAACAAAAAAGTTGCTCCAGTATGGTTTTGATCCTTCCTCGTACTCTGCACTCCAAGCTTTTAAAGACGCCCTTACATCTTGGACAATATTGCTTCAGTTTAAAAATTTAATTATACAAACTATAATGATTTTTTTAATCATTACCACCTTAATGTTTTTACATATACGTCAGAAAAAATCCGAGGATTTCAATTAAGAAATCTTCTTATATATATAAAACCGACTTGCGCTTGAGATGCAAGTCGGTTTTTAATTCTATCATCCTCTTCCAAGCAAATTTGCTGAAACTGGTTGCAAGTTTAACTCTCTCGCCCATATAGATAGCTGACCAATATGATAAATTTAATATCCCATTACATGTCTTAAAACCTATGTTTTTTGAGGCATACATCCATCTCTGTTTCCTTTCGTTGTGTTCGTTTGTTTAGTTTAAATGGGTTAATCTATTAATTCTATTAAATCCAACAATTGAACTATTACACTTTAAAGTTCTACTCATATACTATAGTAGATTACTAGAAAGGAGGCTTAACTATGGATAGTTGCGTTGTATTTGTAAACGGACAACCTTTTTTAGTTCTTTCAGTAGCTGGTATTGAAATTGCTAGATTAGAGATTTCCCTTCAAGTAGCATTAGCTCTAAGAGTGCTTGGGATACCAATCTGTGATTAATTACCAAATTAAAAGAAAAAGAGGGCATTAGCCCTCTTTTTTTATTTTCCTCATATATTTTCTTAACAACAAATAAAATTTAAATTTTTATATTGTAAGGAAATTCCGAAAAATAAACTCATTTTATTCAATAAAAAGAGCACCACCCATACCTCATTATCCGTTTCTAAAAAATTAGAATTCGATTAATTACAAAAAAATTTAAATATACGAACGTTACATAAAATACTTGTTAGAATAGCTGTCCTTCACACTATTTATTTCGCAGACGTTATATAATCAAAGCACCAATGATTAACTTTTTATACGGCTTATTTTAAGTGTGCTAGCATTCTAGGCTAGATGATCATGACTGCAAAAAAAACTTCAAGTTCTCGTTTATATAAATCAGATAACGCTTTCACTTTTTGAATCGATTGATAATCTTTAAATTGCGGTTCGCTATCTTCTTCTCCTTGAAGAGCACTAATCCAACTATACTCTACATCTACAATATGAAATCATGTTTCTAACATACCCCCAGTTTGCAAAGTAAATCTTCCTCTCAAAGTTGTTCACACCACTTAAACCAATCATCTCTTACTTGCCAATTATATTGAAATAAAGTGTACACATTTATCTCTCCCTTACTTCAATTATCCACCTAACAGCATCTGTTATATAATGTGGTTCATCTTTTTGAATATAATGACCACTTTGTTCTGCAATTATTAGTTTATTTTTGTTTGATAATCTTAATAATTCTTCTTGCAATTGTAACCATTTTATTTGTGCATCTTGCGAATAAAAAGCTTTTTTACCAGCAGCTAACACGACGAGTGGAATATCTCTCGTCGACTGACAATATTTATCTGCTTCACCCAGACTAAACATAAACTCTTCATAAGAACTTTCATGTACAAATTGTTTATAGTAAGCTTCTTGAAATTCTGTAGACATGATTGGCAAAAATGCTTCTTTATAATTTTCTGGTGTCGAATCAACCAAAACTATTCCCAACATATCTTCAGGATAAAAATCAGTAAATAAACGTGCATTTATACCACCAAAAGAATGTCCTACAAAAATATAAGGTGGCTTCAGTTGTAAAAGATTTAAGCATGTTCTCAAATCTTTTACCATTTCAGAACTAATACGTTTCTTGGAACTCTTCCCGCTTTTGCCTAATCCAGCCCGATCGTATGTAAGTACCGTACCATATTCCGTCAGTTCTTCAGCAGTTTGATTCCATGCCTTCGAATAATCACCATAGCCTGATTCCAATATAATAACAGGCTGCTGCTTCTTTCCTTGGAATATTTTCGTATACATTTTAAAATCAGCAACTTGTATATATTCCTCTATACATTTAACCATTCACAATCACTTCTCTTCGGCCAAGTTCCTCTACAGCGTGATTAATTATTTCACTTACAGATAAAGAACCATCCAATATGATATCTGAATTCGGCTTAACAGTATGAATTGCCTCTAAATAAGCTTTTCTCGCATATGTCATGTAATGTTCCAAATCATTATGTATTTCATCTATTGTACCTTCCTTAAAATCTCGCAAAATCCTTCTAGCCATCGCAATATCTAAAGGCGTATCAATAAATATAGTTACATCAATGAATTTTCGCATCTCACTATTTAAGTATGCAAAAGGATAATCTACAATAATATAGTCTAAGGTATTATTTTGTATAAGTTGCTCAATATCATGAATTAATGGTGTTAATACCCACTCGTCGTAATTCGCCCCATCATCAATCCATTTACAAATATCAGCAGGAGAGTTATCAAATGTATAACTATCAAAATATAGAGCTTTTGAGTTTTTAAACTTATGCTTTAATCTTTCTGTAATTGTAGTTTTACCTCCTCCCGAAACAGCTGCAATTGAAATTATTTTTGTTTTATTATCCACTATACCCACCAAACCCCTTTGTTAACATAATATAATTATAAATTACTATCGTTGCTACTTCTTCCATTCATATTCTAACATACTCATTTCCCATAAATTCCAATACGTTTCTCCTACTCTTTTTGACTCTCTTAATAAGCCTTCTTTTACAAACCCTATTTTTTCGTAACATGAAATGGCCGATGTATTAAAATCATACACACCAAGAGTTACTCTATGTAGTTTTAATTCGTCAAAAGCAATATGAAGTACTGCTTTCATCATATGTTTTCCTATAGAACGTCCTCTCATCTTCGTATTACCAACTAATACTTTTCCAATTCTAGCGGACTTATTAATATTATCTATTTGCCCAAGCGAAATATGTCCAATAACGTCTAAAGTCTCTTCATCTACCACTTTGAAAGCGAGTGTATTTGCACTTTCTATATACTTCTCTAATTGCTGTTCGTCTAAAGGAAATGTGAACGCATTTCCTGACCACTGTATTAGAAATTCTTCGGAATTAATCCAATTTATTAATTGTTTAAAATCAGATTTCTTAAAGCTTTCTAGTTTAATCACTTCCTTGCTCCTTTCGTACATCATGCTTTATAACCTCAAACTTATTTCTATATAAAGAATATATTCTCCTTTTATATAAAATTAAAATAAAGCCATTCATGTGAATGGCTTTACAAAAAAGCAGCATAATTATGCTTTGTTTGCTACATCAATACCATTAAAATCAAAGTCAGCAGTAACCGTTGTAACCGGTGGGAAAATTGCTTCAATTTTGCAAATGGAAATAATTACTCCAACCGATCCAGGAATAGCCGCAAGCCTAACTACATCACAACTTACAGACGAAACAGTACCTACATAAGTACGTCCCTCTGTATTAATTTGAACTGTTCGATTAATTAATTTCTTAAGTTCATCTCTAATTCCTTGTACACAAGAATTATCACATTTCTCATGCTGTTCTTTTTTACACTCTTCGAATACTTCCCAACAATCATCTTGTTTACATGTACACTTCTTTTTACAATTATTAAATCGAGAACCCAATACCTCACCCCCTAATCCTTTCTATTAGTAAAGTATGTCCACTAGCTTAAAAGGGTACGAGGCAAACACATAAAAAGAAAAAAACAAACAATTGTACCAAACTTTCTTTTCATTATTCATTATAAAAACAGACTTCTCCTAATTAAAAGCTTTTTAATGAGCAGCCGTGAATTTAGTCCTACTCCATTTAATGTTTAGACACCACTTTCTAAAACAAACCTTTTTTCTTTTAAATAAGACGCCTCTTAAAAACACACTAGATTTTCCCATTAACTCACATATACATAGACTTTATTTGTGGATTTCCCATTTTTCATTGTGAAATATACATTTAAAAAGCGTACTTGAAAATAAGATATTATTTGTAATCAGAACATTTTCTTCAACAAGTGTTTATTGAAAAATACCATAACTAGTAGTAGTTCTCTCCACTTTCTCTTAAAAATTAGCATAGTTTGTATGAATTCTATATCGAGTAGAAGACACTCTATCATATAAAGATAAAATAGTAGGTTAATAAACAAGCCATTTTTTTATTAAAACATAGAATAATATGAACACTATTGAAAGGAGGTAGAAATAAATGTCCTGGAAAAATGATTGTTGGAGTTCTCAGAAAAAGCATTGTTGTGATGATTGGTGGAAATCTAAAGAAAAGCATCATTGTGATGATAATTGGAGTTCTCAGAAAAAGCATTGTAATGATGATTGGTGGAAATCTAAAGAAAAGTGTCATTGTGATGACGATTGGAGTTCTCAGGAAAAACATTGTAATGATGATTGGTGGAAATCTAAAGAAAAGTGTCATCGTGATGATGATTGGAGTTCTAAACGAAATAAGTGTCGTTGTAAATGTTTCTTTATTTGTTGCCATTGTAAAAGAAAAAATTGGTAATATTTTTAATGTCAACGTAAAGGAAAGAATATGTCTTTTGGAACCAATCGGGCTTTTCCGGAAAGTTGATCCCTCACCTACTTCCTTGCTTTCGCTGAATTTTTAGGTGGGGGCATTACTGCCCGGCAAATAGCGAGATAAATACTAGAATGTAATATATAAAAAGCTGACTGCTTATAGTCAGCTTTTTATATATTAACACGTAAAGGTTTAAACAGACATATAAGCAGTCACGCTTTGTCATCACCTTGTTGTTGTAAATTAGTATTTCTCCATTGAATAGACATTCCATAATATCGTATTTTGATAAAAACTAAAAAACATACTTAACACTAATAGTAGAATTTTTCTTCTTCATCAACTTCACTTCTTCTCTTTTTATAAACATAAAAAAGGAGCTCTATTTATATAGAGATCCTTTCTAATTTTATAATTTACTAGACTGTAACCCCTGAATAAACGGAACTACTTCAGGATTTACAAGCGATGATAAATCACCTAATTCTTTTCCTAAGTAAGCTGCTTTAATAACACGGCGCATTACTTTAGAATTACGTGTTTTCGGTAAATCTTCTACAACGTGGATGTCTTTAGGACACAACGCTTTTCCAATATGAGAGTTTACTAAACTCATTAATTCTTTCTTTAATTCCCCTGTGAATGTTACATGGTCTCTTAACACTACAAAACAATGACAAACTTCACCTTTTACTTCGTCAGGTACACCAATTGCAGCAGCTTCGATTACATCGTTATGTTTCACAAGAATAGATTCATATTCAGCAGGTCCAATACGTTTACCTGCAATATTTAACGTATCGTCTGAACGCCCTGTGATGATATATTGTTCACCATCGTAAATGACCCAGTCACCGTGGACCCATTTATTTTCAAAACGCGACCAATATGTGTTTACGTAACGTTCATCATCTTCCCAGAAGCTTTTCGTCATACCTACCCAAGGTTTCTCTAAGCATAATTCTCCGACTTCATCTCGAATTGGTTTACCTTGATCATCCAGTACGACAGCTGCCATTCCTGGTAAAGATGCGTTAAAACTAATCGGTGCTATTGGCTTAATAAGAACATTACCGAAAATCCCACCAGAGATTTCAGTTCCACCTGAGTAGTTACAGATTGGGACATTTCCTTTTCCAACTGTTTCAAACAGCCACATCCATGGATCAGGATTCCAAGGTTCTCCTGTTGATGCGAATACTTCCAAACTCTTTAAAGAATGTTTATTGACATACTCATCACCTTTTGCCATCAATGCTCGGATTAACGTTGGCGAAATACCTAGATGAGTAATCTCATATTTATCAACTGTCTCCCATAACCGGTCTGCTTCTGGGAAGTCTGGAACACCTTCGTACATAACCATCGTTGCTCCATTAATGAGTGAACCGAATAATAGAAACGGCCCCATCATCCAGCCCATATCAGTTACCCATAATACACGATCACCTTGTTTAATATTCATTCCAAATCCTGCATCAAAAGCTGCTTTCAAAGGAAATCCTGCATGCGTGTGTACTGTTCCTTTCGGCTTACCAGTCGTTCCTGATGTATAAATGAGCATTAATGGATCATCACTTTGCATTTCCTCGGCATGTATGAATGGTTTTTCTTTTTCTAGCGTACTCCACGAAAAATCATAGTTATGTGGTGTAAAATCATTTCCTGCATGACGAACGATAACAACTTTTTCAACAGTTGGGCAATGTTCACAAGCTTTATCTACTTCATCTTTTAAAGAAACAATTTTACCGCGGCGTGAAAATCCATCTGCGGTAATAATCATTTTTGAACCTGCCGCTTGCACACGTGTCATGACTGCATCAGACGCAAAGCCTGAGAATATTGGTGAAATAATTGCTCCGATTTTCATTACAGCTAGCATCGCAACAACTGTTTCTGGAATCATCGGCATATAAATTGTTACACGATCACCTTTTTCAATACCCGCGTGTTTCAAACCATTTGCAACACGGCTTACCCAGTTGTCAAGCTCTTCATATGTAAATGATTTTGAAGTTCCATTTTCCCCTTCGTACTGAAGTGCTGGCTGTATTCTCGTCTCTTCATCCGCAAGCCAGCGAGATAAAGCTGATTCTACAACGTTACATGTTCCGCCATTATACCACTGTGCAAACGGTGTACCATTTTCTAAGTCTAACACTTCTGTATAAGGTTTCATCCATTGATAGCCTACTGCTTTTTCTGCCTCTCCCCAAAACCAAGCTGTTTCCTCAATAGATTTATTATAAAAAGTTTCATAGTCTTCATATCCCAATGATTTCATCCAACCATATAAACGTGTTTTTTCCTTGTACTCTTCTGTTGGAAACCAAACTGCTTGTTTCAATGTTTTCCCCTCCTTAACTTTTTGAGCAAGAAAGCCCTAAATAGGGCTTTTAAACTGGATATACAGGATGTTTACGATCTGTGAATACTTGATATTTACTCATATACATTTCGAAACGTCCTTTTAACTCTTCACGTAAATTGTTTGGATGAACAATACCATCAATCACCATCTCTGATGCTAAATGATAAATATCAATATCTTTCTTATACTCTTCACGTTTTTCAGCAATGAAGCTAGCACGCTCTTCTTCTGGTAAAGCTGCAATTTTATTTGCATATACAGCATTAACCGCAGCTTCTGGACCCATTACCGCAATAGAGGCTGTCGGTAATGCCAGACAGCAATCTGGTTCAAATGCTGGACCTGCCATCGCATATAAACCAGCGCCATATGCTTTACGAACAACGATAGAAATCTTCGGTACAGTTGCTTCACTCATTGCAGAAATCATTTTTGCACCGTGGCGAATAATACCGGCACGCTCTACTTTTGTACCAATCATAAATCCTGGTACATCCGCAAGGAATAATAATGGAATATGATATGCATCGCATAAATTAATAAACTTAGCAGCTTTATCAGCTGAATCGTGGAATAATACGCCGCCCTTCATACGCGGCTGATTTGCAATAATACCAACAGGCTTACCATCAATACGTGCTAAGCCTGTAATTAGCTCTTGAGCAAATAATTTTTTCACTTCATAGAATGAACCTTCATCAATAACTCTATTAATGAGATCTTTCATATTGAAAGGAGCATTTTGATTTTCTGGAATGATTTGTTCTAACGTTTTATCGAATTGTTTCGGTTCTTGAGGTGTAACCAATGGAGTCTTTTCTAAGTAGTTGTTTGGAAAATATGAAATGTATTGTCTTGCTTGTGTAATCGCATCTTCTTCTGTCTTACATAAAACATCTCCGCATCCTGATACAGAGCAATGCATACGAGCTCCGCCCATCTCTTCTAAAGTTACCTTCTCACCGATAACCATCTCAGCCATACGAGGAGATCCTAAATACATAGATGCATTTCCTTCTACCATCATTACAACGTCGCAAAAGGCTGGAATATAGGCACCACCAGCTGCAGAAGGTCCAAATAATAAGCATACTTGAGGAACTTTACCTGATAATTTCACTTGATTATAGAAGATTCTTCCTGCACCACGGCGCCCTGGGAACATTTCTACTTGATCTGTAATACGCGCTCCAGCAGAGTCGACTAAATAAAATAACGGAACACGTAGTTTTTCAGCTGTTTCTTGAATACGTAAAATCTTTTCAACTGTGCGTGATCCCCATGATCCAGCTTTTACAGTAGAATCATTGGCCATTACACATGCAGTACGACCATGTATTTTACCCGTTGCCGTTACAACGCCGTCCGCAGGTAAGCCTGTTTGTTCACAGTTAGCAAATAATGCATCTTCTACATATTCGCCATTATCAAATAGAAGCGCTAAACGATCTCGAACAAATAATTTTCCTTTTGCTTTATTTTGTTCATGATACTTTGGTGCGCCGCCTTGTTTAATCGTTTCAACTCGTTCTTCAAATGAATTAGATTGTTGTTTTTGATCTAACATATTTACTCCCCCTTATACGTTGGTGTGCGTTTTTCCTTGAATGCTTGTAATCCTTCTAATCTATCTTTCGTATGGATTACACCTTCATACGCTTGTTTTTCCATTTGTAATCCGGTATGTAAATCAACTTGAATACCATTTGAAATTGCCTCTTTTGCTAATCGAACAGCAATAGGTCCATTACTAGCAATTTTCTCTGCTATTTCAATCGCTTTCTCTTCAAGTAAATTAGCTGGTACAACAAATTCTACTAAACCATATTCTTTTGCTTCTTGCGCTGAAATACGTCTACCTGTATAAATTAATTCTTTTGCTCTACCAACACCAATTAATCTCGGTAAGCGCTGTGTACCACCCGCTCCTGGTATAATTGCAAGTGTCGTTTCAGTAAGACCAAGACTTGCAGATTCAGCAGCAATTCTAAAATCACAAGCTAAACTTAATTCCGTACCACCACCAAGTGCGATTCCATTTATAGCAGCAATAACTGGCTGTGGTAATTGTTCAACCATCTCCATAGTCGTGCGAATCATACTAACAGCATGGCGAACTTGTTCCTCATTCATACCAGCACGTTCTTTTAAATCAGCACCAGCACAAAATGCTTTTTCACCAGCACCTGTTAGAATAACTACACGCGTATTGGACTCTTCACTTATTTGAGTTAATATGTTTTGTAACTCTTCTAATAACGCTAAAGATAATGAGTTTGCTTGTCTTTCACGATATAACGAAATCTTTACAACGTGAGGTGTTACATAATCAACTGAAATGTTTTGTAATTGTAGCATCTTCTCACCTACTTATCGTTTTATGTTGAAGCGCTCTATACACATGACTCGGTAATTGGATATTTAGCTTACTTTGAATAAATTGACTAGCTCGCAATAACTTTTCTTCGTCTATATTCGTTTGAACTCCTAATTTATGGAGCATATGTACTAGGTCATCAGTAGCAACATTACCTGATGCTCCTGGTGCATAAGGGCAGCCCCCGAGTCCACCACAAGAACTATCAAATGTTGTAATACCGTATTCTAATGATTTAACTACATTTGCTAGAGCCATTCCATACGTATTATGAAAATGCATGGCAAACTGCGAAGCATCATACTTCTTTAATAGATGTTCTAATACTTGTTCTACTTGTAATGGATTCGCTACACCGATTGTATCCCCAAGAGAAACTTCATAAATGCCGTATGAAAATAGTTGATTACATAATTCGTCAACTGCTGTGACACTTATATCCCCTTCATAAGGACATCCAAATACAGTAGAAACATAGCCTCTTACCTTTTTCCCTTCGAATAATGCCTGTTTTGTTATATCTGCGATTACAACTAACGCTTCTTTAATCGATTTATTAATATTACTTTTATTATGAGATTCACTTGCTGATAAAAAAACATTCACCTCATCTACATTTTGCAAAAAAGCTCGTTCCAAACCATTTTGATTCGGAACAAGCGCAGCATATGTAACATTTGGATCCCTTTTCAGCTCAGAAAATACATCATTTGCATCTGCTAATGCAGGGACCCATTTTGGGTGAACGAATGAGGAAACTTCAACATACGACAATCCTGCTTCTGTAAGTAGTTGAATCCATTTTACTTTATCTTTTGTGCCAACAATCTTTTTTTCATTTTGTAAGCCATCACGTGGCCCGACTTCTTTAATGACAGCAAAATTAGGTAGTTTCAATTCGCTTCCCCCTATATCTCCCTATTCAATTTCTAATAATACATCTCCTTCATTTACAAAATCGCCTTCTTGCACATTAATTTTCATAACTGTGCCAGCTTCTTCTGAAATGATTGGAATTTCCATTTTCATAGATTCTAAAATGACGACATCCTGCTCTTCCTCTACTGTATCTCCTACTCCTACAACAATCTTCCAAACGTTTCCTGCCATCGATGCGTATACTTTCGTCATCATTTTTCCCCCTTAATATTGTTAAATCTTATTTTTTAACGAGTTGTTTCGTTACAAAACCCGTTGTATAAATACCCTCTTTGAACACTTCGTCTTCCAAAACTTGCAGTAGCATTGGCGTGTTCGTTTTAATACCTTCTACTTTTAATTCTTCTAGAGCATCATGTAATTTCGAAATTGCTTCTTCACGAGTCTCGCCATGTGCAATGACTTTCGCAATCATTGGATCATAGAAAGGTGTAATCGTTACATGATTTTCTAAGAAGTGATCAACCCGTACATTTGACGGTAATGTTAAATCTGTAATTTTCCCAGGTGATGGGAAGAATGTTTTCGGATCCTCTGCATAAATACGAGCTTCAATGGCATGACCACTACGTTTTACATCATCCTGAGTAAATGATAGTTTCTCTCCACTTGCGATAAGGAGTTGCTGTTCTACAAGGTCTAATCCCGTAATTTCTTCTGTCACTGGATGCTCTACTTGTAATCTCGTATTCATTTCTAAGAAATAGAAATTTTTCTGATCATCTACAAGAAACTCAACTGTACCTGCATTTGTATAGCCAAGTGCTTTTGCAGCTTGTACAGCAACTTCTCCCATCGCCTTTCGTGTACCTTCATCTAAAAATGGTGAAGGTGCTTCTTCGATTACTTTTTGATTTCGGCGCTGTACCGAACATTCACGCTCCCATAAATACACTGTGTTACCATGTGTATCTGCTAAAAGCTGAATTTCAATATGATGCGCATCTGCTATATATCGCTCTAAATACATTTCTCCGTTACCGAAGAAGTTTTGCGCTCTTGTTTTATTACTTTCAAACGCTTTGGTGAGCGTTTGCTCAGTTTCCATCAACTGCATTCCAATGCCTCCGCCGCCTGCGGATGCCTTAAGCATTAATGGATAACCAATTTGTTTTGCAATTTCAATTGCTTCTTCAGCAGTTTCAATATTTGTAGTAATACCTGGGACTACTGGGACATCTGCTGCTTGCATTGCGATACGTGATTCAATTTTACTTCCCATCTTCGTAATGATTTCTTCTGAAGGACCGATAAATACGATTCCTTCTTCTTTGCAGCGAACCGGAAAAGACGGATTCTCTGATAATAAACCATAACCCGGATGAATTGCTTCTGCATTTGTCTTCTTAGCTATTTCAATAATTTTTTCAAGGTTTAAATAGCTTTCTTGAACACGCGGTCCACCTACTAAGTAAGCTTCATTTGCCATTTTCACATGAAGGGCATTTTCATCTGCTTCAGAATAAATAGCAACAGTGCGAATACCAAGTTTTTGACAAGTTTTCATAATACGAACAGCGATTTCCCCGCGATTCGCAATTAATATTTTTTGAAACATAGTGATTCCTCCCTTTTATCTACATCCTAAATGTCTAGCAATTACGAGACGTTGAATTTCAGAAGTTCCTTCACCAATTTCTAATAGTTTCGCATCACGAATATGTCGTTCAACTTCATATTCACGCATATAGCCATATCCACCATGAATCTGTACTGCATGATTAGCAATACGGCTTGCCGCTTCCGATGCAAATAGTTTTGCCATTGCCGCTTCTTTGCCGAAAGGTTTATCGTTATCTTTTAACCAAGCTGCTTTATGTACTAAATTACGAGCTAACTCTACTTCAGTCGCCATATCAGCTAATTTAAATTGAATCGCTTGGAAATTAGAGATTGACTTTCCAAATTGTTGACGTTCTTTCGCATATTGCAATGCACGTTCAAAGGCTGATTGCGCAATACCAACTGCCAATGCTGCGATTGAAATACGCCCTCCATCAAGTGTATATAAAAATTGTTTAAAACCTTTATTTACATCACCAAGAATATTTTCTTTCGGTACACGAACACCATCAAGTACGATTTCACAAGTATTAGAAGCACGAACACCCATCTTATCGTAAGGACTTGAAATCGTTAATCCTTCACTCGTAGTAGGCACGATAAATGCAGAAATACGTTTTCTACCATTCTCTTCAATACCGTTGACAGCGGTTACAATAATTGTATTTGCATACTCTGCGTTTGTAATCCAACACTTCTCACCACTGATTACATACTCATCACCATCTAATACCGCTTTCGTTTGAGTACCACCTGCATCTGATCCAGCATTCGGCTCCGTTAATCCGAAGGCACCTAATGTTTTACCTGACGCCATTGGAACTAAATACTTTTGTTTTTGTTCTTCTGTACCGAAATAATAAATTGGAGAAGCACCTAATGAAATTGTTGCAGCATAGCTTAAACCGGTGCCACCACAAGCGCGACCAATTTCTTCAACTGCTAACGCATACGATACCGTATCGCCACCTGAACCTCCATACTCTTCTGGGAATGGGATGCCTAATAATCCTAGTTCGCCCATTTTTTGAAATGTTTCATATGGAAACTCTGCAGTTTTGTCATAATATACAGCTTTCGGTGCGATTTCCTTTTCAGCAAAGTCACGTACCATTTCTTTAATCATTTGTTTTTCGCGAGTTAGAGTAAATTCCATTCCGCTACACACCCCTTATCGAATATTGAGTTTCGACAGCGTGCGAGTTTCTACTACAAACATAACAACTTAAAAGACAGGAATATTAGTTAGACAATTGCTACAATTCTGTCATAACTTAATTTTAAAACAGATTCTGTACTAATGCACAAAAAAATTCCTACATTGTTCTACAACAACATAGGAGATTTTGTGTCGAATTATGTAATTTATTGTTTAATAATCTCTACCTTTTCCCGAATCCGAAATTTCTACTAATGCTTCAGGGTATGGTTCGAAATACGTTTGTCTTAATAAATACTTTTCATCAAATCGAATGGCCCATGATTTTAAAATTGTAAGTAAACTACTAAGTGGTATTTTCTTTTCTGCATACTTTTGTAACAGTTCTATAAAATGATCTTTTTCTTGTTTTTTTAGCTTTGTTTTAAAATATCCAAAAATGTGCTCGCATACATTTACATTCGATGTATAACGGGGCGCACGCATAAATAATTCATATAAAGTCTTCTCATAGTTTTCAAATACCACTTCAATCTTTTCATTTTTTTGATTTGCAATTATACGCCCTAATTCCTTTTGTTTCACCTGATTATATGCCATAAATAAATATTTATTGTCCGACTGAAACGATACAAGGTCTTTTATATTTTTACTATGTTTAATCATTTTGTAATATGCGATTGTAAATAGCCTTGTAAAGAAATGCTCTCTAATAATAAAATTCGACAATCTGCCTTCCTCTTCAATAGGAAGATGCGAAAATTTTTTTACTACTGCTCCGCCAAATAAGCCCGATCCTTTTCCCTTTGCTGGCGCTTTTTCAAAACCAGAATAAATTTTCACATCACGCGTACCACAACTTGGTGAACGATTCTTTAAAATAAAACCATCCACATCCGGTATCGTTTGTAAAAAGTCATTTGAAAACTGCTCCATTTTTTCAGTTACATCTTCTCGTGTCGACGGTTGCACAAGTCTATTCTCACCATTTTCTTCTACAATTCGTATCGTTTCACGAGGAGTCCCCAATCCAATCTCGACTTCTGGACAAACAGGTATAAATGTAACAAATGGCTGCAAATTTCGTATTGTTACATCTGGAATCATCTCTCCATTATAACGACAAGCATCAAATTCTAAACATTTACTTACGACGATTGTTGGTTTTGCAAATTGTCGCATCTTATTACCTCCTTAGTGCTAGCCCGTATAATATAAATTGTACTAAGATTAACATTTTAAGCAAAGTTTGATTCATTTATTTTTATGAGAAATATATATCCAATGATATATTAACAATCATTCAACTCTATTTTCTATAAATGTGCGCCTTATTAATGAGGGTTTAGATATTGTGAAATGAATAATACACACTTGCTTCGGAGAAATTAATGATTAAGAAAGGAGGGATTGTTATGAAAAAGAAATTATCATCTATTTTAAGTGTTTTAGCACTATCTATTATGTTTTTAGGTACATCTACGCAAGCTGAATACGATGGAAATAATATGAATAGAGTTAATAACACTGATATTTCAACTCGAGTAAATGACAATAACTTAGACAGAGTTAATAATGATGTAAGAACTCGAAATGTAAATACAACAAATGATTTAAATGATAATCGTGATAAAAATAATAATTGGGCTTGGCTTGGTTTATTAGGACTAGCAGGATTATTAGGTCTTAGAAAAAGAGACAAAGAAACACGCTGATTTAGAATGTTTTTAGTAAACAAGTACTTATTTATCAAAAATATATAATGAAAATAAATCGCCTTTTTAAAGGCGATTTATTTTTACTTAAAAGTAATGTATGTAATTCACACTTCAACGATTAAAATCGTGGAGTTAATCCATACAATATAAATTGAATCGTATTTTCAATTTCCGCTTCATCATTCCATTTTTCTTCAGGCAATAATAAAAATCGTGTTAATAATAAACCTAATACAGCTGATAAAGTAAGACGTAGTACGGAAGATGGTGGTATCTCAATAATTTCCCCTACTTCTTGAAATTTCACAATCAACTTTTTGAAATGTGAAAACAGTTCTGTTTCTACTAATTGCTGTATTTCATTTTTCAGTTCTGGTTGGAATGGCACCTCTTGAATTAATATTTTTATCATAGGAAAGTGTTTTTGAGCAAATTTAAACCTATTATGAATTACAACCCTTAAAAGTCTTTCATATGATTCATACTCCGATTTAAATATTTCTTTTGCAAAGGTTTGTACGAAAAATGGTGCAGCGAACTTAGTTAAAGTTGGCATTACGACCGCTAGTAATAAATCTTTTTTCGTCTTATAGTAGCGGAAGATTGTTCCTTCCGCTACACCAGCCCGTTTTGCAATTTCACTTGTTGAAGTTGAAGCGTATCCTTTTTCTCCAAACATATCAACAGCCGCCTCTAATATTCGCATTTGACGTTCATTTTTTTTATCCGTATTAGTTGCAGCTATTAATTCCTCCAGCCAATCCTTCTGCATTTATAAAGCTCCTTTTTGTCATTATTATATTTTGCGATGTTTCTTTAAAGCAAATACATTTCCTACTGCAAATAATATTGAAAAAAGTAATAATACAGTAAGATCTAATGCAATCTCTGTAAACCCTTGATTCCGAATCATCACTTGTCTCATTGCGTCAGCGCCGTATGTGAGTGGAAATACTTTCCCTAACATTTGTAGCCACTTGTTCATAGATTCCATTGGAAACAATCCAGAAAAGAAGATTTGTGGCACAATAACAAGCGGTATAAATTGAATCATTTGAAACTCATTATTTGCGTATGCCGATAAAAACGTACCTAATGTTAGTGCTGTTAAAGAGAGCATACATGTAATAAGTAGCGTTAGCCATATAGAGCCAGCTACGTATAAATCTAAAATATAAACGGAAAAACTTACGATAATTATGGATTGTATAAAGGCAAAGATTCCAAAACCAATAATATAACCTGCGACTATTTCCCATCTTCTTACTGGGGTGGATAATAACCTTTCTAGCGTACCACTTAAACGTTCTCTTACGAAAGATACACCTGATAATATAAATACAAAGAAAAATGTAAAGAAACCAATTAATACAGGACCAAGCCCATCAAACATCGTAAAGTCTTTAGAGCCATGTAAAAAATTTACTTCAGGTTTCATAATCGATACATCATTCTTCTCTGTGCTTTTTTGCAATACTTGAAGTACAGCACGATTTTTTGACGAATCACTACCTTCCAACAGAAGTTTCATTTTTCCATTCTCTATTCGAAGTATTGCATCTACCTTTTGTTTTTCTAACTCAGAAATCGCGTTTTCTTTACTGTATTCATAAATTGACGCTTCTTGATTTTTCATCACTTTTATTATTTGAGCGGGCATATCAACAACAGCAATTTGCGGTATATAGTCTTTTTGTGTAAACACTAGCGATAATAGCCAAAGTAATAACATTGGTGCCCCAAACATCATCGCTAACGAACGCTTATCTCGAAAAAATTGGCGAATAATACGAATGATTACACCAGTAACTCTCATGATGACACCACCTCTTCCAACAAAAAGACATCTTCAATCCGTCCAGATGACACGCGTTTTTTCAATTCTTCAGTTGTTCCAACCGCAACTAGTTTCCCTTCTCTAATTAATCCTAGACGCTCACAAAATTCAGCTTCATCCATAATGTGCGTCGTTACAATAATCGTTGTGCCTTTCTTTTTAAGATCATAAAATTTTTCCCAAATCGTTTTCCTAAGAAGTGGATCTATCCCCACTGTAGGCTCATCTAAAATTAATATTTCTGGTTCATGGAGGAGTGCTATTGCTAATGATAAGCGTTTTTTCATTCCACCTGAAAATTGTTGTACTTGCTTTTTCATATACTGTGACAATTGTACAAGTTCAAAAACCTCTGCAATTCTTGTCTTTTTACTTTTTCCCTTTAATCCATACATCGTTGCTATAAAATCTGCATTTTCATATGCTGACAATTCTTCATATAATGCATCCGCCTGGGCCATATAACCAATTCGTTTCATTTCATTTAAATTAGGCATATTAGTATTATTAACAAGCACTTCACCTTTCGTTGCCTCATTAATACCTGCAATCATTTTAATGAGCGTTGTTTTCCCCGATCCAGAAGGTCCAACAAAACCAAAAATCTCTGCTTTTTCAACTTGCAATGAAAGATTGTGTAACACTTCTTTTTTTCCAAAACTTTTTGATACAGTCCGTAAAATAATTGAAGGTTGTTGCACGTTTCATCCTCCTTTTCCAATAAAAATGAGTGAGTACTCACTTTTATTTTACTCTTGCTTAATTATATGTCAAACTTCGTTGATTAGTATGTATGTTCAATCACCGATATTAAACAATGAAACAGAGTCGACATTAGCATTTCATTTCCTAAAGTCGACTCTGTTTCATTTAAACTATAAATTTCACTTTACGTTTTTAAATTCATATACTTCCGAATTCTAGCAACGTCTAAAGAATATTCGATAACTAATTGCTGTAACGGTAAAATAACTGTTTCAGGATATAAATGTGCATATTGTAATGTTTCTGCATATTTTTCTAACCTTTTTTCTAAATACTTTATTATTTGATCAGGATGACTTACTAATAAACATTTACAATAATAATGGATTTGTTCCTCAATCGCCGTGTATTCTTCAATTTCATATTCTTTATGCATGTGTACACCCCTTTAAGTTTTTTATATGAATTACTTATCACAATTTTCACTCGACAAATTTTAAATTTTTTGATTATTTACACTATAACAAACACTGAGGGTCAAATTTTGTTACTTTATGTAACGTAGAAAATTTTTAACAAAATTGTAATGTTTACTCCTGCAAAATACAGAAAGCCCCTTTACTCATTTTTGTATAAAAAAAATCGTACAGCTTAATTTAGCTGCACGACTACAATTTCTGGCCTATTCAAAATCCTTTGCGGAATGATACTATTTCCTAATCCTCTACTCACTACCATTGATGTATTTTGTTCTACATATAAACCCGCTGTATATTTAGGTAAAACACCTTGATTTGGCGCAACTAATCCTCCGATAAATGGCAATCTAACTTGCCCTCCATGAGCATGTCCTGATAAAACCAAATCCAACCGCTCATTCGTATATTCCTTTATAAATTCAGGCCTGTGGGATAATAATACATTATATCTATCTGACTGCATTTCAATTTTTGCTTTTTTAATTTCATCTATTATAATATTTCCTTCATCACGGTTTCCAGTACCAAACTCTGGATCATCAATACCTAGCAAGTTTATCTCTTGCTCACCCTTTCGAATGCCTACATGTTCATTCCTTAAAACATTGACACCATATTTCTTCAACTCTTTTTCTAAACTGTTATACTTTCCAGACCATTGTTCATGGTTTCCTGTCACAAAATATACAGGATACTTCTTTACCATTTCTCGTATTAATTGCATACTAACTTCTGCATCGTATGATTTACTGTCAATTAAATCACCCGTAATTGCAATAATATCTGGGTCTATACTTTTCATTTTTTGAATTAACACATCTTGATTATCACCAAATTTTTTATTGTGTAAGTCTGAAATTTGTAGAATTTTATACCCTTTAAAAGAGGATGGTATTTTACTAGAGGTTATTTTAATCTCAGTTATACTTATTAAATTATTCTGTAAATATAAAAAGATTGTAAAACCTACTAATATACAAATAATCATTACAATTCTATTAATCTTCTTTTTCATATTTTCTCCTTTACATTCTCATCAAACACTTCTATATGCTAACTGAATTATATTATACTTTCTTGAAATTTATTTAAATTAATAAAATAATACAGTACATGAAATTTCATATGAGATATGTCATATATATTCGTTATATTTTTACTTTTACCTTTTTAATAATAAGAATACAAAAACGACTCTTATCACACGAAAAGAGTCGTTTTCTAACTTTATACTTTTAATACTTTCATGTTAAAAATGCGAAAACTAAAATACTATTACCTAAGAGCCTTAACTATAACTTTAGTTGCCTCTGCAATGAGTTGATTATCATAAGTTGCCTCTTTCTCATCTTTACTAGATAAAATTGCGATGATAATTGGTGCTCTATTTGGAGGCCAAACGATAGCAATATCATTTCTTGTCCCGTAACTGCCAGCACCTGATTTATCTCCAACTACCCAGTCAGTTGGTACGCCTGCACGAATAAGTTTGTCTCCTGTAGCATTTCCTTTCATCCACTCTGTAAGAATTTTACGTTTTTCAGCTGGAAGTGCATTTCCGACCGTAAAAGCTTTAAGATTCGTAGCAATTGCTTTCGCTGTACTAGTGTCACGAATGTCTCCTGGAATAGCTTCGTTTAATTCTGTTTCAAAGCGATCAGACATAGTAACCCGATCCCCCATCTTTCTAAGCGCTTTTTCATATCCTTTAGGTCCGCCTATTTTATTAAATAAAATGTTCCCTGCAGTATTATCACTTGAACGAACAGCAGCCTCAGCAATTTCTCCTAGTTTCATTCCAGTATCTACATGTTTCTCTGTAACAGGTGAATAATCCACTAAGTCTTCTTTCGTAAATGTGATTACTTCATTTAATGTATCAATTGAGTTTTGCTGTAGTAATACTCCTGCGGCTAAAGCCTTGTAGGTTGATGCGAAGGCAAATCTTTCGTTAGATCGATAAGAGATTGTTTGATTTGTACCAGTATCAATCGCATATACACCTAATCGAGCATCAAATTTTTTCTCAAGTTGAGAGAACTCTTTATGCGTCGCCTGATTTTTATGTTTCACTTGTCCAGTCTTTTCTTTCGCTTCAACTTGCAGTGCCCCTCCTGTAAAAGCTTCTAGACTTGTAATACTTAAACCTAATATACCAACGCATATTCCTATTTTTAGCATCCTCTTATTTTTCAAAATCATCATTCCTTCCAAATTTTTAGCACCTTTTTATACGTACACATAATAGACAATCACCGAACCAAATTTGTTCCATAAACTGAAAAAAATTTTATAGCTAGTATGAGAGTTATTAACAAAATAAGAGATAGTAGCTATGATCGCCGCTATCTCTTATTTCACATTTCATTTTTTTACTTATAAATGGCTTTATATGAACAGGTTCTTTCCCTGAGAAAATTACTCTAATTTTGCTTAGAACTACCTGTACTAGTAGATTCACCATGTATACGTTGCTGTTTTAAATCAAAGTATACATCTAATACTTCCTTTCCAATTATAGAATTAATTCCATTTTTATCATCATGAAGCCATGGAACTACTACGGAAAATGCTACTTCTGGATTATCATATGGAGCATATCCAACTAACGTTAAGTTGTAACATTCCATACGTTCTCCTTTTGCATTTCTACCAATCGGGTCATCTCCACCATATACAGTTTGGGCTGTTCCTGTCTTTCCTGCTGGTTTATATGGCGCGTTTTTGAAATATTTCACGCCAGTTCCATCACCTTCTTGGAATACCCATCTAAACCCTTCTTTTATCCGATCAATATGTTCTTTCTTCATATCAATTCGATTTAATACCACAGGCTCTATGGAACGTATAACTTTGCCAACCTCTTCTTTTATTGATTGTTCTCGTATTTCTTGTACAATTTGAGGTTGCATTCTATAACCACCATTCGCAATCGTTGAAATATATTGCGCTAATTGCAACGGCGTATACGTATCATACTGACCGATAGAAAAATCTAGTAAAAACCCAGGTTGACTATCTACTTTTCTCGTTTGTCCAATTATTTCATTCGGTAAATCAATACCTGTTGGGACACCTAAACCAAATTGCTTGAAATAATAGCGCATCGTATCAAATGCTCCTTGTTTAATATCCAATGAGCCATTTGGTACGTAATTAACTCCCGCAATTTTTAAAGCTGTCTGGAACATGTATACATTCGAAGATACTTGTAAAGCCCGTAAATCATTAATATTACCAAATCCGGATACATTCCACGATTTCTTAGCTTGTGTACCTTTAAATTTCATCGGCGCGTCATAAAATTGATCTCCTGGATGTATTGCCCCTGTCTCATATCCAGTTAATAAAGTAGCACCTTTTACAGCTGACCCTAGCTCATACGAAGTTGTCATGTTTCCTAATGCCAAATCCTCAACCTCTATTTTCCCTTCTTTTTCTACAATCTTTTTGCCTGCCATTGATAAAATTTGTCCGTTATTTGGATTCGTCATGACAACAAAAGCTCGATCGAGCAGTGGCTCTGAACTCTTAAAAGCTCTCAAGTTTTTCTCTATACTTTCTTCCACTTTCTTTTGTAATTCCATATCAATCGTTAATGTTAAACTATTACCACTTTTTCCTTTAGAGATTATTTCTGTGCTAACAATGTTTCCTGATTTATCAGTAATATTTTTTACTTCTTCTTTTGTGCCGTGTAATACATCTTCATATCGTTGTTCAATATAACTTTTTCCAACACGATCATTACGGTTATATCCACGTACTAAATAAGAATCTAAATTTTCTTTCGGTAATCCTTCTTCACTACTCGTAATATTTCCTAATACAGAACGAAATAAATTACCGTTTACATAATTACGTTCCCAATCAACAGTTGCATCTACTCCTGGAAAATTCGCAAGATTTTCGCTTATGCGCGCATACTCTTCATCTGTTACATCTTTTTTAATGATTTGTGGTGTTAGTTGATAACCTGAACTCATTTTACTTTTAATAGCTAACACCTTTAAATCTTGTGCTGTTAATTCTGCTAATTCTACCTCTGTAACACGACCTCGTCTTAAGTCTTCTATTTTTTTATCTAACTCTTTTCCCTCTATACCCTTTTCTTTAAACTTTTCTATATCTTTCTTAGTAATCTTTGTCTCCGCACGTTTCGAATTCAACTGCATCCAAAAATCTTTTTTATCGATATCTGTTAATTTATTTATATCTTGTTCAGGCATTTCAAGTACTTTCGCCAAGTCTTTTGCTGTTTTTAAAATATCTTCACTCGTAATTCCCTTCATCCTTGTATACGTAATTGTGCGAAGAGATTTATTATTAACAACTGTTTTCCCTTCTCGATCTAAAATTTGTCCACGTGGAACTGGAATACTAGTTATTGCATTTTGACTACTTTCCACTTGGTTCTTATAAGCCTCTCCCTCAACGATTTGTACCTTTCCTAGCTGCATAATAATAGCTGAGAATAGTACAAATATGCAAAGGAACATTATATTTAATCGAATAGATATATATGTCTTCTGCTTCTTGCCTTTTTGTTCTTTCATAAATCCTCCATTTAATCCTTTCAGGAATTGCTACAAATACTAAAAGCATTCCTTATATATTAGATACCGATAATCGGTTATAAATATCGCCTCAATTTTTTGCTTAATCCTTGTAAGCAACCATTCCTTTTCGTTTAGCTACGGAATTAATAACTCTCCCTTCTTGTTTTCTCTCTATTTTTTGCCACTTGCATTAGAAGTGCTAAACTGTATAATGACTCTTATTAAACTTACATATAAACTTGCTAGTAAATTTTCATGCTAATTATTCCTTTCTCATGCTGTAATACTTAATAGACAACCTAAACAATACAGTTGTTCCACATTTACAAAAAAAATAATTAAATATAAGATGAAGTAGGCTACATAAGGGAGGGTTATATGTTACATACAAAAAGATGGAGATTATTTGCGGTTCTTTCTATTGTAGGTTTGATTTTACTAATTTTATTAAAAATCAACTTCATTTCAATTACTATCGCAACTTCTTCAGCTGAAAGAGGAAAGATTTTTGATCAAAATGGTGCAATACTAGCTACAAATAAGAAAGTTAAGTCTCTATATTGCACTTCTAATGATGAAAAGCTATCGAAACAAGATACATCAAGCACATTAGCTTTTTTCAATCAATTTTCAAGCGAGTTTCAACATGATATTTCTACAGAGAACATAAAATCTCAATTACAACAATCTTGTAAAAAGCAGACTATGAATGGTATACCGTTATACTCTGATATAACTGAGAATGAACTTGCATTCATAAACAAAAACAAACCCAATAATGTAATAATTAAAGATGAATGGATTCGATATTATCCTAAACACGAAATTGGTTCACAGGTAATTGGGTATGTAGAAAATGCCCTTAATTCAAAGCATATGGCTGTTGGAAAAAGCGGGATTGAGCTGCAATATGAAAATGATTTAAAAGGAAAACCAGGTAAAACTCTTATTTTTAAATTGAAAAATAAAAAGTTCTTATGGAACATTCAAAAAGTACAAAAAGGAAAAGATGTACGGCTAGCTTTAGACTCTGAGTTGCAGCAAAAGGCAGAAGAAGCATTAAGATCGCAAATTAAGAAAACACCTGATGCTAAAGCTGGTTATGCTGTAGTGAGCGATGCAAAAACTGGCGCAATTTTAACTATGGTCAACTCGGCAGTTTTTGATCCAAATATATTAAATACACATGTATCTTCTCGAAAAGAAAATATTAAATCTCTTTCGCAAAATAAAGCGATTCAAAAATTAAAGTATGGTGAATCTTATGTAAATATGGCTTCTACTATAAAACCACTTACTATTTTAATTGGATTAAACGAAAAACTTTTTCAACCCGAAGATACTTATTTAGATAAAGGTACTTTTCAGTATGATAATCAAAATAACATTACGAATGCACCTGGAACACCAACAGGTGAGATTACCCCGAGGCAGGCTATCATTAATTCATCTAACACATTTATGACAGCAAAAGTAGCTCTGCCCTTATTCAACCAGAATAATGGAAATATAGAAAAAGTGGCACATATATGGACAGATTATTTAATGCAATTCGGCCTACGTTCTAAAACCGGGATTGATTTGCCCTTTGAAGAAGACGGACAATATGAATTCCATCCATCTAATAAATTTGAAAATGGGATTTCTGCTTTATTAAATGCCTCTTGGGGAGGAAATGAAGTGCATACTCCTCTTCAACTCGCTCAATATGCAGCAACATTGGCAAGTAAAGGTGATAAATATAAACCTCAAATCGTAAGTGCGATTATTGGTCAAGATGGTAAGGAAACAAAAAAGTTTAAACCCATTTTAGAAAGTTCAAATCGTTACCCGATGAACTTTTGGAGTGTCGTGCAAGGTGGAATGAGTCAAAATATAGAGGAAATTAAAAAGTTGCCCTTTGACGTCGCAGGTAAAACAGGTATTACAGGTTTTCCAAATGAGCAAGAAAGAATGATAAATCATTCTCTTTTCATTGCATATGCTCCTACTGAAGATCCACAAATTGCTATTTCTGTCGTTATTCCTGGCAGTAATTCCGAAAAAAACATTGCCGCTCTCGTTACATCAGAAATTTTAGAGTACTGGAATACTCTTCAAAAAGAGAATAAAAACAAAGAGGAAGGTTCATTAAAGTGAACCTTCCTCTTTTACCATATAGAATCTATATTTATTATTTTCCATATACCTTCATTATTCTTTTCGAACATAAATGAATATTTAATATCAGTTAAAACGTACTCTTTCTGTACATATCCAGTATTACCGTTAATTGTCGATATTTTTATATATCCATCATTCTGCACTTTTTCTGGAATCCAAGCTTTTACCATTTCATTAGATACTTCATATAAAACTTGTGATTCTCGCTTTGGTTCTGCTAAAATTTTTGTTTTATTTCCAGTAACAGTTGCATATATAAAATGTGCTTGCTTTGGTTGGTTACTTTCCGTCAATCCACTTGGTACTTTATATACTTGCTTTGTATCATTTGCAAACTCTCCCCCCATTGTAAGGGCGACTTGCAACTCATGAAAAATATCTTCATCAAACTTCAGTTCATCCTTCTTATAACTCTTCCCTTTAAATAGAACTTCATCATTTAACGCTTTGTACAGGTCATTTTCATTTTTTGAGTTCGTACTTTGATATAGTTCATTCATAAATTGTTTTAATGATGGATCTTGAGCAGACTCATCTTTTGTTTTAGGCTTAATTTGTGTACTACTTTGTACTGGTGATTTATTATCATCAAGCCAAGGTTGTTGAACAATGAAAAATAACATTGTACAAACTAAAACAACTACAATAGGTAATGCTTTTTTACGAAATGGTCTTTTATGTTTTACAAAATCCACTTCATTATTTTCGTATATAGACTGCTTTATTTTAGAAATAAATTCTTCTTCATCTTTACGATTCTCCATTGGGCCTTTTTTTATTTTTCTATACCAGTCAGGATTTTGTTTATTGTTCATCACTACTACCCTCCCCTATTAATTTTGAAACCTTACTTCTCGCTCTACTTAATCTCGATTTTACAGTTCCAATGGATACTCCTAACGTTTCAGCCATTTCTTCATAAGATAATTCATATTTTGCATCCAATATGATTATTTCACGGTGCTTTTTAGGTAGCTTTAATACAACTTTCCACACATCATTCATTTCTTCTTGCTTAAAAAATTCTTGTTCTGCCGACTGGGATTGCTTATCGTCACTAAAAAAACCTATTAAAGATATTCTTTTAAAATAAGATGATTTCAAATAGTTTATTGCCGTATTTCTTGTGATTTTTAATATCCACGTTTTAATAGATGACTCCTTTCGAAATGAATTCCAATTTTTAAATACCTTTATAAATACATCTTGCGTAATATCATCTGATAAGTGTGGATCTTTCGTAATAATAAATGAATAATTCCATACATCTTGCCAATAGTCTTTTATAACATCGTCCAGCTCATCATGATTATACTTTTCAATAAACGTCTGTTCCATTTCCACACCTCAAACTTATTTGAATAAACGTAAAACTACCCTCACTTTTATTATGGTTTCAATATATAGACAAGATACAAGTTTCATTTGTTCCATTGTTTATCTTTTTTCAAGCAGAATAATACTACTAAAAAACAAGTAAAGCATACAATGATAAAATTCTACTCATGAAAATCTGTTTTTTGAATTTAACGTAACACTCCACTTGTCCATTTCAACTTGCTATACTCTTTCTATTTACCATTAGCAATGCCAACTTTTCAGAAATGAAAATTAAGATAAGGTATTAACTTTCTAGAGTCGCAGCAAAAAAGCATTCTCGATTAGAAAGAATGCTTTTTTGAAATTTAATTGCTCTATATTCCCCCCAATTTATACCTTTGAGTTAAGCAAACATGTAATAAATGTAGTCAAAAAATTCACCTTATAATTAAGTATTAATTCTGAAATACATGTTTTACTTTTTCACCTGGAACGTTACTTCCTCCTCTTCCTTTTACATCTTCAATCATCATGGTAACAATCATGTCTGGCGCATTTGCATCGAAAGCTGCGAACCATCCCAGTTCTTTTCCTTCTGCTTCTTTCGACTCTTTCAGTTCTGCTGTACCAGTTTTACCAGCAAGCGTAACACCATCAACCTTTGCAATTCTCCCTGCGCCATCAGGGTCATTAATGACTTTGATTAATGCACTCTTTAATATGTCTTGATTCTTTTTAGAAACCACATTTTCTTTCCAATTCCCCGCTACTTTTGCTTCTTTTAAAAGATGTGGCGACGGAATATTCCCTTCATTCACAATCGGTGCATATGTTAATGCTAAATGAAGTGGTGTCATTAATACTTGTCCTTGTCCATAGCCTGTGTCTGCTAGTTGGATATCGTTTCTTATCCCATCTCTTGCAATGATTGAAATAGGAAATTCGTATTCGATTGGTAATTTTTCATGAAAACCGTATTTCTTCAGTTCATTTACATACTGATCTTTTCCTATTTTCAAAGCTTGTTGAGCAAAATAAATATTATCAGAGTACTTCATTGCCTTATCAAAATCAATTGGACTTGCATCCTTCACACGCGTTACATAGTAATTTCCCCAAGATGAATCTTTTGTCCACTTCAATCCTTGAATTTTAAATTCTTCCTTCGGATTTATTGTGTTTGTTTCCAAACCAATTGCACCTGTGATCGTTTTAAATACGGAACCTGGTACAATTGCTTGTGTAAAGCGATTCGTCATTGGTAGTTTCGAGTCGTTACTCCATGCTTCTCGTTGGGCTTTCGATGCTCCTCTAACTATTATATTTGGATTATAAGCAGGGCTACTTACAAGTGCGATTGTTTCACCTGTTTTAGGATTAATCGCTGCACTAGACCCTGCTTCAGTTTTCATCTCATTAAAGATTTTTTCTTGAATTGCAGCATCAATTGTTAACGTAATATTTTCTCCTTCTTTTGCTTCTTTTTTTGCTACGTTTTTAATCTCTTTCCCATTCTCATCTTCTATAAATACGCGTCCACCCTTTTCACCACGCAATTTATTTTCTAACACTTTCTCTAAACCGGTCTTACCTACTAAATCATCTGCTTGATAACCTTGTTTTTGAAGTGATTTTAACTCCTCCGCATTCACCTTTCCTATATATCCAGTTAAGTGTGCCGCTGCTTCACCTAATGGATACGTACGAATATTTACTGTGCGAGATGAAACTCCTTCTAATTCAATATAATCATTCTGTCTGGTTCCCTCTTTTAAAATACCAATTGGTACAAAGGAGTCTCGTTTTATCCATTTTGCTGTGAGTTTTTGTTCGACCTCTTCTATAGACATATCAAGTAATTGTGCTACTATTTCTTTCGTTTGCACTGCTGTTTCGCCTAGTTTCTCTGGAATAATTCCAACCTCAGTTGCTTTACCATTCGTTGCAAGCCCTTTTCCATTTCGATCATATATTTCTCCGCGTTTTCCTTGCTCTATTTGCATACGTACTTTGTAATCTTTTTTCATACCTGGGAAGATGAAGTCTGGTGTCCAATCTATTTTCCAAGACTCTTTATCTTTCACAAGTTTTGTTTCATGGATGAATGAAACTGGTCCTACATCCGTATCCATCTTAACTTCAAAAAGAAAAAGCTCTTTATCTTTCGTATTCTCTCCTTTCATTTTAACTTTTAAATTATTAGCTCCAATCCCCTCATAGATTTTTTGATATTTTTCTGTGAATTCTTTTTTAGAAATCGATTTTTTGGCATGATCTGATAAATGATCATACATATTTGCAAACTTTTTATCATTCCATAAATTAATATATTCTTCAAATGCTTGTTTTGGCGGTTCGTTTTTATTACATCCTACCAACATAACTGCGAAACAAATGAAAAACAGCATCCATAATTTTTTCAATTCAATCTTCTCCCTTAATTAAAAATCATTATTCCTTTCTTAATTTATTAAATAAAAAATGTTTCAACGCTTAATAGACATTGTAAGTAATGACATTGTTCCATATTTACAAAAAAATTAATATCTATGTTCATTTTAATACAAAAAAGCAGGCATAAATATATGCCTGCCTTCCGTTCCCAAAATCAATTACACCTAAAACAACTTGTGGTTAACCAAATCCAGATACTCTTCTACACCCTATTTTTTACTTTTCTAAAATAATTCCCGCTATTTCATTAGCATATTTTTTAGAGTCAAATCCATCATAGTTACTTAGTACTACAACAGTCAAATATTCTTTTGGAAACCGCATGAAGTATGAACGATAACCTGCCCAGCTACCTGAATGTTCCAAGTATCGACAGTTAAAACCTTCTGCAAGCCTTAGCCCAAAAGCATAATCTTCATTGTCAATAATTGTTTCCCCAGTTGGAGAAATTTCCGGACCTATTTCGCTCATTCTTTTAACAAGTTCTTTTCCGCCAACGGTACCCGTAGTTAAATTTTCTCCCCACTTTACCAGGTCTTCGACTGTTGCATGAACTGCCCCATCACCTGTATGTTCCCAAGGGCTTTCATAGACCATATATGCTCCTTGTTCATTCTTTGAATACCCCCTAGCAATTGATATAGTAGTTGGGTAGCAATCTACAATTGTTGTGTCTTTCATATTTAAAGAATCAAAAATACGTTCTTTTGCAAACTGACGTAAAGACTTCCCGCTTACCTTCTCTACCACTAGTGACAATAAAAAATATCCTGTATTGCTATACTCAAATTTTGTGCCAACAGGGAACCTTGCAATTTGATGACCATTAAGGTGTTTTAGCGATTGTTCCACAGTTAATATATCAGTAAATTTAATATTTTCTGCTTGAGCCAATTCCATATAATCAACTAGTCCGCCAGTATGATGAATTAGATGCCTCAATGTTACTGGTTCAGCATATGTTCCTATAGAAGGGACAAACTTTACAATTGAATCATCTAAACTCAATCTTCCCTCTTGTTCTAAGAGTAATATAGAAAACGCTGTAAATTGTTTAGAAACTGAGGCGATATTAAAAACGCTCTTTGTGGTTATCGGTAGATTTTCCTCTATAGAAGCTAAGCCAACTGCACCTTTATACGTTACTCCGCTATCAAAACTGGCCATATATACAAAGCCAGGAACTTTTGGTGAAAACTTTTTTAATAATTGTTTAATCAATGTATGCGTCTTTTCATTATATGTATTATTCACCTCAATCACATCCCTTTCCCTTTAAATAATTAGAAATATATTATCCTGTTATCTTTTTCAATTACACATCTTACTTCAACTCAAAACAACATATTTTATATTTGACTACAATCAAGCACCTTCACACTGATTTCTTTAGTTTCTAAATTCTTCTCTTTATAGAGAGCTTTAATTTAGTGAGTACTATTATCCCCGAATTTACGAAATTCCCTCTTTCAATTCTAAAATTACTCATGGCAACTTAATAGATATTTTCTAAATTGGGTCAATAACATTTAAATCAAAGATGTTATTGACCCAAATACCTATTTTATTTTTAGATTTAGAACCGATGTACTAACAAATATGAAAACTATTTACCAGTCCTTTGTAAAGATAGGTTTCAATAAGACATTCATCTACCTTAAACCTTGTTTCAAATTTAGTTATAGTCTACAAATTTTATAGTCTTCGTCTATAGTGTTTTACTTTTTCGATATGAGAATTCAAATAACCTTTTTAAACAACTTTTTTCACAAAAAAGCAGAGGCGTTCCAAATCTTTATTTTTCATTGTAGTTTCAAATGTGGGATTGGGTAGTGATGTCCTGCATCATCTGTAAGTTCCCCATTAACTTCAGCTAACTAGTTCAAGTGGGAGAGTCATGAAAGTAATCCTATATCTTTTGCCTTTTGTACTGCTTCTTCTCGATTTTTAACTCCTAGCTTCTCATAGAGATTGGAGGCGTAATTTCTTACTGTTCCGTTTGACAAGTAAAGTGTCGAAGCTATTGTTTTATAACGGCTTCCTTGTGATAATAGTTTCAAAATCTCTAATTCTCGTTTCGTCAATCCATACTCTATTCCAGCTGATCGTGATTCAAATAATCCTGTTTCTTCATTTTCTTCCCACATCCTATGGAACAAGTCATGAGTAATCATCGTGCCTCCTCGATAGACTAGACGAATTGATTCAGCTAGTTCACGCGAATCTATGGATTTCAATACATATCCATCCGCACCATTTCGTATGATTTCTTTGGCCCTTTCTGTATTCTGGAAGGTTGACAGAATGAGTACACGAATGTCCGGCCATTTTTTCTTAATCATTTTAGTTGCATGAATCCCATCCAGATTTGGCATCTCTAAATCCATTAATACTACATCTGGTTTTAATCTCTCGCACAATTCCAAAGCCCGTTCTCCATCTTCAGCCATTCCCACTACTTGTAAATCCTCCAGTCCACCCAAAATTGTATGAAGACTTTCTCGGATAAAAGAATGATCATCGACAATACACAGACGAATTTGTTCGTTAGCCAATTGTACTTGTTTCGGTAAAACACATGAAATTAATGTCCCTTCCCCTTTTTTGGAATAAACAATGACTCTTCCTTGTGACTGACTTACACGCTCTTTCATTGCAGTTAATCCAAAGCCATCCGTCCACTCTTCTACCCCACAGCCATTATCCTGTACATCCAACCTTATCTGTTGTGGTTCAAAATGAAGTGACACAATGATTTCTGTGGAATGCCCATGTCGAACAGCATTTGTTAGTGATTCCTGCAAGCTCCGATATAGTGTCATTTTTGATTGTTTGGAGACTATATACTCTTCCCCTATTATTCGAGTACGTACATTTACTTTTGCATGTTTCTTAAATTCCTCTGTCAATTGTTGTAGTGTGGTAGCTAAGGGAAGCGACTCTTGTGATAAATCTAATTGGTGTAAATACAGTCTTACTTCTTCCATACTGTTACGGGCCAATTGTAATAATGAATCTAGCTGCTGCTCTCCTTCTTTAGACTTTAATTCCATACGCAATGTTTCCATCCCCATAATAATTGAAGTATAGGAATGTCCCATCGTATCGTGTAAGTCTTTTGAGAGCCTATCACGTTCCTCCAGTAATGTAATCCGCTCAACTTGGGATACGTACTGTTCCAATACATGTTTCTGGTTCCGAATAATTTCACTTTGACGGTAATTAATAGCCAGTAAACGAAAGAAAGAGCCCATAGCAAAAGCTAAACTGAGTTGTAGGATGATTACCCATAAATCTGTTACTTTGGAAAATATCGCAATGAGCAACGGGAACAAAATAATTGTAATAGGACCCGACCAGCGGTAAGATTTATGAACGCTATTTGCCGCAATCATAAAAGTTGGCATTAAAAAAGCAAGATACGCTAACGGAAATAATAAAGTTAAATAGAAACAAACTCCGCCAAATAATATTATTTCAGTAAATAAATAATAGCGATAGCTGAACATTAAACAAATCCAAGGTACTGAAAATGAAACGACTTCCCAAAGGATTATGATCCAAAGTGGTACTGTCAAATGACCTTGTTGTTGGATAGTCGTTGATATCAATGATAGCCAAACAATAAAGCGCATACAAAGTAAGGCCCAATCATACCAAAACCATAGTTTTAAAGTCTTAAACAAATTATCACTCCTTTATAGCTTTAAACATGAAACGCGTGTACATTCCAATAGTTCGAACTAAGCTGTTTCCAATAAGATTATGTATCCAGATGAGAATGAAACCAGCAATCATGACAAAAATTGCTGTCTCCCATGAATTCACTGCAATGCCCAATAAGTATATATTAAAATATTGAAAAAGTAAGGGGGTAACGATACATCCTAGTGGTATTACATACAGTAAAACAGCACATATAAGACTCATTATTCCAACAAAAATTTTCTGCATGAGCCAAAAAATAGCCCTCCAGTTGCTATTATTGAGGATTGTATCTATCGCTTTAATCCATTTATCTCCTTCCTCTTTTTTTCTTGGTTCGAATAAATCTATCGATATATCTGTATAAACCTTCGTTTGAATGCGTTCATACTGAACAAACGTGTGAGTTGTTTGTAGTACCCACGCTAATAAGGGAATACCCCAAAAAATAATCGTCATTACTAATGCAAATGTAATGCTGACCAGATAGAAACAAAAGTAAAAAAAACCGGATACAAAGGTAAATAACAAGAAATAAAAATCTTGCAAAGTTTTTTGAGCTGATGCTTTTATCATTAAAATCTCTCCTCCTCATTCATTGCTAATGTGTTAAAAACTACTTTTTTAATCCTAAGTATTTTTCTGTCACATACGTTAGTGTCAAAATGTCACGGTTTGTATGACATAACCATCAATACAGCCTTATTTACTCAATTTTTGTTGTTCTTTATAAACATGACAGAAGTTTACTATCGACTATGACTCGCCGCTTGTTATACTCTGTTCATACGCTAATTCTTTATGTTAAAGATAAGATTGTGTTCCCAATCTTATCTTTTTTCTTTGCAAATTTTTTGGTACAAAAAAGGAATCCTTATAATAAGGATTCCTAAAAGAAACGACGTACCCTAATCAATTTCTTAATTTAGTTCATCACACGTATAAAGTAAACTTTAATCAGCCCTCACCAATCAGTTTTTTACGGGCAACCCACCTAGCCTAACTTCTTTGTTTTCGCTGCATTTTGAGGTTGAGCTCTTATTGTCCGTTAATGTGGGATAAATTCCTTAGTTCCTCATTTTATCTAATTAGGGAGAATTTTATTTTGTTAACTTAATGTTAATGTGCTTCTATCCCACATCGTCTCTAATTTGAAAACATTTATTTCATCTAATAATCCTTTAATAAAATAACCTAACTGACATTTCTAAACTACACTATTGACACTTAACACTATCATCAATACTACACTTCGTTGAGCCACATTATTACAAATTTATTGATGTAGTTGAGATGGACTCACTTTTTGAATTTGAACAAGTATATCAAACGCTTTACCTAATGATATATCAACAGTTTTTGGTATATCAGGCCCTTCGGTAGTTATTCCAGCGAAAATTGGATGTTGTTCGTTTAACCAAGTTTTTGTCACGCCGTTTGCCTTACGTAAATCAATAAAAAATTGATCTTTTTTAACTTGTCCAAAGATGTAGTTATAACTGCTTGAATCATCCGATTTTAATGTTCCATAGGGGCCAAATTCACCATCGCTATTCTTGACATTATATTGCCCTTCATAAACTGACGTTCCAATAGATACGTACCGTTTTCCATAATATTCTGCTAAATGCTGCCCAGCTACTTTAGGATATATAAAAGGCAGCATATTTGTTTTCGAAACGTGTCCATTATGTCCCCATACAATCGTTTTTCCTAAATGTTCTTCAGTCCACTTCGCATTTTCATACATTGCAATATCATGTTTCAAATAAAAATCCGATGGTTTATCAGGAGGTGTCGCTAACATTGTAGTAAACTGTTCAATAATACGAGCATTTTGCTTTATCCATGCAAACTCTTTAGATTTTCCATTTAAATAGCTTTTATTTTCCTCTAATAAAGCACTAATTTGTTTAGCATCTAAAACATACTTTTCTTTTTCTTCTTTCGTAAGGCTTTCAAAAGTATTCATATCCTTTGTTACAGGAATAAGACCTTTTATCTTCTCTTCTACTCTAGGCAACAGTTTTGAATTGTTCGCTTTAATATATTCTATTATATTATTATAAACATTCTCGTTTACTGATTGAATGTCCATCCCGATGATACGTACTTTCGATTTATGTTTTGGATTAGCATTATATTGCCGAATCCAATCAAGTAAAGCTAGCATTTCTTTCGTCTTAAATGTAGGTGATAGATGTTGGCTTGGGTTTCCCTTACCAGTAAGAACATATCGATCAAGTTCCAAGGCCCTATCCCATCCCTCTTCTAAAACTAGATTGGTAAAGCCCTTTTCAGATACTAAATAATTAACAATACGGTGTTTCATCGTAAAAACTTCATGAGCCCCATGCGTAGCTTCACCTAAACCTACAATTGAAGCTGAACCTACCATATCCTTGAGTGGTTTCAAATCATTAAGAGATGCAGTTGGATTAGTTGTTTTTAAAGGCTTTGCATGTGCTTCTAACCATTTCGCTATTTGATTTGTATTGTAGGGAGCTGTAACAGAAACCTCTGTTTTCGAATCTGCATAAGTATTTCCTACAAAATGAGTCATTGTTATAGCAGAAGCAACAATTGCAATAATCATTTTCTTTTTCATAAAACCCTCCTGAAATACTTACTTATTAGTTTTTTGACATGCTCTAAGGATCCCAGTTTAAACTATTCCCCCCCCTATTACTGTTAAGATACATTTATTCTAATTCCTAAAACTCACTTTTTATCTGGTTTTCCTTTTTACCTACTTGCTAAATTCAGCAAGTAAAATCCTTTTAAATGGATCAGGACTATCAGCTTTAAAACTGTTCAAATTGACGGCCAATGTATGCTTACCTCCAAGTGTGCCACCAGCAAAAGTGGTAAACCCTGGAACGACCCCCCTGTGTCCCCATACCGAGTCACCGTTCGGAAGCTTAGTTTCATAGATTCCAAGACCATATCCGGTTCCCTCTCTATTTGTAGGAACTGTAGTAAGCATTTGTTTTAATTGCTGTTCCTTCAGTAATTTGCCACCTAGTAAGTAAGAGAAGAATTTGTTTAAGTCATCAGCAGTAGAAATGATATCTCCATCCGAGCTACCTGGGTTAATATAAGTAACGTCTTTTAGCTCACTTGCTCCGTCTAGTTGGAAATAGCCACGGGCATGCTTGGTGCCTGGAATCACGCTTGAATTGCCAGGTAGGAATGTATTTGACAAATCAAGCGGTTCAATAATCCGATTTTCAACCTCTTCGGCATAACTGTTGCCAGTTACTTTTTCAATAAGAATCCCCAGTAATACGTATCCTGTATTTGAATAAGACCAACCCTTTCCTGGGGCAAAGTCTGGGGGAAGTGAAATCCCCATTTTGACGAATTCTTCAGCCGTATACGATTTTTTTGTATCCGTAATATCAAAGTCTTTTGAATTTGTATAGTCAGCAATACCACTTGTATGATTCAATATTTGCCGGATCGTAATCTGGTTACCATCATATCCGTTTCCTTGAATAACACCAGGCAACCATTTTTCAATGGAGTCGTCTAGATTCAAACGGTTCTCTCCAGATAATTGAAGTAGAACTGTTGCAATGAACGTCTTCGTTACACTACCAATGCGAAAGCGAAAATCTGTTTTCATTGGTTTCTTGGTGCTCAGGTCCGCTAACCCAGCGGCATAACTCCATGTTTTTCCACCCTCAGAAGTTTTAGCAAGTATTCCAGGATATCCAAGTTGCAATGTATCCCGCATTGCCTCTTTGACGGAATTACGTTCTCTTTGAGTGCTTGTTTGTAGCGAACTAGATACACTTTGCGTAGGTTCTGCTTTTACAATTGATGTTGGTGTTATGTATAACAGGGAACTTCCAGCTATTAAAAGTGCTAGACTTGCACATGTAATTTTACTGCTTGTTTTCATAAAGCATTCCTCTCCTCTATTTAAATTGTATTGATGGTTGATAGCTATGTCATATGCTAACCACACAGCTATCAACTCTCCCAATGATAAAAGTCAACACTGAATTTGCAATCATCTATGCACCAATTATTTCTACAAACAACTTTCTGACCTAATAAATGATTAATTCCTCTTTTTCAGATGTATGTTAACCTCTGTAATTTCTTCTTTTCTTCCATAGAGTTTTGTTAATGAATTTGTTTTTATATAAATATATAGTATCTATTCCCCCTCTCGTTCTTCTCTACATTTTGATCATACACAATGAAAATCTCTTTTCTCTTACTCCTTTCTTACAAATTCCTTACGCTCAAAACCACTTCTATAATTCGGTGGTTTTTATTTTAAGAAAAACTCAGTTCTATTAATTTGATAGGCTAGGGTACTGCCACATGTCCATCAAATTAGGAACCTGCTTTACCCCAAATGTAAAAAAACGTTATCCTTTCCTATGATTCTAGAGAAAGAATAACGTTTTTCATGTTACGGAGGATTTTGTTTTATTAGCTTAACAGCATTTACTACCTTAATTTTAAAAAAACTTTAAAATTAAGGTATTTTTTGAACCAGAAAAGGATATTTTCAACTATAAAAACTATGACAAAATTTATCTATTTTTCCTTTTTGCCTACTTGCTAAATTCAGCAAGTAAAATATTTTTAAAAGGATTAGAATGACTAGTTTTATGGCCATTCAAATTGATGGCCAATGTATGCTTGCCTCCAAGTGTGCCTCCAGCAAAAGTAGAAAACCCTGGAGAGGCACCTGCGTGTCCCCATATCGAGACACCGTTTGGAAGTTTAGTTTCATAGATTCCAAGACCATATCCATCGATTACTTCTGTTCCTGTAGGAACTGTAGTAAGCATTTGTTTTAGTTGCTGTTCCTTCAGTAATTTGCCACTGAGTAAGTAAGAGAAGAATTTGTTTAAATCGTCAGCAGTAGAAATTATATCTCCATCCGAGCTACCTGGGTATGAATAAGTAACGTCTTTTAGCTCACTTTCTCCGTCATATCTTTCATATCCACGGGCATGATTGGTACCTGGAATAACAGTTGAATTACCAGGTAGGAATGTATTCGACAATTCGAGCGGTTCAACAATCCGATTTTCAACCTCTTCCGCATAGCTGTTTCCAGTTACTTTTTCAATAAGCATACCTAGTATTACGTATCCTGTGTTTGAATAAGACCAGCCCTTACCTGGAGCAAAGTCTGGTGGAAGAGAAATTCCCATCTTTACTAATTCTTCAGCCGTATACAATTTTTTTGTATCCATAATATCATAGTCTTTTGACTTTAAGTATTCAGCAATCCCACTTGTATGATTCAATATCTGCCGAATCGTGATCTGGTTACCATCATATCCGTTTCCTTGAACGACGCCAGGTAACCATTTTTCGATGGAGTCATCTAGATTCAAGCGGTTCTCTCCAGCCAATTGAAGTAGCACTGTCGCAATGAATGTCTTCGTAACACTGCCAATACGAAAGCGATAATCTGCTTTCATTGGTTTTTTGGTTCTCAAATCCGCTACCCCAGCAGCATAACTCCACGTTTTTCTATCCTTTGAAATTTTGGCGAGTATCCCTGGGTATCCAAGTTGTAGCGTATCCCGCATTGCTTTCTTGACGGAAGTACGATCTCTTTGAGTATTTGTTTGTAACGAATTAGATACATTTTGATTGGGCTCTGCTTTTACAATTGAGCTTGGTGTTGTATATAACAAAGAACTTCCAGCCATTAAAAGGGTCAGACTTGCACTCGTAATTTGTCTACTTGTTTTCATAAGATTCTCCCTCTCCTCTATTCATATTGTGTAGATGGTTATTAGCTGTTTCATACTAAGCACACAGCTATCACCTCTATTAAAAGTTCAATATTACATTTGTAATTATCTTGCTAATTATTTTTTCACAAATGCAATTGTATTCTAACAAACGATAAATCCCTCTTTTTCCGCATGTATGTTAACCCTAGAAGAACCACTCTTATTACTGGTTTGTTTTTCATAAATAAATCATGCCTATTTCCCCTTTCACGCCTCATTATATTTTTTAACATACACAATGTAGGTCTCCCCTCCCCATTTATTGTTAATGCGTTAAAAACTGCTCCTTGATTCTAAATGTTTTTCTGTCACACACGGTAGTGTCAAAATGTCATGACTTTTATGACATAACTATTAATACAGCCTTATCCACTCAATTTTGTTCTCCTTTATAAATATGACAAAAACTCACTACCTACTATGACTGGCCTCTTGCTACACTCTGTTCATACGCTAACGGGTGCTAACTCGTTTCGCTAACAAAAAAACAAATCAATTAAAGGAGCTTACAAAAATGAAACAAGCAATTAACAAACTGGGGATCGTTGCAGTTCTTCTTTCTTCTTCAACCATGATTTCTGCGTGTTCCCAACAATTATTAGAAGCTGAAAAATCAAAACCATTAACATCCTCAACTAATATTCAAATGATGGAAGGACCTACTAATAAAAAAGAAATAGAATCTTTTGCAGACCCGTTATTTGAAGAAAAAATGAAGAAGTATAATGTGAACGGTTCTAGTTTTGTCGTCGTTCATGATGGAAAGGTCGTTGTCAATAAAGGATATGGATATGCCAATAAAGAAAAGAAAATCCCTGTCACTAAGGACACGGTCTTTCAAATCGCTTCAGTCTCAAAAACCTTTACTGCTTTGGCTGTGATGCAGCAAGTCGATAAAGGAAAGCTTAAACTAGATCAAGATGTACAAAAATACCTTGGTGGATTACAAATTCCTAATCAAACAGGGAAACCTCTCACCCTGTTTGATATGCTTACTTATACTAGCGGGGTAGATTTTCCGGATCTCACAAATATAACTGGACCCGAATACGTTCATAATAGTATACCAATGAAAGAATTTTTCTCTAAGCATATGCCAACGGTGATACGGCCACCAGGGGAAGCTTATACGTATGACAACGTCTCATTTGCGCTCGCAGGGTTTGCAGTAGAAAATGCTACTAACACCCCTTTCTCAAAATATATGGAAAAAAATATTTTCAAACCATTAGATATGGAATCTACGAGTATGAGCTTTACGCCTGACCTTCTCAAAAGAATGGCTACCCATTATGGTCCCACTGGCGATCCGATTCCAACAAGTGGGAGCGGTTTAAGGGATACACCACAAGGAGGCATTTTATCTACTGCGGAAGACATGTCAAAATACATGATTATGCAACTACAGAAAGGAACGTTTAAAGACAAAGAAATTATAAGTAAAAAAGGCATAGATATGATGCATGCCTATCAAGTTTTTGATGATAAGACAGTCCCTGTTGCGACAATTGGATTTGAAACGCCTTTTAATAAATTTGCTAACGATCAACATGTTGTAATGAAAGGTGGAAGTATGCCTGGGCATCAATCACTGCTGATTTTAGTGCCTGAACAAAAAACAGCATTCTTCATGTCTTACAATAATGATTCAATGATGAGTATAGACATATATGAAGCTCTCATGGATCACTATTTCCCCGCTAAGAAGAATGAAGTAAAAACAAGTTATCTCCCGTTAGAGGAAAAAGAGGCTCATAAATACTTGGGTTTATTCCAGAACACGCGTTTCGCTGCCATTCGCACTCATTTTACTTATGAAAATGGGAATTTGATCATGGAGGGTGGAACAACGGGAAAACAAGTTCTCAAAATGATTCATTCATTGTTATTTGAGGATTCAGAAGGCAATAAAGTCGCTTTCAAAAAGAATTCAGCAGGAGAAATCACATATTTTCACTACACCTCTCCTAAAAGCCTTGATTTTGTAGCAGATGCTCAGAAAATTAACAACAAATCACCGTTTGATGACGTGCCAGCAAAGAGTAAATATAGAAGTCACATTGATAACCTTCATGCTCTAAACATTATGGGTGCTAAAACAGATAATCTATTTAATCCGATGGACACCATGACACAAGGAGAATTTGCGGATATGCTGTTACTTGCTCACGGATGGAACGGTTTTCCAGACGAATCCAAGGAGGCCAGGGAAAAAATGATAAATGGAATTCCAGAGTATAATCGTGCTACCCCGATTACACGACAGGTCGCAGCAACCATGATTCAAAACGTTAAGCAAATTCAAGACTTGAAACCGATTCGACCTGATAAAGCTATTAAAGTTAAATTACTTGATGCCGCAGACGACTGGGCAGTCCAATCGATTCAGGCACTTGCCTCCCAAGGAATTCTAGACCCTGATACTTCCATCAACGCTGACGGATCTTTTATGTTCCGTCCGAAAGATGTGTTACTGCGTCAAGAAGCAAGTTCCTTGCTGGATTTAGCTTTTGGTTATTATTCATTACCTATTAAACGACAGTAGATATTTATTCTAATTTAAATAATAAAAAAATAGGATGCTAGTACCTTATCAATATAAAGCTAAAATAAAACAAGAAATTTAACTTTATAAGATTTTTATAAAAATACAAACGATTCGAAGCATAACTCTATATATTTGAAATTTTTGTATTAAAAAAGGAACCTATTAGGAAATATGATAGGTTCCTTCCTTTAATTTAACAGACGTTATACACTGTAAATATGGTGAGTTAGATCTTCAACCTCTTCTAAAACAATTCTCTTAAAAGATAGAAATCTTACATGCTTGTAAGGTAAATGTAAGACAATTCAATATGAGGACTATAATACTTTAGATTAAATTATATATAGCCAATAAAAGAATAGGAGATAACAACTATGAGTATATTAACAGTCCGTAACTTAAGTAAAATTTATAATACAGGAAAAGTATCTTATAAAGCTCTTTCCAATATTGATTTGACAATACAAAAAGGAGAATTTGTAGGAATTATGGGAGCATCAGGAAGTGGCAAATCAACTTTACTGAATATGATTTCTACTATTGATGCACCAACATCAGGAGAAGTATTTATTAACGAAAAAAATCCCCATTGTTTATCTTCTAATGATTTAGCATTATTTAGACGCCGTGAACTAGGGTTTGTCTTTCAATCCTTTAACCTTATGAATACTCTAACTGTAAAAGAGAATATTGTTTTACCACTTACATTAGATAATATAAGTTTGAATGAAATGAACAACAAAGTAGAAGTCATTTCCAAAAAACTAGGGATTGAACAGATTTTAAATAAAAGAACCTATGAAATTTCAGGAGGACAAGCTCAACGAACCGCCATTGCTCGTGCCCTTATTCATTCTCCTCAATTAATATTAGCAGATGAACCAACAGGAAATTTAGATTCAAAAGCGGCAAATGATGTGATGGAACTCCTAAAGAAATTAAATCAAGATCAACAAGTAACTATGATGCTAGTGACACATGATCCCGTAGCTGCGAGTTACTGTGATCGAGTAATCTTCATTACAGATGGATCTTTTTATAATGAAATTTATTGCGATGACAATCGTTCAAAATTTCACAAAGATATTACAGATGCACTATCTTTACTAGGAGGTAATTAACATGAATTTTCGTCAACTTGTATATAATAATGTCACTCGTAATAAACGATTATACCTTGGACATTTTTTGAGTAGTACATTTGCCGTGATGATTCTATTTACTTTTGAATTGCTTGCATTTCATCCTAATTTCACTGGAAATCTTGTATCGACCAGTGAGACCATGAGTTCTTTAAGTACAAAAGGATTTAAAATTGCTCAATATCTAATTATATTTTTCTCCTTCTTTTTCATTCTCTATTCTATTACTATGTTTTTAAAAACAAGGAAAAAGGAATTTGGGATTTTATTACTCCATGGCATGTCTAACGCACAATTAAAAAAGCTAATTTTCATGGAAAATATGTTAATTGGATGTTCTGCAATTATTGTTGGGATTGGACTTGGATTAGTTTTTGGAAAATTAATCTTACTAATAAGTGGTTCCCTTTTCCTGTTAAAAGGTGGGCTTCCATTTCATTTTCCTACTAATGCAATTTTAGTGACATCTCTTATGTTTTTTATTTTATTTATACTTGTCTCTTTTTTCACTGTACGAGTAATGAAGGTATCACAGCTAATTGAACTCATGAAATCTGAAGAAAAACCAAAAGCGGAACCAAAGTCATCTAAATGGCTAGCTTTCTTCTCAATTCTTTGTATTTGCATTGGATATGCCTCAGCGTTTTATTTGGATATAGCATTAAAAAAAGGAATTGAGATATATGTTCTATTACTATGTGTTTTCTTAACTGTATTAGGAACATACTTTTTATTTACTCAGCTCAGCTTTTATGTCATTACAATATTGAAAAATCGTCAATACACTTTCTTTAAAAAAACCAATATGTTAATGATTTCAGAGTTAACATATCGAATGACAGATAACGCAAGAACACTCTTTCTAGTAAGTGTACTTTCCGCAGTTGCCTTTACCTCTATTGGTGCTTGCCTTTCTATTGGAAATGGCGCATTAGCGGCAGTTAACAGTCCTTATGCATTTGAATATAAATCATATAAACACAACAATGAGGAGGCATTTCATATTTCTCAAATAGAGAAACGATTACATAATGATGGATTCTCATATAAATTAGTAACTTCTACTGGTTTTAATACAACAAGACATGCAACACCAATTATGAAACTGACTGATTACAACGCAACTGCAAAAACACTAGGATACTCAGCAGAAACGTTAAATAAGGAAACAGACAGTCTAATCCTACCATCAAAAATATATTTGAGAGCAGCTTCTCAAGAGGAATTAAAGAAAATGTCTTCATCCCTTACACTGGAACACGGTAATATGAATTATAATTTTTCTGATAATAAAATATTAATGGATAATATTATCAGCCCATCTAATAATTTTTCTGTCGTTGTTTCGGATTCAATGTACGAAACAATACTAAATACACCATTAGAAGAAGCAAAGGTCGATCAGTATATAGACTATCGTTTCTTAATTAAAAACATGTATGAAACAGCAGATGTGGCTAAAAAACTTACAGAGATAATTCCAAATGATTATAGAAACGGACGCCCACCATTTATATTTGATTCCCCGGTATTAAAATGGTTAGAAGGTAAACAAGTGAATGCGATACTATCTATTCTTAGTGTACTAGTAGGAGTTGTATTTTTCGTGTTTACAATTAGTTTTCTTTACTTCCGTTTATTTACAGATTTAGATCGAGATAAAAGCCAATTTCAAATGCTTTCTAAATTAGGGTTAACTAAAAGAGAGATAAAAAAAATTGTAACCCAACAAATTAGTATATTATTTTTTATACCTATTGTGATTTCTGTTCTTCACAGTAGCGTGGCTTTCTTGGCAATAAGGTTTTTAGCACAGAGCAGGCACATAGACTTACCTATTGCAGGAAATTCTATTTTCATCTTCACGAGCTTTATTAGTGTACAAATAATTTACTACCTTATTATTAGAAGAAATTATTTGCGTCAAATACTGAAGTCCATATATTAAAGTGGAAAATGAGAGAAATGCTGGTGGTATTCTGTATATATACCTCTTACTTAAAATCAATTTTTTAGTAAGCTAATTAAATTCTTTATTTTACCAATGGAGTAACAACATATCTCTATCAAGCTAAGAAAATAAAATTCCTCTTAAAATGAAAAAATACGTTATTCCTTCTGCATAATTAGAGAAAGGAATAACGTATTTTTTACTTTATGGATAGTGTAAAATCTTAGCTTGAAGTCGATGTGATGTGCTCCTTTTTTAATTGATTCATGTTTATTCATTATCCGTGCAATCTTTTTTATCTATTATTCTTTATAAATTGCAAAATTTAAAACAGGCAAGGAATTCTATTTTTTATAAACAGGTGGAATACTTTATGGGAAATTGAAAATATCTTCTGGATCGTATTTAGCTTTCACTTGAGTCAATCGTTTGAAGTTTTCACCATAATATAAATCTGACCAATCTTTCATTATTCAAGGTGAAATAAAATTGTTTGCAAAGAGATTCTTCCGATATTTGGTATCATATACCTTAGATAAATTAGGTAGAGAAATAGAATTTTTTTAACAGGAAAATAATTTATAGCTGGAAGAATATAATTATATTAATGTGTTTTGAACTGTACCTTTAAGGAGACGTTGTCGATGAGAAAATATTTCTATTTCATTGAGCGAAAAAACAAGTGGATAACGTATCACTAACCCATAAACTACGTGGTTCCTCCTCAACATTGGAAGGAGAGTATCAGATTGAAGAAAATTTATTTAAATTCAATTGACAAAAGTAATTGGGAAAAAGCAATTAGACTGTCTGTTAAAGAAGAACAACAAACATTTATTGCATCCAACCTTTATTCTATCGCAGAAGTTCAATTTCTAGATAACTTCTATGCAAAAGGTATTTATCTTGATGAAAAAATGATAGGATTTACTATGTTTGGGATAGATTCTGATGATAATAATTATTGGATTTACAGACTTATGATTGATGAAGAATTTCAGGGGAAAGGTATAGGCAAACAAGCTATATATCTAGTTATTGATGAGATAAAAAGAAATAATAACGTAAACATTTCTATAATAATGAATTGAAACAGAGTTATCAGCTTTTGGGGAACAGTTAGCTAAATATTCTTTGTAAGTACTTGAATTCTCCACAATGACTTGTAGACTTATTAAAGAAAAGAATTTGATAGTGGAGCATTATAAGTAGAAAAGGATTAAACTTTTTTATAAAAGAATCAATCAACTGAAAATATTAAGAGCGTGTTTTGATTAACTTTTTTCAAAACACGCTCTTTTCTATAATTATTTATCAAAGTTATTAGTATCAATTTGAATAAGCTTCATTTAGAAGCAAAAACAATGTTCAAATAAAATTACGTCTAAATTGAACATACATACAGCCACAATTTGCTGTTTTCTAAGCTCAAAGTTTACCTCTCCAATAAGTGGAAATAATAAAACTATAAAGCATAAGATGGCCATTTTGTCCATCTTATGCTTCTTGTGGTTTACGATAAGCTTTTATTATTTAATTTTAATTTTGTTATTTTACAAGTGTTCAGTTGCAATCCGGTCCTATTTATGGTTCTCCTATTTGTAAAATCTATTTATTTTGTGCAATCTTAGCACCTTCATATAATTTATCCGTATAATTTTTAAGGTCCTGCCAATTATCCTTCGCTGTATTCAGATCTGCTCTTATAATCTCATCAAACAGGTCTAGATTAATGTTGTCAACACTGTCAATCAATGATTTATATTTTTTCTCCACGGTCCCCCACTGAGTCTTTATATTTTCAAGAGCAGTAACAGCTGTACCAACTGTTGCAGCCATATGTTCCGTTTTATTTTTGGCATCAGTCAAAATAACTACTTCTGCCTCTGCTCCAGAAATTCTGGACTTTAATTGTTCTATTTCTTGTTGTGCAGATGCGATATTCTTGTCAGTAGTGACAAGCAATGGTATACCAATCGGAGGCATAAATACAGATAAAGCTATATAGCCACCACGTTTATCATAGTTTTCTTTAATTGTATTATTACAATTCTCAATTCGTTGTTGTAGAAGCGGAATACCGGCGTTCGTACTTTCTAGAATATTCTCCAATTGATTAAAATCTTCTTTGAAATTTCTTGTATTTTCTGCTATTTCACCTTGAAAATTTTTCAATTTTTCTAACAGTACATCTAATTTTTGACTATTGTACAAAATACTATTGTACAAATTTTCTAGTTCATATTTTAATTTCTCTTTATCTTTTTGCTCTATAGCAGTTAGTAAAAGCTTATAACTTGCTTGAAACGTATCATTATAACTTACAATATTCTGATGCGTGTACATAATACGAGTTTTAAAATACATGAACCAAAAGTCGGCATTCTCTATTGCATCCCGTTGATGCTTAATCATGTTTGCTTGCAAATCACCATTTATAGAACTTATTTTACTTAAATCTGTCAGCTGTTGATTACTGATTGTATTGGCATATGAATCCATTGTAAGGATATTTGCCACCATTTTTCCCATTACTTCTTTAAATTCACCAGGACCAAGAGAATAGTTCTTCAAGCTTTCTTGCTGTTGGGATACAGTTGGTTCTGCTGCTAAAGTATGAAGTGGAATTACATTATTCGCTGCCATTCCCGTAATGATTGTTGACAAAATAATCTTCTTATATAAATTCTTATTCATCTTTTTCACCTACTCTTTTACATGCATCACATATTTTATTAAATTCATAAGCTTCTATTCTTTACTTCAAATGAATTAAGATTATTGCAAATAAAACAACATATTAAAATAGAGATACTCTTACTTTCTTATTCTATAATCTTTATTAAGTTTCATAACTATATAGGAAGTCTCCTGCTCAAACTTGAACAGGAGACTCATATTATGTGTTCTTCAAAAGGGAAACTTAGTATATTATATTTTTCATTACTTTACTAAATTATTGAAGTAATACTATTTTTTCTCTTCCACAAATTTAATCTCACTATTCTGAATATTTTCAGCGTACATTCTAATCTGCTCCCAATGTTCCTTCGCTGTATCCAGATCTGCTGTTATATCCATAGCAAGGAATTCTGGGTCAACCTTTTTAGCTTTATCAATCAATGCGTCATATTTTGTACCCATTACATCCCACGTAGTCTTTATATTTTCAAGAGAAACAATAGCTTTATCAATTGTATCTGTTAAATTTTTAATATCACCTTGCACTATCGTTAACCTACCTGACTGTAGTTTCGCCATTGAAATATCTTGTGTTAGCTTTATAATTTCTTCTTGTGCCTTGATTATCTGCTGCTGCGATGAAACTACTCCGTATATCCCACCTCCTAATATAGGTGCACCAATGGGCGCAAAAGGTGTAAGAACCAAATATGCACCAGCAGCAGTTGCAACCGACGATGCAATATAAATTTTGTTATTCTCATCGATTACTGCTTTATTTGTTTTGATTTGTTCCTGGAACAGTGGAATTCCAGCTTCTTCACCAGTTAAAATATTTACGATTTTTTCAGCATTCCCTTTTAAATTTTGTGTATCTTTTTCTAATTTGCCGCGAAAGCTTTTCAAATCATCCACTAATTTGGTAACTTGTCCTTTATTCTGTGAAATTTCACCATTCAACTTTGTAAGCAAAGCTGTTAGTTTGACTGGATCATTTTTATATTGTAATAAATAACGAGAATAATTTTGGAATGTTGTATCATAACTGATAATATTTTGATTCGTCGTAATTATTCCTGATTTCAAATTATTTAACCAGTATGTTGCATTTTCTCTAGTAATATTTTGGTTGGCTTTAATGTTTGTCTTTAAATCATCGCCAACTGAAGGTAAACCATCCAAATTAATATCTGCTTGTTTAAGTATAGTTAAAGCATACAGATCCATTACCAACATATTGGATTTAGTGTCCTTCATCGCATTATCAAGCCCTGTTGGTCCAAGGTAATAACTAGGGTATTTAAGGTCTTGATTTGCATGAATAGGTGCTGGTTCCTCTGCTGAGGCATATGATGGCATAATGCCACCCGCTACGATTGTTGCTATTAATGTAGATAAGGCCATTACTTTATAAGGTTTTTTCATCACATTTTTCTCTCCTTACATTATATTTTTAAGAATTATTGTTATTTATTCCACAAATTTTATCCTGTTACTTTTATTTTTGTAACACTCTCTTGATATTCCGTTGTTTGTTTTTTCAATTCATCTGTAAACTGTTTAAGCTCTTTTAATCGTACTTGTAATGAATTGGAATCTATTTTCGTATCAGCATTAAGACTTGTCCCCATTTGAATCATTATGTTATTAAAGGTGTCCCAACTACTTACTAGATTGTCAAAACTCTGAGTTTGATTTTTAACTGTTCTTGTAAAGTTATTTAATTGCTGCTCAATAAGTGTCATTTGAGTTGCTTGTACTTCAATATTCGATAAATTTTGTACCAATTGAATTAGTTGCTGTTGCTTCTGAGCAATAGCTTTATTCAGTTCTGTTACTTTATCATTTTTGAGTTGTCCATACTGGTTATAAATCGCTTCTAAATTAGACACGTCTACAGTTTTATCCTTAACTCCGTCTTTCAAAATATTAATAACCGACTTTGTAATATTTAAAGAACCGTCTAGATTTTCTTTTGGTAGAGCTAGAAGTTTTTCAAAATCTTCTTGAATGCCTACATTAAGTTGTCCCATTTCTGTTCTTAATTTTTCAATGTCTCCGTTTGAACTCTTATAAGATTCAAACGCTCTGATAACTTTAATAGAAAATTTATTACTATCTTCAACCAAATCGTCCTTAAAATTATTTAAGTCTTCTGAATTTATTTTTATATTATACTGAATTGTTTGCACGTCACCTTGAAGTAAATTAAAAATACGTACAAATGATGCTTTTGCTTGCGGATTTTCATTCATTTTTCCAGCTAGTTCAACCAATGTATTATAATAATTTGTAAATCTTATTCCGAAACTCTGTATGTCTTGATTTACTTTGAATAATTTTGGATTATATACATCCAACCAGTCTCGAACTTGGTTTCTTGCAGTACCTTGATCAGTTGTTATTCCATATATAGTATTTACATTAAGGTCTGGTTGCTGTAATATGATTAGCCCATATCCTTGAATTAATGGCGTCTGTGATCCTAATTTCGTAATCGAATTTGATAACCTATCCATAGCGGGTCCAAGTATACTGCTTGGTTGTAAATAAGTTGTATTACTTTCTGCAAAAGTATTTACAGGTGAGAAACAACTTGTAGATACTGCTGTAACTAATAACCCTGCGACTAACGCTTTTTTCATAGTGATCCCCCCATTTATTGTTGTCTTTTGATAAAATAGTTGGACTAAATTTTAATTAATTTGAAATCCAACATTACAACAATTAATATATATATATATTAATTTAAAGATGAATTTTAAGGAATATAAATATAGATTGTAAACATTTGTACATAATGCCCTACTATAAACTTATTCCCTAAGTCATTACATAAAAGACATATACGAAGATGATCTTGATTTTATATGTCTTAAAATGTAACTAACACCTTGTGTCCTTATTAAAACATCAAATTTTCAGTGCGTATATAGTAAAATTTTGTAGATTTTTGTATAATTTTATCCTTTTTTATTTTTTTATCTTAATTATTTAATATGTGTACAAATTAAAATACTATACTTCTAAAATTACTATGCAACTTCATTACTATAATTAAAATAATTATAATTTAATAATACCGATAAAAAGGTACCTAATTTAATTTAACTAGGTGAATTTTCATTCCCAAAAAATTATTTTAGCATATTTTTCAATACTCTTCGCTTATTTCTTCCTCTATATGGATATGTAAAATTGCATATCCATATAGAGGTAAGTTAACTATTATATATAGTCATAAGTAATAAGTTTCCAAATAACTATTATGCATTACCGATACATCAATATTAAGTTTCCATAACTTGTTGAAAACGTGAGAGTAACGGAACTTATCCATTACTTCTATAAAAATTATGCGTTGGATTCATCAGTCTTGAACAAAAAAATCCGACATGATCTAAAACAACTAAATGCCTCCTATAAAGTCAAAGAAACATATATGGGGTACCGGAAAATGCGGATTTAAAACGCTAAGACCATTTTCAAGTCGATCCCCCATTTTTAACAACGTTAAGAAAGTTTCAATGGTCTTAAAGAATCTAACGAGACCATTTTTGACATTTAACTGCTTATGTTAGATGTAAGGTATTCCAAATATTGATGGCAGTGATAATTTTGTTTAAAGCACTGGCTCTTTGCAATTGATGCTGTATGGTTCGTTCCCTAAGCAATCCCTGTTTTTCAAAGAAAATAGCTCTTGCCAGTCCATTCATGGCTTCTCCTTTATTCAATCCTATTTATATTTTTCTTCTTAGAGATTCACCTGAAATGTAATTAAGAATAAGAATGTATATATCACGAGCACGTCTCTAGAAGGAGTACCAACGAATAACGTGCACTCATTGTATTCATCGTTGACAAATTGAAATTTTGTTAAAACGTGGCAGTCATTTTTTGAAATTGATGAATGTAAAAATATTAAAAGAGAACGCCTAAATTGCCATTTATATGGACAACTCATTGGCATTCTCCTCTGTTTTTCTACGATGTTTCAAATGCGATGATTTCTACTTGAAAAGACAAAGCATGAGTGAATACATAACGATTTATATGATTAAAGATTACTTTCCGTTACTGTTTCAAGTGATAGCCGGTGGCGCAGAAGAACTTTTAAAAATTCTGCATCGTCTTTATCTACTACTCAAAAAGAACGGTCGTAAAGGTTCCGTTGCAAAGTTTTTCAAATGGAGCTAAGCTATAAGGAAAATGTGTTGAGGAGAATGATACATGAGATACTTTAAAGGGAAACAGTTCAAGAAAGACATTATTTTAGTAGCTGTTGGCTATTACTGTCGTTTTTCTTTAAGCTATCGTGATGTATCTGAAATCTTGAAAGAACGTGGTATTTCCGTTCATCCAACAACTATTATGCGCTGGGTTCATGAATATGGAAATCTAATCTATCAAATTTGGAAGAAGAAAAACAAATCAGCACTCCATGCTTGGCATTTGGTCATGGGAGTCACTTTTGTCTTGATGCGCCACTCGCTCGTTTAGAAGCAAAAATTGCAATTTCTACACTATTAAACCGTTTGCCAAATATACAAATACAAGGTGAAAGAGAGCAAATAAAATGGAAAGAAAATTATCTAATGAGATCTTTAGAAGAATTTCCTCTAAAGTTTTAACTCTTTTAGTTATTAACAAAGATTTTAGAGGGCAGTATCCTGCTATTTAGGCATACAGTAAGAATTTATCACTATTTTATTTAGAAGTAACAAATGGTTACAAATAAAGTTTTATCATTATTATATAGAAACAGAAAATATAAACTTAAAAGAATAAGAATGTAACAAAATTATTCTGATGTATATACTGATTAGCAAAAAAAGACTCCATTTTGATTAATCTTTTTCAAAATGAAGTCTTTTTGTTTGACGTAAAATCAAGGAATATAAATTTTTCTGATTAAATTCTATTCTAAACTAATAACATTCTTATGTTCTTTATTATAACATCCCTTGAGTTTAGTTAATTATCGAGTTAAATAACTTGTCTTACAGCTAAATCCTACTGATAGATATAACAAAAAGACGTTTTGACTACCTCTACTTTAAAAATAAAATGAATGGTAAATTATCTAGACGAGAATCAAATTACTTATCAATATGCTGAACAACAAGTGAAGCGTATTCTTTTGCTCCTGTTGGATTTAAATGAATTCCATCTGGTTCGAAATATGATTGATTTCCAGCACTTGCTGCATACCAATCAACTAGCACAGTATTTGGAAATTTGGAAGAGACTTCTTTTAATTTCTCATTAACTACGGCCTCCCACGGACGAGGTATTCTAGTATTAACTAATACAATTTCACGTTCATCACCTATTAACTGAATTAACGATTCTAGTTGCTGGGTAGTAAATGCTCCATTTGTACCTAATCCAATAATAACATGACTTCCTAAAGTGCCTTCCTTTTTCATTCCCTCTACTATCTCCAATGCTTGAGACATCTGTCTTCCAATTTTCGCATCAATAGTAATATTAGGAAAAGCATCTTTTAAATACGGAGAGACATCGATCATAATTGAATCACCAATGGCTGTAACAGTTTTAGGTTGTTTAATTTGTTTAGAGGAATCTTTATTTTCGTCCTCTAATGTTTTATCAACCGGTTTCTCTTCCTTAGTAACTGGATGAGCTGGTTCCTCATTTTTTTTCACTTGTACCGCCTCTGTCCTAACTTGTTTAGAATTGTCTTTTACTTTTCCGGCTGTTGAGAAACCAAAGATAACTGTTATGGAGAGGAATATTGTACATGCTAAAGCAACTCTATTAACGAATGATAAGTCTCTTATTTTCAAGTCCTTTAAACGAAGATTCTTCAATGCACCTTGCCGAATTGGATTTTCAATAAACTTCCACGAAAAATGTGCCATAAGTAGAATCAAAAAAACTTGAAAAATAGCTTTAGTAAAATGAGGTCCTTCTGTACTAGCTTGCGAGCTTGTCAATGTGATAATTGGATAATGCCAAAGGTATATTCCATAGGACCGAATACCAATCCAACGTAATGGTTTAAACCTTAAAAGCACACTAATTCTGCTAGTTGGATGAGCAAGGTTGGCTACTAATAAAGCAGTAACAACTGATAAAAATAACATTCCTCCACAATATAGGAATGAGTCATATTGATTTGTCTCCCAAAACATAATTAAAATAATAATTAAAGCGATTCCCCCAACTACATCTAAAACTAGACGGGCTGACGGAATAATTTTATTAGATAGTCTATTACTTGGCCAAAGTAGAGCGAGTACTGCCCCTATTAATAGAGAAAACGCTCTTGTATCGGTACCATAATAAACTCTACTTGGATCACTTCCTGGCTCATACAGTACAGCCATTGCAATTGCTGAAGCAATTGCTCCTAAAAAAATAAATAGTGTCATACGTGATCGTTTTTTTATGTAATAGAACCCTAAACTAAGTATGAATGGCCAGACTACATAAAATTGCTCTTCAACAGCTAACGACCAAAAATGATTTAAAGGAGTAGGTTGGCCAAAATTATCAAAATATGATAACTTATGATAAATGTACCACCAGTTACTAATATATAATACTGCTGCTAACGAATCTCCCCGCATTTTTCCTAGTAAGGAGTTATGAAATAACGTCACCCCTGCAAACACAATAATGAGCATAACAAACATTCCTGGAAGTAATCTTCTTGCCCTACGTATCCAGAAATTTTTTAAATCAATGCTTTTATATTTCTCCCACTCAGTAGCAAGTAGATCGGTAATTAAATAACCCGAGAGTACAAAGAAAACTGTAACGCCCAGGAATCCTCCAGGTATCCACTTATAGTTGATATGATATAACACGACGCCCAGTATAGCCAGTCCTCTTAAACTATCTAATCCGACCATATAACGATTATTTTTCTTTAATGGTGTGAGCATATATAATCCTCCCTTAAACTTTGCTGATATGTTTGGTTACTTTTTCTCATAAGTGATCATCAACAGAAAACAAATGAAAACTCTATGAATATAAGGAAAAGTACATCTATACAACGAAACTTTTATATAGCAATTCCTTAATTTGTAATTATGTTCTTTGTTACCAAGCAAAAAAGTCGAAAGAACATTATAAAATGCTTTTTCGACTTTTACAATATATCATTTAATTAACTAGTACTTGAATATCTCCTTCTAATATTTCACAATCCCAATTTATCCTTTTTACAGATTTTCAATATAAGAAGCTCGATGTAGGACTTTGATTTGTCCGTAGATAGAAGAATTTCAAGATACTTAAATTCATAAGTATTTCTCTGGCTTTTGCTCTTTTATTTCTATCTTCGCGCCTTTATAGAAACTTAATTTCTCCTTATTATAATCTATAGTATATTGATTGAACTTTTCTTTTTTCTTCTTCGCGTACCTTGAGGAAAGAGCCTTCTTGGTTAAAATAATAAAAAACACTCATTCTGATTAAGGACGAGTGTTTTTCTTTTTAGGTTATCTAACAGGGATAAACTTCCACGAGCTAGGTTTTTGTTTTTTTTCACCTAGTATAATCCAATTTTTCTTTGCATTTATATTTTCATAATTTAATGGATAGTCATCTGTAAAAATATTATATTCTGTAGGATTATCCAAGTTAATTTTAATTTTAAAATCAGCTAAACTATCAGATTTTTGAGCAAGGTGAATCCAACTAGAATAATTAGACCAATTTAAATATTGAAATTGATCGTAATTTGAGTGCTTCATGCGAAGGTATATACTTTCCCCGTGGTGTAGCTTTGCATCATTTTCTTTGTAGAATTCAAATTCCATAGGTGTACCAGATAAACCATTGTTTTCTTTATTTGCAAGTGTAACATAATCGTAACGATTTGCTATATACCATTCAAATGTTAGGCCTTGATAAGGAGATTCACTTGGTACGATATAATAGTTTTTCCCTGCTTCTATAACATTTCCTTCTATATCATAGATTAATGCAGTCTCTATACTTGGAGCTTTCACATTTTCAGTAAAAGTTTTAAACCATAGATTTAAAAAACCTGCTGTATTGCGCTGAGCTTCTCCTAAGCTTCGCTGCACAGCCGGGGTAACCATTTCTTGCCACAATTGTGCCTTACCACTATTATAATACTTAAATGTTTTATCATTAGTAATATTTTGGATTTCAGGTTTAGCTACTCGAGCTGCATAATCAATCCATTCTTCAGGTGTGGATAGAGAATTGTTATAATTCCCTCCAGTATTGACTGCAAATTGATTTTGAATGGTTGTAACATAATTTTCAAAGTAGCTATGATATTTTATAGCTCTCGTATCAATTGCGGTAAAATTTGCTGCATGCATAGGTTGAGTAGCATCTGTAAAGTAGTGGGTAGCTACTCCTAAGTAATAGAAAGCTTTTTCATAGTCCTTATTTCGTAAATGTTCTCCAGATTCATAAAAGTATTTCTTACCTTGTGTAAGAGCCGTTGGATTTGTTTCTCCTCTATAATTTTCTTTAGTATCAGGATCATAAAAGTGAGATTTCCATCCGCCTTTAAAAACGCCACCTATTCCTGTACCACCATCGTTAAACTCTGCATTATAATCTGCATCATATAATCCTTTAGAAAATAAATCTTTATATTGTGGATAATTTAAAAAGTCCACAGCCTGCTTATTTGCTTCAATATTAAATTCTGTTTTCATAATTTCAATAGCTTGTTTTGCAATCCATAAATGTGTACTTTTATCAGAATGATACGGAGCTTCTGCAGACCATCTTGCAGTAATAGGATCATTCTCATTTAAATCAATTTGATCGAGATGAGCATAACTACTTTGAGGACATACTCCTAAAATAGTTAAAGTCACTCCAGCTATACATAGTGTTGATACGATTTTTTTCATTTTTATCCCTTTCTAAATATAAAGATTCTTATGCGGATATTCATCTTATTCACGAAAGTTAAATAGCTCTAATAAAAGAGCGATTAGCAAAGGCTAATTTCTTAATTTCTCTCTTAATGGAATACCAACAAACATCGATTAAATTAAAAGTTTTAAATTAATCCTAAACAATAGTTTTTCTTCTCTACCTCTAGTTATATATAAAAGCGCGTCTTATTTAAACATGTTTTTTTATGTAATTTTACATATCCAAAAATAGGGAATTAAATAACCTTCCATTTATTATATTAATGAAAGAGCGTTGTCTCTAGATAATTTAAATTATGTTATTTTAAGTTAATAATCTATATCCATCAACTAAAGAATTTAGAATTACCCCAAAATGAAAAAATGAACTTTTTGAAGTGTTGTTTTGTTTGCTTTTCTATATTCACAAAAAGTAATCTAGGTATTAAGAGAAAAAGTTTTAGATTTGGAAACGTAAGTGACATTTCATTCGGTACTAGTTCCTCTAAAGAATCATATTCTCTAATACAAAAATTTCCTGATAAGTTGGATAAATCTTTAGCAAAGTTTGGAGAAAGAAATACTACGATGGCTTTCATATCTTTTACTGCTTCTGGAACAAAAGGCATTTGAGTTAAATTAAGCATCATGATCGCATACATTTTTTCTTGATAGCGGTCGACTGGGTAAGTTTCATTTTGTAATGAATAGGGAATCTTTCCAATCCAACTTTCATTTATAGATAAATCGGGTCTTTTTCCTCCTGTTTGAAAGATAGTTGCTCTTTTTCGTAGGATATTCTTTATTTGATCTATTTCCAAAGTATTTCTCCCCCTAAATTTATATTTTGTTTTCTCTTTATTTCAATGAATTATTATATTATATCAATATTGCAAGTTGTTTATTATAACAATTCTTTTGAAGGGTGCTGTTAGCAGTAACTTCACGTATCTTTTGTGGTTTTACTGTCAATTTAAAACAATTTTGTACTATACAGTAATAAAACCGAATTCACTTTTATTTAATCAAGAGATTTTGGTTTATTATTGGGGTAGCAACACATCGCTATAAAGCTAAGATTTTGCTCTACCTATATAGCAAAAATACGTTTCTTTACCTATAATTCTACAGAAAGAATAATGTAATTTATTCATTCTGAGGACCACATAATGAGTATAGGATATCCGAAAAAACTTGTTAAGGTTAGTAATTCCGTACTATTTCATTTCATACAAAAGGAATTTGCTCATTATTAACGAAAGTGTATGTTAACTAGATGAATTCATTCATATATCGTACTACAAATAAACATGAGAGCAACCTTATCCTATGATACATAATTATAATCCGTTTTGAAAACTAGTAAAATTAAGGAGCAATATTGTATGGGGAAAAAAGTACTGTTTTTTGGGGATTTCGGAATTGACGATACGATAGCTATCATATATGCGCATTTGACAGATAAAATTGATGTTATAGGAATTGTTGCAGACTATGGGAACGTACCTAAAGCTGAAGTTGTTAGAAATGTTCGCTTTTTACTTAAAAGTGTAGGTAAAGAATATGTAAAAGTTTTTGGTGGGGCGGAGCATTCCATGTCTTCAGAAACCGAAACTTTTTATCCAGAAGTTCATGGTAAATTTGGGATAGGTCCCATTTATCCAGGACTAGAGATTCAGACATTTGAGAATTTTTTCGAGGTTCTCACACTTATTAAACAGCATAAAAATGAGCTTATTATCGTGAATACCGGGCGGCTAACTTCACTTGCAACTTTATTTCTCCTTTATGGTGATGTGATGGAATATGTACATTCTTATTATATTATGGGAGGAGCTTTTCTATATCCAGGAAATGTTACTCCCATTGCTGAAGCTAACTTTTATGGCGATCCTGGATCAGCCAATATTGTAATGAGATACGCAAAGAATCTATCAATTTATCCTTTGAATGTTACACAATCGGCTATTGTAACACCGGAAATGGTCAATTATATCCACTCTAAAGGGAAAACTAAATTTTTAAAGCCTCTTTTAGACTATTACTATTATCAATTTTATCAAAAAAAAGTTCCTGGAATACAAGGTAGCCCGGTTCATGATGCACTTACTTTAATTGCGATTAATCGTGATGATATTTTTACGTACCATCAATCAGCAGTGACAGTTAATGTACTTGATACTGTAAGAGGACAAAGTATAGGAGATTTTAGGTCTACCTTTGAACCAGAAACATTCGGTAATCGTCCAAAACATAGGATTGCAATACAAATGAATTATGAAAAGTTTTTTAAGGAGTTTATGAATGTAATGACTGGCGAACTATTTTAGGTAAAACCCTTATATATAAGGATATGTTTTGCTATCAAGCTAAGATTTTAAAGTACCCCCTAAATGGAAATTTTATGTTTTTATAGACCTGAAATTTAATTTAATCGTGTTTGGGGGTAACTTATTTTCTTAAGTTGATGATGATGTTGTTGTTGAGACTCCTAAAACAATTTATGATTCTGGTACTGCGCATAATTATGGTAGATTTGTAACACCTATTACACAGTATATAAGCCAGGATCATATGTAGCTGTTATGAAACTTGGGGAGAATTATTATTATGGTGGCAGCTTAAGAATTACAAAATAATGAATGTTACTTTCACTAATGATAATATTTTTGATATTAAGACTGTTTTTATGAGCATTTCTTATAAGTATGATGTAACTGATTAAAGCCATTTTCAAAGACGACATATCGGCGATAATTTATGTCTATTTTGTATTGGTGTTAGCAAGTTCGTTTGCAAACTTGTTAGCACTTTTTTATTTAGATAATACACACACCTTCTTACATACTGATTATTTCCCCATTGAAGTACTTACGTTCAAAGGATATCCCTTTATTTCATGTAATTACATTGGAGAGGTATAGTAAAGTGGAGATCATTCGTTTCAATTCCGGAACGGTTCATTGGAAATAACGAGATTCTTAACTAATTAAATAAAGTTCCGAAATCACTAGTTACAGATGATACACAAGAACAACTTGAGCAAGAACTAATAGATTCAATGCAAATTTAAAAAGAAATATTGGTTTCACATTACCGTAATAACTGTATATCAATACGAATACATAAACACTATCCATATTGATATACAAATTTATCTTAGCTAGAGAGAGAAACTCCTACATCACCAATCCCTTGAATCATTTCAATTTTTACGTTAATTCTGTTTGGTGATCCTATAAGATTATCTGTTGAATTGCTTTCTACCTTTATATTTGGTCCAATAATAGTAACTAGATCTTTGCTAATGTGCAGTATAAAACCTTTGATATGAATATCTTCTAAAAATAATATAATGTATAAATTGGTTAGTTGATAATCACATAGTAATTTTTTAATTTCAGTTGTTTTTATTTCAATATTATTAGATTTATCTATTTGGTAATGAGATTCTTTTTGACTATATAATAATTGTGAATCATCTTGCGATAGTATGAATTTTTTAGGGGTTGGTGGATTGTTAAAAGTATCACTTAATTTTAATAAAACACGAGAGGATTTTTGGGTTTTTAATGGTTTTGCAAAAGCATCACTGGATTCTTGAGGTCTTATTGGTTTTACAGAAGCATCACTGGATTCTTGAGGTCTTATTGGTTTTACAGAAGCATCACTGGATTCTTGAGGTCTTATTGGTTTTACAGAAGCATCAGTGAATTCTTGAGGTCTTATTGGTTTTACAGAAGCATCACTGGATTCTTGAGGTCTTATTGGTTTTACAGAAGCACCAGTGGATTCTTGAGGTCTTATTGGTTTTACAGAAGCACCAGTGGATTCTTGAGGTCTTATTGGTTTTACAGAAGCACTAGCGGATTCTTGAGGTCTTATTGGTTTTACAGAAGCACTAGCGGATTCTTGAGGTCTTATTGGTTTTACAGAAGCACTAGCGGATTCTTGAGGTCTTATTGGTTCTGTTGAAGTATCAGGTGATTCTTGAGACCTTATTGGTTTTGTTGAAATATCAGGTGATTCCTGAAGCTCTGATGAATACGCAAAAGATTTTGGTGGAATAAAAAACGGGATAGGTTTTATATCAAATAATTTAAATTTAGTATTTTTTTGATTTGAACAGAGCTTACACATATAATCCCCTCCTATAAAAGTTTGTATTATATTGTAAACATGACTTGTATAAAAGTGATAGTGCAATTACCTAAAATCTTGATATTACTTATATTTTAGGTAATTGCACTATCACTAGTCTTGTATGTAATTAATTTTAAATTCCTTATTTGATAAATCGTTTATTTAAATTTTATATAATATTAAAAAAATGCACTAGGATTACAAATACCTAGTGCATTTTTAAGTTTGCTAGTTACGCTCCTCGATCATCACTAACTGATAAAATACTACTAATTTTCACACTAATTTGGTTAGGATTTTCAAGTGCATTTCCATTATCATTACTTTCTACTTCTACGCCTTCTCCATTACCACGACGAAGCGTAACAAAAGTTTCTCCGATTCGAGTAATAAGACCTTCTACGTGGAATGAAGGTAAAAATAATACAACTCTTGCTCCTACTAATTGAAATGCGCGTAACAAAGTACGGATTTCATCTTCATGATGTTCTGCCATTTTCATCAACCTTTCCTTTAAAATTTATAAAGTAGTGAAGAAGTCTTTTTGAATCAAACCTACTTACTATATGAAATGAAAACTAGTAAAGTAAATCTCATCTTATTTTAGAACTGCCTCACTGCTTTATAAGATAGACTATGTTTTTGATTACAATTTGCTTAGACTTGATCACTATTGATATAAAAACAAACGTCCTCACTATTTATTCAGAAAATTAAGATAATATTTTTAGAGGAATTTTCTATGAAAAATCTTGATAATTTCCTTACCAAAAATTACGATAATTTTCTATTTATTAAGTCAGATAAACTAGAATAGCAAACAAGAATATTCCTCCTTATAAAAGTGAATTTACCTTTACTTCACAGCAATTAACTTTGAATTTGCTATGATATAAAACATTTAGCTTTTAGAGTGTGTCGCACCATTGACATTTACTATTGCATTGATTTTGAATCCCCTCATATAAACTTTTTACAATACAAATACCTTTGGATTAAATACAGAATTTAAATTTAATGAATTATTAAATATATAATAAACAATCCACTCTTTTAGATACAATTAGAAAAATAATCTTACAATCATATTCTAAAATTGTTATTATTCACCTAGTCCAAGAGAGATGATACGATGAAGGTTTTCCAGTCGATATTTAGAGGATTTCACTTAATCAGTAGGATTGTTAATCCAATACTAAAGGCATTATCTAAAAGTAAATTTTAATTATATAGAACTAAAAAAAGGCCGCCCAATAGAACGGCTCTTACTTTTGTTAATCAAACTATTCTTTTAAAAAAACATTTAACATACACATTAATTAGTCAATAATAAGTTCTATCCTTCACTAATATTAAGACGACTTATTTATATTATTTTAGTCCAAGCCTTTTCTCGATAATATGAATATCTTGATAAAGAGGTTTGATTACACAAACCAAAAATTTATATGGAAAGAGTTTTTTTTATGTCACCACATCATTGTCATCCAAATGATCCCGAGCGTAACCTATGTAGAGAGTTTGCTAGAATTTTAGAAGGAAACGGAATGGTTACTCCAGAAGGAGTATGTTTAGTGCAAAAGTTTCGTAATATTAGATTTACTATTCTTGGTCGTAGAACAAGATCCCCACTCGTAAACCCTCAATTCTTTTCGTTTGAAGATGTTGATAGTAGAGGTAACGCATTAAATTTAGGAGAAACTGTTCTTTTACAAGAAGAAGTTAACCCATTATTAACTGAACTTAGAAAAAGAAATATTTTAGTTACAGCGGTTCATAATCATTGGTTATTTGAAGAACCACGGGCAATGTATATGCACTTTGAATCAATTGAACCCCCATTAGAATTTGCTAGAAAAGTAAGAGAAGCATTTAGAGTACTAAAAGCATAAGCTCATTTTATTTTTTTAGGGAGGAAATTAAGTCACTCCTCCCTACTTTTGTACTTATTTTTCAACTCACATATACCATACATAAGCTTCATTTGTTGCTGTATACTGTATGTTATGACGATCCATTGACAAAAAGTCATACAATTAAGGACATGTTTTTTATCAAACTATTCTTTTGTTATATTAAGCTTGCACTTGATATACTTCGCAATACCATCCTTTATAATCTTTGAAATACCATGTGATAGCACCTAATTTATTACGGTCATCAACAGGTTCACATTGTAGATAGAAAATACCATCTGCTTCATAAACTAAGTTACCCTTCACTTTGAATTCAGCTAGTTTATTCATAATTTCTTGAGCTAAATTAATTCCTAATCCGCCTGATTTCATTGTCCATTTCATATTATTACCCCCTGTCGACACTGATGGTCCTGATTGAATTGATTTACCTACAATTACTTCAGCTACAGCTTTAGCAGCCTTATCAAAGTTGGCACGGTATTTTTGCATATCAACCTCATTATCAATAAAACAAATTTCAGGTAATAGACCAGTCTTTGTTTTATTAATCCAACCTAATTCTGTTGTTAATTTAATGCCTCGGTCTCTCAAACCAAATGCATCAGCCATCGCCTTTGAAATCTTTGCTGCTAATTCTCTATTCCCGTATGAAGGATGCAGCCAAACTTCACAGCCTGTGCCACCTGGAGAAGCATTTAAATGAAACTGTAAATCTACATCACTATCTTTCACTCGTAAGTGATTATTTGCTGCATTGCTCCAAACTGCGGTTTGCATTGTACCAACTTCATCAGAACAATTCACATACTTCCATCCAGCTGCTTGTACATATTTAGCAACTGCATCAAGAAACTTTCTATCCTCTACATGTTCTTTCCCATAAACACTATTTGCACCTTGTACAATACTATTGTGACCACCTGAACCTGCGAAACAACCCATTATTCAACATCTCCTTTTAGTGTAAGTTATTTTTTTGTAATACATCTTTTTGCTGTAATCCTTTGTTGCTCAAATAATTGTTCTTCCACGCCATATACAAGGTGAATGCTCCTGTAATTACAGCTATTAAATCGTTTGTGATTTTGTCATCAATTGTTTGGTATCCGACAAGATTTAAAACACTATTAATTACAGCAATTACTAATACGACGTATCGACTAATTGAAGCTACATCATAATTCCTCATACTCTCACCTCCTCTCAATAAAAAAAGTGACCGTATATACGATCACTTCCCTGCGAATTTAAAAAGAGCCATTATCCCACCGGTGATAATAGCCCCAACTACTGTAGTACCAATCCAAAATACTAACTTATCTAATCGATCAATTCTTAAATGAGCACTTTTCGCTGATTGCTGCGCTTCAATTGCAACATCCTTAACATTACCAAGTGTATCTAGCTTGGTTTCTACTCTGGTTAATCCAACTAATAATTCTTTAAAGTCATCATGTTTTTGTTCTGGCATTTATTCAGCCTCCTTTTCAAAATAAAAAAAGACCAGCTATTGCTGCTCCTGCTCTGTTTGTGTGTTTTTTTCATTAGTTGGTGTTGGCGGTTCTTGAGATGGATAATTCCCTGTAAGTGATGTATAACACTCTAAACAAATATTCTTTTTCGCAAACCCCATATCCAGTGCGTACAAACGAGCTCCACGTTTACATATTTCGCATCTTGTTGCAATACGGAAATATATCGTTCCATCCGTTTCCCCCCACACCTCTACTTTATTCGCACCATATAAACCGGCATTGTTTAGCATATCAAAAGGAATTCGCACAAATACTCCGTTTTCGTTTCTTTCTGAATCTACTAACCTACCAGCAAACGGAGCACCTTGCCCCGCTTGTAAGGGATAACCTTGTAAATCTTTGTAATCATCCATATATTTTCCTCCTAAACGTTAGGTAGCTTGTACCATTGTCCTCCCATTCCCATAAAATAAAACCCATAGCCTTGACCGCCATCAAAGAAACGAATGGACCCAGCTTGGCCCATTTTATTACGCCCTAAATTTATTCCCTGCTTTAGAATAGGTTGATTTATGAATACACCCTTCTCTGTACTTATTTCAAAGGTCTGCCCATGAGCAGCTGGACCTATGTTGTTATTTACGCTGCCTATAGCAATTCTATTAAACGGTTGAAGACCATCGGCCCTTTCTGATGCCGCACGATCCCAATTATACATGCAAGCATAGTTACCACTAACCAATGTTATCCCTGAAACACAAACAGCTCTACCCGCAGAAACTTGCGCATTTGCAGCTGTAACTTTAATTACAATCATATGTTCTTGTGGATTGTAATTGTTAGGAACGGTAAACGTGAAATTATACCTTCTAATTTCACCATAAAATGTAGATGGCTCTGGAAAATCTTTATATATTTCGTGCCAAATTTTATAACTCACTTCATCCAATGGCATAACAAAGCATACCTGCAATCGTGGTTTTGCAGTTGTACGCACACCGTTAATCTGTGCGGTTCTATAATGTGCTGACAATGTATAAGAGTTTCCTGGATGAATCCCGTTTTGAACCTTTGTTTCTGGATAATTATACGTGTCGACACGGACTGCATTTACCATTTGTTCATAGTTAAATATAAAAGTGTTATTTTCTATCACTACACCGTTTCCTTGTACTTTCCAAGGTAGACCGTATCCAGCACCAAACCCCTGATAATTGGGGTTACCTATGTTCAATTTTGGAACACTAGAAAAATCATGATCGGCTATTAAATTTCGTTTTGGCATAACGGTTGTTTTCGTTCCCCATTCATCTTCAAAAAGGAAGTCTAACATTTTAATAGTAACGCCGTTTTTATCGATGGTAATTTTATCGCCATTAACTTTGATGATATTCGTATCAATACCCTTTGTAGTTAACCATTTCACCATTGTATCGGCATTAATGGCTACCTTTGAAACATCAATTTCTAATTTTTCCGATGAAAAGTGAATAGCTGCGATGATATTCCCTTTTTTAACTTCTGCAAGGATTCCTTCATCAAGAACCTTAAGTTTAGAACCCGTTTCTTTTACATAAGCGGCGTAAGTCTCATTAATAAACTTTTCTTGTTTCTTCGATGTTATCTCGACACCATCTGCTGTCGCTTTTATTTCCCTCTCAATGTCCGTTACTTTTTTATTGTAATCTTCAGTAGCTACTCTATTGGCTATATCTTCTAGCATTTTGTCAGCATCCGTTTGATCTTTCGGATGTAACCAAAATTCTGTAGCTAAAGAGCAACCGTGCATCAGTTACTCTTCTGGAAAAATCCTATGTTATTACTATTAGTACGATAAGTGAAATTTTATTCTTTTTCCAATCACTTAATGATGCTAGATTCATCTGCATCCATATTATTAAGTAACTAGAAGAAGAGCAAAAGCTCTCCTTAATAACGGTATCATTCAACCACTACCATCTGCTGGTTTCGGATTTTATGTGTCATCATTACGAACCATTTAGAATTTAAAAAACAAAATAGTGAGTTGTGTTTTCCGCCACTTCTCACAATACAAATATAACATGCCAATTCCAAAATAACCGGCGCACTTCCTGCCAAAAAGCGGTCACGAGTCTGCCAATTATTTTGTATTATTCTTTTTACTATCATCAGTAGATGATCGAAGCCCTAACAAATACAGTACAGGCAGTATAACTAAAAATAAAACAGCACCCACTGCTCCTAAAATTGTAGATAAAAATTTTGAGCCTTTTCCATTCATACCCTATGTCGTACCTCCTTATTACCACGATCTTCACTTTAAACATTATATCCAAAGTATAGAACCCTCACAATTCAATACACCACTAAGTTACCCATATCTTATATTGTGTGTAACTGCCCCCTTCGCTGAATCGCTTGGTATCATTGATTTCATTTAACTTTCTCTTTTGAGTTACACAGTGCGAAAATTATGAGTAACTGTATAGTGATATCACCAACATTTTGCAAAATAACCTACGCTATGTGGAAAAATAAAATAGCTGCCCATATGGACAGCCTATTTACATAATTATCGTTATTGGAAGTCGTTTTAAAATTCTACATGTTTACTTTTTTCTTGTTCTTACGAATAAACCACAAAACCACAGTTAAAAATAATAAAAAAACCAGTAAAAAGAGCGGTATTTTTTGAATAAAGAAAAATCCTTTCCAAAAATCTAACCTAGTACTATCAGGAGAATCTGTTGCCATCCCACCTATAAAATAAGATAACGGAATGGTAAGTATATTTATCCCTAAACCGATCATTACGAATGATAGATTTTTACTCCAGATTTTTGGTAATGCAGCCATAATAAATAAAACTAATGCAGTACCAATTATAAGAAACAGTACTCCAAAATAAAATGCAAAATATAAAATAATTCCCATAATATCCCTCCAAGGCTTTAATTGTACCATCAATAAGGGTAATTTTGGTTGAATATGATATTCATAGAAAGTTAACATAGCGTCTCATTATAGGAAGGAAATATCAATCACTGAGCATTAATATTTTTTAACTGGGTAACAGTTCCAAAACTGATTTTTAATAGAAAAAAAGGGTTACAGATTCGATTGTAACCCTTTTTCCAAATCTTTTTTGTTTTATACGGTTCCTATAATGATTATAGGACTGAAGTATGATTCGAAATAGCGTTGATTATATGATTCCAATCGTCACAGTGAATCTCGTGACCCGATCCTTCTAGGGTTAGTAACAAAGCATGGGGAATTTCATCAACAAGAGCAAGACCATGCTCGTATGGAAGCACTATATCCTCTGTACCATGGATAACCAAAGTAGGTATATTGATTCCTTTTAACTTCCCTTCATAAGAATCATCACCTTTAAGAAGGGAGTGATTAAACATACTGAGTAGGTTATTTGCTCGTTTTATTTCTTTTTCTACCTGCTTATAAACCCTCTTCTCATCGAATTTATGATTTGAACCACAGAGTAAAGCTGATCCTGCAACCAAGTAATTTGCAACAGATTCTTCATCTGACCAATTTAGTTTGGCCGCATTAGCATGGTAAGCGAGTATCTTCTCATCGATCGGAGGTAAATTCCTGTTGTTGTCTTCAGAACCAAAAATACCTGATGCAATCAAAGTTATACTTAGAACTCTCTGAGGGTTCCTTAAGGCTACAATTTGAGCAATCATTCCACCCAATGACATTCCAACAATATGTGCTTCGTCAATATGATATGCATCGAGTACTCCAATCGCATCATCAGCCATATCTACCACAGTATAGTGGAAACTCCCCGGTTTATAAGTAGTTGACCGTCCGACATCTCTATTATCATAACGAATAACATATCGGCCGGTATCAGCTAATTGTTGACAAAATTCCTCATCCCAATAAACCATTGAACACATGGCTCCCATAATCAGTAAGACTGCTGGATCTGCTGAATCGCCAAAGCTCTCTGTACATATATCAATTTCATTAATTTTAATAATCTTTTCAGTCATGATTAACTCCTCATTTCATTCGTATTTAGTTAATAAAAAAGACACAATCAAATAAACCCACATATTTTTTTAAAAAAATAGTTAGGCATAACGAATTGTGTTTAAAATTAACGTAAACGAATGAACTTGATAATCATGTTAAACACTCTCCTATAAAAAGGGAATAAGGGTAAAACCCTTATTTTGATTATAACATAGCTCTATCAGTATTAATATAGGTTCACTTTTTCTTATTTTATAATTTTAAAAATAATTCCTATTGTATGAATCTGCACTCTTAGTTGAAGAAAAGACGATGTATACAATATCCAAACCTAATTAACATAACGTCTCATTATCGACAGAAAGGAACCTTCTATTTTGTTCTATGGATCTATGCATTTTTTATACATTCCTATCCTAGCGCGATTTTAGGGTTATTGTTTGTTACTAGATTAGCCAAAAAACTGTATAAAACCTTGCATACTTTTAACGTGTTTTTTCAAAAATACTACGATACCCCTAGATTTAAAAAAAAATAAACAATGATTAGATTTTAAACCTAGTCATTGCTTTATCCATTGCATCTTGGTTAACACCTATATAACCTAACGTGACCTTCTCTGACAAGTGATTGAATATCTCCATGAGTAATGCTATGTTTTTTGTTTGCATGTACATATGGTATCCGTACGTCTTTCTTAGGGTATGCGTTCCGATTTCATCTAATCCAAACTCTGCCGCTGCTCCACTTAATATCTTATATGCCATGCTACGACCGATTGGACGATTCTTGCCTTGCCTACTTTGTAAAAGGTATTCATGATCTTCTCTTTCTTCTATAAACCATTTTAGTTCTCTTTTTAATGCTGCAGTAATTTGTATTCGTTTCTGTTTCCCTGTTTTCTTCTCTCTCATAGATATATGACTGCCTTTTACATCTCCTACCTTCAATTTCAAAATGTCCGAGATTCTCAGGCCTGTATTGATTCCCATAATAAAGAGAATGTAATTACGTAAGCTCTTTTCCCTAAAATACTCTTTAAGCTGTTTTATTTGCTCCTTATCACGTATCGGTTGAACAAAATTCATTATTCATTACCTCCTGTTTCTTCTGTCTCATAAACTTCTAATCTAAGAGCAAAAGCTAAATTATAAAATGCTCTGGACTTCCAACGACGATACGTACGTTCAGCCATTCCAATCTCGTTATAAATCATATAGTCGCATACATCCTCTTCTTCTAAATAACGCTTATTAATAATATCCCTCTGAATTCTTCCCGCACTACCATTACCTAAGCGACTTAAAAACTGATCAACGCGGAATGAAATTAACTCCAGCCACTCTTCACGTTCACTTTGTTGTAGATTTGCTATCGCTACATCTTCTAAAGGTTTTCCAACTGCATGCATAGGCCCATGTTCTCTCATTTCATAAGAAGGAGTGACTTTCATTTCCTTACGAATCATTCCGAACTGTCTATATATACGTACACTTTCAAGAACACCTTCTAATTTCTCTTGTGTTGCTGTTCTATCAATTTTTGGTAAGAAAGATAATTGTTTAGTCATGTAAGACCACTCCTTTTTATTTTTAGATTACTTTTGTCTTATTGCTCCACGTCTTCGTTCATAACAAGGTCTATGCATCCCCATTAAATCCTCAATTTCACGAGTACTAAATTCCTCTTTTGATTTTTTCTTATTTTTCTTTCCTTGCTTGGATTTCTTTTTCCATCCACGTAACTGATCCTTTAACCCCTTCATTTCCCTATCTCCCTTTTCAAAATAAAAAGGACACCTATTCCTAAAACAGCTTTAATTGCTGCTTTAACGAATTGGTGTCCTCTAGTTTTCTAGCCGGACTATATTCGAATGTTATTTTAAATATCCTAATAGTCACTATTAACATCATTAGTATATTTGCTGATTTCCTTCTCTTTCCCACACTTTTCACATTTATAATAACTAACTATCCCCATCTTACCAGTTTTAAAATCTTCATTGTCATGATTTTTAATAAGTTTATATCTATGTATACATTTAGGTTCTTTTAATTTATCAAACCAATTTCCTAACATAAATTAATCCCTCTCCTCTCAAAGATATTCTTTCTATTCCTATCCTCTTAAGAATGCCTTAGAAAATATTTCCAATCAATGAAACGTGGTAGCTTGTTTTTCTATAAACAAAAGGATTATTTTGTTAAATAATCTTAATAAATTTTCATCTTTTCATATCCATACCTTCTTGAATAAATCCTTAAATCTTGTCCATCCTATAAATACACTTAATTTTTGAACTTCCTTCTTAGCTTTTCTTTAGGAGAGCAGTTAGCTTTTGCTAGCTGTCTTTTTTGAATTTGTTCGAATAAAATTCTAAATTATGCCCAATACTATAAATGGGCTGATACAGCTTGAATTCACAGTGACCTCTGTAATATTCTTTTCCCCTTTCTCTGAGGGCCGAGCAGTTAACAATTGTTAACTGCTCTTTTGAATTGAGTTAATTATAAATTTTTCGTATTTCTCTTCTACACCATATATTTTTAACCTAAGTATACAACTCAAAGTGTTACCTCCTATCTTAAAGAGTACTTATGCATAGTGCTCTTTTTTATTTTACTTATTTCTACAAAATGAAAATCCCATTAGATATTTGCACGTTAATAAATAATCCTCATATATTACCATGTGCTCTACACAAACCTAAGAAAAATCAATTTATTAAAGGCACTACTCATTTTAATTTTTTTGAATAAGCTCTCAAACACTACACACACTATTTATAAGCCATATATACTAGTGGCTTCACTCTTTTTGTAAAGGAATGAGAAGTCAATTTATCTTAAATGGCTAACTCATTCACCCCACAGGCAGGCAAAGTTTCTTTGCCTGCCATATTTGTATAACTTTCTTAATTTGAATCATACTATTCAGGAACCTGTTTACCAATACGAGTCAATTTGATGTTTTGAGGTTTCCTCCTTCTAGGACAAGCAATTTTGCTTGTCCTATTTTAATTAAAGTACTATCTATATGTCTCCCTTCCTCTGGCTCTAAATTTTATTTTTTAGTATTAATAATATAAATTTGTACATTATAAAAATGTTCCACACTATTATGTGGGTACAAAAGGAGGAACTAATAATGGATAAACGTACTGAGAAAAAAGTTGAAGCTGTAGCACGTAAAGCTGCTGATTTAGAAGTTTCACAAGAATTAACTAGCCTTAAAAATCAAATTCAACAGTTACAACACTCTTTATCTCAAACAACTCAAAGTCAACAACAGGGATTACAGCAAGGTCAACAGCAAGGTCAACAACAAGGATTACAACAAGCTAATCAATTAATGCAACAACTTCAACAATTTAGTCATCAATCTCAACAACAAATGCAACAAGCTGATCAACAATTACAGCAAACTATCCAACAGGCTATTCAAACATTAAACCAGGGATTACAGTACTTACAATCTAATCAAACATTAAGTCAAATTAATCAAGCTATTGCACAGGCTCAAACACAAGTTGATCAGGTAAGCCAGCAAATGGGTGGTCAACAAAGTCAGCAAATGGGTAACCAACAAGGTCAGCAAATGGGTAGCCAACAAGGCCAACAAATGGGTAACCAACAAGGCCAACAAATGGGTAACCAACAAGGCCAGCAATTTGGTAACCAACAAGGCCAGCAACAATTTCACTAAGAGTATTGACAGTAGTCCCAGCCGTAATAAATTTTCTGCAACTTATATAACAGTAAGCAAACTCCAATTTCTTTTTGTTAGTTATTACTAAAGTAAAAACTAACACTATTTTTTTGAAAGAGCACTTCTGTAAGTGCTCTTTTCATTTCGAGAATAAATAGCTTTTTATTTAAATTTTTTCACCTTTTAACTGGACAAGCATATATTAATGTATGGAGGCAATCCACTCATAGAAATCTACCTTTCTTGTTTAAGAGTACGCTTATATGTGTACTCTTTTAATTTATTATTTATTAAAGATTTAGCTTTAGGACCACACCATTCTAAAAAAGGATGCATATACTGTCTTGTTTCCTCTTTCAATATATGTCGTGGTAAAGAGCGCTTTTTTAGCGCTCTTTAGTTTTAAAATAATGATTTCTTTTTAAATTTGCACATACACTAAAAAAATACATACAATATAATCGTGATCATTCTTCCCAATACAATTTTGGTCATAGAACGCTTTTAAAGGCTTTCTTTTTATTTATTACTAAATAAGGATTTTATTAAATAACTGAATAAAATTAAACATTCTGTCAATAATAACCAAAATACAATCTGCTTCTTACCCAGGTTGTATCGAATGGAGCAGTTAATGCAAATGACTGCTCTATTTTAATTTTCATTACATAAACTTGATATTTTTGTCCATACTATACAAAACTCACGAAATATTTATACTTCTTAAATTCGTGGATGTAATGTTCTTATAGCAGTTAGCCCATGCTAGCTGCTCTTTTGTATTTAGTTAAAAATAAGTTTTAGGTCTTATTCCTTTTCTACATCATATAATTTTAACCTAAACATCCAGCTCAAAGTGTTACCTCCTATCTTAAAGAGCACTTATTCATGGTGCTCTTTTTTATTTTTTTCTTTCATTTCTGAATAACATTTTTAACCCTGTTCATACTATCTTTGTAACTTAAAGTTACAAACTATTTCTGTAAGCGCAGCGTTTCTTTTGTACAACAAGCAGTTAGTTTTATTAACTAGCTGCTTCGTTGTGCAAAAGAAAGATTTTTTAAACTGCACACTTAGTAAGAACATACATAAAATATAATGCGGTATTCTTTTTCAATATTAGTTTTGGTCATGGAGCGCCTTAAAAAGCGCTCTTGATATTTGCAAATAACCATTTCGTTCAAACATACACACCATTTATATAAACTAAGCATATATTTACATAGACAAGACATAGCTTTTACTTTACATGCACAATTTTTGTGCATGTTTTTTATTTAACAAAATAACTATTTTGTTAAAAATCTTTCTTCATTCTTTTTAGATCAAGTAACATATCTTATTAGATAAGGATATATCCCACAAAATTTTGAAAGGAGGACTTTTTATTAACACAACTTTAATTTCTCATTTTTATAACGAAGAGTATCTGCTTCCGTGGTGGTTAATGCACCACACAAAATTATTTGATCATGGCATTCTTATTAATCGTGGATCTACTGATCGTTCGGTTGAATTATGCAAATTATTTGCACCTCATTGGGAAATTCGTGAATCAAAGGTATTAGAGTTTGATGCCATTTTAGTTGATCAAGAAGTAATGAACATAGAAAAAGAAATTACGGGATGGAAAATGGTGCTAAATACCACTGAATTTCTTTGCTGTGTTGATAAGGAAGCCTTTTTCTCATCTCTTGCCAATTTAGGGCAAAACATGTATGCTATTAGGACTATTCTGATGGTGGATGACCCTGCTCACGGTTATACCGATCCGAGATACGGAATTCCCCTTGTCAAACAGCGTTATCATGGGAGAATAATCCCCCCAAATCCACCTGTTCCATACTATGGCGGTAGATTAATCCACCATTATTCGCATGGTAACTATTGGGCTGGGCGGCATTGGTCACCTCATCCATTTATCGTTTACATGTATCCTGCTTTCGTTTTAAAATTCTTTTACAGCCCCTGGAATACAGCTATGAAAAACCGAAAATTACAAATTGGGCCTACTCTTTCTAAACATAGCATCCAGCGTGGCTTAGGTACTCATCATCTGGCAACACTAGATAAATTAGAAAAAAATTATATACACTTTACAACCTCAACTACTGATCTTCGGTTAAACCCGGAATATCAAGTTTTATTTCCAGATTTATGTTTTCCTAACTTACAGTAATGTCCTAAAAAAAACATTCATATATATTTACCAGATGCACTTTGAAATCCCAGAGTATCGAATACTTTTATGAGTCGACTGACCAACAATATTCGATTTATCTTTAAAAATTTATTAAAAATAACTTAGATACAAAAAAGCTACGTTTTATATAGGATAAAAATTTTTTTACGCAAAGGAGCTTGATTATTTGTGAATTTCCAAAATGATAACAACTCTAACATTCACAAACCTTGCACTTGTCCATCCCCCACGGCTAACAGTTTAAATGTTGTTCAAACTACCCCATCAATAGTTTCTGTAAATTCCGCGATTCCACTAGATACCGTGGTAAATTCTAATGGTACGGCAATCTCGTTCACACCACCAACAACTGTTTTACTTGAAGGTGGAAGAACCTATTTAGCAATCTATGAAGTGCAAGTTATCATTCAACCAGGAGGTAATTTGGCAGGTATCACTATGTATCTGAATAATAATCCAATCATTGGATCTGGTACTTCTCTGGGATATACTGCAGGATTCACTTCTGTATCAGCACCCGCAATTTTCACTACACCTTCAGGTATAACAAGTACTCTTACTGTTAATGTAGGACCATATTCTAATACATTAAATACGTTGGGCTTGACTCTTGCTGTTGTAGCATTAACATAATAAAATCTAGTTCTCTCTACAATGATTTTCTTTGTTCTTTAATTATTTTTGAGGGCTAGCCTCTAGGAATTCAACATAACTACATAAAAAAAAGAACATTATTTGGTTCGATAATACTAGGTGACTCGGCTAGCACAATTGCTGAGTCACCTATTTATCTATAATAAAATAACGCTTTGGTTAAAATTTTTGATTCTGCCTTTCAGTAATACAAGCTGATTCAATTTCTTCAAAATCTCCTTTTTCTTCATCAAAATCAATGACAGCATAGCTGAGAACTACTAAAAATTCTTTTCCACAAACGTTACAAGAAGAATCATCAAATGCATAAACTCCTTTAATTGTGTCTGAATTTTGCAAATCATAATCAGCATTTTCGAAAATTACAAGACCATTACACCCTTTAGCGTTAAATCTATGTGCTTCGATAGCCATTTCTCATTCCTCATTTATTAATAAAATTCAAATTGTCCCAACCACGTATCGAACTGCGTAGCCGGGATTTCTTCACCTACTTGGTGCATCTTTTATGTCTATTACTATGTAATTTACTAGCAGTGATCATTTAATTTAACACAATTACATCACATTCTCATAGCATGTTTAATCATTTTCATTAAACATAAAATATAGTATAGTACCGAAAATAAAAAACATTTAAAAAAAAGAGAATGTCTTCAAAAGTTAATCTGTGGATACTTTTTTGACATTCTCTTTTCTTATTTCAAAGTTTTCAAACAAGAAACTTATAAGCGATTATACGAATGTTAATAATGCTTCATTAAATTCTTTTGCATGAGTTGCGTTTAATCCATGAGGACACCCTGTATTAGAGCAAGTTTACTATCAGGAATGGAATCATATGTACGTTTCCACTTAACTCAAAAGGTACAGTTGCATCAGAGTCACCGTGAATCATAAGATTTAATATCAAATGTAAAAGTTACCAATATATACATATAAACCAGTATTATAGTTTGATACTAATTTATTTGATTCTTTTATTTATGTGCTTGTTAATTTAGCATAGATGATAAAAAATAAGGTTAATTGTCCTATTATCACAATATTCGGCACTACTATAATTAAATTAATAACAAAAAAGACTGCTAAAATTCCTAAAAACAAGCATAAATGATAAATATTCAAGCGGTGTTGTTCAAACCTGTATTGATGAAAAACAATTGTAGTTGACAGGAAATAGAGCAATACAGAACCAAAAACAAAATATAAGATAAAAGAATAATAGACCTCATGTAAAAATAATAATCTAATGGATGCTGCAACCATACTCAAAGACATTAAAATAAATAGATGACCGTAAATAATAATTTGACCAGAAGTTTGTCTAGACTTGTCTAGTTTCTTCTCCATGTTATCGAAATATTGCCACCACATCGAAATAATGAGGATAAATGAAATGATCGCAAAGCTTATTGAATCCCAATTTCCTTGTTTAGGTTGAATGACCACAAGAGTGCTTACAAGAGCTTCCCCAAAGAGAATAATGGAAAATAGACCAAATCTCTCTAACAAGTGGGCTGTATTTGTAGGAACCTTTTCTAAACACTTCCTTCCAAGCAGTGGGACAATAATATCGATAAGAATCCCAAAATATAACACAGCATATCGAATCCAAGAATCAAAAAAGACGGATAATAATGAAATAACGATTCCAATCCAAAAATATCTTCCTAAAAAGAGTGCTGCTTTTTTTCGAGCCCCCTCTTCTATACGCTGGACAACAAGATATTGAATTGCAGTCACGACCCTTAAGCCAATATAGCCAATTAAAAAAGAAAGATAATAAGGATCAAAATCAGCTGATAAGCTTGATGTCATTATTAGGACAAAAAACATTTGCAGGATCAAAAAAATTCTTTGATGAAATAAATCTTTTCCAAACCTGTTAACAAAGATGGTTTGCCCTACCCAAGCCCACCAGATCGGAATAAAAATTAAGACAAATTTTACTAAATACTCTGGATGGATTTGACCATCTTCAACATGAAGTAAAACATGAGTCGCAGCCGTCACTGCCGCCACAAATAACAAATCATAAAAGAGTTCTAACCACGTCACTTTCTTTTCTTCCATTTCTGCACTCCCTCCTTATAGTTAATAGTATGCTAAAAATATATAGTAATTGGAAGAGAAAATAATATAGACATAAACCATTTCTCCTCATTATTGTATTCAACATAATCCCCTGGAACGTCAGTGTTACATTTTATATAGTTGATTACCCTTAAATTTTAATATTAAAATACGATACTTTTAGGCCATTTAGTTTTTCTCCTATTTTATCCGCTACGATTCTATCTCCACCATATAGGGGGCACCCTACATGCCTATCAACTTAAGAAGTTTTAATATCTTTAAGTACAAAAAAACGTTATCATTTCTAAACAGGATTGGTCACCTCCCTGTCAAGTAGACAGTAATAAAAATAGTATTATGCCACGGCCTTTTCCCGATATTCTATCGGGGAAAGGCCGTGAAGTTTTTCTTGGAACCTTTCTGTATTATAGAAGTGAATATATTCTTGAATTGCTCGATAGGCCATTTCATATGTTTTTGGGCGCACTAAATACAACTTCTCTGTTTTTAAATGTGAGAAGAATGATTCGATACACGCATTATCAAAACAGTTTCCACGTCTAGAATGACTGCCGACAAATCCTAATTTCTCTAACTGTTTTGCGTAGGATTTAGATGTATATTGAAACCCTTGATCTGAATGGAAAAGGGGCTTAGTGGTTAATGACTTCTCTTCTAATTGACGTAATGTAGTTAAAACCAAATCTAAATCATTTCTTGAAGATAGCTCCCAGACAACAATTTCATTGTTGTATAGATCTAACACAGCTGACAAATAGGCAAATTGTTCTCCGATTCGCACATAAGTAATATCTGTTACGAATTTTTGATTTTGCTTTTCGGCCTGAAACTATCCATTCAAATGATTTTTAAATATCACAGATGTTTTTCTTCCATAAAACGGACGTTTTTTTTGAATGATAGATTGAATATCCAGCTCTCTCATGAGACGACGAACACGTTTATGATTCATTACCATTCCTTATCGAGCTAAAGCACGAGTCATGCGTTTATACTCATAGTAAGGGTGCTGACGATGAATAGATAAAATATGTTCTTTATGCCACATATCCCTTTTCTGACGTAAACGCTGTACGTTATGATATTTCCGCCATTTATAGTAGCCAGCCTTAGAAACTTCTGTGATTTGAAACAGCCATCGAAGTGGATAGGCTTGGCGTAATGAATCGATAAGAGAAAATCGTTCTTTCTTTAGGACCATTCCTTCCCGTGTAGATTTGAATTGCGCTTTTTTAAATACTCAACCTGCGCCTTCAAATAAGCATTTTCTTCTACTAGACTATTAAAATTCTTTTGATTCCAGACACCACGTTGATCCTCAAAGGACTCCCCCTGTTGCGCACGTTTTACCCACTCAATAATCTGGGCATCGCTCTTCATACCGAGTTGTTCACGAATTTCTCGTAATGATTTTCTCGCTTTTAATCGAAGACGAACTGCTTCTCGCTTTAGTTCTTCTATATATTTTTGAAATGATTGTCCCTTTCTTGCCATAAAAAAATCCCCTCCAGATAAAACAGTATTGAGTCCATCATATCAGATGGACTCTTTTTTTACTGTCTACCTATAGGGGGTAATACCATAGGGTTCCTCCTTTTCTTGCTACTGATAATGATGCGCTATGTTAACCAAGCATGTATATCATATACATGACCCCTATAATTTCCTGATTTTTTACAATAAAACCTAAAAAAATTTGAGTGTCGGGGCTCAAATCCAATAAGATAACATCTGAGTCGGAAAATTAAAAAGGAAAAATAACCTTTAATAAAGAAAATTTATTTATATACGGTATACCATTACATTGCCATCTAGCTAAAATTTTATAGTACTCCCAGAACGAAAATTTGTGATAACTTGTAAGTAAAAAGCTCATTTTTTGTTTTGGAGTATTCGCTTTTCTTGATTTGATGGTGACAAAGTGGTACCCATAAATCTAAACTACCCACTGCACACAAAAATCCAAATAAAGGGAATGAAAAATACCAATACGTTTAACATTATTCCGATTTTTGCCCAAATATTTTTGTTTTCTATATATGATAAAACAGCTAGGATAAAACCAATCGCACAAAGAAATGTTGTTGAAAAAATCGAAGCTCCAAATAATATAGTAAATATGATTCTGTATTTAACATTAATAAAACATATCATTAATAAAATAGGTATTAAAATTGATATGCTTATATTTATACTACTTTTTTTCATCATAATATCCCTTTCTAAAATAGCATATGAAGAGAGCGCAAATGGAAGGTTCTTTATAGGGTTACGGCCAGCATTTCGGAAAAAAACCACAAGTGAAATAAGTAATAAAAAGTCAATTTTATTTTTACATAAACTAGGTTTTTCTAAACAAACACGTCTATTATCACATGTTTTCACATTAATATAAACATTTAAATGAAGACGAAAAACTTCAGCAATAACAATTTTTAAAAATATAAATCATAAATATATGCTCTTCTTACATATATAATACAGAGCTTGTCTTATTAAATATTAAGTTATGTAAGAAGGGAGAATCCCCTTGAAAAAAGTATTATTATTTGGAGACCCAGGTATAGATGATTCTTTGGCAATTATATACGGTTTATTGCATCCTGAAATTGAGATTGTTGGAATTGTTACAAGTTATGGAAATGTTACAAAAGAACAAACGACTCGAAATGCTGTTTACTTATTACAATTAGCTGGAAGAACAGATATCCCTGTTATAAGTGGTGCCTCTTTACCATTTCTCAATGGTTTCACTGCTTATTATCCAGAAATACATGGTGCAGAAGGACTTGGACCTATCCAACCACCAGAAAGTGTAGCATCAATTCCTATTCATAATTTTAGTCTAATTCTGTCAATTATTGAAAAATATAAGGAAGAATTAACAATTGTTGATGTAGGTAGATCCACTTCTCTTGCAATCGCTTTAAACCTTTGGAAAGAAACAATGCAAAGCATAAAAGAAATATACATAATGTCCGGAGTATTTCTTCAACCAGGAAACGTCTCACCTGTAGCTGAAGCAAATGCATATGGTGATCCAGTTTCAACCCGGTTTGTAATTAATCAATCTAAAAATTTAACAATAATTCCTTTAAACGTAACAAATTCAGCTATTTTACTTCCAAATGAAGCAAAATATATTGCAGAACACACTACTACCCCATTTAAATCATTAATTAAACCAATTTATGATTATTATTTTAGTGCCTACAAAAAATTAAACCCCAGTATTAAAGGTGCTCCTTTACATGATGTTGTTGCAATGAGTGCAATTGTCAATCCAGATTTTCTTCAATACATGTATCGAAAAGTAGAGATTGATTTAGAATCTTTAAGGGGACAGACTGTCGCAGATTTTCGACCAGGTGCAAAAGATAAGGGAGCTAGAATTGGATTGAAATTAAATCGAAAACAGTTTATTAAGAATTTTATGGAAATTATGATAGATAGAGGAACAAATTAGGGGTACAGCCACATCACTATCAAACTAATAAAACAAAATTCCCCCTAAAATGAAAAAATACGCATTCTTTCTGTAGAATCATAGGAAAGGGTGGCGTTTTTTATGTCTGTTTCTGTGTCTAATGAATTACAACTATTTGCTCAAGAGATTCAAAATTTTTTATCTCCAAATACCTTACGGGATCTTGCTAGAGATGTTGGTTTTGTACAACGAACTAGTAAGTATCAAGCAAAAGATTTAGTAGATTTATGTGTATGAGTGAGCCAAAATGTAGCTATGACTTCTTTAACTCAGTTATCTAGCTGTTTAGAAAGCATCAACAGAAGTACCCATTAGCCCTGAGGGACTGAATCAACAGTTTAATAAAACGTCCGTCCAACTTTTACAACACCTACTAGCAATTACTAAGCAAAAAATGGCCTCATCTATGCCGATTCCTTCTCCATACACTTCTATTTTCAAGCGGATTCGTATTTTAGATTCAACTACATTCTCCTAATTAATTTAATATATTGGATAATAATACCGATATCTACCTTATTGGCTAGATTATAATGGGGCGGTACGTCTAATTATTATAAACAGGCTTCTATATGCTAATCTTTTCTACCGCTTTTGTTTGACGATACTAAGGCTTCCACATTGCTTCTTTTACTGCAATCTTGATATCGTTATCACTTAAGTTCTCTCTAGCAATACCTTCTACAACTGCTTCAGTAGCTGCTGCGAAGATTCCATCTATCATAATGCTTGCACGTACAACAATTGTTCCAAGTCCTAACTCTGGGAAAAAGAAAGCACCCGCATTATCCTTCCATTTTATATGCTTTTCTAAACTTCATGGAAATAAAAGGAATAAAATAATTGTTAAATTGGATGCTGGATATAAGAAATATTCCAAGGGTACTCCATTTTAGTTTCCAAGGAAACTAAAATGGAGTATAATTATATACGTACAATAAATATCGTTTACAAATTTATTATTGTACACATTTTTGCATTAGCTCTTAATTACGAAAATAAATGGAGGGCATAAAATGGAAAATTATTATGATGTAGCGGTAATTGGTGGTGGTCCAGTTGGACTTATGACAGCATGTGAATTAGCTATTCAAGGCGTAAAAGTTGTCGTTTTAGAGAGAAGGTTAAATCGGATACGAAATTCTAGAGCACTCACACTTCACCCCCGCTCCTTAGAATTAATGGCTATGAGAGGTATTGAAAATCGATTTTTATCTAGAGGGAAGAAATCAGATACAAGCCATTTTGCTGCCCTAGATGCAAGATTAAACTTTAAAAATCTAGATACTGATTTTCCATATACGCTTTTTATTCCCCAATCTATTACAGAAGAAATATTAGAAGAGCGTGCATTGGAATTAGGTGTAAACATTAAACGTGGTCATACTTTAAAAAATTTAAAACAGTATGAAACATTCGTACAACTAGAAATAGAACGAGGAGAAACAACATATAAAATAGAAGTTCCGTATGTAGTAGGCGCTGATGGCGCAAGAAGCGTAGTTCGTGAGTTATCACATATACCTTTTAATGGAACAGATACAACAACTACTGCTATATTAGGCGATGTCATTTTAGAAGATGTACCAGATAACCCATTTTTATCTACATCTAATATAAATGGGATAATAATGATGGTACCTATTGCACCTAATGTATTTCGTTTTGCAATTGTAGATCCTAAGAATCAGACAATACCTGTTCATGTTGCTGTCACAGAAAAAGAGCTTATAGATAGTATTTATAGTATTACAGGTGAATATATTCAAATTAAAAGCTCAATATGGCTTTCTCGTTTTGGAAATGCAACCAAACTAGCAAATACTTATCAACATAAGCGTGTATTCTTGGCAGGTGATGCAGCGCATATTCATTTCCCTGCAGGAGGACAAGGTTTGAATGTAGGCCTACAAGACGCTTTTAATTTAGGATGGAAATTGGGACTCGCTATAAAACAAAAAAAATATGAAAGCCTATTAGAAAGTTATCATATTGAACGACATGCTGTGGGAAGACAATTTTTCAAGGAAGTACAAGCACAAGAACAATTAATGATAAACTTTTCAAATGCAGGTATAGAATTAAGAGAGTTATTCTCGCATTTACTCACATACCCAGAGGTGAATCAAGATTTAGCTGAAAGAGTAAGTGGCTTGGGAGTTATATATACTTCTATGTATACGAAAGAACGGCACCCATTGACAGGGAAAAGATGTACAAATTTAACTATTTCTTCTCAAAATAAGAAAACTTATAAACTCTTTGAATTGATGCAAGATGGTAAATATATTTTATTAATACATCCGTCTTATAAAGAAGAAATAGATAAAATGAACATTGATTCGTACACAAAGGTGGTTGTAGGAGAAATACAGGATTCTCAGTTAAAAAATATAGATGTCATTTTAATTCGCCCCGATGGTCATATAGCTTACATTGAGTATGACAAAAAATAAATGTAAAAAAATAGAAATAAAATTGAATAATTTTTAAAAAATCCTATTTATTAGTATAGATGGTTTTATACTAAACTATTTATAGCATAAATTTAGAGGTTTCTAATATAACTTTAAAACACTAGAATATAAAATGACCCCCACAACTATTAGCGGGGGTCATTTTATATTAAATAAAGTGCATTGAAATCACTTTCTAATTAAATCTTTCTAATTAATTCTCTATTTCGGATATTAATACTGATATCTAGCCCAAATACTACATTCATATTTTTTCAACTCTAAAGTTATCGAGAATACTACACATTGCTTTCGAAATTCTTCATATATTCCAATAATGTATAATAATGTTAATCTAGGGCGTTCTCATCTGTTCCAACTGGTGATTTAAAAAAGAGTGAAAGATGTTCCATTATTTCTAATCTGCCCTAACCAATTTTCAAAGTCAATCGTATCCCATACCTCTTTTCCATCTCCTGGAACAGGAAAATCATCAATTCTTACTTTATGATTTGTATGACTGTTAGCTATCAAAAGTAACGACTAATCAAGTAAGCTCGTAATAGCTACTAAGTGGCGGGTGGTTCACTTGAATAACACTTATTAAGTTAACAGTGAGATTAGTATAAATAATCAAATCCTCAATAAAATATAGAGGAAAAATTATAATTATATTGAATATAATAACATGTTTTTAAGTATACCTTTAAAGGGGTGTTGTCGATGAGAAAATATTTCTATCTGATTGGGCAAAAAAACAAGAGGATAACGTTTCACTAGCCCATAAACTACGTGGTTCCTCTTCAATATTAGAAGGAGAGTATCAGATTGAAGAAAATTTATTTAAATTCTATTGACAAAAGTAATTGGGAAAAAGCAATTAGACTGTCTGTTAAAGAAGAACAACAAACATTTATTGCATCCAACCTTTATTCTATCGCAGAAGTTCAATTTCTAGATAACTTCTATGCAAAAGGTATTTATCTTGATGAAAAAATGATAGGATTTACTATGTTTGGGATAGATTCTGATGATAATAATTATTGGATTTACAGACTTATGATTGATGAAGAATTTCAAGGGAAAGGTATAGGCAAACAAGCTATATATCTAATTATTGATGAGATAAGACGAAATAATTACACCAATATTCCGTTAATCATGATTGGATATAATCCTGAAAACCTTACTGCAAAATTTGCATATAAAAAAGCAGGATTTATTGAAACCGAATTATCATCTTGGGGTGAACAGTTAGCTGAGTATTCCCTATAAGCACTTAAATTTTCCACAATGACTTTTAAACTTAAAGTAATGGGTCAAATAGTTGAGCAATATAAGTAGAAATGATTAAATTTTTTATAAAAAATAATCAACTGAAAATATTAAGAGCGTGTTTTGGTTATTTTTTTCAAAACACGCTCTTTTCTTTGTCTACCTGCTAGATTCAGCAATGAAAATATTTTTAAAAGGATTTGGACTGTTAGCACTACACATACTGTTTAAACTGACAGCCAACGTATGTTTACCGCCAAGTGTACCTTCAGTAAAAGTAATGAATCCTGGAATGTCACCTGTATGTTCCCATATTGGGACACTGCTTGGAAGCTTAGTTTCATTGATTCCAAGACCGTATGAATAAAAAAACAGAAGGAGTCTATCGTGACAGACCCCTTCTAAAAAAAACAATGATTATATACATATTGGAAATAAATTTATTTTACTAATAGTGAATATTCACCATTTTTATCATCAAATTTATACACATTCAGATAATATTCCCCTGGTTTCGCTACGAATTTCCCCTTTATAGTATTTCCTTCATCTTCACCACAAGCTACGTAATTTTGCATATCTGATTCATGATAAAGTACCCATGTCATCCCAATATTTTGTTCATTTACCACAGAAATCTCTACTTCTTTTGGATCTGTAACATTAAACGTATAAACATCTGTTTGATCAGGAGTAATCAGATTTCCTTTTACAAGTTTATTAAACGGGAGTACCTTCTCCTCTTCAAGGGATTCACCTATTTGCGGATCTTGTTTTACAGTAATTTTTGTTTGTTCTTTACTTTCTTTACCTCTACTATCTTTTACTGTTAGTTCCACAGTATAAGTTCCTTTTTCTCCATATACATGGGTAGGATTAGCTTCTGTACTTGTTGTACCATCTCCAAAGTTCCATAGATAAGAAATAACTTTTCCATTTTCACTTTTTGTACCATCGCTATGAAATTGAATCTCTTCATTTACTATCCCGCTGTATGGTCCATTCATATTTACTATAGTAGTCGTTTTTTCCTTTTCCTCTGTTGCAACACCATGAAAAACAATATCATATTCAAACTGGTTAGCTGCATTCACACGATAGTTTACGAAATAGGCTGTAACTGTTTTATAACCACTCCAACCTTTTTGGGATAACTGCTCTAAAGTTTGGTTTACTTGTTTACTCATCGCTTTCCAATCTTCAGACTCACCTTTTGATGTACCACCTGTGTACTTGCCTTCCACGGTAAATGTATTAAAGAATTGCGACTCATATTTTGTAATTTTGGCACCTTTTATATTTGCTACATCCACAATTTCGTTTTTCACTTCAGCTAGCGGCTTTGGTGCGTGTTGAATTAAATAATCATTTGTTACTTGCGGTACATTATATTTATCTTGATTATCAATCAACTGCTGCATATACGCTTGATATTCTGCATTCAATTGTGTATTGTTGCTCAATGATTCACGATATGAGTCATAATTTTTCACATCGTTTGTACGGATTAAATCTTGAAGCTTATCAAATGTTTCAAATTGATGATTATACAAATATGACTGTAGTGCAAAGGAATACTTATAAAAGTCCCATGATCCATATTTTGAGAACAAAGTTTGCTTTGCTGTATAACGGCTTGCTGGATTAGATGATAAGCCACTTATCATACTTTTACGCGGAACAACATTATTTGTACGTGTAGATCCTGCAAAAAATTCTGCATTCCCTTCTTGGAACCAAGTTAATCGTTCATTTTGATACATTTCTCCGCTTCCAAATAAACCAGGAACCTCATATCTTCCTTGTAAATAGTGAGTGAATTCATGACGGAACAACTCTTCTAAACTATAAATACTCTGCTTTGGCGTACGCTCATATGTAAAGAAAGTCCCCTTCTCTTCAATATAAATTCCACCGTTGTTTGTTTCATATCCATATAATTGTCTATTTAATTGATATTCATCTGGATTATTATAAATTACTATTGTTAGTACATCATCAGCATTTCCCGGTTCTAGTGCTTTATCATTACCAATTACACGGTGATATTGTGCTTTTACTTCCTTGGCTGCCCAATATAATCTCTTAATTTTTTCTTCTGTTACTTTATCTCCCGTCTTAAAGACAATAGATCCGTCATCAAATGTATATGTTTTAGGTAAGTATTGTTGTTTCCCTTCTTCACGTATTTTCTGTAAATCTACTGCATTTCCACTATAATCTTTTCCACCATAGTTTGTTTTCATTTGTTCTACTGCTACAAAATAAGCTCCACTTAAACGAGGATACAAGTTCATCGCTTGTGTAATAACTTCCAATCCTTTGTTTGGATTACTATGAAATTTCCCTAAACGTCCTGCATAATAAATGCCATTATTAATTAACCAACTATTTTCATTTGTTATATTCCCCACGAGAGCAATTCTACTAACCTCATTTATAAAGTTATCAATCTTTCCATACCACATTGTTTCATTAGGTTTCTTATTCGTATCCTGTAAATAAGACTGTATATCATAATCAATTCCTTTTACAATTTCATATACAGCTTGTCCTTTTGCATAATTACTTACATACGTAGAAAGGTTATCATTATAGTGTTTTAAAATATTTATCGCATACTGCACTGTTTCAGTATCACTAGAAGCATTACTAATTAATTTTCCATACGCAGCTATTACCCTATCTTGCTCGGCTGTACCTAATGCAAAGTTGGGATTTCTTGCAATTGCTTTTAATGCTGGTAAACATTTGTCATGGAAGCTTCTCTCTTTTAAGTAACTTAATTCATTATTATAATATCCCACATAAAAAGCAGAACGTAGTACTTCAACAAATGTTTCAATGCCCTTTGAGTCCTCTTTAGTAAACGATTTTCCTCGTTGTCCTAATTCATTAATGATAACGTTCATGCGTTCTTTATTCTGATAAAATGCTTTCGTATCTTGATTAAATTGAAATAAATCAGTAATTTGATTCCAAGAAATTTTTGAGAGTGTGTCAATGAGTTCGTTATCAGGCATTTTATTCAGTTCTGCCAGAGAGTAGCTTTGCTTTAATTGAATTTCATCACGTTTCATAACCAGAGTAGGACGTTGTGAAAAATCGCCTACTTTTAAACGCTCTTCAAAAGTCAATGTTTCGTCAGTTTTTGTAGCATGTACGATTTCATCTTTTGAAGTTTCTGTCCCAATTGGTTTTATCTGTAAGATATTATAGGGTACTTTTTCTTCTGCTGATACCTGTGTTTGAATACTTCCAAATGATAATGCCACCGTACTAATCCCAATCATCATTTGAGTAAATTTTAAATTCTTATTCATAATGTTTCCTCCAATTATATATTCCATCAAAGAATATAACATTTTATATACAGTAATTATTTAAATATGTAACATTTCATATTACATTACATGTATTTATAGATAATATAATTCAAGGAGTAACATTATTAAATTACTTTCTTCTTCCCATCCTTTCATATGAATTATTTAATTTTTTTATTTTTTATTTACATATTCGTTATACGAATCCAATATCTCTAGTAAGGTCCCGTTAGATATTTGGAGAAAATAGTTATAATTCATCAAATAAAATATACCTAATCGCATATCTATATAGTGAGATACTACCTCATGTTTGTATACAAACAATTCACGATTTGCATACTGTATTAAGAGCCCTCCTATGACATAGAAATCTTAGTCACTTACTCTAAAAAATCCACACCCACCAATACCTCTGTAGATGTGGATTTTTAACTTTATTTAGAAATGTAAAATATTTAAAAATTCTATCTATGTAATTTATAAACTTACAAATTATAACGTAACTAATCCTATTCAACACATACATATGGCACTAGCAGTTTTTAATTTTTTATCATCTAAAAAAAGAATTATGTACTTTTATACCGATACATTCTAAATAATGGCACTTACAATTATTTAAGGATGTGAAATACTAGTGGGTATAACTCCAAATACTTTTTAGTAATTTCATGAATCGGGAAATTGAATCAGTTGTAGATTCATTTTTTAATAAGGGATATTTTATAATGTAGGATTATGTATTAATGAAGAAATAATTCTGTTTACAAGATCATCTGTTATCCACTCTGTTTGCATATCGTCGGAATCACTTTGATTCATCGAATCAATAAACTTTTTAAATTTCGGAAATAAGACTATGGAGGTAATCCAATAAATAGCATGGCTTGTCGAAAAGAAATGAAAAACTCCTTGTTCTTTCCCTTCCAATAAGATTTCTTTTAATTGTCCAAAATTCCCAATAATATATGGTTTTATTTTTTCTAATTGTGAACTTTCTTTGATAATTGCCTCATATGCAAGCGTTCCAATTTCAGGATGTTGTTTTATATGTGCAATAAAGAAAGTTAAATATTGTCTTAGAGCAGTTTTAGGATTATGCTGCGTTTCTTCAAGAAAATTTGGTAGTTTTTTTGCAAAACCATATTTTTTAAATACCTCTAAGTAAAGGTTCTCTTTTCCGTTAAAATAACACGAAGCCATAGCAACATTCACCTTTGCTTCTTTTGCAATTTCTTGGATACTTGTACCATCATATCCACTCTCTCCAAATTTTTTCTTAGCCGCTTCTAAAATATTTTCAATTGTTTGTTCGCGAGATTTTCCCATTCTCTACACCTCATATTAAAATTAATGAATTTCAAAAAAATATTATGTGCTTTATATCACAACTTTTCCATAAGATTTAATTATATATTTCGAATAATAATTTAACAAATAATTGAATATTAAGCACTCCTTATAAAACCCTTTTCTCCCCACTAATAAAAAAAGGCTGGAGACTATCTATTTCAATAGTTAATCTCTAGCCTTTTACTGGAATAATTAAAAGTTAAAGGATATTGGATTTTTTAATCTCAATAATTTATTTTACCACTTGTACAGATGCTGGTTTCCACCCCTGATTCTCTACCCAATCAATATTAACCTTATATTTTTTATTATTTTGTTTATCTCGTACATTACCGTAGGCTTTATTATTACCATTATTTCCAATAAAATCGAAAATCAATTGGCTCTCTGGAACATCAACAGCATAAGAGATTGCTTTTTTCATCTCACTCCAATCTACTGTTCCTTCTTTAAATTTCATTTCAGGTTTTGCTCCTTGCTCTGTACCAATTGGCTTCCATGAAGGATTAGTTTGAGGATCCTTTTCTTGAGATACCGTTTTTTCTTCCTCTTTATTTTCATTTCCGTTCGTTTTTACCGTTTTTTCTACTTTTTGTTTCCCTTCTAACTGTGCTGCTTCTTTATCTTCGCTTTTCTTTTCTTCTATCTTTGCTATTTCTTTATCTTCAGTTTTCTTCTCTTCTAACTTTGTTGCTTCTTTACCTTCAGTTTTCTTCTCTTCTAACTTTGCTGTTTCTTTATCTTCGGTTTTCTTCTCTTCTATCTTTGCTGTTTCTTTATCTTCGGTTTTCTTCTCTTCTATCTTTGCTGTTTCTTTATCTTCAGTTTTCTTCTTTTCTATCTTTGTTACTTTCTTTTCTTGAGCAATTGCTTTCGTTGATGTATTAGAAGGGGTAAACAATTGGTATGTCACTATACCAACTGTCACTAATACCAAAGTAAATGCAATATTAAAAATTGCCTTTTGACGACGATTCTGTTGTTTTTCTTGAAATCTGCTTACTTGTCCCATTCTTCAAACCTCCGTGTTTACTTTCTCCTCTACTCTTTATGTATTATCCCTAAAATTCTTAATATTTTTATTAAACAATAGAAATAAACTACACTTTCCATACAGGATTTCATATCATAATATAATTTGTGTTTTTTCAAGTATCTGACATATGTTATTCAAAATAGTTTAATACATTAAAAATTGATAAGCTTCTGCACTTAAGAAACCTTCAATTTTATTCAAAGGTGATTCCAATTACGTCCACATTAGATCTCCTGTAGAAAGCTTTTTAACAATTAAACCTCTTCTTCCCTTATTAATAATTTTAAAATTAAATTTCCCTCTATAGTATAATAAAGATGTTTCGTTTTCTAATGGGGTATGTCGTAAAATCAAAAGAGATTTTATCTCTTTTACCTTCTTTTCAGAGTAAAGTTCACCACTAGGAAATTCTATTATTCCTAATGTAATCTTTAATTCGCTCTCATCAAAAGTCCACTCTTTATTAAGTTCTCTTATCTTTTGTATAAAGCTTCTTTTGGTTTGTCCTATATAGAGCAATGTTACATTCTTAGCATATACTCTAGAGATTGCAAATATCCCCTTCTTAGAAGCTTCTTCCCTATTATAAAAGTCATTTATACTATACATGCCATACCACTTAATATGTACTGTTTCTATGAATCTCACCTCATTTTTAGACAATATTATAATTTCTGAATGTTCAAATTATTATGAGCGCATAGTCTTGATTACTTGAATTATAAATTGTGCTTTTCAATAATACATTTTATTATTACTAATTTCAATAATGAAGAAAAAATACAATATTATAGTTTAATTACAAAGCTGTATAAAAAACAAAGTGATATCGTGCCACATATTTTCTTTTTTTACAATATCAAACTATCGCGAACAAAATTTAGAAAGTTATGGAATAAAAATAGAGATGTTTTTGCAACTCATTGATTTTTTACCAAACACGTATAAAAACCAATAATATGAAAATAAACGACTGGCTAAAAGTTTACTTGCAATAAAATAAAAAAAGAACCTGCAAATTTGCAGATTCTCCTGATAATGATTTATATAAGTAAGACTCGAAAATATAATACAATGATTCAAAAATAAGTTCAAGTAAATCCAAAGAACCCGCTGGAGTTCGGGTTCTTTCAGAAGTGATGATGTTTTCTCGGATTTGCAAAGTGAGAAAATACAAGAATATAATACATCGAGATTTAGAGAATTTCAATACTTAAATTAGAGGTTATTTTAATATGATGTAACATCAGCATTTTGGAGGAATAGCAATGAATACCTTATACATTTCCAGTCTACATAACGCTTTATTATCAGTAGAAAGAAAAAGTAAATCCCTACTTTCACAAGAAATCCGCCTTTTTACTCTATTCATTTTTTGATACATTCCCATCCACGGTTTTAGGGTTCTCTTTTGTACTGTGTTAGCCGAAAAATTTTATAAATCATAATTCGTTTTTCCTCCACCTGTTTCACCCTTTCTACACCCTAGTTTTACAAAATAAGAGGTCATCAAAACTTATATTTATTACTTTCTGTTATCTCCTCTCTCTTGTTCTATGCATAGTCTATTTGAATTTTTATTAGCTACTAAAAAATTTACAGGACGATTAAAAAAAGCCAAGTGCATTGCACTCGGCTTTATGGTCGATTAAACATTTTTACTTCAGACGTATTAAACTGATGTAGATAGTCTTTAGTAGAAGTATAGCCTGAATTCATGAGTGTTTTCTTTTCTTCTTCTGTGATATCGAAATTAAATGACGGCGTAAAGAATGTATTGATAAATACAGTGCGGGCAGCATCTTCTTTGGTTGTTTTTCCACTCTCATGACCTTTGATCATGGTTTGAGACAAATTCCATGCAAAATGAATAAGAGAATGGCCAATATGATGTTCTGTTGAAGTTGCGATATGTTTTAACATGGCAACCTCGGCCTGAGATTCTAAACGGAAACCTAGTGTTTCTTTGTTGTAGACAATTTCATCTGTAGGATCAAAGAAAGATGCATTGTATTTCGTGTGTAAGCTTCTTAGTGTAGAATGATCCTCCATATTGCTTATCAGTTTATTAACCTCGTCAATCGTATCTGTGGTCGTGAAGTGTTCTTCCTTATTCACAAAACTTTTCCGATCAAATAAACGAATTGGGTAGTTATCGAGTACACCTCCGTCTACATAATAATCTTTATCCCATTCCACAGATTTAAAAAAGAATGGGATGGACATCGAAATCCGCACAGCAACTACTAACGGGACATCAGGTGTCGTTTCGCGAGAGAACGTACGAAGCTCGTGTGTAGAAACGTTCGTTCCTTGGAAAAACACGTCTTTTCCTGTTTTGTCATACAACTGCTGAAAAGTTGTGTCCTTACTCCCTGTCCACTTTTCAACAATCTTTCCTACCCACTCAGTGAAGAAATCCCCTTTATAGATACCAAAACCATCAAAAAATAAACGAATGTTATCTTGTACAATCGAAAAATCATCATCTTTAAACGCTTTGAAATTCATGTCTTTGTGGATTTTTACAAGATCTGCGAATGGAATAGAAAGACCTAAAAGTAATGCAGTAATCGCTCCTGCTGAAGTACCCCCAAATCGTTGTATTTCTGGTAAAATCCCTTCTTCATTTAGTGCACGGATGGCACCTATATAAGCGCTTCCCTTTACCCCGCCACCTTCAAATACTAAGTTACGAAATGGATATGCCATTATATACCTCCAATAGAGAAATTTTCGATCTGTTATAGTATCGGAATTATATTGAAATATATTCCAAATCTTATTAAAAAGGTTTCATGTCCTCCGATACGTATGGCCAAATTATCTTTATTTAATGGATGAATTGTTTGAAAGAGAAGGAATTTGCTTGGAATGGTAATTTAGTAGGATAGGAAACAGGAAGCGGAGCGCATCTTTGGATACACTGACTAATATCCCCTTTTGAAATTGTATATAACGTAACTTCTTTTCCAATGCATCCTCCTAGTAAAATCACGAGTAAGAAATCAAGGAACAACCTATATTTCATAAAGTCCTCACTCTCTTTAACATGCAATCCAGTAAAATATTTTTTTCAAATACGTAGAAATATGGTTTAACCAGTAATCAATGATCAGGTCTTCTTAACTTAAGTAAACCTAAATCTATTTGTCTCCATACAGAAAGAGATAAATAGTTTTGTTCCTATTCATGAAATAGTACAATATATGCAAAATTACATATCTAATTAATTGCTTTTAATGTTATATTTTAATAGCGATGAATGCTATTATTTCATAAGTTGTCAACAAGCGTTATGTATGTATGAGAAAAAGGAAGGAGCCAAATAGGCCCCTTCCTTTTTCTACTAATTAACTAAATTACTCTCTGGTAAAAATTTAAATAGTAATGCTCATTTACAGGCGTCTCATTATGCATTAAACATGCTAACTTTGCTTGCTGTCGGAAAAATTAAAAACGATAGCAAGCAAAGTTATTAAGAGACAAAAATTCATCAACACGAAGACAGATTTGTCTTGGCTAGATAAATTTGGTGATAAATACAGGAAGTAACTCTTACGATTCAATGATTCTTTTTCCTGCCTTCTACCCTTGCCACTTCTGTTTCATGACTTGTAAATAGAGATCTTCAAACTCGTTAAAATGGACGCGAAAAACACCTAATGTATCGATATAAGCAGAAATCACATCTTTTTCATTAAAATGGATACCTTCCTGTGCTAAGTCATAGCTATCATTAAGGCTGTATAAATCAAAATATTCTTCTTCCCAATACAAGCCTCTATTTACTAGTAATCGAGTAGAGCAAGTAATAGCTTGTTTAATATTCCATTTCTGAGCTACTAACTTTTCATTTAAGACTGAAAGAAGGATGTTTACCGAGGGGTTTTCATCAACTATGCGGCTATATGACAGTAAAGCCGATTCTATATATATCAGCTTTGCTTTAGACATTAAAGATATCTCCATAATTTCATATGGCGGGTGATCATTTGCTTCAATCAACCTATCGCACCATGAAATAACCTCCTCTCTATTCCAAAGTCCGCAGCCTAGTCCTAATGCATACAAGTGGGCTAAAGTTTGATAAGATTTCAATATGTTTCACCTTCAATTTAACTGTATAGTGGTATTGCATTCATTTTGGAAATAATCACGCTTAGTAATAAATATAATAAGCTGCCCAAACGGACAGCTTATTTGCATTAAAAACGCTACACATGAACGTTTGCTTTTTTTCGACGCACAAGCCACCAAACTAAAGATAGCAGTACTAGGGGAAACGGAAATATCTGAATAAACAAAAATACTTCCCAAAAATCGTGCATCGTACTACCAGGGGAATCTGTTGCCATCCCGCCAATAAAAAAAGACAATGGAATGACAAGTATATTTATACCTAAGCTAATCATTAGGAATGATAGATTCTTCTTCCAGATTACTGGTAATGCAGCCGCGATTAATAAAACCAATGCAGTACCCAGTATAAGAAACAGTGCTCCAAATAAAAATACAAAGTATAAAATAGCATTGATTAAAGGTTCCACAATAGCCCTCCTAAGGATTCATTCTATAGAAACACTCATGTTATTTAGAAAGTCAGGATGCTATACCTCTTAGTTGTCTTTCAATTTCTTCATCGCTATAGTCTTCATTTATCTGCTTAGAATACTTAATCTACTTGCTTATATTCTGGACTGCGTTAGGACATATGTTTCTATTGTACAACCAGCTGGCAAGAAACCCACACTTATCCCTGCTAATACGGTACCTTTAAAGGCTCTGTTCATATTCATTTGCCCCTTTTATCTTTTCGTATTTTTTCTCCATCCATAGACAGTCCATTATGAACGTTTTCATTATAAGTATTGTCTGCTGTTACTGTTTTACTTTCCTTACTATCTGTTTCGGCCCTGATTCTTCTCATTTACCGTTTCAGTATTACGCTTCAATCCGCATTATCATCACATAAAAAGGACATACCTATTCATATATACTCCTTTATTATTTTATATTGAAATAAATAATGGTTCAAAGTTATTTTGTGAAAATTATACAAAAATTAATAATTCATCGATTACCCAACAATAGATAATATGGATAAAGAAAAAATACTAGAGAATATCACATTGTAGTAGTCTCTAGTATCTTTTCATAGTATTTTAGCGGCTATGCAATACGGAGGGATAAAAAAGGACCTCTTACGGAAAGATAAGAGGTCATCAATAAGATAAAAATGTTGTATTTGAAACACGCGAGTTTCTAATTCACATCATAACACAATATATTCATATATTCAATATATACATTTAAGATAAGGAATATTACATCATTGAAGATTACGGTAAACCAGGAGATAGTGCTGAAAATGAACCTACTTTGCGCAACATTTTCCAAAAAAAGTATGCGGATGTCGCACCTGCTAAGACATTTTGAATAATCTTTGCAGCTGCTACATCAACGGGTAATTTATTGTATTTCCAATCTAGAGAATCAATTGTACAATCCCATACTTTTAAAACTAGTGAAATAGATCTTTTTAATTACATACTTAATTTATTTTTTAATGTCCAATATTTTTCTCCATTAGCTTCAAAAGAGAATTCTACCCATCCATTCGGATCTTCACGATAAATAAAGATGGTTGTTCCAGGAGTTACTGTACCAACTTTATTCTCCTCGACAGCTACATCTGGTCTACTTTTAATTTTTAAATTAAATGGATAAGGTACCTGATAGTAAGTAGCTGATGATACAACATTTGAGCTTGAACCGTCTGCATACATTTTATATGGAATTTCATTAGATAACGCGTCGACATCTAATGTTTCAGGATTCTTTGGTAATTTTTTTGCATATGTATAGTCTTCTACACGAAACGGTTTAATACGTTCCATAATACCCGCAATTTTCTTAGCCCAGCCTTTATCTGATGCATATTTCACGTTCATGCCAGTTAATGTTGACCCGTTATAATACATACCACTTTCTTCTAAATATCTTTCTCGTACATAATTAGCATTATAAGCAATACTATCGCCGTAGCTTGGTAAATATTTCGCATATTTAAACGGATCTCCATCATATGCACGTAGACCGAATAAATTATGTTTTTGATATGCGATTTCTGATTTTCCGTATCCAGATTCTAAAATCGCATGCGCTACTAAATAATGAGCACTCACGCCATATTGATTTTGCGCATTGATAAAATCTTGTCCATGTCCAACTAAGGGACTATCTGAATGATATTTTGCAATAAAACTATCAATCTCTTGAGCTGTAATTTTCGAAGCCACTGTTAAATTTAAATCTTCATATGAGGTAGCAGTAATAACCTCTTTTTCATCGTTTAAATTTTGTTGTAACATATCTGTTTTTGCAGTAAGTTGAGCAGCTTCAGCACGTGTTATAAATCTATTTGGTTGCCAACCGTTCTCGGTACCATTAGAAATTTTTAAATCTATTAAAATATTGGCATGTTTTTCTCCCCAATGCCCTTTTAAATCTTCAAATCTAACCTGCTCGTTATGATTTGCTGTGCTTTGTAGTTTATATGCATTTACTAGCATGGTAGCCATAGCAGCACGAGTTACTTTTCCGGATGGATTAAAGATTCCATTCCCTTCACCTTTAACAATACCAGCTTTTTCAGCAGCAGCAATATAAGGAGTAGCCCAGTGGTTTTGTGAATCTGTAAAAGATGGTTTTGCATTAGGCTCAATTTTTATACCTAAAACTTTTGTCATAATTTTTGTAGCCGAAGCTCTGTCTAAGGAGTCATTTGAACCAAAAGTTCCATCTGGATAACCATTTAATACCTGTTTATCAACTAAATAGTTAACGGATTTATCAGCCCATGTAGGAACATCAGGGAATTTATAAGTATCTGCTAAAATATTAGAAGAATAGGATAATATAGCTCCTGCAAGGATACCTGTTGCAATTAATTTGTGCTTCATTAAAATAAACACCTCTACCATTGTATTTATCAAATTGAGATTTTCTATTTTTATATTTACATGTTTGTAATAATAATAAAATCGTATTATCACGCATTCAATTTGATGTAACGAGTATAGTTACTTATATACACAAGTGTCAATGAATTTCTTTTACAAAAATACATAATATTTACATGATTTTATAATTGACTTATGTATAAATTTTGTAAAGGACTTTTTGATAGATTTTACCTGAAGAAATCTCTTTAGTTGTTAATTTGCCAATCTTTCTCGTTTACTATTAATCAATTAAAAAAAGAATTTTTTGTTTAAAAATCTTAAGTTGATGGATGTGTGAACGTACCGCTACTAAAATTCTTGCTTTTAATTTATTATTACTGTATTATATTTACGTATCAATATAAGGATTATGGTATATAAAAAGGAATCAAGTCTATAAGTAAGATTTAAATCCTTTTCCAATTCAAAAAGATTTTGCCAAAATCTAATATAATTTATGCTTATCTTTTTAGTATGTATCTAGTAAAAACATATTTTTTATCCATAGAATTCTGTTTTCAATGATATGAATTAGTGTTCTAAACAAGGAATCCTACAAAGTGATCTGAAAAAACTGAGAGATATTGTATGTAGTTTGCTCATCTCCAGGTACTACAATAAAAGAGCCTTACCTCTCTAGGCAAGACTCTACTAGTTTAGTTGTATACTATTTACATGATAACTAAGAAACAGAAAACATATAACACCAAATAACAGCACCCTATTACTCCTCCTACAGCTAATACCTGTTTAACCCAACTCTTAAATTTTTGATTACTGTAAATCGCTTGCACTCTTTCCATATTTCCTCCTATTAAGGAGAACCCTTAAAGACTCTCACCTCGCTATAGTACCATTAAAAAATGAATAATAGAGATCTAATGTATAAATATGCAATATTGCATACGGAAATGTATTGTTATTATTGTAAGCGCTTACTATAATAAGGTTATAAAGATTTATCACATCTTAATACGAAAAAGAGGAGAGAATAATATGGAAATCGCGATGGCAGTTTTAAAATTTATAGGTGGAGCAATCCCATTAATTCAAGAACTTCTAAAAGCATTTATGTAAATTCACTATTTAGCAATTATTTATAAAAATTATCATACAAATGATCTGTATATCAAAAATGAATTGGCTTACAGATCATTTGCGTGATCAAGGTCCCTTTAACATGACTAAGGGGCCTTTTTAAAATTTAAAAATAATTAAGGTTACGTCACATCACCATCAAGTTAGCAAAATAAAATGAAACTTTAACTTGATGGTGATGGGGTAACAGTTGTGATTTAGAGATAAGATGAGATTATACAAAGTTTTGCACGTCAGCGATACCGGAAATAAACTTCGCCTTTAGTAGCAAGAATCCCCAATAAAGATAGTCAACTTGCCTATTTAGGAATAGGAGTGTCAATTTAAATGATGCGTTCCAAGGCACTACTCTTCTTCTAAAATAGCATAATAATATTCATCCCACCATTCATTCCCATGTGGTATACACTTCCTGAAATAGCCTTCCCTTCTCATTCCAATCTTCTCCATTACTCGATATGATGGGGTATTTTGTGGCTGACATGTAGCTATAATCCTATGTAATTTCATTTCCTTAAAGCCATATTTCAATGTAGCTTGTGCTGCTTCAGAAGCATATCCTTTATTGAAATATTTAGGATTGAACACCCAACCAATCTCATATGTATGCTCACCAAAATATTTATGAAAAACTATATGACCAATCAGAATATCTTTATCAATTAATACTACAGGAAAGTTCTTAGCGTTTTCACCAATGTTTTCATTCACAAAGTTTCTTGTATTTTCTTCAGTAAAAACCCCTTCAGGTATGTATTTCATAACATTGATATCTGATGTATACTCATGAACAGCTTGCCAATCTTTGAACTCAAATTTTCGTATTAATAATCTTTCTGTTTTTATAAACATTTACTTTCCCCCTCAAAAAATTGCAACTATATTTAAACTCCACTTTTAAGGTGAAAATACGGGCCAAACAAACTATCTTACAGCTTGACTTTAGAAACTTTAGGGATAATGCTTTGACAAATATATTATATAACAAATATTAACATCCACGGGATTTGTTTTTGAAAATTATGTTAATTAATAAAGAAAGTAGTTTTTTCTTAGATATTATTGTTAATAACTGATGGTATCATTATATTTCATTCTGCAACTTATTTAGAAAAGCTATGTACATTTCGAAGAAGTTCTTCAATAAGTTTTGTTTTTTCATTTACCTTTGTGGCATATGTGAAATCACCATAACAATATGGATACCTAAAATTATTTTTATTTCCACCACAAGTATACATCGCTGGATTTTGATCAACTTTCATCTTAGAAAATTTTTTGGCCGAATCCTCCGAATGTTGTTTAACTTCTTGACTAGCAATAAAATCAATATACCCTGGCCCCATATTATAACTTTGAATAATTGTATCCATGCTAACATCCTTGTCCGTTCCATATTTGTACATTTTAGCAAAGTGCTTTACCCCCTGTTCAATGCTCAAGCTTGTCTCTTGAATTTCATTTGGCTTTAATCCAAGTGATTCAGATGACTGCATAGGATCGTTTCCCTCACCTCTACTCTCTTGATACATAATTCCTAATAAAATTGGTGTTTTCTCTCCTAAATTATATTTTTCTAATTCTTTTTTTAAGGTAGACTCATATTGCAATACACGTTTTTCGGTGGCTTGCGCTTTATTTTGTTGAATATTGGTTTTATGATTAAAATATAGCATTCCAAGTATTGTTCCTAAGCCTAAAATACTAATAAGGAACACTTTTATAATTTGTTTTTTACTTGTATCCTTCATATATTCCTCCTCGTATAAGAAATTCAATTTTTCAAAGGTAATTGGTTATATACAAACTATGTAATGAACATCTATCTCCCGCCCTTTTTAGACTCATATATCAATACTTTAAGGTTTCAAGTTTAATATAAAAATTTAAAGATAAGGTAAAGATAAGATAAAGATAAAATAAAGGGTATTTTTAGCGTACTTTAAAAGATATTGCTACAAAGGGATATATGGGACAACTTGTTGATATGAATGGATTTAGTGATAATTGAAAGGTTATTGTACAAGTTATTAATTATGGAGACATCATTCCAGAAGATTTAACCTATCTTTTCAATATGCTTTATATAAAAACTACAACATAACATATAATAAAAAACGGCGAACCCTCCACCTAGGAGAATCCACCATCACAAATAACTAATTATTTCACACCTATTTTTTTTGCTTTCCTAGGGAGCCCGTCTTCCAGCACTTCCTCCCAAGCTGTTACACCTGGAATATGATATGATTGCATTTGAAACAGGGCTTTGGGAAGCAGCAGCTGTTCAGCAAAATTTTGATAACTCAACCGCTACAGAAGCGATGAAACAATCCTTATACTCTGTATGGAAAGCTGAGGAACTTGAACAATTATTTACCAATATGAAAGAACAAAAAGAAAAAGAAAAGCCACTCACATTAGCTGGTTTTGATATGAATTTGTTTTATAAATCTTCATTCCGCCCTTATGCAAAAGAATGGTTGCAAAAAGTAAATCCTGAAGTAAAGAGTGAATTTGATACAGCAGTTTCAGAGTTGATTGAACTGGATAGGTATTACAATAAAAATAAAACATATTTCAAAAATGATATTAGACTTTACGAAGATGCAGCAATACAATTATGTTGGCCCAAATATGATGGATTATCTTCCACAGCGTATCAAAGACCAAATGGACACAATTGGTGTATTTGCGTATAGTGGAAGCAGTTGGGATGATGTTAATGAAGATGTTATTCCTGTACATAATGAACATGAAGAACCAAGCGTTGAAAAAATCATCAGCCCAGTAGGAAGTCCCCATGTTTTCGTTAACTTAAAAGGAGAAAGTAACCGACCAGAAACTTCATGGATGTTTACTCCTACTGCAGCAAGTTATTGGGGAAATAAATTAAAAGAAGAAATCATGATTCCGACAGAACAATATGATGGCATTCTCTGGTTAGAAAAAATATCACCTTCTGTACTGAAGTGAAAAATAAGAGCCTCCAATAAAGTAATGGAGGCTCTTTTCAATTAAGTTAGAATTTGAGGCAAAGGCGCTAAGAAAGTCTTTATACTGCTTAATGTTTATTTGTACTCTATAACCATTATTTTGAACAATTTACCATTCCCCTTCAACTTGTACATATGGTCCTATAATCAATTTCCGCCTTTACAAAGAGTCCTGCGGTGTTCATCATGATAAACAGTTAACAAGAATAGCGAAGCAACGGCCTTGGAAATATGAAAATCCGCAAGGACTCGGAAACAATATATTTGGAATGTCTAATAATTCAATTTCATGAAAAGAATGACGGAATCTCGCAGCAATTGCAAATGCCATCACATCCACTCCCAGCTATACGTAAAGCACAATTAGTATATCAATAAGATCTATGTTTCGTGCAGAAATCCCCTTTTTCTCCCCAGACTTATCTACAAGAATAAAAAAGGAAACACAAGATATGTTCCCTTTTCACTATTTGTTTTCTACAATTTTAATTCCAATGTTTCTAGATGTAGAATAGATCCGATCCCTGGCAGGTAGACATCTTCCTCCTTCAGCAGGGATAAGGAAATTTCCGTTTCTACTAGTGACGGAAGATTGCGCACGCCAAATAATAATACTTTTCCCCCTATTGCCCAAATGACGCGGGGTATGCATGGAAATCGTAAGGTTGTTTATGTATGTAATTGTTCCTGTTCTTAAACATTTTAGGGTATCTATTTTTATTATATTTTGCTTTTTTAGTATCTCTTATTTTTATTGTTTGATTGTTATGACTGGCACTTGCTCGGTTTCGGAAATTTCACTGTAACCATAATAAAGTAGAAAAAACAATAAAATAATTGTCCAAATAAATATAAACACTTTGTAACTATACTTCATATGAAAAACCTCATTTTCCCTATATAAGTGAATGTACATACATCCCATAAATCCGATTACATAAATTATCAGATATTTCAGTAGTAGAGAATCATTAAGTATTAGAAATTGTTATTCATAAACATATCCAAGAAATCTTCAAAAAATATCATCTAGACATTTCATAAAAATGCACAGATAATATTTTTACGTTTAGCTAAGTAATGCTTATTATGTAATAAATCTTTATCTCTATTTCACCTTAATGTTTATATGTACAAGAGTCTGTGTAGCAACTAGGCTGTACTTTAAATATGTACTAAATTGTGTGTGGGAAAGGAAGCACATTTTATTTAAAGTTGTTACTTTAAACCCTTTAATTAGTTAGTAGTCTTCTTCATTCAGACAGAAAGGAAATTTAAAGTGTGCACGTATTTTCAACTCAGACTCTTTACTACACACACTCCTATACACATAAAACATCTATACCTTTCGTAACATTAAGGAAACAAAAGAGAAATGACATAGAAATGATTATAATATTTCGTAACATTTTTGTAACACAAATGTAACACAATGCATTTAATCGTACAATACTTTTTTAGCTAATTATCAACAAAGCATTGTTAATGTCATTAAAAGTACTTAAGTCTGCACTAATCGCAAACGCGGAACCGCCATCTTGTTTAATTTGATCCACTACACTTTCTGCTTCTTCTTTTCTTTTACTATAGTGAACAACGACTAACGCACCAGCCTGTGCCAAATGTAAGGCAATACTTCGGCCTATCCCTCTACTAGCCCCTGTTACCAATGCAATTTTCCCCTTCAATTTATTCATCTCATCATCCCCTTGTTTAAAAAATTCTACTTAGTTATATCACAAGATACCCTTTGAAATGTTGCTCACTAATTTGATATCCATAAAACCAAAAGGCCCACTCATAATTATAAGAGTCGGCCTTTTTACTTCACATATTGCATCCCTAACTGTTATGTACTTTGTATTAAGTATAATAAAGAATCTAGATGGTATTATAAGTAAGCTTAAACTAAAGTCAATTCATATACATTTTGCTTAGAGTTTCTGCATTTAAACAGTTCGTTTAGGCTTCTATGCATATATTCAATAAAATTTCAGCAATGCCTGTATTTATCATCATTAATATTTTTGTTTCTTAGGCATGAGCATACTTTGAAAAATCCTAAAAACTAGTTGATAATCTTTTAGAATCTAACTTTCCTATAATACTCTTTGCTATTTCTTCAATATTTTCATTTAGAAAGAAATGATTACCTTCAAAAGAATGAAAAGTACACGTTTTACTTGTGTATCGTTCCCATTTTATTACTTGATCATATGTAGTAAATTCATCATTTTCCCCATTAAATATAAGAAAATCAATATCACATGGTTGTGTATTTTTGTCATGAATATACGTCTCAACGATTTTAAAATCTGCTCTTAGAATAGGGAGAAAGATCTCCATTAATTCTTCTGATTGCAGTACCCCAGATGGTGTACCTCCCATTGCAATAACTTCTCTTTTAAATTGTTCGTTAGAAAGATTATGTCGGATATTTTTTATTTTACTATTTGGATGATTTCTACCGGATAAAACAAGAAATTTAGGCAATACGCTTTTAGAATCTTGTATTTTTCTAGCTACTTCATAGGCAATCAAACTTCCCATACTATGCCCAAATAAAATATATGGCGAATCATCTATCTGCATAACGATATTATTATAGACATCATTTACCGCTTCTTCCATACTTCCGTACAAATTTTCTTCAATTCTATATCCTCTACCAGCTAACTCTATCGGCACTATCTCAATATATGGATTAAAGTAATTTTTCCATTTTGCGTAACTAAACGCAGATCCCCCAGCATGTGGAAAACAAAAAAGTTTAGTCTTCTGCATTGATTTTCTCCTTACTTTCAAATTTGTATATATTTTGGCAAATTGTATAAATGTCTTTAATTATTATCTCTTGTGGAAATTCATCTCTTGTTGCACAAACAGATAACTTATAATTTGGATCAATGTTATATTGTTTAAAGTAAAAGTTTTTAGGTATATTCTTGTATGAAATTAAAGTTCGTGACTCTTTTTTTATAGAGAATGAATTTAACGGGATATAAAGTCCTTTTCCAATCGTTTTGATATAACTTTCTTTTAATGTCCATAAATCATAAAAATAATTAATTTGTTCATCAGAATTCATATTAGATATATCATAAAATTCATCCGCTGAAAAAAATTCATGTGCTAATTTAAAAGCCTCTATTTCTGAAACTTTTTCTATATCAATACCCACATTAAAATTAGCAGTAGCACAAACCACCCATTCTCCTGAATGTGACACATTAAAATGAAAGTCAGAAAATTTTTCAACAAAAGGTTTTCCATACTCATTATATCTAAATCTAATTTCTTCATTATTAATTTTATACTTTTGGCAGATTAGAGATCGAATTAGTAAATCTCCTATCAGAGTTCTATTAATGTCGCATGAATTTAATAAACGCTTCATTCGTTCTTTCTTCTCATTTGAAACTAAGTTACTAAGTTGCTTAAGCAAATGACTTTCAATATTCTTTGGTATTTTCACAGCTTGAATTTGTATAATAAATCACTTCCTTTTTTAAAGAATTACTTCATATATGAACGTTACAGAAACTCAAATTAACTTTATTAAATTGCATATACAATAGAAAAGGTGCATATTTACATATCAATGAAAATATGCACCTTCCCTCAGTAATATCATCAGGCATTCGCTTCTATTACAAAGATTTCTATGTCTCTACCAATTACTTTTTACATTATCCCCTTAAAAAGTAATGCTCTTAATATATTCATTATTCCCTACACTTGATATGCAGGTATTGGTCTCCCCTTTTCGTTCATTGCGTTGCATCTTTTGCACTCTCTACTTTTCAGTTAATGAAAGGGATGTTTCTTTTATCCCTTCAAATTCATTTAATAGGTACTTAGCTATCTGTTCAACTGCGGGGAAGTCTACTATTTCCTCATGTGATCCAGGGACTGAATACCTATTTACTCTACCTTTTAATAAAGGTCCCCAATCTGTAAACAACTCTTTTCCTTCCTCAGCACTAAAGTAGAGAACTTCTCCAGAGTATGGTATTAAATCATGCTCTGCCATTAAGTTCAGACATTTCCTATGAGCATTGATAACTTGCTTCAAATTCATAAGATCTGCATCAGGCGGGAGTACTCCCTCCATAATTAATCGCTCTACAAGCATATCTTGTTCATGGAAGAGGCCTTCCCCCTGCTCAGTAAAATCTCTAGGAATGAAATGCTCATATATATATGAGAGCATATCCTCCGTTGTTTTATAGTCCTGCTCTGAAGGTACTTTAGTATCCATTAGTATCAACAACTGAACTTCCTCACCTTGATTCTTTAGTACAGTTGCGATTTTATAAGCAATTGCACCGCCTAAAGACCATCCTCCAAGACGATATGGACCTTCTGGCTGAACACGTTTTATTTCTTCGATGTAAAGTTGAATTACTTCCGGCAAAGTTAACTCGTCAATTTCTTTCTTTTCTATAAGAGGATTCTGTAAACCATAAAATGAACAATGGTTCTTAAGCAATCTTGCTAGTTGAATGTAACAGAATACATTCCCCATAAACGGATGAACGCAGAAGAAAGGTCTTTTCTCTGATTCTTGTAGTGGAACTAGCGCTGCTACAGATTTCGTCATATCATGCTTATCACGAATAAGGCATGCGATTCCTTCCACTGTTGGATTCTTAATCAATGTAGACACCTTAATCTCTTTTCCAAACTTCTCCTTAATTTTTGAAACTAATTTAATTACAAGGAGAGAGTGTCCTCCTCTATTAAAGAAATCATCATTTACATAGACATCTTCTATCTGTAACACATCCTGCCAGATTTTAATCAACTGATATTCAATTTCATCCCTTGGAATGATTGGTGTAGAAACGTTATTTTCTCTTAGAATAGTTAAATTGTTCAATGCCTTTCGATCAACTTTTCCATTCATTGTAAGAGGAATCTCGTCTACCTTAATAAAGTGTGCGGGAACCATATAATTCGGTACTTGTGTCTTGAGATATTCACGCCAATCATGCATACTACCATCTCCAACTACATAAGCAACCAATCTCTGCTCTCCTAATTTATCCTCTGTTACCAAAACTACTGCCTCTTTTACCAATGGATACCTCTCTATACTCGCTTCAATCTCTTCAAGTTCAATACGAAAGCCCCTAATTTTCACTTGATTATCAATTCTTCTCAAGTAATCTAAATTACCATCAGGTAAATAACGAACCAAATCTCCCGTACGATATAAACGCTCTTCTTTATTAAATGGATGACGGATGAATCTCTCTGCTGTTAATTCTGGACGATTCAAGTATCCTCTCGCTATACCTGCACCACCAATATATAGCTCACCTGTTACACCAACTGGGACAGGTAACAAATTTTTATCCAATACATAAGTTTGAACGTTTGGCAATGGGCGCCCAATTGTTATTCTCTTACTATCTGTTTGGATATGATAACACGTTGCATCAACCGTACATTCTGTAGGACCGTATACGTTATAAAAATCAATTTTTTCAGTCTCTACTAGCTGTTCCCATAATGACGGCATAATTGCTTCACCACCGACTAATATCTTACTTGGTACATGAACATCAGCACTTATTTCTAGCAATCCTCCATCTATTAGTAATTGAAGTAATGAAGGTGTCATATCAAACATTTCCAATTTATTCTCCCTAATATAGGACACAAATTGTTCCGGATTAGTGCGAACTTCACTTGGGATAATATATAAACTTGAACCATAAAGCAACATTTGTAATTGCTGAATAGATACATCAAAGGCAATTGACGCATTCAAACCGACGCGCATATTATTAGGTATCTCATGTGAGAAAACTTCTTTTTGTAAACCATAGGATAGGTTTATTACACAATTGTGCTGTACTAAAGCCCCCTTTGGATTCCCTGTCGAACCAGAAGTATAGATAACATACGCTAAGTTTTCCCCTGTTACCTCACATATTGGTGAAAGTTTGCTTTCTTGAGAAAGCATTGCTTGGTCCCTATCTAGGCAAACTGTCTTGATGTCTTTAGGTATCCAGCCTAGTAATACTTCATGTGTAACTAACACTTTAATTCCTGTGTCTTCTAAAATATATTGTAGGCGGCTTTCCGGATTCGATGGATCTAATGGAACATAGGCTGCTCCAGCCTTCCAAATTCCCATGAGACCAACAACCATCTCAACTGAACGCTCAAAGCAAAGGCCAACTAATGACTCTGTCCCAATTCCACATTTCTGTAAATGATGGGCTAATTGATTAGCTCTTTCATTCAGCTCTCGATATGTTAGTTGCTGTTTTTCATCTACCACTGCCAACGCGTCAGGCGTACGATTTACTTGCTCTTCGAATAGTTGATGGATTGCATTCTCACGTGGATAGGATATAGTATTATTATTCCATTCTTCCAATAGCTTTCTTTGTTCAGCTTCCGTAATATATACTAGCTCCGATAGATTTTGATCAATGCTTTTGAGCATTTGCATTAACACTTGGTGTAAATGACCCAGCATTCGTTCAATGGTTACTCTATTAAACTTACTACGGTCATACATTAACTTTAACGATAACTGGATTCCTGGAACTACAGCTAACCCTAATGGGTAGTGGGTTTGTTCTACCCCTTCCAATTCACCAATTTCCAGATTTTCTGAAGACTCCTCTTTCACTGGATAATTTTCAAACACATATAAACTATTGAATAGCGGTATTCCTCTAGGAACTTCACTCCACCCCTGAATCTCTGTCAAAGAAGCATACTCATATTGTCTTCTTTCTATCTCTTCCTCTTGTATCTTCTGCAACCAATCTATTAATTTTATATCATCCATCAATTGAATTCGCGTCGGTGACGTTGTAATGAAAGGACCTACGATGTTTTCAACATCAATAATCTCCGTAGAACGCCCTGAGCTTGTTACACCAAAAACAATGTCATTTTCTCCACTATATCGGCTCATGAGATATGCCCATGCACCTTGAATTACTGTACTCAAAGTAAGTTTATTGCGTTTCGCCCATCCTTGTAACGCTTGAGTCTGCTCTTCTGATAAATACGTAACCTTCTCTGTGTAACCTTTTTCTTCCTCTTTACTTTCTAAGCCCAGCAAAGTTGGGGCAGTAAAACCTTTTAGCTTCTCTCTCCAGAATTGTTCCGCCTGCTCCTTATCCTGCTCTCTTAACCATTGGATATATTTCTTATATGGTGAGGACTTAGGTAATTTCACAGCTTCTCCATTCATTCTCTTCTGATAGACTGTAAGTAATTCATTAAATACTAATGGTAAACTCCATCCATCCAGTAAAATATGGTGATGGGTCCAAACAATCCGATATTCTTCCTCACCTTCTTGAATGACTGTTACCCGCATCAATGGTGCTTCATCAAATTGGAAGGCTTGTTTTCGATCTAATGCCAAAAAGACTTTTCTTTTTTCCTCTATCTCTTCACTTGTCATTGTACGCCAGTCTTCTTTGTTCACTTTAAATGGGATATTTTCATACACCACTTGTACAGGTTCTTCAATTTCGTCCCATACAAATGCTGTACGAAAAATTTCATGCCGCTGAATTACAGATTTCCACGCCTGCTCAAATGTAGGAATATTCATTTTTCCTCGAATCATAAAACTCAATTGCACTATATACGGTGCAACATGTTCATCCCCTTGGTCATGCAATGTGTGGAAAATCATACCTTCTTGCAAAGGTGATAGTGGATATAAATCAGTAATCTGATTGTTCTTTCCGCGATGCATTTTGTTTAGTACATTTGTCAAACCTTCTTGGCTAAGATTAGTCATTGCAAAATCCGAAATGGTCAGTGCAGATTCTCTATCTGAAAATTGAATCAATGTACTCAGTTGATATAGCATATTCTGTGCAATACTTTGAATCGTTGATTTGGCAAATTGTCCAACATTGTATACCCAAGTGAACTGAAGTTTTCCATCCGTTACAACCCCAATTACATCAATTACATGCGATCGCTTGGAACCGGCAGCATGATCTAAACGCTTAAATTCATTCTCCGGAATAAACATTGCATCGCTAGAAAACATTTGGTCAAATTGTCCAAGATAGTTAAAACTAATAGACGGTGTATATTGGGAGCTTAATTGCTCACACATTGTTGCGTTCATGTAACGCAACACCCCATAATCAACACCCTTATTAGGAATTTTGCGAACTTGTTCTTTAACTGCTTTTAATGCTGCAATTGGCGTATGAGCACTAGTAATATTTAAATGAACTGGGTAAATACTTGTAAACCATCCCACAGTTCTCGATAAATCAACATCTTCAATAATCTCTTCTCGACCATGTCCCTCTAAATCTACGCTCAATATCGGCTGCCCCGTACATGCTGCCATAGCTTGTACTAATGCTGCTAATAATACTTCATTGATTTGGACATGGTGAGTGCTTAAAGTCTCTTGCAATAACATACGGGTCTCATTCTCATTTAACACCACAGTAATTTCCTCAGTTACTGCGCTTACTGGATTACTTATAGTACCATCTACCGGCAATTTAACTACGTCTTGTTCAGCCTGCTCCTCCCAGTAATGTAGCACTTCTTTTGATAGTCCAGTTTCAGCGTAATGATGTAATTTCTCCGACCATTCTTTAAAAGATGTACTCTTCATAGGTAATTGAATTTTCTGCCCTTGGACTACTTGCGTATATGCTGTTTGCAAATCTTCCAATAAAATTCGCCAAGAAACACCATCCACGGCTAAATGATGAATTGTCCAAAATAATCGGCCAGCGTGCTCACCTTCATCAAAATACACCATTCTCATTAGCGGACCATCATGTAAATTCAAACTTTCTTGTGCAACATTAATCTCTTTTTGAATAACCTGATGCCAATCCGCTTCCGGCACTTCGTCTAATGAAATGACAGTAAGCATCAATTGTTCTTCTATTCCTTCATTCCACTGTTTCCAAACCCCATTAGGTAAACGTTCATATCTTAAACGCAGAGCATCATGATGAAGTAGAAGGTTACCTGCCGCCTTTTCCAGTGATCCTATGTCCAATTTCTCTTTCGTTCTAAAGAACATGGATTGATTCCAATGATGTGGGTTAGGATGATTTTGTGCAAAAAACCTTTGCTGAATAGGTGTAAGTATCGTCTCTCCAGTTATAATTCCTTGTTCAGCTTGTACACCTTGTTCTTCTTTGACTACTTGCGCCAACTCAGCAATCGTTTGGTGTTCAAATATTTGTTTTGGTGTCAATTGTAAACCAGCTTGCTTCGCGCGCGCGACAATCTGAATGCTAAGAATTGAATCTCCACCAATTTCAAAGAAGTTATCATTCATACCAATACGTTTTGAACCTAGCACACGTTCCCAAATGATAGAAAGCTTATGTTCACGTTCATTTCTTGGGGCCGCGTAGCCTTCTTGTGTTCCTTGATAATCTGGTATAGGTAACGATTTCCGATCAACCTTTCCATTTATGGTTAGCGGTAATTCTTTCATTTCGACAAAGTAGGAAGGTATCATATGGATTGGCAGTTTTGTTTTAAGATACTCTCGCCATTCTTCTACACTACCTTCGCCCACTACATAAGCTACTAACCTCTTATCTCCCGACTGATTTTCCCTAACTATTACAACTACCTCTTTTACCAAGTCATGCTCTTGTAAAGTCGACTCAATCTCCCCAAGTTCGATTCGAAATCCTCTAATCTTCACTTGATTATCCATTCTTCCTAAGTAGTCTATATTACCATCAGGAAGATATCTCACAAGATCGCCTGTTCTATATAACCTCTCGCCTTCTTTGAATGGATGAGAAATAAATCGTTCGGATGTTAACTCTGGACGATTCAAGTACCCCTTTGCTAGACCTGCTCCTCCGATATAAAGTTCCCCCATCACACCAACTGGAACTGGCAACCTATTACTATCTAATACATAAGTTTGGACGTTAGGCAATGGACGCCCAATTGTTACTCTATTACTATCTTTTTTGATAGGATAGCATGTTGCATCAACCGTACATTCTGTAGGACCATATACATTATAAAACTGTATTTTATCAGTCTCTACTAGCTGTTCCCATAATGACGGCATAATTGCTTCACCACCAACCAGTACCTTACTTGGAACATGAACGCCATCGCACGTTTCTAACAATCCGGCATCTATAAGTAATTGAAGCAATGAAGGTGTTATATCAAAGATTTCTAACTTGTTCTCCCTAATATAAGCTACAAACTGCTCCGGATCACTTCGTACTTCATTCGGAATAATATACAAACTTGAACCATAAAGCAGCATTTGTAATTGCTGGATAGATGCATCAAAGGCAATTGACGCATTTAAACCGACATGCATGTTAGATGGTATCTCATGTTCGAAAACTTCTTTTTGTAAACCATGCGACAAGTTTAGTACAGAATGATGCTGTATCAAGACACCCTTTGGATTCCCCGTTGATCCTGAAGTATAGATAACATACGCTAAGTTTTCTCCTGTTACTTCACATTTTGGTGAAAGAATGCTTTCTTGTGAAATCATTGCTTGATCCCTATCTAGACAAACTATCTTGATTTCTTTAGGTATCCAGTCTTCCAATGACTCGTTCGTAACTAATACTTGAATTCCAGTGTCCTCCAAAATATATCGTAGACGACTTTCTGGATATGATGGGTCTAATGGAACATAGGCTGCTCCAGCCTTCCAAATCCCCATAATACTAACAATCATCTCAACTGAACGCTCAAAGCAAAGTCCAACCAATGATTCATTCCCAATCCCGCATTGCTGAAGATAGTGGGCCAATTGATTAGCTTTTTCATTCAGCTCTCGATACGTTAACTGCTGTTTTTCATCTACCACTGCTACCGCATCAGGTGTACGATTTACTTGCTCTTTAAACAGCTGATGAATCGTACTTTCCTGTGGATATGCTACAGCATCATTATTCCACTCCTCCAACTGTTTTTGCTGTAATCCTGACAATATAGGCAACTTAGCTAATGATTTATCAGGATTCTCCACGATTACATTCAACCAGTTCCCAAAATGTTCAGCCATGGATTCAATAGTTAAGCTGTCAAATAAATCAGTTCTATAAACAAAAGTAAGTAATAAACCCTCTTCCACTTCTGCAGCAGTTAAACTTAAATCAAACTTAGCGATAGGAGCATTACTTTCCATTACTTCTATATTTCTTCCATGTAGTTCTGGTAGCTTCTGTCCCGTATTTTGCAAAGTAAACATGGTTTGGAAAATCGGAGAATGGCTTGTATTTCGTTCAGGTTGGATAACCTCTACAATTTTCTCAAACGGAACATCTTGATACTCATACGCCTTCAATGCTTTTATCCTCACTTGAGACAACAACTCTTGAAATGCCGGTGCATTACTTAAATCAGCTCGATAAACCAATGTATTGACAAAGAAACCAATCAGCCCTTCAATTTCTCGATAATTTCGATTTGCAATTGGGCTGCCAACAATAATATCCGTTTGTCCCGTATAACGAGCAAGGAAACTTTGATACGATGCCAATAAGGTCATGAAAAGTGTGGCCCCTTCTTGACGACTTAGTTCGTTTAATTTATCCAGTAATGAGCGCGATAACAAAACATTATGAGTTAATCCATGGTGGGTTTGCACTGGCGGACGCGGACGATCCATTGGTAACATTAAGACTGGTAACTCACCAGATAATTCTTCCTTCCAATATGCAAGTTGTTGATATAGTACTTCATCTTTCAACCATTCTCTTTGCCACTGAGCAAAATCGGCATATTGAACTGGTAGTGGTTCCAGTTCTGCTTGTTTTTCACCAATCGTATTCTCATAAAATGCCATCCATTCTTGAAGTAAGATTTCCATCGACCATCCATCTGAGATAATATGATGCATATTACACAGAAGAACCCATTCTTCTTCTGAAATTCTTATAATTTGTCCACGGAACAATGGCCCTTGTTCTAAATCAAATGGAGATTCGACTTCAGTTTGAATCCATTGCTCCAACTTTCTTTCTCTCTCCTCTAATGAAAGCTTAGTTAAGTCCATTTGTGGCAGAGAACGGAAAATATACGGTTGAATCTGCTGCACAGGATGGCCATCCTCTTCATAAAATACCGTCCGCAAAGATTCATGACGCTCTATCAACTGATTCCATCCCAACTCCAATGCTTCAGGTAACCAATTCCCTGTAAGGCGGCATACCATTGGCATATTATAAAGGGCACTATTAGGTGCAAATTGATCAATAAACCATAAGCGCTGTTGGGCATAAGATAGTGGAATATTATTTCCGCGTTCCATCGGCACCAATGGTGGAATTTCTCGTTTTTCATTCCCCTTACGTAACTGATCCATTCGTTTCGCTAATGCCTCGATCGTTGAATATTCGAACAGTTCACGTACTGGCAATTTGATTTGAAAGACTTCCTGTAAGCGTGAGACCACTTGTGTAGCAAGTAGAGAGTGACCACCAAGCTCAAAGAAAGAATCCTGAACACCAATGTCTCCTATTCCTAGCACTTGACTCCACACTGAAGCGATAAGTTCTTCCAGCGGAGTTCGTGGGTATACAGTATTTTCAGCGGATTGTTCACTAAGTATAGGTAATGCCTTCAAATCAAGTTTTCCATTCGGTGTAAGTGGTAAAAATTCCATCTCAATAAAGTTTGTTGGAACCATGTAATTTGGTAAATGTGTTTGTAGATGTTCTCGCCATTCATGGACACTTCCTTCACCAACTACATAAGCTACTAATCTCTTATCACCTTGATTATCCTCTCGTACCAATACAACTGCTTCTTTTACAGAGGAATGTGACTGCAAAACAGCTTCTATTTCTCCCAATTCAATCCGGAAACCACGAATTTTCACTTGGTCATCTATACGACCATGGAACTGGAGATTACCATCAGAAAGATAACTTGCTTTGTCTCCTGTGTAATAGAGACGTTCTCCTGACTTGAAAGGATGTGGAATAAATTTTTCCTTTGTAAGATCCGGACGATTAGCATATCCACGTGCAAGACTCTTCCCTCCAATATAGAGATCTCCAATTACCCCAATTGGTACTAGCTGAAGATGAGAATCTAATACATAAACTTCTGTATTCGCAATCGGTCGACCAATCGATGGCGTACCTGTTGTCACTCCTATAGGTACATAACTATCTGTGGTAACGACTGTATTTTCCGATGGACCATACTGATTAATTACCGCAAAAGGAATATCGTTAGATGGATACTGTGTTAATTGATCCCCACCAGTAATGATAAAACGAAGATCCGTTTTATCTGGCCAAGATAATTTCAAGAGTCTTTCCAGAATAGGCGTAGGTGCAAAGCTAGCTGTTATTCGTGAATTAATGAGCCAGTCCCTTAGTGCTTCTGGATTAATTCTCAGTTCCTCTGTTGACAAGTAGAGTGCTGCACCAGCAGTTAGATACGGCCAAATCTCCTGGACAGCCGAATCAAAAGCAACCCCTGCAATCTGAGTCGCACGATCCTCTGCTGAAATATGATAAACTTCCTGATGCCAAGAAACCATATTCATTAATGAGCGATATTCAACCATGACACCCTTCGGTTTTCCTGTAGAACCAGAGGTATAGACAATATAGGCTAAGTTCTCTGGATTTATTTGACGTGTAGGTGCGATTACGCTTTCCACCGTTAATTCTTCTAACCTCACCATTTCGACGTGTGCGAAATGTCCTTCTTGTCCTTCCGCCGTCACTACAAATTGAATTCCTGCATCTTCAATCATGTATTCTAACCTTGATTTTGGATACAACGGATCTAAAACGACATAAGCTCCACCAGCTTTTAAAATGCCTAGTAAACTTGCCATCAGCTCAGCTGACCTCGGAAGATAAACTCCTACCACTGACTCTGGGGCTACTCTCTTTCGCTGTAAAACATTTGCCAACTGATTTGCTTGTGCATCCAGTTCACCATAAGTCCACTGTTTTGTTTGATCAACTACCGCAATCGCATCCGGACGCCTTGCTACTTGCTCCTCAAATCTGTCGCAAATAAGACCCTGATGAGACATTTCCATTACAGTGTCATTCCATGTTTCTAATAACAAAGTACGCTCGGGTTCTGATAGCATGCTCAGGTCATGCAACGGATTTTGTGGGCGATGAGAAACTTCATGTAGCCATTTCTCAAAGTGTCCTGCCATCCGTTCAATAGTAGTAGCATTGAATAAATCCTTATTGTACTCAAAAGTAAAAAGTAATCCCTCTTCCGTTTCAGCTGCCATTACACTTAAATCAAACTTTGCAATTGGACTATGGCTTTCTATCATTTCAATACTTCTACTAGATAACACCGGTAACTCTTGTTTCATATTTTGCAAGATGAACATAGTCTGGAAGATTGGCGAATGACTTGTACTTCGCTCCGGTTGCACAACTTCTACAATTTTTTCAAATGGAATATCTTGATATTCATACGCCTTCAATGCCTTTTGACGAACCTGATACAGTACATCTTCAAATGTCGGTCTACCACTCAAATTAGCTCGATAAACCAGCGTGTTAACGAAGAAACCAATTAGTCCTTCAATTTCTCTATAATTCCGATTCGCAATTGGGCTTCCGACCAGAATATCTTCTTGTCCCGTATAACGAGATAGAAAGCTTTGATATGCAGCTAAAAGCGTCATGAAGAGCGTAGCCCCTTCTTTTCGACTAAGTTCATTCAATTTATCATGTAGCGTGCTTGACAGAACCATAGTGTATGTCGACCCGTGATGAGTTTGTATTGCGGGACGCGGGCGATCCATAGGAAGTTGGAGTACAGGAAGCTCCCCAGACAATTCTTCCCTCCAATATTGGAGTTGTTGATCAAGCACCTCCTCCTTTAGCCATCCTTTTTGCCACTGAGCAAAGTCAGCATATTGAACCGGTAATGGTTCAAGTTCCGCTACCTTTCCATCCGTTGCTTTCTCATAAAATGCCATCCATTCTTCAAGTAGGATTCCCATTGACCATCCATCTGAAATGATATGATGTAGAGTACAAAGGAGTATCCATTCTTCCTCTCCCACATGCAAAATACTTGTCCTGATTAATGGACCTTCTGTTAAATCAAATGGCACTTCTGTTTCTTGTTGAATTAAACGTTTAACTTCTTCTTCTTGATCTTCAGAAGAAAGCATAGTTAAATCCGTTTTCGGAATTGATTGAAAAGCATACGGTTCAATTTGCTGTACGGGTTGACCGTTCACTTCGTGAAAGACCGTCCGCAGTGATTCATGACGTTCTATTAGTTGATTCCATCCCGTTTCCAATGCTTCAAGTAGCCAATTCCCTGTAAGGCGGCATACCATTGGCATATTGTAAAGGGCACTATTAGGTGTAAATTGATCAATGAACCATAAGCGTTGTTGGGCATAAGATAGTGGGATAGCTTCTCCTCGTTTCATTGGTATTAGCGGCGGAATCTCTCGTTTTTTATCTCCTTTACGTAACTGATCTAGTCGCTTTGCCAGTGACTCCACCGTTGTATATTCAAATAGTTCACGTACTGGTAATTCGATTTGAAAAATTCCCTGTAAACGTGAAACTACTTGAGTAGCTAGTAGTGAATGACCACCGATTTCAAAAAAGGAATCCTGAACATTAATATTTTTTATTCCTAACACTTGGCTCCAAACGGAAACGATAAGCTCCTCCACTGGTGTTCGTGATGAAGTAATATCTTCACTTATGAACTGTTCTTCTAATTCCAGTAAGGCTTTCCGATTCACCTTACCATTTGGAGTGAGTGGCATACCTTCAATTTTGAAAAAGTATGCCGGAACCATATAATGTGGCAGTTGCTTCTTGAGATATTCACGCCACTCCCCAGTATCGCCTTCACCCACTACATAAGCTATTAACTGCTTATCTCCTGGTCGATCTTCCTTCACCAACACGACTGCCTCTTTTACAGATGAGTGATCATGTAAAGCTGCTTCAATTTCTCCCAATTCAATTCGGAATCCTCTAATTTTAACTTGGTTATCTATTCTTCCAATATATTCTAAGTTACGATCATTCATATATCTCACCAAGTCACCCGTTCGATATAATCGTTCCCCGTCCTTAAAGGGATGCGGAATAAAACGTTCAGTAGTTAAATCCGGTCGATTGAAGTAGCCACGTGCTAATCCTACTCCTCCAAGGTAAAGTTCCCCTGCCACACCAATCGGGACCACTTGTTGATATTGATCTAACACATACAACTCTGTATTATCAATCGGACGACCAATCGGAATAAGCATTGGTTCTTTTTCTAAATCACAATCGTAATAAGTCACATCCACAGTTGCTTCAGTAGGACCATACAAGTTAATTAACTTTGTTTGCTGAGCATTGTAAAGGATCCCCTTAAACCGGCGAACCTGCTCAGTGTTTAACGCTTCTCCACTAGTAAAAACTTGAATTAAAGACGATACATCCCTTTTCGAATTATATAGTTCCATATAATCTAAGAAAGTAGATAACATCGACGGAACAAAGTGCATGGTGGACACACGATATCGTTCAATATACTCCTCAATCACCGCAGGATCTTTCTCTCCTCCTGGTGGAAGTAAACAAACACGTGCTCCTACAAATGACCACCAAAATAATTCCCAGACAGAAACATCAAACGAAAACGGTGTCTTTTGTAGGATTGTATCCTCCTCAGACAATGGGTATTTTTTCTGCATCCACTGTAGGCGATTGATAACAGAATGATGTTCAATCATTACCCCCTTTGGATTTCCCGTCGAACCCGAAGTGTATATAATATAGGCTAAGTTATTTGCTGTTACTCCACTTACCGGAGTTAAATTACTCTCTTTAGAAATCATCACTTGATCCCGGTCTAAACAAATTGCTTGAATATCTTTAGGTAACCAGTCCTGTAGTGCCTCTTTTGTTAACAGCACTTGAATTTGTGAATTCTCCAAAATATATCTTAGGCGGTTTTCGGGATAACTTGGGTCCAGTGGGACATAAGCCCCACCTGCCTTCAAAATCCCAAAGAGACCAATAATCATATCAGGAGAACGTTCAATACATATACCAACCAATGATTCAGGTCCGATACCTCGTTTTTGTAGAAAATGTGCCAATTGATTCGATTTTTCATTCAGTTCTTGATACGTTAGCTTTCCACCCTCATAAACTACCGCCACTGCATCAGGTGTCCGTGCAACTTGCTGCTCAAATAGCTCATGAATCATACGATCATGACCATAAACTACGTCCGTATCATTCCATTCTTCTAGGAGTTGTTTTTGCTCAGTATCCGATAACATTGACAGCTTTGTATATGATTCATCTGGATGATACGTGATTTCATTTAGCCAGTTCTCAAAATGTACTGCCATACGTGCAATGGTACTACTATCAAATAAATCCGTGTTGTATTCAAATGAGACGAATAGACCTTCTTCCACTTCATAGGCAGTTAAGCACAAATCAAATTTAGCAATAGACATATTACTTTCTACCATTTCAATACTTCTATCAGGCAAATCTAGTCGTTCTTGTTTTATATTCTGTAGCGTAAACATGGTCTGAAATATAGGGGAATGACTCATGCTTCGTTCAGGTTGCACAGCTTCTACCACTTTTTCAAATGGGATATCTTGATATTCGTATGCTTTTAACGCCTTTTTCTTTGTTTGGTTCAAAATCTCCCGAAAAGTAGGGGTGCCACTCAAATCTGATCGATAAACCAACGTATTAACAAAGAAACCAATTAATCCTTCTACTCCCTTATGGTTCCGATTTGCAATCGGGCTACCAACTAGAATATCTTTTTGTCCCGTATAACGAGCAAGAAAGCTCTGGTATGCGGCCATTAAAGTCATAAATAAAGTAGATCCTTCTTGTCGACTTATATCCTTCAATTGACTGAGCAATTTATAAGGAAAAATCACATGATGCGTAGCCCCAGAGTAAGTCTGCTTAACCGGCCGAGGTCGATCCACTGGCAGTTGTAAGATAGGAAGCTCCCCAGACAATTCTTCCTGCCAATACGTAAGCTGACGATTTAGCACATCACCTTGCAACCACTCCTTTTGCCACTTCGCAAAGTCTGCATATTGAATGGATAATGAACTTAATTTAGCAGGATTTCCACCCATTTCTTCTTCATAGAAAGCAAGTAATTCATTAATGAATATACCAATGGACCAAGCATCAGAAATAATATGATGCATCGTACACAGTAATAACCATTCATCCTTCTCTAATTGAACAAGCTGATTACGAATTAAAGGACCATTCATTAAATCAAATGGTTCTTGCGCTTCTCTCGCAATTAAACTATCTACCTCTTTTTCTTTTACTTCTGGAGGAAGTTGAGAGTAATCTCTTACAGGTAATGCTCTAGGAAGGAATTCGGCAATTTGTTGCACAGGTTGTTCTCCTACTTCTTTAAAAACAGTTCGTAATGATTCATGGCGTTCAATGAGTCGATTGAATCCCTTTTCTAATGCTTCAGGTATCCAATTTCCTTTTAGATGCCATACTGTTGGAATATTATATAAAGAACTGTTTGGGTTAAATCTGTCCATAAACCACAAACGTTGTTGTGCATAAGACAACGGGAGTGCTTCTTTATTCTCCTTTTTTTGCATTTGCTTCTGAAGCCATGCTCTCTTCTCAGGAGAAAGTGAACTCAGCTTTGCAAGTAAATCACTTCTCATTTTTTTACCCCTTCCTCAATCAAATTACTCTCGAATATCCCTTGTGCTTCTTCCTCTGATAGCTCCTCTAATTGCTTAAGTAGTTCCAGTAATTCTTCATCATTACTCACTTCTGCTTCTTTTTGAACATAGTCTTGAAGACTTACATTCTCCTTACTATCATTCTGCATTTCTTGATTTTTGTTATCGAGCAATTGATCAATCTGTTCTGCCAATTGCTGCACCGTATGAAACATAAATAAATCATGCAATGGTATCTCGATTTCAAAAGCCTCTTTAAGATTGGAAACAGCTTGCGTAGCGAGTAGTGAATGGCCACCAATTTCAAAAAACGAATCTTGAATTCCGATGTTTTCCATACCTAAAACTTCATGCCATATTGAAACGATTGTTTTTTCCGTAGACGTACGAGGAGCAATATAACCACTTGCTATCTCCTGTTTCTCTGGTGCTGGTAAAGCCTTCCTATCAATTTTCCCATTAGGAGTGAGTGGAAATGCATTTAATCCAACAAAATAGGCTGGGATCATATAATTTGGTAGTTGACCCTTGAGATAATCACGCCACTTTTGAGCATCTCCGTCTCCTACAACATAGGCAATTAAACGTGGGTCGCCAGGATAATCTTCCCGCACCATCACAATAGCTTCGTTAACTAGTGTATGCCTTTGTAATGTCGCTTCAATTTCTCCTAGTTCAATCCGGAACCCACGAATTTTTACTTGATGATCGATTCGTCCAACATACTCCAAATTTCCATCCGGCAAATACCTTACTAAATCTCCAGTCCGGTATATTCGCTCTCCTTCTTTAAACGGATGCGGTATAAAACGATTTTTCGTTAAGTCAGGGCGCTTTAAATATCCACGTGCTAATCCTGATCCACCAATGTACAACTCACCAACTACACCAATTGGAACCATTTTTTGTTCAGCACTTAGTACATATACTTCTGTATTGAATATTGGTTTACCAATCGGTGGAACCCTATGCATGACACCCTTTTCTAATTCCATATACGTGGAATACGTAGTATCTTCGGAAGGTCCATATAGGTTGTACACCTTTTCAATCGTATTTCTCTCGTATAAATCTTGAACAAGCGAATATGGCAATGGTTCTCCAGCCAAATTCATCACCTTTACCGAAGAAGGTATTGTTTTTGCTCGAACCAGTTCCTTTGCTGCCGATGGCACAGTATTAACCAAAGTCACACCTTTGGAAGACAACTTCTCTAGATGTAGCGCATTTTCAGTGACAATCACCTTACCACCCATCGTTAAGGGAACAAATACTTCAAAAACGGATAAATCAAAAGATAGCGAAGTTGAAGCTAACACTCCCGCTAATTCCTTTCGGGAATACGTGTGATGCGCCCAATGAATCATTGTTACTGTATTCCTGTGCTCAATCATTACTCCCTTTGGATTTCCAGTGGAACCTGAAGTATAAATAATATAGGCTAAGTTATCGCCCGTCACTTCACTCGTACATACCGTAGTTACTTCTTGTTCTATTTCTGCTCGATTACGATCAATACAAATCACGTTGACGAATTTAGGTATAGCCATTTTTTGTTGTAACTTTTCCTGTGTCACCAGTACCTTTATTTGAGCATCTTCTAAAATGTACTGCAGTCGACTTTCCGGATACGCTGGATCAATTGGGACATATGCTCCTCCCGCCTTTATAATTCCTAAGAGACCGACAATCATCTCGGATGAACGTGTAACGCAAATGCCAACTAATGATTCGCATGTTACACCATTTTTTTGTAAATAATGTGCCAACTGATTCGAGCGTTCATCCAACTCTCGATATGTTAGTTCTTCATCTTCGCACACTACTGCAATTGCTTCTGGTGTTTTTTTCACCTGTTCTTCAAACATTGTATGAATCGTACTTTCTTCCATATCTATAACACGCGATTTATTCCATTCCTCTAGTAGTTGCTTATATTCTACTTTCGATAACATATTCAGTTCTGATAGTACACATTTTGGATGAGAGACAATTTGATTTAACCAATGTTTAAAATGACTTGCCATACGTTCAATGGTTGTATCATTAAACAAATCAGTATTATATTCAAAGGTTAGTGATAATCCTTCTTCCGTCTCAGAAGCAAATAAACTCAAATCAAATTTGGCAACAGAAGCATGGCTTTCCATGAGTTCCATTTGTCTTTCAGATAGCTGAAGAAACTCTTGTTTCGTATTCTGTAAAGTAAACATAGTTTGGAATATTGGTGAATGACTTGTATTCCGTTCAGGTTTTACGGATTCTACCACTTTCTCAAATGGGATGTCCTGATACTCGTATGCTTTTAGCGCTTTTTTTCTTACCTGCGACAAAAGTTCTTGGAACGTCGGATTTTCACTGAAATCAGCTCGATAAACCAACGTATTTGCAAAGAATCCAATTAATCCCTCAATCTCTTTCACATTTCGATTAGCGATTGGGCTTCCAACTATAATGTCGTCCTGTCCTGTATAACGAGAAAGGAAGCTTTGATACGCTGCCATCAATGTCATAAATAAAGTGCACCCTTCTTGCAGACTTAAATCTTTGAGCTTTTCCTGTAGGGAATTCGCCACTATTAAGGACTGACTTGCACCACGATGGGTTTGAACTGCAGATCGAGGACGATCCATCGGTAATTGTAAAACCGGTAGTTCCCCAGATAATTCTTCCTTCCAATATTGAAGGTGCTGATTCAAATTCTTCTCTTTTTGCCATTCCTTCTGCCACATGACAAAATCTGCATATTGGATAGATAACTCCTTCAATTCCACTGGTTTTCCGGTTAGTGCTCCTTCATAAAAAGCCATCCATTCTTCAAGTAAGATTCCCATTGACCATCCATCTGAAATAATATGATGCATCGTACAAATGAGAACCCACTCTTCCCTGTCCACTTTCAATATTCGTGTTCGAATCAGAGGATCTTGTCCAAAATGAAATGGTTCCTCAGCTTCGTTTTGAATGAGCCGTTTCATTTCTCTTTCCCTATCTTCCAAAGAAAGATCTGTTAGATTCGTTTGAGGAATATGTCTGAACACATGAGATTGAACCTGTTGAAAAGGTTCACCCTCTTGTTCTAGAATTGTAGTCCTTAATGATTCATGACGCTCCAACAATTGATTCCATCCGACCTCCAATGCTTGAATTGACCATTTACCTGTTAAGCGACACGCTGCATGAATATTGTACATAGCACTATTTGGCATTAATTGATCAATAAACCATAGACGTTTCTGCGCATAGGAAAGTGGGATAACTTCTTCTCGTTTCATAGGTACAAGAGGAGCAACCTCTCGTTTTTTATCTTCTTTTCGTAACTGATCCACTCGTTTCGCCAATGCTTCCACTGTATCGTGCTTGAAAAGTTCACGTAATGGAATTTTAATTTGGAACAGTTCTTGCAATCTAGAGACGATTTGAGTAGCAAGTAGTGAGTGCCCACCACGTTCAAAGAAGGAATCTTGAATACCAATATTTTCTGTTCCTAACACTTGACTCCAAACCGAGGCAATAAGCTCTTCCGATGGCGTCCGGGGTAGCACATTTAAATCTTCAATAGCTTGCTCATCAGGTGCTGGCAAGGCCTTTCGATCAATTTTCCCATTCGGAGTAAGCGGGAAGTGTTCTAACTCTATAAAGTGCGCTGGAATCATATGATTTGGTAATTGGTTTTGTAAATACTCTCTCCACTCTTGGGTATTTCCATCGCTTATTACATATGCAACCAATCGTTGATCACCTGGACGATCTTCTCTAACTAATACAACAGCCTCTTTAATAAACGAACATTTTTCTAAAATGGCTTCAATTTCTCCTAATTCAATCCTAAAACCACGCATTTTGACTTGATGGTCCATTCTACCTATAAATTCTATATTTCCATCAGTTAGATATCTTACTGAATCTCCTGTTCGATATAGTCGTTCTCCCAATTGGAATGGATGCGAAACGAATTTTTCAGCAGTAAGATTCGGACGATTTAAGTATCCACGTGCTAAACCAGCACCACCAATATATAACTCACCCTCAATTCCTATTGATTGCAAGCGTTGATTTTGGTCTAATACATATAATTGCGTGTTCTGTATTGGCTGCCCAATAGAAACAAATTCTTGATTAGGCTGAATATCAAATGCATTGACATAAATAGTGGCTTCAGTTGGCCCATAAAAGTTGGTTAATTTCACTTGTCCACTATAATTCCATTTTTGTTGAAAACGTCTAACTAACCCTGAACTTAGTTCTTCTCCACCAGAAAATACATGGCGTACGGACGAACAATTCATGTTCAATTCAATATGATTGAAGTAATCTAAGAAAACAGATAACATCGAAGGTACAAATTGAACTATAGTAACCTGATGTTGTTTAATCACTTCAGCTATAATAGAAGGATCTTTTTCTCCACCTGGAGGTAGGAAAGATACACTTGCACCAACGTGAATGCCCCAAAACAATTCCCAAACAGAGACATCAAATGAGAATGGCGTTTTCTGCAAGACCACATCTTTTTCAGAAAGCGGATATTTATGTTGCATCCATTCTAGATAATTAATTACTGAATGATGCTCAATCATTACTCCCTTTGGATTCCCTGTAGATCCTGAAGTATACATAACATACGCTAAATTTTCTCCTGTTACACCACTTATACATGGGGTTGTTTCTTCTTTTTCAATTGCAGTGTAATCTTTATTCATACAAATCGTTTCTATATTTTCAGATACAAACAAATTTTTAGAATTCTCTTCCGTCACTAGTACTTCGATTCCAGCATCCTCTAATATATATCGAAGTCGACTCTCTGGATAAGTAGGGTCAAGTGGAACATACGCTGCTCCTGATTTTAGAATACCTAATAACGCTATCATCATTTGTAATGAACGTTCCATATATACCCCAACTAGAGACTCTGGGCCTACACCATGCTTTTGTAAATAATGAGCTAACTGATTTGCACGCTTCTCCAACTCTTTATAGGTAATTTGTTCATTTTCGTAACTAGCCGCGATTGCTTCCGGTGTTTTTTTTACTTGCTCCTCAAACATCGTATGAATCATGCCTTCAGCCGAATAATTAACTTGAGTATGATTCCATTCCTCTAGTAACTGTATTTGTTCTTCTTCTGTTAAATGAGTAATTTCAAATAGTTTTGAATCTAAGCTCTTCGTCATCTGAATTAATATTTGCAATAAGTGATTCTGAATCCGATTTATTGCTTCTTCATTAAAATAGCTTCGATCATACATCAACTTTAAAGTAATTTTCTTACCGGGCATTACAATGAGTGTTAAAGGATAATTTGTTTGTTCCGTGCTTTTAACATCTAGTAATCTTAAATCATCATTTCTCTCATCTTGAATTGGATAATTTTCAAACACATACAAGGTATGAAATAAGGAGCAATTTCGCGGAACCTCACTCCAGCCTTGAATATCTATCAACGAATTATACTCATACTGTCTTCGTTCCATTTCTTTCATTTGTATTTTACGAAGCCAATCTACTACTGATGTATTATCCGTTAATCGAATTCTGGTAGGTAATGTGTTAATAAATAGCCCCACCATATTCTCTGCTCCTATTAAATCAGTAGGACGTCCAGCGCTAGTTACGCCAAATACGACGTCACTGTCACCGCTATACCTACTCATCAAATAAGCCCATGCACCTTGTACTAACGTATTCAACGTTAATCGATTATTTCGTACCCACTTTTGTAAACTCTCAGTAAGTTCCTCAGATACTTGATAAGCACACTCTCCATAACCCTTCTCTTGTCCTTCATCCTTTCTTTCCATTGCTAATGGAGTAGGTGCATAGAACCCTTTTAATTCTTCTTTCCAAAATTCCTCTGCTTGACTTTGATCTTGTTTATTTATCCATTGAATATATTTTTTATAAGGAAGAGATTTAGGAAGATTCAACAATTCTCCCTTTATCATCTTGAGATAAACTTCCATCACTTCACTAAGGATCAATGACACACTCCATCCATCTAGCAAAATATGATGATGTGTCCAGATAATTCTCGTTTCCTCTTTTGCTTCTTTAATCGCAGTGACTCTCATCAATGGTGCTTCATCCAATAAAAATCCTTTCCTACGATCTGCAGTCAAAAACTGTTGTAATTTCTTCTCGTTCTCCTCATGCGAATAGGTACTCCAATCCTCTTGATGAATAGTAAAAGGAAGACGTTCGTAAACTGCTTGTAGAGGTTTTTCTACTTCTTCCCAAACAAATACTGAGCGCAGAACCTCATGTCGTTGAATAACATATTCCCAAGCTTTTTCAAAAGTAGCAACATCCAATTGCCCCCCGAGCAAGAAACCTACTTGTACAATATAGGAAAAAGAATGTTCATCATCTTGATCGTATAAAGTATGAAACAGTATTCCTTTTTGCAAAGGTGATAAACCATATATATCAATAACGTCTCCCATTTTTACACCCTCTTCTTTGTTAATTTAAGTAATACTTTGCTTAAGCTTTCTTCCGTAAGATCCTCTGCATCAGCAAAATCTGATACCGTAAAAGCAGACTCTGTTGTTGGTTTATTTATAAGTTGATGGAGATGCCTTAACATACCATCTGCTATCACTTGAATTTTTAATTTAGAAAACTGTTCCCTACTATACATCCAAATAAAATGTAACTTTTCATCTTTCACCATTCCGATAACTTCAATTAGATGAGATGGTTTGGAATCTGGAGCATGATCTAAAAATGTAAACCCTGCCTCTTGCACAAACAAAGATTCCTTTGAAAACACCTGATCAAATTGGCCCAAATAGTTAAAGCTTATTGAAGGCTTTTGCTGATAAAACGGAAGTATTTCTTTATTCAAGTAACGTAAAATACCATAGTCAACTCCGCGATTTGGAATTCGACGTAATTGTTCTTTGACAGCCTTTAACCCTTCAATAGGTGTCTGAGTTCCTTGAAAATTGAGATGAACGGGATAAATACTCGTGAACCAGCCCACTGTCCTTGATAAATCAATACCTTCAATCATCTCTTCTCTTCCGTGTCCTTCTAGATGAATAGAAACAGTTTGCTGATTTATACAATCAACGATAGCTTGTCCTAATGCCGTTAATAGTACCTCATCAATCCTTGTCTTATGAGTGACTAGAACTTCGTGTAACAATGTTTGTGTTTCTTCTATTCCTAGAGTCCTCGTCACTTGATCAATCGATTCTTCTGTTGTTTCTTGTATTGGATAGTCCATTGGAATTTTCATCGTTTCTTTTTCTACTTGTTCATTCCAATAATTTTGTACTTCTTTTGAAATACCCGAATCACTGTATGTCTGGAGTCGTTCAGACCACTCTTTAAAAGATGTACTTTTCGCAGGTAAGCGAACTTCTTGACCTTGTTTCATCTGGTTATATACCACCTGTAAATCTTCCAATAGAATCCTCCATGACACTCCATCTACTACTAAATGATGAATCACCCAGAATATTCGATCATTTCCAGTCAAGTTATCTTCAAAGTACACTACTCTCATTAACGGACCAGTAACTAAATTGAAACTAGCTTGATTAATGTTCATCTCTTCTTGTATTATTTTATTCCACTCTTTTTCATTAACTTGATTACGTTTTACAACATGGAGTACTGACAGCTCATCAGTCCCTTCATTTCTCTGCCTCCACGTTCCGTTTGGTAACTGTTCGTACCGGAAACGTAAAGCATCATGATGTTTCAGTAAATTTAATATCGCTCCCTCTAGTAATTTCACATTCAATCTTTCTTTTACTCTTAAAAGCATTGATTGATTCCAATGCTCTGTATGTGGATGTTCTTGCTCGAAGAACCAGCACTGAATTGGAGTAAGAGGCACATCACCTATCACAATTCCCTGCTCCGCTTGTACTCCCTGCGTTTCTATAGCCACTTGTGCCAGCTCAGCGATAGTTGGGCATTCAAACATTTGCTTTGGAGTAAGTTTTAACCCCACTTGACTTGCTTGAGATATGATTTGAATACTGAGAATCGAGTCGCCACCAATTTCAAAGAAATTATCATAGATTCCCACCTTTTTAACACCTAATACTCGCTTCCAAATGGTAGTCAGTATCTGTTCGTTACTATTCCGAGGGCCAACACATTCACTATTAATCTGCTTTTCCTCTGGCATAGGTAAGGCCTCACGATCAACTTTACCGTTAGCTGTAAGTGGAATAGCTTCCATCGCCACAAATCCCGAAGGAACCATATAACTTGGTAATTTCGCTTTAAGATACTCTCTCCACGCATCTACATTTCCATCTCCTACAACATATGCTACTAATCTTTTATCGCCCGGCTGATCTTCTCTTACAATTACAACTGCCTCTGTTACAGATGCATATGTATTTAAAGTAGACTCAATTTCCCCAATCTCAATTCTGAAACCACGTATTTTAACCTGATGATCAATTCTTCCACGATAATCTAGATTCCCATCTGGCAAATACCTAGCTAAGTCTCCTGTCCGGTATAATCTTGCTTTCGGATTACTACTAAATGGATGAGATATAAAACGCTCTGCTGTTAATTCAGGTCTATTTAAATATCCACGTGCCAATCCTGCTCCACCAATATAAAGTTCACCATCAACACCTATAGGAACAGGTTGTTGATAAGCGTCTAGTATATACACTTCTAAATCGGGAATCCGCTTTCCAATATTACTTCTTGAAGCATGCTGCACATCATCTAGAGTAATTGGATAATATGTAACATGAACTGTAGTTTCGGTAATTCCATACATATTAATTAACTGTGGTTTTTTCTCCCCATACCTTTGAAACCACGGTAACAAGCCAATAGGTTCTAACGCTTCTCCGCCAAATATCACGTAACGCAGCTGCAAATTTTTATTCTTATCTTCTTGTTCACACACTCGTATTAATTGGCGGAATGCGGAAGGTGTCTGATTTAGAACTGTGACTTCTTCCTCCACCAATAATTGATAAAAATCCTTAGGTGATCGACTAATCCAGTACGGAACAACAACTAATTTCCCACCATATAATAACGCTCCCCAAATTTCCCATACTGAGAAATCAAATGCATACGAATGAAAAAGCGTCCAAGTATCTTTTTCATTAAACTGATACAAACAATCCGTCGATTTAAATAACCGTATAACATTGTGATGCTCTATCATAACGCCTTTTGGATTTCCCGTTGATCCCGAAGTATAGATTACATATGCCAGATTTTGGGGACCGACACTAGAAACCGGCAAAGTCTTACTTTCTTTCCCAATCTCATCTTGATCACGATCCAGGCAAATCGACTCAACATTTTCTGGTAACCAGTTCAATTCTTTTAAACTTTCTTGCGTTACGAATAACTGAATGCTAGCATCTTCTAAAATATATTGAAGTCGCTGCTCTGGATATGTTGGATCAAGTGGAACATAAGCCCCACCAGCCTTCAAAATTCCTAAAATACCTACAATCATTTCGAGGGAACGTTTAACGCACAGTCCAACTAAAGTATCAGGTCCTACTCCCTTTTTCTGCAGATAATGAGCTAACTGGTTTGCACGTTCATTAAGCTCCTTATAAGTAATTTTTTCTTTTTCATACGTAACTGCAATAGCATTTGGATAAATCATCGCTTGCCGTTTGAACATTTCATGAATAGTTACTTGAGGCGGGACATCCAGTTTAGGATTGTTGAACTCAACTAAACTTTTTCTTTTATCTTCCTCAGAAATGATTTCTATTTCAGCCACCTTCTGCTTTGGGTTTTCAAAAATATTTTCCAGTATCACTAGCATAACGTTAAAGAATCGTTCTATCTCTTCCTTAGAAAATAGCTCCTCACGATAATCAATATGTAAATGTAAAGAGTCTATATCAATTAGATTTTCAATATGAACTGCAAAATCTTGTACTTCTTCACGGTTTGGAATCCATAGTGAGTCACCACTTTCATCACGATCCCTATAATCAATCGTAGTTCCGAAAAGTCTCACATTACTGTTATTCTCTTTATTAATCTGCTTTAATAACAAATCAAATGGATATTTCTGGTGTCTTAATGATTTACTTTGTTTTCTGGACACTCTACTAATAAATGAAAGTACTTCTTCTTCTGGATCAATATCCATTCTTAAAGGAACTGTACTCACCATCATTCCAATCAATTTTCGTTCCATTTTAGTCATACGGTTGCCGTAAGCCATTCCTAAACCAATATCAAGCGATGAGGTCCACCGATACATGGACAACGAGAAAGCAGCAACAAAAAGAGTATACAAACTAATTTTGTAATCTTCAGAAAATTTTTCTATCTTTCTCTTCAAATGTTCCGTTAATATAAACGTCTCACGTGATGCTTTTGTACTAACTTGGTACATATTATAAGGCTTCAATCCAGTCACAGATGGCAGTGTTTTAAATTCCTCTAACCAAAATTTTTGATCTTTTTGAAAGCGACTACTATTCAAGTATGTTTGTTCGTTGGTCAGAAATTGAACATATGAATTTTTAATTTCGCCTTCCTCATTCTCGTTATGCATGTCATAATAATATTTTGCAATCTGCTCAGTAAATATTTGAATTGATAAACCATCCATAATAATATGATGAACATTTCCAAAGACTGCACATTCATTATCGTTTAATTTTATTAAAGCGAAATAGTATAAATTTGAATTAAATAATGTAAACGTTTCTTTTGTTTTCTGCTCAATCCATTCCTCAAGCAAATTTGTATTCTCCACATTACTGAAATCAAAAAACTCAAATTCTTGTTCTTCATGTTTAGTAAAATATTGTTTCGGTTCCTGATGCCCATTTTCTTTTAACCTAATGCACAGACCGTCATTTTCACTGATAACGCGATTCACAACTTGGTTTAATTTTGAATAATTCATTTTTCGATGAAGTTTAAATAAAAATCTTAAATTACATATTCCTTTATCAGAATGAACGACTTCTGTATACCATATTCTTCGCTGCGGATGGCTTAATGGATAGCATTCCTCATTGGTCATAAAAATCTTCCCTTCAAAAATTATTTGCTCTTATAGGTTCGTGTTTATGTTTAGCCCATAAATATTTCTGCAGTGAAACTCCAATTACTCCAATAATAACAAGCCCAATCCCTCCATAAACATAGAGTTGAGTTACTCCAAACAAATGCACTAATGGACCACTCATAGCAGGAGAAATAATTAGAACTGCGTTTGTTAAACTGCTTTGTATACCAAATACTCTTCCTACTTGATCTTGATCGGATTCTATTTGTAAAATGACTTGATTAGATACAAGCATCAGCCCACTTCCGATACCAGCGATAAAACTAATTAAATAGGCTAAAACGAAGACCGTACCGGGCGTTATCAAACCAATCCCCCCAAAACCAATTCCCATTAAAACCATACCTCCACATACTACCCAGCCATATTGAAATTGTTTTAATTTCTGAGTTAGTAATGCACCAAGTATTCCGCCAAGACCAATAATAGAAATGATATATCCCATTTTACTTTTATCATGTGGGAATAAGCTCTTAAATAAAGTTGGGAATTGTGAGTCTACTAATTGTAATACTGCCATGGCTATTGTAACGAAAATCATGGTTGATAATATTATCCGATTAGATAACACATAACCCCACCCTTGTACCCAAGCGGTCCAAGTACTTTGTTTTTGCTTTTCAACAAATTCTTTCGATATAGTTTCTTTAAATTTTATTGTGGGTATCAGAACCAAGGTAGCTAATAAACAACTTATAGCTCTTATAATGAGGCAGAACTCTGGTTGAAACCAGCTCAGCAACATGCCCCCTATAAGTGGGCCTACTATCTTTGTACCCTGCTCTACTATTCCGTTGATACTTACTGCTTTAGTAAGCAAGTCCGGGGATACAATCTGTCTTGTTAGTGTTTGCTGTGCAGGATAATAGAAAACAATAAAAATGGAACGAATCATTAATGCCACTAAGAGCCAGTGGATATCTTGTACAAATAAAAGAGCAATTGTTATTAGACCAACCATTAGATTACAGAACATCATAATTGGAATTTTTCTAAAACGATCCGCAATAACACCTGCCCATGAGCCAAAAATAATTCCAGGAAGTGCATATGCAACAGGGATCAACCCAATCATAGTAGGATCTACTTCCCATTCAAACCCAACTATAGTCATAATCGCTAACATATCAATAAAAACACCAAGCATAAGCAATGAATAGGCAGAGAAAACTTGTAAATAAACCCTATTTCCTAATAGGCCTTTTGAATCGGTAGTTTTCATAAAAGCAAGCTCCTTAAGTTACTAATATAAACGCTTTTGCGTATAAGGTACCCCTTTATTAAACCTAATTAATTATTATTAACATCTCACCTAGAATTTAACTTCGTCAAAACTCAAACCAGCCTTATTTTTCATATATTTGAAATAGTCAGACAAGCAAAAGCGTACCTATTTCTTCATTTTTATATCAACTGTTACAAAATATATCTTTACCTTACACTAATAACAGCTAAACGTTGCCTTAATATACCCCTTTACAGTCGTTTACACATTCAATTCACATCCTTTTTAAAGTTGGCTTTTTTCTATCTCAAATACTATCACACAAATATTTCACCTACTATATTCATAAAGTTGAAATATTTGAATCAGAAAATTCGGATAAAAAACCAAATCCACAAATCATAACAAACTATTATTTATTTATATTTTCATTTTATAGATAGCTTTAACCATAAGGGTATCAAGAATTAAGTTTTTTAATTTTATTAACATAATAGTTTAAAGAGACCGTAAATCCTACTAAACAAAAAAAATATACAATAAAGTATATTTTTTTCTTATCCTACATATTTTCTATGCAAATTAATTCCAATAACTAAAGTTGATAATAAAAATATAATATTACCAATCACTAATGTACTCATAACAAGAATTGAATAATATAGTATTAATACTTCTGCACCTACTACCTATTTTATTTATTGGATATTTATACTTCAAAAAAATTACACATCATTCACAATTAGGATACATACCCAAAATATGATTTGAACGTTTTATTATATTTTAAGATAATATAAAATCAGTTTTTCTATAAGAGAACTTAATTTTTATGTAGTACGAAATTGTTAGTAATACAGTATATACTAATTTAGTTATAAAAACATTTAAAGACCACCTATTTCCATAAGTGATCTTTCTTTGTGATTCTGTATTTGTGCACTACTGTAGAAATATATCGTAGAAACGCTTTGTTTGCTAAATGTTTAATTCTTCCATTTACTAAAAAACATAGCTTCATACACTTAATATCATATTCGTTACATTGCAAACTATTATTTTGTCTTCTGTACAGGCAAACTACTAAAAATTAATTCAGCAACTTTTACATATCCTTTTGAGTTTGGATGAATTAAATCCTTAGACCAAAGCGTATTGTCATTAACTAAATGATGATTCCAAAAATCAACATGATGAAGCTTATACTCTCTGCTCAGTGAATGTATAACTTCATTTGCCTCTAATAATTGTTCTTTTATTACTTGTTTTTTTTCAGAAGCAAAAGGAAGCCTAACTGTAAAATCTGGAAGGTTTGCTATAATAATATCAGCCCCTGCTTTACTTAATGTATCTATCATAAAATCCATATCGTTCTTATATGCATCATGATTCCAACGTCCTTTTAAAACATCGTTTGCCCCTGCAATGAGACTAACCAAATCTGGATTAAAAGTTAACGCCTTTTCCAATTGCTGCGAGCGAATTTCTTTAGTTACTAACCCACGCTTTGCAAAATTGGCATATTCTATATCATTTTCACACAGTTGAACAAAATGATCTACCCAGCTTTTTAATGCAATTCCCTCAACTTGATCCCCTATCCCCTCTGTAAAACTATCACCAATTGCTACAAATCGCTTCCACATATGTATTCCCCCTTTATTATTAACCATATCTATACTATACAATAGCTCACACCGTAATTGTTATTTCTAAGTGGTTTTCGATTTCAATTATATTCCACTTTACTATATTTACATTCAGAATCGGTCATATTCATATATTTACTAAAGAAATAAAATCTATCTAGGAATTATACTTTTTTCAAAAAATTTGTTGTTCTTTGTTTCGCCCAGTTGATACATTTCTTTTCGATTAAATGATATGAAACTATAGAAAAAAGTAGTGTCATTGCAATGCACAAAGTAAGAAGAAAAAATTACACCCTGACATTCCAAGCTATCCACATAAGAATCTATAGTACTTTGAAATCTTTTGTTTCAAACTAATATTTAGTTGTATCCTATAAAATTAGCTTTTTACTATATCAATCGAACGATCCCACATACCACTAAAAAAAGATCCTGTTTTACGTATAAAACGTGTAAGCCAATTTGCTTGTTCGACATCAGATTTTGTTACAAGGTCTATTTGTAATGATTTACCTGATAAGAAACCAGAATCTGTATTATCTTTAGGAGAGATAATCATTTTACTAATAGTTCCCCCCTCTTTAATAGGCGCTCCTTGTTCCATATTGGATACTTTAAATTCTTTTTTATAAATGTCTTTATTGCCCTTCGGCATTGGAAGTGAAACAGCTTGCTTCGTTTGAACTACTACATCTTTTTCTTTTGCATTTGCCACTCGAACTGTTTCATGTCCTTTTATTACTGAATCTTTTCCGTAGACATTCTTCACTTCAAAATTCGCAAATCCATAATCGTATAATTTCTTTGTTTCATCAAAACGTGCCGTATGAGATTTTGCTTTTATCACTACAGAAATTAGTCGCATACCATTTCTTTCTACTGTACCAGTGAAACAATCTCCCGCTTCTGGAGTAGTTCCTGTTTTCAAACCATCTACACCTTCATATTGCTTAATTAAGCCTTTTAACATCCAGTTAAAGTTCGCCATATCAATTGGATATTTACCACCCTCTTGGAATGTTTTTTTAGGAATTTTTGCTGTATTTAATATTTGGGGGAAATCTTGAATAAGACGTTGTGCTAAAATTGCACAATCCCTTGCAGACATTTTATTTTTCTCTTCTAGAGTTGTCCCTTCTAGATGATATCCTTTTAAATCTTGATTTGTTAAGCCAGTAGAGTTTACAAACTTATAATCTTTCATACCAAACTCTTTTGACTTATCGTTCATCATTTTTACAAAATTGACCTCTTTACCAGCAATCTGTTCAACTAAAGCAATTGTTGCACCATTTGCAGAGTAAATTGCCATTGCCTCATATAACTCTTTTACCGTATAAGAGCCACCATTTTCTAATGGAACATTTGATAGTGAACGATCTTGCGAAATCTTATGTGCATATTCAGAGATTTTAACTTTTTGATCCCATTTAAGTTTTCCTTTATCCACCGCTTCATGAACTAAGTATTCGCTCATCATTTTTGTCATACTAGCAATTGCCAATGATTCATCTGCATTTTTTTCATATAAAATTTTCCCGGAATTTGCTTCTATTAAAATTGCTGATCCTGCTTCAACGTCTATAGCAGGATCTGTTTCCGCTGCTGCTTTTCCAATTGTAACGACCATGCTACAAAATATTGTAAGCACTGTTACTATTGCAATAACTCTCTTGCAAAACATACCTTTCACTTCTGTTACCTCCAATTTCTTTGTACTCAAAAAAAGCGTTATTCTAACATAATCCCGCAAAAAATAGACAGTGTTCTCAAATTGTATATACATATAAAACGTTAGAATCGCTTTCATATAGACCACCTCATCCGACACTTTTAGGTGCGCTAATACTTTGTATTCCCACACATATCCTTATTTTTAATCCCCTTATATTTTTCAAAATGATTCACACTTTCATATTTTTTAGGATTACAGTTAATAGACAATCTAAATAATACATTTGTTCCACATTTACAAAAAATAAAAAACTACACCCTATACTGGATGTAGTTTTCCTAACTGATTTATTTATTTTTCACTTCATTTTTATAAAAAGCAAATAATGGTTCGATGGATGGACTAGACAACAGCGGAATTGCCTTCTCAATCAATTTCCTATCCCAATCAAACCAACGCATTTCCATTAACATGTTTATTTCTGTATCAGTGAATCGTTTCTTTATTTCCTTAGCAGGATTTCCACCAACTATTGTATACGGTGGAACATCTTTACTTACGACAGATCCTGCAGCAACAATTGCACCTTCACCAATAGTAACGCCAGGCATTATTATAGCATTCATTCCAATCCAAGCATCACTTTGAATGACTGTATCGCCCTTTGGTTCATATGATTGTTTGATTTGCTCAGCAAATGGATATACTGTAATCCATTCTGAGTGATGATTATGATTACCACCCATTAAAATGACTACCCCACTTGCAATGCAAACATAATTCCCAATAATGAGTTTATCAAGATGCCATCCCATCTGTTCAATTGGATTGAAAAGTGCTTGAGACTTAGCATCTCCCCACAAATACCTTACACAGCCATCTTCAAAATTTTGATGGCTATAATAGCCTGAATAATAGGAGTACTCTCCTACTTCAATGAGTGGATTTGTTACTATATCTTTTATATACTTTGTTTCTGACCAATGATTAAATAATGGATACTTCATAACTTTATTCCTCGCTTCTAAGTATTATATATTTTGCTATTTACTTAGAAGCTTACTACGACTGCTACATTTTTTAGCTTTCTCAAACGACGAATCATTATCTTCAAGCCTTTCTTTTATACTATAAAAAAGCATAACGCAATATATTACACTAGTCAAATTGTGTAATTTTGAACACATCTTAAACAGCGTAATACTGCAATAGGAACGTGAAAACACTCTAACTTTGATCCAAATAATATATTGATTACATTTAGTTTATATTTTGTAAAAAAATTTTAATTGCCATGACAAAGCAAACAATAACCACTATTGGTCGTATTAATGACGTCCCTTTTGTAAGCACCATCTTCGCTCCAATATACGATCCTATAATTTGACCAAGCATCATAATCAACCCAATTGTCCAATCGATTTGGCCAAAAATAATAAAATATAACAAAGCAGCGAAATTACTTGTAAAATTCAAGATCTTAGCATTTGCAGTTGCTCTTGTAGCACTATATCCATATAAAAGAATGAATGCTAAAGCAATTAAACTACCTGTTCCTGGGCCAAAGAAACCATCATAAAATCCAAGGAATGGAGCCACTGTTAACGCAAACAACAACATACTTATTTTTCTCGGTCGATCTTCGTTTGCTATATTTGGAGATAATAGAAAATAAAGACCAATAATAATAAGTAAAAAAGGTAATATCATGATTAAATATTCTGCTCGTATCTGTAAAACAAGCCATCCACCCAAAACGGATCCCAAAAAGGTCATTAAGATGGACAAACGCATTTCTTTAAGATTAATTTCTTTCTTCTTAATAAAAAACACTGTTGCCATGAGAGTTCCGCTACTCCCTTGTAGTTTATTAGTCGCTATCGCTACAGAAGGAGACATACCTACTAATAACATTATCGGGATAGTTATCATACCACCGCCCCCAGCAATCGTATCTATCCATCCTGCTAATACAGCTACTAAAAATAGTAGTATAAGTAATTCAATAGTAAAATCCATACAAAGAATATGGGAAGGCTTGAGCTATTATAACCCAAACCTCCCCATCGTCCCTCCTCTCTTTAAACTAGTTAATTAAATCTGTAAAGTAACTTTCTTTTTGATCACGTAATCGACTGGAAACGTATTGTCTGCAAACAATTCTTCTTCCATATTTATTGTTTCCAATCGGGATTTTATATTCTTCCTCAGATAACCTTTCCCTACCATGAGTTACATTTGTTTGTTTACCATAGTATGAATTTGGTATAAGTAATAAATCTTCAGATGTAAGTGGAACCTTATAAGTAGGCGTTGTTCGTAAGAGTTCTAAAAACATGTCAAATTTCAATTTTTCTTCTTCACTTTCTCCCACATAAATTAATCTATTTTCCGCTCCATTCAAACAAGTTGCAATAATATCACCATTATCATCTAAAAATATAATTTGGTTTATTTCTCCTACAAATCCCGATATTTCACCATCAGCCATTCCTGCGATATGAGCAATAGGCATTTTACTTACCGCCAATATGTCATCTTTACTGAAGAAATTTTCTTCAAGATGCTTTTGAAGTAATTTTGGGGTTCCAATATGAGTTTGAGTTTTTAAATTTAACACTCCTTTTAATAAAAGAGCATCAACTCTAGTAAATTTGCCACAAGTAATTTCAGACACTATTCGTTCCACGGATTTATTAAGTCTATTTGATACAATTTCTAAATTCGTATTGAATGTTTTCAATCTTGCTTCAATATCTGATTGGTCTTTCATATCTGTATACACTGTGGCATCGTTATGTTGATAAAAGTTCCCGCCACCGGTGCTTGCACCGACATTTCGCAAAACTTCATCGTTGTTTAAAGGTGAAATGAGATGAAATCTATTTTTCCCTGCATGTTCGGATGGGTGAATTAAAGCATCATAATTAAAAAGTGTGGCAAAAAGCCATGTGACCCATTCTGCATAAAAATATTTTTTCATTCTATCGTGTTCGTCTTCGCCATAATTAAAACCTCTGCGATTTTCCCCAGGTAATAGTGTTTCCATAGGATCACATGGAGTATTTTTAATAAGAGTAGGTGGTACGTTTCCACCACAATTCGCTATTTTTATTATATGTAGTAGGTTTTTCATATCTGAATTCGGATTTTTCTTTGAATAGTCAATCAAACAATTAAGCCACTCTTTTGAAAAATATGCTGCTATTTCTTGATCACAAGTATAAGGATTATGAGTTTTCAATTCATTTTCTATCAGATTCTTCATTTTATCCTTCAATACATTAGGAATGCTAATTTCTTCAATTTCTGTAATCTGCAGTATTCCTTTATTCATTATAAAACCTCCGTTGTTTTATTTTTTATACCCTATCTTCTATTAAACAAACTATCCATTTCTTTTTTGCTCCTTCGCTTTTCGTCAGAGCTATTAGAACTACCGATTTACAAATAAAAAACGTGGATTATAAGAGATTTCTTCTTAGGTACATTTCCCCGACGAACCTCTATTGAATTGGTAAATTTAATTTAAAAATTTCTTTCATTTTCTAAAGTTTTCCTAATTTTAAAATCAGAATTTTCAATACAACTATGTTAACATTAAAAATATAACACGAAACCAAAAAATGTAAATGAATAGTTTTTTTATAAAAAATAGTCAGACTATTTATGAAGTAATTCGTACTCCATTGAACGAACTACGGCCCCTCAATTTTATTGATAACAATAAAAAAAACCCCTAAATTGATAGAGGGATTTTTTTCAAGTATATTCTATTTTAAAGTTCTTACTTACCTTTTACCCCGCTATTTGCCGGGCAGTAAGACCCCTACTTCGAAATACAGCGGAAGCAAAGAAGTTAGGTGGGGGTCGGGCTGCCCATAAAAGCAAGATTGGTGAGGGCTGATAATCAGTGGGGATGAACAAAACTCCCCCTGATTAAAGTTTCACTTTATTTTAAAAGATATTGCTGTAACTTCTTTATTAACAGTTCCATCCCGTTTGGACTTACAATAATCTTCCCATTCGCTAACGAAATATTGCTGTCTGAAATATCCCCTGTAAGTGCACAAGCTCTTGGAGATTGATATTTTCGTAAAATAATCTGGTCCTCTTCTATAAACATTTCAAGAGAATCTTTTTCTACAATTCCTAAACTCCGTCTTATTTCCATTGGAATAACAATACGCCCCATGCTATCTGCTTTACGAGTAATTCCTCTTGATTTCATAAAATGCCACCCTTTATATTTATCTAATATTACGGTATTTATTTTAGCAATAAACAACAATTAGGAATAGTTCGTATTACAGTACTTTTTTTAGAAATAAATAACAATTAGGAATAGTCTATGTTAGAATTCTTTCTTGTTTATTCTTGATTTTTAATATATTTTTCCTTGATCATTTTTATATATTGTTTTCTTTCAGTTAGTTCAAATATAAATAATGCTTTTTTTATGTCTGTTAAACCAACTTCATTAGAGTGCTGAACTTTCAATAAAATTGCACCTTTTTCAAAAAACAATTCACCTAATAAGTATAAAGTATTCATATTTATCGCTAATTTTATACCTATTTCACTATACTTTATTGCTTCTTCATATTGATTTGCAAGGTGTAAACATTTTGTTAACGTATGAATGAGTCTTAATTTGATTTCTTTTTCTCTAGGAAATTCTATCTTATTAAAATTAATTAAACTTTGTTTTAATATATTTATACTTTTCTCATACTCTTCATTTTCTGCATGTATTATAGCAATTGAATTCATTATGCTTATTTCTTTTTCTGATAAAAAGTTACTACTACTTAAGGTTTGTTTTAGTGCTCTATTTAAAATGTCAAAGGCATTACTTGTTGCTCCATTTACATAATATATAGCAATCGCTTCATGCCATAATAGAAATTGTTTATCTTCTTTTGATTGAAAATTATTCTCATCTTTCTCTTTTTTTACTATTTCGTAAAGCTCATTATATTGTTTTTGTTTCACACAATCTCTCATTACACATTTTACATTTTCAATATATTTTATTTTTTTATTTTTGGTTAGTGCGAATATATAATTTGGATCAATACCAAGTCTTTCAGATAATTGATACAACAATATGCTAGATGGATAAATAATACCTTTTTCTATCTTACTAATTTGACTTTGTGAACATATTCCATGACATAATTCAGATTGTGACATGTTTTTTTTCTTTCTAAGTTCTTTAATAATAATACCAAGATTGTAGAATTCCATCTTTCCTCCCTCAAATGTAACACTTTATGAGTATAAGAATATTTCCCAACTTTTAATGTAATGTAAAATTAATATAGTTACAATTATTAATTATATGGATTTATAGTTTCTTTTACAAACTTGTATCACAATACGAGAAATTATTAAAATATGGTTCACTAATAATTAATGGGAGTTTTATTCCCCCCCACTGATTATCAGTCCACTCCAGGCAGGCTTTTACAGGGATTTCGACTTCTTTGCCACATCTAAATTTTGAGGTGGGAGTCTTACTATCCGCAAATAGCCTGATTAAAATAAATATGATTTTTCACCTTTATTTCTTTTAATAGTTTCTTTTGATTTTTATATAAATAATTTCGAAGGAGCGTATTTTATGAAAAGAATGTTGACCGAAAGAGAGTTAGAAGTAGCTATTTATGTAGCAAAAGGATATACAGATGCAGAAATTTCCAAAAAAATATATGTTACCCCTCGAAGAATTTCAACGATAATTAATCATATTAAAGAAAAATGGCATATTAATTCTAGAGTGGAATTAGGTATTTTAGTTTATCATTATGGTTTTATAGATGCACCCTTATTTTCAAATAAAAAAATTCAGCTATGTAAAAAGGTTGTACAATAGATAGCGGAATATAACGAGTTTAAATTGCAAATAAGAATAGAAGAGCAGACAAACTTTTATTATTTGGTTTACTCCATCACTTTTTAAATTTCATACATTAATATAAAAAGGTTAGAGAATTAACTTCTCTAACCTTTTTATATACACTATTAGGTTTCAAACAGTAAAGATGCCCTAATGCTACCATTGATCCTGTTCCCTATTCAACCTTATATAAACACAAAAAAGAATCAGACATTACACTATTCAAAACCAGTTACAATTCTCTCTTTCATTTTCTGTAATACTTCACTGCTCAATACTTTTTGACCAGCAGGAAGTTTTAATATGGCAGCGGCACCTTTACTAAGGTATATTTCTTGATCATTATTTTGATTTACTACCAATATTCCTTGCCCTTCAAATTCGAAATAACTAATATCTTTTGTTTCATTTGTATTATTTTTTATTGCTTTATATAATCCATATAAATCTTTACTTCTATTTTCTCCGCCCGTTCGAATCGGTTCAGTATCATTCGCAACAATCAGTCCTTCTGGCTGCTCACCCTTCATAATAAACCACAGCTTTTCATTTGTTGGTAATAGTAAATGCTTAAATTCAGAGCTATTTAAAATTTGCTGTGCTGGAATAGTTGCATAGATTGGTAATGAAAATGGAGATGTTGTTATTTTTTCAAAACTTAAATTTTCAGAAGAACCTCCCTTACTATATTGATAATCTTTTAATGCGATCGATTGTACTGATTCACTTTTATTTTTTGATGCATAACTAATTTTACTAGCAAAAATAATAACGGTCATTAAGCACATGCACGGTATCACAAGCTTAAGTAGTTTTCCCATTTATGAACCTCCGCTTTTAATATTATTAGTTTGCATGGATATTATAAACAGTTTCACTCCACCAAAAATTACTATTGTTATGGAACGTACTGAAATTATGATTATAATGATCACCATACCAAGGGTCCATGTATGTTATATAATCTGTTCCATTTGTCCCTTTATAAAACCCATCAAGTACTAAAAAGTGTCCGATGTTAGCGCCATTTTGCCACATAATGAGTGCAATCATCGGCTGATTACTATTAATTTGACTTTTGAACCAATCATACGATTTTGCTCCAGAACTTATAGCTGAGCTAACCCCATATCCGGATAATCCATATTGTATTTCACGTGAAGTTGCAGGATTATTATATGATCCACCCTTAACATACCTAACGTACTGATCTTGTGAAGGAGTTTTTCCAAAATAATTTAAAACTGAAACCGAAGTGCCTGCCCAACACCAATTTGACCTTTCTTGTAATATGTTAGGTACAGATAATTTACGATCTATTGATGTATTTGGAGGATTTCCATTAATATACGCTGACGTTACATATACTTTTTTTCCATCTTTAAAATAATAAAACCAACGATTATCTAAATTTCCTGTCCAGTAATCTTTAACCGCTTCACCATACTCCCATCCTTTAAAAGATACTGTTGTATTTCCGGGAATCACATCTACAATATTTGCATTCAAACTTTTTGCCTCTCTAACATTTACATTCAATGGAGCTGTTGTTCCTGAAAATTCAACTTCTTCTGCTATTATTTTCTGAACACCAATAAAACTAAATGTGAAGAACAATAAAAACATACAAACAATAAAATGCTTTCTTTCCTTCATTTCTCCACCCCTTCATCAGTACTAAAAAACATCAACAATTCATCCTTATTAATTGTTCAAGCTTAATATTACATACTAACGAAAAATGACTTCTCATAAATTGAAACTTTAATCAGTAGTGGTTTTATTCATCCCCCACTGATTATTAGTTGAACCAATCGGGCTGCCCGGCAAATAGCGGGATAAATTCCAATACAAAAAAGGAGCCTATAAATTTTTATAGGCTCCTTTTTATTCCGTCGTTATTACTCAGCTAATTCTTTCGTAGCCTTCATTACATCAACGAAGAATCCCCAGTTATTCACTACAGAAGAGATACTGATATGTTCATCTGGAGTGTGGACGTTAAAGATGTCTGGTCCGAATGAAATTGCATCTAATTCAGGCATTTTTTGAACGAATGCGCTACACTCAATCCCCGCATGTACAGCGAAGATTTCAATTTCTTTATTGTATTTTTCTTGATGTACTTTTTCAAATAAATTACGAATTTGTGAGTTTGGATTGTATGGCCATTCTGGATACTCTGACTCTATTTCAAATGTAGCACCAACTAATTCAGCAATATATTTTATTTCTTCTGCAACATGTTGTTTTAAACTACTTACAGAACTTCGCACTTCGTTACGTAATTTAATTTCATCTCGCAATGTTTCAATAACACCTAAATTCGTTGAGCTTTCTACAAGACCTTTAATATCCATGCTCATGCTTTGAATGCCATTTGGAATTAAGAATAATGATGAAATAAGCTGCTTTTGTGTCTCTTTAGCAAATACTTTTTCAACTGTTTCATCCAATTTTGTCAGTGTAACATGAACATCTGGATCAACAGCACGCATTTCTTCTTGTAATACACGTGTCCATGATTCTAATTTTTCTTCTACTTTTCCTACATCTTCTGTACGAATTAAAATTGTAGCTACACTTTCACGCGGAATTGCATTCGTTTTTAAACCGCCGTGAACTTCACTTATGTTAAACTCCATATGTGCTGATAAATCACGTAATACTCGTCCTAATACTTTGTTCGCATTACCGCGTTGTTTATCAATTTCCATACCAGAATGTCCGCCTTTTAGACCACCAACATATAGACGGTATGCATCCATATTCGCTGGTGTTTCATCCCAAATTACGGGAATTGTTTCAACAGCTTTCGCACCACCTGCACTACTTACAAGTAATTTATGATCTTCTTCAGAATCAATATTTATAAATATCTTTCCTTCAAAATGATTTGGATCAATAGCAAAAGCCCCACCCATTGTCGTTTCTTCTTCAGTAGTGATAACGACTTCAAGTGCTGGATGCGGAATTTCTTTTGAATCTAATAAAGCTAATGCATACGCAACTGCAATACCATTATCAGCACCTAGAGTTGTTTGATTTGCATATAACATGTCCCCAATGATTCGTAATTCAATTGGATCTTTTTCAAAATCATGTACTGTTGCTTGATTTTTTTCGCAAACCATATCCATATGACCTTGAATAATAATAGCTGGTACATTTTCATAACCAGCTGTTGCTTCTTTTTTAATAATGACATTTAATGCTTCATCTTGAATGACTTCTAAGTTACGCTCTTTTGCAAAGCCCACTAAATAATCACTAATTTCCTTTTCATTACCTGATCCTCTAGGAATCTTTGAAATTTCTGCAAAATGATAAAATACAGGGTGCTTTGTTAATTGTTCTAAAGTAGAATACATGTTCAAGCTCCTCTCAAAATGAAAAAATAGTATGTAAGTCTTTTATCATTATACCATGATTCATTATTTTACCTTTCTTTTAACTTTTATTGTTTATTTTATATACAACAATTTTACAATGTTGCAAGAGCGTTGTAATCTATATCGATTTTTCTCATTTAATAATAGTCGTATACTTTTTAAAGAAACACATTAAAGGAGATAAAGAAAATGAAAAAGTTTTTAGCAATTATTACACTATGTTTATTACTTTCTAGTTTTACTATTGGCTGTGAGAGAGCATCACTAAATAGAATTAGTAAAGATGTATATTACATGCAAATAAAAGGCGAAGGAACTATTGAAAAGGTAGATGGTAGAAACTTACGAAACTATACGCTGCCCGCATATGATGAAGATGGTGTTAAAAAACAAATTACATTTAGGAGTACAAAAAAAGAAAACGCCCATAAATTAAATGAAGACGCGTTTTTACGCCTTTATGTAGATCAAGATGATAATAGCAAAAATGAAATATCATCAATTGAAGTAAAGTCCTATGAAGAGATTCAGAAAGCAGATTTACCTGAAAAAGTAAAAGATAAGTTTACTATTAAATAAAAAACAAAAGAAAATGCTCTATGCATTTTCTTTTGTTTTTTTCACCTGTATATATTTTGAACTACTATTATTCATCAGTTTCTCTAACCGATTTATATTCTCCGTTAATGCACCTTTCACAAGAGAGAAATCTGTATTTGATTCTTCTTTTTTTTCTTTAAAAAACGAAGACTTTTGTGCATTGACTTCAGCCATCTCTTCTCCCCCTTTTCAAAAAGATACAACCTTTTATTTATATTATATAGCAAATGTAGAAAGAGTGTACACTTATGATTTTCTTTTTAATTCTTCTTCTAATTCTTCTACTTGCTGCAACGTATCCCCTTTTATTAAAGAGAAATCTGTTGTATCTTCATTATCTTCTTTAAAAAAATCATTGTCATAATCTTTTACCACTACAATCACCTCTACCTGCTAGTGTAGGAATGATTGTCCAATTTTATTCAACTTTGTCGGATTTTGTTTTTAATTTATGTATAGAAGAAAAGGACAGAAAAAGATTCTGTCCTTATTTACTAAAATAACTATGATGTATTGTTAAATTATATACATTTTCAAAATCCCGATCTTGCAGGTTATTTTTCTTTCCATCAATAACAATGAAAACATCACTTACTATTTTTGCTGGTATAATCCCGACATTTTCTACTTGCACCGCTTTCTGCTCATTCAATTGCTCGATATGTTCTAACGGAACGATAATACTAAATTGCGAGCGAATACCACGAAAGTTTGTATTTAATTCCTTCGCGGCTTCAAAAACAACAATTTTCGCGCCAATCTTTTCCCCATATGAATCTAAAAATGCATTTAAGCTCTTTGTATATTCCTCTTCCGTATGCCATTCCATCGTACCGAATACTGCTGGATTAACATTTTGAATAATTGTCGTGTATATTTCCCCTCTCGCTTTAGATGCAATTAATGATCGTTTTATTGATTGAACTGTCTTGCCAATATCGCTAAATTTCGCACCCCATATTTCTGAAATATTAGGCGTTAAAATGAACGCAATATCAACAAAAATAACCATTGCAGTAAACATTAAAAGATTTTTCCAGAGGGTTAAATCAATTCCTTTTATCATGAAATACACGGTGACAGATATGATAAACAAACCATACCAAGTCTTTCTAATACGTTGCTTTTTCTCCTCGTACAACTCCTCATTTTTCCAATAAAAGAAAACAAGGACTACAAAGACAATCGCTAAAACAAATAAGCCAATTCGAATGTTAGAGATCATTAATCACATCACCCTCCATTCAAAAAACTACTCACGATATCATTACATGCGCAAGCTGCTCTCTTTATGACAAAAGACGTGGACAAGCTTCTAAAATTAGCTACATCGCATATATATTAGAAAGTACCACGTCTTTTATCCTTTTATTTGTGGGCAGTAAGACCCCCACTGATTAAAATTTCACTTTACCATGAGTCTATATTGTATATGTAGACAAGCATTCATTTCAAATTTTCGTATTAAAAAGAAATATGTTTCGGAATTTCCCCTTCAGGTACTTCTCCATCCATACTTAAATAATAATGACGAATCGGACGTAAGTTTTCGTCTAATTCATAAACAAGCGGAATGCTAGTGGGAATATTTAATGAAACTACACCATCACTTGAAAGGTTATCTAAATATTTTACTAGCGAGCGAATTGTGTTACCGTGTGATGAAATAATTACTTTATTACCACTTTTTAATGTCGGCGCAATTTCTGAATGCCAATAAGCAAGTACTCTCTTCTCCGTATCCTCTAAACATTCAGTTAATGGAAATTCACCTTTTTTGAGTGTTTTATATCTTGGATCGGTCGCTTCATATCGAGGATCGTCTTCAGTAAGAGCCGGTGGTCTTACATCAACACTTCTTCTCCAAATATGAACTTGCTCCTCACCATATTTTTGTGCAGTTTCATCTTTATTCAGCCCTTGCAATGCACCATAATGTCTTTCATTTAGCTTCCAAGATTTATGTATTGGAACCCAAGTAAGATCCATCTCATGAAGTACAATCCATAACGTCCGAATTGCGCGTTTTAATACTGATGTATAAGCCACATCAAAAGTATATCCGTTTTTCTTTAATATTGCTCCTGCTTCTCTCGCTTCACTTAATCCATTCTCTGATAGATCAACATCTGTCCATCCAGTAAAGCGATTTTCAAGATTCCATAAGCTTTGTCCGTGACGAATAAGTACAAGTTTTATCATTATAATTCCCCTTTCGGAAATGTGAATTTTATTGTTCCATTGCGTACACGTATAAAGTATCTAGTAATGTATCTTTTTATCCATTCACTCTATGACCAAATCATAGTTGCCAAATGTATGGATAAAATTTGTTCTTTTTCAAACGATAAAAACAGAAGTTTTTTCATTATTTTTGATCGACTGGTATTTCACGTTTCGATATCCAAGCATCAAAACCTGATCGGCTATTTGCCATTTCATTCATAACTTGGTGCCAATTGTCCTCACATGATTCACCAAATTTTGAAAAAATAGCACCCATTTGTTGTCTTTGTACATCACTCAGTTTCTTTTCTAAATCTGCACCATGTTCTGTTAAAGACAACTGTTTCACACGGCGGTCATGTGTAGCTTCATTACTCTCAATTAAGCCCTTTTCCACAAGTTGACGTAGTGGCCCGTGGAGAGCTTGTTTACTTATTTCTAATAATGATAATAACTCATTTACACTTATCCCTGGAAAACGTGCGATAAAAAATAAAATTCGATGATGTACTCGTTGAATGCCATATTCTTTTATAATTTCATCTGGCTTTTCAGTAAATGTTTTATATGCAAAATAAAATAATGCTAATGCCTCATTCATCTGTTCTTCTTTATGTTGTGTCATCTACTTTCCCCCTGTATGTAAATTATACCACAATCTAGTAATGAATATTTTAATCAACGCATTAGAACTTATTTAGTCTATTGAAACATTCATTGCATAATTAGGAGATGATTCATTTGAAAAAACAATATACTATAAGTGCATATTTATTGGATAGACTACACGAATTAGGAATTGAACATATATTTGGGGTTCCTGGTGATTATAATCTTGCCTTTTTAGATGATGTAGTAGCACATGAAAATTTAAAGTGGATTGGCAATTGTAATGAATTAAATGCTGCATATGCAGCAGATGGGTACGCTCGCATAAAAGGAATCGCTGCTCTTATTACTACTTTCGGAGTTGGAGAATTAAGCGCTATTAACGGTATTGCTGGCTCATATGCGGAAAACGTGCCAGTTATAAAAATTACAGGTACGCCACCAACAAAAGTAATGGAAAATGGAGCAATCGTCCATCATACGTTAGGAGATGGAAAGTTCGATCACTTTTCCAATATGTATCGAGAAATCACTGTGGCACAAACAAATGTAAAACCTGAGCATGCTGCTGAGGAAATTGACCGTGTTTTACGTGCATGTTGGAATGAAAAACGCCCGGTTCATATTAATTTGCCGATTGATGTATATAATAAACCAATTAATAAACCTACAGAACCAATTTTATATAAACCGATTTTAAGTAATAAAGAAGCATTAAATAAAATGCTTCTACATGCCATTTCAAAAATAAATAGTGCCAAAAAACCTGTTATTTTAGCTGATTTTGAAGTAGATCGATTTCACGCTAAAGAAAATTTACATCAATTCGTAGAAAAAACTGGGTTTCCCATCGCGACGTTAAGTATGGGAAAAGGAATATTCCCAGAAAAACAGCCTCAATTTATAGGGGTTTATACTGGTGATGTAAGTTCTCCGTACTTGCGAAAAAGAATTGATGAATCTGATTGTATTATTAGTATTGGTGTGAAGTTAACTGATACTATTACAGGCAGCTTCACACAAGGTTTTACAAAAGAACAAGTTATAGAAATCCATCCCTACACTGTGAAAATTATAGATAAAAAATACGGTCCAGTTGTAATGCAGGATGTTTTACAACATTTAAGTGATTCAATTGAGCATCGTAATAAAGATACCCTTGACGTTAAGCCATTTATTTTAGAATCATCACCTTTTACTGAAGAGTTCATTCCAAAAGCACAAATGGTCACACAAAAACGTTTTTGGCAGCAAATGTACCATTTCTTACAAGAAAACGACGTCTTAATTGTAGAGCAAGGAACACCTTTCTTTGGTAGTGCTGCTATCCCTCTACCTAATAACACTGCATATGTAGGACAACCGTTATGGGGATCTATCGGCTACACACTGCCTGCTCTACTTGGTACACAGCTCGCCAATTTATCACGGCGCAACATTTTAATTATTGGTGATGGTTCTTTCCAAGTAACTGCCCAAGAGTTATCAACTGTACTACGTCATAATTTAAAACCGATTATATTTTTAATCAATAACAACGGATACACTGTTGAACGTGCCATTCACGGCCAAAACCAACCTTATAATGATATACAAATGTGGGATTACAATAAACTATCAATGGTATTTGGGGCAGAAGAAAAAAGTCTAACATTTAAAGTAGAAAATGAATCAGAATTAGCAGCAGTCTTAACAAATATAACTTTTAATAAGAATCAACTTATCTTTATTGAAGTTATAATGAGCCAAAGCGATCAACCTGAATTGTTAGCTAAACTCGGAAAAAGATTTGGTCAGCAAAATTCTTAATATAAAAGCATAACCTAATTATACAATTGGTAGTGTAAAACTTGTTTTGAGAATAGTTTCGACAATCAAAATACATAAGGAAAAGGATGAAAAGCACCATCCTTTTCTATTTTAAGAGCGTTCTTCGACTAACGCCCCGTGCGACAAGCAAAAATTCTTAATCCATCTTTAACTTTATAGCTTTTGTCGCAATAAATGTTTTAATATGCTTATCTAATATCCTTGTTCCACCAAAATCATCCTCATAAAAACCTGTTATAGCAAAACCAGCTTCAATTTGGCCTTGGATTTGGTCTTCTAAAGTATGCGCATATTCTATTGTTTGATTTGAATCGATGTAATCTTGAACTTCATCCTCTGGTAAATAATCCAATGTTGATGAAGGAATTGAATGTTTAACATCAAGAATACCTTTTTGCTCTTGGTTATCATCAAAAATCCATAGTAACGGATTTGTAAATCCAGCAATAAGAATACCCTTATTCTTTAAAACCCTAGAAACTTCATTCCATACAAGATGAACATCTTTTACAAACAAATTAGAGACAGGATTTACAATAATATCAAAATATTCATCCTCAAAGTCACCAAGGTCTGACATATCTCCTTGTACGGTTTTTAAAGTCAAACCATCCCGTTTTGCTACCTTTTCATCTTGTTCCAATTGCTTCTTAGATATATCAGTAACTGTTACATCTGCTCCAGCAGCAGCTAGAACAGGTGCTTGTTGTCCGCCACCTGATGCTAAGCAAAGTATCTTTAATCCATCTAATGACTTTGGAAACCACTTTCTAGGAACTGATTTTTCCGTAGTGACTGTAATCTCCCATTCACCTGATTTGCTTTTCTCAATAACCTCGCTACTTACAGGCTGCGTGTATCTAGAACCTTCTTCAACCTTCTTATCCCATGCATTACTGTTTTGTTGTGTAGTATCCATTGCGATTAGTCCTCCTAACGATCTAGTTGCATTCAATGTGTAAGCTTAATGCTTTCCTTTTTCTATTAACCTGCCTAATAGTTCATACATAGTTGTCTATATTTACATTAACAGATAAATGCAAAAATTACTAAAAAAATTCTAAAAAGACAAAAAATTACACATCTATTCCATTCATTTAAACTAATCATAGAATTGTTAACTTTTAAACAACTCACTTCCACATAAAAAAAGCATTCCAAACCTGTTGACAGTTGGAACGCTTTTTTATGTTATTTAATTTTTCAAGCTTTTAACTAAATCGATTAAACAAATAAGTTACGCTTTTTCTTTTTTATTCAGCAAGAGTTAACTGCCAAGATACACCATACTTATCATTTAACCAGCCAAACTTTTTACTAAACGGATAAGAACCTAAAGGCATAAGAATTGCTCCATCCTGCGCTAGTTTATGAAAGACCGTATCAATTTCTTCTTCTGTCTCACAAGTTACATAAAGAGACATAGCTGGAGTGAATGTAAAATTATGATTTACATAACTATCAATACACATAAACTCTTGGCCATTTAACGTAAAAGTTGCATGAATTACAGTTCCCTCTTTACCAGGTCCATTTTCATCGTAGCGAGAAATACTTACAATTTCCGATTGATCAAATAGCGACGTATAAAAATTCATCGCTTCCTCAGCTTTGCCTTCAAACATTAAAAACGTAGTAATTTTTTGATTTGTGTTACTCATATGGAGACAGCCCCTTGTTATATATTTATGTAAAACATAAGTCGGCCAAAAACCGAACGTATATTCCTATAAGTGTATTGTCTATAAAAACGATGAGTTTGTCAATTATCTACTTTATTATTTCTTCTTAAATAATGCTGTCCAAAGAAATGATTCTCCAAACATTTCTTTCGGTCGTTTCATTTGTTTCATCCTTCTAATCTCAATTACCTCAAATTCTTTAAATATCTCTCTTAACTTTTCTTCCGAGTATGCAAGACCACCTTGTAGACTCCATCCTCTATATACATCCCAATCTGTTATTTCCGAGCCATTTCGCTCATCTAAATCGCCTGCCGCAAAACATGTTAATCCGAAATAACCACCCGATTTTAATGAGTTTTTAATTAAATCCACATAATTTATTCTTCTATGCGGTGGAATGTGATGCAAACAGCCCGAATCGTATACAAAACCAAATTCGTTTTGAACCTCTAAATTAAAAATTGAATCACAAATAAAATGAATTGCTACCCCTTTTGCCAATGCCCTTTCTTTAGCCCAATTAATGCCTTCTACAGATAAATCCACTGCTGTTACATCAAATCCTTGAGTCGCTAAATAAATGGCATTTCTACCTGGACCACATCCAAGTTCTAATACCTTCCCTTTTAAAACTCTCTCTTTTTGTATATACGAAACTAGATTCTCATCTGGAACATTTTCAAAAAACGGAACATCCTTTTCTCTATTCTCATAAAACTCATTCCAAAAGGGTTCAGCAGGTCTTAATAATGAATCAAGCATTTTTAAAATGTCTTCTTGTGTGTGTAACATTTCAGTTTTCATTAATACCCCTCCATTTTTTAATAGTCAGAAAATTATTATATATCTTTTTGAACTTTCAAACAAAGAAAAAACTCCTACATTCAATAGGAGTTTTTTCTTTAAAATCCAAGTACATCTTGCCATTTTAGCAATTTCTCTTCCCGTACTTTCAAATAATCATGTTCCTATTTTCCCATCCGTATTTCACTAACAATTTCTCAGTCTGCCAAAAAAAGAACTCTTTCTGTTTTCGCTGCTACCTTTACAACATGAGTCACTTAAGAAGAATACTTTGCTGAAAAATAAAGCCGATTTCGTTAAGGTATATTTTTGCTAACGCCTCTTCTTTCATACATGATATTTCATACAATCATACTTTTCTAATAAAATAACGTTTTTGTTCACTTTTTTGATACATTTACGAAACATTCATGTGTTATCTTCATTAAGTTCTTTTCTTTTTATAATGTCGTGTGAGATATACCAACAGAGGAAGCCCTAGATTCCCTAATCCTAGGGCTTTTTTATAAGAATTTTATACACTTTATTATTTCCACCAACTTTTCAAATTGTATAAACATAATATAAATTTTTTATGTTATATTTTTTGATGGCCTCTTATCTTTCCGTAAAAGGCCCTTTTTTCAAATAACGCTTTTGTTTAATTTATATTTAAAAAGTTCCTTTTCATAAAGAGTTCCCTTATATGTTATACTCATTTTTAAATAATTGTATAAGGAATGTTAAAAATGGATGATAGATCGTCAAGACAATGGAAATTGCGACAAAAGTTAAGAGCACTGAAAACAAAAAACAGAAATGATACAAACCCTTTGTTTAATGAATGCCTTGAATCCCTAGGAAACGAAACTGTCATTTTCCCCCAAGAAAAAAGCCAGCAGATTGCTACTATTTTAATGAATTTATTTCCTATAACTGTCTCTGGAAGAATAGATTGGGAACAGATAGATAATCAATTCATAGCTTCGAACAAAGAACAACTAATTTCCCTTATTAGAGCAAACCAACTAGATTTTGATGAACAGATTTTTATAATATGGGATAACTATGAAATCCCTGTAGTAAGTACAAATCTTGATAAAGTATTCCAATCACTAGTTGACGTTGATGCAGTCAGTTTTTATTATTGGCTATTAGACAAAGAATATAGATTCGTAATTGAAATAAATGATGAAGAATTGATTAGGGTTGGGTTTCGCTAATACTCTAAGCATATGAAGCTAGTTCCTTTCATTTCTTAATATTTTCTTCGTCACCACCGCTATTATTATCATTATGAAACTAATAGCTAATATAGGTAAATAAATTTTCGTACTGAATCCTTCAAACATAAAACCATATACGATTTGCCCAATTGGTGCCATACATTGAGATACCGCTGCTATAATTGCCATCACTTTTCCTAGATTTTCATTTGGTGTTTTCTTTTGGACTACAGTAATCACATAGATGGATACAATTGTCATAATCATCGCAATTAGAATAGAAGAAAGTATAAAGAGGATAAATGGTGGATAGATTCCTAAATTGAGAATAAATGGTGTAACTGATAGTGCCACTGGCATTACTAATAAAGCTATGATAAGCATCCAATTATATAATGTTTTCATCTGTAACTTTTTAGCAAAGAAACCGATTGACAATGCCCCTAATATGGTTGCAAAATCAATTAATCCCATTCCAATTCCATACATCGTATCGCTACTCTGCATAGTTACTCGTAATATAATAGGTCCTCCAACAACAAATAACGGTGTCAAAATTAAGTTTAGTAAAGCTGCAAGTAACATAGCCTTCAAAATAAAAGGTTGCTTTAAAACATAAAGAAAACCTTCTTTCATATCTTTTATAATTGTCGGTATGATATGGCTTTCTTGCGCTCTTTTAATAAAAGGTATTGTAATAAACATTTCTAAAATTGCAGATAAAAAGAAAGCAAGACAACTTATTATGACGAGCATTTTCAAACCAATTATGCCATATAATATTCCTCCTAGTACAGGTGCAACTATATTAGATAATGCTTGCACACCATTTATGATACCGTTTGCTTGTTCTAACTTTTTCTCTGGAACTAATTGCGGAATACTTGCCATAACAACTGGTGAGTACATTGCACTAATGACTGCTAGTAAAAACATAATTGCTCCAATCAATAAAATAGATACCGATTCAGTTAATAACAAAACTATAAAGCTTAATACAATAGCAGCGTTTATAAAATCCAAAATGACCATTACATTACGGCGGTTGAAACGATCTGCTATCGCTCCGCCAAGAGGAGCTAACAAAAACGGGATACTCGTTATGGCATATAACCCTGCAAATATATCGGCACGTCCTGTTATATCTAGCACATATAAAGACAGTGCAAAACGTAATAGTGTTGAACCTAAAATAGTAATAATTTGACCACTTACCATTAAGTGAAAATCTTTCAAGGAAGATTGAATACTTGCTGGCATCCTCATCACATCCTTCATTTAGTCTAGACCGACTGCCGGTCTATAACACCCAAACAGAAAAAAGCTATTTCTGTTTCATTAAAACCTCGATCATATAATCAAAGGACCCTTCTTTCGCTCCAACAGATACTTCCATCATTTTAATATAAGCCTTAGCTCTTCTCATCATTTCTTCCGGTTTCCACTGGAATAAACCATCATCAAATATGACTTGTGCTGAAGAGAGTAATAATTCAATTGTTTCTTGTGGGTATGGAGTATAAAATATGCCTTCTTCTATTCCTTGCTCTAAAACTTCCGTTAATACAGGAGATAAATGTATAATGGATTGCACTAAACTTTTCTGATGCATTTCTGCATTATTTGGTTGATGGAATTGTTCAATCATTTTTTCTTTGACATCTCCTGATTTTGGTGATTGTTCCATTAAAATTTTAAATAACTTATCTAAAACGGGGATATCGGGATTGGAGACAATCCTTTTCGCCTTAGTGACATCCTCTTTAATAATCCTCATAATGATTTCATCCATTACTTCCTCCTTCGACTTAAAATAATGATAAAACGTCCCCTTTGCTATACCAATTTCTTTTAAAATATCATTCACGGTTGTTTTCGTATAACCTTTCGTAAGAAACAAACGCTCAGCTGTTTCTAAAATTTCCTTTCTACGCTCCTCATACTCCTTTACAATTCGCATTCAAGTTCTCCTTCCCACCAGACCGACTGTCGGTCTATTAAAATTATATGTTTAGTTTGCAAAAAGTTTCCTATTATCGTACATATACAACACCATACTTTCTATTTCCTTTATAAATTTTTATTTTTTAACGTCCGCTCAATTTGTTTAAAACGTATCTCATGTTTCTTATCGTCACCTTTCATTTTAGGAAAAGAACGATGCCTCCGTTCGATCTATGTACTTATCAATGGAGTATTTTGTTGAGTTCCAATATGTAATATTGCATATTTCGCACTTTTAATTTTTTATATGTGATAATTTATTTATAAAAATATAAATTATTAATAAGGGTGATTTATATGAGCAAGTTCCGAAAGAAGATGATTAAATATTTGCAAACATTTTGGGGATGCTTAGCATTTGGTGTATTAATGTTTGCTATCTTCTTAATTACGGATTTAACATATGCATCTTTAAATACATTAGGCTGGAGAGACTGGCTAGGTTCTGTAGCAGGCGCAACCATTTTATCTGTTGGGATGTTTACTTTAAATAAATTGAATTTAAAATAAATATTCGGTCAATACTGAATGTGGGCTGTATGCCAACATTCATTTAAAGTAGTCTTCTCTGTATCTCCTTGTATTGAGCAGTTAGCTTTTGCTAGCCGCTCTTTTATTTTGTTCCGGTTCTTGCCCTATCTACTTTCCCCCAATAAGTACACATATCTATTCCCCATTGCTACAAAATGAAATCTTTATTTTGTTTTACGGATCGCTTCTTCAATTAGCCAAGATACAATATTAAAATCATTAGCTTCACCCTTTAAAGATGTTCCCTTCCAAAAGTATTCTTTCATCACTTCAAATAATTCTTCAATAGCTTCAATTCATCTCATATTCATTTTCCCTTTCTCCCAAATAACTATTTTGTTTTACTAATTAGCTGATTAATTTCACAAACACCTTTTAAACATTCCATGTTTCTTCACCTCTTGAATATTTTTTAAGAAATCGAAAATAATACCAACAAGCTGTTTGAACTAGCAGCTTCACTCTTCTCGCAATGGGGATGCAAATTATCACAATTAGCTAACTCATTGAACTCACTGGCAGACAACCAAAATCGTTGTCTGCTTTTTGTATGAGATTTTTCGTTTTACATATACTACTTTTGAACCTGCAGACCAATACGAGCCATTTTGGTGCTTGGGATTTCCCTTCCGGGGATAAGTATTTTTTACTTATCCCTTTTTTGTATAGACACGTATATTTAGGGTAAAACTAATTACAAGCAGATTTTCTGTTTATGCGTAGTTCTAAACAAGATTACTTTTTCTCCTATTAAAGGACGGCAGGTACGACTGCTAGTCCTTTTTTCTTATTTCGCATGCTGTCCCTTCTGGTAACTTCATTCTTCATTACCTTCATCATCATAGTAAGCAATTTACTAATAAGGATGGCAGTTGTGCCTCTTGAGTTCCCCATCGAACAAAAAGAACAAATTATTTTTCCAGTTTCCAACGATCGTACCCCAATACGAGTTAAATTCTTCATAAACTTCTCTTGTCCCCTTTCGATAATTGCGGAACGTGTAATGAAAATACTCGCTCACTTTAATACCTTTTCTTTCAACCAAAGTGTTCTGCCGAAATAATAGACATAATAAGTTCCGTTCTCTTTTGCTACTGCATAACATTCCCGTACCGTTTGAATATGTTACAAATTGCTTTCTCTCGATTTTTCCGCTTAAATATTTTTCATGCATACGTTGCACTTGTTCTTGAATTGCGACATGGTAGTAATACCCTTGCTCTACTGGTTTTGGACTATAAAATTTCCTTTATAAATTTCAAATGCGGTGAATGAAATTTTTGTTTTTTCTTGCCATCATCCTTGTTGTATACAAACAAAAAAAGAGCCACAATATTTTGCGACTCTTTTACAATTATAACTATTTAACGGCCACGTCTTTGCTGACCTTGCTTTGTACTACCTTTTTTATTACTTGGCTTATTAAATGATCGGTTATTTTCATTTCTAGAACTATTTCTCGAACTATTTCTTGAATCACTTCTCGAGCTATTTCTCGAATCACGTCTTGATTCACTTCTTGAACCTTCGCGGCTATCTCTTTGACGATTTTGACCTGATTTCTTTGGAGCCGGCTTTGGTACCGGTTTTCCATTTTCATCTACACGTTTTATCTTCGGTTGTTCGATTATTTCTCTTTGTATTGGTGCACCAAGCGTTTTTTCAATTTCTTCTAAATGTTTTTCATCTTTCGCTGCAACGAACGTAATTGCAAGACCTGATCCACCTGCACGTCCTGTTCGGCCAATGCGGTGAATGTAACTTTCTACATCTTCAGGGATATCAAAATTAAATACGTGCGTTACACCATCTACATCAAGTCCACGAGCTGCTACATCCGTTGCAATTAAGTACTGAATTTTAGCTTCGCGGAAACTCTTCATAACTCTTTCACGTTTCGCTTGAGGTATATCACCATGAAGTTCAGCACAATTATAACCTAGTCCTTTTAAATTATCATAAAGCTTACTTGCTCTAACCTTTGTACGACAGAAAATAACTGCTAAAAACGGCTGATCACGATCCATAACAAAACGAAGTGCATCTGGCTTTGCACGATCTGTCGTCTCAATGACACGCTGTTCAATTGTATCTACCGTTACTTCTTCACTTTGTACTTGAATCATTTGCGGCTCATCCATATAACGCTTCGCTAATTTTTTAATATCTTTTGGCATCGTTGCTGAGAATAACATCGTTTGTTTACTACCAGGTGTCTCATCTAAAATATCTTCAATATCATATAAGAAACCAAAATAAAGCATTTGATCCGCTTCATCTAATACAATCGTTGAAAGATTACTTAAATCAATTGTTTCACGGCGTATATGATCTAATAATCGTCCCGGTGTCGCTACAACAATATGTGTATTACCTTTTAATTTTCTCAACTGTTGTGCGACATCTTGCCCGCCATATATCGCTAGTACATTAATATCTTCTCTTTGAACAAGCATTTTTTTAATTTCAGTTGTAATTTGCAGGGCTAGTTCCCTTGTTGGCGCAACGATTAAAGCCTGAACATCACTACACTCTGGATCGATTTTTTCTAAAATCGGTAACACGAATGCTAACGTTTTACCCGTTCCTGTTTTCGCCTGCCCAATAATATCTTTACCTGACATAATAACTGGAATTGCCTTCTCTTGAATTGGTGTTGCTTCTGTAATTCCATTTTCACGTAATGTATGATTAAAAGTTTCACTAATTCCTAATTCTAAAAAGTTTTTCAAATAGACCACTTCTTTTCCTTATTTTTCACATTAGCTTTCATTGTACCATTTGTTTCGCTAAATATGAAAAATAAAAAAATTCTTATCTTCTTTTTTTATATTCATCCTGTACTAGATGGACAAATTCTTTTTGTTTTTTCTCAGATTTTATTAATGCTTGCATATTAGTAGAAGATAGAATGAACTTTTTAATTTTTCTATTACTCCAAATTAATCTTGTATACTTTGTATCTTCGTGTAGCCTTCGAAACCACTCAAATTCACTTAATTTTGCGATATGGTGTTTCAATTTCATGTCATTTCGAGGATAAAATAAAATAACATTTGCTATTACATCAAATCACGAACCCATCTTTTCCCCCTATACCCTTGCTCAAATTATATATATATTCTTCTTTGCATATATATTTCAATTTTACCGAAATATAATGTTACTGATTTGGTTGAAATCGCAAAATATATGAACTAAAAAACCGATCTTTTCGATTTAGGAAAGACCGGTTTTCATTAGTTTATACAGTAAGCTTTCCTCCATGATAGCAATAATACTGCGCTGCTTTAAGACTTTTAATCTTATTTAATGACTCTTTTGCTTTTTCTATATCTAAACAAAAATTCGGATTAGCTATAACTAACTCTCGATTCTCTTGAACCGCTGCGTCTCCTGTAATTACACAGTCTAAATTCGGAAAATATAATGAAATATGCCCCGAAGTATGTCCTGGCGTCGCTACTATTTGACATTCATTATTCAAAATCATTTGACCATCATGTACTTTTTCATCGACGGAAATATGTTTTATATTTTTTAACTGTTGTATAAACCATTTACCAAATTCTTTTTCTTCATTTGGCATACGTTCTAGCATTTTTTCAGCTTGAGCCAACCTCTCTGATTTTATATCACCACTAATATAGTTAGATTCAATTTCACTAGCAATAATATTAATTTGAGGATATTTCAATTTGAAATCATATAAAGCCCCTAGATGATCATCATCATAATGGGTAATAATTATATTCTTTAAGTTTTTCATCTCATATCCATGTTTTAACATTGCATTTTCAATTAAAGGTAAAAAGCCTGGATATCCTATATCAACTAACGTTAATTCATTATGTACTATAATTAAACTTGGATAAACACATTGTTTTTGCCCGTTAAATTCGAATTCAATTGGTAGTTCTATTATTTTCATTTTTCTTCCCCCATACCGCTTATAAAATGCATAATAATAACTAAATCATCCACATACATCTTACAATATATATACTATGTAACGGAACAATGTGAATCGTTGCATAATCCAAATTATATTATTTTGAACAGGTATTCCCCTATTTTTATGGAAATATATAATTAAGAAAAACAATAAAATTGATTAATCTCTCACTTCTTTGTCCATCCTTTTAAAAAATCTATGTTTTTGTAAAAGGAGTGTTTATATGGAGAAACAGACACTTTGGAAAAAGTTCAAAAAAAGCTCTGTAAACCTCGGTAAATCCAGCGTATATGAAAGTATTATTTTATTCTACACAATGAAAAAGAAAGAATTACCTACTAAAGCGAAATTCATAATATTAGCCGCTTTATCTTATTACGTATTAACAATCGATTTCATTCCAGATATAGCTGCTATTATTGGGATTGGCTTATTAGATGATGTTTTAGCAATCGCTGTAGCGCATAAATACGTTATGAGACACGCAGATGCTGAAATTCGAGAAAAGAGCAAAATAAAGATGGAGTCATTATTTACTTCAGCACAAGCATAATGAAACTATCTAGTCATTTACCTACCTTTTTACTTTCAAATAAAGCTAACTGTAATTAATGATAGTTCCACCTCACTGAATATTACTCTTCACCATGAGAGCATAGCAGAATAAATTCCTAAACAAAAGCTTTTCTCTTAGCTCACAAACCGTAAACAAATAGGGAATCAGCACTTGTTCCTAAGTTCTGACTCCCTTTTATTTATTCTTATATCTATCTGTTATACAGTTTCATGCGTTCCCTTATATAAAACTGCTATTGCCGCTACTATAAGAATCATACCCATAAAAGCAGGTGCGGCATGACCAAGTGATACATAGATTTGTCCTCCAAGAATAGGACCAATCATTCTTGCTAAAGCTTGAATAGATTGGCTTCCACCTTGAATCCTTCCTTGTTCACTAGAACTGACAGACTTTGAAAGCATCCCGTTGAATGAAGGTCCGAAAATTGAATCCCCAAAACCATACATCAGCATCCCAGCGATAAGTAGTGGATAGAGTGAAAACAAAGCTGATGCCGCAATAAAACTGTATCCTATAATCTCCGAAACCATCCCAAGAATTGCTATTTGTTTATCACTAAGCTTGATCAAAAGCTTTGGCATGATAAAACTTTGTGAAACAATGTCTTGAAAGCCCAAAATTGAAAACATAAGTCCGATTAATGCTGGTTTCCAACTGAAAGTATCCATTGTAAATTGCGTGAAAATTGCTTGTAAAGATCCGTTAGGTATCCAAAGTAAAAACGCTGAGACAAGTAACCACTTTAAATTTTTCATGGAAAGTATGTTTGCTAGCTGTACAAAAGGATTTAACCTTACAAACGTAATCTCTTTCAACCTATTATTTTTTTCAAGGCTCTCAGGCATATATTTGATCCCATATACAACATTTATTAACGTTATGATTGCACCAAAATACATAGGTACAGTATCACCAAACTTGGCAAGTACCCCCCCAATGGTTGGGCCAATGATAGTTCCCGCACCTACAACTGCACTCACCCATCCAAAGTATTTCGTTCTCTGCTCTTTTGGAATGATGTCTGCAAAATATGCGAAGATAGTACTTATGCTCCCACCTGTTATACCTTCTATTATGCGTCCAGCAAATAGTACCCATAAAGCTCCTCCTATTCCCAAAACTAAGTACCCAATTGCAGAACCAAATAAGCATATTAAAAGTAATGGACGACGGCCATACTTATCGCTTAAAGCTCCGAGTACTGGTGCAGTTAAAAACACGCAGGCCGCATATACGGAAGTTAGTAGTGTAACAACCAATGCTTGTTCTTCCGGATTACTTGTATATGGCTGTACTAAGAATGGGACTACAGGCATGATGATACTGAAACCTATACCACAAAGAAATACAGAAATAAGTCCGAATAGTAAAGCATGTTTATCTATGCTTTTTTCAGTTCCCCTTTCATTTTTCAATCTAAATATAGACATTTAACTTCTCTCCTAAAAAAATTGTTGCTTTGTCAACAAAATAATAACTCTTTTTTGTTGATTAGTCAACAAAAATAAAATAATAAAAAAGCAGCCTATTCTCATTAGAGTAAGGCTGCCCGTAAAAGCCCGATTGGTGAGGGCTGATAATCAGTGGAGATGAAGCCCCCCCACTGATTAAAGTTTCACTTTATTATTAAAATATATTACGATTTAATATGTATACCTTGTTTCTTTATTTCCGCATCCAAATGTCTACTATACTTTTCCACAAAGCTAATTATACTGTTGAATTCTTCTTCAGTTACTTGTTCAAATACAGCTTTATCTCGCTCTTGAAACTCTTTGTGCAGATTTTCATGGATTTTATAAATTTCTTTCCCTTGTTCGGTAAGCCTAAAATAAATTTCTTTCTTATTTTCTGACTTTTGGTAGCTTTCAACAAGGCCTTTTTGTATGAGCTTCTTAGTCATTCTACTTATAGCACCGCGAGTCACATAAAAAGCCTCTGCGAGTTGTGTCACGTTAGAATCTGCATTGTTTTCAATATATTCAATGCAGTGGACTTCAGAAGACTTAAAACCTTTAAGACCCTCTTCCATCTTATCTTTATTAAGCCAAACCAGCTTATTATATAATTCCCTGAAACCGTTCATGACCTGTTCTTCTTTATTCATGCCCTACCCTCCTCACCGCTCATTAGCACATTAAAACTATTATATTAAATTTCTGCTTACGTTTCGACAATATTGAAATAATTATTATAACATTAAAGATATGTGTAAAAATAGGCGCGTAAATAAAATAATTTTTAAACAGTAAATTTTGCAAGTTTATTTCTACTTACAGTAAACGGTAGACAAAAAGTAAGAGCTAAGATCATTTCTCTTAGCTCTTCTTTCATAAAACTATTTCACTTCATTAGCGACAAAAAAGTGCTCACATACACTTGATATGCGCTGTAAGTCCACGTTCCCACCAGATATAACAGCCACTACTTTTTTCCCTTTTATATAACTATCAACTTTTCCTGCAAGAAGTGCAGCAGTTGCTAATGCACCTGCACCTTCTACAACAGCTTTCCCACGTTGTAATAAATCTTTCATCGCTACTTCCAGCTCTTTTTCTGATACAGTTACAATATCATCTACTAATTCTTTTACAATTTCAAATGTTAATTCACCTGGTATTTTAACTGCGCAACCATCTGCAATAGTAGGCGCCTCATAGTGTTCTACGATTGCTCCTTTATCGTAAGATGCCTTCATTCCATGAACATTATCTGCTTGGACACCAATTATATTAATGGATGGATTAAAAGATTTCAATGCTACAGAAATGCCAGAAATAATTCCGCCTCCACCAATTGGTACAATGACAGTATCTACATCCCACATATCATCAAGAATATCTAATCCAATTGTACCTTGACCAGCCATTACCTCTACATCATCATATGGATGTAAGTATGTTTCACCTGTTTCTCTTATAATTTCTTCACATTTTGCCTTTGCATCATCAAAGGTTTCACCATGTAAAATCACTTCAGATCCATATCCTTTAGTTGCTTCAACTTTCGCCTGCGGTGCAGAAATTGGCATAACAATTTTACTCTTAATACCGAGTAAATGAGCAGATAATGCAACTCCTTGTGCATGATTACCTGCTGAACATGCAATTACACCTCTTTCTTTTTCTTGATCCGTGAGCCGCGACATTTTATTAAATGCGCCACGAAATTTAAAAGAACCCGTTAATTGCATATTTTCTAATTTCAAATGAATTTCTCCACCCGTTTTACTAGTCAAGTAAAAAGATTTTACTAATGGCGTTTTACGAGCATTTCTATCTAGAATTTTGTGAGCTTTTTTAATATCGTCTATATGTAATGGTAGTTTTCTAGTTATCATACTGACACCTCTTCCAATGTTCTATTCCTAAGTTTTCGTAAGTCGTAGCTCCTTTATACGAAAAGAAAAAGTCTTTATATATGTACCCCACTCTGAAATAAACACATTTGCAAACAATTTAACATCCTCTTCATATCGCGGTCTTTATAATGATTTAAACATGCAATTTGGATCCAATTATTCTTTTGTAAATAAGATGACTCATAATGAACGATGTATCCTTGTAATGCTAATGTATCGCCTACTACTTTAGAAGAATAATCTTCGCTCAATACAATAGTAAGTATAATTGGCGCGGCATGTTCTTTAGGTGAAACAAGCCTTAAACCCATATCAGTAATAACTTCTTCAACATAATCATATGTCTCTTTAATTTTTACAAATGCCTTTTCATCTTCAAATCTCTTCAACGCTTCTTGCAATGCATAAATTAAATTCCATGATTGTGAGTATGGAATACTTTCATTTTCTTCATACATGCCAATGTCCATATAGGCCGGCACAGCCTCGTTTATTTTTACAATGTGGTTATGAAAAACGAAAGAAATTCCTGTATATGATTTAATCGCTTTACCGCTAACACCACTTGCAAAATACACATCCTTCAAGTCTAATGGTATTGCTCCAATTGAGCTTATGCAATCTACACACAGTTTCATTTGATTCTCGTTACAAAGAGTATTTAGCTCGTTTAAATCGTTTAACATTCCAGTAGATGTTTCATGATGAACAAACCAAATCCATTCATAATTTCCAGTTGTCATAATTTCTTCTAATTCGGTATAAATAAATGGATCTCCCATTTCCTTTTTATAAGTATCAAAATGTAACCGTGCTCGTTTTGCATGTCCAACTAATCTATTACCAAATTCCCCATTTGTTAATACTAGTCCTTTCCCTTTTAAAGAACGTAACTGTAAAGCAATCGCATCATTTGCTAACGTCCCTGTTCCTAACATAAGCTGTACATGTTTTGCTTTTGTCATGTGAAGTAACCGTTTTTTCACATTGTCCATCATCACTTGAAATGACTTAGAGCGATGGGAAATAGGTCGCGTAGAAAATGCCTTTCGAACGTTCTCTTCAATATCTACTGGACCAGGTAAAAACGTATATTCTTTCGTCATAATCCCCCCAACACTCGACTCTTCAAACATAGCAGGGGTAACATACATTGGCTGGAAGGCTGCTTCTTCTGTACCAACTAACGTATGGAAAAATTTGAATCCCATTTGCTCATATAAAGCTAGTTCACGTGTTGTTGCAGAAATGAGTGCTAATTCATATCCATTTAGAAGCAAATAACGATGTAGAAAACGAATTAATCCTAACAACGCTCTTCCATTTCTATATTCACGTTCTACTGAAAGTAAACGAATTTCATACACTTTTTCTCCATGCTCTTGCAAATAAATATCTAAATTTGAAATTTTATAATCTAACGAGAATGGTCGTTTTCCCCGCACTGCGACCATACCTACTAATCTATCCTCATCTAAACAAATTAAATATGTATTTTCTTTATGAAACCGATCTATACGAAACCGTTCTTTCGTTTCTTCATGTTGTGGTATCTCTTCTACAAAAGTTTTATAATTCAATTTATGTATACTTTCAAATTCCCAATCTTGATCAGCAACTTTATAAATTAACCCCATGCCTTATCTCCTTTATCTATTTAATAAAAAATGATAAGTGGAGATTATCCCCACTTATTAAAAGTTCATTTTATTCTCGATTTACATATAGAATAAGTACAATAATTATTCCACTTAATATAGTGGTAACAATAGAATAAGAATAAAGAATCATACAAATTGGTAAACAAGCAATCGTAATTAGTCCTGGCTTCGTAAACCCTTTAAATATTAAATAAAATACAATAAAAATGCCTAAGAGGGTAAGCGCTATCAAATAATCAAATGCGATTAGTCCTCCTATAAATGTTGAAATACCTTTACCGCCCTTGCCTTTAAATAAAACTGGATAAATATGTCCAATAATAACGGCCAATAATGTTAACATTACGAATGTAGGATCTTCAAAAAGATATTTTGCTACAGCAACAACGATTGCCCCTTTAATTGCATCACCTAAAAATGTAGCGATGAAATACCCTTTTCCATATACGCGCCCCATATTTCTTGCGCCAGGATTTCCGCTTCCTTCATCCCTAATATCAACGTTATGTCTCAATTTTGTTACTATATAAGCGGTCAATATGTTTCCAATTAAATAAGAAGCCACCAAATATAAAAACTGCATACTATTAATCATGTAATCATTCACTTTCTACATGGGAATACATATACAATATTCAATTACTACGTATATTGTACGTTTTTAACATACATCCCTTTATACATTTTAACATCATATTTTTACAAATCATACAAAAATTCTCATACCTATTTTTAAAAATATATATCCCTCATTAAATAATATGTTCCTTTCACTGCCATTTCTGCTTGTGATACGAATGTAATTTCTTTCATACTTTCTTCACAGCATTTCTTAAATACAGCAAATATTTCAGGAACTAAACGCAATATACTGCCACTTGCTGCAATTGGCGTTGAGTGCTTAAAGTTCAACTTGTTATAAACATTTACTGTAATCCTTGCTAATTCCTTTCCAGCTTGCATCATAATTTCATGCGCATCATCATTGCCATCTCTCGCTTCCTGAATAACTAATGGGGCGATTGCTGCAATTTTATCTTTAGAAGAAGTATATACTAAGCTTTTTATATGAGACGGTGTCAAAAGTTGAAACTGCCTTTGAATATTCAAACTCAATGGACAAAGACTGATTCCTTGATCGAACTGAATTGCCATTTTCTTTAAAGCTTGTAATGCAATCCAATATCCGCTCCCCTCATCTCCTAAAATATGTCCCCATCCACCGCTATACTGATATACTTCTCCTTTCATTCCTATACAAATTGCACCTGTACCACCTATAGTTAATATTCCATCCTTACCTTTTAAAGCAGCTGCATGTGCGATCATTGCATCATTAAAAATTTCAATTTTTGTTCCGTATTTCTTTTTTAAACGTAATGTTAATTCATTTGTATTCGCTCCGCTTATACCAGCTAATCCTAAACAAACACAAACGCAATGCCCATTTATTAAACTCTTCTGGCATTGATTAATTGCTTCCATAATATGCACAAGAGCTTCTTCAAAATCTATTAATATGTTTCCAAAACCACTGGTAGCTCTTACAAGTTCATTTCCGTCTTTATCAAATGCAATTGCCTCGGTCTTCGTTCCCCCGCCATCTACTCCAATCATATACTTCATATGTTCGCCTCATTTTCATCTGCGTATGGAGGGAATGTTATATTCCCTAAAATTACGGAATTCTTAGCACCTGTTGCGCTCGGCACATTACTCGGATTACGATGATACGTTTCGTTTGCTAAAATAGCAAATGCAATTGCTTCTTTCGCTGCTGAAGAATGACCAATATCTTCTTGTATACATATGCTACATTTCTCTTCTCTTAATCCATTCCGTAACATTTCAACAAGTGTATTATTATAACTTCCACCACCACCTAAAATCACCTCATCAATTTCATAATACGGCAAAATAAACGCCTTATAATGATGAACAATTGAACATGCTGTAAACATCGTGACAGTTGCCAATATATTTTCTTTACTATGCTTTTTAAATCGATTCAATAATTCAGTCACAAACGCTTCTCCAAACTGTTCTCTACCTGTTGTTTTTGGTGGTTTCATGTTCAAAAATGGATGGTTCATACAGTATGTTAAAATTTCATCTACAACTACCCCCTGCTTTGCAATCCAACCATTTTGATCATATGGTACATGAAATAATCTTTGACATACTTCATCGATTACCATGTTGCCTGGTCCAGTATCGAAAGCAATAACACTCTCTTTACTTCGTTTACTTGGAACCACTGTAACATTACCAATCCCACCAATATTTTGTAGTAGTCTATTTTTAGTTTGATGCCGATATAAAATAATCTCTGAATATGGTACAAGCGGTGCACCTTGTCCCCCTGCCGCCATGTCCATCGTTCGGAAATTCGAGATAACCGTCGTGTTCGTTTCATATGCTATTACTGCTGGTTCCCCAATTTGCAATGTTGAAGAAATAATATTCCCTTCTTGCTTTGGCTGATGATAAATCGTTTGTCCGTGAGAGCCTATTAAATCTAATTGTCTCAAAGGAAAATTGGCCTCTTTACAAACTTCCTTTACAGCATTGGCGAAGCATAAACCAAGTTTAAAATTTAAACTACATATAAGTTGGACATTCGAAGTTTCAATTGATAACGCTTGTTGGATCTCATTTTTCATATCATTACAAAATGGAACAGTAGTAAAATGGATGAGTTGGATTTTAGAATCTACACCACTTCCTTCTATATGAACGAGCGCTACATCTATTCCATCTAATGAAGTACCAGACATTACCCCTGCAATATACATAACGTGCATGACCTCCTATTTACTAAAAAACAATCATGTAAGTAACGAACGTACAACCAATCGAAAACAATATAAATCTAAAAAACAACTGAGCTTTCGATGCAAACGATCCATCAATGAAAGAAACAACTACCGTAAGCAAAACGCTTGCCGCAATACTTGTAACAAGCCAGATACTATGCATTTGTGATAGATTTAGCATGCCTAATAAAGGGACAAAAAGTAAATTTGCACAAATCACTCCAAATAATAATAAAAATACGCCTTTATAACTAAATTTTATATTCATTCTATTTCCCCCTTTCTAGTTTTAATGTGAAAGAAGTGATAGACAAAAAGTCTATCACTCAAAATAACAGCGTGCAGATTAAGGATTAACAGATTCCCCGTCACCATTTTTTTCAATTTCAAGCATATTTTTGTCGTACATTTTAAAGAATGGTAAATAAATAAGGAACGATATTGCTATATTTATAAAAACTAATACAATCGCACGCCAATCTCCACCTGTTGCTAAATATGCACCAATTGGAGCAGGTAGTGTCCATGGCGGCATAATATGCGTTGGTGTTACAAATCCCATCGCAGTTGCTGAATATGCAACAGTTGCTGTTACAAGTGGTGTAATGATAAATGGGATAATTAAAATTGGATTTAGTACAATCGGTAATCCGAATATGACTGGTTCATTAATATTAAAAATACCCGGAACAATACAAGTTCTTGATAATGCTTTCGAATATTTCGATCGACCAAATACAATCATAGCTAATACAAGCCCTAACGTCGCACCAGAACCGCCAATCCATATAAACCATTGATATAACGGCTCTGGTGAAATAAATGGCAACTGATCTGCTCCACTAGCAACTGCTTCACCATTTTTCCCTAGGTATACTTCCCATAATGGCCGAGCAACAGTTCCAACAACCGACACACCATGGATTCCGAATGACCAAAAAAACGTAATTAAAAACACTGGAATCATTACACCGAAGTAACTATCCCCAGCTTTTACTAATGGTGCTGCTAATTTATCAACAACATGGTGTAAATCAATGCTAAAAACGACAGTTACTAGACTCATTATAATAATAACGAATGCTGCAGGTATAAGTGCTTCAAATGAACGCGATACAGATGGCGGTACTTGTTCTGGCATTTTAATCATTACATTTTTCTTCTTACAAAACCTTAAAATCTCTACGGATAAAATAGAAACAATCATCGTCACAAATAATCCATGACCTCCGAGATTTGTCATCGGAAGCATGAATCCTTTTTTATCAATTAACTCAGGCGTTAATGTTAAAAGTAGTGAACATACCGCGAGCTGTGCTCCTGATAAAGCATCTAATTTATAACTTTTCGCTAAATTATATCCTATTCCAAATGCGATATATAAGGACATAATAAACATGGTTAAACGATATGGTATCAATATACTTGTTTGATTCTTTAATGCCCAAACTGATATAAAACTATCTTTCGGCAGTGGTGGAAATGCTACTATTAAAAAGAAGCTTCCTACTATAATAAATGGTAACGCCGAAATAACTCCATCACGGATTGCTTGTAAATGTCTCTGCTCAGAAAGCCTTGCCATCGGTCCAGATAAGTTTTTATCAAGAAACGTGACAAACTTATTCATAACGTTTCCCCCTAACTGATTAATTCATTTACAGTTTTTAATAAAGTCGGGCCGCCAAGCGGTGTGTATGCTTGCGGCGGTATGATGCCACACGGAATAGATTCCTCCTCTGCAAATTTTTTTACAGAGTCAAATCGGTGTCTTATTTGAGGTGCCACCATTACGACATCCCAGCCATTCTTTACTTCTTCCTCTACCTCATTCGTTCCAATTGCATGCACTTCCATGTTCACACCATTTTTCTCCGCTTCTTTTTTTAAAGCGTTTACAACAATTGCACTGGACATTCCTCCAGAACAGACGAACAAAACTTTCATTTATTAATCCTCCTATACTTATAATTTATTACCCTTCAAATGAAAGGAAGTTTCACTTTACTAACAAGCATATGAAGTAGTAAATGAATTTAGTTATAATGAAAGTAAATTTCATTAAAAATATTTTTCCTATTAAATTAATGTTTCAATATGCAATTTTCTCTATTGCAAGGTCAACCTCGCCTCAGATATTATTTTAAATAATCATATGATAGGGAGGCTTATAAATGATCGTTAAACGTTTATTAATGATATGTTGTATCGTTATCTTGTTCATCCCTTTCTCTTTCATTCCCCCTCACTCTACTTATGCTGAAGTAAATACTACGTACAAAAAACATGAATTACGTGCTGTATGGATCGCATCAGTTCTGAATATTGATTGGCCCTCAAAAACTGGATTACCTATTGAAAAACAGAAGCAAGAATTTATAAGATTATTAGACGATGTAAAAAGCACTGGTATGAATGCAGTTGTTGTACAAATTAAACCAACCGCTGATGCTTTCTATCCTTCAAATTACGGTCCTTGGTCTGAATACATTACAGGAACACAAGGAAAAGATCCTGGTTATGACCCGCTCGCATTTATGATTGAAGAAACTCATAAAAGAAATATAGAATTCCACGCTTGGATTAACCCATACCGAATAACGATGAATCACACCGATATAAATCGATTATCAAATAATCACCCTGCAAGGCAACATCCCGATTGGGTTGTCCCTTATGGCGGAAAGTTATATTACAATCCCGGTATTCCGGAAGTGAAAAAATTTATAACAGAAGGCGCTTTAGAAATCGTACAAAATTACGATATTGATGCGCTGCATATGGATGATTATTTTTACCCATATAAAGTAGCCGGTGAAGAATTTCCAGATCAGAAAACGTACGAAACATATAATAATGGTAGATTTACAAATATAGAAGATTGGCGACGTAACAATGTAAATGAACTTGTAAAAGATTTAAATACTGCTATAAAACAAGAAAAATCATATGTAAAGTTTGGTATTAGTCCGTTCGGCGTATGGCGAAATATAGCTGACGATCCCACTGGCTCTAACACAACCGCAGGCCAAAGAAACTATGATGACCTTTATGCTGACACACGTGAGTGGATACAAAAAGGATATATTGACTACATTACACCGCAAATATATTGGAATATAGGTTTCACCCCAGCTGCATATGACATATTAGTAGATTGGTGGGTTAAAGAAACAAATAACAAACCGATTCACCTATACATTGGTCAAGCGGCCTATAAAATTAATAATAACTCCGTCCCTGCTTGGTCTGATCCAGAAGAATATCCAAAACAAATTGCATTAAACCGGCTATATCCTGATATAAAAGGTAGTATGCATTTTAGCTTAAAAGATATTAATAACAATCCACTCGGAGTTAAAGATAGACTTTCAAAAAACATATATAAACATCCTGCATTAATCCCGCCTATGCCTTGGCTTGATCATGATCCACCAAAACAACCGACTTTAAAAGGCGCCATTCCAAGAGATGAAGGTATTGCAATCGGTATCATTGACAATAGAGATAATGATTCTGCTTATTACGCTATTTACCGCGTGAATGGGAAAAATGAAGTGGATATACAAAATCCCAAAAATTTACTTACTACTGTAAGAAAAACAAAACTTGGAGAAATTTATGTAGATAAAACCGCTATTTCCGGAGAAACGTATACCTATGTCGTAACTGCAGTTGATCGATTGCATAATGAAAGTGTGGCTTCTAGTCATACTACCGTTAGAGCAAAATAAAACCTCATAAAAAAAGCGCCTTAAAGCCGTGATACTTAGCTTTTAAGGCGCTTTTTGTTATTTATTCTTAAACTTCTCAGTCGCTGCTCTCATCTTCACATTTAAATCGTGATCAATTGAGTCGCGAATATCTCGCTCTACTACTTCCATTTCTTTTTGGAAATTTTCCAAGTAGATTTTCAGTTCTTCTTCCTTCTCTGGTCTTTGTGAAGGTGGTAATTGTACTACCAACGATAACATGGCCGTTAAATCTTTCATTAAGAATGTTTCAAGTTTATGTTGTTGTTCAAACATGCGTTGCTCTTGATAGTACGGAAGTGCATTCAATACTGAAATTGTAATATCATCAACCGTTCTTTGTAATGAAGGATTTATTGAGCGTTTATACGCTTGAATTGTATTTAATGCGTCTGGATAACGGTCATAAAAATACAATTTGTAAAATGATAAGTCTGTCGGTTTTACAGTTTGCTGTGTTTCTTGTCTTAAGAAATCTTTCACTTTCATCGTGGCTACATCGATATCTTCATTCGTAAGCTTTTTCGTAGTTTTTGCCATTACATGCACTTTTTTCTGCTTTTCTTTCGGTAACATCGAGAAGACTTGTTCTCTCGTACGTTGACCTGATGCACAAAATAGAGTATTTAATGTATTTTGTTCTTTCTTCCCTTCGGTGCGAATCCAGCGATAAAACAGTGGATGTTGTGTAAATTCTTGTAGAAACGGTATTGATTTGTTTGATAACTTATCTAAAGAATCTTGCGCTCTTTTATATGGCTTCGTCCATGAAAAATACAGCTTCCGTCCGAAATATACGACTAAAACAACAACAGTAAATGCTATTAAAAGCAATGTACCGAGTAGTAATAGTACTGTTTGAATGAAACTCATTTGTTCACCTCCTCTAATAATCCGTTATTTCCTTGGACGCTGAATGAGTTTCTGCTTCATCTCATCATTAAATGTGTCTAGTTCAATAACGAACTTCTTACTTGACTCGATAATACGTTCTGACGATTTTTCAGATGCTTCAATTGCAGCGAACACATTTTGGAATGATTCACGTAATTTATCCATGCTAATAGCAGGGTTTTCAAGCAATTTCGTCGTTTCTTCTGTATTTTGTTTTAACGCTTGAGAATTACTTAATACCATCGATTCAATTGCTTCATTCGTTGCATTTACTGCATCAATTGTTTTACGTTGATTCGTTAATGCAAGCTGAATAGCAGCTGAAACTGTTACAACGTTTTGCGTCATCGTAATTGCATTACGTATTGCCTCTGTTAACTTTTCGTTATTTTTCTTAATGATGTCTACAGAAGCTATAGATTGTAATAATACACTTTTCGCTTGCTGCATATTACGTGTACGTACAAGTATCTTTTCTAACGCATCGTTAATTAACGGAATATCCCTTTGACGATCTGGGTTTTGTTTCTCAGCTTCAAGCATGCCAGCAAGCTTTTTCCCTAAGTATACTTGTTTATCAAGCGCATGAATTTTATCGTGCGATTGTTCTTTTAACATTTCAAGACCAACTGTATCCTCTTGTAAGTTATCACGGCCAATTAGAAGGGATCTAATAATTTCCTCGATTTGTTTATCTATAGATTGGTATTTATGCACATATGTTTCAAGTGGATTTTTCTTGAATACTTTAAACATTATTTTCTTCATACCACTTGCTTTAAGTGAATTGGGATCAAGCTCTGATACCACTTTTCGTAATTCTAACAATGTATTTGGAATTTCTTCATTCTTTCCATTCATCATCGCTGTTACAGGGCGTTTTAAAGCTGATAACGTTTGTCCTGCTGCTTGTTGCTCTTTATCTCCTAAATCTCCTAGCTGAGACAATACTTTTGATAAATCTGTATTTTGCTCGCTATTTAACTTTTGTACATAAAGATCAGCTTCTTTATTTAGTTCCTCTAATTCTTCATCTTTTATAACTGTATCAACTACTACTTCTACATTATTATCTTTCACAATGGATACAGGTTCTTTTTTCTCGAGTTCAGTCAACAAAATCGCTCCTTTATTTATATGTGCGAATTTACATGCACTATATTTCATCAATTATATCGTATTTCATATATATTCTGACTGCTTGAAATCGATTTTTTTAGAAATGTCTGTTTATGCAGTCATTCCCTGTTTCTTACTATAAGTATACCTGTAATCAACATAATTTTCCTCAGACTTAAGACCTAGAGAACTACATGCTGAAGGCGGATTCTTCATATATTTCCTAAATAATTTACGTTCTTTTAATCGTGCTACACTCAATCTTTTGACATTCACCCGTTTTCAATGTGATAATTCTATTACACTCACTTCTATTTATTTTTGCGAGCTACAAATGCTCCCTTTTGAAACGCTAATAACACTGTTTCAAACGTATCATCTTCTTCAATCATTTTTATAAACTCATCTAATTCACTTGCATGAGAAGTTGCATTATCAACAACAAGAAAACCTTTTGGTTGTAACATACGTTTTATATGCTCAAACCACCACATGTATTGCGTGCGCTCTGAATCTAGGAAAATAAAATCAAATGAATGATCTAATTGGGAATCTAAAAATGCCCCTGCTTCTTGATTATGAATATCAATTCTTTGTAACAGGTTTGCCTTTTCAAAATTGACAAGTGCCTCTCCAACTCGTTCTGAAGAAAGCTCTACAGTTGTTACATTTCCATTTGTTTCTTCTACCGCATTAGCCAACCACAATGTAGAATAACCATTAGAAGTTCCAATTTCTAAGATATTTTTTGCATTACACCCTTTTACTAAAATTGATAAAAATTGCCCCATCTCACGAGAAACATTCCGTAATTTTTCTTCCCTTGTTTTTTTATTTCGATCATGCTCTTCTCCATATTGTTCAAGTTGCAATAATAATGAATCTACTGTATCCATTCTTTTCATCGCCTTTCCAAGCAATATGATGAAAAAGCTCTTGCTGCCCGTCTACTTTTTATTATATGCGAAACAAAAACCTTTTTCCTGTTATATGACAAAGATTTATAATTTTTTATAGCATATTGTTTCGTTTTTTGGTAAAGTTAATTTCTACGTGCAATTATTCCATTCATATTATTTCATATTAAAATTGCAGTTATTAAATTATATAAACCCCATTTAAATGAATCGGTATTTCAAATTCAATTAAGCGCCCTTTTCGGACGCATTTTCTTTGTTTATATATTTCCAGAAGAAAGGATGCTTACAAATGAACGTGATTAGCTTAGATGCTGCTCGAAAACGAAAGCAGCATAAAAAATTAATGATTACTATACCGATTATTACACGTATTTATGAAGAAGACGGGGAAATTAAATTTGAGGTGGCTGGCGAAAAAGATGTACCTCTTGAAATGTTAGAAAAATAATAAAAAACGCATTTCTGAAGAAATGCGCTTTTTTATATTTTTACATTTAAATGCATAAGTTTTTCAGGATTAACCATCATATAAATATTTGAAATCTTCTCATCCTCAAATGCAAACGAAAGAACATACGTTACTTTATTATTTATTGTAACTATAACTCCTGGTATACCATTTACCATTTTGAAATCAACAGTGTACTCTTCTGTCAATCGTTGTGCAATCCCAAAGAACAAACGTATAATTCGATCTGCAGAATAAATCGGACTGATCGCAGTCGTAACTTTACCGCCACCATCAGCTTTGAGTATAGCATCTGTTTTTAATACTTCCAACATACCTTCCGTATCCCCACACTGTAATGATGCTACAAACTTTTCAACATAAGAAGCCATTTTCTCCGTGCTTAATTTTGATTGCTTCGGTTTCTCCAACATGCTTTTTCGTGCACGTTGAAAGATCTTCCTGCAGTTCACACTACTCTTATCAACAATTGAAGCTATTTCTTCGTATTCATAACTGAAAACCTCTCTTAATATGAAAACAATCCTTTCTACCTCAGATAGTTGTTGTAAAAGTAATAAATATGCGGTGGAAAGGGATTCTTTCATTATAAATGACTTTGATGGCTCATCACTCTCTTCTACAAGTGGCTCTGGTAACCACATCCCTACATACACGTTACGTTTATGCGCTGCCGATCGTAATTTATCAATTGAACGATTTGTCGCCATCTTACATAAATATGCTTTCATATTTTCTATAGATTGTGGATCTTCTATATTATTTAGCGAGATAAATACATCCTGAACGATATCCTCAGCATCCATAACACTCCCAAGGATTCTGTATGATAACGAAAATAATAATGGTTGATACGCTTCATATAACTGCTCCGTTTCCATGATGAACTGCCTCACTTTCATATTGCTTTAAAATGTGTAACGCTGCACGTTTCCCGCTTGCTACCGCAGCATCAGCTAATATTTCATCATGCCCTGCCCAATCTCCTGCAACATAAACACCTGGCATTTCAGGTATATTAGGACCCGGCTTTTCAACACGGTCAATATGAGGAAAATCATGTACTACTGTTATTTTCGGTAAATATTGCTGTGCAACAACTTCTCTTTTCCAATTTGGATGTAACAACTCCATCGTACTTTCCAACTGTTCTTTATCTTCATAAATATGATTCATCTCTAGCACAGGATTATGGTACTTAATTAGACTCACTGCAATTGATCCGTCTTCACTTAATTTAGCTGCTCTCGATTGATTTGTGAAAAATATAGGTTGATCTAATCCTAATACAAATTGATGTGTAGGATTGGGTAATTGTCTCAAGCCAATATCTAATGCACCAACAGTAACCGGTACCGATTGTTCACTCCATTTATGCAAACTTGTTCCTTCTGCACCTTTTATTATTTTACAAGCCTCTTTCGGCGGAGTCGTCACGATGACTGTACCTACTTCAAAAACCTCATCATCAACACAATGTATTCTTTGTTTACCTTCGGAATGCTCAATTTCCACAACATGCTTTTTAGCCAAAAACTGCACCCCGATATCATTCGCTATAGCTCTTAATTTTGTTATTATCGTCTCCCAACCACCATCTACATACAGCACTCCTTCTTTTATAGAAAGCTGTATTTGCTTTAGTACAGATGATGCTAATTGTATTGTAGGAGCAAACGTATATGTTGTTGTCCGGCATAGCGCATAAAATATATTGCGAACCATTGGATCTTTTATTTCATTTTCTGCCCATGTAGTTAGACTCATTTTCGGAACTTCTCCTACATCTAAATTTCCTAAACGAATCATAAGACGTGAGAATTGTACTTTTGCAGACCAAGAAAGTAGTGGTGTTGATAAAATTGAGCGAAAATCTGTTGGGATGGTGAATATATCCCCTTTCCATATTCCATGTGCTTTTGTAGATGGTATTCCACCTGGAAGAGTCATACCGAGCTCATTAAAAGTTATAAACGCTGCCCCGCCTCTATATAAAGCATGTGCACCAAGATTCATGCAGATTCCATTTTTATTTGTAGTCATCCCTCGGCCACCGAATTGACTGGACTTTTCTAATACAATCACTTTCCTTCCAGCTTTCGCTAAATATATAGATGCTGTTAATCCAGCAAGCCCACCGCCAACAATTGCTACATCAAATTTCTTCATAATAAAATCCCTCCTTAATCGTTCTACATACAAGACGAACGATTAAGGAGGGATGTGACATAAAAATAAATTTTTATTACCCTACTATATTTCATTACTTTTTAATTCGGTCATATTGCATACGAAATAACTCAATTGCAAATGGAATATCCTCTTCACTCTTTAAATAATAACTGATCCATCCTGATTCAGGTAATACGTGATGTGGTTTTACCAAGCCTTGCTTCACTAATTCATCTCGCTTTAACTTCGGAAATGGTAAATCAGCTAATTTATCACCATGAAGATGGCCAAGTTCTTTCTTGCCATAATTTATTTCAATACCACCAAATCGATGCGGTTTTTCAGAAACACCCGCCCAGCTAAGTACTTCATTTCTAATCATTTCACTAAATGACATAAACATTCACTCCTTATAAATGATTGATGTAATTTTAAATTAACATTTTCATTACTTTTTTCCATCAATCCAAAGTATGAATGGGAATACGAATATAGTTTAGTCTTAACACCTTATTCTTTATGGAATAAGTGAATTTATTAAGCTACCGACAACAGCACAAAACAAAGACTAGACACATATCCTAATTTTGTAACCTAACTTCCCTATAGAAAGGCGGGTAATATAATTGACTGCAAACATCGACTATACCTCCCCCTCAACCAATTTTACTTATGATGTAAATAAAAGTAATTTTTTTCGGAAAGATGCCCAAAATTATATAAATGTACTTGGTATTAAACAATTAAATACTTTAGAAAATACTTCATTATTAGATATTTATTTAAGTACAGGAAATGTTGTAGAACCACATATTCATCAAAATGCAGCTGAACTTGTTTATTGTATTTCAGGGTCTGCTGTTGTTTCTTTACTTAATCCATTTACGAATCAAATATTAAACTTACCGATAAAACCCGGGCAAGTTGCCAACATTCCACAAGCGTGGTGGCATTATGAAATTGCTACAGCAGATAATACTCATTTATTAGCTATTTTCAATGCTCCAACTCCAGAAGTTATTTTCGGTTCTGACATTTTAAGGTTAACTCCGGCTCATATGATGGCCCATACTTACTGTCTCAATGAACAACAATGGAAACAAGCGGTTTCCCCTATTCAATCAACTACTGTAATTGGTCCTCCGGCAAACTGCAATCAAAACCGTGAAATGAAAAATTATCCAACCCAGCCCCTCGCTCAACAACAGAATCCGTATCACCAAGATTCTTATTGCTTTCCTCTTTACTGGGGCTATTAATTTGTAAATTTTCAAAAGAATCATCATTTATCTCCTAGGAAAATACCAAGGAGATTTTTTTATTGTATCTTCTCTTCCTATTAATAATAGTAACAATTGATAGTGTACATACATATAATATTTATATATTAAATTGGAGGTGATAGTACTATGAGTAATTATAACTATCGAAAAAACTACTCTTATAATAAAAATAGTAGCTCTTCAGCATCCTCTCAATCTTCCAATTCTCAATCTTCCAATTCCCAATCGCAAAGAGACTTAGCCGAGCAAGGCTATGTAAAGAAAAAAGGATGTAACTGTAATAAAAATAAATAGTTTATTTTATGGATGAATTCTTTTTAAAAGAATTCATCTTTTTTTGCTGATCGGAAATTTTTAAAGTTACATAACTTATGCCTTAAATGAGAAAGGGTAAATTATACTTTTTTATACGAACTTAATAAAGAGTAATTGTTCAATTGATTTATTACTTATTTCCTCAAAAAATATAGTCCTTCCTAAATTTATTAGGAAGGACTATATACAAACCCCTGTTTAATTTCCTACTAAACATTGTAACAAATTAAACGATATTAATACCTGCACTTACAAATCCAGCAACTGCAGCTATTGGACTTGCTGCTGTTAATGAAACATACAGTAGTATTTTATCTCCAGCCGCTACTGGAATAGCTTCAGCAATGATTCCTGATGCTGTAGAACCAATCGCTATTGCGGCAAATGCTGGTGTTAATAAAAGAGGCGCGCCTTGTACTGTAAACGTATTGCTTGCTGCAGGTGCAGTTAATATTTGTATTTGCACTTGAACAGGTGATATTGGAGCTAATGCAGCTGTTGCACTAAAGAAACCTGCTAATGACGTGATAGTTCCTGCACGTGGTGCTACAAATGCATAATCACCTACACCTAATGCTAATGTGATACTAGTTCCACCTGTTAATGCTACACCAGGCTGACTAAATCCAAATCCAAGAAGAGTTCCTGTATTAGCTACTAACGCGTTAACTAACGCAGATGGTGTTGTACCTGAAGCAAATGGAATAATAGCTCCGCCACCAGCTGCACCAGTTGCTCCTGTTAAGCCCGTTGCACCAGTTGGACCTGTTGCTCCCGTTGGACCTGTTGCTCCTGTTGGACCTGTTGCTCCCGTTGCTCCTGTTAAGCCTGTTGCACCAGTTAAACCTGTTGCTCCCGTTGGGCCTGTTGCTCCCGTTGGGCCTGTTGCTCCTGTTAAACCTGTTGCGCCACCAGTACCTGCTGGACCTGTCGCTCCTGTTGGGCCTGTTGGACCTGTTGCTCCTGTTGCTCCCGTTGGACCTGCTCCGGTTCCTGCTGGGCCCGTTGGACCTGTTGGACCTGTTGGACCTGTCGCCCCTGGAGTAGCATTGATTAATTGAATTAATAAATTAAAAAGAAGTTGTAAAGTTGCAGAATCAACATTTGAGTTGCAAGATATAGGGATAAGATCTAAAGCGAAGAAGAATTGTGCAAGAGCGCTATAAAATTGTTGCAATAATGTTGACAATTGTCCTAAATTAGGTGCTGGAGATTGTAATAAAACTATAATACTTTGAGTTAATTGTTTCAAAAAATTAACTTCTGGGGAAGGTAATAAGGAATTTAAGAAAATTAAAAATTGATTAAATAAATCGAGTAACACTAATCTGTTTGCATTACTTGGATTTGCAAAAAATGCTGAAATAGCTGATACTAATGAGTTTAGTAAAGTAATTAATTGACTTAATTGTTCCCTGGTAATAGGAACTGACTGTGGATTTTTACAACAATCTGCTGAAAAAACAATCGGATTGCAGTTATTATGATCAAAACAATCATTATGTTTCATTTATTTCCTCCTTACTTTTCTTATAGTTGAGTGTTTTCCCATTCTAAGTACTATAAAAGATGCAATTGAAAAAAGTAGTTGAGTTATATGTTTCTCTTAAAATAGGAAACATGAATGATAATCAAACTTGAAAACGTCATTTAATTATGTTCATGACTCACATATTAATTATATGTTTTTAATAATTGACTGCTTAGATTAAATACCTAAACTTAAGGGTTTATTTTATTTTTCCACGTTTATCTCTTAGGTTCAAAGACACATTTTAATTTGAATACAAAAAACCGAATTTACGATTAACATATATTCCGCAAGTAACAACATCATTTTTTCATATAAATAAAGAACATTTCCTTACTAAAATTGGGCTCACCTTATAAAGGTGAAGCCGTTTCTATTATAAAAAACTCTCATACAATATAGTGGACAAGTTATTTTATACTTCGTTCTAATAAAATATTGTAAGGAGTGAAAATTAATTGCCTATCATTCAACCATTTATGGCATCTAGAAGATTTACATCCACACTAGGAGCCGGCACAGGTACAGGTGCAGCTTTTGCAATTGCTGCCACAGCTTGTTTAAACGATGCGGGTACTACTGCAACCGCTTTTCCGACTTTCACGTATTACAACTTATATGTGAACGGTATTCTTCAACCAAGCGTGAACTCCAGTGTTACTACTGGTCCTACTGGTGCTATTACAATTCCTGGTGGGGATGCATTAGACGGCGGAATTCCAATTACAATTGAATTTATCGTCACTTAATGTTAACGAATGTAATTCAGAACAAAAAAGACAGATTCCTTTTCATTAAGAATCTGTCTTTTTTAATTAATAATAATAAATTGTAAAATAATTGAAGAACCTTGCGATGGTGGTTGGTTATCCAATAAAGTTAGTTTACCAGTACTAACTTCATAGAATGGTTGTGGTTGCAAAATTCCATTGATAAACAAATTTATATACGAAACCTCACTAGGTGAAAGTATATTTGTTGTACCATATTGAGCTATGCCATCTGCATCTGTATATATAAGTTTCTCTCCATCTGAAAAAGTGTAAAATAACAAATTAGTTGTTGTTATAGGGCCAATCCCCCCAGTAGGACCTGTTGCTCCCGTTGCTCCCGTTGTTCCTGTTGCTCCTGTTATTCCCGTTGCTCCCGTTGCTCCTGTTGCTCCTGTTGCTCCTGTTGCTCCTGTCGCTCCTGTTACACCCGTTATTCCCGTTGCTCCTGTTGCTCCTGTTACACCCGTTATTCCCGTTGCTCCTGTTGCTCCCGTTGGGCCTGTTGCTCCCGTTACTCCCGTTGTTCCTGTTATTCCCGTTGCTCCCGTTGCTCCTGTTGCTCCTGTTGCCCCCGTTGCTCCTGTTACACCCGTTGCTCCTGTTGCTCC
>NZ_JBQAFE010000008.1:0-224385 GCF_051915685.1 Bacillus cereus group sp. MYBK5-2
ATGATGGCAGAGAGGTCACACCCGTTCCCATACCGAACACGGAAGTTAAGCTCTCTAGCGCCGATGGTAGTTGGGACCTTGTCCCTGTGAGAGTAGGACGTTGCCAGGCAATATTATTCCGCAGTAGCTCAGCGGTAGAGCTATCGGCTGTTAACCGATCGGTCGTAGGTTCGATTCCTACCTGCGGAGCCATTGGAGAGCTGTCCGAGTTGGCCGAAGGAGCACGATTGGAAATCGTGTATACGTCACAAGCGTATCAAGGGTTCGAATCCCTTGCTCTCCGCCATAGGATTTATAATATTTGGCCCGTTGGTCAAGTGGTTAAGACACCGCCCTTTCACGGCGGTAACACGGGTTCGAATCCCGTACGGGTCACCACTTTGGAGGATTAGCTCAGCTGGGAGAGCACCTGCCTTACAAGCAGGGGGTCGGCGGTTCGATCCCGTCATCCTCCACCATATAAATTTTATATGAATAGTATTATCGCGGGGTGGAGCAGCACGGTAGCTCGTCGGGCTCATAACCCGAAGGTCGCAGGTTCAAATCCTGTCCCCGCAACCAAATGGTCCCGTGGTGTAGTGGTTAACATGCCTGCCTGTCACGCAGGAGATCGCCGGTTCGACCCCGGTCGGGACCGCCATTTTAATAAGGCTCGGTAGCTCAGTCGGTAGAGCAGAGGACTGAAAATCCTCGTGTCGGCGGTTCGATTCCGTCCCGAGCCACCATTTATTTTAATAAAATACGCCGGCTTAGCTCAATTGGTAGAGCAACTGACTTGTAATCAGTAGGTTGGGGGTTCAAGTCCTCTAGCCGGCACCATGTAAGTTTCGGAGGGGTAGCGAAGTGGCTAAACGCGGCGGACTGTAAATCCGCTCCTTCGGGTTCGGCAGTTCGAATCTGCCCCCCTCCACCATTTACATAGGGGCATAGTTTAAAGGTAGAACTGAGGTCTCCAAAACCTCCAGTGTGGGTTCGATTCCTACTGCCCCTGCCAAATATATTTACACAACATGGCGGTTGTGGCGAAGTGGTTAACGCACCGGATTGTGGCTCCGGCATTCGTGGGTTCGATTCCCATCAGTCGCCCCATTTTTATTTTAAAAATTACAAATAATCTAATGGATACTTACATATAATTAAGTAAGAATTCGATGGGCTATAGCCAAGCGGTAAGGCAACGGACTTTGACTCCGTCATGCGCTGGTTCGAATCCAGCTAGCCCAGCCATTTTTGCGGAAGTAGTTCAGTGGTAGAATACAACCTTGCCAAGGTTGGGGTCGCGGGTTCGAATCCCGTCTTCCGCTCCAATAAAATTTAATATGGCGGCATAGCCAAGTGGTAAGGCAGAGGTCTGCAAAACCTTTATCACCGGTTCAAATCCGGTTGCCGCCTTTTCTTTTGTGCCGATGTGGCGGAATTGGCAGACGCGCACGACTCAAAATCGTGTTCCTTCGGGAGTGTCGGTTCGACCCCGACCATCGGTATCATGAACGGCGTAATAAAAGACTCTACACCAAATGTGTAGAGTCTTTTTATGTTTTCATCACACTATAAAATAAGCAAAAATGGTGTGTTGGTGAAATGGTTATAAATGATTAAGGTAAACTTATTCATTTAGTACATGCGATACAGTTGGGGAAAACTACAAAACAATAAAGGGATAAATTTTTATCCCTTTATATAATTTCATTATTTTATAGAGAATTTCTCCAACCTGGTGACATGAAGTTAAATCCGACGCCACCAGTAGATATTAGTACATGATCAGCTGTTAATTTCGTAATTTCTAAGAACTTCTTTTCAAACTCTTCTCTGTTGTATTTGTACATAGTTGAGTGGCATGACCACATGTGCGTTGAAGTACTCAACCAGTCTCCTAATTCCTTTAATTCAGGAAACGACTCAAATCGAATTGGTTCATCTAATTTCATGAATCTCACTTGATAGATAGTTGGGTTTAATTTTTCTCTTATTCCTTTAAAAGCATGTGATTTTTTGTCTTTTGAATGTGTCATAATTCACCCTCCATCTTTTCTTCAAATTGTTTCCTATTTTTATTATACAACAATAGAAAATAATTATGGGAATAATATGGAAATCGGTATTAGCAATATAAAAAGACACTAACAGAAATGTTAGAGTCTTTTTGTTAAATTATACTATGTGCTTCTAAAATTCGTAATAAACGTAGGAATTCATGTATAATATAACTTGTCGAAAGAACAAAATGATAGTGATTTATATTATGTCTATAATATGAATCAAAAATGAACTTTTTATATTTCTTTTAAAAATGTGTTGAACACACATTATATTTCATATTAATATTTTTATGTAGATTTAAAACGGGAAAGAGAGTGGAAAGTATGGGCCGTAAATGGAACAATATTAAAGACAAAAAAGCATCAAAAGATGCAAATACAAGCCGTATATACGCGAAATTTGGGCGTGAAATTTATGTGGCAGCAAAACAAGGCGAGCCAGATCCAGAATCAAACCAAGCGCTAAGAGTTGTATTAGAGCGTGCGAAAACATACAATGTTCCAAGAACAATTATTGATCGTGCAGTTGAAAAAGCAAAAGGCGGTTCAGAAGAAAATTATGACGAGCTTCGTTATGAAGGATTCGGACCAAATGGAGCTATGGTTATTGTAGATACACTTACAAATAACGTAAACCGTACTGCAGCAGATGTACGAGCTGCATTTAGCAAAAACAGTGGTAATATGGGTGTGAACGGTTCTGTAGCTTACATGTTTGATGCGACAGCTGTTATCGGCCTTGAAGGTAAAACATCAGATGAAGTTCTTGAAATTTTAATGGAAGCAGATGTAGATGCACGTGACATTCTAGAAGAAGAAGATTCTGTTATCGTGTATGCTGAACCAGATCAATTCCATGCAGTACAATCTGCACTTAAAGGTGCTGGCGTTGAGGAGTTTACAGTTGCAGAATTAACAATGCTTGCACAAAGTGATGTAACACTTCCTGAAGATGCTCAAGCACAATTTGAGAAAATGGTTGATGCATTAGAAGATTTGGAAGATGTTCAACAAGTTTATCACAACGTAGACTTAGGAGAGTAATACGATAGATGACCCTTTTCGCTTAGCGGATAGGGTCTTTTTTTATGAAGTTAATTAAGGTGATGAAGTATTAAAGGTATTTTGTTGTAGGTAGTGAATATGATTATAGGGATATATAAAATATTCATTATCTCTAGGAGGCTTAATATGGAACATAAGACACCAAAGCATATAGTTGCTGTAGCAGGTTATTTAACAAATGAAAAAAATGAAGTGTTATTAACAAAAGTGCACTGGCGAGCTGATACGTGGGAGTTGCCAGGAGGACAGGTAGAAGAAGGCGAAGCGCTCGATCAAGCTGTCTGTAGGGAAATAAAAGAGGAAACAGGGTTAACGGTGAAGCCTATCGGAATTACAGGGGTTTATTATAATACCTCTATGCATATTCTAGCTGTTGTTTTTAAAGTAGCATATATAAGTGGTGAAATAAAAACTCAACCTGAAGAGATACAAGAGGCTAAATTTGTTGATTTAAATGAAGAGAACATAGATGAGTATATAACGCGTCCTCATATGAAATCCAGAACGCTTGATGCAATGAGAGCAACACATTTTATTCCGTATGAAACGTGGGAAATACAGCCGTATAATTTAATAGGAAGATTGTAAAGAAAAGAGTAGCCGATTTGAGATACATTCGAATCACTACTCTTTTTTGTATACTGTTTAAGAAAAAGGTCAAAATAATAATAGCACTAGTATTGATTTGTGGAACGTTTGTTCTGTATAATAAATCTATATGTTATATACATTTAGATTACTAGATAGTCAAAAGTATATATATTTGTAGATGATATAATTAAAGTGTAAAGTGAAAATATAATAGTCTTAAGGGCTTCTCTTTTATTGGTTATTCGTGCTTTAACATAACCTATATTCAATATTTCAGATGAATAGTAGATAAAAAAATACTGTGATACAATACTTTTTTATCCCACTATTTGCTGGGCAGTAAGCCTGATTGATGAGGGCTCATTAAAGTTTCACTTTATACCTTACAATGATGTAAGGTACGTGTAAGAGAAATCGATGGGATATTTTTTTACAACAATGTATTCTTAAAGTAAGAGTTATATGCTGTGTGGAAAAGAGGTGTTCAAGATGAAAGAACGAGTATTATCTAGGGTGAACTATCATCAAAAAGTTGCATTAAATCCAATGACTAAACTTTTTTATAAAGCCATTATATTATTATTATTGTTAAGTTGTACGTTATTATTCATTGGAAATGTAATGATTGAGAAAAGTGATATTAGTAAATTACATGTACCGGCTAAGTTAGAGGTGCCAGAATCATTAACACATGCATTTATTGCGACAGAAGATAAAAGATTTTATCATCATAACGGTTTAGATTATATAGCAATTATTAGAGCCTTAGTTGAGAATATAAAGGCTGGTGGTGTCGTGCAAGGAGGAAGCACGATTACACAACAGCTATCTAAAAATGCTTTTTTAACAAATGAACGTACATTTTCTCGTAAGTGGAAAGAGATTTTTTATACGAAAAAAATTGAACGCACATTTACGAAGGATGAAATTTTAAAATTATATGTAAGTAATATTTATTATGGAGAAGGAGCGTGGGGAATTGAAAAAGCAGCAAACCTTTACTTCGGTAAAAAGGTGAACCAATTAACGTTGGCTGAAAGTGCAATGATGGCTGCTGTAGTAAAAGCACCTGCTTATTACTCACCTGCCCAAAACTATGATAAAGCAGTAGAGAGACGAAATGTCGTTTTGAGACTAATGGAGAAAGAAGGCTATATAAGCCATGATGAGTATGTTCAAGCAGTTAGTGAGAAATTAGTAATTCGTCATGATATAAAAATAGAGCAGTCGATGTTAAATAGCGCGCGTAAAAAAGCAGTAAGTTAAGAGAAGTTCCTACAGAGGAGCTTCTTTTTTTGAATAAATTGTGACAAATTGTGACACAATATCGTCACAATTATTGTGTTTTTGTAATTTATGTGAGCGTGTTCATTGCGTGACGTATATAAGTGTTGATATTATGTGTATTGTGTACAATGCTGTATACAGAATATGAATTTAAAGAGGAATGTATATGAAATCAAATAAACTCATGGCTCTTGGTATAGTTTTTTCTATCGCAGTATTGATTGTAATTGGAACAATTGCGTATAGCATCATAAATGACAAAAAAGATAAAGGGAATGAGATGTTTGCTTATTCTACGCAACAATCTTTAGGGAAAGATGATGCTCCAGTTAAGGTAGTTGAATTTGGAGACTTTAAATGTCCTGCTTGTCGTACTTGGGATGTAACAGTATTACCTCGATTAAAAGAAGAGTATATTGATAAAGGCAAAGTGCAGTTATATTTTATTAACTTCCCATTTATCGGAAAAGACTCGGATTTAGGTGCAGCAGCTGGTGAAGCAATTTATAAACAAGATAAAGATTCATTCTGGATCTTCTATGATGAGATTTATCAAAATCAAAAGAAAGATACGGAAGAATGGATTACAGAAGATTTGCTTCTTAGCATTGTGAAAGAGAAACTTCCAAAAGTTGATGTAGAGCAATTTAAGAAAGATTTACACAGTAAAGACATTAAAGAAAAAGTACGTAAAGATTCAGATCGTGCTCAAAAATTAAAAGTTCAAGGTGCTCCTTCTGTATATGTAAACGGAAATCTTGCAAACCCTGATTTCGATAGTATGAAGAAGGCAATTGATAAAGAATTGAAAAAGTGATGAGGTCTCTCATCACTTTTTCGACTTTTTTCGATAAAATTCTTGCCTCTACTTTTTTTACATGCTATACTACTTTACATAAGTTATTCTAATATCTTATATGTAATTCATATTTGCGGGTGTAGTTTAGTGGTAAAACAAGAGCCTTCCAAGCTCTGGTCGAGAGTTCGATTCTCTTCACCCGCTCCAAATTTTATTAAATGTTTTTCTATAAATTGTGATCAACGCAGTGTTTCGTTTCCGAGATAAACGAGGCATTGCGTTTTTTAATGTTTGAAAAACCTAATTACATGCGAAAATAGAAGTAAATAATAGTATTCCAAAAGTGAATTACTAACCAATAGAGTCGTTACATAAGGGATGGATTCATCTGAGGAGGCGATTAAGAGTGGATTTTGAACAATTAAAGCAAGATGTAATTGCGTATAGTAAAACAATTGGCATAGATAAAATAGGCTTTGCGAGTGCTTCTCCTTTTGAGGAATTAAAGCAGCGCTTAATCCAGCAACAACAATTAAATTATCAATCTGGATTTGAAGAGCCTGATATAGAGAAGAGAACGAATCCGCAACTGTTATTACCGGGTGCTAAATCAATTATTGCGATTGCTTTAGCATATCCTTCAAAATTAAAAAATGCACCATTAAGTAAGCGTGGAGAACGCCGTGGGATTTTTTGTCGTGCTTCTTGGGGACAAGATTATCATCTTGTTTTACGAGATCGTTTGCAAAAATTAGAAGCATATTTAATTGAAAAACTTCCGGATATAGAAGTGAAGTCCATGGTTGATACAGGTGAATTAAGTGATCGAGCTGTATCAGAGCGTGCAGGCATTGGATGGAGCGGTAAAAACTGCTCTATTATTACACCTGAATTTGGTTCGTACGTATACTTAGGGGAAATGATTACAAATGTTCCATTCCCGCCAGATAAGCCGATAGAAGATCAATGCGGGGGCTGTACGAAATGTATCGATATTTGTCCTACCGGTGCTTTAATACAGGGGGGACAGTTAGATTCGAAGAAGTGCATTGCGTTTTTAACACAGACGAAAGGATTCCTACCTGAAGAATATCGCGATAAAATAGGAAATCGTATATATGGATGTGATACGTGTCAGACTGTTTGCCCGAAAAACAAAGGAATGGATTTTCATAATCATCCTGAGATGGAGCCGGATCCTGAGCTAGTTAAACCATTATTAACACCACTTTTAACAATTAGTAATCGTGATTTTAAAGAGAAATATGGGATTATGTCAGGGTCATGGAGAGGGAAAAAGCCACTGCAAAGAAATGCGATTTTAGCATTAGCACATTTTAAAGAAACATCGGCAATTCCTGATTTAATTGGTGTTATGAAAGATGACCCAAGACCAGTACTACGCGGAACGGCAGCATGGGCACTTGGGAAAATTGGCGGAGATGGAGTAGGCGAAGCGATTGAGAAAGCGATGGAACGTGAGAAAGATGAAGAAGTGCTTCATGAAATGAATCGCGGGCTTGAATTGTTAGCACAGAAAAAAGAGTAGATAATATTTCCCTTTTTCATATTGTAATATGGGAGGGAGACAGAATGGTTGTAAAAACGAAGATTGAAAACCAAGTACAACAATTTTTAGCATATATAACGGAGAAAAGAACGAATGTGGATGGTATTGCTGAGGATTTACTACAAATGGCACTGAGAAAGAAACAATTGTTTCAAAGACGTAGTGCACATATAGTGAAAGCAACTGCGGATGTTTCTTTCATTAGACAATTAAATAGTAATGACCATCAAGAAATTGATTATCAAATACATTTTAAATATTTAATTAAGCATAAAGAATTATTTTATATTGAAGAGGAACAATTAAAACGAAGAGTTTGTTTAAATAATAGTCGGATTATAGGCGATTATGCTATTGAAGTGTCAGAAGAAATTAGAATGGGTGAGACATTAGAAAGGGAAATTACGAAAGAGAAGTACGGTTCTTATCAGTATAATCGTTTAGAGGCAGTGAAATATGCAGAGCGTTGGTGGGATGACCGAAATCCTATGTATCGTAATTTCCCTGATAATTGTACGAATTTCATTTCTCAATGTCTTCATACTGGAGAAGTACCTATGAGCGGATATCCTAATATTCGTAAAGGATGGTGGCAAAGGGAGAATCAGTGGAGCTGGAGCTGGGCTGTTGCACATTCTTTTTATTGGTATTTGTCAGGTGCTACAACAGGACTTCGAGCAGAGGCGGTAGAGAGGCCAGAAGAACTTATTCTTGGAGATGTCATTGCTTATGATTTCGAGGATGACGGAAGATGGAATCATACGACGATTGTAGTAGCAAAAGATGCAGATGGTATGCCGCTTGTAAATGCACATTCAGCGAATAGCCGTCGACGTTATTGGAACTATGAAGACTCTAGTAAATATACACCACAAATGAAATATAAATTCTTTCATATTATTAATGGGTAGAGATTTTTCGCTCAAGTGGTATAATACGTAGTAGACAAAAAACAGAGGTGAATATCGCGTGGGAGTACATGTTGTTTTATATCAGCCAGAAATTCCAGCAAATACAGGGAATATTGCTCGTACTTGTGCAGCAACTGGAACAGAATTACATTTGATTAGACCGCTTGGATTTTCAACGGATGATAAAATGTTAAAGCGTGCAGGATTAGATTATTGGCAGCACGTAAAAATTACGTATTATGATTCAATTGAAGAATTTTATGAAAAAAATAAAGACGGTGAATTCTTCTATTTAACAAAGTATGGCGAGAAAGCTCATACAGCGTTTGACTATAGCAAGCGTGAGAAGGATTACTATTTTGTATTTGGAAGAGAAACAAACGGCTTACCAGCTAATGTAATCGAAGAAAACTTTGATCATTGTTTACGTATTCCAATGACAGATAAAGTACGTTCATTAAATTTATCTAATACAGCAGCAATTTTAATTTATGAAGCGTTCCGTCAACAAAATTACCCTGGATTAGATTTAGAAATCGTTTATTAAAAGTCGCCATATGGCGACTTTTTTTTATAAAATAAAAATAATATATAATCATACATTTAAAAGAGAGGACATAATCATATAGAATGGGATATATGATTAAAAATAGATAAGACGGGTTGAGATAAATATGAAGGAAGAATATAGTAATCAAAATACCTTTTTAAGTATGATAGATATGGATTTAATTAGACAAGGATTATTACATGCTATTCAAGATTTAGTATTCATATTGAAAGTTATTGATAATGAAACGTTTCAATATATGTATGTGAATAAGATAGGAATGGATTATGCTAGGTTAAGCGAAGAGTGCTATGGAAAAACTTTTGCAGAAGTATTACCAAAAGATATAGCGGGGATATTGCAAAGGCAATATGCAAAAGTAGTGAGAGAAGCGAAAGCACACACCTTTTGTGATGTAGTCAATTTACCAAAAGGTGAGATACATTATGAATCTTCACTTAATCCTGTCTGCGACGAAGAAGGAATATGTCAATTTGTTATTTGTATTACAAGAGATATTACAGCTCAAATTGAGGAGAAGACAAAGATAGAGGAAAAACAAATGTTATTTAAGTCGTTACTGGAATATAATAATGACTCAATTATATCTATAGATTCTATAGGGAGAGTTACATATGCAAATCCGGCAACGTATGAAATATTTGGATACCGGTATGAGGAATTAAATAATAAATTTATTTTTGAATTCATTAATAAAGAGTATGAAAAAGATTTTCAAATTATATTTAAGGGATCGATGCAAGGAAAAGCAAAACAAATTGTTTCAAAGAAATATGTTCATAAAGAAGGGTACGAGCTATATATTTCTTTGAGAACTATCCCGATTATTGTGAACGGTGAAATTGTTGGGATTTATATTGTTACGAGAGATGTTACAAGGCAAGTATTAAACGAAATGCGAACAGAATATTTAGCTTACTATGACCAGTTAACGGGATTAATGAATAGAATTTCATGTACAAATAAGTTAAATACTTTTTTAAATGAGAGTGTAAATTTTGCACTTGTATTTATAGATTTAGATGAGTTTCATCGTATTAATGATACATTTGGTCATAAAGAGGGAGATAAAGTATTACAAAAAGTTACAGAATGTTTAAGCAATCTAAAAATAGAAGATATGCACTTATTTAGAGAACACGATGATCAATTTGTTATGTTGATAGAAAATATAACGAAAGAATATGTAGAGGAAGTTGCAAAAAGCATACTGAAAAATATTAGTGAATATTTTGTAATCGAAGAAGAAGATGTATATTTAAGTGCATCAATTGGAATTGTAATGGCTCCAGCAGATGGAGAAGATGAAAAAATACTATTTCAGAGGGTCGATGCTGCTTTAGAAAAAGCAAAAGAAAAAGGAAAAGGACATTATCATTTTTATTGTAGTGGATTAGACTGTGAGCGTGAACAAAGGTTTATAATAGAAAACCAGTTACATCGTGCTATAGAAAAAAATGAATTTTTCTTATATTATCAGCCACAAATTAATATTGAAACGAAAAAAATAGCTAGTATGGAAGCTTTAATAAGGTGGGAGAATAAGGAATTAGGATTTGTTTCTCCAAACCAATTTATTCCATTGGCGGAAAGAACAGGATTTATTATTAAGCTCGATGAATGGGTAGTAAATCAAGTGTGTCAGCAACTGCGCGAATGGTTAAATAAAGGATATGAAGTGGTCCCAATTGCGGTTAATATTTCAGCTAGACACTTTCGTTCTATTACATTAATAGAGATGATTACACGGGCTTTAAATAAGTACAATGTATCAGCTCATTTATTAGCGATAGAGGTTACAGAAGGAGCTCTTATACATAAAGATATATCAAAGAGAGTGTTACTACAATTAAAAGAACAAAATTTAAAGATTCATTTAGATGATTTTGGAACAGGCTATTCATCTTTAAGTTATTTAAAAACATATCCAATTGATACTTTAAAAATTGATCGTTCTTTTATGGAAGGTATACATATAGATGAACGTGATACGAATATTACAGCTGCAATTATTCATTTAGCTCATACTTTAGAATTGAATATAATTGCAGAAGGAGTAGAAAAAAAGGAGCAAATACAGTTTTTGAAAGAAAAGAATGTGAAGCTTGTACAAGGTTATTATTATAGCCGACCACTATCCAAATATGATATGGAAAATATGTATTATAAATAAAAAAATGATGTGCTAAAAGCACATCATTTTTTATGTGTACCTGGTTTGTCATTGTAACCGGATGTAAAAATAGCTGTAAGAAATGTGAGTGATACACCTAAAATTAATAATAATTTCATACTAATATCCTCCTTACTTTTTTCGGTTCATGAGTTTTATTTATTATCCAAAATGTATGTAAGGTTCTTAGAAGAAAAGAATTTATTTATAATGAATAGCAGTGTAAAAATGTTAATACCTATATTATACAGAATTTTCTTTGAATTTTGGAGAGAATTTTAGCGTGCTATTATATATTTCGTTTTGATTTAAAGAATGTTTAAGGACATCCTAGCATACCTTTTATAATAATCCGATTGAACAAGGAGATGGGGGAGGAGCTATAATGGATATTCTAAAAAAGATTGAACAGCATCGAGCAGCAGAAGAACGTTTACAATGGGAAGGTACGTTTGCGGAGTATTTGGAGCTTGTGAAAGAAAGACCATGGGTGGCTCAAACAGCACACTCTCGCATTTACAATATGATAAAAGACGCTGGAATTGAAGAAGTTGATGGTAGAAGAAAGTATAATTTCTTTAGTAATCAGCTCTTTGGATTAGAGGATGCTCTAGAACGTCTTGTAGAGGAATATTTTCATCCATCTGCAAAACGATTAGATGTTAGAAAAAGAATTTTATTATTAATGGGTCCTGTTAGTGGAGGGAAATCAACGTTAGTTACAATGTTGAAACGAGGATTAGAAACATATTCAAGAACAGATCGCGGAGCAATTTTTGCAATTAAAGGATGCCCAATGCACGAGGATCCACTGCATTTAATTCCACATCATTTACGAGATGATTTCTTTAATGAGTATGGGGTTAGAATTGAAGGGAATTTATCACCACTAAATGTCATGCGTTTAGAGCAAGAATACGGATCAAGAATTGAGGATGTAGTTGTAGAGCGTATTTTCTTCTCTGAAGATCGCCGTACAGGGATTGGTACATTTAGTCCGTCTGATCCAAAATCACAGGATATTGCAGATTTAACAGGTAGTCTGGACTTTTCTACGATTGCAGAATATGGTTCAGAATCAGATCCACGTGCGTATCGATTTGATGGAGAATTAAATAAGGCAAACCGAGGAATGATGGAGTTCCAAGAGATGTTAAAATGCGATGAGAAGTTTTTATGGCACTTATTATCGCTTACGCAAGAAGGGAATTTCAAAGCGGGAAGATTTGCGCTTATTTCAGCAGATGAATTAATTGTAGCGCATACGAATGAAACAGAGTATCGCTCATTTATAGCAAATAAGAAAAATGAAGCATTGCACTCAAGAATTATTGTAATGCCAGTTCCTTATAATTTACGAGTAAGTGAAGAAGAACATATTTATGAAAAAATGATTCGTGAAAGTGATGTATCGAATGTTCACATTGCACCACACACACTTCGCGTTGCAGCAATGTTCACTATTTTAACTCGTTTAAAAGATCCGAAGCGTCCGGATATTGATTTAATTAAAAAGATGCGTTTGTATGATGGAGAAACGGTAGAAGGTTATAATGCGATTGATGTAGAAGAATTACAACGCGAATATCAAGATGAAGGTATGAAGGGTATTGATCCTCGTTATGTCATTAACCGAATTTCGTCTACAATCATTCGAAAAGAGGTACCATCTATTAACGCGTTAGATGTACTTAGATCTTTAAAAGATGGGCTAGATCAGCATCCATCCATTAGTAATGAAGACCGTGAACGTTACATGAACTTCATCTCATTAGCGAGAAAAGAATACGATGAAATCGCGAAGAAAGAAGTACAAAAAGCGTTTGTTTATTCATATGAAGAATCAGCTAAGACGCTTATGGATAATTACTTAGATAACGTTGAGGCGTACTGCAATAAATCGAAATTACGTGATCCGTTAACAGGAGAAGAAATGAGTCCAGATGAAAAATTAATGCGCTCAATTGAAGAGCAAATTGGAATTTCAGAAAATGCTAAGAAAGCGTTCCGTGAAGAGATTTTAATTCGCATTTCTGCTTATGCCCGTAAAGGAAAACGTTTTGATTATAATTCACATGAACGTCTTCGTGAAGCGATTCAGAAAAAACTATTTGCTGATTTAAAAGATATAGTGAAAATTACAACATCAACGAAAACGCCGGACGAAAATCAGCTTAAGAAAATCAATGATGTTGTTGCGCGTTTAATTGATGAGCATGGCTATAATTCTTCTTCAGCAAATGAATTACTACGCTATGTAGGTAGCTTGTTAAACAGATAGTTTGATAACAAAACGCTGTCTCTTGTATTTTGCGGGACAGCGTTTTATTATCCGTTCATATGTGTATAAAGTGTCATACCTTGTCCAAATGTAATAAATTAAGATGCAATTTTATGAATTTATTGTCAATTATTTTTACAATATGCATATGATAGAGTAACCAACCATTCATACGAAAAAAGCCAACACAATACAATATGTTGCAAAGTAAAAATGTGTGCAACAATGCATTGTGTTTCTTTCTTATCAGTGGCTGAATATTTCTTTCTATTTATGTGAGTGGCAAAATTTTGTTTAGGATGCTCGGGGTATTGTATGAAAAACGTTATAAATGTTTATGGGATGATTTTCTGTGGGCAGTTACCTTTCAAATATTCTAGCTTGCATATTACAGAACAAAATTTATAGATTGCTGTTCATACAGGAAGACAATTACAGTAAGGAGGGAAAGGAATGGGCGAAGAAAATCAACCAAATTATACGATTTCACAGGAAAACTGGTCCCTCCATCGCAAAGGATATGACGACCAACAGCGCCATCAAGAAAAAGTACAAGAGGCAATTAAGAATAATTTACCCGATCTTGTAACAGAAGAAAGTATAGTTATGTCTAATGGCAAGGATGTTGTAAAAATACCAATTCGTTCTCTAGATGAATATAAGATTAGATACAATTATGATAAAAATAAACATGTTGGGCAAGGAAACGGTGACAGCAAAGTTGGTGATGTCGTTGCGAGAGATGGATCAGGTGGTCAAAAACAAAAAGGGCCAGGAAAAGGGCAAGGAGCAGGAGATGCAGCTGGGGAAGATTACTATGAAGCTGAAGTCTCTATTTTAGAATTAGAGCAAGCGTTTTTCAGAGAGTTAGAACTGCCTAATTTAAAGAGAAAAGAAATGGATGAAAACCGGATTGAACATGTTGAATTTAATGACATTAGAAAAACAGGATTATGGGGAAATATCGATAAGAAACGAACAATGATATCCGCATATAAACGAAATGCGATGGGTGGTAAAGCATCTTTTCATCCAATTCATCAAGAAGACTTAAAGTTCCGCACTTGGAATGAAGTGTTAAAGCCAGATTCAAAAGCTGTTGTATTAGCGATGATGGATACGAGTGGATCGATGGGAATATGGGAGAAATATATGGCACGTAGCTTCTTTTTCTGGATGACAAGATTTTTACGCACAAAGTATGAAACAGTTGATATTGAATTTATTGCTCATCATACAGAAGCGAAAGTCGTTACAGAAGAAGAATTTTTCTCAAAAGGAGAAAGTGGCGGAACAATATGTTCCTCCGTATATAAAAAAGCATTAGAACTTATCGATAATAAATATTCACCAGACCGCTATAATATTTATCCATTCCATTTTTCAGATGGTGATAATTTAACATCAGATAATGCTAGATGTGTAAAGCTTGTTGAAGAGCTAATGAAGAAGTGTAATATGTTTGGGTATGGGGAAGTGAACCAGTACAATCGTTCATCATCTACCCTTTTTTCTGTTTATAAAAACATTGAGGATGAAAAGTTTAGGTATTATATATTGAAGAATAAGAAGGATGTTTTTAACTGTTTAAAAGTTTTTTTCTTAAAAGTAAATTAAATAGAGGAAAGGTTCAATCTTTATTTTATTAATTATTCTGGAAACTCGGTTGTTATTTTAATACATGAGTGTCATCGTCTATACTTTATTCTTTTAATTGTGGGGTTTTATTTTTAGGCTTCTTTAATGTTAGAGCCATACCAACGAAAATTAGAGTAATCCCTGCTGTATTAAAGTTGGGGAAATCCAGTGAGCGCAGTATATAACAAAATTGCTACGCTGGATCTAAAAACACTAACACTGAGATTAATTTTGTAGATAAATCACGTAAACTATTGTAACTTTGAAACGAAATTTGATTAAAAATATTCTCAAAATCCTTATTTTACAGCACATAAAACGAATCCATTTTGAAAAAAGACTGATCAAAGTGGATTGGCCTCTCTTTGAATGAGCATTCCATTTTATAATAAACTTCGATCAAAAATGTGCCAGAAACATATTTGATCGAAGTTAATGACACGCTCATAAAAGGTGTCCAAAAGCTATAATAGCGTGTCATTTTTATAATATATTTTAATTGATTATGAAAAGCTGTATGTGCGCAGATAGTATACGTATCAGAATAATGAAATTATTTTCAAAGCAGCCATAGTTTACATAATATTTTTGTCCTGATACAACAAAAAGTAAGGTGTGTAATTTAATCCCTGAAACCCTTGGGGGGGGAAGGGAGAATTAAGGTGCAGTAGAAATAAAAACCCCTCCTTTAGTGTGGCCTTGAAATAAAGTTAAACTGTTTATAAAAAAGTTTAACCGTTTATAAAAAAGATGAACCGAAATTTCCTATCTCTTTAAAGAAGGGATAGGAAATTTCGGTTTTTCTTGTGGATTAAGAATCTGTTAAGTGATAATAAAGTTATTCCATTAAAGGGCCAGATTGTGGAAGATCAACTTGAAGATGATTATATGGGAAGTTAATTGTATTATTACTTTCCTCTCCACTAGGATTTTCTTCACTAGTTACAGGGAATACTAGAGATGTATTAATTATCCTTCTCATTAATTAAGGCATATGAATATGTACTACATTCAATTTTAACAGTTCTGTCATTCAAAATAGAAATAGTTCCTCTGACAGTATATAGCTCTTGTTGTAAAAGGCTCTCATGTTTTTTATTACTTCTGAGAGATTCATTTTATCCCTCTTTTCTATATAGTAATTCATAATTATTATGGTTTACTTACAATGTTTTTATATTAAAGTCAGCCAACATATGTTAATAAAAATGTCCTTTTAGATAAGCAAATCCAAAGGTGCAAAACAATGCAACCCATTTTTTTCGTTTTGGGGGTAACCAAATTCTTAGCTTGATAGCGATGTTGCCCTTCCCCTATAATCACGTTTGAATTTTTATTTTTAAGTATATTTTTGGAAGGGGGCATGTGCTATTTTTTTGTGAGTTTTGAATAAATAATGTAATTTATGGTAATATTGATAATGTTTTGTAATAGAAAATGTAGAAAGGTGGAAATACAAATGCCAGATAAAGATGACCAAATTGATCTTAGTGTTCTAAACACATTAGATGCTGTTACACGAGCTAAGGTGAATAAATCACTTAAGGATGTTTTGGAACACCATCTAGTGGAAAATGCTTTAGATCCAGAAATATCGGCGGCTGAGCACACAAGAGAATCAGGTCCGTTCCATTCGAAAGATCATACAAGAGCGGATCCTAAGGCGAAAGAGCATATAATGTTAGAACGCATTGAAGGTATGGATGATGTCCAATTCCAAAAGTTTTCCGAGAGACTAAGTAAATTAAAAGGTAATATTTGACCTAACCGTAATTTAAAAACCGAGGTGGTTAGCCATCTCGGTTTTACTTTTCCTTAAATGATTATTTTTAGAAAGAGGTGTAAATTTTATGTTTGCGAATGAATGGTTAATTGAATCATCTCCTCCCTGGAAATGGCGTTTTTGTGAAAATCGGTGGTTTGAGCAGCTTCAACCACTTGTAGAAAACTGGACCCCCTGTCCGGAACTCCAAATCGACACCGATTTCATAAAGGCAAGTCTGACAGATGCAATCCAATCGAACCAACGCTGGATTGTTCATCCTTGTATCAGCGCTATAACACTTAAAACTGATAAGCGAAAGCTTCAAAGAGATTTTCAGCTTGCTTTATGGGTGATGACGAACATATCTAGACCATACGGAACAGTCTCCGTTCCGGAACCCATATGGGCTTGGTTTCCGGACGGTGGTTTTATGCTTTCTCCGGATCGGTATTCCTGGTCAGAAATTGTAACTAACAAGAATCTCGATATTCCTTTTCAAAACATTACAATCGATCCTTGGAGCAACTCATTAGGCATTCGACTTGCTTCTCCTTCCGCATCTGAAGGATACATCCATCTTCCAACAATGAATCATAATCGTGTGGAGAAGGATGTGATGCTCTTATTGCGAAGTTTGGCTCTACTCAATCATTATATGCCTGACTGTATGACATGGATAACGTCTGTTACCCGTGCGATTATCGTTTTTCCAAGTATACCGAACATACATCAGAGCTGGTCGAGAAAAGATACGCCTGGTGTCATTTACATGACGGCACCTCAAAGTGTTCTGGAAGGACTGGAGGCCATTGTACATGAATCAGCCCATCGACACTTGTTTCTTGCAGAGACATACGGACCACTTGTTCAGCCAGGTGATTCGGCCATATATAAATCGCCCCTCCGGCGAGATCCTCGCCCTCTCAGAGGTATTTTACTTGCTTGTCATGCGATTGCTTACATGTACGCTTTCTATTCCCAGGCTTTTTCCTTAGGTCTTGACGAAGACGGGACATGCGAAAGCCGAATAAACTTGCTGAAAGCCCAATACAATGACAGCTTAGCCATTTTAAATGAAGCTGAACACAAATTGACTACTAAAGGTAAGATATTTTTAAAATATACGGATGAGGTGGTGCAAAATGTTTCCTAACAACCTTGATGTTTTGCGTGGGTTTTCCTTCAAAGTTGCTGCACGTTGTAATTTAAATTGCTCGTATTGCTACGTATTCAATAAAGGCGACTCTAGTTGGAGAAGACGTCCGGCTATAATGCCCGATGATATTTTTGATTCAGCGCTTGGGCGTATACGCGATTTTTGCAATGAAACCGGTCGTGATTCAATATCAATCACATTTCATGGTGGGGAACCATGTCTTGCTGGAGTGGAACGCATGGACCGTTGGTGCCAACAGGTCCGGACGACTTTGGATGATGTGGCAAAAGTGCGCCTGACAATTCAAACGAATGGAACGTTGCTTAATTCTGAGTGGGCAAACTTATTTCGCAAATATGACATTTCTGTTGGCATTAGTATGGATGGTCCGAAATCAATTCACGATCAGTATCGACTCGATCATAAAGGAGAAGGTTCATATGATTCGGTCGTTAGAGGTATGAGTGTGCTAAAGGAAGCTGGAATCGATTTCTCGATTCTCTCCGTCATTAATTTTGATGCTGATCCTCTTGAAGTTCACCGTCATTTCTCTGCACTTGGTCCTCATGGCATCAGCTACTTAATGCCTGACTTTACGCATGATACTGTTCAAGAAGTTCGGCGCATTTATGGGGAGACACCATGTTCCGATTTCTTAATTCCACTCTTTGATGAGTGGTGGTTCAACGGATATGTCGACCAACTCATTCAGCCGTTTTGGTCTATAGCCAAAATGATTCTTGGGGGAGACAGCAATCTGGATTGCTTTGGTAATGAACCGTTTGGGTTTCTGTTTATTGAAACGGACGGTACAATCGAAGGTCTAGACGTTCTGCGAGTATGTGGTGATGGCTTTGCTAATACAAAATACAACATCGTTCAGCATAGCTTTAATGATTTTGCAAGTAGCGTGGGCTTTAATCAAAGTCTCATTTTTCAGGGACACGAAACCCCTACGGCATGTAATAAATGTGTCGAAGCGTCTACTTGTGCCGGCGGATATGTACCTCATCGGTATGGAACTATTAATGGCTTTAATAACAAATCGATTTGGTGTAAAGACATCCTAAGCCTTTTTTCGCATATTCGGAACCGACTGCAAGTGTCAGCTCAAGAGTCATTGCTCAGACGCCAAGCACTTTCAGATCTTGAAGCCATGTAGAAGTAAAAATTTAAAGAAAATGAGGAAATCACCGTAATGAGTAAAGTCTCTTCTTTTGAATATCCGAAACAGGTAATGAAAATAGTTACGTGGAACCATGGTTCCCAAAAAGAATGGATCGCGGCTAATTCGAACTGGAAAGACGCATTATGTGAGTCTTTAGGTCAATATATTGGAATTCTAGTTAAAAAAGATATTCCAGACGCTCACTTGCTTCAGGACATAGTTGAACAAGCCTCAACTTCGAGTTTTTCGCGTGTCCTGATGGCCCCTTCGGTATCCAGTCGTATCATGTGGAAACAGCCAAAGGATGAAACAGTAAAATATTTACTGAATTGTTTTGCCGTGGAGGCATACAGAGAAGGGGATCATTCAATTAAAATACCAGAGTATGGTGAGCTGTGGTCCGCACTTGGTGACTATTATATTAGCCGATTACCGTCGTCACTTATGTTAATGGATTTAGAAAGAGGTGGCTGGAGTAGAGAACATTCTGAACAAGAATTAGCAATATATTCAGCCCCCTATGTCGGAAATTTCTTTCCTTTGGATACGTGCAGCCCGGAAGGGGTTCGTGGAGACGGACTTAGTGGAAATAACGAGGAAGTTCATGAATGTGAGCTGGAGTTTCAGGAAGTAATTACTTTGCAGGGACTTCTAGAAGAAGCGTTGGAAGGAATCCGTAAAGTGGATCTAAACATTTTTCATTTTGTCCTCGCACATACAAAAGTACTTTCTTTACGGACATCTAATTCTTGTGGTTTTGGCTCTTCTTCTGCGTTAACCCACTTCGGTCGCATGACGTTTATAAATCCGCAACAGACCGATGTCTTTATACTTATGGAGAGCCTGGTTCATGAGGCTGTCCATTCACTTATCTACAGTTACGAGGTCCGAGATTGGTGGATGCGACCAGAGAGACAAAATAAGGTTCATATACGTTCACCTTGGTCTGGTAATATGCTGCCTCTGCATTCCTATGTACATGCCTGCTTTGTGTGGTATGCACTTTGGCAATTTTGGTCCTTAGCGCTCACCCGTTCCGTATTTCCTGTTAATGTGGTTGAAGAAAGATTGATAAAGTGTGGAGCTGGTTTTTTTTCGACTAACATATCAAAACCACTTCAAGAGTGGGCGGAAATCCTTAGTCCGGGCATCATTGAAATATGCAATGAAATGCAGAGCAAAATAGTTTCGTAACAATGATATAGGCACAAGGTATTATCTCCTTCAGGTAGACATATGAAAAAACATCTTATCAACTTAACGTAGTCGACTTGGAGGGGATTTTTTATGAAATAATTATAACAAAATGCAGAGATAGAAAACTTATAATGATGGTTTAGGGCGCTCATCTTTATTGAGGAGAATGGCCTTCTGGTATTAACTGAAGAATAATTCTAATTTTATTGACCACGAAACATTTATAATTGAATTTATTTGATTTTAAATTAAAAAGAAAAAAGCCTACTGCAGAATTCTAGAAGTTTTTGTTCTTTTACTTTTCTTCATATTTGATATATAAATAAAAAAACGTGAAAAATACGGTCTTAAAGGCGCTCGTCGTGCATCCTAGTTCCAAAACGTTAATTTTGGACGTAAGGCTCTCAACCATTTTGGGTGAGAGATATGTATATAAAGGGTTATAGAATTTTAAAAATGGCTTACTATAACCCCCTTGTCGTAGAAAAATAAAAGGGAATTGTAAGTATTGTACTTAAAGTAACGGGGGCGTTTAACAAGGAACAAACAAGAGGGTATCCCCATAACCATCAAGTTAAGGTTCAAAAGCTTTCAGCTGTTGAACCTTTTAACAATTATATATCAAATCATTATTTTTTTCCATGCCAAATAAATCCCCTTAATTTTCATTTTTAAAATCCGATACGAACCTGTAGGTAATTAAAATTACAAGGCTTCTAAGATATCAAATGGACCACTTTTCTTGAATCCTTTTGACTTTTTTCCATTTTTCTTCTCTCCCTAATTCTTGTTTTTCAGTTAAACGATACAGAATGAGACGTGGTTGTAGAATTCTTTTTTGACTTATATACATAATTGAGTTCAATGGTTTCACCAGACTTTAGGTCTTTTATAAAATCCTCAGCACATTTTGGTTGTGCTGACTTTTCTTTTGTAAGATATATTTTGACATTATGCTTGATCCTAGAAATATAATAACCACCTAATTGGTGAATCGATTGTAACTCATCTAATGAAAAATATCCTAAATCACGAAGTAATAAATCTTTCGGTTGCACAGTAGAGGTTAAAGTAGCTGCATACGAGGCATCATGTTCTTTACCATTTCGAATATCGAGATGGAGAAATCGCCCCATGCCCATTAAACTAAGATTTTGAAGAATCTAAAAATGAAAACTTTATCTTTTTATATTTGTCTATGAGAATCTAGTTCATTTATTGTTTTGAGAAACAATGAATTTCTTAACTTGATGGCAATGGGGTAGTGCTACATCGCTATCAGGCTAACAAAACAAAATACCCCCTAAAATGAAAAAATACGCTATTCTTTCTATAGAATCATAGGAAAGGATGGCGTTTTTGTATGTCTATTTCTGTAGCTGATGAATTACAACTATTTTCTCAAGAAATTCAAAACTTCTTATCTCCCAATATTTTACGAGATTTTGCTAGAGAGGTTGGTTTTGTACAACGAACCAGTAAGTACCAAGCAAAAGATTTAGTCGCTTTATGTGTATGGATGAGCCAAAATGTCGCTACAACTTCTTTAACTCAGTTATCTAGTCGTTTAGAAGCATCAACAGAAGTACTCATCAGTCCCGAGGGAGTGAATCAACGATTTAATAAAGCGGCCGTTCAACTTTTAGAACACGTATTAGCTGAACTACTAAACCAAAAATTGGCCTCATCTATGCCATTTTCTTCGCCATATACTTCTGTTTTCAAACGTATTCGTCTTTTAGATTCAACCGCATTTCAACTCCCAGATTCTTTTTCATTTGTTTATCCAGGTGCAGGAGGATGCAGCCATACAGCGGGGATAAAGATTCAACTTGAGTATGATTTATTAAATGGAAAGTTCCTTCATATTCATACAGGTCCAGGTAAATAACATGATCGAACCTACGGTTCCCTGTGTGTCCCAACTGTAACAGTGAATGATTTATGTATCCGAGATTTAGGTTATTTTCATTTGAAAGATCTTCAACATATACAAGATAAAAAGGCTTATTATATCTCACGTATCAAATCGAATACACGTATTTATCAAAAAAATCCTAACCCTGATTATTTTCAAGATGGCAGAATCAAGAAAGGTACAGAGTATATCCAGATAGATATGGAGGTTTTAATGAACTCCCTTCAGCCAGGACAGACATGTGAAATATCCAACGCTTATGTAGGAATGATTGATAAAGTTCCAACTCGTGTGATTGTTCATCGACTAACAAAAGAACAACAACAAAAACGATTACAAGATCAAACTGTAAGAGAAAAAAAGAAAGGAATGAAGTATTCTGCTCGTAGTAAACGACTTAGCGGTATCAATGTATATATGACAAATACTCCTACAGATATTGTCCTGATGGGACAAGTACATAATTGGTATTCTTTACGTTGGCAAATCGAGATTTTATTTAAAACGTGGAAATCGTTCTTTCGTATTCATCATTGTAAGAAGATAAAACGAGAACGATTGGAATGCCACTTATATGGGCAACTAATTGCCATTCTACTTTGTTCCTCTATTATATTTCAAATGCGGAAGTTACTTCTCATGAAGAAGAAACAAGAGCTAAGTGAATATAAAGCCATATATATGATTAAAGACTACTTTTTCCTTCTATTCCAAACCATACAAAAAAACACCCAGGAACTATCAAAGATTTTGCTTCGTCTGTTTAACCTCCTACAGCGAAACAGACGAAAATCCCACAGATATGAGAAAAAAACAGTCTTTGATATATTGGGTGTCGTTTATAATTGTACCATATCTAATGATCAAGCAGCTTAATTGAAAAAACAAAACCCGTTAGGGTTTATTTCGTATGCGAATTTTTAAATAGTTTACACTGGTTCCCTATAAAAAGTGAAAAATCCTTTCTGAAATTGACCTTATATTCCCTTAGCTTGGTAGCGATGGGGTAGTGCCAGCGAAGCTGACACTACCCGCAATAAGGTTCTTAAATTAGAAATGCAAATTATTCTCTATCTCTGAAACCCTTCCTTCAATTGGAATTGTTCCATCATATCCATCCACTTCTTTTCTGACAAAACAGATTGAATCATGAGTGTATTAATATAAACAAGGAAATTTTGTAATAGATGCTGGGAAAGAACTGCAACCTCCTGATCTTCTAGTCAATATGTTGAAATTTCTCCACCTTTTCCATAAAAAGTAAAGCTATTGACGGAATGCCAATTCTCTACAATATTGAGAACCTCATTAATTTCTCTCCGAATTTCTTCGGTATCCAAATAATCACACAAGAAAATCGTTTTAATGACCTTTCTCAGATCAAAAGGTCTTCGAAGTATTCAAACAAAAATGTGCTGTAAATTATGATAAATCAGGCACATCTGATTATAAAGTCTAATATTTATAATATGTATTTATAAATAAGAGAAAGGACGTGTATTTTATGTATTGGCTTTACCCAAGTAGTTACCCAGCTACGCAACCCAGTAATAATTTTTATATGGATACAGGACCTAAAAAGACTAAACCAGGACCATTTCCTGATGCACCTGAATTTAGAACAATTTCATCAACAGACTGTGGATATAGGAATAATTGGGAGAATATACGAATAAAAAATGAAAGGCCCGCTCCTCCTCTTCCTTATGGGTCTTATACCTGTAAGCAGGGTTATGTCTGGAGGGAAGCAGTTCCTGGTGACTTTGTGTGCGTGACTCCTCAAACTCGTGAAGAGACTGCCAATGAAAATGCACTGGGGCCATCTCGCCGGCAACTCGGAGGCGGTGCTTATGGGCCAGATACATGTAAGCAAGGCTTCGTTTGGCGTGAGACGCGACCGTCAGATCATGTCTGTGTCCCACCTCAACGACGTGAACAAGCTAAAGCTGACAACATAAATGCGCCCCACACTATGGCTTATCCACCTGCCGCCCCCAGTAATGGTATAAGGGTCTGGGACAACTTGACTAATGGAGTAATGTATTATATGGTCGACGGTACTTTCACTCCTAATGCGGAAGTTGCATTCTATGTGTACGGTGCAGAAAACCGGCCATATATGATGCTCCTCAAAAAGATACGAGCTAATGCCCAAGGGAAGGTGACATTCTTGAACCCCATATTCCACTGGTTTAAATGCCCGTGGTATAACGGATTAAGTAGAGCACATATCATTGTCGTTGATGAGGGAAGTGGTATTGTCAGTAATGCAGGAAATGTGGCTAATCCTTATTGTACATTTGGCTAAAAAAACTAGTTTTGAAACAAGGATCATTTTGTATCTAGTAATTTACTTGGTTAGCTTGATGGGCATGTGTGCTCCTACTTATTTTTTCTAAAATGTAACGTGGTTTAGGGAACTTTGCAACAGAACTGTATTGGGCCCAAAAAAAGGTTACCTAATAACGTTATTTATTTGTCTGTTCTAGGTTAATTTCATAATTTCCTATTATGAATAATATTTTGTGATAAGCTTCTCAAATCAAGGAGAAATGAATTTTTTAAAGGAAGTTAAAAAAAATCAAAATAATATATGAATGACTTATAGAGAAAATATATCGAACTATATTCTAGTGTATAATTTTATTGAAAATTCATCTTTTCTTTTCCAATCTATTTTTCGTAAATAAGTTACTTTTTCAATCACTGATTTGAGAAGGAGATTTTTCTTTTCTGTATCATTTGTTGCGTAATAAGCCTCTAAAACATTTTTGATTTTCGGAACAAATTCATGTATATGTTTTTCTTTTTCTAATATATTTTCAATTTCACACCTAAGCTCCTTAATTTCTTCTTGTGTTGTTTTCAAACGCACCGCAATAGATTTCTGCCGTTCTAAGAAAGTGCCAACATCGTATATCCCTTTCTCTAGAAGGTCATGGAGATTGCTTTTTTGTTTTTGCAGATCATTTATTTGTTGTTCTTTCTTTTCTAGAACTTTCTGTTGTAAATGAATATTATTGCTCGATTTCTTTTTTTGCACCATATTTTCTTGTATCTCAAAGCTTTCAATAATTTGCTTTAATCCATCGAGTATGCGATGTTCAACAAGTGTTAAGGATACCCCTTTTTGAATTCCTTTACATGATGGCTGCACACAACGTACTTGAGGATTAGGACGATCTTTTCTTGGGTGGAAAATCATGGAATGTCCGCATAATTCACATAATAAGATGCCTGCCAATGGATTAGAGAGCTTTTTGGTTTTTATTGTGGGAGGTCTCCAACGTTTACTATGAGCTATATTAGCCTTTTGAAAGAGCTCTTCTGATACAAGTGGAGGATGAGCATGATTGTGTCGTTGCCATCTTTCTTTCGGCACTTTTTTTCGAATGTATTTCCCATTTTGTTTGGTATAGCTTATCTTCCCCCAAATAATGTGACCAAGATATACCTCATTTTTTGTAATGGATGAAATAGTTGAAGGATTCCAATACTCACCTTCAGGTGGGGCAATTCCTAGTTTATCTAGTTCTTGCGCAATTGCCTGTCTTCCCATTCCATTCGCCATTAATTCGAAAATTTTTGGTATCACCCAACTCTTTTCAGGATCAGGATAAAGTTTTAAGTTATTATCTCGTAAGTATCCATAAGGTGGAACACGGGAGATGGATTTTCCTTCTTTTGCGGATGCTCTCCTACCACGTTGCATACGTTTAACAATGGTTTTTAATTCTTCTCGTGCGATTAAAGATTTTATACTAAAGGTTAACTCTTGATTTTCATCATTTGGATTAATGACTTCTGTGGGTGTAATAATGAATGTTTCTGAATAGCGAAATACACGATAAATCGTTCCTTGATCTACCATATCCCCACGACCAAGGCGATCTAAGTCCATTACTAAAACTGCATCCGCAATACCAGTCTCTACTTCTCTAAGGAGGTTTTGCATCATAGGTCTTTCAGATATATATTCACCAGAAACAACTTCTTCAAAAATATCAATGATATTATGATGCTCTTTATGAGTGAGTTCTAATAACTGATTTCGATGACGTTCAAGTGTATCATAATGTTGTCCATGTTCCATGGCTTTTTTTTCTTCTTCAAGGTCTTTTCGGCTTTTACGTAAATAGATGAATACATCAAGTTCTTGTGGACGGTACATTATTTTCACCTACCAGCTTGTCTATTATTATTGTTATGAATATGTATGGTTAGCTTGTCCTATGAAAATAATAGTTCGTCTTTTTTTCTGTCTTGCATACATATAATGCAAGGGGGGATATGATGAGAGAATTTCAATTTGGTAATACAAAAGTTATTATTCATTCACCACTTGCATCGATGGAAAAAGAAGAACAAAAAGAATGGTTCCAACAAGAATGGGAAAAGAAAAATCCAATTTTAAAGTCTATAGTTGAGGCGGCAGTCAGCTGTCAAGAAGATGAAAAATAAAAGAAGAGCATCCTCTTTCCTTAAGAGGTATGCTCTTCTTTTTTGCATTAAATTATTCATTAACATAAATAATTGTTTTTTATTGTGAATAGCCTTTTTAGTTTTGTAAAAAATAATCTTGATTATTTTTATGGAAAGTAGGTGAAGCTTGAGGTAGATTAACCCCTTTTTCTAAAGTTTCTAATAAGTAATATCCAAGTGCTTTATCTTGTTGGATCAAGTTATGCAATAGGGTGCTTGCGCGAGCAATTCTATATTTAGTTTCATCTTGGGTTAAGGATGAATTATCTATTGTAATGAGGTGAAGTTCATCTTGTAGTTTTTGTAGTAAGGAAAGATGAATGGTATCTGTTTTTCCTGTTTCAAGATTACTTAAATAAGCTGGTGATACGCCAAGCTGTTTTGCAAAAGTGTTTAATCCAATGCCTTTTTGAGTACGAAGTGTACGAATGTGTTTACCGAGTTCATGTATCATAAGACTAACCTCCACGGATTTATTGAAAGGAATACATAAAATGAATAAGCAAAAGAAAATTACAATTACATCAGTAAGTTATGTTCATGATCCAGAATCAGCTCAAAAATGGTTTGAAGCGTATATCGAGATTGTTGAAAAAGAATTAGTTAAAGCAATTAATAAGGACTAGTCGCCATTTTTGATACATATAGTGTAAATAGAACATCATGAGAGGAGGTCCGGAATTGAAGACCGTTGCATATTATAGAAGTTCAATTGATTCTCAGGAAAACTCAATCGAAATGCAACAAAATTCAGTTCTTACTCGCTCCATTGATATGGCATTGATTATCGATGAAGAATATATTGATGAAGCGGTATCAGCCCGAAAAGTCAGTTTAAAAAAGCGCCCAGCCCTACAAAAATTACTACAAGATATCAACAATAACGATGTCGGAACCTTATTCTTATTTAAGCGAGATCGACTAGCTCGAAATGTGATGGAGTATTATGAAATTTATCAAATACTAAGAAACAAGAAAATAAATGTTATTTTAACTGCACCGAATGAGCCACCAGTGTACTACACACCAATTGGTGAATATCTTGAATTAATTATGGCGGGTATGGCCCAACGTGAAGGCGAACAAATTATTGAACGTTTAAAGCAAACATTAAAGTCAAATTTCCAAAGTGGTAAAAACCCAGGACGTCTTCCGTATGGTTTCAAATGGAATAAAGAAACGAAAGAAATTGAATTGGTTGATGAACAAGTACAAATTGTTAAAAGGATTTATCAAGAACTTGTATCGGGAAAATATGAATCCTTGAAAGAACTTTGTAGTGTATTAGGCTGGAAGGAAAACGGTAAGTCTTGGACTTCGGCTGATATAAGAAAAATTGCATTAAACCCGACATATATTGGATTGCGTACTATGAATATTTTTGGTGAAGATGTTACTAGTAAATATGAAAGACTTTCCATTATTGATAAGAATACATGGGAAAAAGCATGTAGTATTGTCACTGTTTTATCTCCCAAAAAGACTCATCAAGATTATGTATTCGAACAAGTTTTATTTCCATTGCAAGACTTACTAATTTGTTCGAAATGTAATGAATCATTACAAAAAGTAAAGGCTAAAAGAAAAGAAAATTTAAAATATAAATGTTTAAACCATTTTTCAGTTTACGTTTTTAAGAGTACAATCGAACCATTAGTCTTTGAACGTTGCAAAGAATATTTTCGTAGCTTACTCACTTCTCATTTTCATGAATTATTTGATCGATATGAACAGAATGTTAAGAAGCAAGTAAAACAGAAAATACAAACCATTGAAGAGAAAATCCAGCTTATGAATGAAAAGTTAATTACAAAAGTAGATACGTGGTATCACGAAACTGATGCACCTTATAAGGAACAGAAAGAAATCGAAATTATGGCGCTGTATGATGAGTTGGCAAAATATAAAAAACAAAAAGAACAGGTAATACAGGAATTAAGTGATGCAAAGCAATTACGTGAAAAGATAAGTAATTATCAATCCTCTATGTCGTTGTCCTATGACGAGATAAAGGAGAATCGACAGTTAGGTTCCTTTTTTCAAGATTTAATACAACAAGTTAAAACCGACGGAAAGAGCTGCGAAATTGTTTTTAAACATCCATTCTTACGTACTCAAGAGGTGTTAACATCATGAAGCTTTCTCATATATTACACCCAAATATGAAGGCTGCTTTTTATGGCCGTCATTCTACGGATAAACAAGATATGGATATGCAATTGAATTCCGTTATGGAAGTGATTCGTAAGTATGATTGTATTCATACTCATTCTTTTCTTGATAAGGCTGTTTCCGCTCGTAAAAATAAAATTACAAGTAGGAAAGAACTTGAAAATATGTTCGAAGCGGCAAAAAGAAAAGAATTTGATTTTGTCATTGTTTATAAAAGTGATCGTTTGGCCAGAGATCCTCTTGAACATCAAACGATACGTATTGTCATGAAGACACTAGATATTCCCATCATTATTAGTTCAACCGAAAGTGTGTACAATACTGATATAGACTTGATTGTGCAACTTATGGAAGATGGTTTTACTAAATATGAAGTTGACACCATTATCGCCCGAACTCAATCAGGTCTAGAAAACAAGGCAAAACAAGGGAAATGGCTTGGTGGTAAGCCGCCATTTGGTTACACATATGATAAGAATAGTGAGCAATTTATTGAACACACCGAAGAGCTTTGCTATGTAAAAGAAATCTTCAATTTATATGTCAATGGTCATGGGTTTCAGTATATTGCTAATACACTCCCTAACGGTTCCCGCCGCGGAAAAGATTGGGGGAAAGAGAATGTAAAGGCGATTGTACTTAATCCTTTTTATTGTGGATTATTATCATGGCGCCGACAAACAGGTGGAAAGCAAAATGCAAGAGATATTTGGATTGAAGCACCAAACCACTATGTGAAGCCAATCATTTCACGGACGACATGGGAATCATGTTGGCGTATTTATTCAGAAAAACGTAATGGCAACATGGTTCCTAAACATTACAAAACAAGTTTTTTGCTACAAGGGTTGCTTTTTTGTGAAAAGTGCCAGGAACTAATGAAAACAAAGAATCAACAGACAGTAAGTTCTACAAATAAACAGTATGGAGGGAAAATTTATTTTTGCACTAAGTGCAAATTAAGAATAGATGCAGACCTCCTTCATGATAAAGTGGTGAATCAAACACTTACTGATGTGAAAATAAGTGGATTTCACAATGTATATCATGCAATAGAAGAAAAAATTCAGTATGAGATACAAGAATTGAATAACAATATTCAAAAGCATCAGCGTCTCTTTGAAACCTACACCATCAACCTTCACAATATTACAGAAGAGCTCAAGCAGCGTATGAAAAATAACGATGATAAACGTTTTTTGAAGTCCTTAGCGATTTATCGCTTGGATGTACAGCGAAAGCTAGATGGAGTGACACAACAAATCAATGGCTTTAAACAGCAAATCACGCTCAAAGAAAAAGTCGAGAAAAGCAAAGAAACATGGGTACATATTTTGAATGAAGTATTTCAAGATGATGTCAAGTTTCAAGAAATAAGCGATATGCATAAAAGACGATTTTTATTACCTCTCATTCAATCTGTATCCATTAAAGAAAATAAAAAGCATAACGAATATGATATTTCATTACAGTTACGAACAGATTTTTCAAAGCGTGATGTAAAAAATCAAATCAGCTTGATTTTGTAAAACAGCTATCGGGATGGATGGCTGTTTTTTACTATCTACAGTATCGGTTTTTAGGTTGAACTGCAGATTGAAATCTGTACTTTACTCGGTGATTAGGTGGATATGGTATACCACATATCCCTAATCACCGAGTTTGATGTTCTTAAGAAAGAGCCTGTATCTTAAAGTTAAAGGGTTTGTCTTTGTTTATTATTATGGACAGTGATTTAGAGAAATAAACATACTCGGTGATTAGATAAAAGTAAATTATAATCCATCCTATTTGTCTCGGTAATAGGGTAGGATGAAAATTCGGAAAAAATTTACTTTTAAGTGAGGGGATAAATAAAAATCATATATAATTGTAATAAAGAGAATTATGTAAAAATTATCCGGGGGTGTTTTTTTATGTCAACGAAATTTTCAGCGGGAGAGCAAGCGATTGGGTATCTTTATCAGGTACGCTATGCTTTGTATTTACTTTTAGAGGATAAAAATATTGATAAAGATGTAGCTATAGAACAGCTAGATGACGTACATTTTGAAAGTAATGGAAGTCCTGAAGAATTAATTCAATTAAAACATCATATTTCCAAAAAGGCCTCTTTAACAGACGGATGCACAGACTTTTGGAAAACTATTCGAGTTTGGAGTGAACAAATTAGAAAAAAAGAAATTATACTTGATGATTTAATTTTAACATTAATATCTACATCTACTGCTCCCGATAAATCTATTGCTTCATACTTAAGGGGGGATAACAATAGAAATCCAGAAACTGCTCTAAAGAGAATGCTTGCCTTTATAGATAGATCTAGAAGTGAAACTAATAAAGTGAATTTTGGGGCCTTTAAAAATTTAAGTGAAGAGGAACAAAAAAAATTAGTAACCTCCATATTAATTATTGATAATACCTCAAACATCTTAACAGTATCGGAATTAACCAAACAAAAACTAAAGATAGTTGTTAGAAGGCCTAACCTTAATGCATTATATGAAAGGTTGGAAGGTTGGTGGTTTAATAGAGTAATTGTTCATTTAGTTAGTAAATCAACTGAATTAATATCAGGAATTGAAGTCCAAGATGTGGTAAATGACATTAGAGATCAATTGGGTATTGAATCTTTGCCAATAGATTATAGAACTGAAACTCCATCTAATATTGATATATCTAAAGATCAACGGTTATTTATCGAACAATTGAGAATCATTTCTTTAAGTAGCAAAAGGATTGAGCATGCTGTAAGGGATTATTATAGAGCATACCTTCAAAGATCCAGATGGATAAGAGACGAGTTGTTATTTGTTGGAGAATTACAAAGATATGAAGATCAGTTATTAGAGGAATGGGAAAGATACTTTGAAATGATTAATGAGGATGAAATGGAAGATTCGGAAATTTCTGTGAGAAAAAGAGGGAAGGAGCTTTATAATAAGATTCAGGATTTACAAATACACATTAGAAAAAATTGTATAGAGCCTTATGTAATGAGAGGAAGTTATCATATGCTTGCTAATAAGAACGATTTATGCTTGGGATGGCATCCGCAATTTGTCGCTAGGATTAAAGAGGTAGTATCGACATATGAGAAGGTGAGTTCATGAATTCATGGAATCAGAGGCCTACTGAAGTGGGGAATTTGTTAAATCCAGCTTTTTTAGGGAGAATCATAAGAAGTTTTGTACAAGCTTACTATAATGAAAAGAAAGAAGCAGTCCCTTACGAACTTCTATTTATTTTTTTACCTCTAGTGTTACAAAAGTATTATAGAGATATGCTTCCAACTACAACTAAAACACAAATGCATATTTGGCTTCAAAATAATCCAGAATTAAAATTAGATTTTGCAAACAAAAATCGAGACTTAATTCCATATGTTAGAGAAACATTAATATTTCTTGTTCAGCGAAATATGTTAAATATAACTTCAGAAGGGCAATTTCAATTGGGGCATAAAGGCTTAAAAAGAAAAAAAGTTGTAAATACTCCTGAAGTTAAGGAGTGTATGAATAAAGCTAAAGTTGTAGGTAAATGGTTTGCTAAAACAGGTTCCACTACAACAATTTTTGCAATTTGGGGGATAAGACCATGAAGATGCAAATAAAAGAAATAATATTATATAATCACGAGGGGAAAAAGAGAATTTTAGAATTTGAATTAGGCAAAGTCAATATTATAACTGGGAAATCAGGTACTGGAAAATCAGCTATCATTGAAATCATTGATTACTGTTTAGGACGGTCAGAATTTAATATTCCGGATGGGATTATTAGAAAAACTGTTAGATGGTATGCCCTAAAACTACAGATTAATGAAAATCAATTATTTATAGCTAAACCTTCCCCTGGAATAGCCGGAAACACTCAAAGTCAAGTTTACTTTGAAATAGCGAACCACATTGAAATTCCAGAAATGTCTACGTTAATTCCTAATACAAATGATGATGGTATAAATGATTATTTAACTAGACAGATAGGAATATCACCTAATTTACATAGTCCCGCCGAAAATACTACTAGAGACGCATTAGAAGCAAATTTTAGACACTCGAAATTTTATCTTTTTCAAAAGCAGAGTATTGTTGCTAATGAGCAATTACTATTTCATAGACAATCAGAACCATTTATACCACAAGCGATAAAAGATACATTACCTTATTTTCTAGGTGTGGTTAGAGAAGATCACTTAAGGATAGAAAATATATTAAAAGTGGAAAAACGAGAATTAAAATTATTAAAGAAAAAATTAAAAGAAGCGGAGTTAATTAGTGGAGATGGAATTTCAAAGGCTAAAGGATTATTAGGGGAAGCTCAAGAATTGGGCTTAATAAATGACTATGTAGAGTCTAAAAGCCTTTCTGATTGTATCAACACTTTAAAGAGTGTAGAAAAATTCAGTCCAGATAATGCTTTTATTAATAATGATTTACTATCTGAATTATATGAGAAAAGAAAGAAAACAATTAAAGTTATTAAAAGTCTTAATGATAAAATCCATAGTGCAAAAGTATTGTCTTTAGAGATCAATGGTTATTCCAATGAAATTATAGAGCAAAAGTCGCGTCTTGAATCGATTGGATTATTTGAAGAAAATGATAATCCACATACATGTCCTTTGTGTTTATCTGAATTAGTTAATGAACAACCTACTATAGAATCAATGAATAATTCTTTACATCAATTAGATTTAAGTTTAAGTACAGTAAACAAAGAAAAACCGTATCTTGATAATTATTTAACTCGCATTGAACAAGAGTTAAGCGATGCTAAATTAAGTTTAAGACAATTAAATGTGGAAATTGAGATGTTAAATAATCAACAGGAAGAAATTGAAGAATTAAATGACTTTAATTATACAGCCGCAAAAGCTGTAGGAAGAATTAGTTTGTTTTTAGAAAGTGTAAGCGAAATCGAAGAAAATTCTGATCTTATAGAGGAAATCCAGAAAAAGAAGAAAAAGATATTTGATTTAGAAAGAAAAATAAATAAGGAAGATATAGAAGAAAATTTAGCTTCTATCTTAAATGTTATTGGTCGAGAAATGTCAAAATGGGCTGAAAAACTTCAGTTAGAACACGCCGAATATCCATATAGATTAGATGTTAAAAAGTTAACTGTAGTTGCAGATAGTGAGGATCGCCCGATACCGATGAATAGAATGGGAAGTGGTGCAAATTGGTTGGGGTGTCACTTGATAACTTTGTTAGCTTTACATAAATTTTTTATTAAAAAAGAACGGCCAGTTCCTAATTTTATTGTTCTTGATCAACCGACTCAAGTATATTTTCCGCCAGAAAAATACTCAAAGTTAGAAGGGAAAATAAATGAAATTTCTGATGAGGATAGAATTGCTGTAAAAAGAATGTTTGACTTTTTATTTGATATTTGCAATGAATTAGATTCAGAAATGCAAATTATTGTAACGGATCATGCAAATATTTTGGATGAAGGATTTCAAGAGGCTTTAATAGAAAAACCTTGGCGTAATGGAATAGCATTAATTCCAGAGAAATGGATTAATCAACAGAGTAGTTGAGTACATCCTTGCTAATTAAACCAGTACAACCGCCATAGTACACTTATGTCAGCCTATAAAAATATTAAAGATGATAATTTCAGATATTATATTTTAAAGCAAAAAGCAGACGTATTTCATGCGATGAAAAGCTTTTTTAGAGAAGAATCAGGTGAGAAAATGGCATAACCTCCTTTAAAGAGGTTCTTTTTTTGTAAACTTTTTATTTTTTCAGTTGACAATGATAATGAAAATCATTATCATTTATTCGAGAAATGATTACATTTCGAATTATATATTTCGGAGGAGATGTAAAGTTGAAACAAAATAAAAGAAAACGTATAAATGCAATGATTATAGCGGCGGCGTTATCACTTCCGTTTGCTGTGTATTCAACATCTGCTTTAGCGGCAGTAGCAATTGAGGCGAATAAAACTGGACAAGGTTTAGAAGATGGTACATATGACGCTGTTATTAAAGCGTATAAAGATAAAACGAATGAAGAGTCTATGGCAGCTGTTTATATAAAGGATCCGAAATTAACAATTGAGAATGGAAAGAAAATTGTAACAGCAACATTAAGTGATAGTGATTTCTTTCAATACTTGAAAACAGAGGATATTCATACTCCAGGTGTGTTTCATGATGTGAAAGTAATATCAGAAGACAAAAAGAAAAATGGAACGAAAGTGATTCAGTTTGAAGTAGGGGAATTAGGAAAAAGGTATAATATGCGAATGCATATTTATATTCCAACAATGGCCTATGACAATAAGTACCAAGTACAGTTTGAAGTAAATACATTGAATTTAGATAAAGATGTTCCAGAAGCACAAAAGGAAAATAAAGAGGATAAAGTGGATCAACAAGATGCGAATGTAATAGTAGATAAGCAATTACAAAGGCATATTAATAAATATAACTTGAATAGAGAGAATCTAGATACTCCAATAACTAAGGAAGATTTATTAAAAGTTAAATCCTTAATAGTCGTTGAAGCTAAAAGTAAAGGAATAAAAGACGTAAGTGGTCTAGAATATATGACGAACTTAGAAAACTTAACGTTGGAAGAAGTTAAGTTAAAAAATATAAAATTTATCTCGGACTTGAGACAATTGAAATCATTAAGTATAACCTATGGTGAACTTGAAGATATTGGGCCTTTGGCTAAGTTAGAGCATATTGAGTTTTTAACTTTGAGAAACAATAAAATCTCAGATTTAAGCCCATTAAGCCAAATGAAGAAGATTAAAATGCTAGATTTAAATAGTAATTATATAAAAGATATTAAACCATTATTTACAGTGAAGTCTTTAAGGACTTTGACTGTAGCAAATAATCAAATTAGTAATGCAGGTCTTGAAGGAGTTCACCAATTAAAGAATTTAAAGACATTTGAAATAAGCAATAATGGATTGAGTAATGTTGAACATATTAATGGAATGAATAAATTAATTGAATTAGGGCTTTCCAAAAATGAATTAGTAGATCTTACGCCATTATCAAAATTGTCAGGGTTACAGAAATTAAATCTAGAAGAAAACTATATTTCAGATATAAAGCCACTTAGTCAATTAACAGGTTTATATGATTTAAAACTAGGTTCAAATGAAATTCGTGATGTTAGACCAGTTCAAGAATTAGGAAGAAGAATGTATATCGATATTCAAAGACAAAAAATTTTTTTAGATGATGTAGAAAAAGATAAGGAAGTTAAAATACCTATTTATAATTTACAAGGAGAGCCACTTGATACTATTCAATTGAAAAGTGAAGATGGGGTCGTTAATAATGGTTCTGTTAAATGGGGGACTACTGGTGAAAAAACATACGAATTTACGTTGGATATAAAGCCAGAAGAGAATCGTATTAAGTTTAATGGAACAGTAATTCAAAATGTTGTTGAAAGATTAGACGAAATCAAGGAAACAATAAAAGAGGATAATGAACAAAAGGAAAATGTAATTCTCGATAAAACTTTACAACAACATATTAATAAAGAGAATTTAGGTAGAGAGAATGTAAACGCTCCTATCACAAAAGAAGATTTATTACAGATTAAAAAACTAGAGATACTTAAAGAAAAAGGAAATGAGATAAAAAATATAACAGGTTTAGAGTACATGACGAACTTAGAAAACCTCACTTTAGAAGGAGTAGGTTTGAAGAATATCGAATTTATCTCGAACTTAGAAAAGTTGAACGATGTGAATGTATCTCATAATCAAATTGAAGATATAACACCACTATCTTCATTAAAAAATCTACAGTGGTTAAATCTTGCGGACAATCATATTAAAGATGTATCGGTTCTTGGTTCCATGCTAGATTTACTTAGCTTAAAATTATCTGGAAATGAGATTCGTGATGTAAGGCCGTTAATACAATTAGGTCAGTGGGGAACAATTGATGTTAGAAGGCAAAAAGTCATTTTGGATGATGCAGAAATAAATAAAGAAGTGATAATTCCTGTATATGATTTAGAAGGAGAGCCAATTGAAAAGATTACACTAAAGAGTGAAGGTGGAACACTTACTGATGAGGGAATTATTTGGAGTACTCTAGGGGAAAAAATATATGAATTTGATTTAGATGCAGATCATTATGAGACTGGTATATTATATAGTGGCATTGTCATGCAGAATATAGTAGAAAAATTAATACCGAAAGAAGAAGTAAAAGAGCCAACAAAAGAAGTTGAAGAAGAGAAAGAAGAAGTAAAAGAGCCAACAAAAGAAGTTGAAGAAGAGAAAGAAGAAGTAAAAGAGCCAACAACAGGAGTTGAAGGATCGAAAGCGAAGGTAAAAGAAACAGGAAAAGAAATTGAAGGTTCAAAAGACGCGGTAAATCAATCAGCAGTAGTCCAAGAACAAAACTTGAATAATCAAGTTGTGAAAGAAAATAAACCAGCTGTTAATAAGCAAGAAGAAAGTAAGAAAGCATTAGGAGCAACAGGTGGACAAGAGAATACATCAATATTACTTTCAGGCATAGCGTTAGTTCTTTCAGCGATGAGTATGCTTGTATTTAGAAAGAGATTATTTAAGAAATAAAAAACGTTTTATCTTATTATAACGTAAGATGATTATATGAGTTTTTGAGAAGACATTATCATGGCGATTTCATTTTGAAATATGCTTATGGTGATGTCTTTTTTAGAAGGAGATAAATGGAAAAGGTGTGAATATATTAGAGAAGGAGGAGAGATTATGTATGTTAGTTCAATTTCAAAAGTTGAAGACGTAGCATCATTTATTGCGAATATGAATAAAGATGCTATTCATCATGTTGGTTATTGCGGAGATGAGAAAAAGGAGGTGTTACATACGATTCTTCATGATTTTTCTGATATAGGCTGGGAGAAATCTTTCGTTGTTACTTATGAGGACAATAAAATAATTGGCGTATTAGGGTTTGATGTGGATGAAGTAAAGAGATGTGCAGAAATTTGGGGGCCGTTTATTAAAGCAGAGAATTGGGAAGAAGTTGCTTTACATATGTGGAAGGAACTTATAGAAAAGGGGCCTTTTCATATTGAAAAATTTTATGGTTTTTATCATGTAGAAAATAATAATTGTGCCCGTTTAATGAAGAATTTATATGCAAAAGAACAAGATCAACATAGTATTTTCAGTTTAAGTCATAATATTGTGGAAGAACGTAGTATATGCAATGTAGAAGAGGCTTTACCAAAAGTATTCGAGCAGTTTATCTCTTTACACAATCATACTTTTCCTAATGCATATTATCAAGGAAATGAAATTATCGAACATTTAAGTGATACGAATAAATTATTTGTAAGTATGAAGAATGGTAAATTAGAGGGTTACGTATATGTTGAAGTAAATCCGGAGTTTCAAGAAGCGAATATCGAATTTATTGCAACCGCTGAAAATAGTAGAAGAAAAGGTGTCGGAGAGCGGATATTGCAAGGGGCAATTCAGTATATTTTCTCTTTCCAAGGGATGAGAGAGATAGTACTATGTTTGAATACGAATAATGATCATGCGATGAAATTGTACAAGAAAGTAGGTTTTGAGGAAAAAGCATGTTTACAACACTATATAATAGAGTGAAAAACCCATTCATATGAATGGGTTTTATTACGGATTTAGAAGTGATTTGAGGCACCAATCGTTACATAACCTTTTTTATTTTTTTCGGCACTTCTTTCGTTTGCAAATTAACATCTTCTTTTCGTAGCTCTTTAAAGAGTGAAGTAACCATAAGAACGACTACAATAGAAAATGGTAGCGCAGCAATTATAGCTGCGATTTGTAGTGCATTTAATCCTCCAGCTTGTAATAAAATAGCGGCAATTATCGCGATTGTTAATCCCCATATAAGTTTTAAACTATTTTTCGGTGATAAGCTTCCGTTACTCGTTTGCATGGAAACGACAAATGTTGCTGAATCGGCAGAAGTAACGAAAAATGTGGCTACTAGAATCAACCCGATAATCGTTAAAAATGTAGAGAATGGTAGGTGTGAAATAACAGCAAATAATCCAATCTCTGTACCATTTTTTGCAATTTCATCAGCTATTCCAAGCGATTGGAACATTTCCATATGGATTGCGGTACCACCAAATACTGCAAACCAAAATGTACAGATAAGAGTCGGGACTAATACAACTCCAAAAATAAATTCTTTTATTGTGCGCCCTTTAGAAATACGTGCGATAAATGTGCCGACGAATGGAGACCAAGAGATCCACCATCCCCAATAGAAAATAGTCCAGTTTTCAATCCAAGAAGAAGATTTTTCACTAAATGCTCCTAAATTTAATCCCATACTAGGCAAAGCTCCAATATAAGAACCGAGTGTAGATGTGAAATATTTCATAATAAATACGGTTGGCCCTAAAAATAAAAAGGAGACGAGTAAAATACCTGCAAGAGAGAAATTTAAGTTACTCAAATATTTAATCCCACGATCTAAGCCAGTTTGTGCACTCGTTAAATATAAAACGGCGAAGATGGCGATAAGTACGAGCTGTGTAAGTAAAGTGTTATGAATAGAAGGGAATAAATAGCTTAATCCTCCAGCAATCTGTTGAGCACCAATCCCAACAGATGGTACAATGCCAAATACTGTGGCTAAAACAGCTAAAATATCGACTGTTTTTCCAATACGAGAATTTTTCGATCGATTAAATAATGGAGTAACTGTAGCCCCGATAGTGCTACCTTTTTGTTTGCGGAATGTGAAATATGCAATTGTTAAAGCGACCATTGCGTATAGTGACCATGGAAAGAGACCCCAGTGGAAAAATGAATATTGCATAGCGAGTTTGGCACTTTCCTCTGTCCCCGCTTTTCCTGTTAATGGATCTGTAAAATGTGAAATCGGTTCAGCGATTCCATAAAAGAGGAGTCCAATTCCCATTCCTGCCCCAAACAACATGGATAGCCAAGATGGATAATTATATTTTGGCTTTTCTCCATCTTTACCAAGACGAATAGAACCGTACTTGGAAAATGCTAAATAAGCAGCCAAAATAATCATTGTAGTCATAAGTAGAGAGTAAAACCATCCAAATTTATTGAGGATAAATGAGTTTAAAGAAGATGTAACACTTTGTAAATCGTAGCCTTGTATCCAACTTGCTGGGGTAATTCCCCATATAATGAATAATGTTGTTAGCAAGAAGGAGATATAAAATACACTGTTTTCTTTTTTTATCATAGAATCCCACCCTTATTTAATAAAGTTAACAATTATAATAATCATAACAATTAAGTTTTTAATTGTCAAAAAATTAACTTTTTATAATGTGAAAGGATGCAATTTGTTTTAGAGAGGTAAAGAGCAATGCGTTCACGATATGTACAAATTATAGGAAGAAATAATATGAAATATTGCATTTTATATTGTTACATCCAGATTTTATGTTAAATTCTTGAATGGAATATTAAAATAGGGGGCAAGGATATGAACAAGAAATCAAAGATTAATAAAGTGATGCTTAGCATTAGTACAATGGCTTTATCGTTAGGCGCACTTCAAACTCATGCAGCAGCGGAAGAAAAAGTACCGTATAACGTGTTAAAAACGAAACCGGTTGGAATTGAAAAGTCGGTAGATGAAGTTGGACATATTTCAAAAGTTGATGAAACTTTATCATTTCAAGAACGTTTAAAAGTAGGAGATTTTTCACAGCGACCAGCATCTATTACGAAGAAAACTGCAGTAAAGCAGGTTAAAGAAAGCTATTCAATGGCTGATTTAAACAAAATGAATGACCAAGAATTAGTTGAAACGTTAGGCAGTATTAAATGGCACCAAATTACAGACTTATTCCAGTTTAATGAAGATGCAAAGGCTTTTTATAAAGATAAAGGAAAAATGCAAGTCATTATAGATGAATTAGCTCATAGAGGTAGTACATTTACGAAAGATGATTCAAGAGGAATTCAAACGTTTACTGAAGTGCTGCGTTCAGCTTTTTATCTTGCATTTTATAATAGTGAATTAAGCGACTTAAATGAAAGAAGCTTCCAGGATAAATGTTTACCTGCTTTAAAAGCAATCGCAAAAAATCCAAACTTTAAGCTTGGTACAGTTGAACAAGATACAGTCGTATCTGCGTACGGTAAATTAATTAGTAATGCTTCAAGCGATGTTGAAACGGTTCAATATGCATCGAATATTTTAAAGCAATACAATGATAATTATACTACTTATGTAAATGATCGAATGAAGGGACAAGCAATATACGATATTATGCAAGGTATTGACTATGATATGCAGTCGTACTTAACTGAGGCTCGTAAAGAAGCGAATGAAACGATGTGGTATGGAAAAGTAGATGGGTTTATTAATGAAATAAATCGTATTGCTCTTCTAAATGAAGTAACGCCAGAAAATAAATGGCTCGTTAATAATGGCATTTATTTTGCTAGCCGTTTAGGGAAGTTTCATAGCAATCCAAATAAAGGATTAGAGGTTGTTACACAAGCAATGCATATGTACCCGCGCTTAAGTGAACCGTATTTTGTTGCGGTAGAACAAATCACAACAAATTATAATGGTAAAGATTATAGCGGGAATACAGTAGATTTAGAGAAAATACGTAAAGAAGGAAAAGAGCAATACCTACCAAAAACGTATACATTCGACGATGGATCAATTGTGTTCAAAACAGGAGATAAAGTATCAGAAGAAAAAATTAAGAGACTATATTGGGCTGCGAAGGAAGTAAAGGCACAGTATCACCGTGTAATTGGAAATGACAAAGCGTTAGAGCCAGGAAATGCGGATGATGTATTAACGATCGTAATTTATAATAGTCCAGATGAATATCAGTTAAATAGACAATTGTATGGATATGAAACAAACAACGGTGGAATTTATATTGAAGAGACAGGTACATTCTTTACATATGAGCGTACACCAGAGCAAAGTATTTATAGTTTAGAAGAGTTATTCCGTCATGAATTTACTCATTATCTGCAAGGGAGATATGAAGTTCCTGGTTTATTTGGAAGAGGAGATATGTATCAAAATGAAAGGCTAACTTGGTTCCAAGAAGGAAATGCAGAGTTTTTCGCAGGATCTACTCGTACGAATAACGTTGTACCAAGAAAGAGTATAATTAGCGGATTATCATCTGATCCTGCAAGCCGTTATACAGCAGAGCGTACACTATTTGCTAAATACGGTTCTTGGGATTTCTATAATTACTCGTTCGCATTGCAGTCTTACTTATATACGCATCAGTTTGAAACATTTGATAAAATTCAAGATTTGATTCGTGCGAATGACGTGAAAAATTATGATGCATATCGTGAAAATCTAAGTAAAGATCCTAAGTTAAATAAAGAGTATCAAGAGTATATGCAGCAGTTAATTGATAATCAAGATAAATATAATGTACCGGAAGTAGCAGATGATTATTTAGCTGAACATGCACCGAAATCGTTAACTGAAGTGAAAAAAGAAATTAGTGATACGTTGCCTATGAAAGATACAAAAATGACAAAACATAATTCTCAATTCTTTAATACATTTACATTAGAAGGTACGTATACAGGTAGTGTCACAAAAGGTGAATCAGAAGATTGGAAAGCAATGAGTAAAAGAGTAAATGAATCTTTAGAACAATTGGCGCAAAAAGAATGGAGTGGCTATAAAACTGTTACAGCATACTTCGTCAATTATCGTGTGAATAGCTCAAATGAATTTGAATATGATGTAGTCTTCCATGGAATCGCAAAAGATGGTGGAGAAAATAAAGCTCCAACGGTTAATATAAATGGCCCTTATAGCGGTCTTGTAAAAGAGGGAATTCAATTTAAAAGTGATGGCTCAAACGATGAAGATGGAAAAATTGTTTCTTATTTATGGGAATTTGGAGATGGAAGCACAAGTGTAGAAGTGAATCCAGTACATGTATATGAAAGAGAAGGTTCTTATAAAGTATCGTTAAGAGTAAAAGATGATAAAGGCAAAGAGAGTAGAAGCGAAACAACTGTTACGATTAAAGATGGAAGTTTAACAGAATCAGAACCAAATAATCGTCCAGATGAAGCAAATCGTATCGGGCTAAATAGTACGATAAAAGGTAATCTTATTGGCGGGGACCACACTGATGTTTATACATTTAATGTAGCATCAGCGAAAGATATCGACATTTCTGTTTTAAATGAGTATGGAATTGGGATGACATGGGTACTTCACCATGAATCAGATATGCAAAATTATGCAGCTTACGGTCAAGCCAATGGGAATCATATAGAAGCGAAATTTAATGCAAAACCAGGCAAGTATTACTTGTATGTATATAAATATGATAATGGCGATGGAACGTACTCATTATCAGTAAAGTGAAACTTTAATCATTCATCCTCCAATGATTATTAGCCCACACCAATCGGGGGAAAATAAGTGCTTTTCCAATGTATGTTTAACTTTACTTTTTGTGGAAAATAGTATATTATATAGATATATAATATATCGGTTATTTTCTAGGAGGAGCCTGTCACAATAGGTTTCTCCTGTTCTTTTTTAGGGGCCTGTTTTACAGGCTTTTCTTTAAAGAGTAAATAACTGAAAATTAAGAACTATAATCTTTGAAAGAGGTGGGGCATACACATAACAAAAAAGGGATTGTTTAAGAAAGGGGGATAAGAAATGGTCTTGTTTGGTTATCCACTTGAAACAATTTATTTATATGGATTTATTATTGCTACTATACTCACTGTTATTTATATCTTCTTTGGAGATATATTTGAATCGATATTTAGTTTTGGGGGCGGATCTGTATCCGTTGTTACTTTATTACTTAGTTTCTTCGCCATGTTATGTGGGCTTAGTTATATAGGAGAGTACTTATTTTCCTTTAATAGTATTACTATTTTCGGGGCTGCATTTGCTATATCTTTTATCGGTGTTTTCATCATGAAAATACTAATTTTAAAACCGATTGCAGAAGCAGAACAAAATACGATGCAACGTATGGATGAATTTATCGGTTGCAAAGGAGAAGTCATTACGACAATTCCTACAGAAGGATTTGGTGAAGTATTAATTTTATCCCAATTTGGAAGTAATGCAATCCCAGCTAAAACTGTTGGAAAAAAAGATATTTCGCAAGGAACAGAGGTTATTATCGAGGGAGTCCAAGATGGTGTTTTACTTGTACAAAACATCGCTTATTCTTTAAAAAAACCAAAATTATAAGGGGGAATTTACATGACGATTCCATTAATTATCGGTGGAGTTTTACTGGCAATTTTAATTCTACTCATTTTAGTGTTCATTACGAAGTATCGTACGGTTGGTCCAGATGAAGCGTTAATTGTTACAGGGAACTGGCTTGGTGGAGGAAAGAATGTTGTTACCACTGATGATGGAAAGAAGATTAAGATTATCCGCGGGGGCGGTACTTTCGTAGTTCCAATTATGCAAAGAGCAGAGCCTTTAAGCCTATTAAACTACAAATTAGAAGTTGGTACACGTGATACTTATACGAAGCAAGGTGTTCCAGTTACAGTAAATGGTGTTTCTATTATTAAAGTAGGTTCTACAATTGAAGAAGTATCTACTGCAGCTGAGCAATATTTAGGAAAAGAAACAGAAGAGTTAAAAGTAGAAGCAAAAGAGGTTTTAGAAGGTCACTTACGTGCAATCTTATCTTCTATGACAGTAGAGGATGCGTATAGTAATAGAGAGCAATTTGCTCAAAAGGTACATGAAGTGGCTTCTACAGATTTAAAGAAGATGGGACTTCGCATTGTTTCTTTCACAATTAAAGAAATAATGGATAAAAACGGATACTTAGATGCACTTGGTCAGCCGCAAATTGCGACAGTTAAGCGTGATGCAACAATTGCAAATGCAGAGCGTGAAAAAGAAGCACGTATTGAAAAAGCACGTGCTGAAAAAGAGGCAAAAGAAGCAGAATATCAACGTGATGCACAAATCGCTGAAGCTGAAAAACATAAAGAATTAAAAGTACAGTCCTATAAGAGAGAACAAGAGCAAGCACGTGCAGATGCGGATCTTTCTTACGAATTACAACAAGCGAAAGCACAACAAGGTGTTACAGAAGAGCAAATGCGCGTTAAAATCATTGAGCGTGAAAAGCAAATCGAGTTAGAAGAAAAAGAGATTGCGCGTCGTGAAAAGCAATACGATGCAGAAGTTAAGAAAAAAGCAGATGCAGATCGCTATGCTGTTGAGCAATCAGCAGAAGCAGAAAAAGTAAAACAAATTAAAAAGGCAGATGCGGATCAATATAAGATTGAAGCTGAAGCGAGAGCTCGTGCGGAAGAAGTACGTGTGGAAGGTTTAGCGAAGGCGGAAATCGAAAAAGCGCAAGGTCAAGCGAAAGCGGAAGTACAAAAAGCGCAAGGTACAGCAGAAGCAGATGTTATTAGATTAAAAGGTTTAGCAGAAGCAGAAGCGAAACAAAAAATTGCTGAAGCATTTGAATTATATGGTCAAGCGGCAATTATGGATATGGTTCTTAAAATGCTTCCAAGTTATGCGAAGGAAGTTGCAAGTCCGCTTAGTAATATTGATAAAATCACAGTTGTCGATACAGGCGGCGGTGGTAAAAATAGCGGGGCTGGAAAAGTTGCGGGCTATGCGACTGATTTAATGGCAACGATGCAAGAAACGTTAAAGGCTTCTTCTGGAATTGACTTAAAAGAGCTATTAGAAGGATTTGCAGGAAAAGGAGCAGTGCAACAATTATCAAGTGATAAACCTGTTGTATCTGTAGTAGAAGATGAGAAAAAAGAAGTAGAAAAAGATAAAGAATAATAAGGTGGAAAGAACCTCTAGTAAGTGAAATACTAGAGGTTCTTCTGTGAATTATAATATTTCGAATAATATACATTTTTATACATTGTTTTAATTATTTAATTTATATAGAATGAAAAAGATATGTATCAATTCTTTATGATGTAGAAAAAGATAGAGAGTCTCATCGATACATTTAAATCGTATTATTTTTATAGAAAGATTAAATGTTAATTAATTACATTTAAAACGGTATGGAGGGGTAGAAGTATGTTTCAAGGGAAACTAAGGAGTAGTAGTTTAAAAACAAAGTTACTTGTATCATTTATTATTATTTTAGTTCTTCCAAGTATTGTAATTGGTTGGACGTCTTATCAACAGGCGAAGACGAATTTTAATGAAACGATTTTAAACTCGGCGAAAGATAATATAAAAATTTTGGATAATGTAATTAATAAAGAATTGGATAGTAAAAAAGTAGATGCAACTTATTTTACGAAATTATTCACACAATCAAGTTACCAAGCAGATCAAATTCAAAACATACAAAATAAACTAGAAGAATACAATAAACTGCATCCAGAAATGGAAGCGATCTATACAGGATCTAGTAATGGACAGTTCATTCAATCACCAGCTATTCAGATGCCAGATGGATATAATCCTACAGAAAGAGATTGGTATAAAGAGGCCGTAAAGAAAAGCAGAGAAGTAATTGTAACTGCTCCATATAAGTCAAAAACGACAGGGAATATTGTTATTACACTAGCAAAGCAAAACGAGGATAAAAGTGGAGTTCTTGGGATTGACTTAATCATTAATGATATTGTTACTACTTCCAAGATGGTTAATATCGGTAAGGAAGGATATGTAGCGATATTTGATCAAGATAAAAATGTAGTAGCGCACCCGAAAATGAAGCCAGGAGAGAAATTAGAAGAGAAACTTAGTAAAGAATTGTATAAACAGGAAGCTGGGGATTTTCATTATTCATTAGATGGTGAAGATCGCAATATCACTTTTAAAACGAATAAGAAAACTGGATGGAAAATAGCAGGAATTATGCCTTCCAAAGAAATTATCGAAGCGGCTGAACCTATTTTCTATAAAACAATAACTGTTCTTGGAATTTCACTAATAATCGGTGGGATTGTAATTTACTTCATAATTGCGTCTATTATTAAACCGTTAAAACAACTTGTCATATCATCGAAGAAGATTAGTGAAGGTGATTTAACAGAATCAATTACAGTTCATTCTAAAGACGAAATTGGACAGCTAGGAGAAAGTTTTAACGAGATGGCTACATCGTTACAAAGTGTCATTTCCAATATAAACACTTCAGCAAGTCATGTAGCGGCATCTTCAGAAGAATTAGCAGCTAGTATGAAGCAGACAAGCGAAGCGACGGAACAAATTACACAGGCGATAGAGCAAGTATCAAGTGGTGCAGAAATACAAACGAAAGAAGTTGAAGAAGGAGCAACATTGTTAGAAGAAGTTACAGAAGGAATTCAGCGTGTTGCAGATAGTTCTTCATTAGTATCTACAGCCTCTATGTATACGAAGAAAAAAGCTGAAAATGGTGGGAAGTTAGTTGAACAAACTGTGAATCAAATGCAATTAATTCATGAGTCTGTTTCACAGTCAGACAAAATCATTGGTTTGTTAGACGATAAGTCGAAACAAATTGGAGCAATCCTTGAAGTGATTCAACATATTGCAGAACAGACAAATTTATTAGCGTTAAATGCGGCAATTGAGGCTGCGAGAGCTGGAGAGCAAGGAAGAGGATTTGCAATTGTAGCAGATGAAGTGCGAAAGCTAGCAGAACAATCAGGACAGTCTTCTACGGAAATTGGGAAACTAGTAAAAGAGATTCAATTTGATATAAAAGAAACAGTAAGCTCTATGAATCAAGTTGGAGCAGAAGTACAATCAGGACTTGTAGTTGCAAATGAAACGAAGCAAAGCTTTGCTGAAATATTGAAATCTACGGATGATACAGTTGTACAAATTGATAACATGGTAGATGTAGCAAAACAAATGACGGTAGATGCAAAACAAGTAAGTGCATCTATTAATGAAATTGCAGCTACAATTGAAGAAAATGCAGCAAGCGTTCAAAATATTGCTGGTTCCTCTGAGGAACAATTAGCTTCAGTAGATGAAATAAATGCAGCAGCAGTCCATTTATCACAAATGGCAGAAGAATTACAAGAGATGATTAGTAAGTTTAAAGTGTAATAACGAATGTTAAGAAACGAGGTAGTAATTTTACTTCGTTTCTTTTTTTATGAAGAGAAAAAGAAAGAAATATAGAGTAACCGTGTTATGATTAAGTATAATTAAAGAGACTGTATATTCTTTAAATTCTATCTTTAATCATGTTAGGGGAATGGTTTTGAAATTAAAAAAATTAAAACTCCAACCGAGAATTACATTAACTATTAGTACACTTATTTTAGTTGTACTTCTGCTAACGAGTTATTTATTTTATTACATATTATCTGAAACGGTAGAAGAGCAAATTGGCAAAAGGGCTTTGCATGTTGCGAAAACAGTTGCTGCTATACCTGAAATAAAGGAAGCTTTTCAAAAAGAAAACCCAGCTTCTATTATTCAGCCGATTGCAGAAAGAATTCGAATGGATACAGAGGCTGACTTCATTGTAGTTGGAAATAAAGAGGGGATTCGATATGCACATCCTGAGCGAGATAAAATAGGAGAAGCGATGATTGGTGGAGATAACAAAGGCGTTTTATTAGAAGGAAAATCATATGTTTCGAAAGCAACTGGATCATTAGGCCCTTCATTACGCGGAAAAGTTCCAATCCGTAATCAGGAAAATGAAATCATTGGTGTGGTGTCTGTTGGATTTTCAATGGATGATATTCATGGAGCGGTAGAGGTGTATGGAAAGCGTGTATTTTGGATTACAATAATAGGGCTATTAATTGGAGTAATCGGCTCTATATATTTAGCGGCAAGCATAAAAAGAATGATGTTCGGTATGGAACCAGAAGAAATTTCATCTTTATATGAAGAGCATAGTACAGTGATTCAATCTGTACGTGAAGGGATTATTGTAATCGATAAAAATGGCATGATTAGTTTAGTCAATCAAGCAGCTTATGATATTCTTTCGCTAGATAAACAACAAAATATTATTGGGGAATTTATTTTAAATGTAATTCCTAATTCAACGATACTAGATGTACTTCAAACTGGTGAAGAACAGTTTGATCGCCAATTAAATATAAAAGGACAGGCTGTTATTGCGAACCGTCTACCTATTAAAGTAAAGAATAAAGTAACTGGCGTTGTATCGAGCTTACGTTTGAAATCTGAAATGGATCAGTTAACAGCAGAATTATCTCAGACGAAGCAATATACAGAGGCATTACGAGCGCAAGCGCACGAATATAACAATTTATTGTATACGCTTTCAGGTCTTATCCAATTAGAATCATATGAAGATGCTTTAGAGCTTATTCATAAGGAAACAGCGGTATATCAAGATTTTGTTCAATTTATTATGAAGCGGATTCAAAATCCATGGCTAGGTGGAATTTTAATTGGATTTTATAATAGAGCACGAGAGTTGAAGATTGATTTTATGCTAGATAGAGAAAGTGGTTTAGACAAATTAAGTCCACATATTGAGAGTAATTATGTCGTTTCTATTTTAGGAAATTTAATTACGAATGCATTTGAAGCAATTGAAAAAAATGAAGAGAATGATAAGAGAGTAAGGATGTTTGTAACTGATATTGGAGAAGAAATATTAATTGAAGTGGAAGATTCAGGGCAAGGGATTCATGATGAAATAATTACTAGCATATTCTATAAAGGCTTTTCGACGAAAGAAGGAGGAGAGCGAGGATATGGATTAGCAAAAGTGAAAGAGTTAGTAGAAGATTTAAATGGAAGTATTGCAATTGAAAAAGGGGATTTAGGTGGTGCGTTATTTATTATTGCACTACCGAAAGAGAGAGGCGAATAGTAATGAGTGAGGAGATTGAAGTATTAATTGTAGAAGATGATATTCGGATTGCTGACATTCATCGTCGTTTTACTGAAAAAATTGAGGGATTTAAAGTAATTGGAACGGCAACGACTGGAGAACAAGCGAAAGAATGGCTAGAGCTTGTGAAGCCACAGCTTGTTTTATTAGATGTGTACTTACCTGATATGCAAGGAACGGAACTTGTCACATATATTAGGCATCATTTGCACGATACAGATATTATTATGATTACAGCGGCATCGGAAACAGATGTAGTGAGGCACGCCCTGCGGGGCGGAGTAACAGATTATATCGTAAAGCCACTAATGTTTGACCGATTTAAAGCAAGTCTGGAAGGCTATCAAAAAAAGATTATACAGTTAAAGAAAAATAATCAATTATCTACGGAGCAAATTGAATATTTATGGTCTCAAAGAGGGGTGAAGGGAGATCAAATAGAATATGCCCCGAAAGGGATAGATCCTTTAACTTTAGCGAAAATAAAAAAGCATATGTTAACAGTTAATGAAGAAGGGATTACAGCAGAGGTGCTAAGTTCAATGGTAGGCGTAAGCCGATCAACTGCAAGGCGTTATTTAGAGTATTTGATATCTGGGAAGAAAGTCCACGCAGAGCTAATATATGGAAGTGTTGGGAGACCGGAGAGACGTTATTTTCTTGTTTCTTCATAATAAAAAACAGTAGAGGATTTTATTCCTTCTACTGTTTTTTTTTGCATCTTATATTGGAATAATCCCAATTACAATTCCGGTAATTAACATAACCATTGTCGTTCCAACGGCCCATAATAAAGTGAATCGTTGATGTTCACCGAAATCAACTTTTGCCATTCCGACCAATAAATAAGTGGAAGCGACAAGAGGACTTAATAAGTGAACGGGTTGCCCAAGTAAGGAAGCACGCCCCATTTCAGCTGCACTAATTCCGTAAGTAGCAGCAGCTTTCGTCAAAATAGGTAATACCCCGAAGTAAAATGCATCATTAGACATGAAAAATGTGAATGGCATACTGAGAAGTGCTGTAATAATTGGCAATTGTGGTCCAAGTGCATCTGGTATAAGAGTTACTACACTGTTAGCCATTGCATCTACCATTTTTGTTCCAGATAAAATACCAGTGAAAATACCGGCAGCAAATACGAGAGAAACAACTGCTAATACATTCCCAGCATGAGAAGCAATACGTTCTTTCTGTTGCTCTAAGTTTGGATAGTTAATCATAACAGCGATAGCAAAAGCGACTGTAAATAAAACAGGTAACGGCATAACTTCTAGTATGAGACAGACAAGTAATGTGGCGGTTAATAAAAAGTTAATCCATAGAAGTTTAGGGCGTTTATGCACTGCTGCTTCAACAGTTGCAGCTTGCTCATCCATTGTTTGCATTTGTTTTAAATACTGTACATCCATAATTCCTAAACGTTTTCTTTCTTTTTTTCCAAGATAGTAGGCAACGAAAACAACCCAAATTGCACCAGCAATCATTCCAGGAATAAGAGGTGTAAATAATTCGGAAGCCTCAAGTCCAAGTGCGCTCATAACACGAGCTGTCGGTCCACCCCAAGGTGTAAGATTTGTTACCCCTGCCCCTAACATAACAACTCCAGCTAATATGAGGGGATTCATTCCAAGGCGCTTATATAGTGGATACATTGCGGAAACTGTAATCATGTATGTTGTTGTACCATCACCATCTAGAGAAACGATAATAGTCAATATAGCCGTTCCGACAACGATTTTTAAAGGATCTCCTTTTACAAATTTTAAAATCTTACTAATGACAGGATCGAATAAACCGCTATCAATCATAATCCCAAAATATAAAATAGCGAACATAAGCATAATACCAGTAGGTGCTAATTTTTGAATCCCCTCTAACATCATAGGCCCCATATTGGCATAGAATCCGCCAATTAATGCAAAAACACTCGGAATTAATATTAATGCTACTAGCGCTGACATACGTTTCGTCATAATTAAAAACATAAAGACAAATACCATCGCAAATCCAAGTAGTGCTAACATGTAATTTCCCCCTTAAAAGAATGATTGCGCTTTCAAAATAGAATAAAAATTCAGAAAAAGGTTTTTTATTTATAATAAAAGCATCTATTCAAATGGTAAATAATTTGAAAAATAACATCATTAGAAGCATAATTTTTATTTTGTTCATTTTGTTCACGGTAGTTAATTTGAATTTTTAAAAAGTAAGCTGCTTCTCATAAGAATGGTAGAATAAGATGAAAATAGTGAAGTGTGAAATAGGGAGTAGATTTTATATGAAAACAAGAATGGAAGAGATTTATAGCTCTTATGAAGGAAAAGTAGAAGAGATTTTTGTTAATGAATCTTCTTACGTATATGAATGGGAAAAATTACTGATGATCCGAAAAAATGACGGTGAGCTTAAAAAAATTGCAGTCGGGATTAGTGGAAATATAAGATTGGTAAATGTAGAAGTTGGACAGGAAATTAGTGCGGATACATTATTAGTTAAATTAGAAGATGATTTGTTAATTACAGGTTGCGAGTGATGAGAGATGTGTAGAAATAACTACACATCTTTTTTTGTTTTCTATATTACAAAAAGCACATTGTTTTTTCACAAATCTCACACAACCTTTTGGTATTCTTTTCGTGGAGTATACGGTTTCTAGGGAGGAATATTGATGAAAGTAAAATATGTCGTACTTGCTATATGTTTATGTTTCGTATTTACGGTAGTCGGGTGTGGGAAAAAGGAAACAGCAGCTGTTGCCATTGATGAGAAACATGATAAATGTGATATTTGCCAAATTGGGGTAACAGATAATCAATTTGCAACAGAAATTATTTTAGAAAATGGAAAAGCGTTAAAGTTTGATGATATCGGTTGTATGTATAAATGGATGGAGATCAACTCAGATGAAAAGACGAAAGAGAAATTTGTCCGAGATTATGATTCGAAAGATTGGATTTCGTTAGAAGACGCTACTTACGTATATGATAAAACAATAACGACACCGATGGCTTATAATGTCATCTCATTTAAAAATAAAAAAGATGCAGAGAGCTTTGTATCTAACTATAAGGGGAAAGTTCTTTCGTATAAAGAGCTAGCAGAGCATAAATGGGAAATGAATAAAGAGATGATGGGGAAACCGAAAGCAGGAAATCATGGTGGACATCATTAATAGAAAAAGACAACTATGTAGTTGTCTTTTTCTATTATTACTCAGGTGCAAATATAGAAAAGGTGTAAAATTTTTAGCAGAACGGTTACAATGGAATATAGTAACCTAAAGCAATCATTTATGTACTTTTTAGAAATGTATACAAATGCGGTAAAAACGTGCTAAACTAATTGCTTCATAATGTTAATGATGGGGCCATCAGGCGTATCATTTCAATAGGTTGAGAAACATAGTATAAGCTTAAGATAATCCGATTAAAGAAGGAATCTAAAGGGCTTATGGATAAATGTACTCAAGAAGAGTTATTGTATGTGATGGAGGAATGGTTAAGAAAACATTATCTTTCATAGGAGCTGTAGTTGTGAGAAAACAAAAAATTTTATTATGTATTTTATTAGGACTTTTAATGACGGTAGTGGCTTGCGATAAGCAAGAAGAACCAGAATCGAAACCGGTTCATGTGAAAAATGAGAAGAAAAAAGAGAAGCATAAAGAACAGGAAGAATCTAAAGAAGAGAAAAGTATAAATTTAATGGACAAACAGTTGTTACTTTCAGCTACTCTTGGAGACACAGAGACAGCTATGAAGTTGATTCAGGATGGAGCGAATATAAACGTAGAAGGTGACAACGGAGAAACGCCTGTCCTTGCAGCGACGTACCAAAATCATGTAGAGACAGTTAAAGCATTAATTGGTGCAGGTGCTAATATTGAAATTAAAGATGAGAAAAAAAGTAATCCACTTCTTTATGCAAGTAGAGAAGGATATACGGATATTGTAAAAGTATTAATTAATGCAGGAGTTAATACGAAAGAAACGACTAGGTCAGGTGGGACAGCACTTATTTCTGCATCTGAGCGTGGCCATGTAGAGGTTGTTAAAGAATTATTAGAGCATACAGATATTGATGTGAATTATAAAAATGAACGTGGTGGAACAGCGTTATTAGAAGCAATTGTATTAGGAAATGGTAGTGAAAACCATAAGAAAGTAATTCAATTACTTATTGATCACGGTGCAGATGTAAACATGGCTAACAAGGAACATCTGACGCCACTGCAATACGCTGAAAAAAGAGGTTTTAAAGATATTGTAAATATGTTGAGGGTAGCTGGAGCGAATGAAGTAGTACAGCCACAACAACCAGTAGAGTAAAAAACGAAAAATAATCCCATTTAGATAGACAGAATGAAGAAATCAGTTAGTATGATGGATTCAGTAATGTGTATTTGAATGGGATTTTTATTTTGAACATGAAAAATAGATTATGAATGGATGGTAAATGGAGTAAATAAGGAGGCAACCTTATTTGGCAATTGTAAAAAATGAAAAAGTAGTTTCTGTTTGTTGCAGTGCCAGAAGTACGCCCGTAGCTGCTGAGGCAAGTGTGGAAACTTTAGCGGAGTTTCAAGGGAACGGATATGGTACTGATGTTGTTACAGCCTGGGCCATATCAATACAAGAGAAAAGGCGCATTCCACTTTATAGTACTGCTTGGGATAACTTTAGTTTGCAAGCAGTGGCAAGCAAACTAAAAATCATTAACTATGGAATGAATTTACATATTGATTGAATTTTAAGTATTGTTTCGTTCTATTTATTTATATTTTAATATCTAGATTAATGTAAATAATGATATGGTGAATATTAACATTCGATTAACACCTAATTAACAATCTATCAAAACTGACTTAATAAATGCGTAATATAGTAAAGGTAACAAAATAACTAGGGTAGAGAACATTTGAGAACACCCACTTACATATAATGTGCCACTTTCTTAGGTGTGCTCTATTCCCTAGAGTTCAAATAAGGAGAAAGGCGTTCTATGTAAGTAGGTGTTTTTAGTTTGGATAAAAATAGAACAGTTAGGTGGAATAAATGTTTAAAGAACCTTATATTGCGATGATAAAGGATTGGAAAGGATACAAAGCATACAAAAAATTGCCGAAAACAGTTTTTCTTATGACTGGTTCAATGCTGGAATTACCAGAGCGTGTATATGAATTGCAGAAACATGGACATGATGTATTTCTTCATTGTGATTTTATACAAGGCTTAAATACGAATACAGAGGAAGCGCTTTTGTATATTCAAGATGTTATCGGGGCACAAGGTATTATTTCAACAAAGGGTTCAACAATTCGAAATGCTAATAAAATTGGATTGAAAACAATTCAACGTATTTTTATTGTAGATACTTTATCTCTTACTAAATCAATTGAAAATTGTAAAACGACTAAACCAAATGCAGTAGAGATTATGCCGGGGATTATGCCTTCTATTATTAAGCAGCTAGTAGAGGAAATAGAGTTTCCTATTATTGCAGGAGGGCTGATTCAAACGCGAGAAGATGCGGAAATTGCAATTCGTGCAGGAGCAAGTGCGATTTCAACAAGTCATTATGAAGTATGGATACAAGAAGAAAAAAGGAGTGCAACCTTGTGATTGAATTGAAAAATGTTTCAAAGGTATATAAAAATGCAGAAGAGACAGCGGTTAAAGGCGTATCGGTTCATATTAAGAAGGGTGAATTTTTTGTTTTAGTTGGACCTTCGGGATGCGGGAAAAGCACATTATTACGAATGATCGCTGGCTTAGAAGAGATTTCTTCAGGAGATTTAATTATTAATGAACGTGTTGCAAATGATCTAGAGCCGAAAGACCGTAATCTATCAATGGTATTTCAAAATTATGCATTATATCCACACTTATCTGTAGAAGCAAATATTTTATTTGGACTTAAGGTAAGAAAAGTACAAAAAGAAGAGCGACAAAAGCGATTAATGGAAGCTATTGAAATGGTAGGACTGAAAGAGTATGTGAAAATGAAACCAGGCCAATTATCAGGCGGACAAAGACAGCGTGTTGCACTTGCCAGGGCAATTGTGAGTCAAGCGCCAATCTGTTTAATGGATGAACCACTTTCGAATTTGGATGCGAAATTACGTGCGCAAATGAGAATTGAAATTAGAGAAATTCAGCAGCGATTAGGAATTACGATGATTTACGTTACCCACGATCAAATAGAAGCGATGACTATGGGTGATCGTATCATGGTTTTAAATAAAGGAAGTATACAGCAAGTTGGAACACCACTTAACATATATAACGAACCAGCAAACGAATTTGTTGCAAGCTTTATAGGTTCTCCTTCTATGAATATAAATGATGGGGAAGTAAATAAAGAAAAAGGTGTATTACATATAGGACAATTGCAAATTCCATTATCTATTAGACAGTTAAAGCAATTACCAGAAGGAACAATTCGCATAGGCATGCGCCCTGAGCATATTGCACTGTCTGAGGAGGGACAAGAAGTGACGTTGCAATCTGTAGAAGTATTAGGGAATGAATCTATATTGAACTTTGCGGTAAATGGAACAACTTGGAGTGCGAAAGTTATCGGACAGTTACTCCTGAACAAAGGTGACAAAGTAAAATTATTATTCTCGCAAGAAAAGTTATGCTTCTTTAACGAAAACACGAATGAACGCTTAAAAGTGGTAGGTGAAGAAGAGTTGAAAGTGGTGGCGAAATAATGATCGAAGTAAGTAAGTTACCAGTTCAAACAAAGGTGTCAAAAAAGAAAAAATTATGGGAGAGAACGAAAGATTTAAGAATAGGATTATTGTTTTTGGCGCCATCTATTTTGCTATTTTCGATTTTTCTGTTCTATCCATTGTTTAGGACGATTTATTATAGTTTTTATTTAACCGATATACATGGAGAAGCTAATCTTTTCGTTGGCTTAGAAAATTATCAATATTTATTCTCTGATCCAGCCTTCTACAAAAGTATAAAATCAACTTTATTATTTGTTTTATATACAGTTCCTACGAGTATTATATTTGCTTTGTTTCTTGCATTGATTGCAAATGGAAAGGTAAGAGGTATTGGGTTATTCCGAGTTCTGTTTTCTTCGACGATGGGAATATCAGTAGCTGCTAGTGCAGTGATTTGGCTATTTTTATTTCATCCAAGTGTAGGATTATTTAATAATATATTAGCCTCTATGAACCTTCCTGCAATCGCATGGTTAACGAGTCCGGACTGGGCACTATTCTCTGTATCAGTTACAACAGTTTGGGTGAATACAGGTTTTGCATTTTTAGTTATATTAGGTGGTTTACAAAATATTGATACGTCTTTATATGAGAGTGCATCTATAGATGGTGCTAGTTATTTATATAAGCTTCGCCGTGTTACATTACCGATGCTATCACCAACTTTATTCTTTATTGTAACAGTAACATTAATTAGTGCGTTCCAAAGCTTTGGACAAATTGATATTTTAACGCACGGTGGACCAAATGATGCAACGAATTTAATTGTGTACTCGATTTACAAAGAGGCGTTTGTGAATCATCAATTTGGAACAGCAAGTGCACAAGCGATGGTATTATTTGTTTTCATTTTCGTTGCTACATTACTTCAATTTAAGTTTGCTGAGAGAAAGGTGCATTATAAATGATTGTTAAACAGTGGAAACAAAATTTCCTATTATACATGCTACTCATTATTAGTGCAGTGATGGTATTTTTTCCTGTACTGTATGCATTTTTAATAAGCTTTATGACACCAGACGATATTCAAATGAGAAGGTTATTTCCGACCCAGTTTACTTTTGATAATTTCATTAATATTTTTCAAAAAGTACCGCTTTTTACATACTTATATAACAGTTTAATTGTATCGACAGTCGTTATGATTGGACAACTTATCGTATCAAGTTTAGCAGCTTATGCTTTTGTTTTTCTTCAGTTTAAAGGGAGAAACTTAATTTTCTTCCTGTTTATTTCAACGATGCTTATTCCGTGGGAAGCAACGATGGTGCCTAACTTTTTAACGATTCAAAACTTTGGCTGGATCAATAGTTTCGCCGGGATGACAGTGCCGTTTTTTGCAACAGCTTTCGGTATTTTCTTGTTACGTCAACATTTTATGACACTCCCGAATGAACTGAAAGAAGCTGCTTTTATTGAAGGGATTGGAAATATAAGATTTTTATTCAGCGTTGTAATACCGTATTGTAAAACGAGTTTTATTACGCTTGGAGTATATAGCTTTTTAACAACATGGAATATGTATTTATGGCCACTTTTAGTGACCACTGATGAAAAAGTAAGAACAGTGCAAATCGGTGTAAAGCAGCTTCAGTCTCAAGAAGTTGCAACTGATTGGGGAAGCGTAATGGCCGGTGTTACGGTTATCGTTATTCCAACATTGATTTTACTATTTTTAGGGCAAAAGCAATTACAACAAGGATTAACAAAAGGTGCAATTAAATAACTAAGAGAAGGTGAGATTTAAATGAGTCTAGTTAAAAAAGGTGCTGCTCTATTAATGGTAGCAACAATGGCATTATCTAGTGCAGCTTGTTCAAATAGTAAAACAGAGGGAAAACCTGAAGCACAGGCAAAAGTAGCACCAGTTGAAAAAAATGGTGATAAAACTGTAATTCGCTTCTGGCATGCGATGGGTGGAAAAACACAAGGAGTATTAGATGGTCTTGTTGCAGACTATAATAAGTCGCAAAATAAATATGAGATAAAGGCAGAGTTCCAAGGGACATATGAAGAGTCTTTAACGAAATTTAGAACGATGTCTGCAACGAAAGAAGCGCCAGCTCTTGTTCAATCGAGTGAAATTACAACGAAATATATGATTGATAGCAAAAAAATCACACCAATTGATAGCTGGATAAAAAAAGATAAGTACGATACGTCAAAATTAGAAAAAGCAATTACAAATTATTATTCAGTTGATGGAAAAATGTATTCTATGCCATTTAATTCATCTACACCAGTATTAATTTATAATAAAGATGCTTTTGCAAAGGCGGGCTTAGATCCAGAGAAAGCTCCAAAAACATATGCGGAATTACAAGAAGCAGCGAAAAAGTTAACGATTAAAGAAGGCGGAAATGTAAAACAATATGGATTCTCCATGCTTAACTACGGTTGGTTCTTTGAAGAATTGTTAGCGACACAAGGTGCTTTATATGTAGATAACGAAAACGGCCGTAAAGATGCTGCAAAGAAGGCGGTATTTAACGGTAAAGAAGGACAGAAAGTATTTGGAATGTTAGATGATTTAAATAAAGCTGGCGCACTTGGAAAGTATGGAGCAAGTTGGGATGATATTCGTGCCGCGTTCCAATCTGGACAAGTTGCTATATATTTAGATTCTTCAGCAGGTGTTCGTGATTTAATCGATGCATCTAAGTTTAATGTAGGTGTTTCATATATTCCGTATCCTGAGGATTCGAAACAAAATGGTGTTGTTATTGGTGGAGCATCATTATGGATGACGAATATGGTTTCAGAAGAAACGCAACAAGGTGCTTGGGACTTTATGAAATATTTAACGAAGCCAGACGTACAAGCAAAATGGCATACTGCAACAGGTTATTTCTCAATTAATCCAGATGCATATAATGAGCCATTAGTAAAAGAGCAATATGAAAAATATCCACAGTTGAAAGTAACAGTAGATCAATTGCAAGCGACGAAGCAATCTCCAGCAACACAAGGGGCTTTAATTAGTGTATTCCCAGAATCACGAGATGCAGTTGTAAAAGCATTAGAAGCGATGTATGACGGGAAGAATAGTAAAGAAGCGTTAGATGAAGCTGCCAAAGCAACAGATAGAGCAATTAGCATTTCAGCTCGTACGAGTCAAAAATAAGAGAAAGCCGTATCCTTAAAAGGGATACGGCTTTCTTTATAGGGAGATAAGGGATCAAAGAAATGATGAAGTCTTATCTCTTTTATATGAGTAAAGGGTCTAGAGTGAATGTTGTCCTTTTCATTATTTATTTAACTCCATTGCGACTTGTTTACCATTTACGAAAACCTCTACTACCGCTACTACAACTTCCATTACTTTTTTCATCTCTCATCTCTCCTTATTTTTTGTTTCATTTCTTACTCTCAGTATAAGGAAATACAGTAATTACAACTATCGAATTGGATGACAAGAGACTTACATTGTTGTAAGGATAATAGTTTAGTTTGTAATAAAGTGAAACTGTAATCAGTGGGGGGCTTACTGCCCGTTAATGCGGGATTTCAATTCTGAATTTTCTGTCGTTTTGAACTATAATTAGAAAGAGGGGGGATAATATGAAAAGAATTCTTGTTATTAGTGATATTCATGGAGAGATAGAAAAGTTCGAACAGTTATTGGAAGAAGCTCAATATGATGCGAAACAGGATCAATTAATCTTACTGGGAGATTATGTAGATCGTGGTCCAAATGCGCGTGCTGTAATTGAAAAGGTAAGAGAATTGAAAAAAGAGGGAGCACTCATTTTAAAAGGAAATCATGAAGATATGATGATTAAGGCGTTAACGGCAAATGAGGAACGTTCATGGAACCATTGGGTAAAAAGAAATGGTGGAGATAAGACATTATATAGCTATGGATTTGTAGAAGAAGATATTGCGGTTAATGAGAAAGACTTCCAAAAAACGATTTTACACTCTCGTGTATTAGAGGAACATATAAAGTTTATTCAAGAATTAGATCATTACATTGAAACAGAAGAGTATATATTTGTACATGCTGGGGTTGAACCGATGAAACGAGTTTCTGAATCTGAACCATATACATTAATGTGGATCCGTAATGAATTTCATAATGGATATAGCGGTGAAAAGGTTATTGTATTTGGGCATACGGAAACAAAAACGCTTCATGGTAGTGAGGATTGCGGAGTGTATTTTGGTAGTAATCGTATTATTGGGATTGATGGCGGGGCTGTGTATGGCGGTCAGCTAAATTGTTTAGAGTTGCCGAGTAAAAAGGTATATGTAATAAAAAATTGAAAGAGATAAGAGGAATCTTATTTCTTTCAATTTTTTATTAAGCTAAATTTAAGACAAAGTTTTTATAATAAAACTTCAAAATTTTAGAAGGAAATAGTTAAAAATGAAATTACGTAATGTAACTACATTCTTTTGTTATGAAGAGAAGAAATGTAATAATAAATAGAATTGAACTATTTGATGGAAGGTGAGAGCATGCGTTTACTTGTAGTAGAAGATAATGCTTCGTTATTAGAGTCTATCGTACAAATTTTACGTGATGAATTTGAAGTAGATACGGCAATAAATGGAGAAGATGGATTGTTTTTAGCTCTTCAAAATATATATGATGCAATTTTGCTGGATGTGATGATGCCAGGGATGGACGGATTTGAAGTGATTCAAAAAATACGAGATGAAAAGATTGAAACACCAGTCCTGTTTTTGACAGCGAGAGATTCTTTAGAAGATCGGGTGAAGGGATTGGACTTTGGTGGAGATGACTATATTGTTAAGCCATTTCAGGCCCCTGAATTAAAAGCGAGAATTCGTGCTTTACTACGCAGAAGTGGTAGTTTAACAACGCAGCAAACAATTCGCTATAAAGGCATTGAATTGTTCGGAAAAGATAAAGATGTTCAAGTAGATGGAAAAGGTATGAAGTTATCATTAAAACAATATGAGCTTCTAGAGTACCTTGTTCAAAATAGCGGAAAGATTTTAATGCGTGAACAAATTTTTGATCGTGTTTGGGGATTTGATTCAGATACTACAGTAGCGATTGTAGAAGTGTATGTGCATCATTTACGTAAAAAATTAGAGCCATTCGGTTATCAGAAAGATATTCAAACCGTTCGAGGTATTGGATATATATTAAAAGAACAATGAAAAAAGGAAGTATGTTTCAAAAAACACGCATTCGTTTGACTATAGTGAACTCATTAGTATTTATTCTATTAATAGGTATATTAGGCAGTATTATTTATTCGTACACATACAAGCGTATTTATAGTGAAGTAGATCAATCTATAAAAATGATAGCTCAGTATAGAGAAAAATTAGATGTTAAAGTACCACCAAGAAAACGCATGGAGAATATCCAAATTGGAGATCCGCGAGTAACTAGAATAACTTGGAATGGGAAAATAGTGAAAATAGAGGGCGATAACCGTAAATTCCGTTCTATTTTTGAAGAGAATTTGGAAAGTTTTTCTCCCGAAAAATTAGAGGAGTTACAAGATATTGAAGTACAAGGACGATATTTTAGAGCATTTTCGCTTCAAAAAGATGGAGAAATAGTTCAAATCGTGCGAGATATAACAGCGGAAGAAGGAATGTTAAATACTTTATTTTTAATTCTCGTTATAGGTTGTAGCATAGGAAGCCTCTGTGCGATAGGTATTGGCTTTTTCCTAGCTGGTAGAGCACTCGTACCTATTCAAAGTTCATGGGAGAAACAGCAACAATTCGTTTCTGATGCATCACATGAACTCAGGACACCACTTGCAGTTATTCAATCAAAAACGGATGTTTTATTCCAGTCACCATCCGCTACGATAGAAGAAAAAGCGATGGATATTTCTACAATTTCAAAAGAATGTAGGCGGTTATCGAAACTCGTTAGTAATTTATTATTGCTAGCACGTTCTGATTCTAATCAAATTGAGATGGATAAGAAAACATTTGAACTTGATAAATTGTTAGAAGAAATAGTAGCTCCATATAAAGAGATTGCTTCTTATCAAGAAAAAGAAATGATGCTAAAAGTAGAACGTGGTGTATCCTTTATGGCTGATAGAGAGCGGATTCATCAAATGATGGTCATACTGTTAGATAATGCGATGAAGTATACAAACGAAGGTGGGCATATTCAAATTGATTGCACGCAAACGAGTAGTTCAATTCGCATACAGGTGAAAGATGACGGGATAGGAGTGAAAGAAGAAGATATTCCGAAATTATTTGATCGTTTTTATCAAGGGGATAAAGCAAGAAGTACGTCAGAAGGAGCTGGATTAGGTCTTTCAATCGCAAATTGGATTGTAGAAAAGCATTACGGAAAAATATCAGTAGAGAGCAAATGGGGAGATGGCACTTGTTTTGAAGTGATTTTCCCTAAAAACCAAAAAATATAAGTAAGAAGACGACCTTGTTTTTACAAGGTCGTCTTTTTTTAAGGGAAAGTTAAGAAACTATTTATATTATGTATGGCATAAAGAAAGTTCGTTACATGAAGAAGAGACTAGGTGTATGTGAGTGGGGTTTATCAATCATAATGTTATCTCAAGCAGCGATGAGATGTATGTATAGTATTAAAAAAACTAGGGGAATGATGGGAAAGAAAGTATAAGAGGGAGGAATTAATTTTGAAAAAGAAAATGATGACGGTATTCACTATTGGAGTAATGAGTTTAAGTATATTAGGGGGTGCCTCTCCTTCTGAAACACAAAAAGGAAAGACAGATTACACGCAGCGCAGTAAAGAACAATTGAACAATGGTAAGATACATGCAGTGCATACAGAAGAAAAAGCAGAGAAACTAGGTATTGAAACGGAAGGAAAAGAACAAATTACACTAGAAAAAGAAATTCATGAAACAGAAGTAGGAAGGGAAGCAGAGCAGTTAGGCATATCGATTGAAGGAAAAGATGTTGGGACGCTGTCAGAAGAAATCTATGAAACAAAAGTAAAGCAAGAAGCGTTAAAGCTAGGTATATCTATAGAGAATACATCAATTGTAGATTTAATTACTCAAATTAATGCGATTAAAATTAAAGATGAAGCAGATAAATTAGGTATTTCGACAGATGGAAAAGAAATCGAAGACATCGCGGAAGAAATCTACGGAAAGAAAGTAAGAGAAGAAGCAGAAAAGCTAGACATTTCTCAAAAAGGAAAAGAAATTGAAGAGTTAGCACAAGAAGTGTACGAACAAAAAGTACAAGAAGAAGCAAAAAAACATCATATTGATTTGTATGGTAAAGATATATATCAAATATTAAGAGAAATTAATGAACAAAAGGTGCTACAAATGGCAGATGAGCTTAATATGGATAAAATGAATATGAATATTCAAGAGTTAGCGGAAAAGATAAAAAAAGATCAGCCTGAAAAAGGAAAAGAACTAAATTTTGTACCGATGGTACGAACGGATGCTGACGCATTTTATTCTTATTTAACGAATTAATAAGGGTGTGAAAGCGATAAGAAAATTGAAGTGGTATATATGTACAGCTTTACTAGGTGCAGCAATATGGAGTGTATATACAAATGGAATTCCAAAGTATGTAGAGAAGTTAACATTCTCAAATATACAAAAAGGAAAAGAAACGGAGTTTAGTAATAACGATGAAAAAGTCATCTTATCAAATGTTCCCTTAATTCAGCAGTTACCAGAATTGGATAGAGGCTGTGAAGTGACGAGTTTAGCGATGATGTTACAATATGCTGGTGTTTCAGTGGATAAGATGACATTAGCAAATGAAATAAAAAAAGTTGATTTTATAGACGATGGTGTGCGCGGGAATCCAAATGAAGGATTTGTAGGTAATATTTATACATTTTCTGAATCGGGATATGGTGTATATCATGGGCCACTTTTTCAGTTAGCGGAAAAATATTTACCTAATAAAGCTGTAGATTTAACAGGGAAGAATATAGAAGAAATTTATAAGAGTATAAAAGCAGGGCAACCTGTAGTCATGATCACAAATGCAACATTTGCACCATTAGATGCAGATGAATTTACTACATGGGAAACAAATAGTGGAGATGTTTCTATTACGTATAATGAACATTGTATTGTACTTATCGGGTATGATCAGGAATCTGTATATATTCGAGATCCACTTGAGGGTAGCTTAGATGTAAAAGTACCGAGAGAAACCTTTGAACAGGCATGGGCGCAAATGGGAAGTCAGGCAATTAGTTATGTAAAGAGCGTCAAATAAATTAGGACGAAGAGTTTTAGTAAATATGACTATAAGGCGAAGGATAAAGATTTGAGGATTATAAGAGAAGTTTTATAGAGTATAAGCTGTTAAGAAATAAGAGAACTTTAGCATATATAATGCTAAAGTTCTCTTATTTTTATGATTAAAATACGTATAAGGAGTGAATATGCAAAAATGCATAATTGACGAAAAAATTACATGTTATCATTATATATTGTTTTATATATGTTAATTGTATAAAATGACACAAGTATCCACATTACATAAAGGAGGCTTATTATGCAAAAAATATTTAACTGGGTTAAATGTATGAGTATCAATAAAAAATTAATCATTTCATTTTTTATTATTTTAACTATACCAGGAATTATTATCGGTGGTGTTTCATATCAAACTGCCAAAACAAATTTTGAACATCAAATGACAGCTAAAGCAAAGGAGAATATTTCGATTTTAAATACTGTTATTTCTCAAAATATAGAAGAGAAATTTGTTGATGCGACGTACTTTGCAGACATCTTAACAGAGGATACATATCCAAATGGACAGGAAGAAATAGTAAGAACGAAGTTAGCACAATATATAAAGCTTCATCCAGAAGTAGAAGGTATTTATATTGGAACAGAGACAGGAAAGTTTATAAGAGAACCATTTATCCAGATGGCTGATGGGTATAATCCAACAGATAGATCTTGGTATAAAGAAGCTCATGAAAATAAAGGGAAAGTAATTGTTACTGCACCATATCAGTCAGCATCTACAAAAAATATGGTAGTGACAATTGCGAAAGAAGTAAAAGATGGTAAAGGTGTTATAGGAATTAATTTAAATTTAGATAACATCTTAAAAATTTCCAAAATGATTAACATTGGTGAAAAAGGTTATGCAGTTATTTTAGATCAAAATAAGCAAATTGTTAGTCATCCATCTAGAAAACCAGGTGCAAAAGTTACTGATCCTTGGATTAAACCAATTTATGAAGATAAACAAGGAAATGTGTCTTATACAGAACAAGATGATAAAAAGAATTTAATCTTTGCAACAAATGAGAAAACGGGCTGGAAAGTAGTTGGCGTTATGTTCGATGAAGAAATTACCCAAGCTGCCAGTCCAGTGTTTTATAAGACTTTGATTGTCATTGCTATCGCTATTGCATTTGGTAGTATATTAATTTATTTCATTACAAAGTCTATTACAAGGCCATTACGAAAAATAGCTGAATCGGCATATAAAATTAGTAAGGGAGATTTAACAGAGAAAATTACAATCCATTCCAAGGATGACATAGGGAAATTAGGGAATTCATTTAATGAAATGTCTACGTCTTTACAAGATGTTATTACCCAAATTAGCTTTTCAGCAGAACATGTTGCAGCATCGGCAGAAGAGTTAACAGCGAGCGTACAGCAAGCAAATGATGCGACAGATCAAATTACAATTGCAATGGAACAAGTATCAGGTGGGGCTGAATCACAAAGTCAAGGTGTTGAAGAAGGTGCGGCTACATTGCAACAAGTAAATACAGCAATTCAAGATGTAACTGGAAGCGCAGAGTCAATTTCTATTTCCTCATTACATGCGCGAGAAAGAGCTGAAGAGGGAGAAGATTTAGTTGAACAAACTGCAAAACAAATGCAGTCTATTTCTAGGTCGGTATCCGAGTCAGATGCTATTATTAAACTGCTTGATGAGAAATCAAAGCAAGTAGGAGCTATTTCTGAAGCAATTCAAAACATCGCAACTCAAACAAACTTATTAGCTTTAAATGCGGCTATTGAAGCAGCAAGAGCAGGTGAACAGGGACGAGGATTTGCTATTGTAGCAGATGAGGTTAGAAAATTAGCAGAGCAATCAGGAGAGTCATCTGGAGAGATTGCAAATTTAATTGCAGAAATTAAGGCGGATATTGAACATACTGTTAAGGCGATGGATAATGTGAATGGAGAAGTTCAACAGGGCCTTGATGTTGTAACAAAAACGAAAGTAAGTTTTACGGAAATTTTAAGTTCTACTACACATATTGTTTCTCAAGTTAATCAAATGGTAGAAACAACGAAGAGAATTGCTGGAGATGCAAATGAAGTGACAAATGCTATTGATGAAATTGCAGCTGCTGCAGAAGAAAATACAGCTAGTATGCAAAGTGTTGCAGCTTCAACAGAAGAACAGGTTAATTCCATGGAGGAAATTAGTTCAGCTTCGCAAAACTTAGCTGAGATGGCAGAAGAACTACAAGCGATGACTAGTAAATTTAAAGTATAATAACAGCAGATAAGTAAGGTGAAAATAATATCACCTTACTTATTTTTCTATTCAGCAATTAGGGGAGTCATTAACGGGATGAAAAAAAGAAGAAGACTATGGAATTTATGGAAAACGATTACATTGTTAGTTTGTACAGTTGTAATTTTTTCTTTACTTGTGACAGATATATTAATTAGTCATAATGTAGAACGGACGACGGAGGATAGCCAAGCAGAGAAGGCAAAAACAATTGCACACATTGTGGCGAATGATTCGATTGTAATCGATGGTTTGGTTGGGAAAGCAGATACCTCTGCAATCCAAACGTATACAAATAGAATATTACAAAACACAGGTGTTCAGTTTATTGTAGTTATGGACATGAATGGAATAAGAAAGTCACATCCAAATCCTCAAAAAATAGGGCATCATTTTATTGGGGGAGATGAAGGGCCTGCATTGAAAGGAAAAGAACATGTATCGTTAGCAGAAGGAACTTTAGGTATTTCCATGCGAGTGTTTGTACCAATATTTTCTGAAACAGGTGAACAACTTGGAGCTGTGGCTGTTGGTATTTCAGCAGATAATGTAAAAGAGAGAGTTAAGGAAAGTAGACATATCATTTATATTGGTGTCGGAGTTGGTGTATTAGTCGGAATTATAGGAGCAATATTGCTAGCTAGACATATAAAGAAAAGTTTATTCGGTCTTGAGCCGCACAGGATAGCAAAAATTCTTGAAGAAAGAAATACGATGCTACAATCTGTAAAGGAAGGTATTATTGCTGTAGATAAAGAGGCTAGAGTAACATTAATTAATAATGAAGCGAAACGTCTATTTAAAAAAAGCGGACTTGAAGAAGATTTTATCGGTAAAGATGTTGAGTTGTATATGCCAAATTCACGTATAAAAGAAGTATTGCAAACGGGAGAAGTACAATTAAACGAAGAACAAAATATTTATGGAATTACGATTGTGACGAATCGAGTTCCTTTATATGTAAAAGGAGAAATAGTTGGTGCAATTGCAACATTTCGTGATAAAACAGAGATTAGAAAACTAGCAGAGGAACTAACTGGTATTAGACTATATGCAGAAGCATTACGGGCACAATCTCATGAGTTTATGAATAAGATGCATGTCGTATTAGGGCTTACACATATGAAGCAGTATGAAGAATTACAGAAGTATATAAGCGGCATGGTATCAGAGCATCAATATGAAATTGGTGGAGTTATGAAAAGAATAAAAAGTCCAGTATTTGCTGGTTTTTTACTAGGTAAGCTCAGCTATGCTAGAGAGAAAAATATAAAATTAATTATAAGTGAAGATTCTTATATGCCGGAAATAGATGATGAAAGTATTACTCATGAACTTATTACGATTGTCGGAAATTTAATTGATAATGCATTAGAGGCAGTTACGAATTGTGAAAAGAAGCGAGTTGAAGTTAAGATACAACATGGGGATATACTAACTATTACAGTACAAGATACGGGAAAAGGTATACAAGAAAAAGAAATAGAGGAATTATTTACGAAAGGTTATTCCACAAAGGGAGATAACCGCGGTTATGGTTTGTATCTTGTAAAAGAAAGTATACAGCGAATAAATGGGGAAATTCATATGCATTCATTAGTAGGTAAGGGAACAACGATAACAATTGAAATACCTAAAGGTAGGGATGAGAGGCAAATATGATTAAAGTTTTAATTGTAGAAGATGACCCGATGGTAGCAATGCTAAATACGCATTATTTAGAGCAAGTAGGAGGATTTGAACTTGTTCAAGCAGTTAACTCAGTAAAGTCGGCGATCGAAATATTAGAGAAATCACGAGTAGATTTAGTATTACTTGATATTTTTATGCCTGAAGAGACTGGTTTTGAGCTTTTAATGTATATCCGGAACCAAGAAAAAGAAATCGATATTATAATGATTTCAGCTGTACATGATATGGGAAGTATTAAAAAAGCATTACAATATGGTGTAGTAGATTATTTAATTAAACCATTTACATTTGAACGATTTAAAGAGGCATTAACTATATATCGAGAAAAACTTACTTTCATGAAAGAACAACAAAAAATTAGTCAATCGGAATTAGATTCGTTAATTTTACAAAAAGAAAAAAGGGAGCCTACTGTCACGAAAGAGCTTCCGAAAGGGTTAACGAAGCAAACGTTGCAATTAATTTGGCAGAAGATCGAGTCGTTGAATGGAAGAGTGTTTACAACAGATGAAATGGCACAATTAGTTGGAATTTCAAGAGTTTCTATTCGAAAATATGTAATGTTTTTGACTGACATTGGGGTGTTAGAAAACGAAATGATGTACCAACATGTGGGCAGACCTGTAAGTAAATTAAGATGTGTTGATCAAAAGAAAATAGAGTTTTACGTATAAGCGACTTAATATAAGTCGCTTATACTTTTTTTAATTACAAAATCAATTACAAAACTTACAAAAACTATTTTTACTATTGAAAGCGTTTTAATATTGTTATTAAGAAAACGAGGGGGTGCCATATGGGAATTCAAAAGAATGTGGAAGCGGTATCATTTTCTGAAGGAAATGAAGTACAAAGAGAATCTTTCGCTTCTAAAATTATGAATGTAAAAATCGGTGTTATACCTTTACCGTTATATGTAGTATTGGCTGCTATTATTTATGGGGCATCTGTATATAATAAATTGCCAGCAGATATGATTGGTGGATTTGCAGTTATTATGATCATGGGGATTTTCTTAGGCGATATTGGGATGAGAATTCCAATTTTAAAAAATATCGGCGGTCCAGCAATACTTTCGTTATTTATTCCATCATTACTTGTATTTTTTAACTGGATGAATCCAGCTTCAATGGAAGCTGCGACTATGTTAATGAAAAAATCGAACTTTTTATATTTATATATTTCTTGTTTAGTAGTCGGAAGTATTTTAGGAATGAACCGTAAAGTGTTAGTACAAGGTTTCGTTCGCATGTTTATTCCTTTAGTAGTAGGGACATTAGCTTCTGTAGCAGTAGGGTTATTGGTCGGTTCATTATTTGGATTTGAAATGAAGCACACATTCTTCTTTATCATCGTACCAATTGTGAGTGGTGGTATCGGGGAAGGGATTTTACCATTGTCGCTAGCTTATAGTGATATTTTAAATGAATCATCAGCGACGTTTGTATCACAGCTTATTCCAGCAGCTATTATTGGAAATATGTTCGCAATTGTAAGTGCAGGGTATATGAAGCGTTTAGGTGAGAAGAAACCGGAGCTTAGTGGTAACGGTGTATTAGTGAAAACAGACAATCAAGCAGAATTATTAAAAGAACAAAATACAGAGAAGCCAATTGACTTCTCATTAATGGGAGCAGGTTTATTAATTGCGTGTACGTTCTTCATCTTCGGAGGATTTGCTTCTAAGTTCATCGGTATTCCTGGGGCAATCATTATGATTTTTTCAGCAGCACTTGTGAAATACTTTAAATTAATGCCAGCAAAAATGGAGCAAGGAGCATTCCATTTATATAAATTTATTTCGAAGAATTTAACTTGGCCTTTAATGGTTGGATTAGGATTGCTATATATTCCGTTAAAAGACGTAGCAGCAGTTCTTTCAGTAGGATATGTTGTTGTGTGCGCATCGGTTGTTCTTACAATGGTAGCATCAGGTTTTCTTGTAGGGAAAGTGATGAAGATGTATCCAGTTGAATCGGCGATTGTAACTGGATGTCATAGCGGTTTAGGCGGAACTGGAGATGTTGCTATTTTATCGGCTTCAAATCGTATGGAATTAATGCCGTTCGCGCAAATTTCAACTCGTTTAGGCGGGGCGGCAATGGTTGTAACGGCGACAATATTATTAAAAATGTTTTCATGATCAAACAAGCTAGCTATATTCGTATAGCTAGCTTGTCAAATTAAGGGGAGATTATAAGTATGTTAGCAAATCAAATTAATGAAAGATCATTGTTATTGCATAAAGAATTAGTAGGGAAAATTGAAATTACAAGTAAAGTGGAGGTAAATTCAGCGGATGATTTAAGCCTGACGTATACACCAGGTGTAGCGGAGTCGTGTAAAGCGATTGCGGCAGATGAAGAAACAGTGTATGACTATACAGCACGTGGCAATATGGTGGCAGTTGTTTCAGATGGAACAGCGGTACTCGGTTTAGGAAACATTGGACCGAAAGCCGCTATGCCTGTTATGGAAGGAAAAAGTATTTTGTTTAAGAAGTTTGCGAATGTAGATGCTTTCCCATTATGTTTAGGCACAACGGATGTAGATGAAATCGTTACCCTTGTAAAAAATTTAGAGCCTACATTTGCAGGGATTAATTTAGAAGATATTGCAGCACCGCGTTGTTTTGAAATTGAAAAACGATTAAAAGAAGAAACGAATATTCCTGTATTCCATGATGATCAACATGGAACAGCTATTGTCGTTTTAGCAGCTGTTATTAATGCATTAAAAGTTGTTAGCAAACAAATGGATAATGTGAAAATCGTTATTAACGGTGCGGGTTCGGCAGGAATTGCAATTGGAAAATTATTATTAAAGGCTGGTGCAAAGCACATTACGCTAGTTAGCCTAGAAGGTATTGTTTGTGAAGGTGAAACATGGATGAACGAAGCACAAATTGAAGTTTCAAAAAAGACAAATCGTGAACATGTGCGTGGAACGTTAAAAGAAGCAATTCACCAAGCTGATATTTTTATTGGCGTATCTGCTCCTAACGTATTAACGAAAGAACTTGTACAGACGATGAATGAGAAAGCAATTGTGTTTGCAATGGCTAATCCAATTCCAGAAATCTTCCCTGAGGATGCATTAGAGGCTGGGGCAGCTGTAGTAGGAACTGGACGCTCGGATTATGCGAATCAAGTAAATAATGTATTGGCGTTTCCCGGAATATTCCGCGGTGCGTTAGATGTGCGCGCAACTGATATTACAGAAGAGATGAAATTAGCGGCAGCATATGGGATCGCTAACATCATTACTGATGAAGAACGTAATGCGAATTATGTAATTCCGAATCCATTAGATAAAAGAGTTGTTCCAAGTGTTGCAGAAGCAGTAGCGAAAGCAGCTATTGATTCAGGCGTGGCACAAATTACGAAAATACCACGTTATTAATAGCGAAAAGCAGTGCCTAAAAGGCACTGCTTTTTTGAGATAAGAAATCAAAATAATGAAGAAGTGTAGAATTATTTATGTTTCTTCACTATTTATTTAATTCCATTGCAACTTGTTTACCATTCACTAAAACCTCAGTTACTGCTACGATCACTTCTATCATTTTTTTCATCTCTCATCTCTCCTCGTTTCATTTCTTACTTTAAGTATAAGAGAAGAGAGATAATTCAACTATCGAAGTACATGACGTAGAAATTACATTGTTGTAAGAAAGTGGTTTATTTTTGTCACTTTACTCAGCAGTGATTACAAACTGATCATAATATTTTTCATTCACATATATATTTAATAACCATAATCCAGATGAAGGTAGTGACATAGTGAGAGGGAGTTCGTTTGTAGTAGAATCGATTGTATTTGAAGTAGTCCAAGTTTGTTTGGAAGTTTCTTTTTGAAAGAGTACTTGTGTCGGAGTTACAGATCCTTGTTTTAGCGCAATAATAGACAATTTTCCAGTTGGTATTTCAGAATCTAGAAAGTGCCACATTATTTCATTTTGTTCATTTGCGATAATAGGACTATCAGCCATTGCGACTTTACCCTCGATGCCTTTTAAAGGCATTTTTCCTTCTACGAAAGAAGGTGTTTCTTCCCAATTTACATCTTTTAAAACACTAAGGTGAAAGAAGGAAGGTGCGTTCACTTGAGTGGATGACGTTGCTATTACGTCTTTTTTTTGTTCTTTTGAATCCGGTTGCGTTTGTGTGCATCCGGTGATGAGGAAGGAGAGAAGTAGCATAGTTCCGATTTTTTTCATGGTGCCACACTCCTAGTTTTTATTGTTAGTGTAATTGTATTTGCTAGAAGGCGGGACAATTCCTTTAAAGTATAAAAAGAGGTCGTAAGTTTTGTACGACCTCTTTTGACATTTTTATCCCGTAAAAGCCCGATTGGTGTAGGTTAATAATTAGTGGGAGATAGTCCCCACTAATTAAAGTTTCATTTTATATTTGTTCCGTTGTATAGGTTGGTTCGGTTTCTTTTTGAGGCATCGTCAAAAAAATAACGGACAGAACGATACATACGCCGCCTAATAATTGATATGTTCCAAAAGATTCATTTAGCCAAGTGATTGAAACGATGGCAGCTACAAGGGGTTCAATGCTAGATAAAATGCTTGTTTCTGTTGCTGCTAAATATTTAAGACTACCGATATATAGAAGGAAAGAAAGGGTACCACTAATAATGATAAGAATAAGCATAGAAAAAGTTTTTAGTGTAAGGGTTTGTGAAAATTGATTCCACCCGAATGAACGATTATAAATAAGTAGTGCAATTCCTCCGATTAACATCCCCCAACCAATTACTACAGTTGTCCCGCATTCTTTAATGAGAGAAGCCGGATGAAGGGTATAAAATGCAAATCCGATTGCTGTTAATAGTCCAAAAATAATAGCTTCTTTGGATAAAACAATATTTTCAATTGAGCCATTTGTAATAATAAAGTATGTTCCTATTAGCGCGGCTATAATTGCGAATAGTTGCATGGAAGCAGGGAATTTTCTTTGTTCAAATGCAACATACATGGTAATAAGAACAGGACCTAGAAATTGAAATAGCGTTGCTGTGACTGCATTACTAATATGAACCGTTTCGATAAAGGCGTATTGCGCACCGAGCATGCCGAGAATAGAAAAAATAATAAGTTGTATAGAATATCTAGGGTGTTTCCAAATTTGAAATATGTTTTGTTTCTTTATAAGTAAGAAAGACAAAATAAATATTCCTGCAAGCAACAATCGAATTGTTAAAAAATCAATTGAGGATACATTAGTATGCTGAAATAGCCACTGAATCATTGGACCAGATAATCCCCATAATGTAGCCCCTGTAATAATCATAATAAGTCCGATACGTCTACCATTGTTCATTATCATGTTTCTCCTCTCCGGTATTTGATTTTTTATGTGTGATATGATAAAAGGAATTATATATAAAATCTGGTACTGTAAAAAGTGTCAGATTTTAGTTTTATTAAGGGGTCAGATATTATGTTAGAATTAACGCCTAATTTAAATATGAATAGTAAAAAGGCATTGTATGTGCAATTGTATGAGTATATAAAAAAAGAGATTAAAGATGGATCGATTGTCCCTTTTACGAAATTACCGGCTAAGCGAAAGTTAGCGATACATTTACAAGTAAGTAAAAATACAGTAGAGGCAGCGTACGAACAATTACTTGCAGAAGGTTATATTGAGTCGATATCGAGAAAAGGCTATTTTGTATGCAAAATTGAGCAAATGGCTCATGTAGAGGATAGCGGAGATAGAATAGAAGAAGTACCGTTTCAGGAGAAGAGTTATAAATTTGATTTTACACAAACAGGAATTGATACAAATGCTTTTCCATTCAATATGTATCGGAAAATTGTAAATGAAATATGGCAGCCGCATAATAACGAACTTCTCTTTCTAGGACACCCTCAAGGAGAAGCGAGCTTAAGAGAAGAGATTACGAATTATTTGTATGAATCTAGAGGTGTACGTTGTTCAGCTAGTCAAATTGTATTAGGAGCGGGAACACAAATATTAGTGAAACTATTGTTTCAATTGTTAAAGGGAAGCAATTATGCAGTTGAAAACCCAGGGTATCATAGAAAGATGGTTGTTTTTGAACAGGGAGAAGCAAGAGTCCAAATGTTATCTTTAGATAGAGATGGAATTTGTATTGCAGATTTAGAAAATAGCAATGCGAATGTTGTATTTGTTACACCTTCCCATCAGTTTCCATATGGAATGATTATGCCTATTACGAGAAGGATGCAGCTTTTACAATGGGCAAAGAAAGAAGAGAGCAGGTATATTATTGAAGATGATTACGATAGTGAATTTCGCTATTCTGGAAAGCCTATACCGGCGCTGCAAGGGTTAGATACAGAGGGGAAAGTTATTTATATGGGGACGCTATCTAAAGCATTATTGCCATCGCTACGGATGAGCTATATGGTGTTGCCGAAGAAATTAATTAAAAAGTATCAACAGCAATATTTATTTTATACACAAAGTGTTTCAAGAATGGACCAAGAAGTGATTAGAAGATTTTTAAATGAAGGCTATTGGGAAAAACATATTCATAAAATGCGTGTCGTCTACCGAAAGAAGAGAGATCGACTTGTTTTTGAAATAGAGAAGTATTTCTCTAATCGTGTTGAAGTGATAGGAGAAGATTCGGGATTACACATTTTATTAAAAGTGCATAATGGAATGCGGGAAGAAGAATTAATTCAAGAAGCTGCGAAACATAGTATCAAAATATATCCTGTGTCTACGTACTATAAAGACGGTACGGCGCCTGAGAATGTAGTTTTACTTGGGTTTGCGATATTATCAGAGGGTGAGATTGCGAAAGCGATTCAATTATTACACACGGCATGGTTTACAAGAAAGTAAAAAACATCCTCCAAACATGAGGATGTTTTTTATTATTTATTTTCATCTAAGAATAAGACCATATGCTCTTCGTCCCAATATTGTCCGTTATATTTTAATGAACGTTCTTGTACACCGAATGTTTTAAAACCTAATGATTCATAAAGTTTTTTCGCTCCATCGTTGCCAACAACAACATCAAGCATAACTTGTTCTACTTCTAAAGATTTAGCAAGCTCAAGACATTCTTTAATAAGTGCTTTTCCTGCTCCAAGTCCGCGTGCTTTTGGAGATACATATACAGAACCGATTTTAGCTTTATGTTCTTGTTTTACATATGGTTTCGTTTCCAGTGTTGCAACCCCGATTAATTTTCCATCTTTAAATGCACCTAGCGTATAGTTTTCGTCTTGTGCTAATTTTTGTGCTTTATATTCAATCGCACACTCTTTATTAATAATATCTTCATAAGAAGAGCTGAATGCTTCAGGGTTTTGCTTTAATCCTTCTACGCGAAGTTCTAAGTAAATTTCTGCTTCGTCTTTTGTTAATACATGGATATCCAATTATATCACCCTCCAAATCTTTGCAAATGTACCTTTATTTTATATTGAAATAAGAATAATTTCAAAAGCTTAGCTTATATGAGCTGTTGTTATGAACAAAATAACACCAGTAGTGTTTACTACTACTGGTGTTTTCACACGCATATTATTCAAAAGGTAGCTCGATTATAAAGTTTGTTCCCGCTCCTAATTGGCTTGTTACTAGAATAGAACCGTTATGCAATTCTACAATTTCTTTTGCAACAGCTAGCCCGATGCCTTTTCCGCCTGTAGCTCGTGTTCTGGATTTATCAACACGATAAAAACGGTCAAAAATATGCGGGATATCTTCTTCAGGAATACCTTCACCTTCATCTTGTACACTTATTGTAAAAGAATCTGTTTCCATGAGTACACGTATCGTAATGGATGTGTTTTCTGGCGAATGTTGATAAGCGTTGTGTAATAAATTTAACATAACTTGTTCCATACGTCTTTCGTCTATGCAAACTTCTAAATCATCTTTGCAATATACATGAAGTTGCATTTGCTTATTCGTTAATGTTGTTTTTGTTTTTTCAACCATTCGTTCTAAAAATGGCTGAAGAAGCACTTTTTGTTTTTTTATAACAAATTGGTGTTGTTCTAATTGTACAAGCATAAATAAATCTTGGACGAGATCGGTTACACTATCCGTTTCATCCTCAATAATTTGTAAGTATTCTTCTCGCTCCTCTTTTGTTAAAGAGTCTCTCTTTGCTACCTTCGCATAACCTTTCATATAGGTCAATGGAGTTAATAGTTCATGAGCGACACTAGCGAGAAATTCATTGCGCTCTTTTTTCATATACGTAAGTTCACTCGATAAATCTTCAATTGTTTTTGCTAAACTTCCGAGTTCATCATTTCGTTTAATACCTAATTGAATTGGCTTGTTTAATTTTGACATTTTTTCTGTCGCTCTCTTCATTTTTACAAGTGGTTCTGTAATAACGCGTGAAAAAACAAAGACAGAAATTGTTGTTAAAATAATTGTTAAAACACTAATGATAAGAAATTGGTTCATGAGTTTAAGTAACATATTTTCTAGGAAAGATGTTTTTAATAACATATATAGCTTTCCTTGAAACTTTGTTGTGTTAAGTGGGCTTACTGTTGTGATGAACTTTGATTTTTTCCAGTTCCTTTCAACGACCAATCCGCCGTCTGGGACAGTTTCTGTTTTACAAGTAAGTTGTTTTTGCATATCTTTTGTTACGGGTTCTGAGGTGGAAATAATTTTGCCGTTATGGTCAGTAATAATGATAGCTATATCGGAGTTAGAAATTGATTCCGATTCAACTAAGTGTGCAGCCTCATTCGTAATATCGAACTCAGGGTACACAGGACGTTTAGGATTTTTATTATGTTCAGCGTGTTTTATTTCTTTATAATATTCATCCCGTCTCTCGCGGCTTTTAATTTTTTTACTATAGCGATTACCTTTCTCTAAAAGAGCATCTGTTTCCTCTACAATACGCATTTTTGAAAGGCTTTTATAAAAAGATACGAAGGCAATTGTTTCAATACATAAAGCTAATATTAAAAAGTATGTCCCAATTTTAAGGGAAAGTTTACTCATTTTTTCACCATACCTTATTCATAATAAAGAGTCAGTGGTATACGATTTCCCACTGACCGAAGTAATTATTCACTTTTCCATTTATATCCGACTTTATAGACCGTTTCTAGGTAATCTTCAATAGGAAATCCTTTTTTGCGTAGTTTATCACGGATATTACGAATGTGTGAATCAATTGTTCTATATTCGATATCTGTTTCATAGCCCCAAATTTTTTCGATTAAATCATCTCGGCTATAAGCACGGTTTGTATTTTGTAAAAATAGTCCGAGTAACGAAAATTCGATAGGAGTTAATGAGATTTTTTCATCATAAACTGTGACAGTATGTTTCGTTTTATCCCACTCAATACCATTGAAACTAACAAAGCCATCTTTTTTTGTACGGCGTAATATAGCCTCGATTCGTGCGACTAATACATGCTCATCAAATGGTTTTGTAATATAATCATCTGCGCCCATCGTGAGGCCTTTCACCATATCGTAGTTTTGGTTGCGAGCTGTTAACATAATGATAGGAACGTTGGAAATTTGACGAATTTGATAGCAAGTATCCCATCCATCCATACTTGGCATCATAACATCTAATAAAATAATATCGAATTCTTTTTGTTCGATTAATTTTAGTGCTTCAAGGCCAGAGGTAGCTTTCATACAAAAATAGCCGCGAGGGCTTAAGAACAGATCTAATAATCGTAACATACGTTCTTCATCGTCTACTAATAAAATTTTTACCATAATCTTGTGCACCCCAAACTGTTCATTCTACTTGTATAGTTTACATGAAAATAATAAAAAACTCTTTTTATGTGATTGAATGGAGGGCTGATTTTTTCGCTCAGAGTAATTGACATAAAAAATGCACTAGTTTTGCACAACTATTTTTTATAATAGAAAACGTAGCGACACAAAATACCCTATGTTGCGACATAACGTCATGTCATTTTATTTATAAAATGACAATTCCATTCTATTGTGTATGTGAGATAGAGAGGGTTTTCGTATTCACCTCGCATCGGATAAGAAAAATTTCCTATCTCACACTTTTTTTAAAAGGAGATCATACACATGAATTCAAAAGAAGAAATTTCAAAAAAAGAAAAGCAAGATCGTAATACGGTTGTCATGTGCGTTGCCGTATCTATGGTTATTATTATAAGTTGCGTAAATAAAATTTTGGGGATTTTATAATATAAAAAAAGCTGATTGCTTCTTAAGAAGCAATCAGCTTTTTTCATTGTTAGGGGGAGTGTTCATATAATAAACCAAGGTAAAATTGCTAATCCAGAAGTTACAATTGCTGTAGTAAATATTAAAAGCGTAGCTCGTTTGTTTTGTTTCATGTCACATTCTCCTCTACATATCAAGTACATGCGATCAGCGTGGGATGTAGTTCCCCACTGAGTAAAGTTTCACTTTATATTTTTAGTATAATGAATGGAAAGGTTTGGTACGATCGATAAAGGTGACATGAAGATTACATTGTTGTAATGAAAAAAACATCTTTCTTATTAAGAAAGATGTTTTTGGAAAACTCCCCCACTGAGTAAAGTTTCACCTTATATTGAAGTATTAATCATTTAAGAACAGAACCATATGTTCCTCGTCCCAATATTGACCGTTATGTTTTAATGAACGCTCTTGTACGCCGTAAGTTTGGAAACCTAATGACTCATATAATTTTTTTGCTGCATCGTTACCAACTACAACATCGAGCATAAGTTGTTCTACATGTAATTTATCGGCATTTTCAATAATTGCTTTAATTAGAGCTCGTCCTGCTCCAAGGCCACGCGCTTTTGGGGAAACAAAAACGGAGCCAATTTTTGCTTTATGTTCTTGTTTAATGAAAGGCTTTGTTTCTAAAGTAGCGATACCAATTAAATCGTTATCTTTGAAGACCCCTAGAGTATACTTATCCGGATTGCTTAATCGTTTTGCCATAGCAGCTACAGGATCCTCATGTTTAAGAACATCTTCATAAGAAGAGCTAAAAGCTTCCGGGTTCTTCGTTAAACCTTCCATACAAACTTTTAAATATATTTCTGCGTCCTCTGTCGTTAATAAGCGAATTTCCATCGTTGTAACCTCCTTGGTCGATTTTAAATAAAATAAATCCATTGCTTTTATAAGAATGTGTATGCGTTTTGTTAGAAGTCTCTTTTAATTTGTAAAAGAATGAAAAGATATATGCTACAATGTTTTGTTTTAATTATGTAATGAAATTATATATTAACTTTATTAACTATTCAAGTGTTTAATATGTTACATTTTTATAACTAAAATAACTCCTCGATTGAGGAGTTATTTTTTAAACATTGGATTGATAGCCATCAATTCGTTTTGGATGTGTGTAAATATTACAAGAGTCATTTCTAATAAACCCTACGACTGTAATGCCTAAATCATGGGCAAGTTGCAATGCTAGTTTTGTTGGGGCAGATTTAGATAGAACAATTTCACATCCGATTTTTGAAACTTTGAGTAAAATTTCAGATGAAATACGTCCGCTAAATGCGATAATTTTTCCTTTAACAGATATATCATTGCGTAAACAATGACCGTATATTTTGTCTAATGCATTATGTCTTCCGATATCCATTCTTGATAGAAGGATATTATTTCGATCACATAGCGCGGTATTGTGAACACCACCAGTTTGGCGAAAGGTAGTGGAAGATTGTTGTAAAGTATTCATTAAGTAAAAACATTCTTCAGGAGTAATTTTTACGTGTATATCATGTAAGTCTTTTGCTTTTGCTGCGTCGTTTACGAAAATAAAACCTTGTCTACCTTTTCCGCAGCAAGAAGTGACGTATCGTTTATTATATAAAGTTTGATAGAGCGGATTCACTTTTGATGATTTTACATGGACAATTCCGTTATCTTTTTGAACCCATAGTTCTTCAACATCGTTATAGGAAGAAATAATCCCCTCAGAAATTAAAAAACCAATTACCATATCTTCAATATAATTTGGTGTGCATACGACTGTTACATATTCTTCACCATTCAATTTAATAGTAATAGGAGATTCTGTAACAATCTCATCCAGTTGTTTTGAAAATGTACCAGATTGATAACGTACAATTGTATAAGTCTCTTGCGTAGGCCCCATATTTAATTCCCCTTTTATATGTATTTCTCTCCCACATTTATCATAAAACAATGGGAAAAATAAAAACACCTATTAACAAGAAGATCACAGATTATTTTGGTTATTATTGTATATGTACGATATAATAGAACTGTAGAATAGTGATATTTTCAAGCTTTCGTAGTTATACCTTATAACATCTAGAATCGACTTCATAAGAAAGTATTTGGGTAGAGCGTTTCAAAAATATGTACAGTAATGCGATTTTGAAAACGGATTCATGATTGTGTTGTACAGTTGGTTGTAAGGAGAGGGGAAACTATGGCAGAACAGACAGTCCGTGTAACCGTCGATGGTAAAGAATTTTCTGCATCAGGTGAAAAGACGATACTACAATTATTTAACGAGAGTAATTTGGAACATCCTCAAATTTGTCATGTACCAGAAGTAGATCCAATTCAAACTTGTGATACGTGTATTGTAGAAGTAAATGGAAAGTTATTGCGTGCTTGTTCAACGAAATTAGAGAACGGTATGCATATCGAAAGACAGTCCCAGCGTGCAAAAGAGGCACAGACTGAGGCAATGGATCGAATATTAGAGAATCATCTACTGTATTGTACTGTTTGTGATAACAATAATGGTAACTGTAAAGTCCACAATACAGTACATATGATGGGAATTGAGGAACAGAAATATCCGTATGAGCCAAAAGTAAGTGCGTGTGAAGTGGATATGTCACATCCGTTTTATCGATATGATCCAAATCAATGTATTGCTTGTGGACAGTGTGTAGAAGTATGTCAAAACTTACAAGTGAATGAAACTATATCGATTGATTGGAGCTTAGACCGTCCACGTGTTATATGGGACAATGGTGTAAGTATAAATGACTCATCTTGTGTAAGTTGCGGGCAATGTGTAACAGTATGTCCATGTAATGCGTTGATGGAGAAATCAATGTTAGGTGAAGCTGGATTCATGACAGGATTGAAACCGGATGTGTTAGATCCGATGATTGATTTTGTAAAGGATGTAGAGCCGGGATATAGTAGTATTTTAGCAGTTTCAGAAGTAGAGGCTGCGATGCGTAAGACGAAAGTGAATAAAACAAAAACAGTTTGTACATTTTGTGGTGTAGGTTGTTCATTTGAAGTATGGACGAAAGACCGCCACATTTTGAAAGTGCAGCCTGTTTCAGATGCGCCGGTTAACGGTATTTCAACATGTGTAAAAGGCAAATTTGGATGGGATTTTGTAAACAGTGAAGATCGTATTACAAAGCCATTAATTCGCCAAGGAGATATGTTTGTTGAAGCTTCATGGGAAGAGGCTCTTGAAGTTGTTGCATCCAATATGCAGCATATTAAATCAGAATATGGAAGTGATGCATTTGGGTTTATTTCTTCTTCGAAAGTAACGAATGAAGAAAATTATCTTATGCAAAAACTAGCCCGTCAAATATATGGAACGAATAATGTAGACAACTGTTCCCGTTATTGTCAATCTCCAGCAACAGACGGTTTATTTAAAACTGTCGGTATGGGCGGGGACGCTGGAACAGTGAAAGATATTGCGGAAGCAGGCCTTGTCATTATCGTTGGAGCAAATCCGACAGAAGGACATCCTGTACTTGCAACGCGTGTAAAACGTGCTCATAAATTACATGACCAAAAATTAATTGTGGCGGATCTTCGTAAACATGAAATGGCAGAGCGTGCGGATTTATTCATTCATCCGCGCCAAGGAACTGATTACGTATGGCTCGCTGGTATTACGAAATATATTATTGATCAAGATTGGCACGATAAAAAGTTCATAGCTGAAAATGTGAAGAATTTTGATGAATATAGCAAAATGGTAGAAAAGTATACGCTTGATTATACAGAAGAAATTACGGGGATTTCGAAAGAAAATCTGAAACAAATGGCACGTATGGTATATGAAGCAGATGGTACTTGTGTACTTTGGGGAATGGGTGTAACTCAAAATACTGGAGGAAGTACAACTTCAGCAGCAATTTCAAATCTATTGCTTGTTACGGGTAACTATCGTCGTCCTGGTGCAGGAGCATACCCATTACGCGGACATAATAACGTACAAGGCGCTTGTGATATGGCAACATTACCAAACTGGCTTCCAGGTTACCAAGCGGTTTCAGATGATGTGCTTCGTGCGAAATTTGAAAAAGCATACGGTACTACAATTCCGAAAGCACCAGGCTTAAATAATATTGCAATGTTACTGGCAGCAGATGAAGGAAAACTGCGTGGTATGTATGTTATGGGTGAAGAAATGGCTTTAGTAGATTCGAATGCCAACCATGTACAACATATTTTAGCGAATTTAGATTTCCTTGTTGTTCAAGATATGTTCTTATCGAAAACAGCTCGTTTTGCTGATGTTATTTTACCGGCAGCACCAAGCTTAGAAAAAGAGGGAACATTTACGAATACAGAGCGCCGTATTCAAAGATTATATGAAGTATTGAAGCCGCTTGGTGATTCAAAGCCAGACTGGTGGATTTTACAAAAAGTAGCTCGTGCGCTTGGCGGGGACTGGAATTATGCAAGTCCAAGTGAAATCATGGATGAAATTGCATCGCTTGCACCTTTATATTCTCAGGCAACATACGATCGTTTAGAAGGATGGAATAGTTTATGTTGGGGTAGCCATGATGGTAGCGATACACCGCTATTATATGTGGACGGATTTAACTTCCCGGATAAACTAGCTCGTCTATCATTAGATGAATGGGTACCACCAGTTGTAGCGCCAGATGAGTATGATTTACTTTTAAATAATGGTCGTATGTTAGAACATTTCCACGAAGGGAATATGACGAATAAATCGGCTGGTATTTTATCTAAAGTATCTGAAGTGTTCGTTGAAATCTCGCCTGAACTTGCCCTAGAGCGCAATGTGAAAGATGGTGGCCTTGTAGAATTAGCATCACCATTTGGGAAAATTAAAGTACAGGCACTTGTTACAGATCGTGTAACGGGGAAAGAGCTATATTTACCGATGCATGCAACGGTAAATGAAGAGGCAATCAATATTTTAACTGGAACGGCGACAGATCTTTATACGTGTACACCAGCGTACAAACAAACAATGGTAAAGATGCGTGTATTACGTGAAAAAGGGAATCGTCCGTTACCATCTTCAAACCCGAGAGATAAAAAGCGTAATCCGCAAAACGGTGTTGAAATCGAGCGAAAATGGCAAAGAAAACAATACGTATCACTTGTGGACTAGGGGGCGGAGATAGTGGCGAAAGAAATTACTGTAATTAAAAAGAAAGTTGTAACAGAGGAAGAACAGAAACAGCAAGTAGCAGATGAACTTCTAAATGAGCTATCTAATAATCGTGAAGCAGTAGAAGAAACAATGCAGCTTTTAGCACAGTTGCAGAAGGCTGGTATATTAGATGCGGCAATTAGTTTACTTGCTGCGAAGGAAGATGTTTCAAAAATCGCTGTGGAGCAACTAAATCGTGAACCAGTTAAAAATGCACTCAACAATATGATGGGGGCAGGAGAAGCGTTATCTTCAGTTGACCCAGAAATAACGAAGCAAATTACGTCAAGTTTAGTTACAGGATTGCAATTTGCAACAGATGAATTAAATAGTGGTAAAAAAACAAAAGTGATGGATTTCTTTAAAGTATTAAAAGATCCAGATATCAATAGAGCTATTACATTCGGTTTTAGCTTCTTGAAAGCATTTGGACAAGGGCTAGAGAAAAAATAGAATAAATGAAAAAGTGATGGGAAGTAGCCATCACTTTTTTCATTATATGTATAAGAGTGTTCATGTTAAGCGGAATATATTATTATTAAAAAGATGGATTAGGACTAGAAATATGGAATCCATCTCAAATACCGTTTTAGAATTTGGAGGAATATATGCAACACCGTAAAAAACTATCTATACCAGGAGTAATGAGACATTCCTTTCAAACAGTTAAATTTGCTTTTTGGAATGTATTAACTTTTCAACTTGCTTATAAATTATTAGCAGCGATTGTGTTTGTTCCACTATTTGGAATTATTTTTAATAAGTTATTGTATTTTGGTGGTTATGCAAATGCGACAAATGATGAATTATTAGCGTTTTTAAAGACGCCTTATGGCATCTTAGCAATCGTAATTTTATCATTGTTAGCACTGTTTCTTATCTTTACAGAATTTGCGGTGCTTATTATTATTTCGTATTTCGCTCATAAAAGACAGAAGGTGAAATTACGTCCGATTTTATATAAAACAGTAACGTATTTACCTACTCTTTTCACATATTGCTTACCAGGATTTATTTTATATGCTGTCGTATTGTTGCCTCTTTTAAATATGGGATATGAAACGGCATTAATCCCGCAAATTCAAATTCCTAACTTTATTACAGGAGAACTGTTTAAGACAACGATGGGACAAGTTGGTTATTACACGTTCTTTGCTGTAGTCGCGTATTTGAATCTTCGATGGATTTTCGTTCTACCTATTGTTGTTTTAGAGCAAAAACCATTTCGCGTGGCAGCACGTAAAAGTGCAACTTTAGTAAAGGAAAGCTTTTTTAAAGTACTATTCTTTTTAGTAGGATTTTTTATCTCAATTGGAATTGTATATGTCGTGTTTTTGGGAATGTATTTATTGTGCCTATGGGGTGTTTATGAATTTACAAACCCGAAAGGAACATTTGCATTATTAGCTGAATCAACGATTTCTGTATTTTTAACGAGTACATTGTATTTATTCAGCTTTATCGTGACGCCATTTTATATTATGGCGATTACGCGATTATACTTACAAAAGGTTCCAGTTGAGGATGTTTTATTAGAAGAAGGATTAGATTATTCGAAAACGAAAGCAGATAAATGTTTCTTCCAAAAACATCGTTGGAAATTCATTGGCGTATACATTGTAGGAATTATTACTGCGGGAATGGTCGTTGCCTTCATTGTAACGTTTATTTCAAATTCGTATAAAGAACCGATTATTATGGCGCACCGCGGGTATATATCAAAAGGCGTAGAAAATACGAAAGAAGCTGTGCAAGGTGCTATTGATGCAAAAGCAGACTACGCTGAAATAGATGTATTACAAACGAAAGACGGTGAACTAGCGGTTATACATGATTTGAAGCTGAAACGTCTCGCAAATGCCAATGTGCATGTGTCAGATTTAACGATGGCGGAGTTAAGGCAGCTTACCCTTAGTCAAGATGGACTTTCAGGACAAATAAGTACACTTGATGAAATCATTAAGCTAGCAAATGGCAAAATCAAACTTAATATAGAAGTGAAGCTTCATGGGGGCGAAAAAGATTTTGTAAACAAAGTCTTAAAAACGATTAAAGATAATGAATTTGAGAAGCAATGTGTAATTCAAACGTTACACTATCCACTTATTAAAGAGTTTAAGCGTGCAAATCCAGATATAAAAGTAGGGTATATACTGTATGCAAGTAGAGCTAACTTAAAGAATGTGAAGGCTGACTTTTACGTAGCAGAAGAATATATGTTAAATAAGAAATTAGTAAAAGAAGCAAGGAAGTTAAACAAACCAATTTACGTATGGACAGTAAATGATATGGAAAATTTAAAGGCATATTATAAGTTAAACGTAGATGGTATTATAACCGATTACCCTGAAGATGCACGTGAAACAATTAAGATGTTAAAAGAGCAAGAAGCGGAAGAAAGTGATCTGTTTGATAAAATTACTGAAACGACAGATGATTTATTTTCTAAGTTATTTATAAGTTACCCAGCTGCTAGCTAAATGCTAGCAGCTGTTTTTTTGTGAAAAGAATATATCTCTAAAGTATTGAGTAAAGTAATAACTGTATATGTATACGTTATCGCTTAGGTTTCTTACATTGTTACATTATTGTCAAATAATAAATGATTGCTGTTTATTTTGAAGCAGTATAATAAAAATAGAGTGAAAGATAATGGAATGACACGAAACCCCTAATAGAATCAATGTTTTATATATTTACACTATTCTAAATATAAAAACTTTAGGAAAATGATATGTTAGCGTTTTCATAACTTTTAAGTTATGCTAGAATAAGGACATAAGTTATTAATTATTACAAAAAGAAAAAAGAATCTCTTTTTTCTGTTAATTATAAGGGGGCATTTCATTATGCGTATTGGGGTACCAGCAGAAATTAAAAACAACGAAAACCGTGTGGCAATGACACCAGCAGGTGTTGTACATTTAATTCGTAACAATCACGAAGTATTCATTCAAAAGGGTGCAGGTTTAGGGTCTGGTTTCACAGATGCTCAGTATGTTGAAGCGGGAGCAAAAATTGTTGATACAGCTGAAGAAGCTTGGAATATGGAAATGGTTATGAAAGTTAAGGAACCAATTGAAAGCGAATACAAACACTTCAGTGAAGGCTTAATCTTGTTCACATACTTACACTTAGCTCCAGAGCCAGAATTAACAAAAGCTTTAATCGAGAAAAAAGTTGTTTCTATCGCATATGAAACAGTACAATTAGAAAACCGTTCATTACCATTACTTGCGCCTATGAGTGAAGTAGCTGGTCGTATGGCTGCACAAATTGGTGCACAATTCCTTGAGAAAAACAAAGGCGGTAAAGGTATCTTACTTGCAGGTGTTCCAGGGGTTAAACGTGGTAAAGTAACAATCATCGGTGGTGGACAAGCTGGTACAAATGCTGCTAAAATTGCAGTTGGACTAGGTGCGGATGTAACAATCATCGACTTAAGCGCAGAACGTCTTCGTCAATTAGATGACATTTTCGGAAACCAAGTAAAAACTTTAATGTCTAATCCTTACAATATTGCAGAAGCTGTTAAAGAGTCTGATCTTGTAATCGGTGCAGTATTAATCCCAGGTGCAAAAGCTCCAAAACTTGTAACAGAAGAAATGATTAAATCAATGGAACCAGGTTCTGTTGTTGTAGATATCGCGATTGACCAAGGTGGTATTTTCGAAACAACTGACCGTATTACAACTCATGATAACCCAACTTACGAAAAACACGGCGTTGTTCATTATGCAGTTGCAAACATGCCAGGTGCGGTTCCACGTACATCAACTCTTGCATTAACAAACGTAACAGTACCATATGCAGTACAAATTGCTAACAAAGGCTACAAAGAAGCTTGCCTAGGCAACTCTGCATTACTAAAAGGTATTAACACATTAGATGGCTATGTAACATTCGAAGCAGTTGCAGAAGCTCACGGTGTAGAGTACAAAGGTGCTAAAGAATTATTAGAAGCAGAAACAGTATCTTGCTAATAGAAGCATTATACAAAACAAAATCGAACAATATATAAAACAACATGATAAGAGCTAAGAGTGAAGATCTCTTAGCTCTTCTTGGCAAAAGGGGGCATACATCGTGGCCAACCTATTTAAAAAGAAATCCGTTACGCAATTGTTAGGGGAAAGTAAAAGTAAAACTTTGACGAAAACGCTAGGGGCATTTGACCTAACAATGCTAGGGATTGGTGCGATAATTGGTACAGGAGTTCTAGTATTAACTGGATTAGTAGCAGCAAGAGATGCTGGTCCAGCAGTTATTTTTTCATTCATGATTGCAGCCATCGTTTGTGGATTTGCAGCATTATGTTACGCAGAGGTTGCTTCTACACTTCCTGTTTCAGGTAGTGTGTACACATACTCATATGCAACAATTGGTGAGTTTGTAGCTCATTTAATGGGATGGACATTACTATCCGTATATGTTGTAACGACTGCCGCAGTAGCTGGCGGATGGACTGGTTACTTCCATAACTTAGTGAGTGGATTAGGGCTTGAAATTCCAAAAGCACTGCTAACGATTCCGTCTCAAGGTGGTATGGTGAATTTACCAGCAGTTATCGTTACATTAGTTATAACTTGGTTATTATCAAGAGGTACGAAAGAAAGTAAACGCGTGAATAACATAATGGTATTAATTAAAATTGGTATCGTTGTTTTATTCATTGCAGTTGGTGTATTCTACGTGAAACCAGAAAACTGGATACCATTTGCACCGTACGGTTTAAGTGGAGTTTTCGCGGGGGGAGCAGCAGTATTCTTTGCTTTCCTAGGATTTGATGCATTAGCAACTTCTGCTGAAGAGGTAAAAAATCCGCAACGTGATCTACCGATTGGTATTATCGCTTCGTTAGTCATTTGTACAATCATTTATGTTGTAGTTTGTCTCGTTATGACGGGTATGGTTTCTTATAAAGAATTAGATGTACCAGAAGCTATGGCATATGTGTTAGAAGTTGTAGGACAAGATAAAGTAGCAGGTGTAATCGCAATTGGAGCTGTAATTGGTATTATGGCAGTAATTTTTGCTTACATTTATGCAACGACACGTGTATTCTTTGCGATGAGCCGTGACGGTTTATTGCCAGAATCTTTCGCGAAAATTAATAAAAAGACAGAAGCGCCAACATTTACAGTTTGGTTAACAGGAATTGGTAGTGCTTTAATTGCTGGATTTATCGATTTAAAAGAATTGTCGAATTTAGCGAATATTGGAGCGTTGTTAACATTTGCGATGGTTGGTGTGTCAGTTATTATTCTTCGTAAAACACATCCAAAGTTACAACGTGGATTTATGGTACCACTTGTACCGATCTTGCCGATTATTTCGATTGCATGTTGTCTATTCTTAATGGTAAATCTACCATTAAAAACATGGATGTACTTCGGTGCTTGGTTAGCGATCGGAGTAGTTGTATACTTTGTTTATTCGAAAAAACATAGTCATTTAAAAGACGATGGAAGTTCGCAGGATAATTTAGAACAAGCTAATTAAAAGCTTAATTAAAAGGGATATAAGTATAGTAAGCCTTGTGCGTCTAGGGAGCGCGCAAGGCTTTTTCTTTTGTTGAAATAAAGGGAATGTATATTACTTTATTGAATTTTTATGTCGGAATATGAAAAAGGGTGGGAGCAAAATGGAAGAAACAAAAGTTGTAGTTGGAGCAGAGGGTTATAATAATAACCCTGGTTGGTTACATACGAATGAAGAAGAATTAAATTTATTACGGAGAGAAACTTGGCTTGATAAATTTCAACCTAATTCTTTATCAGTAATTTTGGCAGAACATGTATGGGAGCATTTATCATATGAAGAAGGAATTGAAGCTGCAAAAATTTGTTATGAGTTTTTAATGGAGAATGGATATATTCGTTGTGCAGTACCAGATGCATTTTTTCCAGATGAAGAATATCAACAAGGGGTACAAGTAGGTGGACCTGGTCCATTAGATCATCCTGCAGCAAGCCATAAAATTGTTCATAACTATAAAACAATCACGTCCATGTTTGAATCAGCAGGTTTTCAAGTGAGGCTCTTAGAATACTGTGATGAGAATGGTAAGTTTCACTATAATGATTGGAATGAGAAAGATGGATTTATTTATCGTTCGAAACGTTTTGACCATAGAAATCGGGATAATCAGTTAGGATTTGTTTCTTTAATTGTGGATGCGGTGAAAATGAAAAGTAAGTAAAAAGGGGTGTGCGAATTGTGCATCCTTTTTTGTATGAGAATATAGAGGGTGCGGAAAATATGTATACGACTTATTAAAATGTGAACGGAATGTTCATAAAAAAAATTCAGATTTCATTGACACATATGAGTAGGCGCTCATATAATAAGAGTATAAGATATATGAATGATTGTTCATATGTTCAATTAAAGAGGTGAGCTATAATGGCTGGAAATAAAGTAGAAACACCACAAGAGACATGTTCTCAAACGATAATTCATGAAGAAGTTGTAGAGCAAGTAAAACAAACAATTCCAACTGATGAAAGTTTAAGTAAAGTAGCAGAACTATTTAAAGTATTAGGTGACCGTACACGTACGAGAATATTACATGCGCTATTTGAAGCTGAAATGTGCGTTTGTGATTTAGCTTATTTATTAGGAATGACACAATCATCTATTTCGCATCAGCTTCGTGTGTTAAAGCAAGCGAAACTTGTGAAGAATCGTAAAGAAGGAAAGGTTGTTTATTATTCGTTAGCTGACCAGCACGTAATTCATATCTTCGAGCAAGCGTTTGAACACGTAAACGAAGAAGAATAAAAAGAACGCGAGGAGGGAGAACGATGGCTGAAGCGTTAGTGAAAAAGAAACTGATGTTAGAAGGTTTAGATTGTGCGAATTGTGCAATGAAAATTGAAAAAGGTGTTGGGAATATAGAAGGAGTAAATTCTTGCTCTGTAAACTTTGCAACAAAGACAATGATTTTAGAAACGGCACAAAATAAAGAAAACGAAGTTGTTACGGAAGCAAAACAACTCGTTACAAAATTAGAACCGCATATTAAAGTGCAAGAAGAACAAAAAAATAAAATTGCTAAAGAAGTATTTATATTAGAAGGTTTAGATTGCGCGAACTGTGCAATGAAAATTGAAAATAAAGTGAAGGAAATGCCAGCTGTCTCAGAAGCAACTGTTGATTTCGTATCGAAGAAACTACGAGTAGAAGTTGCGAATAAAAGAGAACTAGAAGCGACTGTAGCAAATATAACAAATGTCGTTCAAAAGTTAGAGCCAGACGTGAAAGTTGTTCGTGAAGAGAAGAACGGTCATGACCACGGGCATAGTCATGATCATGGTGAAGCAAATGTGAAAAAGATGGTAGGGAGATTAGTGGTCGGCGGAATTTTGACAGCAATTGCTGCATTAGCGGGCTTACCACAAATGGTAACAATTCCGTTATTCGTCCTTGCTTATTTATTAATAGGTGGAGATATCGTTTGGAGAGCGGTAAGAAACATAACTCGTGGCCAAGTATTTGATGAAAACTTCTTAATGGCAATTGCAACTGTAGGAGCTTTTGCAATTCAACAATATTCAGAAGCTGTAGCAGTAATGCTATTTTATCAAGTAGGAGAACTATTCCAAAGCATTGCGGTAAACCGCTCTCGAAAATCAATTACTTCATTAATGGATATTCGTCCTGATTATGCGAATGTAAAGGTTGGAAATGAAACGAAACAAGTATCACCAGAAGATGTACAAATTGGCGATTATATTATCGTTAAGCCAGGTGAGAAAGTGCCGTTAGACGGAAAAGTAATTGAAGGAACATCAATGGTAGATACTTCAGCATTAACAGGTGAATCTGTACCACGTGAAGTTGAAGTTGGAAATGATGTATTAAGTGGCTTTGTGAACCAAAACGGTGTGTTGACAATTGAAGTTACAAAAGAATTCGGTGAATCAACTGTATCGAAAATTTTAGATTTAGTTCAAAATGCAAGCAGTAAAAAAGCACCAACGGAAAACTTTATTACGAAGTTTGCACGTTACTACACTCCAGTTGTAGTTATTACAGCGGCAATCATGGCGTTTATTCCACCACTTATTTTAGAAGGAGCTACATTCTCTGAGTGGATTTATAGAGCTTTAGTGTTCTTAGTAATCTCTTGTCCATGTGCGTTAGTTGTATCCATTCCTCTTGGATTCTTTGGAGGTATTGGTGGTGCATCTAAAAGTGGTGTGTTAGTAAAAGGTAGTAACTATTTAGAAGCTTTAAATGATGTGAAATATATTGTTTTTGACAAAACAGGAACATTAACAAAAGGTGTTTTCAAAGTTACAAAAATGGAACCGAGCGAAGGTACTACAAGTGAAGAGTTATTAGAGTATGCGGCATTTGCTGAAGTATATTCTAACCATCCAATTGCCCAATCTATTCGAAAGGCATATGGAAAATCAATTGATGAAAAAATAATCGATGATTATAACGAAATTTCTGGTCACGGTACAGTTGTAAAAGTACAAGGAAAAGAAATTTTTGCAGGTAATGCAAAATTAATGAGAAAAGAAAATATTGAATTTAAGCAACCAGAAACAGTAGGTACATTAGTTCATGTTGCTGTAGATGGAAGATATGCAGGTTATATTGTTATCTCTGATGAGGTAAAAGAGGATTCGAAACAAGCGATTCAAAAATTAAAAGAACTAGGTATTAAAAAGACAGTAATGTTAACTGGTGATGCAAAACCAGTTGGTGAAGCTGTCGGTAAAGAATTAGGCTTAGATGAAGTTCATGCGGAATTACTACCGCAACAAAAAGTAGAAGAGATTGAAAAAATTGATGCAGCGAAGCACGGAAAAGAAAAAATTGCCTTCGTTGGTGACGGTATTAACGATACACCAGTATTAGCCCGTGCAGACGTTGGTATTGCGATGGGTGGTTTAGGGTCAGATGCAGCAATTGAAGCGGCAGACATCGTTATTATGACTGATGAGCCTTCAAAAATTGCGACAGCTGTAAAAATTGCAAAACGTACAAGAAGTATAGTGTGGCAAAATATCATCTTTGCTTTAGGTGTAAAAGGGATCGTTTTATTACTTGGTGCTTTTGGTATTGCAACAATGTGGGAAGCTGTTTTCTCAGATGTTGGTGTGACACTACTTGCAGTGTTAAATGCAATGCGTGTATTAAGAGTGAAAGATTTATAAAAAAGAGGACGCGACCCGCGTCCTCTTTTTTATTGGTGATTTTGTTGAAATTGACTCAATAAAATAATACCAAATATTATTTTACTTTTAAATAGCGTTATATTAAAATTTACAAATAAAATACACTCGTCTTATTATTTTAATATATTTTTTACAAATATCCATATAGTATTGAAAAAACAGAGAAGGGAAACTTCTCTGTTTACTTTTGTATGTTTTTTTCAACTTGTTCTCGAACTGTTTGAATGTAATTCATTTTATGATCCCAGCACTCTTGGCTTAAATCGACAGGGTATTCTTCAGGATTTAAAGTTCGCATATATTCTTCCCAAAATAGAGAGAGACTCTGTTCATTATATTTTTGAATATCTAATATACTTGGTAGTTCATATGTTCTTTCACCGTTAACGAAAATATCTTTATGCAGTTCACGGGCTTCAAAGTTTGTTACGAATTTACTTATATATGTGTGAACTGGATGGAACATTTTTAAGCGCTCTTCTTTTCCAGGTTCTTCAGAATCTAACGCAATATAATCGCCTTCTGCATGATCGTTTACCCGATTGATAATACGATAAATTCGTTTCAGTCCTGGAGTGGTAATTTTTTCAGGGTTAGATGAAATTTTAATCGTATCATTTAATTTTCCGTCAGTATCTTCAATCGCAACTAGTTTGTAAACAGCCCCCAATGCAGGTTGCTCAAAGGACGTAATTAATTTTGTCCCAACGCCCCATACGTCAATTTTTGCTCCTTGAGATTTAAGGTGCATAATTGTGTATTCATCTAAATCGCTAGAAGCGATAATTTTTGTATTTGTAAACCCTGCTTCATCTAATAGTTTTCGTGCCTTTTTCGATAAATAAGCCATATCACCACTATCAAGACGTATGCCATAGAAATCAATACGATCCCCAAATTCTTTTGCAACACGAATCGCATTTGGAACACCAGATTTCAATGTGTCATATGTATCAACGAGAAAGACGCACTTTTTATGAGTTTCAGCGTATTTTTTAAACGCGACGTATTCATCGCGATATGCTTGAACGAAAGAGTGAGCGTGTGTGCCAGCTACAGGAATCCCAAAGCGTTTCCCAGCACGAACGTTGCTTGTAGAGGAGAAACCACCAATAAAGGCAGCACGCGTCCCCCAAAGGGCAGCATCGAACTCATGTGCACGTCTTGTGCCGAACTCTAAAAGCTCATCATTACTTGCAGCATGTTTCATGCGTGCTGCCTTTGTGGCAATTAATGTTTGGTAATTCACAATATTTAAGAGGGCAGTCTCAATAATTTGTGCTTCACCAAGTGGTGCATCAACACGTAATAAAGGCTCGTTATTAAATACAACTTCACCTTCTTGCATACTACGAATCGTCCCAGTGAATTTCATATTTTGTAAATAATGAAGGAATTCTTCTTCAAATTGTAATTCTGCTAAGTAAGCGATATCGCTTTCAGTAAAACTGAAATTTTCTATGTACTCTACAACTTTCTCAAGGCCAGCAAAAACAGCGTAGCCGTTCTCAAATGGAAGCTTTCGAAAATATAAATCAAAAACAGAACGGCGATTGTGAATACCATCTTTCCAATATGTATAAGCCATGTTGATTTGATATAGGTCTGTATGTAAGGCATAACTATCATCTTTATAATGAGTCATCGCGAGAACACCTCCATAATTTGGTTATAGTATACCAATTTTTCACCATCTGTAGCAAAGAAGAGATATTGATGTGAAGTCAAGAGAGAAAAAAATGAAATTATGCATATTTTTTAGAAAATTTATATTTATCAATTTATATTTCTCCAGATTTTATGTATTATTAGAGTAATGGGGGTAATGAGAATGGAGGAGGACAATGCAACAAACATTAGAAAAAATAGGCAAACAAGTCTTTTATAAACGGCTACAGCAAAAAATGACACAAGAAGAATTATGTCAGGGCATTTGTTCTGTCTCATACTTAAGTAAGATTGAAAATGGAAAGATTGAAGCATCAGAAGAAATTCTACAATTGCTCTGCACAAGACTAGAAATTGCTGTGACGGATTTGAGGGATGTAGAAGAAGATGTGAAGGGGAAGCTGGATGAATGGTTGAATGCACTAGTTCATTTAGACAAGCAACAAGTAGAACGTATATATGAAGAGTTGCAAGGTGAAATGAAGCATGTGTTGGATTTTGAAATTATAAATTATTATAAACTGCTGTATACACGTTATTTAATTATGAAAAGGGATTTTCCTGCTGTCGAAAAAGAGTTAGAGAGCTTAAAGAAGATGTACAAAAAGTATTCACCATTCCAAAAATTATTATATACGTATAGCAAAGGGTTATATTATTTTTTACAACATAGATATAAGAAGGCATTGGAGTATTTGACTCGAACAGAAGTAATGGCAAAGGAACAAGGTTATCATGAGAATGGAATATATTTCAATTTGGCTCTTGTTTATAATGAATTAGAAGTTGAACATATGACTTTACATTTTGCTAATGTAGCAATGGAAGGATTTAAGAATGAATATAAATTCCGTTATGTGATAAATTGCCAGTTACTTATTGCGTTGAGTTATATACAAAAAAAGCAATATAATGAGGCACTATCTATTTATAATAATATTTTGAGGGAAGCAAATTCTTTTGCTGATAAAGAAAGTATAACAGCTATTGCTTTAAATAATTTAGGCTTTTTGTACTATAACTTAAAAGATTATGCAAAAGCAAAAGATTATTATTTACAATGCCTAAAGTACAAAAAGGAAGAGGATTTAAATTATATTGATGCAGTGTATGAGATCGCTTTGCAGTGTATTGAATTAAAAGAATTTGAAGAAGCGAAAGATTGGATTAATAAAGGGATAGATGTTGCCAAGAGGGATGAAAAGTATAAAAGTATGCTATATATACTTTCAATGCTTAAGAATAAATACTTTGAAACGAAAGATGTTTATAAAAGATTTTTAGAAGTTGAGGCAATCCCATTTTTTAGAGGCGAAGAAAATAAAAAGGAATTAAAAATGGTGTATTTAGAACTAGCAGGATATCACGAGGAATTACTAGAATTTAAGGAAAGTAATAACTACTATAAATTAGCAATTAATTTATTAGAAGAAAAGGGAGGAAAATAATATGAAAAAAATAATTATTGGTGCTTTGGCTTTGGTAGCTGTATTAGTGGTATTGGAACCGCAATATGCTTGGACATCGGATATTTATGGTCAAGGCGAAAAAGTAGTAGAATTAATAAATTCTTAACAGAAACCCCTTTCCAATCGGAAAGGGGTTTTTCAATATTTGTTCCTCAAAATTCTACAAAACTTGAGAAAATAATTATTTGAATTTTTAGTATATTAATAGTGGAAACATAATGCTAATATAAAACTACTCTTTTTCAAAAAAATTTTTTATTAGGGGGAAGGTTCATGAAAAAGAAAAGTTTAGCGTTAGTGTTAGCGACAGGAATGGCAGTTACAACATTTGGAGGGACAGGCTCTGCATTTGCGGATTCTAAAAATGTACTCTCTACGAAGAAGTACAATGAGACAGTGCAGTCACCTGAGTTTATTTCTGGTGATCTAACTGAAGCAACTGGCAAGAAAGCAGAATCTGTTGTGTTTGATTACTTAAACGCAGCAAAAGGTGATTACAAGCTAGGGGAAAAGAGTGCACAAGATTCTTTCAAAGTGAAACAAGTGAAGAAAGATGCTGTAACTGATTCAACAGTAGTACGTATGCAACAAGTTTACGAAGGAGTGCCTGTATGGGGTTCTACTCAAGTAGCTCACGTAAGTAAAGACGGTTCTTTAAAAGTATTGTCTGGAACAGTTGCACCTGATTTAGACAAAAAGGAAAAGTTGAAAAATAAAAATAAGATTGAAGGCGCAAAAGCAATTGAAATCGCGCAGCAAGATTTAGGGGTAACACCGAAATATGAAGTAGAACCAAAAGCGGACTTATATGTATATCAAAACGGTGAGGAAACAACATATGCATATGTTGTAAATCTAAACTTCTTAGATCCAAGCCCAGGAAACTACTACTATTTCATTGAGGCAGACAGCGGTAAAGTATTAAATAAGTTTAATACAATTGATCATGTGACGAATGATGATAAGTCACCAGTTAAGCAAGAGGCTCCTAAACAGGATGCGAAAGCTGTTGTAAAGCCTGTAACAGGAACGAATAAAGTAGGAACTGGTAAAGGTGTATTAGGAGATACGAAGTCGCTTAATACAACGTTATCTGGATCATCTTACTACTTACAAGATAATACACGCGGGGCAACGATTTTCACATATGATGCGAAAAACCGTTCAACATTACCAGGAACATTATGGGCAGATGCAGATAATGTTTTCAATGCAGCGTATGATGCAGCAGCAGTAGATGCTCATTACTATGCAGGTAAAACATATGATTACTATAAAGCTACGTTTAATAGAAATTCTATTAATGATGCAGGAGCACCGTTAAAATCGACAGTTCATTACGGAAGTAATTATAACAATGCATTCTGGAACGGATCACAGATGGTATACGGAGATGGTGATGGTGTAACGTTTACTTCATTATCTGGTGGAATTGATGTAATTGGTCACGAGTTAACGCATGCTGTTACGGAAAATAGTTCAAATCTAATTTATCAAAATGAATCTGGGGCTTTAAATGAAGCGATTTCTGATATCTTTGGTACTTTAGTAGAATTCTATGATAACCGTAACCCAGATTGGGAGATTGGTGAAGATATTTACACACCTGGTAAAGCAGGAGACGCACTTCGCTCTATGAGTGATCCTACGAAGTATGGTGATCCAGACCATTATTCTAAGCGTTACACTGGTACTAGTGATAACGGTGGGGTTCATACAAACAGTGGTATCATTAACAAACAAGCTTATTTATTAGCAAATGGTGGTACGCATTCGGGTGTAACTGTAACGGGCATTGGTAAAGATAAGTTAGGTGCAATTTATTACCGTGCAAACACACAATATTTCACGCAATCTACTACATTTAGTCAAGCTCGTGCTGGTGCAGTACAAGCTGCTGCAGACTTATATGGTGCAAATTCTGCTGAAGTAGCAGCAGTTAAGCAATCATTTAGTGCTGTTGGTGTAAACTAAGGCTTTAAGGAAGAGCTAGTAATAAAATACCTCAAAAATAAAGAAGGAGCATATGCTCCTTCTTTATTTTTTTCTCCATTTTTTCCACAAATAAAACAATCCAATAACGCCTGCGATTGTTACAACCCACTTCGCTTCATTTGTTCCGTTCATGACATGATAGGCAGAATATACTTCGATTAACAATGCCGGTATTTTCCCTATTGTGCTGGCAATACTGAAGGAGAGTAATGACATCTTACCTAGAGCCGCAAATAAAGTCACGATACTTGATGGGATGAAAGGTATCAAGCGAAACGATAGAACGAGTAGAAAGGCCTCTCTACCTTCTACATAAAGAAGACGCTCTACCTTTGGGTATTTATTTACTTTATCGTGAGTGAACTTTTGAAGGCCCATGCGGTAAATATAAAACGAGATAATAGCCCCTAAGGCCTCACCTGCGATCGAAATGATTGTGCCATTTGTTACGCCAAAGAGCTGTATATTAATGGCGGTTAAAAAAATACTAGGGATAAAACCTAAAAGACTAATGATGATGTTAATTAAGATACTAAGTGGAATTGCGATTGAATAGTATTCTGTTAAGAAATTTTGAATCGTTTCAGCCATTGTTTAAAATCCTTTATCTTTTTTTGCATTACACCACATTTCGTTTGTATAGGCAAGGGTAAATTTACATAATGTAGAAAAACGTTGATAAGAAGGGGGTTTTATACCTTATGTGGGTATTAGGTATATGAAAATAGGGGTATTTTAAAATGTTTTTAAAAATACTATAAAAACCTTTGTGTAAAAGAGTTTTATAGTTATGTTATCGGTGATTTCATCTGGGAAATAATCGAAAAATATAGGGGGTATATATTATAAAAGGCGAAAAATAGAGGGTTGATGAAATTGCTGGGGTAAATATGGAAAAATAGATGAAAAAAATGAAAACTGATAGATTTTTTCGTTGTGAAATTGACTTTTAGTGAAGTTGCGATAATAATCATGGAAGAGGTGATATGATGAAACGAATAAGTAGTCTTTTCTTCAGTAGTTTATTGGCATTAATGCTGATCTTAAGCGGATGTGCAGGAAAAGAACAAAAAACAGAGAAACAGACAGGGAATCAAGCTACATCGGTAGAAAAAATTAGTGATAATATTTTAGATGAAATGGAAGGACCACCTAAAAATGGTCATACGATTGAAAGACATGTAGGCAAGTCAGAAGAGGATTTGAAGAATCGCTTGAAGACAGATAAAGTGTCAGCCGCAAGTACATACTATGATAAAGAAACAGCGACGAAAGCTGTAAAAGATAGCTTGAAGCAACATGACAAGGAAATTCAAGATTGGTTAAAAAATTCTAAAGAGGCTCGTCTCGTATTAAATACAACTCATTCATTTCCTGTTGGAAAAACGGTAATAAAGAAAAATATGAGTGTAAAAGACAAGTTAGTAAAAACTGTTACTGTTTTAGCAAGAGATAAGTCAGGAGAATTAGGGTTTAAGATTATTACTTCTTATCCATCTGATAAATAAGAAGGGGGAGTACATTATGTATACGACATTACAATACTTTCTTAAATCGTACTGTACGTTAAGTATTCATGAGGATGAAATAGTAAGTGTGATGGAAGAGTTTATTGAACAAGAAGACGAAGAAATTGTTTTGAAATTACGTGATGAATTAATAAATATGAAGAAAAAGAACGCGTGGGAAGAGGCGTGTGTATTAGCTGCGAAGCAAGGAAATCGTATGTGGTCTTTAGAAGAAACGAAAGACCATCTTGAAACTTTTTTACTATTACTGCAAAAGAAAAAGGCGTGATTTAATCACGCCTTTTTCTTTATGCTATTCGGTTGATATTATCTATTCTTTTGGAGCGCTTTTATATACGCTTTTTGAAATTTGTCCATTTGATATTACTTCCCCGTTTTGTGTTACTTTTTTATACGTAACCGCGGTGATTTTATCACTAGTTCTACTAATTACTTGAGAAGAAACTTCAACATTTTTACCAGTATTTGTACCGAAAATGCGTGTAGTAATACTACCTCCATTTGAAAATGCTTGAATATAAATATGATTGCCTGTATTATTTTTAAATTTTAAATCTGGACCATAATCTGCTACTGCTGCATCTTGCCCAAGTGGTAAATAATTTACTGGCATAGAATGATTGCTTCGAGAAACAATTCCTAAATCAGCCCTTAAAGCTGCGCTGTATAAAGTACTACTGACTTGGCAAACTCCTCCGCCTGCACTTTGTATTACTTTACCTTGTGAATATACTGCTGCAGATTTGTAACCATGTGCAGCATCAGTTACGCCAACGCGGCCGTTAAAACTAAATGTTTCATCAGGTGCCACAATAACCCCACTTAAAGTATTAGCTGACTTATTTACGTTAAATGATTGATTTCCGTTACGGCCAGCCATTGGAGTAGAATATTCAGCAATGACTTCTTTAATACCCATTTTCTGTATGTCTTCTGTAGAACGTTCTGGTTTTATGAATGTAACTGGTAATGTAACATCTGATTTACCAGTAGTAATAGCTTCATTTGTTAAACCGCTTAGTTTCCCTTTATCAATTTTTTCTCCGTTTTGGCTTTGACTAATATTTACTGTTGAGCCTTCAATACTTAATTCTGCGTTAACAGGATTTTTTAATGTTTCATTATATTTATCTTTTATAAAGGTTTCATAAGCTGTTGCATTTAATTGTGGTGTTAATTTATAGTCACGTTTTAATTCACCGTTTTCAGCTTGCTTACGCATTTTATAACGATTCATTACGTTTCCTTCTTGTTCTTTGAAGATTTTGTCAATAATATCTTTCTCTTTATAATTTATCCCTAAATCTTTCCATGTGTAAGTTTGTTTATCGTTTTGGAATATGTAGGTAAGGGATTTTTGATCTAACTCAGTTACCTTTTGATTAATAATTGCTTGAATATCCTTCTTATTTTTTCCGTCGAGAGAAATACCTTCAAATGTAGTATTTGGTAATGCAGTAGTATCTAATTGATTATTTAATTTGGATACATATTGATATCCCCCAACACCGCCTACACAAAGTAATATGCCCCCAGCAATTGCAGAACCAATCAGTATTTTACTTAGCTTCATTTATTTCCCCCCAGAAATTTATGTATAAATATATGTATTACATTTTTTGTATAAAAATGATGAAAATAACATTATGTACGTACTAGTATACTATTATTTTCACTGTGTGTGTAATGTTTTCATAAAAAATGTTACACCTCTGTAATAATTGTCACTTCTTGTCACAATGTGTATGAAAAATATGTTGAAAAATATAATAAAAAGGCTGTCTAGAAAGATCTAGCAGCCTTTTTATTATAATTTTTTATGTTCATTTTTATTCGTAACACCGAGATGTTTTTGAAGGGTAGTTGAAATAGTATCGACGCTTTTTTCATTTGGAACGTAATAATAAATACCACCTATATATTTATCTGTACCCTCTACTTGCATTTTTTCCATTTTTAAATTTGAATCCATTGAATTTTTTGTAATTGTCATCATATCATCAAAAGTTAAATTGGTTTTTAAATCTTTATCGACAGCGTCTAGTAGGCCACCGATTTTATTAATGGAATTAAGAGATAGTGCCTTTTCAGCAATGGCCTCTAATACAAGCTGTTGACGTTGACCACGCATATAATCACTATCGATATGACGAGTTCTAGCTAGTGCCAGTGCCTCTTCTCCATTTAAATGTTGACGTCCTTTTTTTAGATGAATGGCATCTGCTTCATCTTTACTATTTTGCTCTGTGAACTCAACTGGAACGTCTACAGTAATACCACCAAGAGAATCAACAATTTTAATAAAGGATTTAAAATTGAATTTTACATAGTAGTCAACTGGAACATCTAAAAAGTTCTCTACCGTATCAATTGTGCTGTCTACACCACCGAATACGTGCGCATGTGTGATTTTATCGTATTTATCACGTGATTTAATGTAGACGCGTGAGTCACGTGGAATGCTTACAAGTTTAACGGATTTATCGTTTTTATTAATTGTTGCAAGTAATAACGCATCTGTTCGAGTTGCTTTTCCATAACCTTTTTCCCTAATATCACTTTCATCAACACCCATAATTAGTACGGAAATATTGTCGGTCATAGGTTTAACAGCTTTTTCACGTTTACTGGACTTATCTCCTCGACCTAGTTCAGCATAAGCATTATTTAAGACGGACTTTGCTTTACTGTATATATGGAAGGAGTAGCCTCCTGCTCCAAGTGCTACAATTAGTAATGGAATAAGAAGGAACCAAAGTAGGCGTTTTTTCTTTGAGCGTCCTTTTTTGGCTCGCGTATTGTTGTTCGTGTCGGATTTCATCATTTTTTCTCCTTTAAAACTATCAAAGTGTATACATTTAGAAGTGTATTCAAACACATAAAAAATATTTTACGCTAAATAAAAGCGATTGTACATGTATAAAAAATAGATGTCTTGATTATTTATAAGACACCTATTCGTTATTGTATACAAAAGATAGGGATAAGAAAATGATAAAATTTTACCTAATTACAACATAATGCTTACGATAATTGCAGATAAAATACTAACGAGAGTAGCTCCATATAGTAATTTAAGGCCAAACCTCGCAACAACGTTTCCTTGTTCTTCGTTTAGTCCTTTTACCGCACCTGAAATAATACCAATGGAAGAAAAATTGGCAAAAGATACAAGGAAAACAGAAATAATACCAACTGTACGGGGAGAAAGGCTATTAGAAATTTTACTAAGATCCATCATTGCGACAAATTCATTCGTTACAAGCTTCGTTGCCATAATGCTGCCAGCCGCGACAATTTCAGAACTGGGTACACCGATAAGGAATGCGATAGGTGCAAATACATAGCCGATTAATTGTTGGAACGTAATACCGAATATAATGAGGAACAGGTCATTAATACAACTAATTAATGCGACGAATCCGATGAGCATAGCGCCGACAACAATGGCTACACGAAAACCATCAAGAATGTATTCTCCAAGCATTTCAAAAAAGCTTTGTTTTTCACCTTTGATTTCTAAAATATCTTCGTCATCTTTAACGTCGTAAGGGTTAATGATGAGTACGATAATAAAACCACTAAATAAATTGAGAACGAGTGCAGTTACTACATATTTAGGTTCAATCATTGTCATATAGGCACCTACGATAGACATAGATACGGTTGACATAGCAGAGGCACAAAGTGTATAAAGACGGTGTTTTGGAATTTGAGCTAATTGTTTTTTCACTGTAATAAAAACTTCTGATTGGCCGACAATGGCAGAGGCAATAGCGTTGTAAGATTCTAATTTACCAAGACCATTTATTTTACTAAGAAAGTACCCGATCCAACGAATAAAAAATGGTAGTATTTTGAAATGTTGTAATATACCAATTAAAACAGAAATAAAGACGATTGGTAATAATACAGTAAGGAAAAATGGCATTTCACCTTTATTTGCAAGACCACCAAATACGAAATTTATTCCATCAGCAGCATACTCGAGTAGCTTGGTAAACAAACTGGAAATGATTCTAATAAGTATGAGGCCGATTTCTGTATTTAATAGTAAATAGGTTAAAATTAACTGTATAATAAGCATGATAAAAATTGGTTTAAATTTAATATGCTTCTTATTATTGCTAGCAATATAAGCGAGCAAGAAAACAACAATTAGTCCGACGAAAAAAGTAATGAATTTCATGGTAAGCCCCCTAAAAGAGATATTCTGCTATATATGTTTTTCATTTCAAGGGAGAATATGCATCTTTGGTAAAGAAAGGAATAGAGAGAGCATGAATATATGTAGAGTGCATCACGTTGCAATTATTTGTTCGAATTATGAGACGTCAAAGGATTTTTATACTAGGATATTAGGGTTTAAAGAGATAAATGAAGTATATAGAAAGGAACGAGATTCTTATAAATTAGATTTATGTGTAGGAGAAGAGTATCAAATCGAATTATTTTCATTTCCGAATCCGCCTGAGCGCAAAAGTTTTCCAGAAGCAGCCGGTCTTAGACATTTAGCATTTGCTGTTACAAATATAGAAGAAGCTGTGAAGCATTTAAACCAATGTGGTGTTGAGACGGAACCAATCCGTATTGATGAAATAACGGGGAAGAAATTCGTCTTTTTCCAAGATCCTGATGGTTTACCTTTAGAATTGTATGAGGTTTGAAAATTGGTGGATTTTATATAGAGTTGCTTTCCGATAATTGAAGAAACTAAAGTGAAACTTCTTTTTAAAAGGAGGTGTAACTTTAGCTAAGAAAGCTAAAGAGCATATGTGGATATTTTAAAATTATTGATGGTAGTCATTCTTATTGGGTTAACAGCATTTTTTGTGGCTGTTGAATTTGCAATTATTAAGGTACGTAGCAGTCGTATTGATCAACTCGTTAGCGAAAAAAGACGAGGTGCACTGGCAGCTAAAAAGGTAACTTCAAATTTAGATGAATATTTATCGGCCTGTCAGCTAGGTATTACAATTACTGCTTTAGGGCTTGGGTGGTTAGGGGAACCAACCATTAAACATTTACTCGAGCCGTTGTTTTTAAAATTAAAATTCTCACCTGCAATTTCCAGTACAGTTTCATTTATTATTGCCTTTGCAGTAATTACATTTTTACATGTTGTCATTGGGGAACTTGCTCCAAAGACATTTGCTATACAAAAAGCAGAACAAGTTAGCTTATTGTTATCGAAACCACTTATTTACTTTTACCGAGTTATGTATCCGTTTATTTGGGCTTTGAATGGTTCAGCGAGGGTTGTAACTGGTTTATTCGGATTACATCCAGCTTCTGAACATGAAGTAGCTCATTCAGAAGAAGAATTAAGGTTAATCTTATCTGAGAGCTATGAGAGCGGAGAGATTAACCAAAGGGAATTTAAATATGTAAATAATATTTTTGAATTTGATAATAGAGTAGCAAAAGAAATTATGGTACCTCGTACGGAAGTTGTAGGCTTATATGAGGACGAACCATTTGAAACACATATTAAAGTAATCGCGCAAGAAAAGTACACGAGATATCCTGTATTTGGTGAAGATAAAGATGAAATTATTGGGATGGTTAATGTAAAAGATTTATTTATTCGTTATATGGATGGTAATCGGGATGAGGAGTGCTCGATTATGCCATATACAAGGCCGGTTATTGAAGTGCTAGAAAATATTCCAATTCATGATTTACTATTACAAATGCAAAGAAAACACATTCCATTAGCTGTATTGTATGATGAATATGGTGGTACAGCTGGGATTGTTACACTAGAAGATATTTTAGAAGAAATTGTTGGAGAAATTCGAGATGAATACGATGAAGATGAGAATCCTCCTATAGAGCATGTAAGTGAAGGTTATAAAATCGTAGAGGGAAAAGTGCTTATTAGTGAAGTAAATGATTTGCTTGGCATACATTTAATTGCTGATGATGTAGATACAATTGGTGGCTGGATTATGGTACAAAAACAAATCGTTGCTGAAGGAGATATTATTGAGAAACACGGTTTTTATTTTAAAGTCCTTGAAAAGGATATGCATCAAATTAAACGAGTGGAAATAAGGAAAGTAGAAGAATGATTTTCTATAAACTTTAATAAAAAGGATATACAGAAAAATAAATGTTTGCGCTTTCAAAAAAGGTGCTATATAGTGAAGGTGGATACTGAAAAATTCTTCTGAATGATACTCGTGTTTTTAGAGGGCGGATTTTTTGGATAAGGATTTAGAATGAAAAAGTATAGGTGATAAAAATGATAGCAACGAAGGATATACGTATAGAAAAAGATTTTTTAGGTGAAAAAGAAGTACCAAGTGCAGCTTATTATGGTGTACAAACATTACGTGCCGTAGAAAACTTCCCAATTACAGGATATCGCATTCATCCATCACTCATTACAGCAATGGCAATTGTGAAAAAAGCGGCGGCGCTTGCGAATATAGATACTGGTTACTTAGCTAAAGACATTGGGCATGAAATTGCAGAAGCAGCGCAAGAAATTGTTGATGGAAAGTTTCATGATCAATTTATCGTGGATCCTATTCAAGGTGGAGCCGGAACTTCTATTAATATGAATACAAATGAAGTAATTGCGAATAGAGCGTTAGAACGTATGGGATATGAAAAAGGGGCGTATGCGAAAATTAGCCCAAACACTCATGTGAACATGGCCCAATCAACGAACGATGCGTTTCCAACAGGGATTCATATTGCAACTCTTATGATGTTAGAAAAGCTTCTTATTACAATGGAAGAACTTCATTCTGCTTTTCGTAAAAAAGCAAAAGAGTTTGATCATGTTATTAAAATGGGACGCACACATTTACAAGATGCAGTTCCAATTCGCCTTGGACAAGAATTTGAAGCGTATAGCCGAGTGCTTGCGCGTGATATAAAAAGAATTAAACAGTCTCGTCAACATTTATATGAAGTGAATATGGGCGCGACAGCTGTTGGTACAGGATTAAATGCAAATCCTACGTATATTGAACAAGTGGTAAAACATTTAAGAACGTTTAGTGGATTCCCACTTGTTGGTGCAGAGCATTTAGTTGATGCAACGCAAAATACAGATGCATACACAGAGGTATCTGCAGCACTTAAAGTATGTATGATGAACATGTCTAAAATTGCAAACGATCTTCGTATTATGGCGTCTGGTCCACGTGTTGGGTTAGCTGAAATTCAATTGCCAGCACGTCAGCCAGGTTCATCGATTATGCCAGGAAAAGTAAATCCAGTTATGGCAGAAGTGATTAACCAAGTCGCATTCCAAGTAATCGGAAACGATCATACAATTTGCTTAGCATCAGAAGCAGGACAATTAGAGTTAAACGTAATGGAGCCTGTGCTTGTATTTAATTTAATTCAATCTATTAGTATTATGAATAATGGATTCCGTGTATTCCGTGAATATTGTATTGAAGGAATTACGGCAAATGAAGAATTGCTGAAGCAATATGTTGAGAAAAGTGTTGGAATTATTACAGCAGTTAATCCTCATATTGGTTATGAAGTAGCATCTCGTATTGCACGTGAAGCGATTGAAACAGGGAAATCTGTTAGGGAGTTATGTTTAGAACATGGTGTACTGACAGAAGAGGAATTGGATATTATTTTAGATCCATTCGAAATGACTCACCCTGAAATTGCTGGAGCTTCTTTATTAAAAAATAAACAAATGTAATGTGAAAAACACCGATCCACTTGGATCGGTGTTTTATTTTTAAAAGATATTAAATACAGCGTTTAATTGAAGTAAGCTAATAACAGCTAAGAAGATTAAACTATATTTCATTGCTGTTTTAAATAGGGCAGATTCTTTACCAACTAGTCCAACTGCGGCACAAGCAACTGCTACAGATTGTGGTGAAACCATTTTTGCCATTGTACCACCTACTACGTTTAAGGCAACGAGTGTAGAAGGAACGATGTTTAACTGGTCTGCTGTTACTGCTTGAAGTGGTGCGAATAAAGAACCACTTGAAACTACTGAACCTGTAATGAATACGCCAATCCATCCTAAGATTGGAGAAAGAACTGGGAATGCATTACCAGTAGAAGAGAATGCAAGTCCAAGTGTAGATGACATACCAGAGTAGTTTTCTACGTAAGCTAAAGCGATAACGCTACAAATTGTATATACTGGAGCTTTTAATTCTTTCATTGTTTCAATCATTAATTCTTTAACCATTTTACCTTTTACGCGGTAAACGATAAGTGAAACGATAATTGCTAGTACAATCGCAGTAGTTGTAGAAGAGAATACATCAAATTTGAAAACAGCTGCGAAAGGTGTATCAGCTTTTGTAATTGGTGTAGTTTTCATAACAGCATTATGAAGACCAGGGAACTGAATGTTAAATACTAAGTTTGCTAACGCACCATCTGGAGCAAATAAAGCTTTAATCGGTTTTAAGTTAAAGATTGTTACAAATGCAGTTAAGAATACGAATGGAGACCAAGCGTATAAAATTTGATTGAATGTATGTGATACTTTAGTTTCTTGTTTTTCTTCTTTAGTAGAAGATTTTGGTTGCCAAACACGTAAGAATAATGCAAGAGCAATCATACTTACAACTGCTGCGAAAATATTAGTAAGTTCTGCACCTAAGAAGTAAGTCACAGCGAATTGAGTAATAGCGAAAGAAACACCACTTACAAGAATACCTTGCCAAGTTTCTTTAATACCTTTAATTCCATCGACCATTGAAACAAGTAAGAAAGGTAAAATAATACTAATGAAAGGTAAAATAAGAACAGTTTGACGACCAATAGTTAATGCGTCAAGTTGAGTTAATTGTGCTGGCACTGTAACTGGAATACCCATAGCACCCATAGCACCACCAGCAATATTAGCTACTAAACAAATACCTGCTGCTTTTAATGGATTAAAGCCCATACCTACAAGTAGTGCGGCTGTAATAGCAACTGGAACCCCTAGACCAGCTGCACCTTCTAAGAAAGCACCGAAAGAATAAGCGATTAATAATACTTGTAAACGTTGATCATTTGTAATGCTTGAAATACTATCGCGAATAATATTGAATTGCTCTGTTTTAACAGTTAATTTGTAAAGGAAAATTGCGGCGATAACGATAGTACAAATTGGATAAAATCCAGATAAAACACCGAATCCAGCAGATGCTACAGCTACTGTTGCTGGCATTTTATAAACAAATATTGCAAGGATAATAGCGACAATCACACTATAAAGACCAGCCATGTAACTTTTCATTTTGAATCCCATTAAACAAATGATGAAACAAAAGATTGGAAGTGCTGCGATTAGTGCAGATAACCAAATATTGTTTAATGGGTCATAAATTTGTGTCCAAGTACTCATAATAATGACAACTCCTATCTATTATATGTGAAGAAATTCACATTATTTGTGAAACTATTCACAATCAACTTACAAGCTTAGTATATTCTCCTTCAACACTATTGTCAACGTAAAAAAGTATAATTATTCCATAATAGTGTTAAAAGAAAAGCTTTGTTCATAAAGTAGACAAAAAACACACTCAAATGAATTTAAGTGTGCTGTATAAACTATTTGCATATTATTTTGCTTATTCAGATGGCATGTTTCCTATAAGTGTATATTAGATGCCGTCTTTTATATCGAGTATAAAGTTTAATATATGCACCTATCTGTCCTGTTTGATCTAGTGTGAGGGAGGATCGGTGAGTGGATTTAATAGGAAGTTTTGCACAACAGTCCAACCGCTTGCAATACGAATAAAAAATTAGAAACAAATTTTTAATATCACATCATCTCTTTTTACTGAAAATCCCTTTTAGCGTAACAAAGAGGTTAATTATAGTTCAACTACATTACGATAGGTTATCAATTATAGACGGTATTTTACAATACCGTTACTGTGCGTTTCAATGAGGTGAAAATATAACAAAAAGCTTGATAAAACAACGTTTGCAAGCAAAGTATTCGTAGGCCATTATTTTGCTTTTTCGTTATATCATATAGTATAATATTCAAAATCAGCAAGGATTTTTTCCTGAATTTTTGCTGATAAAGATGGAAAAATTTTTCGGCTTTATAGGTTGATAAAGTTATGTCGTAACAGGAAATATAAGAACAGATATATAAATAAATAAAAAGAACATAAAAACGCAAATAAAAACGAAAATGAGGGGAACTTTATGAGCCAAAATCAATTCGAATGTCGTATTTCAGAAGAAGATGTACAAATGTTAAGAGCGTTAGCTCACCCACTTCGTCTACGTCTAGTAATGGAACTTATGCAAAGAGGAACATGTAATGTAACACAACTACAGGAAGTATTAGAAATTCCGCAATCAACGGTTTCACAACATTTAACGAAGTTAAAGCAAAATAAAGTAGTGCGCTTTGAAAGACGAGGATTAGAAGTGTATTATCAAATCCATAATGATAAAGTAAGTGCGGTAGTAAAAACATTATTTTCTTAAAATTTGAATATTATGGAAAAAGACGTATGGGATATACGTCTTTTTTTATTTGTCAGAAAGGTGATATGAGAGAAAATATTAGCATGTGAGGAAGAAATGACTATCAATCAACATGCTGCCTTACGGAATATATTCTAAAAGGAAAAGAAAAAATAGAAAGGAGTGTAGTAAGCAAAAGGAGGGATAGTAGTATGGATGTGAAACGTGTGAAACAAATCTTATCTTCTTCAAGTAGAATTGACGTTACATATGAGGGAGTACCAGTATGGATTGAGAGCTGTGATGAGCAGAAGGGGAGTGCTCAAGTGTATGATGTATCTAATCCTGGTGAGAGCGTTCATGTGGACGTGACAGCTTTAGAGGAGAAATAATAAAAAAGACGCTTCTAATTTTAGAAGCGTCTTTTTGTTATTCCATCATACTTGCAACTTTTTTAGAGCATAGAAGAAGTACAAATCCTAAGACGATAACGATAATCCCGATACTTGCAAATACTTCAAGGTATCCTAATGATTGTGTAAAGGAAGCAAGTTTACCAGCTAACCAGTTAGCCATACCTGAACCAGCTAACCATACACCCATTAATAATGATGCTAATTTAACAGGTGCAATTGCACTTACCATAGATAATCCGATTGGTGATAAGAATAGTTCTCCAATTGTATGGAACATATAAGTGATAACGATGAATAATAAGTTTGCTTTAACAGTTATATCAGCTTCACTACTTCCAGTTTTTAGAACCGCTAATGTTAAAACCAGGTAACCTATACCTAGTAAAATCATACCAAATGCCATTTTTGTTGGTATTTTTAAATCGCCACGCTTTGATTTAGAAAGTTTTAACCATAGCATAGATACGAATGGTGCAAGGAGTACGATGAACGCTGGATTAACGGATTGGAACCAAGATGTTGGCACTTCCCATCCGAAAATTGTACGATCAACAAATTTATCTGTATAAAGTGTTAAAGAACTACCAGCTTGTTCAAAGCCTGCCCAGAAGAATACTACGAAACAAGTTAAAATTACAATTGCCCAAGTGCGATTTTTTTCTTGTTTTGTTAAAGGTTTCTTTTCAATTGTAGGTTGATTTTTTGATTTTTTACCGACAACTGTTGTTCCAGCTTTACCAAGGTAGCGAGGAGCTAATAAGTTGAAAACAATTTGCCCAACAATCATACCGATACAAGCTGCTAAGAATCCGTATTTATATCCCATAACCATAACGCCATCAACGCTTGTTTTAAAGAAGTCTTCTGCTAAAAATCCACAAATAAGTGGAGCAAAGAAAGCACCTACGTTAATACCCATATAGAAGATAGTAAATGCACTGTCACGACGTGAATCATTTTCATCATACAATTCACCTAACAGTGTAGAAATATTTGGTTTAAAGAATCCATTACCAATAACTAATAATATTAATCCAAGGAAAAGTCCTGTTTTTGTGTTCATTGAGAATAGTACAAAGTTACCGATTGCCATAATAATTCCGCCGAGAGTAATGGCATGACGTCTTGTAATGTAATGATCAGTTAGCCATCCGCCAAGAATTGGCATGAAATATACTGCTGCTGTAAAATAACCGTATAATTGCACTGCAAATGCCTTATCAAATCCTAACCCGCCACTAACCGCAGCAGTTGTTAAATAAAGAACTAAAAGGCCACGCATTCCATAATAACTAAATCTTTCCCACATTTCTGTTAAGAACAACAAGTACAACCCTGGTGGATGTTTTTTTGGTGATTGTTGCTCTCCAGCTTTGTCTAATTTTAAAGCGGCATCCATTTTTGTTTCCCCCTAATCCTGTATAACGGATATTTATGTAATCATTTTAATTTACAAAATATTTAGAAGTCAATAGAATTATATGGAAATAGAAAGAAAATTTCTAAAAAAGTTCTATTTTTCTTCAACCGTTACTGTATTTTGCCCTGAAAACGAGATGATAAGCGTTTTCAAATGTAATAATTGAATTCTAAAAGAAAATAAAATAGTGATTAATCAGAAAATTTAGATTAAAATATTTATTCTGATATAAAGAAAATATATTCTATTTACTTTCTCAATATAACATATTGGGAATAAAAATACAAAACGAAATAATGTGACACTTCAGTGAAATAGAAAATAGCCAGCACCATAGGAGGGTGCTGACTAGAGCTGTATTATTTAACAAAGCGCTTTTCGATGTCATCTAGTAATAGGTTAGCAGCAATTACACCGCCAGCTGTATTCCAAATAACATCGTCGACTTTGTATGCTTTACCATTCTTTACGGCATTTAAATTTTTAAATAGAGGATCGTTTATATACTCTTTTTCTAGTTCAGATCCTTTTTTCTCATTTCCTTTATCGAATGTGAAGTAGAATAATACGTCACCATCCATAGCAGAAATACGCTCTTTAGATACGTTACGCTCTGCAAAATCATCTTTATTTTGATCTCCAGGACGTTTAAATCCAAGTTCTTTTAAAATAACACCAGAGAATGTATCGCCATGATAAATACGAACATCACCAGGCATGAAACGAACCATAGAGATTTCTTGATTTACTTTATCGCCAAGTTTGCCTTTTAAATCTTTCATACGTGATTCGTAATCAGCTACAACTTTTTGACCTTCTTTTTCTTTATTTAATGCTTTTGCATAAAATTTGAAGTTATCTTTCCATTCACCACGTAATGTTTCTGAGAACACAGTAGGTGCAATTGCTTTTAATTGTTCGTACACTTTTTCGTGGCGCATTTTGTTACCGATAATTAAGTCTGGTTTTAAAGAAGCGATTGTTTCAACGTTAACTTGTCCTTCATCACCAACAACTTTTACATCTTTCATTTTATCCTTAATATGTGGATACCATGGGTCACCAGTCCAAGACTTTACAGCACCAACTGGTTTCACACCTAATTCAAGTAAAGCTTCAGTTCCTTCATTTGTTAAGATAACTACACGTTTTGGATTAGCAGGAACTTCTGTTTTACCCATTGCATGTTCTACAGTAACCACTTCTTTTTTATTATCTTCTTTTGTAGATTCTTCTTTGTTATTTGATTTTCCACAAGCGCTTAAAAGCATTGAAAATGCTAGTAAAAAGACAAATACTGTAAACGATTTCTTCCGCATGAAATTCATTATGTACCCCCTATATGTTGAGAATATTTTTCAATAGCAAGCATGATATTAAGCCTTTATCTTTTGATTGTCAATACATATGGGTGAAAATAATTCTCATTTCCGTTGACAATGAGAATTAAGTTGAAATACACTAACAACGTATCATTATACATTGAAGGGGAAACGCTGCATGTTATTAAAAACAAATCGAGCAAAATGGATTGGATTATTTGTTGGAATCATTGCAGTCGTTATTTGTATTTGGGGAAGTATTATTTTCGGATATACAAATACGAGTTGGAAACTAGCATTGGATGCTTTTTTCCATTTTAACGGTTCCAATGAACATATTATTATTCAAAATGTACGTCTGCCTAGGGCGTTAATTGCAGCTAGTGTTGGTGCTAGTTTAGCCATTGCTGGTTGTCTTATGCAAACTTTAACTAAGAATCCACTTGCTTCTCCAGATTTTATTGGATTAAATTCAGGTGCTGCGTTCTTTATAGTTGTAGCAATTGTAATCTTTTCAGTAACATCATTATCAGCTTTCACATGGATTGCCTTTTTAGGAGCGGCGGTTGCAGCTGTACTTGTATTTGCTTCTAGTTCTTTAGGAAAAGAAGGGACTACTCCTCTTAAGTTAACGTTAGCAGGGGTCGCAATTAGTGCATTATTTTCATCATTAACACAAGGATTACTTGTGTTAAATGAAAAAGCACTTGAAGAGGTATTATTTTGGCTTGCTGGATCTGTGCAAGGGAGAAAGTTAGAAATTTTACAATCTGTATTCCCATATTTATTAATAGGATGGATTGCATCTCTTATGATGGCAGGGAAAGTAAATACATTGATGATGGGAGAAGACGTCGCGAAAGGACTTGGACAACGAACAATTTTAATGAAATCATTCGTGTTACTTATTATTGTACTGTTGTCTGGTGGTTCAGTTGCGGTTGCTGGCCCAATTGGATTTATTGGAATTATTACTCCGCATTTTGCGAGATTTCTTGTTGGAGTTGACCACAGATGGAGAGTGCCTTATAGCGGATTGTTAGGTGCAATACTACTAATATTGGCTGATATAGCAGCAAGATATGTCATTATGCCACAAGAAGTACCAGTAGGAGTTATGACAGCATTTATTGGAGCTCCATTCTTTATTTATATTGCACGTAAGAGAGGGCTTAGCAAATGAAGAAATATATTCCGTTTCGTATAGGAAAAGGTGAGCTCTCGTTTTTAATGTATAAACGAGCTTGTCTCGTCTTGTTAAGTTTATTAGTTGTTTTAATAGGATTATTCTTTGCGAGCGCAGGTATGGGGGACATGAAAATTGCTCCTTATGACGTATGGCAAGCAATTACTGGAAATGGCGATGCGATGTCAAATATGGTTGTAAATAAGTTTCGTATGCCACGTATTTTAATTGCTATCCTCGTAGGAATTGCGCTTGCAGTAGCGGGCTGTATTTTACAAGGGCTCGTTCGAAATCCACTTGCTTCTCCTGATATCATCGGGATTACGGGCGGGGCAAGTGTCGCAGTTGTATTATTTTTAGCGCTATTTAGTGATAAAAATAATGCGCTAACTGTAAGCATTCAATATATGCCGTTAGCAGCTTTTGCAGGAGCAACGATTGTAGCGGTTTTTGTATACTTATTTGCATGGAAAAATGATGGATTATCACCAATTATTCTCGTTTTAATTGGTGTTGGATTTTGGGCATTAACGAAGGCGGCAACAACATTATTTATGTTGTTAGCACCAATTTATCAAGCGAGCCAAGCGAATGTATGGATTACGGGTACCGTTTATGGCTCTTCTTGGCAAAATGTTATGGTACTTGCACCGTGGGTTCTCATTTTAACGGTAATATCATTTATAGCTGCTAGACATTTAAATGCGCAAGAGCTAGGGGATGATATTGCGGTAGGACTTGGTGTTCCTTTAACGAAGTCACGCGTATTCATGTTATTACTTAGTACGGCTTTAATTGGGGGAGCAGTTGCCTTCGCCGGAGGAATTGGATTTGTCGGTTTAATGGCACCTCATATTTCACGAAGATTAGTTGGTTCTTTATACGGTGCATTGCTCCCAGTTGCAGCTATTGTCGGTGCAATTCTAGTACTTGCTGCAGATTTAATAGGGCGTACAATTTTCACACCACTTGAAATTCCAGCAGGGGTATTTACATCAGCAATTGGTGCACCTTATTTTATTTATTTACTTTATAAAAGTCGGAATTCATAAAGGGAGATGAATATGCAAAAAGCATTGGAGACGAAACGCTTGACGTTGTCTTATGGTGAAACAATTATTATTGATGAGCTGAACTTAGAAATTCCAAAAGGAGAAATTACAATTTTTATTGGTTCTAACGGTTGCGGGAAATCAACTTTATTACGTTCACTAGCCAGATTATTAAAGCCAACAAATGGTGATATTTTGTTAGATAATCAAGCAATTCAAAGTATGCAAACGAAGCAAATTGCTCGTCAAATGGCGATTTTACCGCAAGGACCACAAGCACCAGAAGGACTTACAGTATTACAACTTGTAAAGCAAGGGCGTTATCCATATCAAACATGGCTGAAGCAATGGTCAGAAAAAGACGAGGAAATGGTACAGAAGGCACTTGCAGCAACAGGTATGACAGAATTTGCTGAGCGTGATGTGCATGCCCTTTCAGGTGGACAACGTCAACGTGCTTGGATCGCAATGACACTTGCACAAGATACAGATATTATTTTACTGGATGAGCCTACTACATATTTAGATATGACTCACCAAATTGAAGTGCTAGATTTATTATTCGAATTAAATGAAATAGAACAAAGAACAATTGTTATGGTATTACATGATCTAAATTTAGCATGCCGCTATGCAGATAACATTGTAGCCATTCAAGATAAACAAATATATGCACAAGGTAAACCTGAAGAAGTGGTAGATGAGAAACTAGTACGTGATGTATTCCGAATGGAGTGCCAAATTAGTACGGATCCGTTGTTTGGAACACCACTTTGTATCCCGCACGGAAGAGGAAGACGTGTAGTTAAAGAAGTTGCTCAGGCAATGAGATAAAAAACGATGAGTGATTCATCGTTTTTTTTATTTGGTACAAGAAAATAAGAGGAAGAGAGGAATACGTAAGCGACGTTTATACTCTTCTTCATCTTGAAAATAGGTTGGATTTGGTGTAGCTTCTTTTAATGATGTAATGGTAAATCCGGCTTGCTGTAATAATGTGAAATAATCTTCCGTTGTACGATGATATTTAATAACTTCTTGGTCAATCCATGGTTCAACCCGTTTGCCTAGTTTAAAGTAATCATCGACGAGCCAACTCGTTCTTTTACCACTCGTTTGTAAGCTTTCAAATGAAGAAGTAATAACGGGATGTTGAACGCTAAAGGTAAAGGTGCCATTTGTTTTTAAAGTTTGAAATACATTTTGAAAAATGGTATCAAGATGTTCAATATAATGTAAGGCGAGTCTAGATGTTACTAAATCAAAAGTGGAAGAGGGGTAGGTATAATCTTTGAGGTTTAAAAAATGAACAGATCCATTTTTATTTTCTAGTTGTTTTTTAGCTTTTTCATACATAAGTTCGGAGCCTTCAATGCCGGTGTAAGAGTAGCAACCCTTTTCTAATAATTCCGCGCCAAACCTAGCATCACCACAGCCTAAATCGAGAATTTGTTTTCCTCGTACATGACCAATGAGCTGAAAGAATACTGGTTTTTCAATGGATTCATTTGGGCTATTTTCTCGATATCTTCGTTTCATATATTGTTCGAAAAATGCTGTGTTATTGTATACATCAGATTCTGTAAATGCCATGTTTGAAACCTCCCGAAATATTTTTTTAATTCTATCAAATATGAAAAGTAAATGATAGATTTATTGTAATGAATCATATATAATCTAAAATTGTAAGCGGTTACTTTAAACTATTTTTCTATAATAAATTCTGAAAACGTGTTAAGCTAGTAGAGGGATTATTAGAACTATTAAGACAATAATCCGCTTACATGAACGATGGGAGGCTTCACGATGTCTAGTAAAACACTTGCGAAATTTTTAGAAGAAAATTTAGAGGATTTAAAATCAAAGGGGCTTTATAACGTAATTGATCCGCTTGAGAGTTCAAATGGACCAATCATTACAATTGGCGGAAAAGAATATATTAACTTATCTTCAAACAACTATCTTGGATTAGCAACAGATAGCCGTTTGCAAGAAGCAGCAATTGGTGCTATTCATAAGTACGGTGTTGGAGCAGGGGCTGTTCGTACAATTAACGGTACTTTAGATTTGCATATTAAGTTAGAAGAAACAATTGCAAAGTTTAAACATACAGAAGCAGCAATTGCTTATCAATCAGGATTTAACTGTAATATGGCAGCGATTTCAGCTGTTATGGATAAAAATGATGCGATTCTTTCAGACGAATTAAATCATGCATCTATTATTGACGGTAGTCGTTTATCAAAAGCAAAAATTATTGTTTATAAACATTCTGATATGGAAGATTTACGCCAAAAAGCAATCGCGGCGAAAGAATCAGGTCTTTACAATAAATTAATGGTAATTACAGATGGTGTCTTTTCGATGGATGGAGATGTTGCAAAACTACCAGAAATTGTTGAGATTGCAGAAGAGTTAGATTTAATGACATACGTAGATGATGCGCACGGTTCAGGTGTACTTGGAAAAGGTGCAGGAACTGTAAAGCACTTCGGTCTTTCTGATAAAGTTGATTTCCAAATTGGTACATTATCAAAAGCAATTGGGGTAATTGGTGGGTATGTAGCAGGGAAACAAAACTTAATTGACTGGTTAAAAGTTCGTTCACGCCCATTCTTATTCTCTACAGCATTAACACCAGCTGATGCAGCAGCTTGTATGAGATCAATTGAAATCTTAATGGAAAGCACAGAGTTACACGATCGCTTATGGGAAAATGGACGCTACTTGAAACAAGGATTAAAAGAACTTGGCTTTAACATTGGGGAAAGTGAAACGCCAATTACACCTTGTATCATTGGGGACGAAGTATTAACACAAGAATTTAGTAAACGTCTAAATGAAGAAGGTGTATACGCGAAATCTATCGTGTTCCCAACTGTAGCAAAAGGGACAGGGCGCGTTCGTAATATGCCTACAGCAGCTCATACGAAAGAAATGTTAGATGAAGCAATTCTTAAGTATGAAAAAGTAGGAAAAGAAATGGGCATCATTTAAGTAACGACATCTTTTGAATAGCTTGCAAATGAGGAGTGGGGAAAATGAAAAAAATTCTAGTAACCGGTTCTTTAGGGCAAATTGGTTCTGAACTAGTAATGAAACTTCGTGATGTATACGGCGCATCAAATGTTATTGCAACAGATATTCGTGAAACAGATAGTGAAGTAGTAACGTCTGGTCCATTTGAAACGTTAGATGTAACAGATGGACAAAAACTACATGATATCGCAAAGCGTAATGAAGTAGATACAATTATTCATTTAGCAGCTTTACTTTCAGCAACAGCAGAAAAAAATCCGTTATTTGCATGGAATTTAAATATGGGTGGACTTGTAAATGCTCTAGAAGCAGCTCGTGAATTAAACTGTAAGTTCTTCACGCCAAGTTCTATCGGTGCATTTGGTCCATCAACGCCAAAAGATAATACACCGCAAGATACAATTCAGCGTCCTACTACGATGTATGGGGTAAACAAAGTGGCAGGAGAATTACTGTGTGATTATTATCATCAAAAATTTGGCGTAGATACGCGCGGTGTCCGTTTCCCAGGTTTAATTTCTTACGTAGCTCCTCCAGGAGGCGGAACAACTGATTATGCAGTTGAAATTTATTATGAGGCGATTAAAAAAGGTGCATACACCTCATACATTGCTGAAGGAACATATATGGACATGATGTATATGCCTGATGCTTTACAAGCGATCATTTCATTAATGGAAGCTGATCCAAGTAAGCTAGTGCATAGAAATGCATTTAACATTACAGCAATGAGCTTCGAGCCAGAGCAAATTGCAGCGTCAATTCGTAAACACATTCCGACGTTTACAATGGATTATGCAGTAGATCCAGCTCGTCAAACAATTGCTGATAGCTGGCCGAACTCTATTGACGCAACCGCAGCAATGAAAGAGTGGGGCTTTAAAGCAGAATACGATTTAGACAAAATGACAACTGACATGCTGGCTAAGTTAAAAAAAAAGCTCACAGCTGAGTTAGTGATGAATTAATAGGGAGAGTCGATTCTTAGGAATCGGCTCTTCATTATTTTTGGGAGGAGAGAAGTCTTATGCAAAGAGTTGATGTCGTATACGCACTAATACATGACGAAGAAACAGATAAAATATTAATGGTACATAATGTAGAACAAAACGTTTGGTCATTGCCAGGTGGGGCTGTGGAAAAAGGTGAAATATTAGAGGAAGCACTAATAAGAGAAGTGAAAGAAGAGACAGGTTTAACCGCCTTGGCTGGGGGGCTTGTTGCGATCAATGAAAAATTCTTTGAAGAATCAGGGAATCATGCACTATTTTTTACATTCCGAGCGAATGTAGTAAAAGGGGAACTTATTGCGGAAGATGAAGGTGAAATTTCTGCAATAGAGTGGGTAGATCGAACAATTGCGAATGAGCGTTTCCCATACTATGACGGAGGATTTGAATCTTTATTAGAAGTAGCCATTCCATACAAGTTTCAACCAGAAACAAAGTAATTGAACGAAAAAACAGGAGCCACAAGGCTCCTATTTTCTATTCAATCGTCTTCAGTAATAACTTTTTCAGCAATGGTTTAATCTTCAATCGTAAATCTTCAGCATGATTTGCAACTAAGAAGTGATGGTTATAAATGTTTTTCATCAATTGATAAGTTGCTTCTTTCGCTTCGCCTTCTTCGATGAAGATACCGATTACTTCCATACCACTTTTACGCGCGAGTTTAACAGCTTCATGCGTATCTAAAATTCCGTCTTGTTGATAGTCTAGCGCAGAAGGCTCACCGTCTGTGAAGACTAGTAAGAATTTATGTTTCTCAGGTCTTTTGGCAAGTTTTTCAGAAACGATACGAATAATATATCCGTCGCGATTATCTTCTTCTTCACGAAGTTGCATAATTTCTGGACCAACGTTTGGCAACGTTGAGTTTTTATAATTTACAACTTCATGGATAACGTTCGGCTTATCTTCAGGTTTAGCGCTAGAGGCATCTTCCCAAAATCCGCTAATAGCATGCGGGATTTTTAAAGACTTTAAAGCTTCATGGAATAGTACAACACTCTTCTTCGTTTCTTCCATTTTGTTATACATAGAACCAGAACAGTCAACTAATAGTTGGAATGCAACATCGAGTTCTTGTGACTCTTGTCCTTTTTTATAAAACATACGCGGTTGTTTTTCGGTATAAATACGAAGGAATTTCTTACGAAGTCTTCCGTAATATTTATCACTATTCGCATTCGTTTTATTTTCAATTGTTTTTTCGATAATTTTCTTTAATTCTTTTACATCTTTATTGACGACTGATTTGATAGCTTGGTAATCTTTTTTCTCATCTGAGTTTGGTTTGCGAGCTTCTTTAAATGTATGAGAAGCACCTACATTATACTTACCGTATGCACCGTCGTGCTGGCTAGAAGCGTGTGAAGCCCTTGCTTCTTCTGTATCAGCGCCATCAAAGTTGGATTGTGTACTTTTTTGTGAAGTACCTTGTACAGAACCAAGTGCTTGGTCGCCATCTTCTGATTCACGGGCAGTATCACCCATCATATTAGTTTTTGTTCCGCTTTCTAATTCAAAGCGTAAAAAGTTCTCGTTTTCGTTATTTTTATTTTCACGATGCCATGTGGAGAAACTTTCATCCATTTTGTTTTTATTTTCATCGTCATCTATAATCTGCGTATCATCATTTGCTAAATCTTCGACGCGACAGTTCTTTTCGTCTGCAAGGACAGATAAGTAAAGTGGAGCATGTCCGAAATAGTTGTTAAGCATATCGCTTTCAAGAAGCGCCTCTAAGCGATAGCGAATTTTCTCAACGATATACATAATATCTTCTGTATTACGTGCTTGGAATGTTTCATGTAAAATCGCTTCAATTTGCTCAAAATATTCATTATTAAACATTTCGTATTTATCGCTAGTTAATGAAAGATAGCATAGGCAAAATAGACGATCACCGTGATAATTACGAACACGGTTTATTTCATTTTGAGAGCCGAAATAATTGCGGTACATTTCTTTTCGACGTTTAAAAACATGCTTCGTGCCAGGACGTAAGTTCTTTACGATTTCCTCAACGCGTAAATCTTCTAATAGAACAAATAATTGTGTTAAAAACTTTTTTAGGGGCGATTCTTGCAATTCAATCGCATAAGAACGAATTAAAGTCATGTCCGAGTAATGTTTATTACCAAGTGCTTTTAAGAACACTTCGCTTTTTAATCCGATTACTGTATCTTCTTCTTTTCGATCATCCCAAAAGTGACTAATGACAACTTTCTTTTCAATTTCGTCGTAGTATGCTTTATAGCCATATTCAAGATAGGCATCGTCTTCTTTTAGAAGGGCATACATTAAGTTTTCCATTTGTAGAAACAGCGACGCATCAATTTTTTTGTCACTAAAAATTTGTCTCATAAATTATCCCTCAAAGAAATAACTTTCTGCTAATTCACGGACAGTCATTTGTTCTGTTTCATCATTAAGTTTTGCAATTATGCTTCGTTCAATCGCTCGCATAACAGGAATATATACACCTAAATCACATGCGTCGATAATACCACGAATACTTGCTGCTTCTTCACTTACACGTCCATCGCGAGCTAAAGGCATAAGGTCGCTTGCAAATGCAACAAACTTTTCAATTGTTGCAACATCATTTAATTTTGATTCTGCTAATAATAGTTCTTTTAATGTATCACCTTGAATGTAAGGAACTTCAATAATAACGAAACGGTTTTTTAACGCTTCATTTAGTTCACTTGTTCCAACGTAACCTTCGTTAATCGCAGCAATTACACGGTATTCGTCATCACCGTATACAACCTCTTGTGTAAATGGGTTTGTAATCATTTTACGGTAATCTAATGCGCCGTGAAGAAGTGGTAACGTTTCAGGTTTTGCCATATTGATTTCGTCAATATATAGGAAGTGACCGTTCTTCATTGCTTTCATAAGAGGACCGTTAACGAATGAAACTTCAGATGCACCATCTTTCGTTTGTAGTGTGTTGTATCCTAAAATACCCTCTACATCTAAGTCGACAGAGCAGTTAATGCTATGCATTGGTTTTTGGAATAAAGAAGAAAGAGTTTCCGCTAGTACTGTTTTACCACTACCAGTCGGTCCTTTTAATAGAATGTTCTTGCCAAGAAGAAGTGCTGTAATCGCATCTTCAATAATGCTATTATCAGACGCTTTATATATTTTCGTTCCGATTAAATGTGCATTTTCACCAGCTTCTTGTTTATTCTTTTCATGAATCGTAGAAAGCTGTTGTTTTAAATCAGCATGTATATGAAATTGTTCTAACATGTATTTCCCACCTAACATTATTTTCATAAAGTAATACATCTTATGATAACTTGTTTTAATATGGTATGCAAAGAAAAGGAAGGAGGATAAAGGGAAAAGAAAAAGCAATCAAGATGAAGTTGATTGCCTACAGTAAAGGAGAAATGAGCCTCATGAAAGACTCCAATATGCGTTTTTTTATACTTCTTTTTTGGAAAGAGTTCCATTTAATTTCAGTTGAATGTTTAAAATCTTCTTCAAAATCACGTTTAATGTCGTGAACTGTTTTTGATTCATAAAGCACGCTAATAATTTCGTAATTCAATTCAAAGCTACGTACATCCATGTTCGCTGTTCCAATAGTTGCAATTGTATCATCAACGAGTACAATTTTTGCATGCATAAAACCATCTTTATAACTGTAAATAGAAGCACCAGCTTTTAAAAGCGGAGTGAAATAGGATTGAGATGCTTGATCACTAATGATGCTATCACTTTTACCTGGATATAAAATCCGTACATCTATTCCGGCAATTGCACTTAAGCGTAATAATGTTAAAGTTTCTTGATCTGGAATAAAGTAGGGTGTAGCGATCCAAATGGATTTTTTTGCAGAGCCCATAACAGCTAATAATGTATTACGAATACTTTTATCATCGGAGCTTGGTCCGCTTGCTACGATTTGAACAGCACCTTCTGCATTTGAAATCTCTTTACCTGGGAAGTATTGTCTATTCATGAATTGATCCCAGGAATAAGTATTTAAACCACTAGAGGCATAGAGCCAGTCTTCTAGAAAGATTGCTTGTAATTTATATAATGCTTTTCCTTCTATTTTTAAATGACTATCACGCCAAACAGGAAATTTCTTGGAACGGCCAAGATATTCATCACCGACATTGAGTCCTCCGGTAAAACCAATTTTTCCATCTACAATAACAATTTTTCGATGGTTACGATAATTGACAGTTTCAAGTAACCAAGCTGAAAAAATAGGGTCAAATTCTACAATTTCAATCCCAGCTTCTTTCATAGGTTGCAAAAATCGTCGTCGTAACGTATTACTTCCAAGGCCATCATAAAGGAAGCGTACAATAACACCATCTTTTGCTTTTTGTATTAAAGCATCTCGAACTTTTGTACCAATTTCATCAGATTTATAAATGTAGTATTGAATATGTATATGATGCTTTGCCTGCTCTATAGCTCGCAAAATTTCTGAAAATGTTTGATCTCCGTTTGTTAAAAGTTTTGTAGTTGTTTTATCTGCGGCAGGACCACCTCCAAATTTTTGTATGACTTCTGTTAAATGTATGGAACGTTCATTTAGTGGGACTGTGAGTAATAACTCTAGTCTTCTTCCTTCTAATATTTCACGGAATAATTTTCTTTGTTCTTCTGAACGATGGAGATGTTTTTTTCTTCTCCAGCGGCTGCGTCCGAAAATAGCGTATAAAAGCACACCTATAATAGGAAGAAGTGCTAATACTAAAAACCATGCTAACGTACTTTGTGGAGATCTATTTTCTATAAAAATAACGAATGAAATTCCGACAATTGTGATGGACCATAGAGCACCGACAAATGTATATAACGAAATATACGATGTATTTAATAGGAACAGAACGATAGATACAATTGTAAATATTAATAGTAATTGAACGATAGGCTTCTTCATTTCTATATAATTCCCCTAATCTTTTTTCAATATAGACTTCTTAAATAGAAGATGTAATATGACATCTTTATTATAAGGTGTTTTGCTTTTTTTACAAAATATAGACATTTCACCTATACTTTCCGCATTTGTCCTACATACAGTGTACTATCCCATTTTTTATCCCACTCTTAACGTATATGAAAATGAAAAAATCGAAAAGGAGCGGAGAAACATGAATTATATAGAAAATAATGGATTGTATTATCGAAATCATCATGGTGGGCACAATCATAACGGTGGACATCATCACCATGGAGGACACAATCACTATGATCACCATCATCATCACGGAGGCGGATGGGGCTGGGGTGGTGGTAGTTCATGGGGAGGCGGATTTTTCCCTGGAAGCTTTGCAGGAGGAGTGTTAGGCGGACTGACAGCTGGTGCATTAACAGGTGCAACAAGTGGAGGGTATTATCCCGCTCCATATCCAGTAGCTTATCCATCACCATACCCTGTAACGTATCCAATGCCATACCCAGGTTATCAGCAAATACCATATTCGTATTAAACTAAAAAAGAGGCTATCCTCTTTTTTAGTTTAATACGGTATTTATTTATAAAATACTTCCAAAATTAAGGTGAAAATATGTTAATATTTTGTTATTGTAATTCAAAAACATATACATTGATGTAGAGTTTTATATTATTATTCGTGAATAGTTATGTAGTATGCTCTAATTTCTATTTCGTTATTAAAAACAAAGAGATCAGATGTGAGTGGTATTAGTTGGAAACAAGGCTTGCATAGAGACACTTAAAGGGATTGCAGTATAATAAGGCGCGAAATAATTAGGGAGATGAGAAGCTACTATTTATAATTAGAACGGTATAATATTGCTTTTTATTACAAATAATATTATGTTATTTTAATCGGTCTATTCAAAAAGATAATTTATGTAATGGGCTAGTATTAGAAAATGAAATATCTCTATTTCTATGAAGAGAAACAGGTTGTGTTTTAGTCAGATAGAAGCAAGGAGAGATGCGCATGCTAGAACAGAGAGGTCATGCATTATATGACTCTTCATTGCGAGATTTAAAGTTAGCATTAGATGAGTCTTCAATTGTTGCAATTACAGATCGAAAAGGTCTTATTACATATGTAAATGATAAATTTTGTGAAATCTCTAAATACAAAAGAGAAGAATTAATTGGAAAAGATCACCGTATTTTAAATTCAGGACATCATCCAAAAACCTTTTTTCAAGACTTATGGGAGCGTATTTTGAATGGGAAAGTATGGACAGGTGAGATTCGGAATCGAGCAAAAGATGGTACATATTATTGGGTCAAAACAACAATTGTTCCATTTTTAAATGAAAAAGGAGAGCCATACCAGTTTATCGCAATTCGAAATGATATTAGTAGTAGAAAAGAAGCGGAACATAGATTGCGGCTAAGTGAAAGTCGTTATAGGGAACTTGCCTATCATGATGCTTTAACGAGTTTGCCTAACCGTTTACAATTAATAACGACCGTTAACGAATTGATTGCAGATAAAAAAGAATTTGGTATGATTTACTTTGATTTGGACCGTTTTAAATTAGTAAATGATACATTAGGTCATATGATAGGGGATTTACTTTTAAGTGAAGTTGCTTCAAGGTTGCATTATGTACTAGGAGAGAAAGATGTTCTGGCTAGGCTAGGTGGCGACGAATTTGTGCTGTTAACAAAAAATCATAGACAAGATGATATGAGTCAGTTAGCGACATCTGTGTTGTCATGTTTTCAGGCACCATTTATGCTGGAAGGCCATGAAGTATACATTTCAGCTAGTCTGGGACTTTGTTCTTATCCACAAGACGGACAAGATGTGGAAACGTTATTGAAAAACTCTGACTTAGCTATGTATAGTGCAAAAGAACAGGGGAGAAACGCTGCTTGTTTCTTTACAGATGAGCTACGCGCGAAAATAAATCGTAGAATGAAAGTTGAGTTTGCTTTGCAAAAGGCAATTCGTGATGAAGAGTTAGATGTAGCATTGCAGCCTATTATTGATTTGAAAACGAAGAGATATTCTGGTATAGAAGCTCTAGTACGTTGTATGACAGAAGACGGACCTATTTCACCAAGCGAATTTATCCCTGTAGCTGAAGAGTCTGGACTTATTATAAAACTAGGAGACTGGGTATTAGAAAAATCATGTCGCTTGTTTAAAACATTGCCGAATTATCAAGAAGGACTAAAGTTATCTGTGAATTTATCTATACAACAATTAATGCAGAAACGTTTTATTTTATCAGTACGTAGCATTTTAAAGAGAACTGGCTTTCCTCCGAACCGTTTAATATTAGAAATAACGGAAAGCATTGCAGTCCGTCATTTTGATTATATTATTGCTACATTACAAGAATTAAGAAATATGGGTGTTTTAATTGCTTTGGATGATTTCGGGACTGGCTATTCTTCTTTATATTATTTAAAACAACTACCACTGGATATTGTAAAAATTGATCGTAATTTTATTCGTGAATTTCATTATGATCACGCACAACCAGAACGAACGATTGTAAAATCCGTTATTGAAATTGCTCATAGTTTAAATTTAGCAGTAGTTGCTGAAGGAGTAGAAACAGTAGAGCAAGAGAGTTTGTTACAATCAATGAGCTGTGATTATGTACAGGGATTTTATTATGCGAAACCTTTATCTGTAGGAGAGCTAAAAGAAAAGTTAATTACAGATTTTTAATAAAAAAGAGAAGCAAGCAGCTTCTCTTTATTTAATCCGTTTTTTGTGAGTCTTTCATTAGTACTGGATAAAGAATAAGACCTAATACGAACAATCCAATTCCTAAGAAGAATGTTTTTAAATCAGCAGTTCCCGTTTTGATAACCCAAATGGAGTATATCAACGCTAATGTCGTAATGATTCCATCTTTTACTCGAGATCCTGGCAGTATATCATACGTTTCTCCTGTAATAACTAATTTTAATTGGTACAAGGTAGAAACAAGGTATGGAATTAAATAGGCTAATGTTGCTACGACGATAGCGAAACTATACGCTTCTGAAACAGTACCAGAAATCGTTGAAAATAAGAAAATTTGCGTCATTACATTTGTAATCAATAGTGATTTTGAAGGACTACCTTTTTTATTTGTTTTCCCGAAAAACTTAGGGAAAAGTCCATTTTTTGCTGCCTGGTAAGGTACTTCTGAACTAACAACAATCCAGCCAACTGTAGATCCAAATAAAGATATAAGAGCGAGTAAAGCCATTATATATGCACCTTTATTTCCAATTGCTAAATTTAATGCGTCTACTAATGGTTTTTGAGACTCTTTTAAAGCATCTTGCGGAAGAGCTCCCATTGTAAGTAAAGTAATTGACATGTAAATAAGAAGAGCGATAATTAATCCGAAAATCGTAGCTTTTTTTACATCGCGCTGTGATTTTGCACGATTAGAAAGCATAACTGCTGATTCAATACCGATAAATGCCCAGAGTGTTGCAATAGCAGCTGAATTGATTTGTCCACCTAATGAGATTGATTGTCCTGCTTCATTCATAAAGGTTTGACCGTCTCCGAAATTAGAGGCGTTGAAAATGAATAATGTAATTACAATAAACATTGTAAATCCGATAATTTTTGCAATGGTAGCAAGTAGATTCATGTTTCCAGCTCGATCAATATTTTGAGAAAGAATATATTGAATTCCCCACAGCATAAGGCTACATACGAGGAAAGTTAATCCTTTTCCGAGTTCCAGTGAAAATCCATTTATTGAAAAAAGAATTTGCTTACTTTGTAAAACTGGAAAGAATGTTGATAAATATCCAGCAAAGGAAATAATAACAGATGCTGTTGCAGCCCAGTTAGCAGCCCAATATCCCCATGCCATACTATATCCTGCAACTTTACCAGCTTTTTTTGAAGGAAACATCGCTTGAGCATAGCTTTGTGGTCCAGCTTTTAATTCTGGTTTCCGAATCGCTAAATTTCCAAATACAAGTGCAATCATAAATACGCCAAGGCCTGTAATACTCCATGCGAGTGTAGAACCCATTGGCCCTGATACTTGTGCTAAATTTGCTGGAAGCATAAATACGCCACCGCCAACCATATTCCCGATAACAAATGCTGTTAAAACCCATAATCCCCATTTTTTCGTTTCCATTTTTGTTAACTCCTTTGTAGTAAGTTTTGCTTAAACATCATTTTTTACTAGCTTTTTGACAATAAAAAAAGAGCCATGTAGATAAAAAAATACCTACATGGCTCTTTCGCCAAAGCGTAGGTACAACGGGAATAACCCTTGTACCTACGCGTAATTTTTCCGCTAGGTTTCAAGGGTTACGTATGATGATGATGTTTTTGTGCAAATGTAACTACAGTTGTTGTATAAGTAAGCATAGTTCTTTGCTCCCTTTCTCCTCTGATTTTGAAGTTAGTATACTACATGTTTTTTTGAATGAAAAGAAAAATATAAAAATTTTTATAAAAATACGTTTTAAAGATTAAATATTTACCTATATTTTTCTTGTACTGGAAAATAAGTGAGAGATTGGCAGAAGAGTGAAGCATGTTATAATACATATAGAATTAGAAGGTGACAAGGGGCTATTGTAGATGATGAGTAAGTATGAACAAATTTATACAGAAATCAGTAAATCTATTGATAATAAACAATTAAAAGAGGGATGCAAAATCCCATCAGAAACAGAATTAATGAAGCAGTATGAGGCAAGCCGAGGCACCGTAAGAAAAGCTGTAGATTTACTGCAAGAGCGTGGATATGTACAAAAAATTCATGGGAAAGGTGTTTTTGTTTTAAAGCGAAAAAATATTGAATTTAATTTTGGCGGTATTGTAAGTTTCCAAGAAGAAAATGAACGTTTAGGACGTCATTGTATTACGGAAGTTGTGGAAATGGACAAAGAAAAAGCCACAAAAGACATTGCGAAATTATTAAATGTAAAAGAAAAAACAGAGATTGACCATATTAAACGTGTACGAAATATTGATGGAGAAAAAGTAATTTTAGATATAAATCATTTTGTATCTGAGTTTATTCCAGGATTAACGAAAGAAATTGCAACTGCATCGATTTATAAATACATCGAGAAAGAGCTTGGGCTACATATTAGTTATTCGCAGAGGGTAATAGAAGTACAGCCATGTACAGAGGATGACAGAAAGTATTTAGATTTAAATGGAACAGACTATGTTGTCGTTGTGAAAAACTTTACACATTTGTATGATGGAAGTCAGTTTGAATATACAGAATCACGCCACCGTTTAGATATTTTTCACTTTTCGGATGTGGCGCGCAGGAAGTAAAGAGGTGGAACAAAATATTGTTTCATCTCTTTTTTTTATAAAAAAAACACACACTCGTATATACGAGTGTTGACTAACTTATATATACGAGTTAATATGTAATTGTAAACGGTATCAAAAAAAGAAAAGAGGGACGGGAATATGGGGAAAGACTATCGTAAAACAGCAGAGGAAGTGTTGCAGTATATTGGTGGGAAAGACAATATTGAACAAGCTGCACATTGTGTGACGAGGCTCCGTATCGCTTTAAAAGATGAAAGTAAAATAGATAATGATAAATTACAGTCTGTTTCATTAGTGAAAGGAGCGTTTCATAACGCTGGTATATTTCAAATTGTAATTGGTCCAGGGGATGTAGATCGTGTTTACGCTGAATTGATAACGCTTGCAGGTATGAAAGAATCGACTGTAGCGGACGTAAAAGACTCTGGAAATCAGAAGTTAAATCCAGCTCAAAAGTTTGTGAAAATATTTTCGGATGTATTTATGCCGATATTACCAGCGATCGTAACAGCTGGTTTACTAATGGGTATTAACAATCTATTAGGCGCAAAGGACTTATTTTTTGATGGGAAAAATTTATTAGATGTTTATCCGAACTTAGGCGGGCTTTGGGATTTAATTAATATGATGGCCAATACAGCATTCGTATTCTTACCAGCACTTGTCGGTTGGTCAGCAACGAAGCGTTTTGGTGGTAGTCCAATACTAGGGATTGTTATGGGATTAATGCTTGTGCACCCAGCCTTATTAAACGCTTGGGACTATGGAAAAGCAGCGACTGGTTTAGAGGGTCAAAAGATTGAGTACTTCAATATTTTAGGACTATTCCAAATTGAGAAGGTAGGATATCAAGGACAAATTTTACCTGTTTTAGTAGCAGCATTTGTATTAAGTAAAGTGGAAATTTTCTTAAAGAAACATGTACCAAATGCAATTCAATTATTAGTTGTACCAATTACAACAATCGTTGTGACAGGTGTGTTAGCACTAGGAATTATCGGTCCGGTTACACGTCATATTGGAGATTTATTAACAGTAGGATTAGTAGGTGTATATGAAACAGTACCAGTAGTTGGAGCAGTATTATTTGGAGCGTTATATGCACCGCTTGTAATTACAGGTATGCATCATATGTTTATTGCAATTGATTTACAATTGATTGCACAACATGGCGGGACATTTATTTGGCCGATGATCGCTCTTTCTAACATTGCGCAAGGTAGTGCGGCACTTGCGATGTTCTGGATTTCTAAAAATCAAAATGATAAAAGTATGGCATCAACATCAGCCATTTCAGCATACTTCGGTATTACAGAACCAGCGATGTTTGGGGTGAATTTACGAAATAAGTTCCCGTTCTATGCAGCGATTATAGGGTCTGCTGTGGCAGCGATATTCATTACATTAAATGGTGTATTAGCACCTGCTATCGGAATTGGCGGATTGCCAGCATTTATTTCTATTATTCCGAAATCGATTCCAATGTTTATTGTAGGAATGATTATTGCAGTTGTAATCCCATTTACTTTAACTTGGTTATTTGCAAAAAGAGTCAAACAGAAGTAGGAGGAAGTTAAACATGAAGGATTGGCATAAAAGTGTAGTATATCAAATTTATCCGAAGAGCTTTAATAGCTATTACAATAAAGAAACCGGTGATATAAAAGGGGTTACAGAGAAACTAGATTATTTAAAAGAACTCGGAGTAGATTATATTTGGTTAACACCGATATACCAATCACCACAAAATGATAATGGATATGATGTAAGTGATTACTACAGCATTGATCCATCTTACGGAACGATGGAAGAGTTTGAAGAACTTTTAGCAGAAGCGAAAGTACGTAACATTGAGATTATGCTTGATATTGTTGTAAATCATAGTTCGACTGAACATAAGTGGTTTAAAGAAGCGAAGGAAGATAAAAATAGTCCATATCGTAATTACTATATTTGGCGTGATGAAAAAAATAATTGGCAGTCTAAGTTTGGTGGATCTGCTTGGAAATATGATGAGAAGACGGAGCAATATTATTTACATTTATTTGATGAAACACAAGCTGATTTAAATTGGGAAAATGAAAAACTTCGTGAAGAAGTATATGATATGATGCGTTTTTGGCTGGATAAAGGGGTAACAGGATTCCGATTAGATGTCATTAACTTAATTTCAAAAGACCAATGCTTCTTAAACGATGAAGGTAGTACTGCGACAAGTGATGGACGCAAGTATTATACAGATGGTCCGCGTGTTCATGAATATTTACAAGAGATGAACCGAAATGTTTTTACAGGAAAAGATGTAATTACAGTTGGAGAAATGTCATCTACGACAATTGATAATTGTATTAAATATTCTAATCCTGAGCGCAATGAATTAAGCATGACGTTTAGTTTCCATCATTTAAAAGTAGATTATCCGAATGGTGATAAGTGGACGAAAGCAGAGTTTGATTTTATTAAATTAAAAGAGATTATGTCTAGCTGGCAAATTGAAATGCAAAAGGGCGGAGGATGGAATGCGTTATTTTGGTGTAATCATGACCAGCCTCGCATCGTGTCACGCTTTGGTGATGATGGAAAGTACCGAAACGAATCTGCAAAAATGTTAGCGACAGCCATGCACATGCTGCAAGGAACGCCTTATATTTATCAAGGGGAAGAAATCGGTATGACGAATCCTAAATTTGAGTCCATCGAGCAATATCGTGATGTGGAATCGTTAAATATATACGATATAAAGCTAAAAGAAGGGCTATCAAAAGAAGAGATTATAGGGATTTTAAAGCAAAAATCTCGTGACAACTCCCGTACTCCAATGCAGTGGAATGAAGAGATGAACAGTGGCTTTACAACAAGTACACCTTGGATTTCAGTGGCTGAAAACTTTAAAGAAATAAACGTAGAGAAGGCATTAGAAGATAAAGAGTCCGTATTTTATCATTATAAAAAGTTAATAGAACTTAGAAAAACGTATGATGTTCTTACAGAAGGAGAATATGCTATTTTGGATAAAAATGACCCTAAAATTTGGGCATATACTCGTACTACAGAAAGTGAAGTACTACTTGTTATAAATAACTTCTATGGAGAAGAAATAACGTACTCTGTACCAGCGCACGTTCAATTAGATGGAATGAAACAAGAAGTACTACTGTCGAATTATAAAGATGCTAGCAAGGATATTGCAAAACTTAACTTAAGACCATATGAATCAATTGTGTATCGATATACGAAATAAAAAGGTTGTATGCCCATGCGGCATACAACCTTTTATTTTAGGACACCACTGTACAAAATGTTTACCTCTACCTCAGGTTTGAATTTTACTTTTGCATAATCTTTATTCCAATTTTTCTTCTTCCATAAGTCAGGGTGATAGGCGATAAGGTGTCTGCCGATACCGAAAGCATCACAGTTTGCTTTTTGTAACTTTTTCGTTATCTTTTTAGCTTCTTTCGTAAGTTGTGTAGACAATTCTTTATTTAGTTTTTTTCTTTCATCCATTTTGTAAAGATTATCTCTCGGAGCTTCAAGCGCTATAACTTTTAGTTGGAGCTTAATGTGAGCATAAACATTTCCTTTTTTATCTGTTGTTATTTTTAAGTCGCGTTTTAACTTTCGATTGCTAATTTCCATTGTTAAATAATCAGATGTTTTCTCTGATTCATCGCTAGTAAGCTTTTGGGTTATACGGGCACTTGTTCCCATTTTTCCAGTTAATAATACGAATAAAACAGATTGTTTCAAAGGTAAATGCCCAGTTAATTTATCATTATTAAATAAAGCTAGACCGTTTGTAATCACTTCTTTTCCTTTTATTTTTATAGAAGGGAGGGTAAAGTCTTTACCGGGATCTAACATTTTTGTAGAAGCTGTTTCTAAAGTTTCTTTTGGAAACACACTCATATCTTCTAAACTTTTCACTTTTTTCTTTAGAAAATCTCCAATTAGTAAATTTCCTACTTTCTTTTTTTCTAGTATCTCGGATGTTTCACCATCTACTGCAATAAGTTTTACTAAAGCAGTTGGGTTTGTTGGGTCCCGAAAGCTGACATCTAAATAAGGTAATATACCTTTTTTTAGAATTTTGGTTCCTAGTAATTGAACACCATATTTAAAATAACGAATATTCCCAGTCACATTTTTTTTTAGGGCATCGCTTGTATCCCTTATGTTATGCCCCGTTGCTGAATGTATTTCATTTTCGAATGAAGATTGCTCTCCGCTTGAACTTTTTACGAGCTCGATTGTTTGCTGGAGTTTATTCTCTTCCGTAATATCAGATCCAATACTATAAGCTAACCTTGCTTCCCTTAATGGTTCTTGATCCCAACAGCCAGAAAGGACGGAACTAGCACATAATATAGAAAGTAATTTAACTTTTCTTGTGAACATACTGTTCTCCTTTCTTATTTCGTATCACAGAATAAAGTAGAAATAAAAGAGGGAGGACAACAATAAAAATATACGTGAACTTATCAGTGAAAGTTGAGATTACTTTTAATTCTTCAGGTGTATCTATAAATAAGGCTACACTAAAAGCAATAATACCGACGATTGGAACAGCTTTTTTATGATTAGCAAGATTGAATATATGCCCAACTCCGATTGAAGCAGCGCAATAATAACTAGCAATAGAAGCCACAACTGTTATCATCCATATTGGTATAAATAGTAAATCCGTCCGGTCTATAATCCCAATATGTAAGGAACGTAATAAGTAAGCAACTGGTTCTGGAATAAGCTCAATTTGTTTTGGACTAAATACGATAAAGCAAATCCAAACAGTAAAAGTATAAAAAAGAGTTACAAATCCGTTAGCGATAGAAATGGCCTTCAGTTTTGCGACAGAACTCCCGTTTACTTTTGGGAAAGCGATAAGAATGATTTCAAAACCATACATAGCTGTAATTGTTTCTTTGGATGCTTGAATAATATTCCACCATCCAGCTTCTGTAATTGGAAAAATATAAGAAAAGTCAGCCCGTGAGAGCCCAAGTCCAATTAAAAGTGCCATTGGGAAAATAAGAATAGAAGCCATGACATAAAATCGTACAATTACTTTAAATGTATTATAGGCTACATAGCAACAAGCTATTGTAAATAGGATGAGAATGGCAGACCAAGGAGTGGCTTGTAATATCCAAACTTTAATGACATTACAAGCATTCAACATAACCGTCATACCAATAAGCGTAAAATAAAAAACATAAGCAAAACCTAATAGTTTTCCAAACTTATTACCAAATAGCATACAAACACTTTCATACATATCTGCATCAGGAAATCGTTTTAAAAAAAGCCACATAAGTAAAATAATAAGCTGAATTGCAAGCCCGGCGATGAGAGCAGAAATCCATCCGCCACCTTTTGCTATCGGGTGAAGACGGTTAGGTAGAGAAAGGATACCAACTCCGATTTGGCATTGAATAACGAAAAAGGTAAATTGAACGAGCGAAATTTTACTTTGCGTGTTTGTCACCGTCCTCATCCTCTCTCGTTACATGTTGTCGTTGCATTTTTTTCGGTTTTGGATCATGTGGTCGTTCCCAAAACGACCAAATTGGAAGTCTTACAAAAGAATCTTTCATATCTTTTATCCGCATCGGGGCAACAGGAGAAAGATATGGCGTATGAAATGAATGTAATTGACATAAATGAACGAAAGTTATAATGAGACCGAATGATATTCCGACGTATCCGAATATAGCAGCAAGAATCATTAATGGAAAACGAAGAATTCGAACTGCTGAACTCATATCGTTTGATGGAACGAGAAAAGATGAGATTGCAGTTAAAGCTACAACGATAATCATTGTGTAAGAAACGAGTCCGGCTTTTACAATCGCATCACCAATTACTAAACCACCTACAATACCGATTGTTTGTCCAACTCGGCTTGGTAAGCGAATACCAGCTTCCCGTAATAATTCAAAGATTAATTCCATTAAGAGAGCTTCAAAAATAGGAGGAAGTGGTACTTTCTCTAATGAAGCTTTAATTGTATACACAAGTTCGAGCGGCAATACATCAGGATGGAAGGCTACGGTTGCGATATATATAGCTGGTAAGAGAAAGGCAATCAAGAAGCTTACTAGGCGAATCATTCGGACGAAAGAACCAACAATCCAGCGGTTATTATAGTCATCTGGTGATTGGTAAAAAGCAAATAATGTAACAGGAACGATAAGAGCTGTTGGATCTCCATCAGATAAAATAGCAACTCGTCCTTCCATTAAATTTGCTGCGACTCTATCTGGACGCTCTGTATTTAATTGCTGCGGAAATGGTGAGAAAGACGTATCCTCTATAAATTCTTGTATATATCCTGGAGGCATAAGTGCATCTGTCTTAATCGTTTCTAACCTTCTTTTTACTTCTATAACTAAATCGTCATTCGCTATGTTTTGCATATAAGCAATTGCCACTTTCGTATGCATTTCTTCACCAAGTGTGAAATATTTAATGACGACATGTGGACTTTTTATGAGTTTGCGAATGGAAGCTAAATTGGTTGCTAAGTCTTCTACAAAACCAGTATGCGGTCCACGGACAATTCCTTCATTATCAGGTTCTGCTATATCTCTCTTTAAGGATAGAGCTGTTTCGAAAATACAAAAACTGTCGACGTGTTCATGAAAATATAAGGATTTACCTTGTAATAAAAGCTGCACACCATAATTTAAATTCGTTTCTTTTTTCATATTTAATGTAGAAAAAGCTTTATCTATAGCTAAGTCTGACCGTGTCAATAAAGGCTCAAGAGCTAACTGATGAATTAGATTTGGATCTGCTAAAGATTCGATATATAAGATTATTCCTTTTCCGTTTTGAAAAGGGAGATCTAATTTTTTTATATCATCAGAATGAGAAAGTTTATTTTCAATGTAACTAATGTTCTCCGGAAGTGATGGAAACATATGCTTTTGTTTTTTACTCTCTTGTTGTTCTTTTTTCTCTGTCATAATTTCCACCTCTTTTAAAGTGCAATTCTTTCTGTTAATTTTTGTCGTTTGTGAGAAATTTATGCTTGAATTATTTTTTTTAAAGAGGGTTGAAGGTTACGTTACATTGTCTTTTGTGCATTATTCAATTTCATAGCAGTACTTCTAACATTTGTGTCGAATTAAGAAGATATATAGGAGGGATATATATGGAAATAGCTGTAGAACGTGTTTTTACGAAAGAGATTTTAAAAAGAGCAGCGGGTTTGTTTCATGTAACAGTAGAAGAAAAGCCACTTGGAGATTTTGAGAATTATATTTTTAAGGCGAAGGGTGATAATGATGAAGATTATGTATTACGTTTAACACATTCTTCTCATCGTTCTAAACAAGAGGTAGAGGCTGAACTAGATTTTTTACGATATGTTGCGGAGAATGGGGCAAAGGTAGCAGGACCTCTTTATTCAACGTCTCGAAATCTCGTAGAAGAAATCGCAGCAGAGGATGGGACTTTCTTTTTCGCTTCTTTATTTATATATGCAAAAGGTGAGCAAGTAAAAGGAGCAGAATCGCCTTATTGGGGAGATGCTTATTTTGAAGCGTGGGGAAAAGCGATTGGGCAACTGCATCGCCTTACAATGGATTATCCTAAAACAGACTACCGTGATACGTGGGAAGAAGACGAAAGTGGAATTGTTAATGAATTAGAAGATGGTCAAGTGAAAGAGATTGCAGCGGTATTAATGGATGAAATTAAGGCTCTTCCAGTTGAAAGAGAAACGTTCGGTCTTATGCACGGTGATATTCATCAAGGTAATTTTCATTATGATGGTAAAGAGCTAACAATCTTTGATTTTGATGATGCTGCTTATAATTACTTTATACATGATTTAGCGATGGTTTTATACTACTCTGTTCTATTTACACCGTGGACAGCAGAAGAGAAGACAGATTTTGCTCGTAAACAGTTACAAGTGTTACGAAAAGGATATGAGTATGAGCACAGGCTGGCGGATAGTTGGTATGAATCGTTACCACTATTTTTACGTTTACGTGATATAGGTTTATATGGAACGCTTCAAAAGAAGTTTAAAGGGAAAGATATGCCTGATAACTTTTTGAAATTATCAGAAGAGCTATACGAAAGAATTATAAAAAGAGAAGCAATTGTGAATATATAATACATTTAGTTCAAAACAAAGTATATAAAACAAATATATACTTTGTTTTTTTATACAAAAATATGTTTACTTTATTAAAATAATATTGTCCTAGACTCAGTATACACTTATAATTTTATATATATTCTGAATATTCTTTATAAAGGAGGAGGGGGAATGTTGGAAACTTTCGTAAATTGGTTAAATAATATTGTTTGGAGTCCAGCACTTGTTTATTTATGTTTAGGAGTAGGTTTATATTTTTCTATTCGAACGAAGTTTTTACAAGTAAGACATGTAGGAGAAATGGTGAAGCTGACATTTCAAGGAGAAAAATCGGATGCTGGTGTTTCTTCATTCCAAGCGTTAGCACTTTCGTTATCAGGACGTGTTGGAACAGGAAATATCGCTGGTGTAGCAACAGCCGTTGCATTCGGTGGACCAGGAGCTGTATTTTGGATGTGGGCAGTAGCCTTTTTAGGAGCAGGATCAGCTTATGTAGAATCAACACTCGCGCAAATATATAAGACGAAACATCAAGGACAATTTCGTGGTGGACCTGCTTATTACATTGAAAAAGGTTTAGGTGTGAAATGGTATGCTTTAGTATTCGTTGCAGCGACAATTCTTGCAACGGGGCTTTTACTACCAGGTGTGCAAGCAAATAGTATTGCTGTAAGTTTAGAAACTGCTTTTGGTATTAATACTACCGCATCAGGGGCTATATTAGTTGTCGTATTAGCTCTTATCATTTTCGGTGGAGTAAAGCGAATTGTTAACGTAGCGCAAGTTGTCGTACCGTTTATGGCAATAGGCTATATTTTAGTAGCTTGCGTCATTGTTGCTATGAATATTGAAAAATTGCCAGAAGCATTTATGTTAATTATAAGAAGTGCATTTGCATTAGAAGCTGCTTTCGGTGGTATTATCGGTTTAGCAATCTCTTGGGGGGTAAAACGTGGTATTTATTCCAATGAAGCAGGACAAGGGACTGGACCACACGCAGCAGCTGCAGCCGAAGTATCACATCCAGCTAAGCAAGGTTTAGTACAAGCATTTTCCGTTTACATTGATACATTATTTGTTTGTTCAGCAACAGCATTTATGATGATTATTACAGGCATGTATAACGTATTTGATGCAAGCGGAAAAAACTTTATCGTTAATAAACTAAACGGCGCTCAGCCAGGACCAGGATATACACAGGCGGCGGTAGAATCTGTTTTCCCTGGATTTGGAAATGGTTTCGTTGCAATCTCGTTATTATTCTTCGCGTTTACAACAATTATGGCGTATTACTACATTGCAGAAACGAATATTGCGTACTTAAATCGCGATAAAGACCGTCCTTGGATGTCTATGGTACTAAAGTTTGTATTTTTAGGAGCTGTATTCTATGGATGTATAAAAACAGCAGCAACGGCTTGGGCTTTAGGCGACATTGGGGTAGGAATTATGGCATGGGTAAATATCATTGCGATTTTATTGTTACAAAAACCTGCATTAGTCGCATTAAAGGATTATGAAAAACAGAAAAAAGAAGGAAAAGATCCAGTATTCGATCCAGGGCCATTAGGAATTAAAAATGCTGATTTTTGGGAGCATGAATACGGGAAAGATAAGAAAGAAGAAGTATCTTAATCGAATAAAAATGAAGAAGCAAAGGGGAAACCCTTTGCTTTTTTTTATGGACAAATTGAAGCTAAAAGTTATTTTTGGGACTATTTTTGAATATAAAAAGAATGTACATGCATTGTTAGGGGAAGGGGGAGTATGTTGATAGAATTTCGTAATGTAAATAAATATTATGGTAACTTTCAAGTTTTGAAAAATATTAATGTGCAAGTGAAAAAAGGGGAAGTGGTAGTAGTTGTCGGGCCTTCAGGATCAGGAAAAAGTACATTGCTTCGATGTATAAATCAATTAGAGGCAATTACAGATGGAGAATTAATTGTACAAAATACAGAGGTACACAATAAAAAAACGGACATGAATGAATTGCGGCGAAATATTGGGATGGTCTTTCAACATTTTTATTTATACCCACATAAAACAGTTCTGCAAAATATTACATTGGCACCGATTAAAGTAAATAAAGTTTCCAAAGAAGAAGCAGAGAAAACAGCGATGTTTTATTTAGAGAAAGTAGGAATCCCGGAGAAGGCTAACGTATATCCGCATCAATTATCCGGAGGACAACAGCAACGGGTGGCAATTGCTAGAGGACTTGCAATGCAGCCGGAAATTATGCTATTCGATGAGCCTACGTCTGCTCTTGATCCAGAGATGATCGGGGAAGTACTTGATGTTATGAAAACGCTAGCTAAAGAAGGGATGACGATGGTCGTTGTCACGCATGAAATGGGATTTGCGCGAGAAGTAGCTGATCGGATTTTATTTATGGATGATGGTGAGATCATTGAGGATACAACACCGGCGCAATTTTTTGCGAGTCCTGAACAAGAAAGAGCACGTTTATTTTTAAGTCGAGTGTTAAATCATTAAAGGAGGAATTTTATGCTTAAAATGAAAAAGTTGTTCACCTTAATTGTATTTTCATGTTTATTCGTACTTGTCGTTGCTGGGTGCGGAAGTAAAAAAGATGAGGCGAAAGAAACGAATACGAAGCAAGGCGGGGCCGTTGAGCAAATTAAGAAGCGCGGGAAACTAGTAGTTGGGGTGAAGAATGATACGAACTTATTTGGATTGAAAAACCCTTCCACAGGGCAGGTAGAAGGATTTGATGTTGATGTTGCAAAGGCGCTTGCGAAAAAAATCCTCGGAGATGAAAAGAAACTAGAATTAAAAGAAGTAACGTCTAAAACGCGTATTCCACTCCTGAAAAACGGTGACATTGATGCAATTATCGCAACAATGACAATTACGGAAGAACGTAAAAAAGAGGTTGATTTTTCAGATGTATATTTTAAAGCAGGGCAGTCGTTACTCGTGAAAAAAGGGAGCAATATTAAAAGTATTGATGATGTGAAAAAGGGTGTGAAAGTGTTAGCCGTAAAAGGTTCAACATCGACAAATAACATTCGCCAAAAATCACCGGAAGCGACTGTTTTAGAATTTGAAAATTACAGTGAGGCATTTACGGCGTTAAAAGCAGGAAAAGGTGATGTTTTAACGACAGATAATGCAATTCTTTACGGCATGGCAAAACAAGATTCAAATTATGAAGTTGTAGGGAAAATTTTTACGGATGAACCATACGGAATTGCAGTGCAAAAAGGTGCAGATGATTTGACGAAAGAGATTAATAGCTTACTAAAAGATATGAAAGCGAATGGAGAATACGATAAATTGTATGAGAAATGGATTGGTCAAAAACAAGAGAAGTAAAGTGAAACTCTAATTAGTGGGGCTTTATTCTTATTGAAGAGTAAGAGGATGAGGGATGCTCATCCTCTTCTTGTAAAGAAAGAGGGGAGAATATGTGCCTGATTTTTCTATACTAACGAATAACATTGATATGTATTTAGAGGGCTTTAAATATACAGTGATGTCTAGTGTAATTGCATTAATAGGAAGCTTTATTTTAGGAGTAATTTTGGCGGTAATGCGTATTGCACCGATTCGCATTTTAAATTGGTTGGGAGCTGCTATTGTAGAATTTGTAAGAAATATTCCGCTCGTATTAATTGCATTTATATTTTATTTCGCTTTACCTGTAGTAGGAATTACTTTAAATGGTTTTGTAGCAGGAACAGCTACGCTTACCGTATATACGGCAGCTTTTATTGCTGAAGTCATTCGCGCTGGTATTTTATCAGTTGCGAAAGGGCAAATGGAAGCTGCTCGCTCTTCAGGGCTAACGTATGTGCAGGCGATGTATTATGTTGTGTTACCCCAAGCTGTGAAAATTGTAATTCCCCCTTTAGGAAACCAGTTTCTCAATTTAGTTAAAAACTCCTCAATACTTGGAATTATCGCTGGTACGGATTTAATGTATCAAGGAGATTTAATTTCAACGAAGACATTTGTTACGTTCGACGTCTATATATTTGTCGGGATGTTTTATTTAATATTAACAATTCCGCTCAGTATGCTAGTGCGTTATTTAGAAAAACGCTTAGCAAAGGAGGCGGTATAAATGGATTTTAAGGGAGCAATTACAGGAGATCATATTCTCTTTTTATTAAAAGGATTACTTATAACGTTAGAGGTAGCGCTCGTAGCAATTATACTTAGTTTTATTATTGGTAGCGTAATAGGAATATTGCGCTACATGAAAATCCCTGTCGTCTCACAAATATTAGGAATTGTCGTTGAAGTGATTCGAAACTTACCACTACTTTTAATTATATTTTTCACGTATTTTGCACTTCCAGAAGCAGGATTGAAATTAGAAATTATAACAGCTGTAATTGTTGCTTTAACAATATTTGAAGCAGCAATGATATCTGAAATTGTTCGAAGTGGCCTATTATCTATTGAAAAAGGACAGATTGAGGCCGCAAGATCTTCAGGATTAACGTATGTTCAAGCACTTTGGCATATTATTTTACCGCAAGCATTAAGAAGAATGGTCCCGCCGCTTGTTAGTCAGTTTATTTCATTGCTGAAAGATACATCACTAGCAGTCGTTATATCACTGCCAGAGCTTATGCATAATGCTCAAATTATTAGCGGACAAAATGTGAATTATACGATTCCAACGTTTATAGTAGTAGCTTGTATGTATTTTATCGTAAATTATAGTTTATCAATTTTATCGAGAAGGTTAGAACTCCGTTGACTCTTACAATATATGTAAGGGTTTTTTCCTTGTTTCTCCTTATTTTCCTCTAAATAGAATCTAAATCTTGCAATAATTCGATTTTTTATATTATTTTATCAGAAAAGTTTTAATTTTATATAGAAAATGTAATCGCTTTCGTGTATATTTTTATTATCAGAAAATTTTAACAAGATATAGGGGTATTGGTAGGGGGAGGATTTAGATGCAGCAACCAACGAATGAGAAATTACATCGTACGATGAAGAGTAGACATTTATTTATGATCGCACTAGGTGGTGTAATCGGAACTGGTTTTTTCTTAGGTTCAGGTTACACCATTAATCAGGCTGGACCAGGGGGAGCCATCCTTTCATATTTAGTAGGCGGATTTATTATGTATTTAACAATGCTTTGTCTTGGAGAGTTAACGGTAGCAATGCCAGTTTCAGGATCTTTCCAAAAGTATGCGACGAAGTTTATTGGACCAGGAACGGGTTTTATGATCGGCTGGCTATATTGGCTTGGCTGGGCAGTAACAGTAGGATTAGAATTAACGTCAATCGGTTTAATGATGAAAAGATGGTTTCCGAATGTTGATGTTTGGGTATGGTGCCTTGTATTCGGCGTTATTTTATATGCTTCAAACGCAATTTCGGCGAAAAGTTATGCTGAATTAGAATTTTGGTTCTCTAGTATTAAAGTAATTACAATTCTTGCATTTGTTGTTCTTGGTGGTAGTGCATTATTAGGGTTTATATCATATGACGGAAAAGAAGCAGCACCTCTTTTCTCTAACTTTGTAAGTGATGGTGGATTATTCCCGAATGGACTAGCTGCTGTATTACTTACAATGATTACAGTTAACTTCTCGTTCCAAGGAACAGAGTTAATCGGGATTGCAGCGGGAGAAAGTGAAAATCCAGAAAAAACAATTCCACGTGCGATCCGTAATACAGTATGGCGCATTATGTTATTCTTCATTTTAACAATGACGATTTTAGTAGGATTAATTTCTTGGAAAGAAGCAGGCGTAATTGAAAGTCCATTCGTAGTCGTATTTGATAAAATTGGTATTCCATACGCAGCTGATATTATGAACTTCGTTATTATTACTGCGTTATTATCTGTAGCGAACTCTGGATTATATGCAGCGACGCGTATACTATGGTCACTTGCAAATGAAGGAATGGCACCAACTTCCTTCCAGAAAGTAAATAAGCGTGGTATTCCAATTACAGCGCTAGTTGTAACGATTGCTGTAGCTGGCCTTTCTTTATTCACAAGTTTCCTTGCAGAAGATACAGTATACATGTACTTATTATCTATAGCTGGTTTATCGGCTGTTTCAAGTTGGATCATTATTGCTTTATCGCAACTTCGCTTTAGAAGTCAGTATATAAAAGGCGGAGGAAAGTTAGAGGACTTAAAGTATAGAACACCACTATACCCAATTGTCCCAATTTTAGCCTTAATTACAAATAGCATCGTTGTTATTAGTTTAGCGTTTATTCCTGAACAAAGAATGGCGTTATACTGTGGTATTCCATTTATCATTTTCTGCTATATATATTATTATATTAGTAAGAAACGGCAGAAACCGATGAAAGTGGAGATGGAAAAAACAAATGAAACTAACAATCAAACACGATGATATAGAAGCAGATTTATCGTATGGTCAATTAGCGATTGGAAAAGAAAACGGGTATTCACCTTTACAATTACTCATTTCTTCTATCGCAGGATGTAGTGCAATTGTCTTTCGAACAATTTTAGAAAAGAAACGTATTCCATATGATACGTTTACAATCGAAACTGAAATTGGTAGAAGTGAAGCTTTATCGAAGCCAGTTGAAAGTGTTCATTTGCACTATAAAATTAAAGCGCAAAACATTACAGAAGAGCAGCTGGACAAGGCGCTGCAACTTGCAGTGAAAAATTGTACGATTGTTCAATCTGTAAAAGATAGTATAAAGGTTACGGAAACAATTGAATTAATAAAGTGAAACTGTAATCAGTGGGAGTGTTTATCCCCCACTGATTACTAGTTGAACCAATCGGGCTTTTACGGGCAGTTGATCTCCTATTTCACTTCTTTGCTTTACAGCAGAATTTTGAGATAGGGATCTTACTGCCCGTTAATGCGGGATAAAATGAAACATAAAAACGTGAGAATACGGCTCTCACGTTTTTATGTTTTTAATAAAGGGAGAAAGTATGATGGAATGTTTAGGTTGTAAATTAGCAAACGAAGAGGAAAAAATATATAAAATATATGAAGATGACTATGTAACATGTTTTTTAGATCATGAACCTTTCTATACAGGACATACTTTAATTGTGCCAAAGCAACATGTTGTAGAAGTAGACGAATTAGATGATGTTGTAGCAAAATCCATTATGGATGCTTCTAAGCTTATTGCAAAAGCGATTAAGGCATTATATAAACCTGACGGAATTACAGTTTGTCAAAATGGTGGAGTATTTAACGAGTTAACACATTATCATATGCATGTCGTACCAAGATATAAAGAGCGTTCGTTTGCTGAGTTTTATATGGTACAACCAGCAGAAAAGCAGAATCATAACTTGGAAGAGACAAAGAATTTGTTAAAAGAAGCGATAGAGCATATGCTGCTTACTGAAAAGGCGTAGCGGTCAGGAAAATTCTAATATTAAAAAGCCCAATTTCTCAGTTAAAATAGAGAAATTGGGCTTTGTTTATTCTATTATTAAATTTTATACATAAAAAGATTTTGCAGTGTCACAAAGTATAGCGTTTATTCGTTATATAGAGTGAGAGGAGGAATTATATGAAAGTTACAAACAACGATTATGAAAAGATGGAAGAGCTATATGAGTTGTATGAACAAAAGATTTATTATGTAGCGTATTCTATTTTAAATAATATTCAACAGGCTGAAGATGCGGTTCAAGAGACGTTTATTACTCTTTATAAGAACTTGGAAAAGCTCCATAGCTTGGCTACTCAAGAGCTTAAACGCTACATTTTGAGGGTCGCGAAAAACAAGGCGATTGATAGTTACCGGAAAAACAAACGACATGAAACATTTTTAGAAGAATACGAAAGAGAATCAACAGAAGCAGTAGATGAAAATATTGAAGAGTGGGAAAAACGTGTAATGTCCGAGGTTCAAATTGATGCATTGTTAAAAGAGTTAAATGAGTCTAATAGACAGGTGTTTAAGTACAAAGTCTTCTATAACTTAACGTATCAAGAAATTTCAAGTGTCATGGGGATAAACGAGGCCAATGTCCGCAAGCAGTTTGAGCGTGCTCGAAAACGAATCCAAAATATGATAGGAGGTATAAAACATGACGAATTCAAAGAACTCCAAAGAAATATATGAACTTGCTGAAAAAATTGCTTTAGATGATTTTGATAAACTCGAAGAACAACATGAATTTTCACATACATATACGCGCAAAAAGAAGTTGTTTATGGAGGAAATAAAGCTGAAAAATGGACAACCACAAAAAAAGCGTAAAAAACATCGTATGTTAATCGCTGCTGCTTGCTTATTGATTGGTATGCCGACAACCGTTTTTGGTGCAGTAAAAGTCTATAATATGATTGTTCAGAAACAAAATTACGAAGTAAATGTTTCCTTAACAAATAAGGATTCGAAAAAGAGTGATCAGTGGTATAAGTTGAAGATTGGTAAATTGCCAGAAAATATGGAAGCAATTGATGACTCTGCTATGAAATATTCCTTTAAAGATAACTACGCAATGGGTGGATTTTCATTCGTTCTTTGGAGAGTAGGAGGGAATTCAGATTTTCCAACTCTGTACTCGAAAAATTATGAAGAAAAAGAGATAAATGGTAAGAAGGCAGTAATTGTTCATAGAGAAAATGGTAATAAAGATTTAATGTTTAATAGAGTAATTTTTCTCTATTTTGAGGAAGAAGGAATTATGTTACAAAGTTATATTGGAAATGATATAAACGAAGAACAAATGATAGATGTGCTAGGGAGCATTTCACTTGAGCCCACGTCAAAAGAAAAGTCATCATATATAAGCGATTATGATAAAAAGTATTTTAGCCAAGAAAGTAAAACAACTAAGGTAATTCCTTTGAAGAAGGATAGCAAACGACTATTTCATATAGGGCAAAAGGTTCCAGTAACGATATCTATGGATAACAGTCAAATTGAATATGTGATAGAAAAAGTTGAAGCCTTTGATTCAATCAAAGATTTTAAACAAGAGAACTTTAATGAAATGGGCTTAGGAATACTAAGCAGGAATCAAGCTTTGGATCAAGCTGGAAAATTGATACCATATAGAAGGGATAAATATAAAATTGGAAATGGTAAAGATTCAATTGATCAATTAGTAGAATCAAAATTAATTCATCCTAAATTTGTCTACCTGACAACAACAGTGAAAAATATAGGTAAACAGGCGACAGAAGAAATCTATATGACTCCATCTATAAAAGTTCTTGAAGATAAAGGAAATGCATGGCAGTATGCTGGGAAAGATGGAATCGCAGAAAAAAATATTATGACGGGCGAAGTTGATTATTTAGAGCCTCATGGAGATGGAAAAAGCTTTTACAATATTGGCAGTATCACACCAGGAGAAACGGTAAAAGTTAATTTAGGTTATTTTGTAGATGAAGATAAATTAGATTCAATCTTTTTGGATGCTATCAATTACAGAGGGATTGGTGACACTGAAAATATGAATTCGAAAAATCGTTGGTGGTTTGATATTCGTCAATAATAAAACAATAGGAACAACAGGACAAAGAAGCTGCTTATATTTAGCAGCTTCTTAGTCTCCATACATATGTAAAATTTCTTTCGCACGCATACGTAAACCATCTATCAATTCTTTCGGTTCTAAAACTTGTGCATCTTTTCCAAGCCTATAAAATAAAGGAGTAATAAAATTAATTTCACCTTTATCAATTGTTGAATGTATATATCCTGTCCCGTCCTCATTTACTACAACGAATTCTTCAAGGTAAGGCACGCTTTTACATTGGCGCACACCTTCTGTCGTTAATAAAACATGTAACTGGATAGGAATGTTTATGACGTTAGAGCTAGAGTCAAACCATTCTTCTAAATTCATGAACGTACTTTCACTTTCTTCTGTTGATAATATAGAAAGAATACGATCAACGCGATACAGTAATACTTTTTTTCTACTGAAGTCATAGGACGGTAAATACCATAGCCCGTCATGAGCATATACACCGATAGGATGAACGTGTTTTGTTTTTAACCCCGATTTAGATTCGTATTGAAAGTGTAAATTTTTATTTTCAATAGCCGCGGTTAACACTTCGTTTAAAAGAGGTGTATCAATTGTGCGCTTCGGATTCCAAAAAGCGATGTAAGAACGTATTTTATCAACTTTCGTTTTTGCATCATGTTGTAGGGAGCTATACAGTTTATGTGTAACGGAATTGATTTCTGTGTTAAAAGGTAAGTCGCGATAGTAACTTAAAGATTGAAAAGCAAAAAAGATAGAGACTGCTTCTTCTTCCGTAAATAAAATAGGCGGAATTACTCTATTCGTTAATACTTTATAGCCGCCGTTACGACCCTGTTCTGCGTAAATGGGCAACCCCATATCACTTAAATCTAAAATGTATCTATGGACAGTACGAACGGAGATATTAAATTCATCAGCTATTTCTTGCGCTGTAAATGTCTTTTTGGCAGAAGCAAATATAAGAATATCTAATAAGCGTTTAGCTTTTGACAAATGTATCACCTTTTTTCTTTTTAACATGACATAAATTGTCATGTTTTATTGTTAGTATATTGTTTACATCATATGTTATCAAGGTGAGATGCAAGGAGGAAAAGATATGTCACGTGAAATAGTTTTATTTATTGCGGCGAGCTTAGATGGATATATTGCGAAAGAAAATGATGATTTAGAGTGGTTAATGGAAACAGAAGGAGAGGGAGATAACGGTTATACAGAAATGTATGAAACAATTGATACAATAATTATGGGAAAGAAAACGTACGACTATGTAGTAGAGCATACGGAAACATTCCCGTACTTAGATAAATCATGTTATGTTTTTTCTCGTTCAGAAAAAGGTTCAGACGGAAACGTAGAGTTTGTAAATGAAGATGTAGTGGAGTTTACAAAAAGGTTAAAAGCAAAAGAAGGATCTAAAATATGGATGGTTGGTGGAGGAGAGCTACTGAGAGAATTCTTTAAGAATAATCTAATTGATGAATATGTTGTTACGATTACACCGCATATATTAGGTTCTGGAGTTCCGTTATTTCAAGACAAGAACCCAGAAATTAATTTAACTTTGACGGATACGAAACGTTTTGGGCAATTTGTAAATTTATATTATAAAGTAAAATGATAAAGTGAAACTTTAATCAGTGGGGGTTTTGTTCATCTCCCACTGATTATTAGTTGAACCAATCGGGCTTTTACGGGCAGTTGATCCCCCACCTAACTTCTTTGCTTCCGCTGAATTTTGATGTAGGGGTCTTACTGCCCGTTAATGCGGGATAAAGAAACACGACTACTGATGGTAGTCGTGTTTCTTTACAGATGGTAATGAAATGATAAAACAAGATCCATGATCAACTTCACTCGTGACAGTAATCGTCCCGCCGTGTAACTCTACAATTTCTTTCACGATAGATAGTCCTAAACCAGTTCCACCTGTAGCTCGTGATCTTGCTTTATCAACTCGATAAAAGCGGTCAAAAATGTGAGGGAGGTCTTCAAGCGGAATACCTTCGCCTTCATCTTCAATTGCAATGGAAATATGTTTATGTTCTTCTGTAACAGAAATGTTTATATGAGAATGCTCTTTTGAATGTCTATAAGCGTTATTTAAAATATTCACCACAACTTGTTCGAATCGTTGTTCATCTAAGTTTACTAGCAGTGTAGGAGGACAAGAGAAAGAAACTTTAATGTACCTTTCTTTATACATGGCGTTTACTTTTTCACATATACGCGTAAGGAAGGTGTGTAAATGCACTTCCTTTACTTGAATAGAAAAGTTATGTTGTTCCATTTGTGCAAGTGAAAATAAATCTTGAACTAAGTTTGTAATGTAATCAGACTCATCTTTTATAATTGATAAATATCGCAAACGTTGTTCAGAAGGGGTGCTTTCTTTTAAAGCAATGTCAGCATAACCTCTTACGTATGTTAACGGTGTTCGTAATTCGTGAGCAACACTTGCTAGAAATTCACTTCGCTCTGTTTTCATATAATGCAAATCATTTGCGAGCGTTTGAATAGATGATGCCAGTTCACCAATTTCATCATTACGAGTAGTCGTTAACGAGACGGACAAATCGCCTTTACTCATTTTTTCAGTTGCATGTTTCATGTGTAACAATGGTTTTGTTAATAAACGTGATAATAGGAAAATTGTGATGACTGTGAGTAGAAATGTGATGGCACCAGCAATAATGAATTGTTTCGTTAATCCATTAACTAACTTTTCAATTGATTCTGTTCCAAGAAACATGTACACATAGCCTTCATGTTTTCCATCTACTACAATGGGGCTAACTGTACATATATAATTAGATGTTTTCCAATGATTTTCTATAATCGCTCCATTATGGTCTGTTCGAGTTTGCATTTTACTAATATGATCGTTTATAGTCGTGTTTATTTCGTTAGATTTAGCTAGTATTTCTTTATTTGCATTTGTAATAACGACAGTTGTTTCAGCTTCAGATTCCATTAATGCTACGTGAGAGATGGTTTGCTCATCGTAATATTTTTCAAGTACATCTCGATGACTATTTCCTCGCTTTAATAAAGCTGTCATTTCTTCATTTACTCTAGTGTTTACAAGACTATAATAGAGCAAAATAAAGAGAACACTTTCAATTAAAAGTGTAACAATTAAAAAATAAAATCCGAATTGAATTGAAATTCGTTTCATCGTTTTGCCCCTTACTGTTCAGTATCAATCCATCGATAACCTATTCCATACACGGTTTTTAAATGATGATCAATAGGGAAATTTGCTTTTCGCAATTTATCACGTAAATTACGAATATGTGAATCGACTGTGCGATCTTCTGTATTTGTGTTTAATCCCCAAATTCGTTCGATGAGCTGATCACGGTTTAATACGTAGTTCACATGGCGTAAAAATAATCCGAGTAAAGAAAATTCAATTGGTGTGAGAAGGAGTTCTTCATTATGGACAGAAACGAAGTGTTTTGTTTCATCCCATACAATACCGTGATATTGGATTTGTTTATGTTCATTTGTACGTCTTAAAACGGCTTCAATTCTTGCGAAAAGTTCTTCTTCATGGAAAGGTTTCGTTACGTAATCATCGGCTCCAATTTTTAATCCTTGAACGACATCTACTGTTTGATCACGAGCTGTAACCATAATAATAGGAATGTTACTAAAAGATCGGATTTTTTTGCACGTTTCCCATCCGTCCATCTTTGGCATCATAATATCGAGTAAAACAAATTTAAAGTTTCGATTTTCTATATGTAAAATAGCTTCTTCTCCTGAAGTCGCACATACGCAGTTATATCCAATTGGTGTAAGATAAAGCGTTAATAATTCAAGCATTCTCGGTTCATCGTCTACGAGCAGTATATCAATCATAGAGAGCCCTCCATATTTATAATCGTTACTTAAAGTGTAATGCAAAATCATGAAGAAATGGTGCAGATTATGATGTGTCTGCATAATTTCTTCAGAATTGCTTGTTATTGTGGAGTTGAAATTACATTTTAGGTAATCATATTGGCTCAAAAATGATTAATACGGAGGCGGTATAGTGAAAAAAATGACCCGAATTTTTGGGATAACAATAATTACAGCAGTTGGTCTTGCTGCATGCGGACAAACGAATACAGACCATAAAAATCATGAATCTACAAAAGAGAAGAAAACAGAGCAAAAGGAAATGAAAATGAATCAGGAGGTAACGGCGCCAAAAGAAATGAACCAAGGTGCATCTAATGATTTATTAACGACAAGTTTAAAAAATGTAACGAGATTAAACACAAATGATCCTTCGCAAATGGCAGTATTAACTTCGCAAACGATATGGCCAGCAACTCATAAGGAGAACCAGCCAGGTGCTGTTATTTTAGTACCAGCAAGCGAGTGGCAATTAGGTATTGCGAGTGCAGATCTTATTCATCATCCGAATAACGGGCCCATTTTATTTATAGAAAAAGAAAAGATACCGGAAATGACGTTAAAAGAAATAAAACGATTAAATCCAATCGGAACGAAAGATGGAACACAAATTATGGTGATGGGAGATGTAGGTACTAGCGCGTTTGAACAATTAAAAGGTTATAAAGTAAAACAAATAAAAGAAACGGACCCAGCTATATTTGCGAAGGATGTTGATAAGGAGTATGCCGATATAACAGGAAGCTACCCAAATAGTGTTATTATCGGTTCGTCTGCAGAAGAAGGACGTTTATATACAACCCCCGCTGTAAATTGGATTTCTCATATGCCGGAACCACTACTCTATACAGAAAAGAATAAAGTGCCAGAAGCGACAATAGAGGCACTAAAAATGAGAAAAGATAAAGCAAATATATATGTATTAGGGCCAGAAAAAATTGTTTCAAAAGAAGTAGAAAAAGAGCTAAGCAAATACGGGAAAGTAACGCGTATTAGTGGAGAGACCCCTACAGAAAACTCGATTGCGTTCGCTAAATTTAAAGATGAAAAAACAAAATTTGGCTGGGGATTCACAAAACCTGGTCACGGTTTATCATTTGTTTCAAGTAAAACACCAGATTTAGCAGTTGCTGGGGCACCTTTTTCACATATGGGTAAACATGCACCTGTTGTATTATTAGAAGAAGGTAAAGCTTCACAACCAGTGTATGACTTCCTTGCAAGCATTCAGCCGAAGTTCAAAGATGATCCAACACTTGGACCATATAATCACGGTTTCTTATTAGGAAGTACGAGTGATATTTCATTTGAAACACAAGGAATACTAGATGAGAGGTTAGAAATTGCTCAGGAAAGTGGTCAAGGACACGGTGGACATTAATAAAATGAGCAAAGACGCTACTGATATAGCGTCTTTTTTTATTTTTCTCGACAAAATATGACAAAAAAGTTGTAACTGTTTCTGTTATGATAGTTTCGAAAATCTTACATTTTACATAATCGGAGGAAAAGAAATGTATAAAAAATTGGGTACTATTGCTTTAACAGGTGCACTTGCTTTTAGTTTAGCTGCTTGTGGTGAAACTGAAGTTAAAGAAGTGAGTAAAAACGATGCTCCTAAACAGGCTGAAAAGAAAGATAAAAAGGAAAAAGCTGAAAGCAAGATTTATAAAATTGGAGATACGGTAGAAGTTAATGGCCTACAACTTACTTTCAGTTCAGCTAAATTCGTTGAGCCTAACGAATACGTAAAAGCTGAAAAAGGGAAAGTACTAGAAATCGCTTTTAATGCTAAAAATAATGGCAAAAAAGATATATATTTTGGAACTTCTGAATTAAAAATTGCTGATACTAACGGCAACCAATTCAAAGAGTACTTTGGTGGGGAAAATACGTTTATAAACGAAAATATTGCGCCAGGTAACCAAATTACAAACAAAATGTTATTTGATGTACCAGAAGGCGATAAGTTTGTTGGTACATTTAAACCTACATTTACATTTGACGAGAAATCAGTGAAATTTGAATTTGAAGTTGCTAAATAAGGAGAGATTAAAATGAAAAGAACAGCTGAATTTGTATTAGGTCTTATTGGAGGTATTTTTGGTATTATTTGTGCATTTGTTGCTTTATTGATCGGCGGTATGGGAGCTGCTTTTGAAGCTGATGGAGCGAATACTGTTATTGGTTTAGGTTGGGGAGCTGTGGCTCTATCAATCTTAGGAATTGTTGGATCTGTTATGGTAAGAAGTAAAGCGAAGGTTGGCGGTATTATGATGACTGTGGCTGCTATCGGTGGATTTATTTGTATTTCTATAATTTACTTATTACCAGGTGTATTACTATTAATCGGTGGGTTAATGGGTATATTCCGTAAGAATAAAGCAACTGTATCTGCATAAAATGAGCACTCGAAAGAGTGCTCTTACTATTTTCATTAAATTAGCATAAACTCCTCTAATCCTAAACTATCCAAACTAAACCTGATATATGAAGTGGAAATATCTATAGAACTTTAAATGAGTTCCCTTGGTAGCTAATATCTTGATCCTTGGATTATTCAATTAAATGAACTGAATTACATGTGCATTTTTCATCCATCCAAACAAAGTTCTCTTCATTTGACATACTGTAGAATCCGAAATCATTGTACGTTAAATCAACAATAGGTGATAGTATATTTAAAGTTTCCTAAAAAAGAAGCTACGAAGGTAACATCTTTTTTAGGGAACTTTTACATAGCAAAAAATCTTCTACTCGTTATATAATAGCTTTCGTGCAGTCGGCTAGATTTTCTTATGGAGAAAATCAAACTATAAAGGAGTAGAGGAGTGGTATTTTGTTTCAAACGATAAAAAATGACTGGTTTTCTAATGTGAGAGGGGACGTGTTATCAGGAATTGTCGTTGCTTTAGCATTAATCCCTGAAGCGATAGCCTTCTCTGTTATTGCAGGCGTGGATCCGACAGTTGGACTATACGCAGCCTTTTGTATTGCAGTTACCATTTCATTTGTTGGCGGGAGAACTGGAATGATTTCAGCTGCAACAGGTGCAATGGCATTATTAATGGTAACGCTTGTTAAAGATTATGGTTTGCAATATTTATTTGTTACAACAATATTAACAGGTATTGTCCAAATTATTTTTGGCGTGTTCAAACTGAGCTCATTTATGAAGTTTGTTCCGAAATCTGTTATGAGTGGTTTTTTAAATTCACTTGGAATTTTAGTTTTTACAGCGCAATTGCCACATTTTAAAAATGCAACTTGGCAAATGTATGCACTCGTTGTATTAGGACTTGCAATTATATATTTATTTCCACGTATTACAACGGTTGTACCTTCTACGCTTATTTCAATTATTATTGTGACGAGTATTGCACTTATGAGCGGATTACAGTTGAAAACAGTAGGAGATATGGGAAGCTTGCCGAAAGAATTACCGTTCTTTAGTATTCCTGACGTGCCTTTTACACTTGAGACATTAGGGATTATTTTACCGTATGCAGTTATGCTTGCAATTATCGGTTTACTAGAATCATTATTAACAGCTTCAGTTTTAGATGATATGACGCATACGGAAAGTAATAAGCATAAAGAGGCACGCGGACAAGGGATCGCAAACATTGTTGCTGGTTTCTTCGGAGGAATGGCAGGTTGTGCAATGATCGGTCAATCTGTTATTAATATTAAATCAGGTGGACGAGGTCGCCTATCAACATTTGTAGCGGGCGGATTTTTAATCGTATTACTATTCGTTTTAGGAGATTATGTCGTTCATATTCCGATGGCAGCTTTAGTTGCAGTTATGATTATGGTTTCAATCGGAACGTTTGATTGGAACTCTGTAACAACAATTCATAAAGTACCAAAAGGAAACTCATTTGTTATGATCGTAACAGTTGTGATTGTCCTAATTACACATAATTTAGCATTAGGTGTAATTATCGGAACAGTAATTAGTGCGGTTTTATTTGCATTCAATATGGCAAAGATTCACGTGAAACATTTATATATTGAAAATAAGAAAATATACGAAATTCATGGTCAACTTTTCTTTGCATCTACAGCGGACCTTATAAATCACTTTTCATTTGAGAAAGATGTAAAAGAAATTGAGTTGAATTTTACTCACGCACACGTATGGGATGATTCAGCAGTGGCATCAATTGATAAAGTTATCATGAAGTATGAACAAAGTGGTGTGAAAGTAAGTATAACAGGATTAAATGAACGTAGCTCAAAACTTGTTGCAAATTTAGCTACTTATAATAAAAGAATTGCTAGTTAAAAGCCTCCTTTTTAGGGGGCTTTATTATATAATACGAGTAGGATAACGAAAAGGGGATTCAGCATATGTACAAACAAATTATATTAGCATGTGACGGTTCTGAACATGCACTTCGAGCAGCGGAACATGCAACATATATTGCAAAATGTAGCGAAGAAACAAATGTTGAAGTTGTGTACGTAGTAGATAATAGAACGGCAAAATCAGATATTATACAAGGTCAAACAGATTTAGAAACAATATCAGCTAGTCGAAAAGATAAATTAAAAGAGATTGAAGGTTTATTAAAGAAAGAGAACATTTCTTATACAATTACGATATTACATGGTGATCCTGGAGATACAATTGTTCAATACGTAAATACAGGAGATATAGATCTTGTTATTGCTGGGAGTAGAGGGTTAAATACATTGCAAGAAATGGTGCTGGGAAGTGTAAGTCATAAAATAGCAAAGCGTGTGAAATGTCCAGTGATGATTGTAAAATGAAATAGAATGTAACGAAGATCTTAGTATAACTGAGGTCTTTTTTTATGTATAAATGACTCTTATTTGTGGAAATACTAGATATATAAGTTGAAAAGATGTTAACTTACAAATTTGTAAGTTAGTTGTTAGAGAAATCGATGTTATGAAATTTTTCCCATTGGTAAAATAAAAGTATCAAAGGGGAGATAGGGAGGATGGAAGCAATGAAATCATTTCAAAATTTGTCATATAGCCAAGGTGTCGGTCTTATTTGTTTAGGGGGATTTGCTGCATCTGTTACGTTAGCTGTTTTAATAAAGGTGTTTCATCAAATCTTTTAATTTTATAGTAGGGAAGGAATTGGTTGTTATCATTAGTAGGAACAGCAATGAAAATAAAAAATAGCTCTTAGCATGTATGTAAATGCTAAGAGCTATTTTTATGCTTGTTATATGTTATTTAAGCTTGTTTTGATTTTACTGACCCTGTATTTAAAGTAAGAGCAAGGAAGAACATTGCAAGTACGCAAGATGCAAGTAATAAGATGAATCCGCCATCCCATCCGAATGCATCTACGATAAAGCCCATAGCTGCACTAGCGAAAGCTGCTCCGCCTAAGTAACCGAAGAATCCAGTTAAGCCTGCTGCAGTTCCAGCAGCTTTCTTTGGTGCTAAATCTAGAGCGTGTAGACCAATTAACATAACCGGTCCGTAAATTAAAAATCCAATTGCGACAAGTGCGATACTATCAACCATTGGATTACCAGGAGGGTTTAACCAGTAAACAAGAACTGCGATAAATACACCAACCATAAATAAAATACCAGCAGGTGCACGACGTCCTTTAAATAGTTTATCACTCATCCATCCGCAAAGAAGTGTACCTGGAATACCAGCCCATTCATATAGAGCGTAAGCAGTACGTGAGCTACTATGAGTAAAGCTTTTTTCTTCTACTAAATAAGTAGGAGCCCAGTCTACAACGCCGTAACGTACGAAATATACGAAAACGTTCGCAATAGCGATGTACCATAAAAACTTATTGTTTAATACGTATTTAAATAAAATTTCCTTTACTGAAAGCTCGCGTTCGCGATCTTTTACTTTTTCATCTGGTGGATATTCCCCAGTATGTTCTTCAATAGAAGGTAGTCCGCAAGATTGAGGCGTATCTTTCATCGTAATTAATACATAAATACCAACTAAAATTGAAAGAATACCTGGGAAGTAAAAAATACTTTTCCAGTCATCTGCGAAGAAGTATAAGCCTAATGTTACAAGGGAAGGCATAAGCGCTCCGCCAACATTATGAGCGACGTTCCAAATGGACATTTTTGTACCACGTTCGCTAATAGAGAACCAGTGAACCATCGTACGACCACAAGGAGGCCATCCCATACCTTGTACCCATCCATTTAAAAACTGAAGTACAAACATAAGTATAATGCTCGTTGTAATGAAAGAAAATGAGCCGAAAATAATATTAATGATACCTGATAAAAATAGCCCAGCTGCTAAAAAGTAGCGAGGATTACAACGATCGGATACGATACCCATAAGAAATTTACTTAATCCGTAAGCAATAGAAACTGCTGAAAGGATAACCCCAAGTTCCCCTTTACTAAAGCCTTGCTCGATTAAGTATGGCATTGCTAGTGAAAAGTTTTTTCGAACAAAGTAGTAACCTGCATAACCGATGAAGATACCTAAGAATACTTGTAAACGTAATTTACGGTATTCGCTATCAACGCGATCAGCTGGTAAGCGTTCCGCGTGGGGCGCAGGTTTAAATAATTGTGTGAAAAACATAAAATGAAAATCCTCCCCTAATTAATTCGAAGCGTTTTAAGACAGAGAACATAAAAAGGCCATGAAATATAAAAAAGTTTCCTTTTTTATGATTCATAGCCGTGTACTCCGTTTCTCCGTGACTGTCAATATTAACTTCGTCGAAAATTATACAACTTTGTGACAAAAATGTAAACGTTTTTATGAATAAAAGTATTGACGGATTTTATTCGTGGGATTAATATTTAAATACATTAAATATTTTATTGTTTAAATAAGAGGTGGATAACATGCCAAATGATATGACGCATATCGATAAAATTCAAGCTCTTGCCTTTTCGATTGGAAAGAAAATGCAAACGGAGTTATTAGAACAAATGCAAGCGACAGGACTTACACCACCGCAGTTTTATATTTTAAAGATTCTAGATCATTATGGGGCTTCAAGAGCGACAACATTAGCGAAAAAGATGTATGTGAAGCCTAGCGCGATTACAGTGATGATTGATCGTCTAATCGATCAAGAACTTGTAGAACGCTATCACGACAAAGATGACCGTCGCGTTGTCATCATCGAGTTAACGAAAAAGGGGAAAGCTAGAGTAGAAGAGGCAATGACAGCTCGTAACGAGCATATTGCAAAATACTTTTCACATTTAGAGTTGCAAGAAAGAGAAGATTTATTACGTCTCTTTGAGAAGTTAGAAACCATTATTTGCGGGACACAAGAGAAAAAAGAGAATAACTAAGAGGAATTGAGGAGATTACATGGAGCAACAAGAAAATCAAAATAGAAAGTTGTTGTTAATCGGTTTAATTATCGCGATGCTATTTGCTGCATTAGATGGAACAATTGTCGGTACAGCAATGCCACGTATCGTCGGTGACCTAGGTGGATTAAGCTTAATGACATGGTTAACAACAGCTTATATGTTAACATCAACGACAGTTGTACCAATTGCAGGTAAATTAGCTGATTTACTTGGTCGTCGTAACGTATATATAACAGGGCTAGTTATTTTCATGATTGGTTCGGCGTTATGTGGTATGGCAAATGGTATGACAGAATTAATTATTTTCCGTGGTATTCAAGGTCTTGGTGGCGGTATTATGATGCCAATGGCTATGATTATTATTGGAGATATGTTCACGGGAAAAGAACGTGCGAAATGGCAAGGTATTTTTGGGGCGTTATACGGCCTTGCTTCTGTAATTGGACCACAAGTTGGTGGTTGGATTGTAGATGCAGTGAACTGGAGATGGGTATTCTACATTAACTTACCGGTTGGTATTTTAGCAACAATCTTTATTGCAATGGGATTAAAATCACATAAACAAACAGGACCAATTAAAATCGATATCGCTGGAATCTTTACGATGATTCTCGGTGTTGTAAGTTTATTACTTGCGCTAACGTTTGGTGGAAAAGATTATGCATGGGATTCTTGGCAAATTATCGGTTTATTTGCACTAGCTGTAATTGGTATCGTTAGCTTTGTTATCGTTGAAACGAAAGCTGAAGAGCCAATTTTACCAATGCATTTCTTTAAAAATCGCACATTTACAATACTGAATGCGATTGGATTCTTTATGAGTATTGGAATGTTCGGCGCGATTATGTTCGTACCATTCTTCATGCAAGGTATTGTAGGAGTAAGTGCTGCTGAATCAGGAACAATTATGACTCCAATGATGATTACAATGATTGTGATGAGTATTATCGGTGGGCAACTTGTATTAAAAGTTGGTGTAAAACCACAAATTATCGCAGGTATGCTTATTATGGCCGGTGGTTTCTGGTTATTAACAACGATGGATATGCACACAACGAAGCTTACAGCTACTTCTTATATGATGGTTATCGGTTTAGGAATGGGTCTTGTAATGCCGACATTAACATTAGCGTTACAAGAAAGCTTCCCGAAAAAAGACCTTGGTGTTGTAACATCATCAAGTCAGTTCTTCCGACAAATCGGTGGTACATTTGGTATTACAATTTTAGGATCAATTATGAATAACACTTCAGGTGCGACATTAACAAAGAATTTAGTACCTGTATTAGATACATTCCCGAAAGAAGCGGGACAAATGGTAACGAAATTTAAAGATATGATTCACACAGATCCACAAGGTTTATATTCAATGCTATTTAGCCCAGAGGCATTAAAACAAATGTCAGAAGCGTTCGCTAACAGTATTGTACCTATTTTGAAAAACTCTTTAGTAGACTCGCTTCATACTGTATTCTTAACAGGATTAGTATTTATCGTAGTAGGTGCCATCTTTACGATTTTCTTACAAAAAATTAAATTGTCAGATCGTAAAAAAGATGCTAAAGAGCCTGCTGTAGAAGAAAAAGAAAAAACTGTATCATACTCGTAATGAAGAAGCATCGCCTTATGGCGGTGCTTTTTTGAGTATAACCTTAAAAGCTTTTTAGTGAGAAATGATTGACGTATTTTTAGAAATACGTTATATTATTTTCTGTAAACGGTTACATGAAATGAGGAGAAAAGAGAATGAGTACGATCAAAGACGTTGCGAAATTAGCGGGAGTATCTGTTGCGACCGTTTCCAGAGTTCTAAATAAAAATGGATATGTTCACGAAGATACATTAAAAAAGGTAGAACGTGCAATTGAGATGTTAGATTATAAGCCTAGTACAGTAGCGCGTTCACTGTATAATAAAAAGTCTCGTTTAATTGGCTTAGTTGTTCCAAATATCGTGAATCCATTCTTTCCGGAAGTTGCACGTGCCGTAGAAGATGTAGCACATAAACAAGGTTACACAGTTGTCCTTTGTAACTCTGATGAAAGTTTAGAAAAAGAGAAACAATATATTGATGTGCTTAGACAAAATAATGTAGATGGATTTATTGTAGCAACGAATCCACAAAATAGTGTTAATTACATGAATTTATCTATTCCAATTGTTGCGATTGACCGTATGTTTAATGAGCGTATTCCTACTGTATATGCAGATAACTATGCAGGAAGTCAGGCTGCGACAAAGTTGTTACTAGATAAAGGATGTAAACATATTGCACATATTCGCGGTCCACGTGATGTGAGTACTGCAAATGAACGTTTTGAAGGTTTTGTAGACGTTATTACGCAAAATAATCTTTCGTATATGATTGCAGAGAGTACGTTTGATCCAGCAAATAGTGAGCGTGTAGCGATGGAATTATTAGAAGAATACCCGCATATTGATGGTATTGTTGCTGGGAATGATTTAATTGCGATTGGTATTGTAAAGGCTGCACTTCAAAAGGGGATTGTCATTCCAAATGATTTACAAATTATCGGATTTGATGGAATTTCTTTAACGGAAATGATGTATCCATCTATTACAACAGTTGCACAACCGATATATGAAATGGGGAAAATTGCAACAGAGTTGTTGTTAGAGCAAATGGAAGGAAATACATTAGAAGAGAAACACTATCGTTTGCCGATCGAAATTATAGAACGAAATACAACGAAGTAAGGAGATGAAACAGATGCCAAATATTGCAGTAGTAGGAAGCATTTCAATGGATTTAGTGGCTGTTTCAAAAAAACGGCCGAAAGCAGGAGAAACAGTAATTGGTGAAGCGTTTCATACAATCCCAGGAGGGAAAGGAGCAAACCAAGCAGTTGCTGCAGCTAGATTAGGAGCAAATGTAGCAATGGTTGGAGCGGTAGGAAATGATGATTATGGAACAGTAGTTAGAAAAAATCTAGAGAACGAACGCATTTTTATCGATTATGTGGTACCGGTTACAGATAGAACGACAGGAATTGCTCATATCGTTTTAGCAGAAGAAGATAACAGTATTGTTGTCGTACAAGGGGCAAATGCTCTTGTAAATAAGTCAGTTGTAGATCGCTCCAAAGACCTTCTTGTAAAAGCGGATATGGTTGTTCTTCAACTAGAAATTCCACTTGAAACAGTAAAATATGTATTGGCTATTTGTGAGGAACATAATATTCCTGTTATGTTGAATCCAGCGCCAGCACAAGTTTTATCAGAAGACATTTTAGAAAAGGCGACTTATATTACGCCAAATGAACATGAGTGCCGCATCGTATTAGATGATTTTACATCACCAATTGAAGATTTATTGGCGAAGTATCCCAATAAATTATTGATGACAGAAGGTTCTAACGGTGTTCGTTTCCATAATGGCACGGAGATTGTACATGTTCCTAGCATTGCTGTTGATGTAGTGGATACAACTGGAGCTGGTGATACATTTAATGGTGCGTTAGCAGTTGCACTTTCTGAAGGAGAGACACTTCAAAAAGCAATTCGTTTCGCGAATATTGCCGGTGGTCTTTCTGTAACGAAACTTGGGGCGCAAGGCGGTATGCCAACGAGAGATCGAGTACGTGAAGTGCAGGTGATTGTTGGATGAAGAAGCACGGCGTATTAAACAGTGAGATTGCATCAATCCTTGCTTCACTTGGGCATACGGATACGATTGTAATTGCTGATTGCGGTTTACCAATTCCGGACGGAGTAAAAAGAATTGATTTAGCTGTTGAAATTGGAAAACCTAGCTTTTTAGATGTATTGCAAGTGGTAGCTGATGATATGGCAATCGAAAAAGTGACGTTAGCAGAAGAAGTCATTATAAATAATGCGGAAGTAAATAAAGAAATAGAGCAGAAATTAATAGAGCCAGCATTTGAGTATGTATCTCATGAGCAATTTAAAGAGCATACAAAGAAAGCGAAGGCGATTATTCGTACAGGCGAGGCTACGCCTTATGCAAATGTAATTTTACATGCAGGCGTGATTTTTTAATAAAGGGAAGTGATGGGAATGCATATTGAAATGAAAAACATTTCAAAGGCGTTCAATGGAAATCCTGTTTTGAAGAATGCACAGTTTATGATTGAAACAGGAGAAGTCCATGCATTGATGGGGGAAAATGGAGCGGGTAAATCAACGCTCATGAAGATTTTAACAGGTGTATACAAAAAAGATGGTGGGACAATCACGATTGATGGGCAAGAGCGCACCTTTAAAAATGCGAAAGAAGCTGAAGAGTACGGCATCGCATTTATACATCAAGAACTAAACATATTGCCGAATTTAACAGTAGCTGAAAATATGTTTCTCGGTAAAGAGTTAATGTATGGGAAAACAGGTATTTTACGCACTCGACAAATGAACGCGATTGCGCAGCAGCAACTAGCGGAGTTAGGGTTGCATGTAAGAGGCGCTATGTTAGCAGAGGAATTATCGGTTGGACAACAGCAAATTATCGAAATTGCGAAAGCATTAATGACAAACGCGAGCGTTATTATTATGGATGAACCTACTGCGGCACTGACGGATCGTGAAATCGAAACGCTCTTTACAGTAATCAATAAGTTACGTAAAGAAGGTGTTTCATTCGTGTACATTTCGCATCGTATGGAAGAGATTTTCTCAATATGTGATGCTATTACGATTTTGCGTGATGGAGAATTCGTCGGAAAGAGATTAATTCCAGAAACATCATTTGATGAAGTAGTGAGTATGATGGTGGGGCGCAGCATTGGTGAACGTTACCCAGAGCGAAATAGTCAAATTGGTGATGTCATTTTTGAAATGCGTAACGGAACGAAGAAAGGGAAATTTGAAAATGTTTCGTTTCAAGTGAGGAAAGGTGAAATCCTTGGTGTAGCTGGTTTGATGGGGGCTGGTCGCACTGATATTATGAAAGCGATATTTGGTTATGAACCTTTAGACTCTGGACAAATTTTTATAAATGGACAAGAAGTAAAGATTGATAGTCCAATAGATGCAATTAGACAAAGAATTGCTTTCATTACAGAAGATAGAAAGTCTGAAGGATTAGTGTTAGATTTTTCAATTCGAGAAAATTTAGCTTTACCAAATTTAGAAAGTCTTTCAAAGGGAAGTGTTCTAAGCAACGAGCTAGAACAACAGTTTACAGAGGATATGATGAAGCTTCTTAATGTGAAAGCATCTAGCGGAGAGCAGGCAGTGAAATCTCTTTCTGGTGGAAATCAGCAAAAGATTGTAATCGCAAAATGGCTAGGCATTCATCCGCAATTACTCATTTTAGATGAGCCAACAAGGGGTGTTGATGTTGGAGCGAAAAAAGAAATTTACTCTATTATGAATAAGCTTACAGAGCAAGGCGATGCCGTTATTATGGTATCATCTGAGCTTCCGGAAGTTTTAGGGATGAGTGATCGAGTTCTTGTTATTCATGAAGGAAAAGTCGGCGGAATTTTAGGGAAAGATGAGGCATCACAAGAGTCTATTATGGCACTAGCTACAGGGGGAGAGTAAGGATGGCTAAGAAGGGGAATGTATTACAACAACTCGGTTCTTTAATCGGTTTAGTATTAATTATCGTCGTAATTACAGCTTTAAATCCAGCGTTTATTGAAATTCCAAATTTATTTAATATACTGCGTCAAGTATCGATTAATGCGCTTATTGCATTCGGAATGACCTTCGTAATTTTAACAGGGGGTATTGACTTATCGGTAGGTTCTATTTTAGCATTATCAAGTGCACTTGTTGCTGGAATGATGGCAAGTGGCATGGATCCGTTCCTTGCAATGGCAGTTGGACTATTAGCAGGTCTTGTAATGGGAATTGTAAACGGTATCATCATTGCGAAAGGAAAAGTAGCTCCATTTATTGCAACTTTAGCAACAATGACTATTTTTCGTGGGTTGACGCTTGTTTATATGGACGGACGTCCGATCACTGGTCTTGGTGATCATTTAATGTTCCAAATGTTTGGCCGCGGTTATTTTCTTGGTATTCCGGTACCAGCTGTTACAATGATGATCGCTTTCGCAGTACTGTACTTCATTTTGAAGAAAACGACATTTGGCCGTCGTACATTTGCAATTGGTGGAAATGAAGAAGCAGCAGCACTATCAGGTATTAATGTTACGAGAATTAAAGTAATGATTTACGGTCTTTCCGGAATTTTGGCAGCGCTTGCAGGTATTGTCTTAACATCACGATTAGATTCTGCACAGCCGACTGCAGGTACTTCTTACGAATTAGATGCAATTGCAGCAGTTGTATTAGGTGGAACAAGTCTTTCTGGGGGAAGAGGATGGATTGTTGGTACATTCATCGGTGTACTTATTATTGGTGTACTAAATAACGGTTTAAATTTATTAGGTGTATCTTCTTTCTTCCAACAAGTTGTAAAAGGACTTGTAATCTTACTAGCTGTATTAATTGATCGCAGAAAAGAAGCGTAATGGAGGGACAGTTCATGAAGAAATGGTTACTTATACTCGTTGCATGTATTATGGTCGTTACTGCTGGTTGTTCAATGGAACCACCAGAATGGGCAAAGGATTCTAGCGATAAAGGTCGAAATAAAACTATTAAAGTTGGATTCTCTGTTTCAACTTTAAATAATCCCTTCTTTGTAACTTTGAAAAAGGGGGCAGAAAAGAAAGCGAAAGATAGTGGCATCGAATTGATTGCTGTTGATGCGCAAAATGATGCAGCAAAGCAAACGAACGATGTTGAAGATTTAATTCAAAAGGGTGTCGATGTAGTTGTTATTAATCCGACCGATTCAGATGCTGTTGCTTCAGCAGTAAGTGCAGCAAACGCAGCAAATGTTCCTGTTATTACAGTAGACCGCGTTGCGAATTCAGGTAAGGTTGTTTCTCACATTGCATCTAATAATATCGAAGGTGGTCAAATGGCTAGTGATTACATTCGTGAATTAGTCGGCGAAGGAGCAAACGTTGCTGAGTTAGAAGGAATCCCTGGATCCTCTGCCGCTCGTGAACGTGGGAAAGGATTCCATAACGTAGCCGATAAGTCTTTAAAAGTAGTTGCAAAACAAGCGGCTGATTTTGATAGGGCGAAAGGATTATCTGTTATGGAAAACATTTTGCAAGCAAATAGCGATATTAAAGCCGTATTTGCTCATAACGACGAGATGGCATTAGGTGCACTTGAAGCGTTGAAGTCTGCTGGAAAAACAGATGTAGTAGTTGTTGGATTTGATGCAACAGAAGATGCTGTGAAAGCGGTTAACGATGGGCGTATGGCTGCAACAGTCGCTCAAAAACCAGAATTAATCGGAGAGAAGGCGATGCAAACAGCAAAAGAGATAACACAAGGTAAAAAAGTGGACAAATCTATTCCGATTGAATTAGAGCTTATTAAGAAAAATAAATAAATATAAAATGAAAATTAGGAAGGAAGAACAACAAATGAAATTCTTTATTGATACAGCAAACATTAACGAAATTAAAGAGGCAAATGCATTAGGCGTATTAGCTGGAGTAACGACAAATCCATCACTTGTAGCAAAAGAAGGCGTAGATTTTCACGAGCGCATTCGTGAAATTTGCAACGTTGTAGAAGGTCCTGTAAGTGCAGAAGTAATTAGCTTAGAAGCTGATAAAATGATTGAAGAAGGAAAAGAATTAGCGAAAATTGCTCCAAACGTTGTTGTAAAAGTTCCAATGACAACAGAAGGTTTAAAAGCAGTAAAAGCATTCTCTGACTTAGGAATTCGTACAAACGTTACATTAGTATTCTCAGCAGTTCAAGCGTTACTTGCAGCTCGTGCTGGTGCAACATATGTTTCACCATTCTTAGGTCGCTTAGACGATATCGGTCATAACGGTATGGACTTAATTCGTCAAATCGCAGAAATCTTTGCGATTCATGGCATCGAAACAGAAATCATTGCAGCATCTGTACGTCACAGTGTTCACGTAACTGACGCAGCATTAAACGGTGCACATATTGCAACAATCCCAGCAAACGTAATTGCTTCATTAGTGAAGCACCCATTAACAGATCAAGGAATTGAGAAATTCTTAGCTGATTGGGAAAAAACACAAGAGAAATAATAGAAAAGCAAGAATCCTAGTTTAATTGACTAGGATTCTTTTTTATTTAAAAGAATTTTCATGCAATTTTGCATATTGTCTTTTAAATTTGTTATATAAGATATTTAATATATATCACATAACTCTTTATTTTTCATATTTCGATATAAAGTGAAACTTTAATCAGTGGGGGCTTTGTTCATCCCCACACTGATTATTAATTGAACCAAGGGATAAAAAGATAGAGGGTCTGACCAGAAAACTGGAGGGCATGATTCTATAACAGAAAGCTTAACGTTTATAGAATTATGCCTTTTTATATAGGGAGGGTAGTAAACGGGGATTTCGACAAAAATGTACTTATTTATCTGAATTTTAAGTTTTATAAAAGGAGAGAAATGGAATGAGAAGAAAAGCGCCATTTAAAGTGTTATCGTCATTAGCAATTGCGGCAATTATCGGATGCACATCTGTAATGAGTGCTCCATTAACATACGCAGAAACGCCAGCAAAAGAGAAAGATAATGTATCTACAACACCAATTGATTACAATTTAATTCAAGAAGATCGTTTAGCGGAAGCACTGAAAGAAAGAGGAACAATTAATCCAGCATCTTCTAAAGAAGAGACGAAAAAAGCTGTCGAGCAATATATTGAAAAGAAACAAGGAGATCAGGCGAATAAAGAAATTCTTCCAGATGCTCACTCACAAGAAACGTCTGATTTCACAAAAAAAGTAAAAGAGAAAAAGATGGAAGAAAAGGAAAATGTAAAAAAGGCTGAAAAAAATGTTAGCCTTGAGCAAAAGCCAGAACCAAATAAAAAGCAATTGAATGGGCAAGTTCCAACTTCAAAAGCAAAGCAAGCTCCATATAAGGGATCTGTTCGATCGGATAAAGTATTAGTGTTACTCGTTGAATTTAGTGATTATAAACATAATAATATTGATCAAACACCAGGTTATATGTATTCGAAAGACTTTAGTAGAGAACATTATCAAAAGATGTTGTTCGGTAATGAGCCGTATACTTTATTTGATGGTTCAAAAGTAAAAACGTTTAAACAATACTATGAAGAGCAGTCTGGTGGTAGTTATACGACAGATGGATATGTAACGGAGTGGCTAACTGTTCCAGGAAAAGCATCTGATTATGGAGCTGATGGTAGCAGTGGTCACGATAATAAAGGTCCAAAGGGTGCACGTGATTTAGTGAAAGAAGCTTTGCATGCAGCTGCTGAGAAAGGACTAGATTTATCCCAGTTTGATCAATTTGATAGATATGATACAAACGGGGACGGGAATCAAAATGAACCTGACGGTGTAATTGATCATTTAATGGTAATCCATGCTGGTGTTGGTCAAGAAGCTGGTGGCGGTAAATTAGGTGATGATGCAATCTGGTCACATCGTTCAAAATTAGCAGTAGATCCAGTAGCGATTGAAGGTACGAAATCAAAGGTAGATTACTTTGGTGGTAAAGTAGCAGCACATGATTACACAATTGAACCAGAAGATGGAGCTGTAGGTGTGTTTGCACATGAATTTGGACATGATCTTGGATTACCAGATGAATATGACACGAAATATACTGGAAATGGTTCACCAGTCGAAGCTTGGTCATTAATGAGTGGAGGTAGTTGGACAGGGAAAATCGCAGGAACAGAGCCGACTAGTTTTTCACCACAAAATAAAGATTTCTTACAAAAGAATATAGGTGGCAACTGGGCAAAAATATTAGAAGTAGATTACGATAAAATTAAGAGTGGTGTGGGAGTTCCTACCTATATTGATCAAAGTGTTACGAAATCAAATCGTCCAGGCGTTGTACGTGTTAACTTACCAGGTAAAAGTGTTGAAACGATTAAACCGGAGTTTGGAAAGCATGCATATTATAGTACAAGAGGCGATGATATGCATACAACGTTAGAGACACCATTCTTTGATTTAACGAAAGGAACAAATGCAAAATTCGATTATAAAGCAAATTATGAGTTAGAAGCAGAGTGCGATTTCGTCGAAGTACATGCAGTAACAGAAGATGGAACGAAAACATTAATTGATAGACTTGGGGAAAAAGTAGTCCAAGGAGATAAAGATACAACAGATGGGAAATGGATTGATAAATCATATGATTTAAGTCAATTTAAAGGCAAAAAAGTGAAACTACAATTCGACTATATTACAGATCCGGCTGTAACATATAAAGGTTTTGCGATGGATAATGTAAATGTAACTGTTGATGGACAAGTTGTATTTTCTGATGATGTAGAAGGACAGTCTAAAATGAATTTAAATGGTTTTGTTGTTTCTGATGGGACAGAGAAGAAAGCTCATTATTACTACTTAGAGTGGAGAAACTATGCGGGATCAGATAATGGTTTAAAAGCAGGAAAAGGTCCAGTGTATAATACAGGCCTTGTCGTTTGGTATGCAGATGATAGTTTCAAAGATAACTGGGTTGGGATGCATCCAGGTGAAGGATTCCTGGGTGTTGTAGATTCTCATCCAGAAGCGCTAGTTGGTAATTTAAACGGAAAACCAGCATACGGTAATACGGGCATGCAAATTGCAGATGCTGCATTTTCATTTGATAAAACACCAGCATGGAGTGTAAATTCATTAACACGTGGTCAGTTTAACTATTCTGGATTACAAGGTGTTACAACTTTTGATGATTCAAAAGTATATAGTAACAAGCAAATTGCAGACGCAGGAAGAAAAGTTCCAAACCTTGGACTTAAATTCCAAGTTGTTGGACAGGCAGAAGATAAATCGGCAGGCGCTGTTTGGATTAAACGTTAATAACATAAAAGCACATTCTTCATATGAAGAGTGTGCTTTTTGATTTGTACAGTAAGTTATTATTTTAGTTTATCCCGCATTAACGGTCAGTAAGATCCCCACCTCAAAATTCAGTGGAAGTAAAGAAGTTAGTTGGGAGATTAACTGCCCGTAAAAGCCCGATTGGTTCAACTAATAATCAGTGGGGAGGAACAAAACCCCCACTGATTAAAGTTTCACTTTATGTAATACAAGTGTTTATTCATGTGTACTGTATCAAATTATGTGGGGAAAGGAAATATTTCCGAGGAAATTGTCGAAGTATCGTCAGTATTTATAAACTTTCTGTTTAAAAGAAGAGATGTATTATTGCCTCTACGGCTCAATTTATTTACATTGTTATTTGGTTATACACAAAAGTAATATATTGGGCAAAAAGAGTTCTATTCGATAGGGCTCTTTGGTTTTGTATTTGATATACAAATATTAACCTCAATTGTTTGGAAATGTATCTTCTTGTTTAGCGTCATTTGGACTTTAACTACAGTTTTTGTTTTTCGTTTATATGAAGAAGGAGATGAGCGGTTACCTTTTATATTTAAATTAATTGGCATTATTCCAACGCTTCCATTATATTACGAGTTATATCAATATGCATTTAAAAAAAGACAACGATGGATTATCCCATCATTGTCTTTTTTACTTTGCTTCTTACATAAATCATCCCAGCAAATGTTAATAAAAATGCTGTCCCGATAATGAAGCTGACGCTAGGTGATGCTCCGATTGCGCCGACTGTAAAGGAGCCAGCAACAACTCCTAATGAGAAGAAGGCATAAAATAATCCGAATGCCTTTCCGCGATTATCGTCTGTAGTATTTTCAACGAGTAAAGCGTTAATAGATGGAAAGAGGATTGCGAATCCAATTCCATAAATCATCATTACGATAAAGAGCATACCTTTTGTAGCAAATAATCCGAGTAAAGATAATGCGAATGCCATAACTGCAATTCCGATTAGCATTAGTTTCGAACGATTAAATCGATCATAAATACGATTTGTTGGAAGTAAGAAGAAGAGGATAGCAGTTATACCAAATACACTTAACATCATGCCTGTTGTGGATGCTTTAAGCGCTAATGCCTCAACTTTTACTGGTAACATGTAAGTGACAATTCCTTGTGAAAACATTAATGTGAAAGCACCAATATATGCTTGTAATAACGGTTCTGATTTTAAAAGTTCAACCATATCTTCTTTGTTCATCATTTGTGTTCTTGATGTATCTTTTCTTGATACGTTATTTGGTAAGAAGAATAGAGATACGATCGTACCAAGAGCCATTAAAATAGAAATAGTAATGAAGACCCATTCTACGCCAGCTGTTGCTTTCATAATACCGCTGAAAGCAGGTCCTACGATTGCCGCTGTTCCAACAGCAGCACCAGATAGAGCCATTGCTTTTCCTTGTCTTTTTGCATTTGTTTGTTTTGATAAAAATGTAAAGGCAGCAGGAATTAAAAAGCCATCACTAAATCCATGCATAAAGCGAACAACTAATAGTTGTTCACCACTTTGAACAACGGTGTATAACAAGACTATGAAACTCGTAATTCCCATGCTTATATAAAGGATTTTTTTTGCACCAAATTTATCGACAGCGGCTCCAGCAATAATATTACCGATCATATTAGCGAATGAGTACATACCGACAACTAGCCCGATAATAAGAGGGGTTCCTCCAAGGCTTTGAGCGAAAGTACTCATAATAGGTAATTGTGAAAATGTATCTAAAAATGCCACGATAACGATAAAGTAAATAAAATATTTCAAGCGATATTCACCTCTCCTATGCTATTATGGCATAATGCTAATTTCACCTGCAATGAAATTGAATTAACAGATGTGGAAAAAAGTACAAAGTGACAAAATATTGAACGTTATTTGTAAAAAATTAGTAGGAATGTGATTGTTTTTTTGAAATATATGGATAGAAGTATTATAATAGAATTGTAAACTTCACCAGGTTAAGTATATACATAGAGAGGGATGTATAAAATGAAAGCACTACTTTGGCATAATCAACGTGATGTACGAGTAGAAGAAGTACCAGAACCAACAGTAAAACCAGGAACAGTGAAAATCAAAGTTAAATGGTGTGGTATTTGTGGGACAGACTTGCATGAATATTTAGCAGGGCCTATTTTTATTCCAACAGAAGAACATCCATTAACACATGTGAAAGCACCTGTTATTTTAGGTCATGAGTTTAGTGGTGAGGTAATAGAGATTGGTGAAGGAGTTACATCTCATAAAGTGGGAGACCGCGTTGTTGTAGAACCAATTTATTCTTGTGGTAAATGTGAAGCTTGTAAACATGGACATTACAATGTTTGTGAACAACTTGTTTTCCACGGTCTTGGCGGAGAAGGCGGCGGTTTCTCTGAATATACAGTAGTACCAGAAGATATGGTTCATCACATTCCAGATGAAATGACGTATGAACAAGGTGCGCTTGTAGAACCAGCAGCAGTAGCAGTTCATGCAGTACGTCAAAGTAAATTAAAAGAAGGGGAAGCTGTAGCAGTATTTGGTTGCGGTCCAATTGGACTTCTTGTTATCCAAGCAGCTAAAGCAGCAGGAGCAACTCCTGTTATTGCAGTTGAACTTTCTAAAGAACGTCAAGAGTTAGCGAAATTAGCAGGTGCGGATTATGTATTAAATCCAGCAACTCAAGATGTGTTAGCTGAAATTCGTAACTTAACAAATGGTTTAGGTGTAAATGTTAGCTTTGAAGTAACAGGTGTTGAAGTTGTACTACGTCAAGCGATTGAAAGTACAAGCTTTGAAGGACAAACTGTAATTGTTAGTGTATGGGAAAAAGACGCAACAATTACTCCAAATAATTTAGTATTAAAAGAAAAAGAAGTTATTGGTATTTTAGGATACCGTCACATCTTCCCGGCCGTTATTAAATTAATTAGCTCTGGTCAAATTCAAGCAGAGAAATTAATTACGAAAAAAATTACAGTCGATCAAGTTGTTGAAGAAGGATTTGAAGCACTTGTAAAAGATAAAACACAAGTGAAAATTCTTGTTTCACCTAAATAAGATAGAATCGAATAAAGTAGCCCTTTTCTAGAAATAGAAGAGGGCTACTTTTTTTCTATACTGAAAGGTGATAGACTTTCCTTTGACTAAATGTATTTTTGTTTGGAAGGGAGAATCTAATGCTTTCATTTTTGTTAACTTTAAAGCGAATGTTAAGAGCCTGTTTACGAGCGTGGAAAGATAAAGAATTTCAAGTATTATTTATATTAACAATTTTGACTTTAATATCGGGTACGATTTTTTATAGTACAGTTGAAGGATTACGTCCTATTGACGCTTTATATTTTAGTGTGGTTACGTTGACGACTGTCGGTGATGGGAATTTTAGTCCGCAAACTGATTTCGGAAAGATATTTACAATCTTATACATATTTATTGGGATTGGACTAGTGTTTGGATTTATTCATAAGTTAGCAGTTAATGTACAATTGCCAAGTATATTATCGAATAGAAAAAAAGAGTAAAGCATTCAGATGCTTTACTCTTTTTTTACATTAGTTTAGACAAGCCTTAATAATAGTTTATTAAAATGAAAGTGTATTCATTCATTATATTCACTGTGTATAAAGTTATAATGATATGAACATTTGCATATTTTAATTTATTGATAGAAATTTCATGAAAGGTGGGATATTCTAGTCATAGGTTAACCGGACGACATCATAGGATCCTAACAAAATGTTTACAATAATTCAATTATAAAATGGAGGATTTTATATGAAAAAGAAAGTACTTGCTTTAGCGGCAGCTATTACATTAGTTGCTCCATTACAAAGTGTTGCATTTGCTCATGAAAATGATGGGGGACAGAGATTTGGAGTTATTCCGCGCTGGTCTGCTGAAGATAGACATAAAGAAGGCGTGAATTCTCATTTATGGATTGTAAACCGTGCAATTGATATTATGTCTCGTAATACAACACTTGTAAAACAAGATCGAGTTGCACTATTAAATGAATGGCGTACGGAGTTAGAGAACGGTATTTATGCTGCTGACTATGAAAATCCTTATTATGATAATAGCACATTTGCTTCACATTTCTATGACCCTGACAATGGGAAGACTTATATTCCGTATGCAAAGCAGGCAAAGGAAACTGGTGCTAAGTATTTTAAATTAGCTGGTGAGTCTTACAAAAATAAAGATATGAAACAAGCATTCTTCTATTTAGGACTATCTCTTCATTATTTAGGGGATGTAAACCAACCAATGCATGCGGCAAACTTTACGAACCTTTCGTATCCACAAGGATTCCATTCTAAATATGAAAACTTTGTAGATACGATAAAAGATAATTATAAAGTAACGGATGGAAATGGATATTGGAACTGGAAAGGTACGAATCCAGAAGATTGGATTCATGGAGCGGCAGTAGTTGCGAAACAAGATTACGCTGGCATTGTAAATGATAATACGAAAGATTGGTTCGTGAGAGCTGCTGTATCACAAGAATATGCAGATAAATGGCGCGCTGAAGTTACACCAATGACAGGTAAGCGTTTAATGGATGCACAACGTGTTACTGCTGGATATATTCAGCTTTGGTTTGATACGTACGGAAATCGTTAAGTATTTAAAAAAGGTCAAATCTCAGAATAGAGTATTTGGCCTTTTTATTACTATACAATACATGGAGGTATGAAACGTGAAAGGTAAATTGCTAAAAGGTGTACTTAGCTTAGGTGTTGGTTTAGGAGCTTTATATAGCGGAACGTCAGCTCAAGCAGAAGTGTCTACAAATCAAAATGATACATTAAAAGTAATGACGCATAATGTATATATGCTATCAACAAACTTATATCCGAACTGGGGACAAACTGAGCGTGCTGATTTAATCGGGGCGGCAGATTATATAAAGAATCAAGATGTAGTTATATTAAATGAAGTGTTTGATAATAGCGCTTCAGATCGTTTATTAGGGAATTTGAAGAAAGAATATCCAAATCAAACAGCAGTATTAGGTCGTAGTAGTGGAAGTGAATGGGATAAAACGTTAGGAAACTATTCATCTTCAACTCCTGAAGATGGTGGCGTTGCGATTGTGAGCAAATGGCCAATCGCTGAAAAGATTCAATATGTATTTGCAAAAGGATGCGGGCCAGATAATTTATCGAATAAAGGGTTTGTATACACGAAAATTAAGAAAAATGATCGTTTCATTCACGTGATTGGGACGCATTTGCAGGCTGAAGATAGTATGTGCGGAAAAACTTCACCAGCATCTGTACGTACGAACCAATTAAAAGAAATTCAAGATTTTATTAAAAATAAAAATATACCAAATAATGAGTATGTGTTAATTGGCGGTGATATGAACGTAAATAAAATTAATGCAGAGAACAAGAATGATTCAGAGTATGCATCTATGTTTAAAACATTGAACGCTTCTGTACCATCTTATACTGGACATACAGCGACTTGGGATGCAACGACAAACAGTATTGCAAAATATAATTTCCCTGATAGTCCTGCTGAGTATTTAGATTATATTATTGCAAGTAAAGACCATGCGAACCCATCATATATAGAGAATAAGGTGTTACAGCCGAAATCTCCACAATGGACTGTTACATCATGGTTCCAAAAATATACGTATAATGATTACTCTGATCATTATCCAGTAGAGGCGACTATTTCTATGAAGTAGTTTCAAAAAGTTTCTTCGTAAAGAAGAAACTTTTTTTATTTGCAAACAGGAAAATCACACTTTCTTTCCAATATGTATAAGACATATTGAGAAGAGGAGAGAAAAATGTGGATAGAGGAATTTTTAAAGAAGTTCCATTACCGTGTGCATTTTTGGATGAAATGGCTTTAGATAGAAATATTCAATCGATTATAGAGTTAAGTGGAAATAAAAAGATTCGTATAGCGAGTAAATCGTTACGCTCTGTTCCGATTATGCAAAAGATACTAGCTGCAAATGATCGATTTCAAGGTATTATGTGCTTTTCACCTAGAGAGATTTTATTTTTAATAGAACAAGGATTTAATGATTTATTGCTTGGATATCCTGCTTACGATGAAAGAGCTCTGTATGAAATTAGTTTGTTAACAAAGAAAGGTTTCATTATAACTTGTATGGTGGATTGTGAAGAGCATATTGTGTATTTAGAAAGCATTGCTGAGAAATCTAAAGGATGTTTTCGTGTTTGTTTGGATATTGATATGAGTAGTCGTTTCTTTCAATTTCATTTTGGTGTACAAAGGTCCCCAGTAAAAAATGTGCAGGATGCGTTGAAAGTAGTAGAAAAGGTGAGAAGGTCATCATATTTAATGTTAGATGGTGTAATGGGTTATGAAGCTCAAATTGCTGGGGTGGGAGATCATATACCGAATCAATGGTTGAAAAGTAAAATAATTTCATATTTAAAGCAGAAATCAGTGCTAGAAGTGAAAGAAAGAAGAGAACATATTGTAAAAGCAATACAAAACCTTGGTATTGAGCTAAGGTTTGTAAATGGAGGCGGAACAGGAAGTATAAAAACAACCGAGAAAGATAATTCAGTTTCAGAGATTACAATAGGTTCTGCTTTTTATTCTCCGAAGCTGTTTGATTATTATAAAGAGGTGAAATTTTATCCAGCGGTCGGATTTGCCTTACCAGTTGTGCGTAAACCAGTCCCGTTTATTTACACTTGCCTAGGTGGTGGATATATTGCTTCAGGAGCAGTTGGAAAAGATAAAGAGCCTGAAGTTTGGAGACCGAAGGGTGCAAAACTATTAGCTTTAGAAGGTGCTGGCGAGGTACAAACGCCAATTTTTTATAAAGGTGAGGAACGAGTGGATATAGGAGAGTCCATTTTGTTTCGCCATAGTAAAGCTGGTGAGTTATGTGAGCGTTTTCCCTTTTTGTATCGTGTTAAAAAAGGAGAGATTGTTGGGGAGTATTCAACATATCGGGGGGATGGCCAATGCTTTCTATAAAGGGACAAAAGTGGAGAAATTGGACAGGGAATGTAGAAGGAACGCCGCATTATACGATGTATCCAGAAAGTATACAAGATGTAGTAGAAGTTGTGGGACTTGCGCGAAAAAAGGGGAAGAAAATTCGTGTTGTCGGTTCAGGACATTCGTTTACACCCCTTGTGCAAACGGAAGAAGTTTTAGTTTCTTTAGATGAATTGAAGGGTATTGTGAATATTGATGCAGAGAAGATGGTTGCTGAAGTATGGGCAGGAACAAAGTTATATGATTTAGGGAAGTTACTTGAGGAAAAAGGGTATGCGCAAGAAAATTTAGGGGATATTGATTCGCAATCTATTGCAGGAGCGATTAGTACGGGGACTCATGGAACGGGTATTACCTTTGGGAGCTTATCAACACAAGTTATAGAGATTACGGCAGTTCTATCTAATGGTGAGAGTATAGTTTGTTCGGAAGCTGAGAACGTAGAATATTGGAGAGCGTTTCAGTTGTCACTTGGAATGTTAGGTATCATTGTAAAGATAAAATTGAAGGTTATTCCAGCGTATTCACTCGTTTATGAAAGTGAAAAACAGTCATTATCCACTGTAATGAACAAACTAGAAGAATATAAGAAGCATCGTCATTTTGAATTTTTCGTTTTTCCTTATTCTGATGAAGTACAAGTAAAACTTACGAACGAAACAACGAATCAAGGCAGTGATTTGAAATGGCATAAACTAAAGGTGGAGTTACTTGAAAATAGGATGTTCTCTTTACTATCTAAAGGGTGTAAATGGTTTCCTTCTATAAGTAAAGGAGTGAGTCGATTATCAGCAAAAGCTGTACCAAACACAAAAATAATTGGCCCGAGCTATGAAGTATTTGCTACATCACGTACGGTACCATTTTATGAAATGGAGTATAGCATTCCTTCAAAGTATATGAGGACGGTTGTAGAAGAAATCTCAAATCTTATTGAAAAGAAAAAGTATAAGGTGCACTTCCCAATCGAATGCCGCTATGTAAAAGGGGATGATATATGGCTTAGTCCAGCCTATGGAAGAGATTCAGCGTATATCGCTGTTCATATGTATAAAGGTATGAAATATGCTGCTTACTTTGGCGAAGTGGAAAAAATTTTTCTGAAGTATGAAGGGCGTCCGCATTGGGGGAAAATGCATACATTATCGTATGAGCAATTACAAGATATATATCCAGAGTTTCATTCGTTTTTACAGGCGAGGAAGTCTCTAGATGAACTTGGAATGTTTTTTAATCCTTATGCAGAAAAGTTATTTATCCCGTATTAACTGGCAGTAAGACCCCCGCTGATTAAGGTTTCACATTATGTATATGAAAAAGCTGACAAATAATTATTTGTCAGCTTTTTTTAGCGTAATTGCATTTCTTGTATGACTAATATGTTCATAAAATAGTAGTTTATCACGGCTAAATACATGCAGTAAAACATGAATAATGAATAGGCCGTTAATGATAAATAGGAATAACAATGTAACGAGTAATACTAAAGGTTCTGTATGATTTAACATAGAGCTACTAGAAAGAATATAATTGATTCCGCCTAACGCAAAATAAAATATACCGTAGCGAATAAATAGTTCTTTTAATGTAATACGATCTGATTTTCCTTTCAGATGAATGCGAAGCAATGCTTTCCCAATTGTTTTTCCATTTGTAAAGTATGGAATAAGAATAAAATAAATAAGGATTGAACACGTAATGAAAATGAGTTCATACATATTCGTGTAAGATTGCATATTAGAAACGAAGAAAGAATTTCCTTTGTTTTTAACGACAGGTACGATGATAGATAAGAAAATCCAATCAATTTGCATCGCGATAAGGCGACGAATGAATCCGACTGGTTTCGTTTCCAAATCAATATGACTATCTAACTCGTTTGTCTTCGGAAGGAAGTACGTAAATATTGGTGCAATGATAAAACCAATTACGCCACCTAATGTATTTAAAAACAAATCATCGATATCAAATAATCGGTATGCACAATTGTATATACCGTATAATCCAGTCACTTGTGTTAGCTCGAAAAATAGTGAAAGGAAAAAGGAAATGCAAATTGTTTGTAAGAAACTACGTCGGAAATAATAACGTAAGTAAATACCGAATGGAACAGTTAATAGAACATTAAATGCAACTTGTAAAAACGCAGACTCTTTTAATAAGTAGAAATAAGTAGCTGGTTTCGTTAAAACTGCCGATGTATGACTACTAATCTCTTGTATGAAATAAAATGGTGAGAGTTGCATGTGTTGTGTATTAGCTGGTTGTAGGCTACAAGTATCAAACGTTTGTGGTAACGGCAAAATAACAAGAAAATAGGCATTTAATAAGTAAAGTAATAATGAGTATAAAATAAATGAGCGCCATTTATTTAAATAACCGTATTTTCGATAATTAAATATTAAAAAAGGGATTAAAAGAAACATTGCTAAAAAGGGGAATAAAATAAATGCTGTTTTTACTGGAAATAAATATGCAGTCAAAGTAAAACTCCTTTCAATGAAAATTCGTTTATCATTATAGCGCTAAAAATATTTAAATACAAAGTTAAAATCTTTCGAAATAGAAATAATTACTAATTTTATAGGAATTAAGTTATAATAAATTTAATATGAGGATATTATGATTATGTAAGTTGAGAGAGGGTACAAGAGATGCGATATGAACTTTTTTCTGTAAGTGGGGATCATATTACGACTTTTGAAAGTGCATGGCGTTTTCAGGAGGGAGAACAGATTTTTGTTCATGATGATCAAACAAAAAGAAACTTTATTATTATTCGTCTGACGCATGATGTATTTCAACAAAATAAACATGTTATTCGTTTGTATTGTCAAGAGAAGAAAGTGTATGCATAAGAGAAGCCCTCTTACAGTATGAAAAGTAAGAGGGTCCTTATCTTGTTATTTGTGAACAGCCCGATTGATGAGGGCTGATTAAAGTTTCACTTTATCATTTTGCCCCTCGTAAGGAATAAAAAGAGAAGGGTTAATGCACATAGGTAGCATTTGATTTGGAAGAAAGTATATAGCCTTGTATTTTGTGCTTCAAAGTTACATGGCCTTCTCTTTGAGAAAGCCATGTATGGTAATCTTGTTGTGTTTTCCATAACAGACGAATCATATATTCTGCCTTATCATTTGTACGATGAACATGTGAAAACTCTATGTTAATACAACCGTTCGTTCCAGGGGAAGGATAATATTGTTTAAGCCCATAAAGTAGCTCATTTTCATATTCGTACTTAATGTGAATGAGTTTAGTAACTATAAACATATAAACACCTCTTTTACGATAATAGTAGGAAAGATAGAATTACTGTAATAGTAAACTTAAATAATATTATACTATTCAGAAAATTCTAAGTAAATAATAGATTTTAACTTAATAGAGGTATAAAAAAGCGAGTCATTCTATTACACTAGATGACTCGCTTTCAATTTGTAAGTTTTACTTTATAAGAAAATAAGAGTAAGTACACCTACGATAATACAATAGAAAGAGAAATATTTTAAATTTCCTTTTGCCATAATGTTCATAAACCATTTTAGTGAAATATACGTCATGATAAATGTTGCGATGAATGCAACGACATATGGTACGAATAATGTGTCTAGATTTGGATCATTTGCAATGTCTGTAATGCTTAACAACAAGCCACCTAAGCTAACAGGAATGTATAGTAAGAATGAGAAGCGAAGAGCTGTTTCTTGCTTCATACCAAGTAACATTGCTGCTACGATTGTGGCACCAGATCGGCTTATTCCGGGAATCAGTGCGCAAGCTTGTGCTAATCCGACGATGATTGCATCTTTCATAGAAAGGTCGCCATCATTTTTACGACCGCGTAAATTTCTAATAATCCAAAGGCCGACAGCAGTAATAAGAAGGGAAATCCCAACCATCTTCACACCTTTTAAGTACTGATCGATGTAATCTTTAAATAAAACACCAATAACACCTGCTGGAATGGTTGCAATAACAAGATAAATAATAAAGAAGAAATCTGATTTTGCGTCTTCTGCTCTTGTAAATATATAAGAGAGACCATTCTTCGTTAGACGAATTAAATCATTTCTATAAATAAGTAATACAGCTAATAATGAAGCTGAATTAACAAGTAGTTCGAAGCTAAACCCTTCTATTTTTAGTCCTAGCAAATGTTGTGCTAAAACGAGATGACCACTTGAAGAAATCGGAATTGGTTCTGTTAGTCCTTGGAACAGACCGAGAATTAAATATTTTAAAACGTAGTAAAATTGTTCCATAATAACCTCCTTGTTTATTAGTTGAAAGAAACAACTTTTCCATTATAACAAAGATATGGATGAATATTGAAAAGAAATAAATATTCAAAATAAAATAAAAATCCCTTATAGCAGTATAAGGGATTTTTATTTTTAATTAAGAAGTTACTGTTTCTTGAAGACTTTTAGACAATTGAACATCGACTTTTTCAGCATCATGAATATGATTCATAATAGTAGTATTTAATTTTTGGAACATTTGTTGTGTGTTAGCGAATTCTCGTAATATGTCATCATTACAAGACTTTTGGTTTTCGATAGCCTTAATAACATTTGTAGCACCATTTTGTAACGTTTGAATCATAACTAAAATATTTTCAATTCTAGCATTTGTATCGGCGCTCATTTCTACACCTTCATCGACTAAATGTAAATTATCTTTTGTGTTATCATATGCTTTTTCAATTTCTTCTTGAATTTTTTTCGTTAAGTTGCCGATGTTTTTTGTACTTTCTGCTGTACTTTCCGCTAGTTTTCTTACCTCATTGGCAACGACAGCGAATCCTTTACCGTGCTCCCCAGCACGTGCGGCTTCAATACTCGCATTTAATGCAAGTAAATTTGTTTGTGCTGCAATGTTTTGAATGACTTCTACAATTTGCTCGATTTCCTTTGAGCGTTCGCTTAGATGATTCATACTATTAGACGTGCGTTGAGATTGTTCACCTAATTTATTAATTACAATAAGTAAGCGGTGAACGGATTCTTTTCCTTCATTAGAGCAGTCAATAATTTCTGCAATAGACTGAATTAAGCTTTGTTCCTTTTGTAACATTTCATTATTTAACTCATTGGAATGTGTCGTACGTGTTGAAACATTTTCGAAACATGAACTTAATTGTTGAACTAAATTTTGAAGTGTATTGTGTTGGTTATTTACAAGTTGATGCTCTTGGACAACGCTTTGTACACGATCGTGGATAGTAGAAATAGTCTCTTGCTTTTCAATATCCTTTTGTTTTAATTCTAATTCTAATTCTTGTATACGCTCTTCTAATTGAGCAATTGTATGTTGGAGTGATTTTTTTTGAGTAAACATGTATTTATTTCAACCGCCTTCGAAAGTTATATTTTCTCTATATTTGGATTTTAGCATCTTTTGTATTTTTTAAATATAGGAATTGTTAAATATTTAAGAATCTATTACATTTTATTCATAATTCTCTTTTTTTCGTCACGAAAAATAAACTGTATTTAATCGTTTTGTAAACAAACTGTAAAATAAATCATGTATAACTGTATAAGAAGGGAGTCGGATTATGAACTATTTTAAGCGAATCAGCTGTCTAGTATTAGCAGGAATTATCGGTCTTTCTAGTACAGTCGCTGTTAAAGCAGAGTCAAACGACGAGAAACTTAACAACATGCAACAGCAATTGCAACAAAACGATGCAGAAATGCAAAAGAAAGAGCAAGAAAAGCAAGCTGTTAGTAAAGAAATTAAAGGTATCGAAAACGAACTACATAATTTAAATAATACAATTGCAAAAAATAAAGAGGATCAAGCTGCTATTCAACGTAAAATCGATGAAACACATAAGCAGATTGAGCAAAAAAAGCAAGAAATTGTCGTTTTGGAGGATAAAGTCCTTGCTCGTAAAGATATTATGAGAAAACGTATGGTTTCTGTTCAAAACAGTTCAAATACAAGTTTAGTAGTAGAAGTTGTAGTAGAGTCAAAAAACTTTGCAGACTTCTTACAACGTATGAACGCAGTTTCTACTATTCTAGAAGCTGATAAAGAAATTTTACGTCTACAAGAACAAGATCTTCGTCAAATTGAAGAAGATAAGAAAACAATTGACGAAAAAGAAGCATCTTTAGTAGTAGACAAACAAAAATTAGCAAAAGCGCAAGCTGAACTGCAAGATAACTTGAAAAAACGTCAAGATAACTTACAAACAGTTCAAGCTAAATATAATGAAGTTGCAAGTCAACTTAATTTAGCAGCGGAAGAGAAAGCTAAAATTGAATCAAATATGAAGACAGTACAAGAAACGATTGCTCGTGAGCAAGAAGCAGCAAGAATCGCAGCGGAAGAGCGTGCAAAAGCAGAAGCGGCTGCAAAAGCAGAGCAAGAAGCTTTAGCGAAAGCACAAGCAGAAATTGCTGAAAAGCAAAAGCAGGAAAAAGCTAGTAAACCAGCTGAACCTGTAGCAAAAAATACAGAAACAGAGTCTAAGCCTGATACGAAACCAACTCAAGGTGGAAAAGAATTTTACGTAACAGCAACCGCTTATACAGCTGACCCATCTGAAAACGGCTATAAACCGGGTGAAACTGTAAAATCTAAGTTAGGACATAATTTAACTGCAAATCCAAACATGAAATTAATTGCAGTAGATCCATCTGTTATCCCATTAGGTTCTACTGTATATGTAGAAGGATATGGAACAGCAATTGCTGGAGATACTGGTAGTGCAATAAAAGGGCATATCATTGATCTATTAATGCCAAATTCAGCTCAAGCTAATGACTGGGGTAGAAGAACAGTTAAAGTTAAAATTTTAAACTAACAAGTAATCCAACTTTACAATACGTAGAGTTGGATTTTTTTATAATAATAATGTTAAGTTAAGTTTACATTTTGTTGAGGATAGCATACAATAATGGTGAGAGGTGGTAAATTTGACCATTTTAAACAGAGTAAAAGAATTAAGAGCTCGTTTTAACTTTACGCAAAGTGTATTAGCAGAAAAGGTTGGAGTAACGAGACAAACAATTGCTGCAATTGAAAAAGGGGATTACGTTCCTTCTTTGTTATTAGCACTTACGATTTGTGATGTTTTCCAGTTAAAGATGGAAGACGTGTTTGTTTTAAATAAGGAGGAGGAAGAGGATGAATAGAATTGTTTTTTCTTATATCATAAACGTGCTTTATACTGCTTTAGCATGCTGGACATTTGTTGAATTTTATAGTGTCATTACAGAGTTAGCCGATATAATTAAAAACGAGAAATTCCCATTTGAAGTATGGTTTAATGGAGTACCATTCATTTTATTGTTTATTGGAGCAATTATAGTTACAATTTTTTATAGAATTAAAAAGAAAAAATATAAGAATTTATCTTTTTGGATGTATCCATTATTATTTCCGCTAGAAGATGAACGTGAAAAAGCGATTACGGATAAAGCTTGTCGAACAACATTTGTATCGTTATGATTTGTGTTACCTTGTGCAGTTGGATTTTTAACTTTTTCGCCTATTATTAATGAATATCTTCCTGGATACCCATTATATATTCTATTTTCTATTTTCTTTATTCAAATGACAGTATTTCACGTATCACTATACAGAAATAAATTAACTTAAAAAGAAACCTTCTTGCACTGGCAAGAAGGTTTCTTTTTAAGCTAATACTTGTACATATAGCGATATTATTTTATCATTTTATATAGAGTAAGATTTTGTAAGGGAAAGGAACTGTGTATGAATAAGCAAAGAATTTATAGTATAGTAGCAATTCTGCTATTTGTTGTAGGTGGCGTATTAATTGGAAAGCCATTTTATGATGGATATCAGGCTGAAAAGAAACAGACTGAAAATGTGCAGGCTGTTCAAAAGATGGATTATGAAAAGCATGAGACGGAATTTGTAGATGCTTCCAAAATTAATCAACCAGACTTGGCGGAAGTAGCGAATGCATCATTAGATAAGAAACAAGTAATTGGTCGTATTTCGATTCCAAGTGTTTCAGTAGAACTGCCTGTTTTAAAAGCTTCTACTGAAAAAAACTTATTATCAGGTGCAGCGACAGTAAAAGAGAATCAAGTTATGGGAAAAGGAAATTACGCATTAGCAGGACATAATATGTCTAAAAAAGGTGTTTTATTTAGTGATATAGCTTCTTTGAAAAAAGGCGATAAAATTTATTTGTATGACAATGAAAATGAATATGAGTATACGGTTACTGGTGTATCTGAAGTAACTCCTGATAAGTGGGAAGTTGTAGAGGATCATGGGAAAGATGAGATAACGCTTATTACATGTGTATCTGTAAAGGATAATTCTAAGCGTTATGTTGTTGCTGGTGATTTAGTAGGAACGAAGGCGAAGAAGTAAAAAAGAAGGTGAACTCTTTAAAGGGTTCACCTTCTTTTTTTACTAATGTTGAGAAATAATAGAATATTTTGGTTTGTATTCAAATATTATTCTATTTATGTATAATAAAGTTAGGATTCTATATTTTGGGAGGAACAAGAGTGAGACAACAGGTGAAGAAACTTCTTTTAACAACGAGTATAGCGTTATTGGTAGCTCCAATTTCAGCTTATGCACATCCAGGGCGTACAGATGCTAATGGCGGACATACGTGTCGTACAAATTGTGAGAAATGGGGATTACAGTACGGGGAATATCATTATCACAATAAACCAGCTTCTAGTAGTGGCGCAACGAGCCCAGCTCCTAGCCAGAATAATAATAGTGCTGTAGAAGCTGAGAGACAAGCAGAAGCACAGCGCAATACTGAGGCGGAAAAACAACGTGCTGCAGAAGCGCAACGCAACGCTGAGGCGGAAAAACAACGTAATGCAGAAGCACAGCGTAAAGCTGAAGAAGAGAGACAACGTGTAGCCGAGGAACAAAGAAAAGCTGAAGAGGCACGTAAGCAAGAGGAAGCGCAGCGCCAAGCTGATATGGAAAAAGGTCAACTTGAAGGTCAAAAGAATGGAGAAACTGATTTTAAAGCAGGACAAAATGATGCAGAAGTGCATGTAGCTGGAAAATCTGATGCATATAAACAAGCGTTTAAAGCGACTTATGCAGCCGTATGGTCTTTAGAAGAGCAGAAGAAAACGCATTTTGAAAAAGGAAAAGAACAAGGTTTAGCACAAGAGACGATGGACGATAGTCAAGTTGCTCCAGAGTTTAAGGTAAACTTTGCAGACGGATTCAAAGTAGGGAATAAAGAAAGAACAGAAAAAATTGAAAAAGAGCAAGCTGAGTTAGGGGAAAAGACAGGGAAAGAACTAGCTGAAAAGAATCCTGGAAATAGAGAGAAAGAAGTATACGTGAAGGCATATGAAACAGCGTATGAAAAAGGCTATAAGTCTACAAAAAAGGCAGTAGAAAAGGCTGGCTATAAGTATGCATTTGAAAACTATGATTTAAAAGTTCCTGCTAAGTATGAAAGAAATGAATTGTTAAAGAAATGGTTTACTGAAGGATTTAAATCGAATAAAAAAGCAGCGGAAATTCGAGAAGAAGGGTATAAAAAGGGAGACAGCTGGTTCTCATTCTTCTATAAGAGTTTCGTACCAAGTGAATATAAAGAACATAAAGTGCTGTACGAACAAGCAATTGAAAAAGGTAAAACAGCATAAAAAAAGATGAGGAGAAATTCCTCATCTTTTTTAATCCATCCATTTCACTAATTTCTTAGAAATTAATAATAAAACACAACCTAGTACAATTGCCACAGCACCAATAACTGTGAATACTTCAGCGTATCCAAGTGAAGTTGTGAAGCTTGCAAGTTGTCCGCCTAAAATGTTGGCGATACCTGAACTTGCTAGCCATACACCCATTAGTAAAGATGCTAATTTTACCGGAGCAAGCGCACTAACCATTGATAGTCCGACAGGTGATAAGAATAGCTCACCTAACGTATGGAAAAGATACGTAAAGACGATAAACAGTAAGTTTGCTTTTTCTGTAATGTTATGTTCATCACTACCTGTTTTTAATGTAGCGATAACGAGAATGATATAACCGATACCGAGCAAGATCATACCAAGTCCCATTTTAGTTGGGATTTTTAAATCACCCTGCTTGCGAGTTGCAAGTTTTGCCCATAATGCAGAAATGACTGGAGCAAGCAAAATAATAAATAATGGATTGACCGATTGGAACCAAGATGTTGGAACTTCCCATCCGAACACAGAGCGGTCTACAAATTTGTTTGTATATAATGTTAATGAGCTACCAGCTTGTTCAAAGCCAGCCCAGAAGAAGACAACGAAGCATGTTAAAATGACGATAACTGCGGTACGTTGTTTTTCTTTTTTTGTTAATGGTGTATCTCCTACTGATGGTTGTCCAGCAGCTGTTTGTAAATCGCGAGTTGGTTTTTTACCGATATTACCAAGGAAGCGATTTGATAGTGTTGTAAATAAAATTTGTCCAATAATCATTCCGATTGAAGCGGCTAAGAAACCGTAACGGAATCCGTAATGTACAACGCCATCAACTGTTGTTTTGAATAAATTTTCTGATAAAAATCCGCAAACGAGTGGAGCTAAAAATGACCCGACGTTAATACCCATATAGAAAATGGTAAATGCACTATCACGTTTTGGATCGTTCTCTTCGTATAATTCTCCAACCAGTGTAGAGATGTTCGGTTTGAAGAATCCGTTACCGATAATAATAAGCGCTAATCCGAGGTATAGGCCTAATTGGTTTTGCAAGGCAAATAGTGTAAGGTTACCGATTGCCATTGTTATACCACCAATTGTGATTGCTTTTCGTCTACCTAGAAAACGGTCTGTTAAGTATCCACCAATCATTGGTGTGAAATAACAGGCTCCAGTATAAAATCCGTAAATAGAGAGTGCCCATGCGGGACTAAACCCAAGACCACCGCTTACTAAAGCTGTCGTTAAATATAATGTTAATAATCCTCGTAATCCATAGTAACTAAATCTTTCCCACATTTCTGTAAAGAAGAGTAAGTATAAACCTGGAGGATGTTTCTTTTTTCTTTGTTGTTCTCTTTCTAGTTGTATCGCTGATTCCATGTTATTTTCCTCCTGACACAAACAAAAACAAAGTTAATAATTTTGTACATTTAATATTTTACCTTATTAACTATTATAAGTCAATAAAGGTTGATTTTTCAGAAGAAATTGGAAAAGAGGAATAGCTATAGAATGGGTGTTTCTTTTGTGATAGACTATGGACTATGTTTTCTTTGCAAGGAAGCGGGTTATTGTACTTTTTTATATGTGAAATTGATTTCATAAAAGATGAGATTAAAGAAGGAGAAAGAAATGAAATTGTTACAGAAAAAAGAAATTTTACTTATTAGCCTTATGTTATTCTCTATGTTCTTTGGAGCAGGGAATCTGATATTTCCACCTTTCCTTGGGTATGAAGCAGGAGAACATGTTTGGATTTCATTAGTAGGGTTTATTATATCAGCAACAGGTCTTCCTATATTAGGTGTTATCTCTATTGCAAAAGCAGGAAGTTTTCAAACGTTAGCGGGTAGGGTTCATTCTTCATTTGCAATTATTTTTCCATGTATCGTGTATGTATTTATTGGACCTGGGCTTGGTATACCACGTGCGGGAAGTTTAGCCTTTGAAATGGGGCCAGGTCAGTTATTCCCTGAAGCAGGAAACGGATTATTATTGTTTTACACAGTTATTTTCTTTAGTATTGTTTACTGGTTAAGTTTATCACCATCTAAACTAATGGGGTTGTTTGGAAAAGTCTTGACGCCATTATTATTATGTATGATTGCACTCATTTTTATAAAGAGTATGTTTACAACAGTAGGAGATATGAAAGAACCAATAGGGAACTATGGCCAAGCTCCTATGTTTCAAGGGTTTTTAGATGGATATTTAACAATGGATGCGTTAGCTGCTTTAATCTTTGGAATTGTTATTGCAAATGCATTACGTGCAAAGGGTATTGAAGATGATAAAGGTTTAGCGAAATATATGAGTATTGCTGGAATTGGGGCAGGACTATTATTATCGATTATTTATGTCATCCTTGGATATGTGGGGGCAATTAGTGGCTCATTAGGAACATTTGATAACGGTGCGAAAGTGTTAGCACAAGTTATGATTACATTATTTGGACAGGGCGGAGTCGTTTTATTAGGTCTTATTTTTACTATCGCGTGTTTATGTGTTTCAATTGGACTTGTTACGTCTTGTAGTCAATTTTTTGCGAGTGCATTTCCGAAAGTATCTTATAAATTGTGGGCATTTATAGTAAGCGTTGTTAGTATGATTTTAGCTAATTTAGGGTTAACGCAAATTTTAAAAGTATCAGTACCAATTCTTGGATTTATTTATCCAATTGCGTTAACGCTTATTATTCTAGGGTTATTCCATCAGTATATTGGAAAGTATGCATACGTATATGCAGTAACTGTTTTGGTTGTAGCGTTATTTAGTGCAATTGACATTTTAAATAAAAATGTAATGATGAATCAGTGGACGTCAGCATTAAAATACATCCCGTTTTATACAGAAGGTGTTGGCTGGATTGTTCCAGCTATTGTAGGCATGTGTCTTGGTTTTATCGTTAGCATTTTTCTAAATAAGAATAAATGAGTAAAAAGGTGTTTTCCTATTTTGGGAAGACACCTTTCTTTTTTTTGGAAAAATACTATTGAAAATGAATAGACTAAGAGTATGATAAAGATAATTGGTAATATATAGGTTTAATGAGAGTGACGAATAAGGGGGGAGCGTATGAAGAAGGATTTGGATAAGAAAATAGAAGCACTCGAAACGGCAATTGAAACAATTCAAGAAGCACTTGCTGAATTAAAAGTAAAGCAAAGGGAAATAGAAGTAGAAAACGCTCAGCAACATGTTAGTAAGAACAAGAAAGAATATATTGAAACGGTAATGGAGGAAAAGCCAAAAGAAGAAATAGTTAAGATAAAAGAGCCTTTGCAAGAACCTGAGTTAAAACAAGTAGATATATCGGCTTTTAAACCAGAGCCATTTAATATTATTAAGTTTTGTCAGACGTGGTTACCGCGTGTATTTGTCGGTATTATGTTGCTTGGAGTGATCTGGTTATTTAAAGCAGGGGTAGATGCTGGTTTATTAACACCAGCGATACGAATTGTGTTTGGTATCGCATTATCTATCGGGTTGTATTATATAGGAGATATTCAAATTAAAAGAGAGCGGCAAGCGTTAGGATTAGTATTAGCTGGAGGAAGTATTACCGGGATTGTTCTAACGACGTTTGCAGCACATTATTTATATGGATTTATTCCGGCAAGTGTCGCGTTTCTCTGTAATATTGCATGGGTTATTTTAGGTATTTATTTAGCGAAAAGATATCAATCGGAATATCTCACTATTTTCGTAGCGGTCGGTGCGTTCTTCGTACCATTCTTGTTAAATAGTACGACTCCTAATCCTTATATTTTCTTTGGATATGAGACAGTATTAACACTTAGTTTATTATGGTATGCGTTGAAAAATCGTTATAAATACTTATATCTGATTTCTTACGCTGTTGCTGCCATTGTCCTTTTCGTTTTCTTTGCTGTTATGTCAATGTTAGTAGAGAACTTGCAAATACAGTTAACGATTGTATATGGTTTGATTCATTTACTATTATTTTGGCATATGTTTACGGAGAGAAGTTTTATACTAGAACCACGTTTGGCGATATTTAGTGCGAATGCAGTGTTCTTTATACTAGCTATTTCAAAAATACCTGATTTTACAACATGGGGATTGATTATTAGTGCATTCGTACATGCCGCTATGTTCGTATGTGAATATAGGAAAAATAGACATTCTACATTTACAAATCTCTTATTTGGTTTCGCAATGGGAGCATTTAGTTTAGCAATTTTATATGAGTATAGTTTAGTGAATGCAGCGATTGTACTATTGTTACAAGGTTTCCTCGGCATGGTCACTTCTATTAAAGTAAAACAACAGATAAAATTGTATGTTAGTGCGACGGTTTACGCAATTGGAATGATACAGACTATTTTTAGCCCGTTTGATCAATTTATTTCGGCAGGCTTTGTTGCTCATCTTATTTTAATAGGAACGTTCTATTATTGCATGAGAGAAGCGAAAGAAGTATTAGCGAGCTTCGGCAAATATATGTATTCTATAGTGCTCTATTGGTTTATGATAATTGTATTTATTACAATTACGAGAATCGGTGAAGTTTTATCTACAGATGGAAGCGTAATTAGTGTATCAGTATCGTTATTATGGATGGTATATGCATTATTTGCGGTTTGGTTTGGAAGAAATAGAAATATGAATGAAATATTATATGCTGGTTTAGTCGTTTTAGTCGTAACGGTAGGGAAGTTATTTTTACTTGACTTACCGGAGGTATCGATGATGATTAGGGCAGTGTTATTCCTAATCGTCGGTAGTATAGGTATCGTTATTTCAAGAATGTTTTTCTCGAAGGAAGAGAAGTGAGAAGAAGGCAATCCATGTATGGATTGCCTTTTTTATTATTTCTTATTAATCGTTACAGTTTCATTATATTTCGTTGTTGTATTTTGGCGTAGACGAAGCGTTGCTTGTCCAGTTGTATTTGAATCAATCTGTACATTTACAACTTTCTCAGCAGAGCCTAAGCTGTTTGTTGTGAAAGAAAATGCACTACTATATCCGAAAGTAGATGGCCAAGTGCCGTTTGCATTTTGTACTTTAGCCACTTGTGTTCCACCAGTAGTGAAGATACCTAAAGAATAGTTGTTATACGTTGTATTAGGTAGTAAGTTATTTACTTGAATCTTCATTTGGAAAATTTCATTGTTTGGTAGAATGCTAGGGTGTGTAACGACGTAGTCGCTTGTTGTTACCGCACCGTTATAACCGTATGAACCTGGTTTAAAAGTATTTGTATTAAACCATTGATAACCTGCATTTGGTGCACTCCAAGGTTCAGGTTGTGGTTCTGTTGATAAGCTTGGCTGTTCAAATGTTTGTAGAGCTGTAGGTGAATCAAGTTGTAAACCATTTACTTGATCTAAACTTGTAAATGTCTCTTTATTTGATAACCAATTTACGATGTTTTCTAATAAAATCGCATCGTTTTCTTCTTTATAACCATCGTAAGTTTTCTTTGTTTGGCCAGAATCTTCACGAACGTATTTTGGCGTAGCATCTTCAACAGGAGAAGAGTCACCAATAAAGGCAGCTTTTCCAAGTCCTACTTTTGCGATAGCAGCATATGGGCCTTCTGCAATACCACCGCCATTATAAACGCCACTATCAACAGCGTTATTCCATTTTGATGGATTTTCTGGAAGGTAAACAAGTCCTTTTGCTAGTTTTGGGTTTGTAATTGCTAGAGTAGAACCAGCATGCATTGCTACAGACGAAACACCTTTTGTAATTCCGAAAGATTGTTCAGGCGATACAATTGTTTTCGCTGAAACATCACCAAGTGCATTGTAGCGGAAGCGAATACCGAAGTTGTCAGAGAGCCAATCAGAGCTTTCTACTCCTTGCATAGCTTGTGAATTTGCTTCTTCATTAGACATTCCTTTTGCTGGATTATCCCAAGCACCGCGTCTATATCCATTAAATACTTCAGAAGAGTCCCAGCGATTTTTATTACGATCTGCATTGTAATGATCAGCAATAAAGAAGATACTACCACCATTTTTTACATATTGTAACATAGCGTCCTGCTCAGATTTTTTGTAAGGAATATTAGCTTCTGGAACGATAAATACATTGTAATCTTTTAAGTCTTCGTACGTAATAGGTGTTGATTTACGAAGTTCCTTTACGTGATATCCGTTTTTTGCAATGCCGTTTCCGAAGTCAGAAAAGCCGCCGTCAATAACCCAGTCAGCTGTCCCAGCAGTTTGACCGTGTGTATTATCGAATAATACTTTCTTCCCATTGTTTTGATTTACAACTTTTGCAGCAATTTCAGGAGCTGGGTCTACAGAGCTTTCGGCATAAGTAGACGGTATGAACGAGGTCCCTATACTTAGTGTAATTGCTGTTGCTAAAGAAAATGTAATCCATTTTTTATTCTTCATAGAAGAATCCCCCTAATAATAAATATATGTGCTTTAATAATGTAATTTATTTTTCTGTAAAAATAAAGACGGAAAACATAAAAAATATTAAAAAATTGTAAAAATACCGTGAATTTTGTTGAGAAATATTTATATAGATATAAAAACATCCCTTCCAAGTAATAAGGAAGGGATGTTTTGCTTAACTAATTTTTGAGTTAGGTGTTTCATCAATCTTATGAAACCCTTTCATGTAATATACGATTGCTAAGCCGATAAGCCAAATTGGGCCGACAATCAATGCAATTCGTGTATCTTCTGAATACGCCATTATACCTAATACTAATACAAGGAAAACGAGTGAGAAATATGAGCTTAATGGGTATAAAGGCATTTTATACGATAACTTTTGTTTATTTTGAGTAGGCAAGCTTTTACGGAATTTAATTTGAGCGACTAATATAATTCCCCAAGTCCAAATTGCACCGAAAGTTGAAATGCTAGTAAGCCATGTAAATACCTTTGCAGGTACGAGATAGTTTAATATAACACCAATTAGTAAAACGATAGCAGTTGCTACAATTCCTTGGCTTGGAATGCCATTTTTATTTAAACGACCAAATCTTTCAGGAGCTTTTTTCTGTTGAGCTAATGTATATAGCATACGGCCTGTACTAAATAAACCACCGTTACAAGAAGAAAGAGCTGCTGTTAATACGACAAAGTTAATAATACCTGCTGCTTTTGCGATACCAATTTGTTGGAATGTTAATACGAATGGACTGCCTTTCTCACCAAGTTCGTTCCATGGATAAATTGCCATCATAACGAATAATGCCCCAACGTAAAAGAGTAGAATTCTCCAAAATACGTTATCGATTGCCTTTGCGAGTGTTTTCTTCGGATTTTGAGCCTCACCAGCTGTAACACCGATTAATTCAACGCCTAAATAAGCGAATAGTACCATCTGCATGGAGAGTAGTAACCCAGAAAATCCATTTGGGAACCAGCCACCATGTGACCAAAGATTTGAAATACCAGTAGCGATACCACCGTTTCCGAATCCGAATAAAATAATACCAGCTCCGACTACTATCATACAGATAATTGTGACAATTTTAATGAGAGCAAACCAAAACTCAAGTTCTCCAAATACTTTTACCGATAAGAAGTTAAAAGCGCTCATTAATAATAGAGCAAGTAATGCCCAAATCCAGCGCGGGATATCTGGGAACCAGTACTGCATGTAAATACCAGCTGCTGTAATTTCAGCCATACAAGTAACAACCCATAAGAACCAGTAATTCCAGCCAGTAATATAACCAGCGAGTGGTCCAATATAATCATATGCATATTTACTAAAAGAACCAGCAACAGGTTGTTCAATTGCCATTTCCCCAAGCGCTCGCATAATGAAAAAAATAACGAGACCGGCAATCATATAGCCTAGCAAAATAGAAGGACCTGCTAGTTTAATGGCGGAAGCGGATCCTAAAAATAGTCCAACGCCAATAGCTGAGCCCAGTGACATTAAAGTAATATGTCGTTCTTTTAAACCACGATTTAAAGTTCCAGATTTGTTTGTGTGCTGCATAAGAAGAATCCCCCTTGTAGAGTGAACGATATTTGAATGCGTTTGCTAAATATTTAACTATTTCAAATTATAAAACATTTCTATCTGTTATGCTACAAAAATAATCATAATGAACTGTACTACATCTGTACTTGTCAGACTTAAACTTAAAATTCGAACTATTAGGGAATATATTGACTCTTCTTTTTATTGATTGTTAAGATTAAGTATTATATTTTCTCACATACTAGTAAGAAAAAGAATGTGTGATAATAATTCAGGTGTAGGAAGGGTACATAAGCATGTTTCAATTACAAAAATATAACACTTCTGTGAAGCAAGAGTTTTTAGCTGGCATCACAACTTTTTTTACATTTGCGTATATTCTTGTCATCAATCCAAAAATATTATCTGATGCAGGTGTACCATTTGACCAAGCGTTTACAGCAACAATTATTGCAACCGTTGTTGGAACAGTAGGTATGGCGATTTTCGCGAATTATCCGATTGTTATTGCTCCAGCTATGGGAATGAATGCATATTTTGCTTATTCTGTTGTACAGAAGGCAGAAGGGATTACATATGTAGTTGCCTTTTCAGCTGTATTTGTAACGGGGATTATTTTTCTTTTATTATCTTTTACTTCGTTTAGACAAAAGTTAATTTTAGCAATTCCTGATAGTTTAAAGCATGCAATTGCAGGTGGAATTGGACTATTTATTGCTTTTATTGGATTGCGCCTTTCTGGAATTATCGTGGATCATCCGTCTAATTTAGTTACGATTGGTGATTTTCATTCTCCAGCTGTTATTTTAACTTTAATTGGTTTAATATTAGCGGCGGTATTAATGACATTGCGTGTGAGCGGTGCATTATTTATTAGTATGATTGTGACAGGAATTATTGCCTTCTTTACAGGGCAATTGAAGTTTGCTGATAAAATTGTGGCGATGCCTCATTTACCAGAGGGTATCATCGTTTCAAACCCAATCAATGCCTTTTCAGATGTAATTGAATACGGATTATACGGCGTTGTATTTTCATTTTTACTTGTACTTTTATTCGATACAACAGGTGCATTACTTGGTTTAATTAAACAAGCAGGTTTAATTACAGACAATACAGAGAAGCGTTTTGGTAAAGCGTTTATTGCAGATGCGATTGGCGGGACTACAGGTTCTATCTTTGGAACAAGCCCAACAGCAGCGACGATTGAATCGTCAGCAGGTATTGCTGCAGGTGGTAAAACTGGATTAACAGGGATTGTAGTTGTTGGTCTAACAATTATAACGGCATTTTTTAGTCCTGTTATTGCTCCTTTATCAAGTGTAGCCGCTATTACAGCTCCTTCATTAATTATAGTAGGTAGTTTAATGGCACAAAGCATTCGAGATATTAATTGGAATGAATTTGAAGATGCGTTACCAGCATTTTTAATTTTTATAGGTATTCCGTTAACATCTAGTATTGCGAATGGAATTGCAATTGGATTTTTAGTGTATCCAGTCTTGAAAATTGTGAAAGGGAAAGGGATGGAAGTGCATCCGTTACTATACTTATTTACAATTTTATTTGGATGTCATTTATTCTTATAATATAGGAGAGGGGGCTTCTTATGAGGGGCTCCTTTTTTGTGTATAATAAAGTGAAACTTAAATTAGTAATGTAAAATATAAATTACTTATTGGAATATATATTATAATAAGGGTGGAGGAGAAAGAAACAGTAAACAAAAACATAGACAAAAGTAGGCATACATAGTGAAAAGTAATTATGAAACAATATAAACCGAAAGAATTTTCAGAAATGCTTAATGTCTCTGTTAAGACATTGCAAAGGTGGGACAATCAAGGTGTTTTACCTGCTTACCGAAACCCAAAAGGAAGAAGATATTATACAGAAGAACAGTATAAGAAATATATGGGTATTCAAGAAGAACTTGTTCAGGATTTAATATCTATCATTCATGTATTTAGCTGTAGAATATATGGGTTGAGAAAATACAAAAAGAAAATGTCGGAGGATGAAGACTTATGAAAAGAGCATATTTAATAGAAATCAAACCGACAACTGAACAAATTAGTAAAATCCGTCAAACTATTGGGGTGTGTCGATATGTATATAACCTGTATATCTCTAAAAATAAAGAGGTATATGAGTCGGAGGGGAAATTTCTTAGTGGTTATGACTTTTCCAAATGGTTAAACAACATTCATACAAAAGAGTGTGACCAGTGGATTAAAGAAGTGTCGAGCAAAGCGGTAAAACAAGCGATTATGAATGGAGATAAAGCTTTTAAGCGGTTTTTTAAAGGTTTATCTAAGTTTCCACGATATAAAAAAAAGAAGAAGCAAGATGTGAAGTGCTACTTTCCGAAAAACAACAAAACAGATTGGACAGTAGAAAGACATAGAGTAAAAGTCCCTACAATTGGTTGGATAAGGTTAAAAGAGTATGGATATATTTCAAAAAATACAACTGTAAAAAGTGGTACAGTATATTAAAGAGCAGGAAGATACTATGTGTCTATACTCTGTGAAGTGAAAGAGGTAAAACCAAATGCAACTCTCAATACAGTAGGTCTAGGAATTGATTTGGGAATTAAAGACTTCGCTGTACGTAGCGATGGAAAAACTCACAAAAATATAAATAAAACAATACAAGTAAAAAAGATAGAAAAACGGTTAAAACGTGAACAACGCTTTTTATCACGCAAATTTGAAAATATAAGAAAGAGAGGTGAACAACCTGTTACTAATAAAAGAGCGAATATAAACAAAAATATTCTTAGGGTGCAACAACTACATGCTAGGCTAGCAAATATTCGATTAGCGTATGTAAAGTCTATTGTAAATGATGTGGTGAAAACCAAGCCAACGTTTATTGTAGTAGAAGATTTGAATGTGAAAGGTATGATGAAGAACAAACATCTATCTAAAGCTGTAGCGCAACAATGTTTTTATGCTTTTAAAACATGGTTATTAACGAAATGTAGGGAATATGGAATTGAACTACGGCAAGTGGACAGATTCTATCCATCTTCTAAAATGTGTTCATATTGCGGTCAAAAAAAGTCGGATTTAAAGCTGTCTGACCGAGTATATACATGTGAATGTGGCAATGTAATAGATAGAGATTTAAATGCGTCAATCAACCTTTTACAAGCAAAAAAATATACAATACTAACGTAAATAGATTGTATATATGTACGGTGGGCTACATCGGAATTTACGCCTGTGAAGTGTCACAGCAAACTGTAGTAGCAAGTGATTAGCGAGGCAGGGCACGTAGAAGCAGGAATACTCTAAGAATATACATTTGTCTATATTTTTAGTAGCAGGAACATGAATGGCTGTAAGTAAAATAAAAGTCGCGCGTGTTCAATTAGATTTAACACAGCAACAATTAGCAGAAAAAGTAGGCGTTACAAGGCAAACGATTAGTTTAATTGAGAAGGGGAAATACAATCCATCTTTAGATTTATGTTTAAAAATTTGTTATGCAGTAGATAAAACGTTGAATGATTTGTTTTGGGAGGAAAAGGAGTGGTAGGATGAAAATCGTGAAAGATGAACGTTTAATGATTGAAGGGTTAAAACATATTAGATTAGCTTTCATCTTACAAAATATCGTCATACTAGCTATCGTCTTTTACCGCTATGTCTTGCAATGGGCAGGATATGAAAGTGTTTCGGATTTATTAATGGTATTTATGGGCGGGATAATAATTATTAACTTTTTAAATCTGAAAAATTCAGTGGAAGTGTATGAGCATACGGGCGGAGTGTCGCGTCGTTATTTTATGAAGCTATTATTCATTCCGGTAGGTATTATTATTGGGATTTTAGCTATTTGTATCGTTGTAATACCAGATATTTCGATAAAGGAAATTAGTATGACAGGACTTATTATGTTTGCTTGTTTTTTAGTTCCAAGTTTGTTTATATACATATATATGAAAAAAATAAAAAGAGAAGATTGAAATATAAGAAAGGCTTTCCCATATTGAGGAAAGCTTTTCTCATATTCTTTTATATAGTACTTTATGAAGGCCAATCGGTTCAATTTTAAAGATTTCACCATATTCCTGGAAGCCTAAGTGCTTGTAATAGTCAGCTACAGTAATTCGGCCATTACACCATAATATATTTGCTTGGCGTTCTTGCAAGATTTGTTCCGCCTTCTGAATTAAGGAGCTTCCAGCACGGTTGTTTCGAAATGCAGGTAATGTTGCCATTCCTCGTAGACGATAATGAATACCCGTTGGTAAGTCGGGATATATTTCTTTTGAGAAGGAAGCGATACTAATTAGTTCATCGTTTATAAATGCGCCTAAGTGGAAGGTGTCTGTTTCATAATCGGAAGGGTATTTACAATCTGCTAATGTTTGATTGGGGCGTAAAATTTTTTGACGTAATACGTAAGTTTCAGATCCCTCAATATTTTTCACGGTAATCATATTAACATCCTTTCTTATAACGCTTTTTCTGTTAATTGTATAAAGAAATAGGCAGGTGCGGCGAGAAGTCCGAGTATGCTAGCAGTTCCGAGAAGGAGTGAAAGTAGAAGACAAGAATATTTTATTCCATTCGATTTTTTCCATCCGTAACTACAAATCTCAATACTAACACCGATGAGAATAATGGCAACGAGTATTTCGGCTAATAATAAGAGAGCTAAAGTTATAATAGACATAATGTAATCCATCCCCATAATATGTGATAGTAACATTTTACCATATGAAATGGAAAAAAATGCCCCTCAATTATGTGAGGGGCATTTTTTTATTCTAATATGTTTTTTAGTGTATCGATATGTTCTTTTGAGCCTGTTACAAGTAATGTATCACCGTGTTGTAGTCTTGTATCCCCATGTGGGATTAATGCTTTATTTCCACGATAAATTTGAATGACTAGTACATCACCTAAAAACGGAAGGCGACGAAGTGCAACGCCGTTATATTTATTGCTCCGTAGTTCAACTTCACGGACTGTTTCGTTTGCTGTTGTAATTAAGCGAACGAGACTAGGTTTATCAATAAGCGCACGTAATAAAATACGTGTAGAGTTAATTGTTGAGAATACAGCGATATGTTCTTGCGTTGCTTTTTCTTGTAGAAGTGGATCTTCTACACTTGCAATAACATGTTCAACACCTAGCTCTTTTGCATGTTCTGCCAATAATAAGTTTTGTTCATCATCACTTGTTGCAACAACGACGCGATCTGCATCAAATGCTGTTTGTTCAGTTAATGATGCGATTGTGATGTCATCCAATTTCACGATAGGGAAGTCGTGCGATTTCGCTTCTTCATCATTTATTTTGTTTTGACGCATCATATATAGCGTTACGTCATAATCTTCTCGTTTTAAATCTAGTGATAACGGAAGGGTAATTCTGCTCGCGCCAATAATAGCTACTTTTGGTTTTGGTGTTTCTACTTTTGGGAACATTTTTTTAAACAATATAGGTGCAAAAATACAAGTAATAACTGCGCTTAAAATAAGAGAGGCAGATAAACTTGGACTGATGATCTCCAGTTTTTCACCAATTTGTGCAGCCGCAATAACTAAAGAAAGTGTCGATGTTAATAAAATTGCACTTCCAAGTACGATATTACGTGGATACCATTTTCTTAAGACGAGTGATGGTAAGAGTTTTGAAATAAAGAGTCCTACAATTAAGATTGGGATCATTAGCATGCTAGAAGGTTCTTTGAAAATAGACCACACCTCTAGATTTACACCAACCATTACGAAGAAAATAGGGATGAAGAAACCATAGCCGATAGAATCAAGTTTTTCCACCATATCTTCATTTGGTGATAATAACGATACAAGTACACCTGCTAAGAAGGCGCCTAAAATATTTTCTGCTCCAACAGATTCCGATAACCCAACTAAGATTAAAATGAGTGCAAAAACAGCTCGTGTATCAATTTGTACACTACCAGCTTTTAAACTATCTAAGTATGGAATGTTTTTAAAACGTTTTGCAACGAAGTAAATAACAATACCAGCGCCGAATAGAAGAAGAAGAAGCCACATGCTTTGGCCGCTTTCGGAATTTAATCCGACGAATACAGCGAGTAAAATCATTGTAACTAAATCCGCAATAACAGCGACTAATAAAATGATTTGCCCAATTGCTGTTTTTCCTAAGTTATTCTCTTTTAATGTTGGTACAACAACACCTAAAGAAATAGTTGAAATAATTAAAGTCATGAACATTGCATTATCTACGAATCCTAGCCATACGAATAGTAATGATAGGGCATAAGATAAGATGAAAATAAATAAGAAGATAATGCTTGCTGCCTGAAATGTATTTGGTTCGTTTGTCGTATTTTTTTTCCCTTTTTGTTTAAAGATAGAAAAATCAATTTCTAAACCGCTTAAGAACATGAGGAAGATAAATCCTAATGTTGATAAAACTTGAAGCCATATATCTGGCTCAATAATATTAAACCCACTTTTACCTACAAAGATTCCTGCAATAATTTCTGCAACGACCACAGGAAGTGCTTTTAATTTAAAGCGTTGTAACAAAAGGGGAACGAAAAACGCGATTGCAACGACAACCATAAGTGATAGAACAGAAGTATGATGTTCCATTGCGTTCTCTCCCTTCAAATAAATATAGTACCTATTTAGCCATATAATAGGTAGAAAAGCAACGCATATGGATTCGATTTCATAAAGAAAGACTTTTCTTAACATTTGTCATAATAAGTATATTTTTCATGATTATGCTGTTAATTCCGTAATGTGGATGTAATAGAGGGGATAAAAAAAGACTGCTGAGGAATCTCAGCAGTCTTTTTCATGTACATTACATTGAGAAGAAGATCCATACAGTTAAACCAACCGTTGCAGTTGCAACGAAGAAACTGTATATCATTGTAAGAATTTGAACTCTTCCTTCTCCTTCTTTTAAATGCATGAACATAATTAATTGTAACAATGCTTGCGCAACAGCCATTATGATAATAGTTGTTAAGACTGTTGAAAGTGGCAATGTTGTGTAAAGTGCCACGTATAACGCTAGAAACGTTAATGCAAGCGATAAAATAAATCCGAAAACGTGTGACCAAGGGAATCCGCTATGCGCATGCCCGTTTGCTTGATTGTTGTTTTGAGCCATTTACGCCACCATCCCGTTCAAGTAAACTAGTGTGTAAATAAAGACCCAAACAAGATCAAGGAAATGCCAGTATAAGCTGATAATGAATACTTTACGAGCTGTAACTGGTGTTAAACCTCGTTTTAAAATTTGGATAATAACACAAGTTGCCCAAATGATACCGCCTGTTACGTGAGCTCCGTGCGTTCCAAGAAGAACGAAGAATCCAGATAAGAAAGCACTTGTTTGAATTGTTGCGCCTTCACCAATGTACATAATGAACTCTTCGATCTCGAAGAATAGGAAACCTGCACCTAAAAGTAATGTAAGGACGAACCATCCAAGCATCGCTTTTTGGTTATGCTTACGCATTTCATGAATTACGATACCGCATGTAAAACTACTTGTTAAAAGTAGTAATGTTTGAATTAAAAGCGTTTTAAGTTCAAACAATTGCGCTGGTGTTGGGCCATCTGCCGTACGACCAGCAAGGACTAGATAAGAGGCGAAAAGTGTTGCGAACAGCATAATTTCAGCCCCAAGAAAAATCCAGAATCCTAGGATATTCAATCTGCTTTGTTCGGATTGATATTCCAAAGGTAAGCTTTTATCTAAAGCCGCCATGTCATTTCACCTCTCATGCTATATGTTCTGTTTTTTTAATTTCATCAACACTGATATAGTAGCCTTCATCATAATCGAATGAACGATAGATTAAGCAAGCTAAAATACCAATACCACCGATTGCTGCAAGCCAGAACCAGCTAAATACTAATGCGAAACCTGCAAGACCGAAGAATCCAGACGCAATAATAGGCACACCAGAGTTACTTGGCATGTGAATTGGTTTAATATCTTCTGCTGCTGGTGTAACTGTTTCCCCGCGTTTTTTCATGTACCAGAAAGCATCAGCTTCTTTAATTTCAGGAAGCTTCGCGAAGTTGTAATGTTGTACAGGAGAGTGAGTTGCCCATTCAAGTGTACGACCATCCCATGGATCTCCAGTTGTGTCACGTTCACCGTGACGTGCACTCCAAATTACGTTGTAGCAAAGAAGTAGGAAGCCGATACCCATCATTACCGCACCAACAGATGCGATTTGGTTTAGCCATCCCCATCCAAGACTTTCAGAGTAAGTGTACATACGACGAGTCATACCGTCTAAACCTAAGAAGTACATTGGGAAGAAACAGATGTTGAATCCGCTCATAAAGATCCAGAATGTCCATTTACCTAGGCGCTCATTTAACATATGACCAGTCATTTTTGGATACCAGAATGTGAATCCAGCAAGCATAGCGAATACTGTACCTGCGATTAATACGTAGTGGAAGTGAGCGATTAGGAAGTAGCTGTTATGGTATTGATAATCAGCTGCTGCCATTCCAAGCATAACCCCTGTAACCCCACCGACTACGAAGTTTGGAATAAATGCCAATGACCAAAGCATTGGAACTGTAAAACGAATACGTCCTTTATACAGTGTAAACAACCAGTTAAAGATCTTAACCCCGGTTGGAATCGAAATCGCCATTGTCGAAATCGAGAAGAATGAGTTAACCGCTGGACCTGCACCCATCGTGAAGAAGTGGTGAAGCCATACGACGAAACTTAGTAAAGAAATTGCAACCATTGAGTATACCATCGCACTGTAACCGAATAGACGTTTACGTGAGAATGTACTAATGATTTCAGAGAAAATACCGAATGCCGGTAAAATAACGATATATACTTCAGGGTGACCCCATACCCAGAACAGGTTGGCCCATAACATCGGCATACCGCCGCTCGCCATCGTAAAGAAGTGAGCATCGAATAGACGGTCAAATGTCATTAATGCAAGAGCAACTGTTAATACTGGGAAAGCGAAAATAATGATAATTGTTGTAATTAAGATTGACCAAGTAAACATTGGCATTCTCATTAAAGTCATACCAGGTGTACGCATTTTTAAGATAGTAACAAGGAAGTTAATACCGGTCATTAGCGTACCGAGACCTGAAATCTGTAATGCAATTGCGTAGTAGTTATTTCCTACGCCCGAAGTAAACTCTGTACCTGCCATTGGGAAGTAAGAAGTCCACCCAGCGTCTGGAGAACCACCGATTACGAAAGCGATGTTGAATAACATTGCTCCGACAAAGAATAACCAGAAACTTAAAGCATTTAAGAACGGATATGCAACGTCACGAGCACCAATTTGTAATGGTACTACAAGGTTCATTAATCCCATAACGAATGGCATTGCCATGAAAAGAATCATTACTGTACCATGTGTTGTAAAGATCCCGTTATAGTGTTCAGCGTTTAAATAAGTTGTTTCTGGGAATGTTAACTGTGCACGGATCATTAAACCATCCATACCACCACGGAATAACATGATAACCGCAGAAATAATATACATAGCTCCGATTTTTTTATGGTCAACAGTTGTTAACCATTCGTCCCAAAGCCATTTCCATTTTTTATACTTTGTTAGTACGAAAATGATTGCTAATGTCACAAGAACGATAGAAGCGTCTGCACCGTAAATAATCGGGTCACCTGTGACAAAGAATTCATCAAGCTTCACTGTGTTCACTCCAATCTGTTGGAATAATAGCTATTATTTTTTGTTTTTGTAGTAGTTGTAATCACAATATTCAAGTGATTTTGGATCTACATAACTTAAGTGGTGACTAGAGAATGTCATACGACCAACTACACCAGGTTTAACAATTTCGTTGTACTTAGCTTCTGTTAGTTTAGGAGCAGTTTCTTGTACTTCTTTAACCCACTTGTCATATTTCTCTTTAGTTTTTGCTTCAACTTCGAACTCCATGTGTGTGAATCCTTCACCAGAGAAGTTCGCACTACGGCCTAGGTAAGAACCTGGCTTATCAGCTTGTAAATAAAGATCCATAATCATGCCATCCATTGTGTACTTCATACCACCAAGTTCTGGTACCCAGAAAGCATTCATTGGGCCGACAGAAGTCAGTTTGAATTGAATTGGTACACCAGCTGGAATGTTTAAATAGTTAACGGTTTCAATTTTTTCCTCTGGGTAACTGAATAACCATTTCCAGTTTGCAGATGTAACATAAATTTCAACTGGTTTAATATGTTTGGACTCTTTCGGAACCTCTTCCGAAGCATAAGTTGCTTTTACTGTTGGAATCGATAATGCGATAACGATAATAACAGGAACAAGCGTCCAAATAATTTCTAGTAATGTGTTACCGTGTTGTTCAGGTGGCTCATAGTCCATATTCTCTGGTTTTTCACGATAACGAATCAAGATGACTGTAAACAGAATGAATACAATTGCGATAATTAATGACATAAGCAAGAATGACCAAACAATTAAATCATACTGTGCTTTTGCAACAGGTCCTTGCGGATTTAATACTGCGAGTTTTTTATCACAGCCACCGAGGAACAGAAGTAATGATAACGGAAGAAGCGAAGCCAACTTCCAAAACGCTTTCTTTAGTTGCACGATTGAAAATCTCCTTTCTCCTTGGATTGAAACTATGCCAATAAAACAATATAAACCTATTAATTTATAGAAGGCAATAGTTTTTGATATATTGTTAAAAAATAGACACAAATGCACACTTTTTAAGGTGAATATCATTTGTAACTTGATTACATTGTAAACTATTTTCCAGAGAAAAACGTGATTGTGAAAATTTTAAGATAAATAAAGTTATACCAGGATATCCAAGAAATAGAAAAAAGCTATCTTATGATAAGAAAGATAGCTGAATATTTTGTATATTTAGTTTATTTCTTGTGTGACAGTTCGTGGCTGTTCAAGTGTGACAATTTTTTTATATTTAACTTGGTATAAAATGTAACAAATAATCATAAATGGAATGCCGCAATAAAGAGCAATTCTTTGATCTGGAATGAAAGCCAAACTAACAAATGTAATGAAATTGAGCGAGAACGCTACGATTGGAACGAGTGGATAGAGCGGTGTACGATATTTTAAATCATTTATGTCGCCACCATTTTTCACGAAATTTCTACGGAAGAAAAACTGTGAAGCGGCGATTGACATCCAAACTACAACGGCAGCCATTGCTGCAATAGATGTTAAAACTAGAAAGACAGTATCTGCCGCAAATACACTTGTTAGTAAGGATAGGCTAGCGAAAATTAGGCTGAAAATTAATGCATTTAGCGGTACACCTTTTTTAGTTAATTTCGTAAATGCTGGACTTGCCATTCCTTGTTTTGCCATCGCCCACAGCATACGAGAATTTGCGTAGAGACCAGAGTTAGCAACGGATAATACAGCTGTAATAATAACAAAGTTCATAATGTCTGCTGCATATGGGACACCGGCTACATCAAATACAAGTACAAAGGGACTTTCGACTAGATTAGCCTCTTGCCATGGGAGTAAACCTACAACAACTGATATCGCTAAGACGAAGAAGAAGAGAGTTCGCCAAATTGTGTTTTTAATTGCTTTTGGAATTGTTTTTTCAGGATTTTCACTTTCGCCTGAAGCGATTCCGATTAATTCTGTTCCTTGGAAGGAGTAATTTACTGTAATCATCGTAAGAAGAACAGCTAATGCACCATTTGGAAATAGCCCGCCATTTTCAGTGAAATTATGAAGCATTGGAGCTGGCTTTCCATTAAAGTCTAGTAGACCGAACATAACAGCGCCGCCAAGTACGATGAAAATAACAATTGTTGCGACTTTTACACTTGCGAACCAAAACTCTGCTTCTGCATATGCTTTTGCTGATAAAGCGTTTACGAGGAAGAGTGCTGCTGCAAATGTAACGCACCAAATCCAGGAAGAAACGTCTGGAAACCAGCGTTTCATTAAAATACTTACAGTTGTTAACTCTACGCCAACTGTAACAGCCCAATTTAACCAATACATCCAACCGACAACAAATCCAAAACCAGGTGAAATGAATTTGCTTGCATAACTTTGGAATGAACCTGCTTCTGGCATAGCGACGGATAATTCACCAAGACATAACATCGTTAAATACATAACAAATCCACCGACTAAAAATGCAAGAATAGCACCACCAGGTCCGGCATTATGGACAATTTGACCAGATCCCATAAATAACCCGGTTCCGATAACACCGCCGAGTGCAATCATAAATAGGTGTCTACTTTTCATTGTTCGTTTTAAATCTGTTTGTTCAATTTGTTGATTCATATGCCCCTCACCCCGTATTTTCTTGAATGTGTAAACTTCGTTTTATTCTGAGTTTTTAATCATTAGTGGGGGATGCAACACACACTCGGTTTATTTGCTATGAAATGAATGGAGTATGTAAAAAAACTAACTATGACTAAATACTCTAAGAATGTTTGTTAACATGGTGATATCTTCACTATGTTAACAATTTTGATTTTAGCAAAATATTCTGTAAATGTATATTTATTTTTCTTTTTATTAAAAATAATTAGAATTTTTATAATTAATTCTATGAGCGATAATTCACATGATCTTTCTAGCAAACTAGTAAGAAGAAGGGTACAATGATAAGAGTTGTGTCTGTAAAATAATAATTAATGGAGTTTTGTTTATAATGAAAAAGTTAAAATATCTTTTTGTTTTTGGGATTATACTTGCTGCTGCATTTTTTATAGGAAAAGATAAAATCATGCAAAAGGCGCAAGTTCTACGCTTAGAGTTTCTATCTGAAATGAAAGAAGCAGCTATGATTGAAGATGTTCCGTTTATTAAACAATTACCAGAATTACCTAGAGGGTGTGAAGTGACAAGTTTAGCTATGTTGCTGCAATATAAAGGTGTACAAGTAGATAAGATGCAACTTGCTAGCGAAATTCATCGTGTTCCATTTGAACAAAATGGTTTGCGTGGAAATCCTTACGAGGGATTTGTGGGAAATATTTATACAAAGGCAGAGCCTGGGTATGGTGTATACAATAAACCAATCTTTGATTTAGCAGAAAAATATGTTCCTGAAAAAGTAATTAATTTAACAGGTAGAGACATGCAAGATATATATAAAGTAATTAGTTCTGGCTCTCCGGTATGGGTCATTATTAATACGACGTTTAAGCCGCTAGCTGAAAGTAGTTTTGAAACATGGAATACGAGTTCAGGCGAAGTGAAAATTACATATTATGAGCATAGTGCAGTAGTAATTGGATATGATCAAAACTTTGTATATGTAAATGATCCTCTTAAAAATAATCCACGTTTGGCTGTTCCGCGAGCAGAATTTGAGAAAGCTTGGGAGCAAATGGGAAAACAAGCAATTACTATTTTATAATAATGAAAAAGTCATCTTTGGGATGGCTTTTTCTTTTTGGTTTATTAACACTGAAAATTCAGAAGATTCTTTTAAAAATTAACAATTCACGTTATAATAACATTTAACTTGGTGAAGAAGGGGAGAAGAGAAATGGATGTTGCAAAGGAACTTGTTTTGTCAAAAAATCAGTTAGTTGAGTGGAGAAGGCATTTTCATAAGTATCCAGAGTTATCTTTTCAAGAAGAGAAAACATCGCAGTTTGTGTTCGATATACTTCGGAAATTCCCATATTTAGAAGTGTCACGGCCGACTAAATATAGTGTGATGGCAAAGTTAGTAGGTAAACATCCGGGCAAAACAGTTGCGATTCGAGCCGATATGGATGCTCTTCCTATTCATGAAGAAAATGAGTTTGATTTTATTTCTACATATAAAGGTGTAATGCATGCATGTGGTCATGATGGACATATAGCGATATTACTTGGGGTTGTACATAAGTTGGTAGAAGAAAGAGAGAAGATTCAAGGGGAGATTCGTTTTCTATTCCAACATGCTGAAGAGAATTTTCCTGGTGGTGCAGAGGAGATGGTTGCTGCAGGTGTAATGGAAGGTGTGGATTATATTATTGGTGCTCACCTTTGGGCGTCGTTAGAGGTTGGGAAAATAGGTGTTATTTATGGTCCTGCAATGGCTGCACCGGATGTTTTTAAAATTAAGATAGAGGGAAAAGGTGGACATGCTGGAATCCCTCATGAAACGGTGGATAGTATTGCAATTGGAACACAAGTCGTTTCGCAACTTCAGCAAATTGTATCTCGCCTCACGAATCCATTAGATTCTCTCGTAATATCTGTTACGCAATTTCATGCTGGGACAACTCATAATGTAATACCAGAGCAAGCCGAGATTGAAGGGACAGTAAGAAGTTTAAGACATGAATTACGAGGTGAAACAGAGAAGAAGATTGAGCGGATTGTGAAGCATATTACGGAATCTTACGGAGCGAAATATACATTTTCATATGAATATGGATATCGACCAGTTGTAAATGATTATGAAGCTACAGAGCTTATTGAACAAACGGCATTACAACTTTATGGAAGGGATAGGGTTGTTCGTTTACAGCCGACGATGGCTGGAGAAGATTTTTCAGCGTTTTTACAAAAGGCACCGGGGACATTCTTTTTTATCGGAGCGGGAAATAAAGAGAAAGGTATTATATATCCTCACCATCACCCTCGTTTTACGATTGACGAAGATGCATTACCGATTGGAGTGGAAGTCTTTGTATCAGCCATTATGAACTTTATAAGTAAAGGAGAATGAGATGAAGAAAATACACATTCTAGCGCTTATCCCAGTTCTTTGTTTAGTAGTTGGGCCAATATTTGCGAATTCAGTTACTCCTTACGTATTAGGGATGCCATTTTTATTATTTTGGGTATTATTATCAGTGTTTATTACATCTTTTTGTATGTGGCTTGTGTACGTGTTTGATCCTGCTAATAAGGAGGATGTAAAATGACTGCATTACTTATCATTATTTTATTTTTGTTTCTCGCACTATTTTTAGGGATTCGGGCACAACATGGAAAAGATATGAATTTAGAACAATGGTCAGTTGGAGGAAGAGGATTTGGCACTATTTTTGTTTTTCTCCTTATGGCAGGTGAAATTTATACGACGTTTACATTTTTAGGGGGAAGCGGCTGGGCGTATAGTAAAGGAGCACCTACCTTTTATATTTTGGGATATGGTGCTTTAGCTTATCTTTTATCGTATTTTTTATTGCCACCCATTTGGAAGTATGCGAAAGAGCATAACCTTGTTTCACAGTCGGATTTTTTTGCGAAGAAATATAGAAGTAAAGCGCTTGGACTTATTGTTTCGATTGTTGGTGTTGTTTCCATCATCCCATATCTTGTTTTACAGTTAAAAGGACTGGGAATTATCGTTTCAGAAGCTTCTTACGGAAGGGTGTCACCTGTTGTTGCAGTATGGATCGGTGCTATTGTTATAACTATATATGTAATGGTTTCAGGTATACATGGTTCGGCTTGGACGGCTGCTTTGAAGGATATTATGATACTGTTTATCGTTATGTTTTTAGGTATATATTTGCCGTATCATTATTATGGAGGATTTCAGCCGATGTTTGAGGCTGTAGAGGCAGCGAAACCGGGATTTTTATCTTTACCTGAAGAAGGAATGAGTATTTCTTGGTTTGTTTCTACTATTATATTAACGGCCCTCGGTTTTTATATGTGGCCTCATACATTTGCTTCTGCTTTTTCTGCAAAAAATGAAAAAGTATTTCGTAAAAATGCAGCAATTATGCCATTGTATTCTTTAGTTTTACTTTTCGTATTTTTTGCAGGATTTGCTGCTATATTGCAAGTTCCTGGGTTAAAGGGAGCGGATGTAGATCTTTCGTTATTCCGTCTTGCTTTACAAACTTTTGATCCTTGGTTTATTGGAATTATTGGTAGTGCGGGAGTATTAACGGCATTGGTTCCAGGGTCTATGCTTGTTATGGCGGCTTCTACACTGTTAGCAAAAAATATTTACCGAACGATAGTCCCGTCTGCTTCAGATAGACAAGTTGCTAAGATGGCAAAATTATTTGTGCCTGTAGTAACGCTCGTGGCAGTTTTATTTACATTTAAAGGAGGAGAAACAATAGGAGCACTTCTATTAATGGGATACAGTATCGTTACACAACTTTTCCCTGCACTTGTATGTAGCTTGTTTCCACGTCAAATTATTACGAAGCAAGGGGCGATTGCAGGAATGGGAGTTGGGCTATTAGTGGTCGCATATATTACCTTATCTGGTTCAACTATAGCCACGATGTTTCCGAGTTTCCCGCAGTATATAAAAGATTTGAATGTAGGTATAGTCGCATTGTTAATTAATATAATTGTGATGTTTGTAGTTAGTGGATTTACAAAAGGTGTATTTATAAAGAAAAACACTATAATAGTAGAAAAGTAATTCGTTTATCCTGCATTAACGGGCAGTAAGACCCCCACCTCAAAATTCAGCGGAAGCAAAGAAGTTAGGTGGGGATTAAACTGTCCGTAAAAGCCCGATTGGTGAAGGTTGATTAAAGTTTTACTTTATTAGAGCTATCTTTGAAAAGAGATAGCTCTTTTTTTGTATATATTTCCTTCTATTAGCGGAATCTAACTAAAAACTTGTTGAAAAGGAAGCTAGGTGGGGAAATTGTTAGAGCTTGAAGGTAACTTATTTGAAGTTATGAAAGAAATTAGGGATGAGTTAGGTTCACCTAATGATTTAACAATTAGAGAAGTTGCTCTTGCTGGGAGTTTTACACGTTGTGCGGTTGTGTTTTTATGTGGATTGACAGATAAGGATAATGTTTATAAATATGTCATTCGCACACTGCAATACGAAGAAATTATAAATGAGGAAGCTGTTGTTCAAACGTTATTGGATCGTTTTATTTCTATCGCAGAAGTGGGTGTAAAGACGAAGTTTCCAGATATTATGAATGCGATATTAGCGGGAGATACAGTTATATTAATTGATAATATTCAAACTGCTATCGTTATTAATAGTAGGGCTTGGGAGAAAAGAAGTTTAGAACCACCAGTGACAGAGGATTTAATACGCGGACCGAGAGTTGGATTAAATGAAGATATTAATGTGAATAAAATGTTAATCCGACGCAGTTTACGCGATCCAAAGTTGAGGTTCCAATCTTATATTATGGGGAAGCGATCGCAGAAAGAAGTAACCCTAGTATATATAGAAGATATTATTAATCCTCACATTGTAAAAGAGTTAGATCGCCGTCTTCAATCAATAGTGACAGATGTCGTTTTGGAAACAGGTACGATTGAACAATTAATTCAGGATAATAATTTATCCCCATTTCCACAATTTTTGAATACAGAGAGGCCTGATAATATTATAGCCTCATTAGCGAAAGGGAAGGCGGCCATTTTAGTAGATGGATCCCCGTTTGCTCTTATTGCACCACTTGTGTTTGTTGATATTTTTCAATCTGTAGAAGATCATTACGAGCGCTGGGTGATTGGAACGTTATTAAGATTTTTACGTATGGGTTCAGGTATAATTGCGGTTTTGTTACCAGCTATGTATGTAGCACTTGTATCTTATCATCAAGGACTTATTCCTTCTAAACTGGCTTATTCAATTGCAGGTGCGAGGGAAGGTGTTCCATTTCCTGCATATATTGAAACGTTAATGATGGCCTTGACTATGGAATTAATACGAGAAGCTGGAATCCGATTGCCGAAACCGATGGGACAAACGATAGGGATTGTAGGAGGTCTTGTAATTGGAGAAGCTGCGGTAAATGCAGGGATTGTAAATCCGTTTTTAGTTATTATTATTGCAGTTACTGCGATTGCTACGTTTTCGCTTCCTGTATATAGTATTACGATTACGTTCCGAATTTTACTTTTCGTCTTTGTATTAGCTGCAACGGCTTTTGGGTTGTATGGGATCATTCTAGCTCTGATCGCACTTGCTATTCATATTACAAATTTAACAAGTGTTGGTATACCGTATACAACTCCAATTGCTCCTGCATTTTATAAAGATTGGAAAGAAGAATTTATTCGCATGCCAAAATCGATGTTGAAAGATAGACCAGAGTACTTACAAACAAAAGATTCTACAATACGTCCAAAGGAGCGAAAATAAGTGAAACCATTTGAGTATGGCGATGAAGAGATTGGATCTCGTGAAATTGGGTTTGCGGTATCATCGACCATTATTGGTATAGGGGCATTGTCTATGCCAAGAGATATCGCTAATCAAACTTTATTTTCGGACGGTTGGATTATCTTGCTTTTGGGTGGATTGATCTGCGCAGTTTTAGGCTGGTTTGTGACGAGAGTGGCTATCTTATTTCCAAAACAAAATTTTGTTCAATATACGAGTGCGCATTTGACGAAGCCTGTTGCATACACAATTAGTAGTATTTTAGTATTAACGTTTGCTGCTTTGACAGCATATGAATCGCGAATGATTTCAGTTATTTCTCAAACGTATTTATTTAGTGATACACCAATACAACTACTGTCTTTCTTCTTCTTATTAGTTGTTATTTATGGAATAGCAGGATCAAGAGCAGCCTTATTAAGGTTAAATGTTTTATTCTTACCTATTGTTTTAATTGCGATAGTACTTCTTTCTTTATTGAATATAAATTTAATGGAAATAAATAATTTACTACCAGCTTTTCAAACGAAAGTAAGTCAATATGCTGTTGGAGTTAAAAATTCTATTTTTACGTTTATTGGATTTGAAGTAGCGTTATTTTATGCGGTTTTGCTGAATGATAAGACAGCGAAAAAAGCGCCAATGGCAGTCGCGAAAGCGGTGATGGTAAACGTGCTGTCATACATTTTAATTTATGTAACTTGTATTAGTGTTTTTACTTATATGACAACACGTGGATTGACATATCCAACAATTGAATTAGGGAAAGAAATTGAAATTGGTGGAGGATTTTTAGAAAGGTTTGATGCGATTTTTTTTACGACTTGGATTATTACTATTTATAACACTACAGCAATGTATTATGACGTCGCATCTTTATTGTTTTGTGCTATGTTTCCGAAAGTGAAGAAACAAATTTTTATTTTCGTAAGTGCCCCTATTATTTTTATGGTGAATATGATACCTAGTAGTTTGAATACTTTATCAAGTTATGGGACTTATTTAGCTTGGATAGATATGGGGTTTGTTTTGTTAGCTCCTTTGCTCGTTTTGATTGTATATAAAATAAAAAGAAGGAATGGTGGAAATGAAACACCTTCTTAAAATTATAATGGTTATGGCTTTAACTGGATTTATGAGTGGGTGTTCTGAGTTAGAAGAGATAGAAGAAAGAGGATTTGTAGTAGGAGCGGCTTACGATATTGTGAAGGAGAAGAAAGCGAATCCAATTATGAAAGGGACCTATCAGATGGTACTCCCCAGTAAATTGTCTCAACAGGGTGGACAAGGGGGTGGGGATAGCGAAAATTATATTAATGTTAGTGCAAAAGCAGATAGTGTATTTGAACAAATAAGAATAATCGCCAAAAAAATTAGTCGTACATTATTTTTCCCTCATATACAGGTGATTATTTTCTCTGAAGAATTACTTTCACATCCATACATTTTACAAAATACGTTAGATGTATATATTCGCGATCATGAGATGAGAAGAAATATTCGTTTGTTCGTTTCTAATAAAAATGCCGAAGCTATTTTAAAACAAAGTGCCAAGCCTGAAAATTTACCGGCGCAGTATATTGATATGTTAGCTGAACACCCTCCGAAAAATGCCCAAATGATTGAGGCTGCAAGAATTGGTGAGGTGCAGGAAAAGATGATCTCTAACCGAAGTTTTGTATTACCTATTCTGGAACTAACAAAACAAGGAGTACAAATGAACGGTGCAGCATTGTTTCGTGGAAAGGATAATAAGTGTGTAGGCAATTTGAGTGGGGAAGAAACAGTAGGGATGAATTATATAATAGGTAAAAAAATTGGAGGTTTTTTTACCATCCGTAAAAAGAATCAACTTATTACATATGAAATTCATAAGTTACGTCGAAAAATTAAAGTATCCACAACGAATGCTACAAAACCGAAATTTAATATTCATTTATTTCTGGAAGGTACAATAGCTGAGTTGCACTTTAGTGATCATAAAAAGGTTTTGAATGAAAAGCGTTTAGAGAAGGATATATCGGAAGAAATGGAGGAGCGTATTCAAAAATCGATTAAGCTTGTTCAAAAAAAATATAAGGTAGATGTATTAGAGTTAGGGGAAGTGTATAAGCGACATAATTATAAAGAATGGACTAAAATAAGTAAGAATTGGGATCAAGGCGAAAATTACTTTAGTAATGCTGAAATTACTGTTCATGTTCATCCAACAATTGAACATTCAGGTTCAGCTTTACCGAAAAGAGTGAAATAAGGTGATGAAAGTTGTTTACTGGATTAGGAATTAGTTGCACAATATTAATGGCGGTGCTTCCCGGAGCTATATATTTCATTCATAAAAAACTCACAACGTATGGAGCACAGCCGTGGAATACTGATGTACAAAAAAAGAAACCTGAATGATTTTCAGGTTTCTTTCGGGCAAAGCATATGTGAAGGGGGATGCCTTCTATGTATGCTTTGTTTTATACAAGCCCTAACCAATGTACCAATTGTGTAGAGAGGAATGTAACAACAATGGCAATAACGGTAGGGATTGCAAACGATAAGAATGTCCATTTTGCACTTTTTGTTTCTTTGTATATGTTAACTAGTGTTGTTCCGCACGGGAAATGAAGAAGTGAGAACAACATTGTGTTTAACGCTGTTAACCAAGTCCAACCATTTTCTAGGAATAGATTTTTAATTTGATTAAAATCATCTATTTCAGTTAAAGCCCCAGTTGATAAGTAAGACATTAATAAAATTGGGATTACAATTTCATTAGCAGGTAGTCCAAGAATGAATGCAGCTAGAATAAACCCGTCAAGTCCTAACATTTTAGCAAATGGATCTAGGAAATTTACAAAATACATAAGTAAGCTTGTGTCACCGATAAAAATGTTAGCAAGTAACCAAGTTAATGCAGCTGCAGGGGCAGCAACAACTATAGCTCGTTTTAAAACGTAGATTGATTTATCGAGTGTTGCGCGAACAATTGTATTCCAAACTTTTGGCTTGCGGTACGGAGGTAACTCAAGTGTGTAGTGAGTTGGAACCCCTTTTAAGGCTGTTTTTGATAGTACCCAAGAAACAGTTAATGTCATAATAACACCAATTACAACCATTCCAACTACAACGCCAGCAGTAATCAATGTTTGCATACTGCCTGTATAACCAGCAGCCATAAATAGTGAAGCCATTAAAATTAACATAGGCCAGCGACCGTTACAAGGAACGAAGTTATTCGTTAAAATTGCTAGCATACGTTCACGTGGTGATTCAATGATACGTGTTGACATAATGGCTGCTGCATTACAACCAAATCCCATTGCCATTGTTAAAGATTGTTTCCCGTGTGCGCCGGATCGTTTGAATAAGCGGTCCATATTAAACGCGACACGTGGTAAGTATCCGTAGTTTTCTAATAGCGCGAACATAGGGAAAAAGATTGCCATAGGTGGTAACATAACGCTAATAACAGCACCGATACCACGGAACAAACCAAGTATTAAAATGCCATGTAACCATTCAGGTGCATGCGCAGCTTGGAACCAAGATGTTAAATATCCTTCGGCCCATCCGAAGAATTCGGCAATCATATCAGATGGTACGTTAGCGCCTGCAATTGTAAGATAAAAAATAATAGATAAAATACCGAGCATAATTGGGAATCCCCAGATTGGAGATGTGAAAATTTTATCTAGTTTTTCGGAACGATATAATTTATCAGTATTTGTATATTGGACGGATTCTTTACATATGCTTGCAGATGTTCGGTAAATATCTCCGACTATATCATCTCGTATATCTTCTTTTGAAAGTGTTTGTGCATGTTGAATAATATAGTCTAATGGAAGAGCTTTACTGGCTGAGTGAGATTCCATTAATTACGACCTCCCTTACAAGTGGTTCATTATGGTGTTTTTGAAGTGTAGTTAAGAAATTTTTATCTCCATCTAATATACGTAACGCAATCCAACGTGCTGGATACGTATCACCGAACACTTTATAAATTTGTGGTTCTAATTCCTGAATCATATTTTCGATTTTTTCGCTGTAAGTAATTTTAATTGGTGCTGGAATTAGTTTTTTATTTGCTACTTTTGCAATAACATTTAGCAAATGACCAATACCTACTCGGTTACGTGCTGAAATTTTAACGACAGGCACACCAAGTGATTTTGCTAATTTCTTTTCATCAATAAGGATGCCTTTTTTCTGGGCTTCATCAATTAAGTTAATGCAAATGACTACATTATTTGTCATCTCCATCACCTGGAGTGCTAAATTTAAATTTCTTTCCATAGCAGTTGCGTCTATAACAACTACAGTTACTTCTGGTTTTTCAAATATAATATAATCCCTCGCTACTTCTTCGTCTGCGGAATTTGAGTATAGTGAGTAAGTTCCCGGTAAATCTATTAATGTATAATTACTTCCGTTATGTTCATATTCTCCTTCAGCTTTTAAAACAGTTTTTCCCGTCCAGTTTCCAGTATGTTGTTTTAAGCCTGTTAAAGTATTAAATAATGTACTTTTCCCTGTATTCGGGTTACCAGCTAAAGCGATACGATGTTTGCTCATCTGAAATCATCTCCTATTAATACCCCGAAAATAAGGGAGCTTTCTTCTTTGCGCAGTGCAATAGTTGTGTTGCTCACTTGATAAGCGACCGGATCTCCAAGTGGACTGCGTTGCAATACTTTAATCGTCGCCCCCGGGATAAATCCCAAATCTAATAAGCGTCGTTTCATAGTTCCTTCTAATTGTATCTTCTCAATTTGTACAAACTCTCCTATTTTAAATTCGGAAAGTGGTTTTATATTAGCCGATACCATAAAAGTTACCTCATATCTATATTTTTAGTTTGAGTTTAAAAAGTTTCCTAAGGTAAACTTTTTGTTAGTAATATAGTAGACTACATTGGATTATGTTGTCAATTAGTACTTTAAAAATATTCATTTATTTTTAGAATTGTTCCAATTTATTTAGTTGTACTAAAAAATATTACTGAAATTATTTTTAATGTGCATAAATTAGGTGTGTAAAAATTACAAAATACAGCGGAATTGTAAATGTAACTTTAACGAAAAGGGAAAAAGAGAGAAAAACATTTACATTGAATTTACATTGTTAAGAATATATTTACATTGCAGCGTAGTTAGTGTGGTTTTTGTTGGGTTATTTAACTATAAATGTTGGGATTTCTAGCTTTTAAAGATTATTATCGTCATTTACTTAAAATTAAAAATTGCTTAACACTCACATAATATTGTTGTCCTACAATGAATTTGTGTTCGAAAGAAAATGAATTCGAAAAGTGATAATCCAAATGGGGGTACAAGACATGGTTATGAAAAAAGGTATTAAATTTTCTTTAGCAGCTTTAGTGGTAGCAGGAGCATTAGTTGGTTGTGGGAAAGCAGAAGATACAACTAGTAAAGACACTGCTAAAGGAAGCGATAATACAAAACAAGAATTATCAGGTACGATTGCAGCGGCTGGTTCTACAGCTCTTCTACCTCTTGCGGAGGAAGCTGGAAAGAAATTCATGGAGAAAAATTCAAAAGTTTCTATTCAAGTTCAAGGTGGCGGTAGTGGAACTGGGATTAACCAAGTAGCATCTGGTGCAGTACAAATTGGTAATTCAGATGTTCCATCCGGAGATAAAATAAAAGATGCTGAAAAGGCGAAAGAATTAGTAGATAACAAGGTAGCGGGTATTGCATTCGCTCTTGTCGTAAATAAAGATGTAAAAGTTGATAACTTAACAATGCAACAAGTACAAGATATCTTCACTGGAAAAGTAACAAATTGGAAAGAAGTTGGCGGAAAAGATGAAAAAATCAATGTGATTAATCGTCCAGCTTCATCTGGTACACGTGCTACATTTGAAAAAACGATTATGAAAGACGCGAAAATTAATGATGGAACTGGTACAACACAAGATTCTAACGGTGCAGTAGAGCAAGCGATTAACTCTACTCCTGGTTCGGTGAGCTATTTAGCAATGTCTTACATGGTGGGCGAGAAAAAAGGCGCACTACAAACAGTGAAAATTGATGGTGCTGAACCGAAAGTTGAAAACATCGCGTCTGGTAAATATCCATTCTGGTCTTACGAATATATGGTAACAAAAGGTGAAGCGAAGGAAGCGACGAAAGCTTACATCGATTATGTAAAAGGTAAAGATTTTGAAAAGCAAGTAGAAGATATGGGCTACATTCCAATGTCTAAATTAAATAAGTAATAAAATTTTATGGGGCTGGCTGCAAGGCCAGTCCTGTTCATTTCAATCTGTGAAGTGGGGTCTGTCCTGTGATGAAGGGGAAAAAACAAATTAATTACGTGAAAAGTGAATATATAGGAAGATCACTTGTTACGTTTTGTGGTATTTTTATAGTTTTAATTACATTAGCTATTATTGCGTTTATTTGTGGGAAAGGTATTCAATCTTTTACACAAAGTGGTATCTCATTTACTGAGATGTTAACATCGACAAAATGGAATCCAAATGCTGATCAAGGATCCTTCGGGGCTTTAATTTTCATTGTAGGTTCAACGGTGGTTTCGTTAGGTGCGGTTATCATTAGTGCACCAATTGCTATAGCTCTTGCTATATTCATGAATTTAATTTCGCCAAAGTTTGGAAATAAAGTATTGAAGCCTGTTCTAGAATTGTTAGTTGGTATTCCTTCGGTTGTATACGGATTATTAGGGGTTACGATTTTAGTACCGCTATTACGTGATTCGTTTGGGGGAGTAGGCTTTAGTTTAATTGCAGGTATTGTTGTATTAAGTATTATGATTTTACCTACTATTGCTAGTATCGCTTCTGATGCAATACGTTCTGTTCCATTTGATTATTTAGAAGCTTCTTATGGTCTAGGATCAACGAAATGGCAAGCGATTAGCCGAGTGATTGTTCCTGCTGCGAAAAAAGGGATTTTAACAGGTGTTGTTTTAGGCTTAGCGCGTGCTTTCGGTGAAGCGTTAGCGGTTCAAATGGTAATCGGGAATACGATTAAATTACCAGAAGGAATATATAGTCCGACAGCGACGTTAACTGGTATTTTAACAATGGACATGACGAATACATTGAACGGAACTGCTTGGAACAATGCGCTATGGACTTTAGCGATGATTTTACTTGTTATTTCATTCCTGTTTATTTTAGTAATTCGAGCGATTGGGCAAAGAGGTGAGCGATAATAATGAATGCAAGAACGGTAAATAAAGTTTGGACAGGTATCTTTTATGCGGTTGCGGCTTTAGTTGTAGCTTTGCTAGTGTTCTTAGTATTTGAGATTTTACAAAAGGGATGGGGATTTTGGGATCCTAATTTCTTGTTTGGAGAACCAAGCAATACAAGAGCTGGTGGTGGGATTGGTCCGCAGTTATTCAATTCATTCTACATGCTTGTTATAACGCTTATTATATCTATTCCTCTTGGATTAGGTGCTGGAATATATTTAGCAGAGTACGCAAAACAAGGACGTTTTTTAAATTTTGTTCGTCTATGTATAGAGACGATGGCGTCTTTACCTTCTATTGTTGTTGGTTTATTTGGTTTGTTAGTGTTCGTTACAATGACAGGTTGGGGATACACAGTAATGGGTGGTGCTCTTGCTTTAACTATTTTAAATTTACCAGGTTTAACGCGTGTTTGTGAAAATGCGATTTCAGAAGTTCCTCAGAATGTAAAAGAGGCAAGTCTTGGATTAGGTGCAACGAAGTGGCAAACAATCGCTCGTATTATTATCCCATCGTCATTACCACAAATTATTACAGGGATTATTTTAGCGGCGGGTCGTATATTTGGGGAAGCGGCAGCATTAATTTACACAGCGGGTTTAACATCCCCGATTTTAAATTCAGCAGCGGATTTCTCAAGTCCTGCGCATCCTTTAAATCCGTTTAGACCAGCTGAAACATTAGCGGTTCACATTTGGAAATTAAATTCTGAAGGAGTTATTCCAGATGCGAAGTTGATTGCGACAAAATCTGCAGCTGTATTAATTATTATGGTATTACTATTCAATGTTATTTCACGCTTGATAGCATCTATATTACACAAGCGCTTTACAGGAACGAAAAGAAAAAGTAAAACAACGAAAAAGGTAAAAGCGGCATAAATTATAAAGAAGAACTCTCTATTTATAGGTAGGGGGTTCTTTTGTATTTTAATATAGAAGGAATGGATGTAATGATTGTTGAATTTGTGATTAATTATAAAGAAGAACAGATGTAATTTAGATTGTGGATTCTAGTAAACCTATAGAGCGATATGTGGGAAAAATGATGGATTATATGACTAAATAGAGAGAAGGCGTTATCTTCATTTGTGAAGATAACGCCTTTTGTTTTTAAATATCAGGTGTTTCTGTAGAAGTGCTTATTTTCCTACGGGAGCGTCTTTTTCTCCCGATTTTATCTAATAGTTCATACATAACTGGAACGACTACTAATGTAAGAGCAGTTGAGACTGCCAAACCGCCGATGACAACGACGGCTAAACTTTTTGATACCATACTTCCTGCTTGGGATTGGCCAAATAGGAGTGGGAGCATAGCAACGATTGTTGTAATAGCTGTCATAATAATTGGGCGTAGTCTAGTAGAACCTGCTTCAAGTAAGGCTTCTCTAGTTTCCATTCCATGTTCCCGATTTTGTTGGACTCTTTCTATTAATACAATAGCGTTTGTAACAACAATCCCAATTAACATTAATGCGCCGATCAAGGAATTTACATCAACAGGTGTTCGTGAAATGATTAATCCTAAAATACCACCGACAGCAGCTAATGGTAAGGAGAATAGGATTGCAAAAGGAGCACGTGCTTGCCCGAAGGTGATAACCATAATTAAATATACAATCCCGATTGCAATCCCCATAATTTTGAATAAATCTGTAAAATTCTCTTGCATAGATTCAGTAGCTCCTGCGATATTTACTTTTGCACCACCAGGTAAATCTAAGTCAGTCATCGCTTTATTTACTGCTGTGTTTACTTTACTCAAATCTTCATTTGAAGCTTCGGCTGTAATTTGGATTGTTTCTTTTCCGTCTTTATGGAAAATTTCTGTTTGTGTTTGTTTTTCTGAAATAGTTGCAATGTCTTTTAAAGGTATTGGTCCATTAATAGGTGATAGTATGTTTGTATTTAAAATATCTTCTTGTTTATTAATGTTTTCTTTTTTGTGTTCTATCATAATAGTAGCTTTTTCATTATTAATTGTAATTTCGCCAATAGGTGATTTCTTCATAAGGAATGCTACTTGTTGCGCAGCTATTTCTGGTGTTAAACCTAGTTGTTCAGCCTTTGTTTGATCAATATGAATTTGCCATTCTTTCTTAGAGTCTTCTAAATTTGTTTTTACTTTAGAAAGATCATCCATGCTTTTTAGTTTTGTTTCAACGATAGTAGCCGCTTCTTTTAAATCCGATTCGTTAGTAGCTGTTACGTTAAATTGTAAGTTATTGCCGCCGCCAGAGCTTGAATAACTTGTTTTTATATAATCAAGTTCAGCAGGCTCAAAAGTTTTATGTTCCTTTTTTAATTCTTTAATATATTGATCAATATCAGAACCTTTTTTAAAGACTACGAATATACTAGCGAGGTTATTTTTAGTTGTTTGCCCCCATTGTGCATCTTCTGCGCTAGATCCCATTCGTAAAATAACGTCTGTTATATCTGAATTAGAAAGTAATTTCTTTTCAAAATCAAATGCTTTTTGTTTTTGAGATTCAGCATTATAATGGGCTGGAAATGTCATGTTAATAGATAACATTGTGTCGTCTTCAGATTTTATGTTTGCTTTCGGTAGTAATATATAAGCTGCAATTGATCCTACAAATAATAAAAATGCAGTAAGTAGAATAATGAATTTATGAGAAAGAGCCCACTTTAATGTAGCGACATATCGTGATGAAGAACTTGGCTTTCGATGCTTTGTTTTTTTGAGTAGTAAAAAAGCCATAAGTGGAACAACTGTTAGTGCAACGATTAAGGATGATAGAATAGAATATACAACTGCTAATACCATAGGTAACATTAATTTTCCGATTGCTCCTGATACGAGGCCGATAGGTAAAAAAACAGCGACCGTTGTTAAAGTAGAAGAAGTAATTGCGACTGCGACTTCTTTCGTTGCATCGAGAATGATATCTTTAGAGAAAGAATCTTTTTGTAAACGGCGGAAAATATTCTCGATGACAACGATACTATCATCGACGAGACGTCCAACCGCAACAGCTAAACCACCGAGGGTTAAAATGTTAAGCGTAATGTTAGATTGATGTAGTAAAAAGAGTGTTAATAAAATGGATAATGGAATACTGACAACAGCGATGAGTGTTGTTCGGAAGTTACGTAAAAAGATTAAGATAATTAGAGTTGCAGCGATTGCTCCAAGTATTACTTCTTTTCCCATGCTAGTAACAGCATTTTCAACTTGTTCATGGGTTGAAGCCAAAAGTTTAATAGAAAATTGATCTTTATATTCCTTATCTATCGCTTTAACTTTTTTATCAATCTCTTTTCCAATGGCAACTGCATTTTTACTCGGTTCTTTCATGATGATTAATCCTGTGCCTTCTTCTCCGTTTATATGTGAGATTGTATCGTAGTGTTGTTTAATTTCAATTTGAGCAATGTCTTGCAATTTCACCTGGGGTGCCACAGTGATGTTTTTAATGTCATTTACATTTTTTATGTCCCCAATGACGCGGAGGTTGTATTCTTCCTGATTAACAGTAATTGCCCCAGCTGGAGTAGAAGTTTCTTTTCCTTGTAAAACAGTTAGTGCCTGCTGTGATGTTACGTTTTTGTTTTTTAATTGGTTCGGATCAAGTACGATAGATAATTCAGAGGTGGATTTTCCGAAAAACATAACGTTGGCAACACCATCAATGTTTTCGAGTTGTGGTACGATTTCTTTTTCAATTTGTTTTTCATCCGCTTTTGAAAAACCGTTTTGTTTCTGGATAGTAATTTGGGCGAGTGGAATCATAGAAGTGTTTAATTGACTAACTACGGGCTTGGTTACATCTTTAGGTAATTTAATTGTATTGACGGCTTTTTCGACTTCGCGTGCTGCATCTTTCATGTTTGCTTTTGATGTATACGCAATGTCGATCCGTGATAATCCCTCGTGTGTAGAAGAAGTAATGGTGTCGACGTGTTCTAAATTGCGAAATTGTTTTTCGAGAGGATCAGTTACATCCTTTGTCATCGTTTCAGCATCGAGTCCTTGAGATAAGGTTGTGACGGTGATTGCTGGATTGTCGATACTTGGTAAAAATTCCATAGGTAATTTAGAGCCGGAATACAAACCGAGTATGGAAATGAGAAAAATCATGATGATAATGGCAGCTCGGTTTTTTAATGAAAACTTTGTTAACCTATCCATAAAATAATTCCTCCATTGGTTTATTTGTAGTTGAGTACGTCCTTTCTTACTATATAACAAAAAATGGATATTTTTCATTAATTAAATGTAAAAAAATTCTAACAATAATTTTAAGTTCATATTTGTGTTGGAATGTTGTTATTTGTAGGGATTTAAATTTTTGAATGAGAAGGAAGGATTAATGCGCGTGAGTGGTTGTTTAATGTAGATGGAATTTTTTCTTAATGCTAAGTTATATCGTTATTCTATAGAAGGATAATTATTATAAACTTTAATATAGAAGAGAATGAAAATCTGGGAAGGTATTGTGAAATGCAATTTGGTTGAATGAAGTGTAGTATTATGCAATCAGAATAACTATTTTTAGTAGAGAGGATAATAGTTATTTCTATAGAAGAAAGTAGGATAGATAATTTTTTTTGTATTTTTTATAAAAAACACTTGTTATTTAAAAAGTGTGATGGTATATTAATAAACGTCGCTGATGCGGAAACGCAGAAAACGACAAAAAAGAAATTTTAAAACTTAGTTGACATCGAAAAATGAAGATGTTAATATGATGAAGCCGCTTCTGAAGCGGCGGACAAGTTCTTTGAAAACTGAACGAAACAAACAACGTGAAACGTCAATTTTTATTTTAGATGCTAGACAAACTAACTTTATTGGAGAGTTTGATCCTGGCTCAGGATGAACGCTGGCGGCGTGCCTAATAC